>JAJYSJ010000039.1 GCA_021793645.1 Bacillota bacterium
GTGATGGAGACACCTAATGCCTTGGCTGCCTCACCGATTCCAACTAACCTCTCCATACTGAACAGTTTAAGAGAGATTAGCACAGTTTTCAAGTAAACTGTTCAAGCCCTGCCGGACGGGAAGACCATCACTGGCGCTACATACGACGCCGAGACCATGGGTCAGAAGCCGGGCGACTGGGAGTACGACTTTCCGGCGAAGTGGGAGGGCTCACCGACGGCTGCAGAACTCGCGCAGCAGGGAACCGCGGTGATTACGGTCACGCTCAACACCTATCCGTTGCGGACGTTTCCAAAGGGCACTGTGTGGCATCCTTAGCGCGTGCAATGACGGCGGCGGGCGACCTCGAAGCGCCCGCCGCCCAGTTCACGGGCTAGTGGAGCGGCATTCCAGAAACCCCCTCAGAACCATCTGCGGCCGCCAGTAACCAAACGACGCCCTGCGGTGTTCTCCCTGGTAGGCACCAAGCGAAGCTGCGCGCCTCCAGCTGCTCGCGGCTTAGGCCGGTCCGGACGTCGGTGCGAAGACCTCTCTGAGGGAGAACCCAATGAAACCGTCCTATCCGCTGATGCTGACCGCCCTGTTCGGTCTCTTCGCGCTCACCGGCTGCGGGGTCGTCGCCCCGGGCTTGGCCGCAGCGCCCCCTACTCCCGTCCCCAAGACCCACCACTCTGCAGCCAAACAGAAACCCCGCACGCCCAGTCCGGTGACGGTCCCGAGGCCGACGTCCGGCAACGAGCTCGGCGTCGTGCCGATCCTCGAGTACCACATGATCGGGCCCACGGAGGGACGCTGGCAGAGGACGCCGCAGGGTCTCTACCAAGACCTCACATGGCTCTACGATCACGGCTTCGCGCTCGTGACGATGCAGCAGTACGAGTCGGGCGACATGAACCTTCCTGCCGGCAAGCACCCTGCGGTGCTCACGTTCGACGACGGGGACTACTCCCAGTTCGAGTGGAACAGTGCGCATGTGCCCCTGCCGACATCGGCCGTCGGCGTGCTGGAGGCCTTCCAGAAAGCCCACCCGGACTTTCCCGTCACCGCGACGTTCTACCTGAACAACCATCCCTTCGGCGTCGACTCGGTCGCGAAGATGCAGTGGCTGGTGGCACATGGCTTCGAACTCGGCAATCACACCTACACCCACGCCGACATGAGCAGCTTGGACGCGTCCGGGATCGAGAAAGAGATCGGCGAGGAACAGGCCTACATCGAGCAGTCCGTTCCCGGCTACGTCCCGGTTTCGTTCGCCCTGCCGTACGGTGGCCTGCCTCAGGACCCGACCGACCGCACCGCTGTCCTGAACGGCAGCTACCAGGGCATTTCCTGGCATTTTCTCGGTGTTGCGCTGGTTGGTGCGAATCCGGCGCCTTCGCCATACAGCAAGACGTTCTCGGTGAGCATCCCGCGCATCCAGGTGGTGGATCCTTCGCTCGTGGCATCGAGCACGCGCTACTACATCCTCTCGGGGTATGAGGCGCAGTTCTTGCAAGATCCCTCGATGCTCTACACGAGCGACGGCAGTCCGAAGTGGATCAGCTTCCCGCAGAACCTGTCGGCGCAGCTGAACCCGGCATACTCCTCGAGGGCGAACCCGGAGCAGTAGGTTCCGAAAGCGAGACAAGGGCGCCCCAGTCGGGCGCCCTTGTGATCTCAACGGTGGGTTCGGAGCGTCAGAGCGTGCGATACGCTCCCACCGCGTAGCCTACCAGCAGCTTCTCTCCCTGCCAGAGGAGAGGGCGGCGCAGCGAGAGGGGATCTTGCAAAACGCGCTCAACGACCTCGTCGTCTGTAAGCGCTGCGATGTCCATGCCCTGGGCTTTCCAATGGCGGCCCCGCAACGAGACGAGGTCTTTCACGCCCCCAGGCAGGAGGCGACCCATCGCGTGCAGTTCGTCCGCACTCGGACCATCCTTCGGAAGACGCCGATCCAGGAATGCGATACCCTGATGCGAGAGCTCCGCCCTCGCGTTACGGCAGGACGTTCAGCCGGGGTACCAGAAGAAAATGGCTTCGGACAACTTTCGCACCTCCGCGCGCCCAGTCTATCATGGGGAGAGTACAAGCGGATGATGGGAGGACAACCTTGGCCAAGGCGTTTTCCGGCATTCAGCCGACAGGACAGATCCAACTCGGCAACTATATCGGTGCCTTGCGCAACTGGCAGCCAGACCCGGGCAGCTTCTACTGTGTCGTAGACCTGCACAGCATCTCGGCCCCCTGGGACCCCAAGGAACTGCGGCAGAACACCCGCTCTACCGCGGCGCTGCTACTGGCCCTGGGGCTGGGCGAGGGCTCGCACGTCTTCTTGCAGAGCCACGTCCACGAGCACGCCGAGCTCGCGTGGATCCTCAACTGCCTAGGGCGGATGGGCGAACTGAACCGCATGACGCAGTTCAAGTCCAAGGGCCGCGGCAAGGAAGACGCCTCCGTCGGCCTCTTCACCTACCCGCTGCTCATGGCGTCGGACATCCTTCTGTACCGCGTGCAGGAGGTGCCGGTCGGGGAGGACCAAAAGCAGCACGTCGAGCTGACACGGGACATCGCGCTGCGGTTCAACAGCCGCTTCGGCCCCGTGTTCACCGTGCCGGAGCCGCGCATCGCCGATTTGGGCGCCCGCGTCATGTCGCTGCGCAACCCCCTGGAGAAGATGTCGAAGTCAGATCCGGACCCGAACAGCAAGATCCTCCTCACGGACAGCGACGAGGTGATCTCGAAGAAGATCATGACCGCCGTGACGGACTCCGGCCGGGAGGTCGCCTATGAACCGAAGGAAAAGCCTGGGGTCTCGAACCTCCTGGAGATCGCGTCGACGCTCTCCGGTGAGCCCATCGAAGCCCTCGCGGCGCGCTTCCGCGACCAGGGCTACGGGGCGTTCAAGCGCGGCGTTGCGGACATTGTGGTGGAGGTGCTGCGGCCCCTGCGGCAGAGGGTAGAGGCCCTCACCGCAGATGTCTCGGAGATCGACCGCAGACTCGAAGAAGGCCGTGCCGCCGCAGAACGGGAGGCACGGCCCATGCTGGCCGAGGTGAAGGAAGCGATCGGGCTGCTCTAGCGCTCCTGCACCTGCTGCAGCCAAGGATCCATGATGTGCATCAGCCGATCGGCCGCCTCTTGGAGGCGGCCGTCGTCGTTGATCAGCACCTCGTCGCAGGCAGTGGCCTGGTCAATCTCCATCTCGGCACGCGCAAGACGACGGTGTATGTCCTCGCCGGCGGTGTCGCCGCGCGCGGCGAGGCGGCGCTGCAGTTCCTCGAGGGAGGAGGGGCGGACGAAGATCGACGTGCTGTCGAGCGGAAACGCGGCCTTCACCGCGACCCCGCCCAGAACATCGATCGACGTGATGCCGAGAAGCCCTTGCGCGATCGCGTCGGCGAAGCGCCGGCGCGAGGTGCCGTAGCGCTGGCCGTGGACCCACTGCCATTCCAGCAGGTCGCCGCGCTGGATCAGCTGATCGAACTCCTGCGCGGAGACGAAGAAATACTCTCGGCCGTTTTCCTCGCTGGGCCGCGGGGCACGGGTCGTCGTCGTGGGAATGAAGCGTACGAGAGGCGTGCGCTCGCGCACCGCATGGATCAGCGTCGTCTTGCCGCTGCCACTGGGACCGATCAACAGGAAAAGATGACCCCGCTTCGGCATGGTCCGCTCCTTGAGCGGCGGGCCCGCGTCCGCCGCGATGACTTGGTTCCCAGACTGCCAAGCCTTGCCGGGGCTGTCAAGCGGATGTCATAGGTGGATTGCCCAATGACGATCGGGGTGATCGTGCTTTGGGGCATCTACTGCATGGCCACGAACTTCCACCCGTACCCTGGATATATGACGGCCTACCATCCTCGACATGCCCGGCGCGACGATGCCGCGGCTGCCGCTTTCCAAGCAGCAGATCGACGACCTGACCGCCTACCTCTCGACGCTCAAGTGAGGTTCTCGGACTGCCTGTGGAGCTTCTCGAGCTCCTGTGCGTCGTAGTGGTAGGAACGGCCGCAGAAGTGGCAGGATAGATCGGCTCCGCCGTCCTGGAGTAGCTCTTCCAGTGCGCGTGGGCCGAGCAGCAGAAGCGAGCGCTTGGCGCGCGCGCGTGAACAGGTGCACGAGAAGTGAGGGGCGCCGCTCTCGGACACCCGAAAGCCCGGCATGCCACCGAGAAGCTCATCGAGGAGCGCGGGTGCCGCGTCCCCCTGTGCAATGCGCGCCGATACTGGCCCCAAAGCTGCGACGCGCTCCTCGAGCTGCTCGGCATACTCCTCGCCCCCGGGGAGCACCTGAAGGAGGATGCCGCCGGCGGCCTGGACCGTGCCCGTCGCCCGTAGCAGCACCCCGAGCGTCACAGCGGAAGGTACCTGTTCGGAGCGCCAAAGGAAGTGGGCGATGTCTTCGCCGACCTCGCCGCTGACGAGGTTGACTGCGGAGGAGTATGGCGCACCGTCTTGCGTGGTGCGCGCGAGCGCGATCGAGCCTTGATGGCCTACCGCTCGGCCGACGTCGAGCTTGCCATTCTCCTTCAGCGGGAGTGCAACCTTCGGTTCGATCACGTAGCCTCGCACACCGCCCAGTGCGTCACCGTCCGCGATCACGGCCCCCAGCGGGCCGTCGCCCAGAAGGCGTAGCGTCAAGCGGTCTGGCGGCTTGATCAGCGCCTGGGCCAGGAGCACGGTGCCAATCAGGGCACGCCCGAGCGCAGCAGTCGCGACAGGGTACGTGCCATGCCGACGGCGCGCGGTCTCAGTG
The DNA here is from genome assembly GCA_021793645.1 of Bacillota bacterium. Taxonomy (GTDB): domain Bacteria; phylum Bacillota; class Sulfobacillia; order JAJZYS01; family JAJYTV01; genus JAJYTV01. The sequence goes on from JAJYSJ010000039.1 coordinate 4,732, forward strand.
AGGTGCGTACCCGTAACGGCAATGCCGCGCACCTTGCCATCGGCCGAGGTGGCGCGGGCGATCTGGTCCTTCATGATTGTGGGGATACCTCGCCTCCATGATAAACTACAGCAAAGGCTTGCCAGCCCCTGCGCTGCGCAATCCCTACGATTCAGCTGTTGTCGGAAGGAGGGAAGCCGTTCGGCCTTGCCTGCCGGGCTGGGCCGGGCGTCCTATTCACATCTTCGGAACGCTTGGCTATCCCGTGCTCTTCCTTATCCTGCTGATCGAATCGGTGGGCATCCCGTCACCCAGCGAGATCTCCCTGATCGGCGCTGGCGTGCTCGCGTCCGAAGGCAGGCTCTCACTGCCGCTCGTGATCTTGGCGGGGGCGCTCGGGTCGATCGCCGGGGCCCACATCTCGTACCTGATTGCGAAGCGCGGCGGTCGTCGCCTGATCCTGAGGTACGGCGTCCGGGTCGGCCTCACGGACGAGCGTCTGAAGCAGGCGGAGAAGTTCTTCCATGGCCGCGGCGACATCGCCATCCTGGTCGGCCGCCTGATCTCCGGGGTGCGTGCGATCATCTCGTACCCTGCGGGACTCTTCGACATGCCCTACCCGCGGTTCCTCGTCTTCACCAGCATCGGCGCAGTGCTTTGGCCGATCATCGCGGCGGGCGCAGGCTACCTCGTGGGCCCGCACTACAAGATCCTCGTGACCTGGATCTCACGCTTCTGGATCGCGATTCTCGGCGCAGGGGCGTTGGCGCTCATTGCCTACATCATCGTGCGCAGGCGCCGACGGAGGAAGGGTTCAACAGGCGCCTGAGCCCCGCGCACTTTTCTCCTGCGGGGCGTCGTGCTACTCTCCAAACGGGCAAGACCTGCCGGCGGAGCCGGTAGCGGGAGGTACGGAATTGGCCGAGGAAAAGATCGACGTCTTGTTCCTGGGTGGCGGCACTGGCGGCTACGAGGCCGCGATCCGGGCCGCGCAGTCCGGGCTCAAGGCGGCTGTGGTGGAGAAGGAGAAGGTCGGGGGCGTATGCCTGCACAAGGGCTGCATCCCCTCGAAGGCCCTTTTGCGCACGGCGGAACTCGCCGCGACGCTGCGGGAGGCTGAGGCGTTCGGTATCCAGGTTGGCGTACCTGAAGTGAACTTCGGAAAAGCGCAGGAACGCAAGCAGAAGATTGTCGACCAGCTCTACAAAGGCGTGCAGGGCCTCCTGAAGCGGGCCGGGGTACAGGTATACGAAGGGGTTGGCACGCTGATGCCGCCTTCCATCTTCGCACCCGCCGGCGCCGTCTCTATAGACCGCACGGACGGCGAACGCGACCTCCTCTCGCCGGACCACATCGTCATCGCGACGGGCTCCTCGGCACGCGAGCTTCCCGGCCTGCCGTTCGACGGCAAGGCGGTCATCTCGAGCGATCATGCGCTGGAGATGAGCAAGCTGCCCAAGGACATCATCATCGTCGGCGCTGGCGCGATCGGCTGCGAGTGGGCTTCGCTCTACAACGACCTCGGGGTGAAAGTGCACCTCGTGGAAGCGCTGCCGCGCCTGCTGCCGCTCGAGGACAAGGACGTCTCGGACCAGTTGCAGCGCCTGTTTACCCGCCGCGGCATCGACTGCTATCCGGGGCATGCCGTCGACGCCCAGAGCTTCAAGTTGAAGAGCGGACGCGCGTCGATCGACATCGAGGGCAAGGACGGCAAGAAGACCCTGACGGCTGCTGCGATCCTTGTGGCGATTGGCCGCAAGCCGAACAGCGAGGGTCTTGGAATTGAGAACTTCGACAAAGTGCAGCTGGATCGGGGCTACGTCAAGGTGGACCGTCAGATGCGCACGGGAGACCCGCGCATCTTCGCGATCGGCGACGTGATCGGCGGACTCCAGCTCGCCCATGTGGCGGTGCACGAAGGCATTACCGCCGTCGAGGCGATCCTCGGCGAGAACCCGCCGGGCATCGACTACAATCGGGTGCCGCGCTGCACCTACACCCGCCCGGAGGTGGCCTCCGTGGGCATCACGGAGGAGCAGGCCAAGGAGCAGGGCCACCAGGTGAAGGTCGGCAAGTACTTCTTCAAGGCGAACGGGAAGGCGCTGATCTACGGTGAGGAGGACGGCTTCGCAAAGCTGGTCGCGGACGCCTCCACAGGCGACCTCCTCGGTATGCACATCATCGGGCCGCACGCGACGGACCTGATCGCCGAGGGTACGCTGGCACTGGAGTTCGACGGTTCACTGTTCGACCTGCAGGAGGTCGTGCACGCGCACCCGACGCTCTACGAGATCCTCAACGACGCGGCCCTCGCGGCCGACGGAAAGATGGCCTGATCGCCGTGCAAAGCCCCCGCGGTCGGCGCGGGGGCTTTGTCGTACGGGAGGGGATGGGTGCATGGAGATCGGGATTCCGCCGGCCCTGCAGGCGCTGTGCCGAGGTGAGGCGGTCCTCTCGGCGCAGGGGGAAACCCTCGGTGCCGCGCTGAGCAGCCTCACAGCGGAGCATCCTCGGCTCGTCGAGCGGATCCTTTCCGGAGGACGGCTCGCGATGGATGTCGACGCCTTCGCGGGCGGCCGCGACCTGCGCCTGCGCGGAGGACTGCGGGCGATCACAGCACCGGATCAGGAGGTCCAGCTCCGCCTGCGCGAAGCGCGGCTGAGCGCGAGCTCTACGGAGCGTTATACTCGCCAGATCATCCTCCCCGAAGTGGGAATCGAGGGGCAGGCGCGCCTGCGCGACGCTAGGGTGGTCGTGATCGGCGCAGGCGGTCTTGGCGCTCCCGCGCTGACGTATCTCGCGGCGGCTGGGGTTGGGCACCTGGGGATTGTCGATGGTGATTGGGTAGAGCGCACGAACCTGCACCGTCAGCCGCTCCACCGGGATCAGGATGTCGGGAACGGGAAGGCGGAGTCCGCGCAGCGCGCGCTCTTGGAACTCAATCCGGAGGTTGAGGTTTCGATCCATCCTGTATTCCTCACCGCAGAGAACGCGCTTGGCATCCTTACCGGCTATGATCTGATCGTCAACGGCTCCGACAACTTCCCGACCCGCTACCTCGTGAACGATGCTGCGGCAATTCTCGCCTTGCCGTGGATCGACGCATCGATCCTGCGCTTTGAAGGACAGGTCGCGGTGTATTTGCCGGGCGGCGGGTGCTACCGCTGCCTCTTCCCCAGCCCCCCGCCCCCTGGCAGCGTGCCGAGCTGCGCTGAGGCGGGGGTGATCGGCGCGCTGGCGGGGCAGGTCGGTTCCATTCAGGCGCTGGAGGCCGTGAAGCTGATCCTCGGTGCTGGCGAGAGCCTCGCCGGCCGCCTCATGGTGGTGGACGCGCTCTTGGCGAGGAGCCATAGCTTTCCGATCGCTCGCGACCCCGGCTGTCCCGTTTGCGGCGATCACCCGACGCAGCGCGGTCTCATCGACTACGAGGCATTCTGCGGTGCGCCGCTGCCAGGAGGCGCATCGACAGCTGCATCGGAGCTTGCGCCCGAGGAGGCGGGACGTCTCCTCGGATCGCAGGTGGTGCAGTGGCTGGATGTGCGCCCGCCTGCCGCGGGGCCGCGCGCGACGATTCCCGGGGCCATCTTCGTGCCGCTCGAGGAAATCGCGGCGGGAGACCTGCCGCTCGATCCCCAGCGGGAGGTGCTGGTGTTCTGCGACATCGGCCGGCGCTCCCAGATCGCGGCGGACCTCCTGACACAGCGCGGCTTCAAGGCGCGCAGCCTTGCGAGTGGGCTCGTCGGCTGGCGGGCCGCCGGCTTGCCGGTGCAGGAGGCGCACGATTGAGCGTCCGACTCGCACCGGGCCTGCGCCAGGAGATGCTCGCGCACGCGGAGCGCGAGATGCCGCTCGAAGCCTGCGGCCTTCTGGGCGGCCGCGACAGCGAGTTCGTGCTCTTTTTGCCCTGCCGCAACGTACTGCAAAGCCCGACGCGCTACGCGATCGGCGCCGAGGAGATCCTGGCCGCGCAGCGGAGGTTCGCGAAGGAAGGGCTGCAGCTTGCGGGCATTTTCCACTCCCATCCGGCGGGTCCCGCACAGCCGTCCCAGATCGATCTTCGCGAGGCTAGCTATCCCGATGCCATCTACCTGATCGCCGCGCCAGGGGCGCAGGAACTGCGGGCGTTCCGGCTGGAGGACGAGGCAATGCGCGAGGTGGCGGTCGAGGGTTAGTGCCGCATGCCTCCGCGTGCCACCGCGGTGGCGTACCCACGCCTATGCCATTTTGCAGGCATCACCGCTAACGATGGATACGGCCCATCTCGGCGCGCAAAAGTTCACCGCACCCGCTGACCGCCAATCGAGATTGGCGCCTGGGGCGGTTCATCCGAAACATGGTCCATGGGAGTACTACGAACAGCTTTTGGAAGAATCTGCGGGCAAGAGGTCCTGGAACCAGAATCCGTCGCGTAGCACTGCGTCGCCGCGCAGGATCGGGATCGGACGGTCGAAGACTGGCCCGTCCCACACGAAGCTGTGGAATTCACCATGCTCGCCGCAGGGGTCGACGGTCGCCGGAAGGTCGTGCAGGAGGCGCGCGTCGTAGTCTCGTCCAATGAACTCTATAGGCAGTTGTCTAGGATCCACTGCGACGATCACGGCGCGAAAGCCCTCTGCCACAAAGGTCTGCGCCAACTGGCTGGTGTCCCTTCGCCAGAGCGGGAAGAGCGCCTGGAGGCCAGCTCGCTGGAGATGGACCTCGCGGTACGCGCGCACATCCTCAAGGAATAGATCGCCGAACGCGAAGCGGTGCGCGCCCTGCGCCGCGAGCTGTCGCACCACGTCGCCCATGCGCGCCTCGTAGATGTCGTTCGTGCAGTCCTTGGGTATGTGCACCTCCTGCAGCGGCAGGCGTGCGGCGCGGGCCTGCGCGTGCAGGAGTTCGCGGCGCACGCCGTGCATGCTGATCCTGTCGTAGTCCTCTGTTACGGTGGTCAGCAGGCAGTGCACTGCCTCGCCCATCTGCCGCAGAGCGGCGAGCGCGAGGGCGCTGTCCTTGCCGCCGCTCCACGACAGGACGACGGGTGACCGCTCGTCCATGCATTGCCCTCCTTGTGTTCTGGATGCCTAGCTGTTCACGAGGATGCCGGAGAAGGCGTTCGCCAGCTTTTCGATCCTTCGCAGGTGGAAGCGCAGCCTGTTTTCGGGCGGTACCAGGGCAGGCCCTTCGCGATCGCGCAAAAGGGCTGCGTAGGCGAGGCTGTAGGCACGCTTGCCGTCGCTGTACGCGCTGCGCATCGCGAGGATGGTCTGCTCCCTGCCGCCTAGGGCTGTCCGCGAGGTGCTGAAGGGCGCAACACCCCACTCCACACAACCGGCAGTCCCGCTGCGGCACCGGCGCCTGCCATAGCGCCAATGAGTGCGAGTGACATCGAGGTGGGAACGCGCTGCCACCAGCTGACGAGCGAGACGAGCAGGGAGGCGACGAGCGCGGGCTCGAGGGTGTGTGCAAGTGTCATCGGTAGGACGACGCGCCGCGTGATCGTATCCGCGACGTGGGTGCCGAGCACGAAGGGGCCCATGGACACGATCGGCGCGAGCCACAGCCAGAGCAGGATCGGCCGCAGTCGCGTGGGCAGAAGCGTTGCCAGCAGGTTTCCTCTATCGTTGAAGCCCGCGAGCAGGTTGAAGGCAAGCACGAGAAGGATCCCTGCCAACCGCGCCCGCCTCTTTGCGAGGATCCTAGCGCCCAGTGTAGTACCCGCAAGGGGCGGCTGGGAAGCAGGCGGTGGTTTGGGCTGGGTCGGCGGTACTGCCAGAAGACGTCGAGTGGTCCACGAGGAGGGGGGTGCGAGGTGCGACGCCCCTACCTGCGAGGGACGCCGCCGATATGGCGCTGATGCTGTGTTCGGCGCGGGTTTCAGCCGACCTCGACGAGACCGGTACAAGAGCGTATTGAAGTGGTTTAACCCGCGCTGCCCCACGGACAAGGGCAGCGCGAGGTCAATAGAAAGCAGGAACCGAAGACTGAAACCAGCCCTACTTGGTCTTGAGGTACGCTATGATCTCGTTGACCTGCCCTGTCGTGAGCGTGCCATGCCAGCGCGGCATGGCCGCGTCGAGCGGGCTGTCCGTCTCGTCCTTGCCCTGCATGATGGCGCGAACCAGCGTGGTCGCCGTGTAGCTCTTCTTCAATTCGCTCCAGCGAATATTAGCCGACGTGGCTCCCGCTACCTCAAGGCCTCCCTGGAGGTTCGCGCCGTGACAGGACTGGCAGTGCTGCTTGTAGAGCTTCGCGCCGGCCGCTGCCATCTGCTGTTGGCTCGCTTTTGGCGCGGGACTCGCCGTCTTCGCTCCGCATCCCGCGCAGGTGGCAAGACAAACGAGCGCACCTGCTGCTGCTGCCAAGTGTCTTCGCTGCACCCCGATCACCTCACGGGGGTAGGGTTTGCGTTCAAAGGAGGCGGCATGCCGCTTCTTGCCTCTTGCCGCGGCTACTTCCTCCCTGACTGCGTGCCCCATGGCCAGAAGGCGAAGCGGCCCAGGAGTGCGATGCTGCCTGGTACGAGCAGCGTACGCACGATCCAGGTATCCAGCAGGATCGCAGAGGTCATGCCGATCGCGAGCATCTGCATGATCTCGAGCGGGCTGACCAGCAGGGCAACGAACACCACGACCATGATCATGCCGGCGCCGGTGATCATCGAGCCCGTCGCGGCGAGGCCGGCGCTGGCGGCGGCGGAGCTCTTAGAGCCGGATCGCACGAACTCCTGTACGCGATGCAGGAGGATCACCTCGTAGTCCATCGAGAGGCCGAAGAGCAGTACGAAGATCAGGGGCGTGATGCTGCTGTCCGGTGCGAGCGCCTCGAATCCGAAGCCGCCGCGCTGTACTGTCAGCACCAGGATCCCGGCCGTCGCGAGCGCCACCAGCCCGTCGAAGACCACACCGAGCAGAGGCTGGAGGAAGGAGCCCGTCGCGAAGAGGAGGATCAAAAAGGCGATCAGCGCCACGCCGCCGATGATCCAAGGCAGGCGCGCGCCCGTCAGATGGTTGAAGCCGTCAAGAAGCGCCGTCACCCCGCCGACGCCGCTGCGGCTGCCGACCGGCAGCCAGATGGGAAGGCCCTTCTGCAGGGCGTGCACGAGCTGCAGAGTCGCAGGGGAGTCCGGTCCCGTGGTCGGGGTGACGTAGACCACGACGACGTGCGGATCGCTCTTCGCGTTGGTGAACGCCCTGAGTCCGCGCACGAGAGGCTGCGGCGCGAGCGACGGGTGCGCCATCGCCTGCGCGAGCTGTGCCGGGGAGAGCCCGAGCAGCGCGGCGGAGGCGACCGAATGCACGTCGGCCAGCCCTTGCACATGCTGCGTGACGCGTAAGACCTCTTGCCAGGAAGCAGGTTCCGTGACTGGCGACGTGAGGCGCATTGCGAGCACGATCGGGGAGGCTGCTCCTGGGCCCAAGGCCTGTGCCTGTACCTCTACCGCTTTGCGCAGTGGATCGGAGCGCGGCAAGAGGACGGAAAGGTTTGCCGGAGTGCGAATCGTCATCTGAACGCCGAAGATCGCGGGCACGCCGAGCAGCGCAAGTCCCATCAGCATCGCCCAGATCGGGTGGCGGCCGACGAACGAAGCCAGGCCTGGCCACATGCGCCCCGCTTTGCGCCGCGTCGGGAGCCTGCCCCAATCGATGCGGCGACCGATCAGCCGCAGCAGGGCCGGCAGCAGGGAGTGGGTGGCAAGCAGCACCGATGCGACGGCAACCGCGCCGCCGAGCGCGATGCCGCGCCAGTAGGCATCGCCACCCAAGAGAAGGGTCGCTACCGCGAGCGCGACGGCAATGCCCGAGTAGAGAACAGAGCGACCGGCCGTCCGCATCGTCTCTCCGACGGCGGCATCGAGATCGTCCGTCCTCTGCAGCTCCTGGCGGAAGCGCGCGCTGAGGAAGAGGGCGTAGTCCACCCCGACTCCCAGAGCGAGGAAGCTTACGATGTCAGTGAGGTAGGACGAGAGCACCATATGGTTCTCCACCAGGTCGATCACGGCGAGCGCGAGGCTGGACCCCACCGCGGCGACGATCAGCGGTAGGGAGGATGACGCGACTGACCCGAACACGAGCAGGAGGAGGATCAGCACAAGCGGCAGTGCGATCGGCAGGCTGGAGGAGAGCGTTGCCTTCGCGTCCGAGAGCACCCGCTGTCCGACGGCCACGTCGTCGACGGTCGAGACGCTCGCGTGCGCCGCGCGGGCGGAACGTCGCACTTCGGCTACCTGCCTCGCGCTCAGCGGCGCGACCGGGACGAGCAGGGTCTTCCCGTGTTCGACGAAGCGTACATCCTGCGCAGGGACACCCGCAGCACTTGCCCAGGACCGCACCTCGGCGAGGTTCGCCTGCGCGATGAGCAATGTCGCGGTTCCGCCGCTTGAGAGATGCTTCAGCTGGTTGTCCGCCCAGACGGCACTGCTTCTCGGATCCTCGAACCCGCTCGAGGAGAGGTGGTGGGTGACGTTTGCGGCCAAGGGGATGCTGGCGATCAGCACAGCCGCCCAGAGGAAGAGGACGTGATATCGCCGCCGCCCGCAGAAGCGGGCCCAGCGTGCAAGCATGCGTTCACCCCAAGTCAGTTGGCTGCGGCCGCTAGAAGAGGAACTTGCCGTCCTTCTGGACGAGGCGGCCGTCCGCGTAGAGTTCGCCGCCGCCGCGCAGGTCGCGGATCATGTCCCAGTGGATCGCAGAGACATTCTTGCCTTCGCAGGCCGGGTAGGCAGCACCCAGCGCGAGGTGAATGGAGCCGCCGATCTTCTCGTCGAACAGGATGTTGTGGGTGAACCGGTCGATGCCGTAGTTCGTTCCGATGCCAAGCTCGCCGAGGATGCGGGAGCCTTCATCCTGGTCGAGGAGGGTGAGCAGGAGGTCTTCACCCTGCGTCGCGCTCGCCTCGACCACTTTGCCGGCCGCGAAGCGCAGGCGGATTCCATCGACGACCCGCCCGGCATAGATGGCCGGCATGTCGTAGAGGATCTCACCTTCGGTGGCGTCCTCGAGCGGCGCGTAGAACACCTCCCCGCCAGGGACGTTGTGCGTGGCGCCGGAGATCACGCCGGGGCGGCCGCCGATGCGCAGCGTGATGTCCGTGCCGGACGCTACGACCCGCACGACGTCCACCGTATCGAAGACTTCCTTGACCCGCTCCATCAGCGTCAGTTCCTTCGGCCAGTCCCGGTTTGTCGCGCCGAAAGAGAAGTCCGCATACGCTTCCAGGTCCATGCCAGCCTCCAGGGCCATGGCCGCAGAAGGGTACGGCACGATCGACCAGCGCACCTCGCCGGCCATGATGCGCCGGCTGATGTCGCGTTGCCCTCCCTGGACCGCTGCCATGCGTTCTGGTGCGACGAGGCTGAGCTCTCGCGTGTTTTCGGGAGAAAGGATATTGATCAGCACGTCGGCCTGCTCGAATGCGGCGACCTGGATCCGGGACGGTTTGGAGAGCGTCTCAAGGGACGCCTCTTGTAGGAAGATGCGCTGCAGGCTCTCTGTGGTCATCAATGGAATTGGCACTGCCCCGCGGCGGGCGACCAGTCGGACGATCTCTTCGAAGAGAGGCTGAGCGTGGGGAGGGCCCTGGACCAGCACCTGATCGCCCGGCCGTATGGCAGTTGCGTGATCGACAACGATCTCTGCGAGGCGGCTCACTCTCGAGTCCATCCCGATGCCTCCTTGCGGCGTTCGCCGCGGACACTTTGTGGGAGTGGGATCAGCGCACCAGTGTGAGTTCGCCGGGGCGCTGCGCATACGATTCCGGTGGTGGTTCCGGAAGGCGGCTCAGAAATGATGCGGTGATCTTGCCGAGATAGGCGGCGAGCGGCTCGTGCCGAAAGCCGAACTGCGCCTTCGCCTTGGCGGGATCAAGGCAGGACATCCAAGGGTCGCTGAAGGCAGACGCGAATACCGGGCGAAGCCCAGCTGCGACCATGTGCGCGCCCGACACGTCCACGATCTCGCCCGTTGCACCGATCAGCTGCTGCAGCATCTCTACGAACTCCCGCAGGGTCGGCATCTCGTCCTGCGCCAGGTTGAAGGCCTTGCCGAACGTCTCCTTCTTGCCGAGGAGATCCAATATCGCCTGTGCGACAGAGGCGGCGTAGACGTGGCGCACGGGCTGGCGCCCGCCATCCGGCAGGAGCAGCGGACCGCCGTCGAGGATGCGCCAGAGATAGCCCTCGATGCGGCGGTGGGGGTCGCGTTCCCCATTCACCATCGGCAGGCGCAGCCGCGTTGCCGGGAAGCGGTCCTCCTCGAATGCGCTAACTAGCACGTCCTCCGCCTCACGCTTCGCCACACCGTACCGCCACTCCGCTTGGTCGCGGGGATCCGCAGGCGCAGCCGCGACGCGCCCGGTGTATCCGGACTCCGGCACCATGCCCGGCCGATCTGCGCCCTCGAGGACCAGGTATACCTGCCCTGAGCTGATCAGGACGTAATGGCCGACCTGACCGAGCAGGACCGCTGCGGCTTGCGCGGAATCTTGCGCATCGAACGCCGCGAAGTCTACTGCCGCATCGAAGGTGCGCCCGTGCAGCGCCGCCGCGAAGGCGGGACTCCTGCGGTCTGCGACGATCCGCTCGACGCGGCTTCGAAAGGGGTCAGGTGTCAGGCCGCGGTTCAAGATGGAGACCGTATGGCCCGCAGCCACAAGGCGCCAGACCAACTGGTAGCCGACGAAGCGCGTTCCTCCGATGACGAGGATCCGGATCGGGACCACCTCCCGGTCTTCCTCGGCTCTGCGCGGATTGTACCGCTCCTCGCGTGAACGGCAAAGATCTGTTTAAGAGGTGTGTGGGAAACGTAGAAGATCATAGGGACGTTAGGTCTGCCCAACCATAACCCAGTTCGTCCAGCGCAACTCCTCCTATTTCAGTGGTTTTATGGTCGACGAGTTGCCCACCCAACGCTTCATAGAAATAGCGAGAAGGGTTTTCCGCCAAGACCCAAACAAGCATAGATTTGAGCCCGATTTCTTGAAGGTCTGCCCCTAAAGCTCGGACTAATCTTCTGCCCAATCCCCGACCTTGATGATCGACGAGAATATAGATTGCGTACAGTTCACCGTCAAACAATGACGTCTCAGATCTACGACGTTCAGCACCACCAACAACAAAGCCAACTACACGTCCGTTAGACTCAGCGACATGGACGAGCTTTCGCTCTCCTTGAGACGGCCTGCCCTCATTCGCCAAAATACCGAGCCAGCGTTGTTCACTTGAATCATAAGACAGAGAATCCAAATACGGCTGCGGAACTATGCCTTGATATGTTGTTCGCCATGTGTCCACTAGTACCTCGGCAATACCACGGGCATCCCGCAGTAGACCACGACGAACCAATAGTGTATCCATGTCCATTCCTCCCAATTCCAGCATACTCCAGTTTACTTCAGGCTCAAGCCCCCCCTCTGATTCCCACACGTTCTTTGAACAGAGAGAACGGCAAAGGGCTGAGGGCGGGGCCGCGCGAATTCATGCGTATGCCCGCCTGAGGCGAACCGCTGCGGGCGAAAGGGGAGCAATCAACGATGATGCGAGAGGTACCCGTTGCCGGAACGACGCTGCGGGTTGAGGAAGAGGGAGCAGGTCCAGCCATCATCCTGCTGCACGCGGGCGTTGCGGACCGCAGGATGTGGGATCCGCAGGTGGCCTTCTTGCGCGGATCGCACCGCGTGATCCGCTGGGACCTGCGCGGCTTCGGCGAGACGCCAAACGTCCCGGGCCCCTTCAGCTACGCGGCTGATGTGCTCGCAGTGATGGACGCCTTGGAGGTAAAGGAGGCTGTCCTGATCGGCTGTTCGATGGGCGGCGCGGCCGCTGTACGCGTCGCGCTCACCAGCCCAGAGCGCATCCAGGGACTCGTCCTTGTCGGGAGCGGCCTGCACGGCTTCGACCATCCGGAGCTTGAGCCCCCGATTGTGCAGGATCTGATCGCGGCGGAGGAGGCCAAGGATTACGAACGGCTGATGGCGCTCGAGTTCAAGCTCTGGATCGTCGGCCTGGAACGCCAAGAGGCCGATCTTGACCGGCAGTTCCTCGCGCTGACCCGCGACATGTTCGCGAAGGCCTTCCAGCCGGCGAATGGCGCAGAGCCGCAGGATGCACTGACGTCCGACGTGGAGCGTCTTTCGGATCTCACCTTGCCGGTCCTGCTGATCGTCGGCGGCGAGGACCTGCAGGTGATCAAGGCGACCGCCGAATTCATCGCATCCCGTGTGCGCGGGGCGCGGCTCGAGACGATCGAGGGCGCCGCCCACCTGCCGAACCTCGAGCATCCGAAAGAGTTCAACGCGATCCTGGGGGACTGGCTGGAGGTGTAAGGCCAGGATCCTGCGGAGGAGGGGAAGCCCACACGCCGTAAATGATCAGACAAGCGCCCTCTTGGCCGCTGAGCGCTCCGGATGATCACACGGGCTGGGAGGCGAAGCACTAGGTATGTTGATGGGTTCAGTCGATCCGAATGCATCCTTGCAAGTGAAACGCGAAATCGATCGAGTCCAGCATGTTCGCGGGACATGGCACCGACTCTTTAGACAGCCCTACCTCTGGGTCTACGCATTACCCACATCCGCGCTGTCAGGGGTTAACAGTTTAAGCAGCGTTTAGGAGCAAGGAGTTTCCAATTAGCCTGTCGAAGGGAGGATGCAGGGAGGGGTCCGCGATCAACGATTTGA
>JAJYSJ010000089.1 GCA_021793645.1 Bacillota bacterium
AGTTGGCTGTTTTACCCTGTTGCGGGCGCTCACCGAAGACCATACCAGGGTGATCATCGAAAGCCATACCAGTCCCACGGGAGAGCGAGGGGTAGGCCTCCCCTAGGGGAGGAGGAAGATACTGGGTTCAATGTAATGCGGGTCTAGTTGTTTGCCACCCCCTTTCGCGATTCCTGCTGGAGAGCCGAGATCGTGCGCAGGTCGGATGCAGTCAGGCGTGGGCGGCGGCCGCGGGTTTCTTCGTCCCAAGGACGCTTGGCCCGGGCGCGCTCAAGTTGCTGCAGGGCTGCTGCACAGACGGCGACACCTTCCGGGCCGATGGCCGTTCCGATCTGGTCGCCTGCGGTGACACGACGGCAGAGGTCTTCGAGCGCCCAAACCAGCACCTCAGCTTGGGACACTTCCTCGACGATGGCGTGGCGGAGGGCCGGTAGTAGGGCAAGCTCCTCTGCCGAGAGACGGACGGTCAGGACATGGTCACGCCGCATCAGGGTCAACTCCTTCGGAGGGGGCAGCAGGTGTGGGGTTCGCAAGGGAGTTGCGAGGCGAGAATTGTACATCTAATACCGCTCAGGCCGAACCGCGCGCGCCAGGCCGGCTCTGCCGCAAGCGATAGCTCTCGCCGTTGCACAGGATCAGGTGGCTGCGGTGCGTGAGACGGTCAAGGAGCGCCACGGTCATCGCCTCATCTAGGAAGACCTGCGGCCACTGGGCGAACGGCAGGTTGGTGGTGAGTGCGACGGCTCGGCGCTCATAGCGGTCGCTGAAGAACTCGAAGAGGAGCTGGGCCGCCTCGCGGCTGAAGGGCACGTAGCCGAGCTCGTCCACGAGGACCAGATCGAAGGCGGCATATTGGCGCAGGAGCCTCGGCACGCGGAGTTCTGTTCTGGCGAGCAGCAGTTCGTTGACGAGGGCGGCCGCGGTGACGAAGCGCACGCGGTGGCCGCGGCGGACGGCCTCGAGACCGAGGGCGATCAAGAGGTGCGTTTTGCCGGTTCCAGGATTGCCGACGAAGAGGACGGTCTCGTGGGCCGGGATGAAGCGGCAGCTCGCGAGTTCCTCGATCTTGGCTTTGGGCAGCGAGGGCAGGGCGGTGAAGTCGAAGGCGCCGAGTTCCTTGAGCACGGGGAATCTCGCAGCGCGCAGGTTGCGTGCGTAGCGGTGCAGTTCACGGGAGTCGAGTTCCGCGGCCAGGATGGCGCTGAGGAAGGAAAGGGCCTCCTCGGGCGCTGTGAGGCCATCCTGCAGCTGCCGGTAGTTCTCCAGGGCGCCGGGTAGGTGCAGGGAGTGCAACTGGCTGTCGATGCGGGCGAGCAGAGCGGTTTCGTCCATCAGTCGCCCTCCCTGCTCGCGGCGGCCTCGAGCAGCGCCTCGTAGACCGCGCTGGCCACCTGGGGCACAGGGGTTTCGGGGTATCGCTGCAGATTGGACGCAGATAGCGGCAGCGGCCGGGTGACGTCCTCCTCCATCTGCAGGAGGGCCCGGACACTCTCGATATCGTAGGCGTGGCACAGCCCGGCCGTGGCGAGCGCCTGCGCAAGCTTGGCTACCCCGCTCTGCTGGGACAACTGCAGGATCGCGACGAGTTCACGGTAGGCGTCAGGGCGCGCCGCCAGGAATGCATCGCGGTATTGCGCGATGGCGGGTTCGCCACGCGAGATTACTGCGGCATCCCGTACGGCGCGCGGCTTGTGCTTGAGCACGGGCAGGTAATGCAGCAGGCTGAGAGAGCTGCCGCCGGACGGCAGCCGGTCGTGTACCGCAACCGTCGTGCCGTTCTGGTCCAGGATCTCGATGTGGTCCCAGAAGGCACGCAACAGCATTGCCCGCCGGACGTGCTCAACTGGCACCGAGTAGCGCGCGCCGTCATAAGTGCAGAGCAGGGTCTTGTCCACCCGCACGAAACGGTTACGGCACGCGGGGAAAGGCTCGTGCGGCAGGGTGCCCAGGTGGCCGAGTTCCAGATCCCAGAGCTCCTGCACCGACAGGCTGTCGCCTCGACGAGTCCGCTGGGCGTCTTGCAGGCATTCGGCTGCGAGCTGCGCGTTCAACTCCTGCAGCGAGGCCGCTTCGCGAACGCCGCTGAAGGGATTGCGCTGCGCCCAGCCCACCTCAGACTCGACGGCCCCCTTCTCGTTGCCGGAACGCGGGTTGGCGAAATCCGCCTCAAAGCCGTAGTGTGCGCAAAGCGCCTTGAACTCAGGGCTCTGCAGGCGCTGGCCGCCGCGCAGCAGCACGATGGTGCTCGGGTTGTCGAACATTAGCCGGTGGGGTACGCCGCCGATGAAGGACAGGCCATGCACGATGCCGGCGAGCAGCGACTCCAGCTTCTCGTCCGGGAACACCATCACGAAGCGCACGCCACTGGCCATCAGCCGGATCGCGAAGAACGGCCAGAGCTTGCGCACGCCGCCGATGATGATCTCCGCGTGGCCGAAGTCCACCTCGGCCATCTCGCCTGGCGCGAACTCCAGCGGCACAAAGGCCTTCTTCGCCCTCTCGGCCCTGATCTCTGCTACGTAGCGCCGGACCGTCACCTCCGAGATGTCGGCGCTGTGCTTTGCGACCAGGACCTCGTGCACCTTGCGCGCCGTCAGACGCTGCTTGCGTCGAACCTGCTTCTCGGCTTCGGCCTGTAGCAGGTCCCGTACCGTCTTCTTCCACTCATCCTTGAACTTCACCGCTGGCCGTGGCTCTTGGATCTCCATGCGTACTTGCGTCGGCACGACTGCCATCTCGATGTAGCGATGCACCGTTGCCCGATTCAGCTTGAGCAACTTCGCGATCTGCCGCTCCGAATACCCGCGCTGATGCAACGTTCGGATAGACTGGATGTCGGGCACGTCGTACAGCTCTCTTTCCCTCCTGGCGTCTGATTGGTCTTGCAACCTCAGATTACCAGGAGCTGATTGAGGACCCGATGTGCCCCTCGCTTTACCCTGACTCAGTCAATTCCAAGTCGCCTGTACTGGTATGGTATTGGATGATCGCATGGCATGGTTCTCGATGATTGGCGACACGTGCGCCAGCAGGTGCTCCGCGCAGGTGTGCCGCAGGACATGGGCCATCGCACCCGGGCCCAGCCCCGCCTCGGCCATCCGGCGCGCGACGTTGTCGGATATCTGGTGCGGCGACATC
>JAJYSJ010000090.1 GCA_021793645.1 Bacillota bacterium
CGCGCGCGAGCTAGAGGTTCCCTCGGCATCATTGAGGGACTACATCGAACAGCGTGCGGGGTACGGACGAGTCACCCTGGAGAACGAAGTCATCACAGGGGCCGCCGGACTGTCGGTCGCTCCGGCGAGTCATCGCCTGCTTCTGGCCCGCCAGCCCCTGTATACGTGGTGCGCGCGGGATGCCGTCGGCATCCCTGCGGCACTTGCGGTGGATGCCACCATCGAAAGCAGCTATGCCGACGGCGGCGACCTGCGCATCGAGATCGCCGCCCGCGGGCCGAGGTCGCCCGACTCCGCGTGGGTTCGGGTGGTGCCGCCTGATCAGGAACGGAAGATGTGTGAAGGCACATGCAGCCATATGGTCTTCACGCGCTCACACGAACGCGGGTTCGTCTCGCTGAACCTCGATGAGGCCGGCGCATGGGGCAGGAAGATCTGGAGTGCCTATGCTCACTCTTTGTTGCCAGGGGGTGAAGGCGATGTCGGAATCCTTGAGCCTGATCGTGCGGACGCCTGAGTCGATGCAGTCGCCAATCGGCGCCATGCTGCCGCCGGTTCTCGAACGATTGGGTTTGTCGCAGATCGTATCTGTGATGTCCCAGGAAGGCCCTTCCGTTCTTCTGTCCCTGCCTGACCTCGACGAGCGGTGGGAGCCGAAGGCTTCGGATCTGACCGAGGATGCGCTGGAGGACTGGCTGTTGAATGCGTACTGGGGTGGGCGCGGCTGCTGCTGAACCGAGGCGTTCAAAGACCTCCCGTATGGCGCTCTTAGCAGGAGTCGCCGGCGCCATTGGCAGCGCGATCATCGCGGGAGCTGGCCTCTGGCTCCCGCCCTCTCCGCCGGTGGCGCTGATCGGCACAGCCGCGATGGTGCCGGTCTTCTGGGGACTGCTGCAGGTCTTGTCTAGGCGCGGTCGCCATCTGACATGGGCCTGCGGCGGACTCGTTCTGGTGGACACCCTGTTCCTGCTGTTCATCTCCGCGGGAGCGGCCTTTCACGGTGCGTTTGCGATCAGCGGGGTCGTCAGTCTGACCGTGATGGCCATGATGCTCGTCCTGCACCTCCAGCGGCGGGCTCGAATGCAGGCGGTGCTTGTACTTCTTGCGCTGCTGGCCGCTCTCGCGGGGCTTGGCGGTCTCGCGATCACGCTCAAAGGTCTATGGCTTCTGTCACTCGGCATGTGGCTCATGCAGAAGGCCCAGGAGCAGAAAGACGATCCAATAACGTCGGGGGAGGCTGTTCACCGATGAGACACGTTCGACTGCTGTCAGGTGCAGGGCTCGCGCTCGCAGTGGCCCTCATCGCAGCGGGCTGCGGAAATCCGACGGCCGCGAGCACAGGCTATCAGACGTCCCCTACGGCGGGATCTCCCCAAACCACAACCACGTCTAGTACGCCAGCGGCGGCACCTCAGCTTTCGGGCCCAGCTCCCGCCTTCTCAGTCACAGACACGGACGGGCAGACCATCACCGTTCCGTCGGCCCACACGACCGTCCTCTACTTCATGGCCGCCTGGTGCGGAAGCTGCGCCGCCGGTGAGCAGCAGCTCGCGCAGATGGAGCCCCAGTTGCCGCCAGGCGTGCAGATGGTTTCGCTCGACGTGACGCCGCAGACCGACACTCCGGCAGCACTTGACCAATTGGCTTCCGCCGCAGGTGCCAAGTGGCCGCAGGCGTTCGCATCCAACGCGGTGATCGCGGCATATAAGGTCGCCTACCTTGACACCGTAGCCGTGGTGAGTCCAAAGGGACAGCTCGTGTACGAGGGTCCGATTCCGTCGTCCCCCAGGCTGCTGTCGATCGTGCGCAGCGCTGCGGGAACGGACTGATAGGGATCGTGGAAGGTAACCTCCTCTGGCCTCTCAGCATCGGTATGGCATCGGTACTGAACCCCTGCGGCGTCGCTATGCTGCCAGCGACTCTCGCGTGGCTTGCAGGGACGGCATCGCCGACGTCGACCTGGGGCAGGAAGGCCGGCAAAGGTGCACTGGCCGGCACCGCCATGGCGGCGGGATTCACGCTCGTCGTGCTGATCTTGGCTCTCCTGGTACACGCGGTCGGCGCGGCCTTCGCGGGTTCCCTGCGCATCCTCATGATCGTACTGGGATCATCTCTCGCTGTGGGAGGCGCGCTAGTCGCCTTCGGGCTGTTCCATTTCCCGATGGCCAGGCTGCTCGGTACGGAGCAGGTCTCTCTGGCTGGGCGGAGAGCCGGCAGTGTTGGCACCATGGTTCTCGCGGGCGTGCTGTACGGCGTCGCGGCGATGAGCTGTACCTTGCCCTTGTTCATCGCCGTCGTGTTTCCGACGTTCACCGGCAGCATCGGCAAGACGATTGTGACGGTCGGGGCATTTGGCGTGGGCGCGACGCTACTCCTGGTCGCGGCAAGCGAGGGGACGCTTTTTGCGCGGGATGCCGTGGTGAGGCTCTTGCGGCACACGACTCGCTTCATGAATCCCGTACTCGGTGTGATCATCACCGGGGCCGGGGTGTATCTCGTCTACTACTGGGCACTGGGACCTGGAAGACTTGTTTGAACACCTGCTGCGCAACAAGAGGAGTGGACAGCAGGGGGCGCTCAGGTCAAGCAGGGCCCAGGCAGGGTGCGCTGCACCGTTGTGGAGTAAAAACATGAGGTAAGGGTAGAGTTACCTTAACTCCCAGATGCTGAGCAAGGATCTGGGCGAAAAGACAAAGAACTCCTCTAATCGGCCTACACACAGCTTGCAACTCTCCGTAGGCCGAGGAGAGGAGCCATCATCAAAGTACCCGGCCGTGCGCGCGATGACAAGACGGTCATCGAGCTGATCCTGAACGAGGTGCAGGGTATCCTGCGGGAATGGGCCCAGGACGAGGTCGCGCAGGTTGCCGAGCAGGATATGAACGCAATGGAGCAGTCGGTGCAGGCGCTGCTGCGGCTAGTCGGGGGAAGGCTCATGGGCACGTTGGTGGAGGCAAGTGTGGCGCAGCGTGAGAGGACGCCGCCGAGTTGTCCGCGCTGTGAAAGG
>JAJYSJ010000091.1 GCA_021793645.1 Bacillota bacterium
TACACGACGGAGCAGCAGTACAGGGGAGGGCCGTTCACCCCAGCTTCAGGCACCTTCGGGCAACCGGCGCTGCTCGGGCGGCCCCTGCTCTTCGCGGAAGAGATCATGCGTTTCCCAAAGGATCAGGTGTTGCTGCTGCAGGCGCGGCACGCGCCTGCGAGGCTGTCGCTGCCGGACCTGTCGAAGTGGGCGCCGCTCTTTGTGGAGGTCTCACGTCCCGTCTCCGGCGGGCAGCCGGGGTGGACCACCGAGGTCGACACCTGGAGTCTCACCCCGAGGCCCGGCGAGACCCCGGACGAAGACATCGACCCAAGCGTGTTCGAGGAGGGCTACTAGGCATATCCGCCTGCGGCCCGGAAGGAGGTATCGCGATGCAGAGTTTCGGGCCGCTGGCGCCCTTCATGGAAGATCCGGACGTCACAGAGATCATCGTCGAGGGAGTCGAGGCAAGAGTCGTCACGAAGGACGGGAACAAGTTGGTGGGGGCGCTGTGGCCGGACGGCCCGGCGCTCTTCCGTTTCGTCGAGCATCTGGTTCACGAGTCGGGCTGGACGCTGCCGTTCGCTTACATGGAGAGAATCGACAACCAAGACGAGATGCGCTGCGTCACATCGGTCAATTGCAACGTCGAGGGCGGCTTGCTGTTCGCGGCGTCACCGCCTACGGCACCATACAGGCTGCACATCCGGAAGGGGCGTAGATGGCCGACGTTCGATGTCGATGCGATGGCCACGGCGACGGCTGACGCGGCTACAAGAGGTGATGCCGCATGATACCCGCCTTGTTCGGTGATCTCCTTGCTGCCTGGCGGACGCTCAAGAACACCGACAAGACCCTCGAGGAGACGCACGCCGACCTCATGCGCATCGTGCCGCGAGCGCTGTTGCAGTCGGCCATAGCAGAGGGACGCATCGACGAGGCACTCTCTGAGCTGGGTCCGAGCGCCATGTCAATTCGACTTGGGACTCAGGAGATCGAGATACCTCTCCGTCCGCAAGAAGACTGACCATGGCCGAACGGATCTCCATGCAGAGACCAGGGCGTGTTCGCCAGCCGCTCGCTTTGCGGCGAGCCAGATGTGGTAAGCCGCAGCGTCAGTGATGCGAGCCGTCGCGAGGAAAGATGCGATGGCTTTCGGATCATCTATACCGAGCAGGAACATGTGGGCGGTTTCGCGGTGGAAGTCTGTGGCCTGCTCGAGTAGCGACGCCATCGCCTGCCAAGGCTTCGTCATGTGCGCGGTGTAGAGGAAGATCGGCTGCATCTTCTGGACGGGCAGGACGAGCGCCTCGAACTCCAGCGACTCCGGTTCAATCCCCGTCTCTTCATAGAGCTCGCGCCTTGCCGCGCCGAGAAACGGATCCCCGGCTGACAGGTCCTTGTCGCTCACGGTCCCGGCCGCAGTCGTTCCGAACTGGCCCGAGGAGACTGCGAGGCGGCTTTGCCGTTGCACGATGGCGGCTTTGCGGTTCGAGTCCATGACCAGCACGCTCACAGCCGTGACGTTGGCCATGTGCGGATTGGCTAACGCTTCCTCGACGGAACGAAGGCGGTCCCCGCCGGTCTTTGCGGCCTGTCGGACCTGTTGGAGGACAGGCACGAGGCTAATCCATTGACGCACGGCGGAGAACCGGAGCCAGAGGCCAGGAGTGGCGATGTTGTCGGAATAGGCGGTCAGATTGGTTGCCAGTAGGTCGAAGAAGCCGACCTCCGACACCTCGGCTTCAGGCGCGAGCCGATCAAGGCGGACACAGCGGCCGTCGAACGGATCCGAACCGTTCATCAGGGCGTAGAAGCGGACCAGCGCTTCTTGCTCGTGCGGCGAGACGGGGCACTTGAAGGGCGTGCGGTTCCTGAACTTAGGCGTCGCTCCAACAGCCGGCGCGGTCTTCGCCACCAGGACGCGATGGTCTGGCCGTCGCGGGAACAGGCGGCGCCAGAGCCGCCTCGGCGAGGCGGAGAACCCGACCGCCACCGCAAGCGTCACCACCACAGCCACAATCGCGGCTGTCAATAGGTTCGCGACAACATCCTGAGCGACGCCGATCCAGAAGGCCACCGGCCACAACTCCGCTTCACAGATAACACCATCTTACTGCAGAGGAGGTGCTCCGCACGAACGGCCATACACATCTACTCGGCGGACTTGCGGCGGGGGCGCTTCTGGCGCCCGCCCTCGCATTCGGGCACATTCCCGCCTTCCTGATCGCCGCCGTGCTCGCAGGCCCCTTGGCGGACATCGACCATCCGGGCTCGATGTACGGCAAGTGGGTGCCCCTACCGGGTGTGGCGAAAATCAACGGGCAGGTCGAGCCTTTTCGCCGCGGCCCTTTCGGCAACTCCCAACGCTCCTTCGGGCATGTCGGACGAGTGCTGCCAGGCGGAATCCTGTGGCATAGAGCGGCCACGCATTCATTCACGGTGGCCCTCGCCTTCTCCGCCGCCTTCTACTTGCTCGCCGGGCGCCTCATCGCACCGGAAGCCACGGCGATCGGTCTCGGCGTGCTTACAGGGTATCTCTCGCACCTCGCCCTCGACGCCTTGAACGTCGCGGGGCAGCAGCTTCTCTGGCCGTTCTCTCGCAAACCTGTGCGGCCACCCTGGCCACGCATTCCGGTCGGCAGTTTAGGCGAGATGCTCACGGTGGTCGCCCTGGTGGGCGGCCTTCTTCTTTGGGCGCCGCGCATTCTCTCCACCTTGCGGCTTCCGCACGGGCTTTGAGGGAGGGGGCGCCGTGAAGCGCAGGATCCTGCTGCTACTCGTTCCTGGCCTACTCGCGATCCTTGGCCCACTGTTAATGCTGGTGCTCTTCCTGGTGGTCGTCCTCATCCCGATCGCGTTTCTGCTCGCCCCGTTCCAGGGTGGAAGCGTCCCTCCCGCGGGGATCACGTCGGTCACCAAGGTCTAC
>JAJYSJ010000040.1 GCA_021793645.1 Bacillota bacterium
CTTCCTAGCCCGCAAGAACGACGGCATGCCTGGCGTGAAGGTCCTCTGGCGCGGCTTTCAGCGCATGGAGATCTTCACCGCAGCCTGGATCGCTGCTCACCCTAGGCGCGATGTGGGTAAGGGGTAGACCTCTGGGTTGGTGGGCTGATGCTTTTGGCATTGCTTTTCTTCTCGTTTGTCGGACCGCTCTTCTACCCCCACGGGGTGGACCAGATCGATCTCTCTCGCCAGCTATTGCCGCCCAGCCTCGAGTATCCGTTCGGCACCGACGAACTCGGGCAGAACGAGCTTGTGCAGATGATGGTCGGCGGTCAGCTGCCGATCCTGGGCGGGTTCGTGACGGCGCTACTCGCATCGGCCGTCGGGGTGGTGGCCGGTCTTTTGGCGAGCTTCTCCAGCCCAGCGTTGGACAACGTGATTATGAGGGTGACGGACACCATCTTCGGCATTCCGCAAGTGGTTCCAGTATTCTTCATCGAAGCTGTCCTCGGAGCGAGTGCCATGTCCCTGTACTGACGGTCGCGTTGACCGCATGGCCGTCGACGGCGCGCCTCGTGCGGGCCCGCGCGCTCCGCGAGCGACAGATGCGCTACATTGAGTCGGCACGGGCAGCGGGTGCGACCAAGTTCGGTCTTCTGGCACGCCATGTTCTGCCGAATATGCTGGACACGATCGTCGCCTCCGTGGCGACCCAGTTCGGGAACGGAGTGCTGCTGATCGCGATCGCGACGTTTGTCGGCCTCGGCCTGCCGCCGCCCTGGAATTGGGCGAGCATGATCGGCGTCAATAGCAGCTACTTGATCGCGGGCGAGTGGTGGCTCGTGGTACCGCCGGGTCTGGCGTTCTCCGTGCTGCTGCTCTTCGTGTACTTCATCGGAGAGGCCGCCCGTCGGGCCTTCAACCCGCAGCATGCAGAGGGAGCCTAGGATGGCGCGCTCCTGCGACGGCTCGCAGGGGCCTTCTTCGCGCTCTTCGCGGTCAGCGTGGTCGCTTTCGCCTTGCTTCACCTCATACCGGGAAACGTCGCCTGGGCGCTCTTGGGGCGCGGCGCAACGCCGCCAAGGCGGCGCGGCTCGCCGCCGAGATGGGACCAGATCTCCCGCTGCCGCTGCAGTACCTGCGGTGGCTTAACCTGCTCATCCAGGGCGGGGGTCTTGCGAGCGGCTTCTCGCTCGCGCCCCCTACGATCGAGCTGCTGCTCGGCGGCGGGATCGCCCTCGTGCTGGCGCTCGGCGTCGCTCTCCTGCAAGAGCGCGTTCGCGGTTCCTTCTGGGACTACGCCATGGGTCTGATCGCGTACACCTTGTACACGTTCCCGTCCTTCTGGCTGGGGCTTGTGCTGATCTACTTCTTCGCTTTCGAACTGTTCTGGCTGCCGGGCAGCGGTCCTTACAGCGGCCCGGGTTCCGCGGGACTGTTGCGTTGGGCTTACTACATGGTCCTGCCGGTCGTTTCGATCGGGCTTACGACGCCGGCGACATGGTCCACGCACTTCGGGCCTGCGATCGAGGAGGCGATGCAGTCCGACTATGTGCGCACGGCTCGCTCGAAAGGGATGTCGGAGGGCCGCATCCTCGTCCGGCATGTGCTGCGCAACGCCTTGCTGCCGATCATCACTGTCATGGGGATGCCGTTTCCCAGCATGTTCAACAACGTGATCGTCATCGCGTGGGTCTTCCACATGCAGGGGCTTGGCTCCGGGCTCCTCGGAAGCCTCATCGGAATGAACTACGGAGCGGCAGTAGACCTCGTCTTCGTGATCAGTGCCGTCACCGTACTGGGAAGCCTCGTTGCGGATCTGCTCTATGCGTTCGCGGATCCGCGCATCCAATTCAGCTGACCCGCCTCCAGCGCCAGCAGCTGCTGCTTGGTCGCAAGGCCGCCGCCGTAGCCTGTGAGCGTTCCGTTTCGGCCGATGACGCGATGGCAGGGGATGACGATCGGGATGGGGTTCTGTCCGTTCGCACGCCCGACCGCCCGCGCTGCTGTCTCGCGTCCGATGCGCCTTGCAAGTCCGCTATAGCTTTCGGTCTCACCGTAGGGGATGGTGCAGAGCGCGGCCCAGATAGACAACTGGAACGCGGTGCCCTTCGGCGCGAGCGCGAGCGAAAACTCCCGAAGCTCCCCTGCAAAGTAAGCAGAGAACTGCGCGCGGGCATCGCGGAATGCGGACTGGTCGCGCCTGCAGCCCTGATCCAGTGCGTCGATCGAGTGTTGCGAACCGAAGTAGACGCCGGTCAGGGCCTCGCCGTCTCCTGTGAGCAGAAGGTTACCCACCTGGCTTGGGATGATTACATAGTGGGTTGTTGCGACGGGGTGGGGCACAAACGGCTGCCCTGGTAGGCTCTTCATTGAATCCCTCCTATTCGCGGTTTTGTTTGGGGGCGGCGGCTTTCGGCGCGGAGGCAGGGAGATCCCCGAGGGACGCCCACAGGTGCTGCAGCGCATACGAGCGCCAGGGCCGCCAGCGCTCCGCGAGGCGCAAAGCAGACTTCTCGTCGTTGGGCGCACCGAGGCGCTCGAGCGCGTGACGCACCCCTAGGTCCGTCGGGAGGAATGCATCCGGGTCGCCTAGCGCGCGCATGCGCACGTAGGCGACTGTCCAGACACCGATGCCTGGCAGCGCGAGAAGCTGGGACGAGACGCCGTCGCGATCTGCCCCGGGGTCCAGACGAATCTCGCCCTGCGCGAGTGCTGCTGCCAGCGCAAGCAGTGCGCGCTGGCGCGTGCGCGGCATCGGCAGGTCCGCAGGATCGGCGGCCGAGAGGGCGGCGGCAGTCGGGAACGCATGCGTCAGAGAGCCGCTTGCCTGCGCAAGCGGCGTTCCGTAGCGTGCACTGAGGCGCCCCGCAAGCGTGCGCGCTGCGACGACGGAGACCTGTTGGCCTAAAACGGCGCGGATCGCAAGCTCGTCCGCATCGACGTGTCCTAGTGCGCGAAGGCCCGGCCGGCGGCGCACGAGCGGGGCAAGCAAGGGGTCCTCGCCGAGAACCTCGGCAACCGCTGCGGGGTCCGCATCGAGGTCGAAAAGACGCCTGCAGCGCTGGATCGCTGTAGCGAGATCGCGAAGATCCCCAAGCTGCAGATCACAGAGCAGGTGGGGTGGGGCGCCCGCATCGCTTTCCCCCTCGTGTACTGCAACGATAGAGGGGCCATGTGGTAGGCGCAGCACCCTGCGGTAGGTGTCGCCATGCACCTCCTCGACGCCGGGCACAGCCCTGTCAGCGAGGAACGTGAGCAGCTCTCCGAACTGAAGCGGCGCGCGGTACGTCAGGCGCAGCCGGATGGTTCCGGCCTCCAATCTCACAGATCCACGAAGGCCGCGGGCGCGCAGCCGCAGTTCGCTCGGCGTCAGGGAGAATATGTCACGGATCGTGTCATTGAACTGCCGAACACTCGAGAATCCTGCCGCGAACGCCACATCCGTTACCGGCAAGGACGTTGTCTCGAGGAGAATGCGCGATGTCTGTGCGCGCTGCGCGCGCGCAAGGGCGAGCGGGCCCGCCCCGACCTCCGCGAGCAAGTGCCGGCTGACTTGGCGACTGCTGTACCCCAGCTGCATCGCAAGTCCTTTCACGCCATGCCGATCGATGACGCCGTCCGCAATCAGCCGCATCGCGCGGCCAGCGATGTCGTTGCGCAGGTTCCACTCCGGCGAACCCGGCACGGCATCAGGACGGCAGCGCTTGCATGCGCGAAAACCCGCCTGCTGTGCTGCGGCAGACGTGGGGTAGAAGCGCATGTTCTCCTTCTTCGGCGTGATGGCGGGACAACTCGGGCGGCAGTAGATGCCGGTCGAGGTCACGCCGACGTAGATCTGACCGTCGAACCGCGCGTCACGGCTGATCACGGCGCGGTAGCAGAGGTTTTGGTCCAGCATGGTTCTAGTTTGAAGGATTGGTGGCGGGGGGACTAGCGGTTTTCAGACATGACTATCAGCCGGACAATCGATACAGTCCGACGAACTGCGCGTGCGGCTGCGCCTTACCGCATGCTGTATGACAGGTCAGGCAGACCGGCCTGGATCCGACAGAAGAACCTTCGAACAATCAGGCCGCTGGGGTGCTCGCGAAGGGTAAATCCGGACTTGTCCAGAACCGATACGCAAGGTGACGACTACGGCATGATGAACACTATTCCCGTCCTGTCACAGGACGCTCTCGTTCAACTGTTTGAGCATGCAGACAGGACTTCATGTGGGGATCAACCGGCTCGAGTCCTCGTGCCCGCTGATTCCCATTCGCTTGGTTCTGGAGCAGGTGGTGGAGCAGTGCGGTTGCTCTCCAAGGCATTCGACGAGCACCTGATCGGAAATGTCGCAACCGTGCCCATCGAGGACCTAGTGGACGGTGGCGTTTCAAAGTTCGTGTGTTCGGACAGATGGTTTCCCCATACCGGGCTCCAGCCTTGGCACAAGAGCGCCTTCGGCTAACGGATCTCGCCCATCGCCGACGGCAGGCAGGCGCATACAGGAGCCTGCGGCCAAACTGGACAAGGAGCGATGTACGTCGTTACTCTACTGGTCGTCGCAGCGGTATTCTGCGGCGCGCTTACGCGATCCACGTTCGCCTTTGGCGAAGCCGTAGTCGGTATGCCGCTACTGGCCCTTCTGCCCATAAGCCTTCATACGGCAGTCTCGCTCATGGGTCTAGTAGGCCTTACGATTGCGGTATTAGCGATCGCTACGGGCGGTTGGCGCCACATCGACCGAACCGCGCTCGTCAGGCTGGGGGTCTCGGCTCTAATCGGGATTCCATTTGGACTGGCCCTGATCAGGATAGCACCAGTAGGATCCATTACTACGGTACTCGGCGCTGTGCTCATCGTGTACGGGGGATATTCATTGGCCGAGCAGTTGTCCGTTCGGAAGACCATGCGACTTCAACTTGCCGATCAGCGCTGGGCGCCGGTATTCGGGTTTGCCTCAGGGGTTCTCGGCAGTGCGTACAACTTCAATGGCGTGCCGGTGGCGGTCTACGGCTCGCTGCGCGGCTGGCCCCCGGACCGCTTCCGGGGCACTTTGCAGGCCCATTTCCTACTTACGGGCGTGCTCATTGTTGCGGGACAAGGCCTCGGAGGACTGTGGACCGCCGAGGTGTTCAGGTTGTACCTACTGTCCATCCCTGCGATGGCTTTGGCCACTGTACTTGGAGCGCGGCTTCGGCAACGGATACCCGTCGTCAGGTTTCGGCGTTACGTCTTGATTCTCGTTATGGCGCTAGGGGTTCTGATGTTGATCAAAGCCGGATAGCACCGGACGTGACGTCACGGAGCCGGTAGCCACCGAATGCGCAGGCTGTCGAGTGTGATCGGACGTAAGGCCCCGGCTGTCTGAAGGATGACGGGACCCCGGCTGGAATTGATCCTCCTGGCATCGTCTAGAACTCTTCGCAAGGAGGATGGTCAGGTGCGCACGCGACAGATGGTGGTGGCCTTTCTTGAGCGGCCATCAGGGATCCTCATGCTGCAGCGGTCGCCTACGGCTCGCTTGTTTCCTGGCGTATGGGCTGGTGTTGGCGGCCATATCGAGCCCCATGAGCTGAACGATCCACGGGCGGCAATCGAGCGCGAGATCGCTGAGGAGACCGGTCTTGCGCCCGATGAACTCGTTGGACTTCGACTTAGAGCAGTGGTGCTGAGACTCGCTGGCGACGAGATGCGTCAGCAGTACGTGTACTTGGGGACCACGAACCGTGATGTGCCAGAGACGTCGCCGGAGGGACGGGTTGAGTGGGTGCCTCGCTCCCAGGTGCTGGGCCTCCCGATGTCGGAGGCCACGAGGGCCATCCTGTCACGCCATCTGGCTGGAGAGTGGGAAGATGGCGTGGTGGTCGGAGTGCTTACCGCATCGTCCCAGGGGCCCCAGGTATCCTGGGTTCCGCTCCGGGACTGGGAAGGCGGGCCAGCAGACGCTCCCGGGTTGCCTGCGACGTAGAGATCCCCTCGGAGGGGCAGTGCGTGGCAGCGAAGATCTCAAGTACTTGTGTTCAGGCCGAAATGCGCGATGCCGCCGGCGCCGGGGTACGGCGCGGATCACCCGTAATGGTGGGGCTCGGTGGCCGCCCTTTCGAGTCCTGGCCGAGGGTTCAATGCAGCATCCAGAAGCCCGTATGGAACTCGAGCGGGAAACCATCGATCCAATCCGGTCCCGTGCGCCTGCCGATCGATGGCTGGGACGAGCCCAGATGCCTAGCTTCAGGCGCCCTACGATCATCCACGGCACGGACAAAAGATGGCTGGAGGATTCCTGGCAGCGGCCACACAATGTTTCCCTCGTCGAGGAGGCACTGAAACGGCAAAAGTGGTCCCCTTGGTCGAGGACGACTGGATCTTGTTGCGCACTGTGCGCCTCCAAGCGCTCAGGCAAGACCCGGACGCTTTTGGGTCGACCTTGCAGCGCGAACTGCAGTTCGACGAGCAGAAATGGCGTTCCCGCCTCGTCACGAGCAGATGGTTCGCAGTCTTTGAGGGTGAGGCCCCCTGTGGCATCGTCGCGTGCATGCCTGAGGAGGGTGCGAACGTAGTGCAGGTTCTTGCGCTTTGGGTTGCGCCGCAGTACCGTGGCCGAGGGGTGGTGGACGAACTGATCCAGGCGGTGGTCGCCTCTGGCCGCCGAAGTGGTATCAAGCGGCTACTGATATGGGTGATGGAGGACAACGGTCGGGCGAAGCAGTTCTACGACCGCCTCCGCTTCCGTCCTACCGGTCGCCGCTCGTCCCTTGACCGCGACCCGGCGCGCATGGCGCTCGAGATGGCACTTGAGTTTTGAAGTCAGCCGTCCTAGCCCGTCCGCGCCCGGATGCTGGCGCCACTTGAAGGAGGGAGAGCAGCGAATGGACCCGCAGCGCGAAGCGTTTCTGGCCCGTCTCAAGCAGTTTGGAGAAGAGAACGACCGCCGTGCGGTCGGCCGCACTGAGAAGATGTTGAACATCACGGCCGACACCGGCCTCCTCTTCTGGATGCTGACGCGTGCGTGGCAGCCCCGCCGCATCCTGGAAGTGGGGACGTCCAACGGGTACTCCACCATCTGGTGGGCCGATGCGCTGACCTCGTCCGGCCAGGAGCTGATTACCCTGGAGAACAATCCGGCCAAGGTGGCGCTGGCGCGGAGCAACTTTGCACAGGCGGGTGTCGCGGAGCGCATTCGCGTGATCGAGGGGGACGCCGGAGCCTTCCTCCATGAAGCCGAAGCAGGATCCTTCGACCTCGTGTTCCTGGATTCCGAGCGGAGCGAGTACGTCGCGTGGTGGCCGGACGTGCTGCGCGTCACCACGGCGCGTGGACTGATCATCGTGGACAACGCCTTGGACAGGGCGGCGGAGCTTGAGGAATTCGTGCGAGCGGCGCAGGCCACGCCAGAGGTGCGCCTCGTGCTGGTACCGATCGGCAATGGAGAGCTGCTCTTGCAGAAATAGTAGGGGGATTGGCCGGAGGCTGTGATCAACCGCCTTGCGCGGCAGTCCATCACTCAGAGATCCGTTCCAGTTCTGCCTCTCTCGGATACACCAGTTGCTCCAGCGCGGTGTCGCTGAGCTCCGGCGGCAACGGCCACGATAGCCCCTGCTCGCGGAAGCGGACCAGCATCGCCTGCACCGTCGTCGCGCCGATGTGGACACTGCGCGCTATATCGCGGACGCTCAGCCCGAACTCGAAATGCAACCTCGCGATTTCGCGGATACTACGCATAGGGACCCTCCTGTTGGACACGGCTCTCGGCCTTCCTCTTCTTGTCGATTTGCGGTCAACAAGGTAAGGATCGCCTGTTACGCCGGCCGGCTAGATGGGGGCCCCTCTTCTCATCCCGGGGTGTTCGCCTTCGCCGAAATCGGTGCTCGCTTTCCCCGTTTGGGTGTCCGCTCTCAGCCGTTTTCGGTGTTCGGTTTCAACCGTTTGCTGTGTTCCGTTTCAACCGTTCTGGGTGTTCGCTTTCAGCCGAAATCTACACTCCTCTTCTGGCCACAGTGACCTTCCGCGTCCCGGGCGGGTCTTCCGTCTCGGATCTCGCGACCGTCGTACCGGTCTCCTTCTTCTCCCCACGGGCCGTGGCCCTGAAACGCGGCGAATCGCAACGTTTGAGGGATTCAATGTTTTGCCCTCATGACCGCCGAAGGTGCTACAGACCATCCGCCGCCGCACTGGTCATGCCTAACCTCTTCAGACGCGGGTGGCGCTAACCGCTAACCCGACAGTTGCCCTCCATGCGATTCCATGAGCTGGGCGCTATACATTGGGGAGAGCCGGTACCACACGGCTACCAAAGCCATACCAGCGACGGCGATCCACAATGCGGTGTGAAATCCCAATGTGTCGGCGATAGCCCCGCCGAGGGGCGCGCCAATCGCTAGCATGCCCCGGTTGGTCGACCGCATGGTGGTATTCATTCTGCCCTGCAATTGCACCGGCGTAACCGACTGACGGAAGCCTATTTCTAACGGGCCTTCGATCCCCATGGCTAAACCATAGAGAAACTGTCCCAAGCTGACCATGACCAAGGCGATCGCGTGAAAGATATTGTGGCGGGCCAGGGGCACCAACGCGATTAGGATCAGACTTGGCACAAATAGGACACGAGCAAAGGCGATCGCCCGCCCAACTCCCCAGCGCCGAGCAGCACGGGCCGACAGCGTCGTACCCAGCAGTGCTCCGATTCCTGCGGCGGACAGCACGACGCCGAGTGTCACGGCACTGAAGCCAAGCTCCCTGAGGGCAAAGGGGGCGAGCACGGTAGTGATGATCGCGTTGAAAAGAAACCAGGCGTTTGTATTAAGAGCGAGTGTGCTCAGTTGCCGGTGGCCATAGACCCACCTCAAGCCCTCCATGATCTGCTTTCCCGCGTCGCTGTTCGGTGCTCTTTCCGTGGACGATGAATTCGGGATGGAGGCGTTCACCAGAGCACTGAACCGAACCGGTGTCAACCTCGGTAACGGTGGATTGGCTGCCGTTCGCGGACCGGAGCGAAGCGGGCCAGGATGGGGGCACGGCTTCCGGAGTTCGGACCGTCGTGGTGACTAAGACGAGAGCTAGTACGCGTTGGGTGCGGTCGGACTAGGCGGCACGAGCGTGGCGTCGTCGGACTTCGAGTCTCTTCCTGGCATCTTGCAGGTGGTGTGGAAGCGATGCGGCATGAGCAGCGAAGGATACGCTTACTGATATAGGCTTTTTCCGATATGATGTAGTCGTGACAGAAAAGTGCCTGTGGTTACGCCGTGGGCGGAATAACGGGCAGGGCTCGAGCATTGTTGCGGCCGGGCAACTTGCCGCAAGAGTACATCATGTTCGCCCGCATCGCCTTGCAGCGCAATGGCGAAACGCCGACCCGGTCATGAAGGAAGTAGGCTGTTCCCGTCCGGTGGTCCATCAGGACCATAACCCTTTGTACTGCCCGCATCCTGACCCCAAACGCGGAGGTGGTTCCGATTGCTAGACACATCGCAATGGCCTGAATCGACGGTGGATGTCCTCAAGGAAGTTCACCTCGACCCCCAAAATGTCCGACTAGAAATCGCGGACGCTAAAGTGGAAGCGGACATCATCGAAGACCTATTCGTCAACGAAGACGCACTGGGGCTAGTCGAAGGAATATGCAAGGTCGGATATCTAACACACGAGACTCCTATCGTGCTGAAACGACGCGGAAAGTACGTTATGGTCGAGGGAAATCGACGACTCGCCGCGCTCAAAGCGATCCAGAATCCGATGTTAGTTCCCGATTATCAAGCTCGCATCACCGCGTTTGTTGCCTTGCTTCCTGACAGATCAGCCCTAGCCAAGATCCGCGTTATGGTCGCGCCAAACCAGGCGGAAGCCGATCAACTCATTGCTGCAATACACACAGGGAACCTGAGAAAGGCGTGGACGCCAGGCAGGCAAGCCGCCTTCTTCCAAGCGCAGATTGATGCTGGGCGAAAGCTCGGTGAGCTTCTGACGAGGTATCCGACGATTGACGTTAAAAGGTTTGTCTTCCGCGCGCATATCATCAATCTTTTCAGGTCGGTTAGCTACGATGACCCGGTGCTCAAGGAGTTCTTGACCACCAAAAAATGGTCCAGAGGATTGTCGACCCTCGCGCGCATCTACGAGTCGAAGGACTTTCTGGAGCTCACCGGGCTTGCGATGCAGCGTGATCGCGTCGTAAAGACCGTGTCGGACAGTGTTTTTAAAGAGATTGCAACAGCCATCGTCCGCGGGATGTATGACGAGAACATCAATACTCGCAGCCTCAACTCCGTCAAGAGTCCGCGCTTTACTCAACTCATGAACGAACTTCGCCAGATAGTGGCGGACGCCGGCGACAGCCAGCTGACGAGTGGATCTGCTCCAACCACGCCGTCCCGGAACGGAGGCACGGTGAAGGGAGCCTCTACGGGCGTGACTTCGCCTGGAGCAGACATACCGCCAAGCACCTCAAGTGGAGCAGAGTCAGGTGCAGCGACACCGTCTGTCCCGATCCCACCTAAATCTAGGCAAACGAAGAAGCAGAGGAACCTCGACCTTGGACAGGTTAGAGCGCCCGATTCCTACCCGGAGGCACTTAAGCTCCTGCTGGGGGAACTCTCGGAGATCGATGTTTACAAATATCCTAATGCTACCTTCCTCATGATTAGAGCGGCTTTAGAGAAATCGATTAAGTCATTTGCCGAGGCAAAATCGGTTGACATCAAGGCCACGGGAAACAACCAAAATGGATACGTTCAGCTCCGACACGCACTCAACTGGCTCCTTGAGGACGTAAAAGCCAATGGGCCAACCTACCTGCGGCAAGTGATTGAAGGTGTGAGAACGGGCAGACTTGTAACCTATACGAGTTCAGGCGATTCGCTCAATGCAATCAACCACAACCATCACTTTAAAGTCGATCCAGAACAAGCGTTTGCTATGTGGACATCGGTCGACTCAATCATGAGGTATGTGATGAAACCATGAGCACATCACGCACGATTGGGATGACCGCTAGACGCCCCCTGATCTCACCCCTTCGCTACCCAGGGGGCAAATCCGCGCTCTACTCGCGGCTGCGGAAGATCATTCGCGACATGGACATGGCCGGTTGCACCTACGTTGAGCCTTATGCCGGCGGCGTCGGTGCGGGTCTTAGCCTTCTCGTTACGGGACAAGTCGAGCGAGTAGTCATTAACGATCTCGACCGTGCCATATACGCATTTTGGGCCACTGTGCAAGCCGAGCCCGGTTTCTTGATCGATCGAATTCGCCATGCGCAACTCAATGTCAAAGAATGGCGGCGCCAACGCGAGGTGTATCTCTCCGGGGATACGAGTGACTTGGCGCGTCTCGGGTTTGCTACGTTCTATCTGAACCGCACCAACAGATCGGGAGTGTTGAACGGGGGGCCAATTGGTGGCCTCGATCAAGCCGGCAACTATAAAATCGATGCGCGATTTAACCGCGACGGACTCGCAGAGCGCGTCCGAATCCTTTCACTGTACTCGGAAAACATGATCCCAACGTGCAAGGACGGTGTTGAGATCATCGCTGAGTACGCTTCTAGGGAAAACGTGTTCATCTATGCGGACCCTCCCTACTTTGAAAAGGCTGGGTCTTTGTACCTGAACGCCTTCACTGCCAAAAACCATGAGGACCTTGCTCGTGTGCTCAACGGTGTCGCCAGCAGCCACTGGATCCTGACGTACGACAATGCTCCGCAAGTCGCTGAACTTTACACTCAGCGTCGCCGTCGTACGTTCGAGCTAAACTACTCTGCTCACCGCGTTGTGAAAGCGACAGAAATTGCTATCTTATCGGATGCAATCCCGGAGGTTGGTGAGGGCTGGCCGATCAACGGGGAACTAGTACAACGGCAGCTGAAGTCCCAGTGACACGGAAAAAGTTGGGGTGGACGTCAGTAGTGTCCGGTATCGTGTGTAAAAGGAACGGAAGTTCTCCCTTTCCGAGGAGGTAAAAGAGGGAGAGCCACCGCGCCTTTGGTAATGGGTAGTGCAGATTCCGCTCAATATGATCGGGCATTTCGCTTGAAAGCGATCAGTCTGTGGGAGCGACGCGACGGGGTTCGGGATCGGCAGCGTGAAGCAATGGCTCGTCTCCGGTTCCGGATCCCCTCTGGAGGGAGGCGGTCGGGAGCGGCGAGGGGGCGTCACGGCTCGTTCTGGGAGCCGGCGGCGCCCTGCTTGCGCATGGAGTCTACGGTCAGGCTGGAGTTTGAACGGAAGATCCTAATACCTACCAGGACACCTCGTCCAGACGCCATCGGACGAGGTTTTTCTCGTCCGCACGCCGTTTTGGGGTACGAATTTAGGTGAAAGTGTAGTGTCAAAACTGTGGATATGTGGATAACTAGGTAGGGCTCTAGTGGCATTGCCAATGCGTGGTGGAGAGGGTAGTATGGGAGTGCAATGTTTGTACGTAGTAAACGTGTCCACCAGAACGGCAAGGTCTACGAATACCTGCTGCTCGTCGAGACCACCCGCGAACGCGGCAAGGTGGTCCAGCGCACCGTGCTCAGCCTCGGTCGTGCCGATCAGCTCGATCGCGGCCGCATCGACGCCATGGTGCAGGGTCTCGCCGGCCTGACGCAGAGCGCTTTGGTGCTGGATCCACACAGCGAGGCGGAGGGGCTGCAGGACTGCCGCGTGCTCGGGGCCCTGCCTATCCTTCGCCGTCTATGGCGGGATCTCGGCATCGAGGGTGTGCTCCGGACGGCGAACCGGAAGACGGAGGTGCCGCTCGCCGAGGCAGCATTTGCCCTCGTCGCGGCCAGGCTGATGGCGCCGCAGTCCAAGCGCGCCACCTACCGCAGCTGGCTGCGGTCTGTCTACGCGCCGGAGTTCGAGGGGCTCGCACTGCATCACTTCTATCAGGCACTAGACCTCCTGGAGGAGCAGAAGGACGCGATCGAGCAGGCGCTCTGGAACCGGACACAGGAGCTCTTCGCGCCAGTCCTGGACCTCGTTTTGATGGACACGACGAACACCTACTTCCACGGGGAGACCCGTGGCGATCTCGCGCAGTTCGGCAAGAGCAAAGAGAAGCGCTACGACAGAAGGCTCATCTCGGTGGGCCTCCTCGTCACCCGCGACGGCGTGCCGATGGGCCATGAGGTGTTCCCAGGCAACCTCCACGACGCGAAGGCGTTCGTGGCGCTGCTTTCTCGGCTGCGTTCGCGCTTTCGCATCGGGCGCGTGGTGCTCTGCGCTGACCGCGGAATGGTCAGCGAGGAGATCCTGCGCAACCTCCGTGACCAGGGGATTGAATACGTCGTCGGTGCGCGCATGACCAACACGGCGGAGGACGCGATCTCCTACACGGGCGCGAACTGGGAGGACGTCGAGGGACATTCGATCCGCGTCAAGCCGATGGGGGTGGATGGCGAGACTTACGTTGTCTGCCACAACCCGAAGGAAGAGCAGCACGACCGCGAGCGGCGCAAGGAGGTTCTCACCCGGCTGCGAACGCAGTTGAGCAAGAACCCCTCCGGCTCCAGCCTCCTGCGCAACACGTCCTACCGCAGCTTCATCCGCGTGCAGGGCCAGGCGATCACCCTCGATGAGGCCAAGATCCGGCGCAGCGCGCGCTATGACGGCAAGTTCGTGCTGCGATCCAACGCAGACCTCTCTCACACCGACATCGCCCGTGCCTATCGCCAACTGTTTCAGGTGGAGCGCGCCTTCCGCGACCTCAAGGGACCACTGGAGTTGCGGCCGATTCGACACTTCGTCGACCGTCGCATCCGTGGCCACGTCGCTGTCTGCTTCCTTGCCTACGCACTTGAGATGGCGCTGCGACAGGCGCTCGCCGGCGGCAAAGGGAGCGTCGCTTCCGAACACGACTACCACGAAGTGATGGCCGACCTAGCCCGTCTCGGCGTAGGTACGCTCACCTCCGGTGACCGCACCTACGCCGTTCGCACACCACTCCAAGGCCGCGCCTTCGAGGCCTTCTCTGCCATCGGCCTTCGGCCGCCATCCAAGGTCCTAAAGGGCCCAGACAACGACCCTAAGATCTTGCACCAAGGGGAAAGTGTAGTGCCAACGACCCTCTTCTGATCCCGCTATGCCGCTCCCAGGGCGGGTTTCAGAAAAACGTCGTTCAAACTCCAGTCAGGATGAGGCGATGGGCGCCATGCACTAGGCGGTCGAGGATCGCGTCAGCGATGGTCGGGTTCGTAATGACGCCGCGCCAGCGGTCCAGCGGCAACTGGCTCGCGATGAGGGTGGACGCGCGGCCGGCGCGATCGTCGAGGAGATCCAGAAGGGCGCGTCCCCGTCGGACAGGGGATCGAGTCCCCAGGCGTCGAGGACCAGGAGCTTCACCTTTGGCGAGGTTGTCCACGACGCGGGGAAGATCCTCGTCACCTACAAGGACTACAAGCCGATCGCCGCAGCCCTGAAGCCGATTTACCAGGCGCCCAGCGAGGAGGCCGGCCTAGCGGCGCTGGATCATTTCGAGGAGGTGTGGTGCAAGAAATATCCGCTCGTCGTCCGCTCCTGGCGGCAGAATTGGCCCGAGCTCGCGACGTTCTTCAAGTTCCCGCCCGAGGTTCGCCGCCTGATCTACACCACGAACATCATCGAGGGCTTCCACCGGCAGCTGAGCAAGGTGACCAAGACCATTCCCAGGCGACGACGCGCTCTTCAAGCAGCTCTATCTGGTCGCCCAGGACGTCATTCTCCGCTGGTCCCGCGTCCAGAACTGGGGCCTGATCCTCTCCCAGCTGACCGTCTTCTTCGAGGACCGCGTTTCCCCGTATCTCAGCTGACACAGTCACTTAGCTGACTCGGGCAAGTCCACAAAAGAGTTGACACTCCACGCGGGGATAGGAGCCGTCGTCAAAGCAGCCTTGGTACCGTAACCCTGTCCCAACTGCTCTATTCACAGCGCCGTGCCTCCGTTTCGCGTGCTAGTTGCATTTCCCGCTAAGTGGTATTGCGTGTCCCAGGCGTTTGCTCCTAACGCCCCACCCAGCAGTGCAACAACCAAGACGCCTAGCCCCAGAAGTCCAGTCGCGTCCACAACTCCAAATACGCTGCTCAGCCACCCCACCAATGGTAAACATACAGGTAGGGAAAGCGATGACAGAAACATGTCGAGCCCAGCAACCCGCCCAAACTTCTCGCTTGGAATCGTCTCCTGCAAGGTAACACTCCAGATCAGCGACAAGGCGGCGTTGGCCCCCCCGAAGGCAACTAGCGCCCCAAGCAGAATGGCAAAGGTGTGCGCCACCGCGGCTACGGCTATAATCAATGCAGTTACCGTCATTGCCGCGTAGGACATGCGTCCTGGGTGTACTAGCTTCTTTATTCCACCGAGAAAGTAGCTCGCAACTACCGACCCGAGGGTCATCGCGGACATCGCAAACCCATAATACATTGCTGACAAATGCATCTGATGTGTGACTATCCAAGGAAGCGCGAGACCGCTTATCGTGGATATGCCTACGTTTATGAACATCGTAGCCGCGATGGCAACCCACAGCCACCTTCGTTGAAACACGTATCTCATACCGTCCACTAGTTCCAGCCAGAAGTTCGACCGCGGCTGTAATAGATGTCGAAAGGGTGGCGGATCCTTCCGAAGTCTGGCAAGTGTCAGTAGAGATCCCACGTAGGTTGTTGCGTTCAGAAAGAGCGTTAAGCTTCTGCCTAAGGTAAAGAGCCAGCCTGCAAGCGTGGGCGTTAGCAGCATGGTTAGGCCATTCCCCACCTGGAACGCGCTTGTAGCAGCATACCGTTCTTCTGACCGGATTAGTGTCGCTTGGACGGCGGAATAGCACAGATTGAACATGCCGCTGCCCACTCCATATAGGAGAAGTGTCAGCGAGCGCCGAGAACCATACCATGTGATCACCGAAAACCATACCAGCCGGGGTTGACCATAACGGGATAAGGCGAGGGGCACATCGGGTCCTCGATCAACTCCTGGTAGTCTGAGGTTGCA
>JAJYSJ010000092.1 GCA_021793645.1 Bacillota bacterium
CAGGCAGACAGCCCCCCTGAGCGTGCCGGAGAGTAACTGCAATGAGGTCTTCTGGGCGCTGCTGAAGCGGGACAATCCGAGAAGTATGGCCGCGCAAGGTCCCAGGTACAGGTGAACCGGGCAATGCCGCGCGCCTTGCGGAGGCACCTGCTCTCGCGTCGGGAGCCGCCCTGAGTCCCTGACACCCCTTGACAAGGGATGACGGACATCCCACGATGGGAATATGAACCACGAACAAATGCTCTCCACCGGGCAGGTCGCCGAGCGTCTTGGCATGACTGTACGTACCGTCTACCGCTGGGAGAAGGCGGGGCGGTTGCATCCTGTGCGTCTGCCGACGGGGCAGCGGAGATTCCCGGCAGGTGAGGTCGACGCGTTGCTTCACACAAAGGCAAGGGCGGTGCCGCGTTGCGTCGTCTACGCTCGCGTCTCCAGCGGCAAGCAGGCGGAGGCTGGCAACCTCGATCGGCAGCGCGAACGATTGGTCGCGGCGGCAGCAGAGCGGCGCTACAAACTGGTGGCAACCGTCACGGAACGGGCCTCGGGACTGAACGAGAAGCGCAAGGGCTTGCACCGCCTGTTCCACATGGCCGCCTCCGACGAGATCGATGTAGTGCTGGTTGAGTTCAAGGACCGCCTGGCGCGCTTCGGCTTCGCCTACGTT
Source organism: Bacillota bacterium (assembly GCA_021793645.1). Classification (GTDB taxonomy): domain Bacteria; phylum Bacillota; class Sulfobacillia; order JAJZYS01; family JAJYTV01; genus JAJYTV01. The sequence goes on from JAJYSJ010000092.1 coordinate 665, forward strand.
GTCGAAGCGCTGGCGGCACACGGCGTCCGCGTCGAGGTCTTGGATGGACCGGTCGCAACCGACGCGACCCAGGAACTTGTACAGGACATGCTCGCGATCATCGCCGTGTTCGCCGCAAGGCTCTACGGGAGGCGGTCACAGCGATTCCGCCACAAAGTCCAGGAGGCGGCGCAGGAACTGGATGACGAGGTGATGGGCGATGCCTGATCCGATTCTCGTCGGCGTCACCCGCACCGTCCGCCTGCGCATCGCCGAGGGTGCGGACCCCGTCGCGATCCGGGCGATCGCGAGCACGCAGGTCGAATGGGCCAAGGCCATACGTTTTTACACGGACCTGTTCCTCGAACACCCCGACGTCTACGAGGAGAAGAAAACCGTCAGGGCGCGCAGGGGCGAGGAGCGCGAGGTCTCCTGGACCGGGAAGGACCTGCTCACTTGGGCTGAGCGCGTGACCGTGCGCACGGAGGATCACCCCACGGTACTCCACGACTTCAGCGAGGTTTGCCCCCAGATGCCCGTCACGCTGCGCCGCGCGGCGATCAACGCGGCCTCTGGCGCCGTCGCGAGTCATCTCACGAACCACAAGCTGTGGGAGATGGCAGACCCTGCAACGCGCGGCAGGGAGCCGAGGCCGCCCGACCCGCACCCCAACGTGACGCTCTATGGCGGCATGTACCACCTGGACGTAGACCGGCTGCGCAAGGGCTCCTGCTGCCTCAAAGTTCTGTCGGGCGGTCGCTGGCGTTGGATCGACGTGCCTTTGCAGATGCCTCCCTACGCGTTGGACCTTTTTACCCGGTCGGAGGCGGAGCAGGCGCGCATCGCCGCAGAGCGGGCAGGGCAGAACGCTCGCATGGCTGATGAGCGCAGGGAGCGTCGCACGAGCGAGGAGAAGGAGCGCCTGCGCGCGTCCCCCGGCGTCTGGGTCGCGCAGTCGCCGACGCTGGTCGCGAAGCCGGATGGCTTCTACCTGCACGTGCCCTTCGAGAAGCGCGTCGAGGTCAAGGGCAAGGCGGAGGAGCGGCGGCTCAAGGAGCCAACCCTCAAGGTAGGCACGATCGATCTCAACGCCGACTCGGCCGTGGCTGCGGCCTGGGAGGGCGAGCGCTGCATAGGCGTCGAGACGGTCTGGCACGCGCAGGAAAACGCAAAGCGCGAACGTACGCTACGCAAGGTCGCGCGCAAGCAGAAGGCGTCGGGAACCCCGGTCAAGGGCGAGCGCTCGAACCGCGCGCTCTGGGCGTACGTCCGCAATCTCGACGCCTCCCTGGCCTGGCAGATCGCCGCGCGCATCGTCGCCTGGGCGGTAACCCTCGGGCTGCAAGTCCTCGTCTTCGAGCACCTGCGCCCGTACCGTCCAGAGCGGGGCCTTTCCTGGAGTCGAAGGACGAACCGCAAGCGCTCCTACTGGCTGCGGGGGCAGGTCCTGAGGCATGTGCGTGATCTGGCCTTGCGCGAAGGGATCCTGGTCGTCGAGCGGAATCCTGCCTGGACCAGTCAAGCATGCCCGGCGTGTCACCGCTTGGCCGAGAGACTCTCGCCAAGCGGAGTCGGCTATCCCAGCCGGCTGCACTGCGGGCACTGTGCCTGGTCGGGCGATGCGAACGTGGCCGCCGCTCTGAATCTCAAGCTGAAATGGGATCGCACCTTCCGCTATCCCACGGCGGCTGAGCGCAAGGCGGCCGAACCAAGGCGCGCCGGAAACGGCGGCGCAGCCGTGAATCCTGAACAGGTCCCGGCAGCCGGCTAGGCTGTCGGCGGGGCTAACGACAGAATGGCGGATGCCCTGGCGGTCCAAGGCCCGAGAGGAAGCCGACAGGCTTCCGGTGGTGGGGCTGGTTGCTGGTCCCGTGCGAGTGCGCAAGCGGCTTGCCGCGAGAGGCATGGGGCGACTCCCAGTGGTTCGCCGGCCACGGCTCATGCGTGAGGATGGCCGGCACCCGCGCAAGCGGGTCCCGAGAACAACCGGCGCAAGTCGGCACTGGGGCGGCACGAACAACCGATGTCTGGGTTTGTCCAGCAAATCAGGCAACTGTTGACACCACCCGT
>JAJYSJ010000005.1 GCA_021793645.1 Bacillota bacterium
TTGGGCGCGAGGATCCGCAGCTCCTTGTGCAAGAGCTCCACCTCCTCCCTGGCCACCACCTGGTCCGGGATGACGTTCGGCTCGCTCCCGAGCACATCGATCAGCATAATCTCGTTGCCTTCGCGGTCGTAGCCGATGGGGTCGTAGATCGACACCTCGCTGCGGCGGCGCTTGGTGACTCTTAAGTGCATGAGGATTTCGTTTGCAATGACAAGAGGGGTGCGTAAAATTTTCCCAGGCCGCAACCGGCCAACGAGTGGCAGCTCGACATCGTTGTAGGAAAATCCTAGCCAGCAATTGTGTCAGCCCCATGTCAGTCGCCTTGCCCTGAGGTTGTCGCCGAAGCCTGCTTCCGGCTGGGGTGGTAGTCACGGTGCTCCTAGAAAGGGTCGTAGCGGCGTCTGTAGAAGGTGACAATTGCTCTGTCATCACGGGCGCTGGTACCCTAGAGGACTGTCGTGCCGGACGCATCATGCGGACCAGTGCTGCTCAGTTCCTGCCTGTAGCCGTGCAGCCACAGGTTGAGGGAAGATCTCAGCCCGGATAGTTCACTCGGCCGCGGTCAGTACAGAGCCGCTGTGGAGGCTCGAGCAGGCGGTGTCCTCTACTTCTGTCGCCCGCGTCCATGCTGGAGGCTACATGCCAAAATACAGACGGATAACCCAAAGGACTGTAGCAATCCCCGAGCAGATCACCCCAATAATCATTGCGATGCGCATTATGCGGCGACCCGGGTCCGCCGATACCGTGAGTGGTTCCTGACGTTCGGGGAGCGCTCCTGTCTGCCTGAGCCGCCGCTGGCGCATAATCCACTTCCACTGGAGTACCCAGACCACCGCAAACTGTATAACCGCCACACCAATGAGACCCAGAGAGATGGGGAAGCCGATGTTCGCGATCAGGTTAGTCGTCGCAAGGCTGCCTTTGATCACGGTGCTGACTACGGCGCCTGCTGCCACGGTGATGAGAAACGACGCCGCACCTGCGGCCGTCCACCAGACCATGGTCCGAAGACCCCGAAGAACGCGAGGATCTGGAGCCTCCACTATAACCGCGCCTCCCAGCCTTCTTCCGGAACCTTGAGCGCCACGGAAGATCGTCCGTTTCCCTCCCTGCATCTGTGCCATCATCGGCCCTGATTTGCGAACTCATAAGCCCCCCGTGCCATGCCGGCACCATACCGTAGTCGTCCACGTTCTGCCATACCCATGTGGCTTCAGCCCAGAAGACGGTATTGATTGCGCTGCTTGTCGCGACGATGCTCGGATCGATGGTCACGGGATAAACCGCACTCGCAAGAAAGGTCGAACTCGGAGTCAGCGTCAAAGTGTCGCCGTTGAGAGTCATCTGCACGTCGTTAGACGTGTGGCCCGCCGCGTCGGTCATGCTGGATGAGGGCACCACGAAGACCGTATGTCCGGCGGCGTTCTGCAGTTCGATGTCGTTCGTCCCTAAGACCGGATTCAGCCCATGCAGGGCGATCGTGAAGGCGAAACTCGCGCTCGCTCCAGGCCGGCCCATGAGTTCGGTACCTTCTTTGAAGCCGCCAGGGACGGCTGCATAGGAGTAATTGACACGCGGGTATATACCCGCGTACTCGACGGAGCCGCCCGACGTTAGGTGCGCCGGCTCAGCACCTGCTCGGTATACTCCAGGGCCGGGCGACTGGTAGACCGCCTGGCCAACCGTCTGATACACAGCTCCATAGACAGACTGGTAGGTGTCCTCGTAAACGGACTGATAGACCGATCCCCCGACCGAAGCAACGCCCGAAAGGGTGAGGCCATCTAGCCCGGTCGTGCCGTAGACTTGGCCAACGACAGTCTCGCTCACGGGTGCGAGAGACGCGGAGTAGCCACCCATGCTGGCCTCGGCGAGCACGGCCCCACCGGAGCTGGATGCGAACTCGCTCTTCACTATGTTTGTCGTGTCGGAGAAGGCGAAACCCAGTACGCTGGAGGGTCTCAACTGCGTGCTGATCGGCAGCCACTGTCCGTTTCCGTCTTTGTAGTACTTCGGCGTCGCGTATTCATGCGTCGTGAAGGTGCCGTTCGGGTTAAGGAAGGTATCTGAGTACGCTGTGCGGAGGGCCAAAAGCTCACGAGAGGCCGACGCACCTGTGGTTGAGCCGGGGAAATTGCTCACGGGTGCCGCGCCGAGAGACGCAGCATGGGCGATCCCCGAAGTCCCAACCAGCACAGTCAATGCGGCCAGTCCGGAAATCAACTTTCACCACGCACGCACGACTGACACCACCTCGCCATGAGTTTGCATACCTGGCAGGGTGAGTCCGCCGTGCAAAGCCACGGGCATGGCTGCGGCGGGAAGGCCCCCGGCTTAACATCACGGCCAGACCTGCATCCATACGTTACAGAAGATGGCATGGCAGATTTTGCTTGTTCGTGGTGAGCGCGGATTTTCCGCGCGAGAGAACCACCGGCCAGGCGTCAGACCTGCCGCGGCGAGAACGAGGTTACTCCAGAACTCGGCGAGCGAAGGGGTCTGTCTCGGCTCCTCCCGCGGGCCCCGCGCCGCGGCGGTAGCAGTAAATGGCCCGGTCAGAAATTGACGAATGGCTGCTCGTGCGACGAGGCGGGATAGTCCGAACCAATGAAGTCGTTAACGTCTATGGAAATGCGTTTCAACCGGGTGGTTACCTCCTGTTGCCCGTTCGATCTGCTCCGTCCTTAGGCAACACTTCTGGTGTCAAGACTCGGGCAGGGCGTCGCCGCCGTCAATGGCGGGGGAAGGGCTAAGGGCGACCGCTCCTGGCGGTCGCCCTTAGCCCTTCCCTGTCCTCCGAGCGCTGTTTCACGCCCGACACCATTCCGCTGCACGTCAGACGACTATGGCCAATGCCTCGTTCCCGCCGCCGGAAAAAGTCTAGGAGAACGCATGGAGCAGCCAAACAGGGAATGGGGACCATCAGAGACAGGACCCGCTGGGTCTTGCGCGGAGCATTTCGCAGGCCGAACCGCAGCTCCAGCACCTTGCGCTCCTTGGGCGCGAGGATGCGAAGCTCCTTGTGCAGGAGCTCCACCTCCTCCCTGGCCACGACCTGGTCGGGGATGACGTTCGGCTCGCTTCCCAGCACGTCGATCAGCATAATCTCGTTGCCTTCGCGGTCGTAGCCGATGGGGTCGTAGATCGACACCTCGCTACGGCGGCGCTTGGTGACTCTTAGGTGCATGAGGATTTCGTTTTCAATGACAATAGGGGTGCGCCAGATTCTTCCAGGCAGGTGACCGGTTATGAGTTTGCTCCCGGTCCTGTAGTCCTGTGTCAGGCGCTGAGAGGAATCCAGTCCAGTCCCCCGTCGTACTTCCGTCCCTGCTTGCCCTAGACCGCGACATGCCGGACGCGCCGGGCGATGAGCAGCCTGCGGTCCTCGGGTGGTCAGCCAGCTCCAGTATCCAACCGACGAATGATCGAACAGAGTGCTGCTTGGGGCCAAGGGGGTGCCGATAGGCCCCTGCTCGCGAGGCCCTCTTCCATTCTAAGGTACAGGAGGTGACAAGATACATCCGCAGAAGTTCTGGCTGAAAGTCAAGTCCGCGGAGGTGGTAGGGTGCGCGGGGCCCTGGGCGTCGGTATGGCCCTGGTGTGTGGACTGCTCGTCGCCTCCTGCGGCGCGAAGGCGGCCCATCCGGCCGCAGACCACGCGAAGAAGACCGTGCGCCAGACGCATTCGGACGCGGGCGGCGCGAAGAAACCGAAGCCGCCTGCAGCGCAGACAACACTGATTGGCAAGCCGTCGCCCGTGACCGTGATCGGAACGACCTACGCCAATCTGGTCGGGACCCCGCCATCTGCCTACACGGTAACCGACGTGGCGATGGCCACAGGCGAGGTCGGCTGGGCCGCCGGAACGGGACTCGGCATGACCGCATATCCGTACCTAGCGCTTGAGACGACGGACGGCGGGCACTCATTCACGAAACTCTTTACGGCGCCAAAGCCAATTTTTACGGTCTCGACGCCCGACGCGCAGCACGCCTTCTATCTGGAGCAATACTGCGTGAACGGGGGGGGGTGTTCAAGCGAGCTGCAGGAGTGGACGGCGGGTAACAAGGTGCCGGTCACGCTGTGGACGAACCCGAACGACGCCTCTATCGCCATGAGCTTCCCCACACTCAACGACGGATACGTCGCCGTCGCCGACTCGATGGACATGCAACCGAGCCTCCGCGTGACCCACGATGGCGGAGCGTCATGGAGCACGCTCCCTTTGCCGTACGGCGAGTGGGACCCCATAGCACCGGGAGCGATGGACTTCACGAGCGCCGTCACAGGGTGGCTGCTGTGCCCCGGAACTGCACCACAGGCATCGCAATCTGGTGGGCAGAGCCAGGCAAAGGCGCTCTACACCACAACCGACGGCGGTCAGCACTGGTCACTCGTGAGCAAGAGCGCCACACAGGCGGGACCAGGGTCGCTGCCGGAAGCGGGGTACATCGGCTCGCTCTACTTCACCAGTGCCCAAACGGGCTACGTCGGTCTCTCGGGCGCTGGCGTCTATGGAACCCGAGATGGGGGGAAGACGTGGAGCCGCCTGTTTCCGAAGGACACCCCCGACGGCCACACCTCCGAGGTAGGCTTTCTTCCCGGCGGATTCGGCTGGATGCTCGGCGGGTCTGGCCCGCAGCTCAAGGTCACCGCGGACGGGGGCAAGCAGTGGCACACCGTCTTTGGTCCCCCGCCGCCTGTTCCGTCCGGTGGGATCTGGCGTTCGTCTGGAGGGCACTTGCTGGCAACGGCCTTGGTGGCTGGTGGTTCAGCGCTAATCCAGAGCAGTGACGAAGGAGCGCATTGGACAACCGTCGCCGCGCTGTCCAACTCGTGGCCGTTCTCCTTTGACGTGCTTCCGAATGGTGAGCTCGTAAGTAACGGCCGCCCGACGATGACATCCGGCTCGGTCAGGGAGTCGATCGACCTTGGCCAACACTGGTCGCATGTAGCGAGTCTCCCGATCACTTGGCAGGTGAGCGAACTCGGCTACCTGACCCCGAACCAGGGGTGGGTGATCGGGCAGCAGCGGAACTCGACGCTGGGGCTGTTTCAATGCAGCGGAGGCGGGTGCAGCCGCATCCCGACGCCGTTCATGCCGCAGTCAGCGCAGATGACGGGGGCGACGTCCGGCTACACGATCGGACGCGATACGCAGGGGCGCGAGGAACTCTTCACGACGAAGGACTCCGGGGCGCACTGGAAAGAGCACCTAGTGCCCGGGACCTACGCGGTCGGCGGAACAGGCAGCCTTCGGTGGCTCTTCTCCACCGATTACTCGCCGCTGTCGTTCGGTGAGATCAGCATGAATCGGCCGATTACGTTCCTCGTGAGTCGAGATGGCGGCCAGACCTGGCGCAGAATCATCCTGCCCGCGAGCACCCAGTCCGTGATGTCGCTTACATTCTTCGATCCGACCCACGCGATCCTGGTCACGCAACAACCCGCGACCGGCGTCTCATGCTGGGAGACGTCCGATGGCGGTGCGACATTCTACCTGCTCTGACCCGCCTTCCCGAGCAAGCTCGGCACATGCCCCATAGCAAGCGGACCTTTGTCCGAGGCGTGTGCTACATGGTCGGACGGACTGCGTCTTTGAGTAAATATGTGCGGGGCGCTGTAACGCAGGTACGTTCTCCCTTTGCAGATCTCTTCCCTATATGTTTACGGACTCGGTGCCTTCGCCTAGTCTTGCCCCAGCGAAATTGCATCGCTCCGCCTCATCTCACCTCGGCCAAGAAAAAAGTGTAGGACAGCGCAGAGGCCACAGCCAAATGGGAATACGAAAGCTTTTACCACAGCGGAAGGCCGCCGCGCTCGTGGCGCGACGGCCTTGGGGGGAGAAGCCCTACCGCAGGTCCTCCCTGGCGAGTTTCGTCACAGCCCGCTTCTCGATCCGGGAGACGTAGCTTCGGGAGATCCCCAGCATCCGCGCGATCTCCCGTTGGGTCTTGCGCGGCGCGTGACGAAGACCGAACCGCAGCTCCAGCACCTTGCGTTCCTTGGGCGCGAGGATGCGAAGCTCCTTGTGCAGGAGCTCTACCTCCTCCCTGGCCACGACCTGGTCCGGGATGACGTTCGGCTCGCTCCCGAGCACATCGATCAGCATAATCTCGTTGCCTTCGCGGTCGTAGCCGATGGGGTCGTAGATCGACACCTCGCTGCGGCGGCGCTTGGTGACCCTTAAGTGCATGAGGATTTCGTTTTCGATGCAGCGCGCAGCGTACGTCGCCAGGCGGGTGCCGCGCTCCAGGTTGAACGTGTCGATTCCTTTGATGAGCCCGACGGTCCCGATAGAGATGAGGTCGTCCGTGTCCTCTCCTGTGTTCTCGAATTTTTTCACGATGTGCGCCACTAATCTGAGATTGCGCTCGATCAGCAGCTGCCGTGCCTTACGGTCGCCGCCCTTGAGGTTCTTCAGTGCGTCGGCCTCTTCGGCTTCGGAAAGCGGTTGTGGGAAGGCACTGCCGGAGAGGTAGCCGATCAGTAGCCACACCCCGCGCAGCAGCGGAAGGACGACCAGGGCCACGATGTCAAAGTCCATTTCTGCACCTCCGCGCCAGCGTGCCCTATCAGTCTATGGGCAGGGCTCGGAAGGGTGCCTTCGTTTGGTCGATTTTCTTTGGATCGCTCCTGTCCATCCCCGATGACATTGAGACCTTTGGGCCGCTTCGGGTATAACCATGACTACCATATGGTTTGGCCGTGAAAGAACCTAGCCTTGGGCGGGTCTCTCCAACCGCTTTGGGATCGCGAGGCCAACGCGGACGCCAAGCGCGGAAAATCTCTTGATCGGAGACCGGCGACCATGCGGTCTGCTGCCCTAACTCTGGTTGGCGTGGATGGTCGGCTGTTGGGTTGACCGCTCGCGGGATCAAGGTGGCACCTTGTGTCGTCATTCAAGATAGGGTCAGCAGGGAGAGATCCGCCGCCCCCTGTAGAGAGCAGTACCGAAGTTCGGATCGGTGCAGGAACAGGCCATTGCGAGTGCTACCTGAAATCACCTTTGCTCAGATGGGCAACAGGCGACCAGTTGCGCCTCAGCAGTCAAAGGGCACGGTCCGGAAGGGTGCCTTGCATTCTCCACTCTCTTGGATCGGGTTGGAGTCTGCGAAGGACTACGTCGGTTTGCCTGCGGCTGTTTCCAGCTGAACCGCAGTAGCTAGCGCGCACCGTGTCTCCTCGAAGTGAGCAGCTTGATGTGCCACCATATCAGGCACATTGGCGAATCGCGGATCAGCGCGGTGCACCGTTAGTTCAAAGTGACCTCCATGAACGAGTAGATAGTCCCGTTGGACCATCTGCCGCAAGGCGCGTCGTATGCTCACACGCGGTCTGGAAGCGAGATCCGGGCACAGGAACGCCCCCTTCGGCAGACTTTCGATCGCAGCTAGCGCCTTAGCCTGGATCTCTTCCTCATCCACGGGTCTCCCGGCGTCCAACAGCACCCTCGCAAGCACCTGACTTACTGTCACTGGCCGAGCAGCGAGCAGGGCCGGCCGTGGGTCCTGGCTTGGAACCGCAGCGACAAACCGAAGCAGCATACGCATTCGGCCGGAGGTAAACGGGTCGTAGCTCGTAGCGGCCAAGTAGACCCGCTCGGCCAGCGGCCACAGAAGATTGTATGAGGCGCGAAAGGGCGAGAGCCTGCCACTGTCCGTATACCGGCCCTCCGGTGTAAGGTAGAGGGTCTCTCCCTGTCGCAGGACTTCTTCAAGGGTCTCAAGCTGCTGCTCGATGCGGCCCCGCACTCCCTTTCTCACCTCGGAGCGATACGGCTCTTTCAGGGTGGAGAACGCCAGCATGATTTGAGCAGAGCCCATTAGCCGCGCCCGCCAAACGTCCCGCAGGTGAAGGCCGGCTGCCGCCGCCTTCGCGTGCGGCAGTGCCCAGAGGGCATCGGTTGTGAAGACATCGCTGAGCGAGAGGTTGCCATGGCGTCGGTAGACTTCATAAGCCAGGCTGACGAAGGGGCGCGTACGCGGCATGTTTTCGATCGGGCGCACCCCTAACAGCCAGACGATGCGGGCAACACTCGTGGAAGCCAGCATGCGGCCGAAGGGTCCAGGCGTGCGCGTTGCAAGGAACCCCGGCTCGAAGATACGTTCAGAGCCTGCGGAATACACCGCGCGCCCTACGGGACTGGACCGGAAGAGGACCTGCGGGACCACCATCCCGTCGAGGTCATGACCGTGATTTGCGACGACAAGGGTCGCGCCGCGTTTGCGAGGCAGCCGTCCCCACACCCGCACTCGGTAGCACGTCCCGACATAGACCCGCAGGATCTGGACGACCAACAGGCGCAGGGCAGTGTCCCTAAATGAGTTCCTGTGCCGCGAGCGTACGCCAAGGACGATGAAGGATCCAAAGAGGGTCACGAGGCCCGATGTGAGGAAAAGCGCGCGATAGCCCGCCGCTGGGTGCTGGTAGTGGAGAATTAGCCACCCCCCCACCGCTGGCGCGAGCACAAGAGGCAGGTTTGAGGCAATCCCCCAGATGCCAAGGTCCCGCGCCACATTGCGAAGATCCGGGATGGACTCTAGCGCGAGCGCCCAGTCCACTGAGAGGTACGCTCCGTACCCGAGGCCATAAAGAATGGCGAACAGCAGGATGAGGTTCTGGTCCGGGACGAGCGCGAAGGCGCCAGCGGCAATGGCCATCGGAATGCCCGCAAAAAAGACGATGCCGGGTCGGTCGGAGCGATCGGAAAGGGCGCCCAGCAGGATGGAGGAGGCGACGGCCCCGACGAGCGCCAGCCCTCCAATCAGCGCAGTGCTTGTGGCCGGACTCGATACGTGCATCACGTCCTGGAAGAAGTAGAGGACGAACGTCATCAGCAGCGTCTGGCCGAACATGACGGCGAAGCGCGCGAAGAACACCAAAAGGAAGTCCCGGCGATTGCGGATCTTCGCCCGTACCGAGGATGACCCCCCGCGTCTGTCGCCGAAAGCCGATGCGCTGTAGACAGCCCCGATCGCTGCGGTCATCGCCATCGCGAAGTAGGCGGTGCGTCCCGGCGCGATGCCTGCAACCGCAAGGCCGCCGATCGTTCCCAGCAAACTCGCCACACCCATGTAGCCTGATGCCGTGCCCCACTGGTCCTGCGGCACCATGTCCGGCATCATCGCCTGGTACGCAGCACCTGCGACATTCTGGCCGAAGACCGCTAGGAGAAACCCGCCAGCCAGCGTATAGAGACTGCTTGCCCCGCTGATCACCAGCAGGCCGACGATGTTCACTCCCGTACCCCACAAAAGCATCGGCCGACGCTGACCACCGCGACGGCGAGTGCGATCGGTGGAAGCACCATGGCGACGACAGCGCCAAGCACTGCGAGGCGTGCCAGCACGAGCGTGTGACTGCCGTAGGCTAGACGATCCAGTGCCATCGGGATGACGATGGTCAGCAGCGCAGCGCCCTGGAAGTTCAGCGAGAACCAGTAGGCGGACAGGGCGATCTGTTGACGCGCAGGAATGCGCTGCGACGCCCCATCACGGTTCGCCATGCCAAGTCACCTTTGCTGTGCAGCGGATACGAGGTATTAATTGATATTACGGCAACCGTATGGACTTTCCTGTAGGACGTCAACCAAGGGCTCTTTGCTTCTACGCGAGGTCTGGAGTCCGCGCCGTACCCGCGTCGGACTTCGCCGCCATCTGCTCATCGCCAATCTGTCGCGCCAGTCGTTCGATCAGTTCCTGTGGCCCGAGTGCAGTCAAGTCATCGCCCAACTCAAGCCGCGTAGCACCGCGCGGGACGATGCGCTGCCCAGCCCGCTCAAGGCCGATGATCAGCAGTTCGCGAGGCAGTGCAAGCTGCGCCAGCGTTCTCCCTGCCGTCTGCGGCGAGTGGACGTGCAGGCTGGCCACCTGGGCGCCTGCGACGCCGCCCGAAAGCATCTCCAGCACCAAGGGGGCACGTGCCATCGCTTCCAGCACCAGCACCGGCGCACGGTCCGGTGCGAAGCAGCCGATGCCTTCCTGGGCCAGCGACTCGCTCTCCTCGGGCGGCGCCAGGGCCACGACGCGCGGCACTGCGAAGGCGGTGTGCGCAATGCGGCAGAGGGCGGCGTTCTCTGCTGGGTCTTCGCCCAGGGCGAGCAGTGCCGCCGCCTGCTCCGCGCCAGCCATGCGCAGCGACCGTTCGAGATTGACCTCGACCTTTGCGCCCTCCACACCCGGCGGTGCCTCAGCAGGCTCGCCCAGCCAAACTACTCGCTCTCCGCGCTCTCGCAAGTGGGCCGCCGCCAGCGCAGACCAAGCAGAGCCGCCGCGCACGATCACGCCGTGCCGTTTGGCAGCGGCATGCGGCATGAAGCGCTGCGCGATCGCCGGCCAGACAAGCGACGTCGCGATGCTCATCAAGACGATCGCTGTCATCGTGCCCTGCGAAATTGCATGTGCCTGCTCGGCAACTGTCGCTCCCGCGATCGTCACCGTAAGTCGCGTTGTCAGGAGAAAGGCACCGGACGTCGCCGCCCGCCAAGGCATTACGAAGCGCAGCAATAATCCTGGCAACAGCGAGGCAGCACTTGCAAGGACAAACAGCGCAAGCGCGAGCAGCATCGAGGAGGGCTGTGCGAGGAACAGTCGCATGTTCAGTCCTGCGCCGACGAGGATGAAGAATACGGGGATGAAAAATCCGTAGCCGATGCCGTCAAGCGTGGTGCGCAGCTGATCGGACTCCTGTCCGGCGATGGCGGCGGCGATCACGCCCGCGAGAAAGCTTCCCAGCACGGCTTGTATGCCGATCAACTGCGAGAGGGCGAGAAACAGAACAATCAACGCAAAGGCGCCGCGCACCCCGACCTGCGCCGCCTCGCTCTCGGCGCGTTGCCAAAGCCGGCGCAGACTGGGTGCAAACCGCAGCAGCACGGCAGCCAGTGCAAAGAGCGCCAGCCCCAGCATGAGGCGCGGTGCGGTCCCCGAGCGTATGCCGATATCGACCGTCACGAGCAGCATGCTGAGAAAGTCGAGAAGCACCGCAGTTGCCAGCACCGACTGGCCGAATGCCGTCTGCAGAACTCCGCGTTCCTTCAGAACCGGCACCGTGACCGTTAGTGCGGTCGAGCCGATGATGAAGCCAACGATGGGCTGAGTATGCATGCCAAGGGCTGAGAGCAACTGCGTCGCACCAAGCGACAGCAGCAGTACCCCAAGGTAGATGCTCAGTGCAACCCAGGCGCGCCTTTTGCCCACCTTTCCGGCCCCAAGGAAGAGGCCGAGGTCGAGTTCGAGGCCCGAAAGAAACATCAGATAGGAAAGACCGAAGAGCGACAAGAATGCGAGGATTCGCGTTTCGGGGATGATCCCGAAGCCCGTGCGGCCGAAGATCATGCCAGCGAAGAGTTCGCCGACTACCACAGGGATGCGCCAGCGGCGCACTCGGCTGAGCAGAAGCGGAACTGCCAGAGCGAGCAGCAGGAGGAGCACCATGGGATACCAGCTGCTGCCTGCCATTGCCGCACCTCCCGATCCGTCTTGGGACCCTCAGTCGCAACATCGCACATTCGACAAGCGCCGCGGACCCCACCTGCTGCTGTGCTCGCCTCAGCCAGAACCGCAGAATGCCCTCGAAGGTCTTGCCGACGCGCACTTTCCGGCTCTGCCCTGCCGAGTACTGAATACGCAAGGGGCGGGCGTCCCAGCCGCCCGCCTCCTACTATATCAAGTGGTCACGACGGCCAGCGCGCTGGGTCGTCCACATACACCCCGTCTCGCCAGAGGAGCAAAAATTCCTGCGCTATGCCCTGGATGAATTGCGCACGGGCGATGCTTCGCCCGAGTCTCCCGTCTCCCCTGTCCCTCATCGTTCGCGAACGCCTGATCAGGCGGCCAAGACTGCCGCCAGCTTGGCGCAGGTACATGGCAAGCGCCGCCTGCGCATCGCCAAGCGGCTCCGCTCCCAGTACGATCGCTCCCCAGTGCAGTCGCTCGTTCCAGTACACTCCGCAGCACACGCGCGTGATGCGGTGCAGTGCTGCTGCATGCTCCAACAGACTCGTCATCTCGAAGCCTCCAGCCCGCACTTCCGGCGCCCCAGGCTGCAACGGGCTCGCCACCATCGCGGATGCCGCCAGATGCCTCTTCACTTCCTCGACCTCGATGCCGGGAAGATCGACGCGCAATGCGGTATCCCATCCCGTTCCTTCATACATCCGGTAGACATCTCCCTGCACCTCGCGCACAATGAGCCGCGCAGTGCCGTCAGGATAGCCTTTGCCCCAGAGCGCTCGCGCGTAGAGGGCACGGTGCCCGTCGCTTCCTACGCGTAAACTACGGGCGCAGAGCGCACGCCCTTGTTCCGGAGGAAGCGGTAGAAACCACATCCCTTCACCCCCAAATGGAACTCTTGAGCCCCGCGGCCCGATCCTGTAGCATGTCCAGCATGACGCCGTCCGGCGCCCGCCATGCTGACTTCGCGGGAGATGGACCAAATGCCGCCGCGACTCGCCCGGATCGTCGACACCCGTGCCTTGCCGATTGCGCTGGGCTACCTGCCGGTGGCCTTTGCGTTCGGCCTTGCCGCTGTCGCCCTGCATGCGCCAGCCTGGTTTCCGATCCTTCTTTCGCTCCTCCTGTACGCTGGCGCCAGCCAGTTTGCAGCGCTGCATCTGGTGGCGACCGGAGCGCCATTGGTCGCGAGCGTACTAGCCATTTGGCTGATCAACCTGCGCATGGCTCTCGAATCCTTGTCCTTCTTCCGCCGGGCTGGCTGGTCGCGGCGGCCGCGCGCTCTCGCGCTTTGGCTCACCGACGAGACGTTCGTCGCCGCAAGCCTTGGCCCTGCGCCTCAGCCCTGGGAATTCCTCCGTCTGGCTTGGCTGCCGTACTCTGCATGGGTAGCCGGGACCGCCCTCGGCGCCCTGCTGGGTGGCATCTTGCCCAGTCTTTTGCGAGACGCCTTTGGAATTTCGATCGATGCGCTGTTTCTCACCCTGCTGGTCAGCACCCTGCGCCAGGAGCCTAGCGCAGTCTGGTCCGCGCTCTGCGGCGCTGCCGCCGCTCTGCTCGCTCAGCCGTTGGGGGGGTGGTCGCTGCTGGTGGGCATGGGGACTGGGGCCATCGCGCACCTGCTCATCGCGCCCAAAGTGAAGGAGACGCGGCCATGAGCGGCGCGCGTCTTCTACTGCTCGTCTTCGGCGCCGCTCTTGGTACGGCGCTGCTTCGCTATCTTCCCGCGTTCTTCGCAGACCGTCCGGCCCACCGACACCTCGAGCGGCTGCTGCAGGGTGTGCCGGCCGCGGCCCTCGGAGCCCTGCTCGTCCAGAGCGCTCCGACGGCATTGCCGCCGGGACATCTCCTGACAACCATCGCTGCCCTCAGCGTCGCCATCGTGCTCTCCCTGCGGCCAGGCGGGGTGCTCTGGCCGGTCGCCGGAGCCGTGGCAGTCGCCGCATTCGGCCTCTTCCTGCACCTACCCTAGACACCGCCCAAGTACCAGCCCGTCCCGCTTGGAGGCGCCCGAAAGGCGGTGCGCTGCGTAGTGAAGTCCTCTTGGCGCCACGTTGTCCAATGCGGGTCGCCGAGCGCCTCAGCGAGGTTCCAGCTGTCCTGCCAGATGTCTCTGCCGGGAAACTCGGAATCCAGGCGGCTTTGGTGAACGCCCTGCACGCCGAACACGCCGACGGGCCCAGTGCTCGGCACTGCGGCCAGAGCCGCATCAGCGTCCTGCGCTTCGTGCACCAGCAGGATAGGTCCCGCAACGTCGCGCCGCCAAGCAGACATTTCAGGGCTCAAACCGACTAGCAGTGCCGGCTGGAGGTAGAAACCACCCGCCAGACGCATATCCTCGCCCCGTGTGCCCCCATAGACGAGTGTTGCACCCTGTGTGCGCGCTGCGGCGATTTCCGCCTCCACGACCTCGCGCTGACCTTCGGATGCCACGGGGCCGAGTTCGCAGTCTGGGTCAATCGGGTTCCCTAAGGTGAGGCTGGATGCGCGGGAGATGAGCTCCAGGACGAGGTGGTCGTGCAGCTTGCGCTGGGCAATGATGCGCTGGAGACCCCAGGGTAGCGCGCCCTGACCATAGCAGGCGCCGATCATGGCATGGTCCGCTGCGATGGCAGGGTCGGCGCCGTTCAGCACCACGAGGGTGCCCTTTGCCGAAGGGCCGAAGCGGATCGGCCGTCCGTCGCGTGTAGCGCGCAGCCACCGCTGGTCGTCCATGCCGAGGTCTGCGACTACGAGATCCACACCAGCTTCTGCCGCCAGCGCAGCGCCTGCATCCCTTCCACCGGACAGGACCTGCAGGACGCCTTGCGGCAGCCCGGCAGCGCGGGCCAGTTCTCCGACGCGCAGCGCACTCAGCGGGGTGCGTACATCCGGGAGCACGATCACGCAGTTCCCAGCAGCCAGCGCGGGGGCGATGGCGCCGATCGCTGTTCGCAGCGGGGCGTGTGCACCCGCCGCCACAACCACGACCCCCAGCGGCACAGGCGTCGCAACCGCCTCCAGTGTGCGCCCGGCACGCCGCCAGCGGCCCTCGGAAGCTGCAGGCCGTTGCGCCTCTCGAAGTGCGAGCGCTGCGGCGTAGCGCACATCCCGCTGCGCCTCTCGTAGCGGACGCCCGCTGTCGCGCGCCTCAATCCGCGCCAGCACCAGGGCGTCCGCTGCAATCTGCTGCGAGAGAGCGACGATCCGCTCTATACGGTCTACGGCAGACATGCGCGTCCAGGGACCGTCATCCGCTGCCGCACGCGCGGCGCCAAGCGCCTGCAGGGCGTCCAGAGAACCGCATGTCGCAACCGTCGCGAGCGGAGCGCCGGTCGCTGGTTCGATCACTTCCCGGCGGCCGCCATCGGCGGCGGGCACAAGGCGTCCGTCGATCAGAAGAAGCTTCTCGCCATCTTGCAGCCAGCGGTCTCCGGCTTCCAAGAACTCACCTCTCCAAGGGGTTAGGGATGCGCACGTTCGGCAGCCAGCTGCTGCGCGTACGTGTTGCTGAAGATGTGGCTGCCATTAGGCAGGCCATAGAAGTAGAGATAGGTGACGTCGGCCGGGTGGAGCACGGCGAGGATCGACGGCAGACCCGGGTTGCAGATCGGGCCTGGCGGCAGCCCTTGATTGTAGTACGTGTTGTAGGGCGACGGGTACTGTTCGTCCTTCAAGGAGACATACGTCAGGTGCCTGCCCATGGCATACGAGACCGTGGGGTCGGATTGCAGCGGCATGCCCTTATGCAGCCGGTTCAGGAAGACAGCCGCAATCTTCGGGCGCTCGCTTGCGATCCGTGCCTCTTCCTCTACAAGCGAGGCGATCGTCAGTACCTGGTTTGGCGTAAGGTGCTCCTTCGCCGCCAGCGCTCGCATCTGAGGCGTGAACTGGCGTTCCCACTCTGCAAACAGGATGTCCGCAACCTGGCTTGCGGACGCACCGTAGGGCAGCTCGTACGTCGACGGGAACGCATAGCCCTCGAGTCGATAGCGCACAGGGGCTCCTTGCTGCAAGAAGGGATTCGCGAAGTTCTTGGCCGCGGCGACAAAGGCGGACGCCGAAACAATGTGCTGCGCTTGGAGGCGAAAGGCGATGCCGGAGATCGTAAAGCCCTCTGGCACCGTCAATGTATGCGTTGCAACCGATCCCTCGACGAACTGGCGGAGAATCGCGGGTGCCGCATCGCGCCCAGTAAGTCGGTACGTCCCCGCCTGGATGTCGCTTGCGCTGTGACCCAGGTCCGCGTATAGCCTGAAGTAGAGAGCGCTGCGGATCACGCCGCGACGCTGCAGGCGCGCGGCGACGCTGCCCAGGGGTTCGCCTTTGTGAATCTGAAAAAGGACGAGCGGTGCGCGCGCGGAAACGGGATCTCCTCCCGTCGTCCAGAAGGATGCGACGTACACTCCAGCCACAACCATGAGCAGAACAAGGAGAAGGCCCAGGAGTCTTCCTGGGCCTCTTCTCCGAAGCATTGCAGACAGTTTCATCGGCCCCCACCGCCCGAAAGCGCTTCGTTTCTACTACGATTCGCTCCGATTCGGCGCTATTCCTCGTCCTCTGCCTCGTCAGTCGCGTCCTCTTCGTCGAGGAGTTCTTCCCAGGCGGTCGCGACGCGCTCGAACTCGGCCTCGTCATCGATGTCGACGAGCACTTCGTTGCCCTCGGCGTCCTCTTCCATGCGCAGGATGACGGCTTCATCAGCCTCTTCGTCGTCTCCCTCGCCCGCTGGGATCAGGATGGCGTACTCGTTCTCCTCGACCTCGATGACGTCGAGGAGCGCGAACTGGTGCTCCTTGCCCTCTTCGTCGACCAGGGTAATGACCTCATCCTCTGCGATGTGGTCATGCTCGTGGTCATGCTCGTGGTCGTGCTCGTGGTGGTGCGTGTGCTCGTCCTTGTGCTCGCGGTCCGGGTAATCAGCCATGCTAGACTTCCTTTCTCGGCTAACTCGCCGGGCCACGCCGCTGGTCGAGATAGCTCTGCAAAATCCACTGCGCCGCCTGGCGATCGATGATCCGCCGCCGGTGCTCGCGGGAGAGATCCGCCTCGATCAGAAGGCGCTCGGCGCCCTTCGTGCTGAGACGCTCATCCCACAGTATCACCGGAAGGCCCGTGACGGAAGCACATCCGGCCGCGAGATTGCGAGCAGCCTGTGCTCCGTCGCCTTCCCGGCCGTCCATGTGCCGCGGTAGGCCCACCAGGATGCGCTCAATGTCGTACCTTCGCGCAAGCTCTGCGATCTCCTCGTAGAGCTCAGCGGGATTTTTCCGCGCCGTCAGCGTCTCGATTCCCCGGGCAAACATTCCCAGTTCGTCCGACACCGCAACACCGATCCGCCGCGTTCCAGGATCAAGCCCTAGCGTGCGTCCCAACTACTCTTCCAGGTAGTGGCGCACCAGTTCTTCCATCAGTTCGTCCCGCTCCACCTGACGGACGAGATTGCGCGCGTCGCGGTGTGCCGTAATGTACGCCGGATCACCGGAAAGGAGATAGCCAACGATCTGCACGACCGGGTTATAACCCTTCTCCTTCAGGGCCCGGTGCACGGCGCGCAGGACGTCGGCTGCATTGGGTCCCTCGGGCCGAACCTCGAACATCCTGGTCTTGTCGTCCTGCAAACCCGCCACCTCCCGGTGTGCTACCCTAGCGCTTCGCGCGCTGCATCCTTGCCCGCCTGCAGGGCGAGCGGAGCTTTCGCCGGATCCTTTGCGCCGCCTTGCGCCAGGTCAGGTCTCCCGCCGCCTCGTCCACCCGCCGCCGAAGCCATCTTGCCAAGGATGTCCCCGGCGCGCACGCCCGCCGAGACGAGATCAGGCGTCACGGCGCAAAGCAGGCCAACGCTTCCTTCTAAGCGGGAGGCTAGGCATAGGATACCGCGTTTCTCCTGCAACCGCCACATATCGGCAACCCGCCGCAAGGCAGCCGCATCGGCACCCTGGATCTCTCCCGCGACGAGGCGAGCACCACCTGCCTCCTCTGCCGTGGCAAGCAACCGCTTCAGCGCGTCGGCGTGGCTTCCCTGGCGCAGGCGAGCGATTTCGGCTTCGCGTGCGGAGAGCTCGGATTGCAACTCCTCGACTCGCTGTGAGAGCCCGAATGGCGTCGTTCGTAAGCGGTCAAGCGCTGGCTGCAAGGCCGCGTCGAGCTCCTGCCAGTGCTCCAGAGCGCCTAAGCCTGTCAGGGCCACGATCCGCCGGATGCCCGACCCGACCGACGTCTCCTCGACGATCTTGAATGGCCCGATCTCGCCTGTGCGACCGACATGCGTGCCACCGCAGAGTTCACGGCTGAACTCCCCGATCCCGACCATCCGCACAGTGTCTCCGTACTTCTCCTCGAACAGGGCCATCGCCCCGGATCGACGAGCCTCGCCAAGGCTCGTCTCCCTCGTCTCAACCGAAGTGTCGCGAAGAATCTGCTCCTGTACGCGCCGCTCGACTGCGCGGATCTCTTCCGGACGCATTGCCTCGTGGTGCAGGAAGTCGAAGCGGAGGCGCTCCGGCTCCACAACGGATCCGGCCTGCCGCACATGAGCGCCCAGCACCTCGCGCAGCGCAGCGTGCAAGAGGTGCGTCGCGGTATGGTTGCGCATCGTGGCGCGGCGGCGCTGCGCATCGACCTCGGCTCCCACTCTCTGTCCTTCGGAGATGCTCCCGTGCACGACCTGTCCAAGGTGCAGGATGCGTCCGCCCGGCAGCTTGCGCGCATCGGTGATCTCAACCCGACCTGCGGGTGCCGCAAGCACGCCCCGGTCGCCTACCTGGCCACCGCCCTCGCCGTAGAACGGCGTCCGCGAGAGCACGATGCGCACCTCGTCGCCCTCGCCCGCATAGCTTGCCCGAGCGCCTCCGCTGAAGAGCGCCAGCACCTCACCCTCGTCTTCCATTCGCGAATAGCCCGTAAACTCGGTCGCGCCGAATGAGGCTGTCCCTTCGGCGATGCGCTGCAGCTCATCCTGGTCCCGTCCACGCGCCGCGCGAGCACGCGCACGTTGTGCGGCGAGCGCCGCCTCGAAACCCTCGCGGTCCAGTCTCAGCCCTTCCTGGACCACGATCTCCTCGGTGAGGTCGATGGGGAAGCCGTAGGTGTCGTAGAGGAGGAAGGCCGCATGCCCCGAGAAGACGCCGCCCTTGGCTTCACCGAGCTGCTGCTCCAGTACGCGGCCGCCCTCCTCGAGGGTCTGGGAGAAGCGCTCTTCCTCTGCCGTCAGTGCGACGCGCACACTATCCATGCGCTCCGCAATCTCCGGGTAGGCCTCACCGAGCATCGCGACGAGCGTCGGCAGAAGGCTGGGCAGGAAGGGCGTCGGCAGCCCCAGCCGCTGACCGATGCGCACCGCCCGCCGGGTGATGCGCCGCAAAACGTAACTGCGGCCCTCGTTGCCCGGCAGCACGCCGTCCGCGATCAGGAATGCCGCGGCGCGCAGGTGGTCAGCGACGACGCGAAAGGCAAAGCCTGCGTCGCCGCGGTCGTAGGGAATCCCGGAAAGGCGCGCAATCTCCTGGATGAGTGGCTGAAAGAGGTCGGTATCCCAGTTGCTCTCCACTCCCTGCAGGACTGAAGCGAGGCGCTCCAGGCCCATGCCCGTGTCGATCGAGGGGCGCGGCAGCGGCGTCATCTTGCCCGATGCGTCGCGGTCGTACTGCATAAAGACGAGGTTCCAGATCTCGAGGTAGCGGTCGCAGGCGCAATGGATGAAGTCGCAGTTCTCCCCGCATGCGTACTCGGCGCCGCGGTCGTAGAAGATCTCGCTGCAAGGGCCGCAGGGGCCAGTGTCGCCCATTTCCCAGAAGTTGTCCGCCTCATCGAAGCGCGCGACCCGTTCCGGTCCGACGCCTGCGACCTCCTGCCAAAAACGGAAGGCGTCGTCGTCCTCGCGGAAGACGGAGAAGTACAGCTTCTCCGTCGGAATGCCAAGCCGGCTTGTGAGGAAGTCGTAGGCAAACCGGATGGCGTCTTCCTTGAAATAGTCCCCGAAGCTGAAGTTCCCGAGCATCTCGAAGAAGGTGTGGTGGCGCAGTGTGCGGCCGACCTGATCGAGGTCGTTGTGCTTGCCGCCCGCGCGCACGCAACGCTGGGCCGTCGTGGCCCGCCGATAGGGGCGCTGCTCGCGGCCGAGAAAGACGTCCTTAAATTGCACCATGCCCGCGTTCGTAAATAGGAGCGTCGCATCGCCGTGCGGGACGAGCGACGCACTCTCCACGACGGTGTGGCCGTGTTCCTTGAAGTAGTCCAAAAACGCCTTGCGGATTTCCGCCGACTGCAAGCGCTGCATCCTCCCGCGGAGCAATTTGCACCAAGTATAGCGCCTTCCCACGTGCAGATGTTAGCGCAGTGCCCTCGGCAACAGGAGTCCCCTGCCGATGATTCTGGCTGTAGCGATCAGTATTCCGGCGACGGGAGCTGCGAGCAGCACCCCTGTCACTCCTCCGAGTTCCCCACCGATGAAAATCGCGAGGAGCAAGAGTACAGGATGCAGGCCGATCGATTCACCGACCAATAAGGGCGCCAGGAGGTTCCCCTCGGTCTCGTGGATGAGAAAGAACGCGAAGGCGACCCATGCCGCCGTCTCCAGCGAACGCCCCGAAGCGATCACGACGGCGGGCAGCGCACCGAGGAACGGGCCGACGAACGGTACCATGTCGGTCGCGCCGGCAACGAGCGCGACCATTGCGCCGAAGCCGAGCCCAAAGATCGTCATCACCCCGAACGAGAGCGCGGCCACCACCAACGCGACAAGCGCCTGCCCCCGCAGATAGCCGGAGAGCACGCGATCGACCTCGGCGATCCACTCCGCCGCGGTAGCCTGCCAGCTCGCAGGCAGCAATGAGAATAGGCCGCGGCGCACTTGCGGAGCGTCGCGCAGGAGGTAGTAGCCAATCCACGGTGCGACGCCAAGTGCAAACAGGACCGGGGCGGCGGAAAGGAGGCTCTGTGCGAGGCCGCGCAGGCCTCCGACGACCCGGGACTCGATACCGGCGAGCAAGGCGTCGCCGGCACGCCGGTAACTTTCAGGCACCGTGCCTCCGCGCATCAGCCGATCGTAGTCGCGTATCAGCGCATCGAGGCCATGGCCCAGTCGCGGCAGCTGCTGCAAAAGGTGCTGCGACTCCTGCCCGATCGCCGGAACGACCCAACTGGCCAGCATCGCGAGCGCGATGACGAACGCCAAATAGACGAGCTGCACTGCGCGAACCCGCTTTGTGCCTCGGGCCTCCAGGTAGCGTACAGGTCCGCTGAGCAGGTACGCGATGATGCCCGCGATCACGAACGGCAGGAGCACCATGCGCACGGCATAGAGAAGGGCCGCGGCGGTCAGCGCCACCGCGGCCAGGAAGATGAGCCGCTTACCGCCCAGCACGCGCAAGCCAGCGACGACCTCCCTGCGCAGCCTGGGCCACCGAACGTGCGCCCAGGTACATGAAACGCCGCCGACGCCGTCTGCTTTGCAGCCACATGACGAGCCCCGCTGCGATGAGTCCGCCGGTCATCAGTCCACGGATGTAGCGGCGCATTGCACTAACCTCCTTCCGCGGGTTCCACGGGAATGAGATCGCCTTCCTCGCCGATCATGAACAGCTGGCTCCCCTGCGGTCCGAGCTGCCACTCGATACAGCAGTCCCAGCAGTAGAACTGCTCCGGCCCGACCTGGCCGGTGGCACGGCTACCGCAACTGGGGCAGATCATGGCTGTCCTCGCAAACCACGCGGGTGGTCGGCAGCAGTTCTCGGCCGTGCAGCAGATCGTGCATGAGGCCACGCGTTACGATACAGAGCGGTGCAGCGAGTCCCCCGCTCAGTACGAAGTCCTGAACGGTGCGCTGCATGTCGCCCTGCAAGCGCGGGTGCGCGCGCAGCCAGAGCCCTTCACCATTGGCAGGCCGTCCGGCGATCAGACGGTCGCCAGCCCGCGCGTAGATCTCGAAGATGCCGCGATCAGTCCGGCAGTAGCGGAGTTCGCCCGCCGCGAAACCAATGTCGCGCACGCGGCCAAGCGCTGCGCCGCGCTGGTCTCGCACCGCCTTCCCGATCAGTGACCGCGCGAGCAATGACGTCACCCCCGTCTGCAGTTTTCCGCAGACGGGGGTGGGGCGATACAGTTTGTACTAACTTGCGCTTGCGATCGTGCCGCCGCCGAGGCAGTCCTCGCCACGGTAGAAGACGGCCGCCTGCCCTGGCGCGACTGCCTGCTGCGGCTCATGGAACTTCACCGAAGCGGCCGAACCCCGCGGCGTCACCGTCGCCGGCACCTCCTGCCCGTGCGCGCGGATGCGCACAGTGCAGTCGAAGGGCGCTTCAGGCGTTCTGCCCGCGACGAACTGCACGTCCTCGAGCGTGCAGCCGTAGCCCAGAAGATCCTCCTTGTGGCCAAGGACAACGCGGTTTTCACCAGGCCGCAGTTCGAGGACGTAATACGGCCTGTCCGCTGAGATGCCGATTCCGCGGCGCTGCCCTACAGTGAAGTGGGCAACGCCGGGACTCTCACCGAGGTCGCGGCCCGACCGGTCGACGAAGCGAGCCGGCTGCGCCTCGGCTGCAACGAGCTCCCGGTAGTCGCCCGCGACGAAGCAGATCTCCTGCGAATCTGGCTTGTCCCAAAGGCTGAAGCCGAGTTCGCGGGCGATCTCGCGGATCGCCGGCTTCTCATGCTCGCCGGCCGGGAAGAGGACCCGCGAGAGTTCTTCCTGTCCGAGGCCGTAGAGCACGTAGGTCTGGTCCTTGTTCGGGTCCTTGGCGCGCAGCAGGCGGTAGCCGTTCGCACCCGCTGCGATGCGCGCGTAGTGCCCTGTCGCAAGATAGTCCGCGGACAGTGCCTCGGCGCGTTCCAAGAGCTCTTGGAACTTCACCGAACGGTTGCAGGCGATGCACGGATTTGGCGTCCGCCCCGCGAGATACTCGCTGCGGAAGAGGTCGATCACGCCCTTCCGGAAGCGCTCGCGCAGATTCAAAACGTAGTGCGGGATGCCCAATCGGTCGCAGACGGCACGCGCATCCTCGACTGCCGCAATCGAGCAGCAGCCGCCGTGATGCGCCATTTCTGCCTGGTCCATTTCTGGCCAGATCTCCATCGTAATGCCGATCACTTCGTATCCCTGCGCCTGAAGAAGCGCCGCGGCGACCGAGGAGTCGACGCCGCCGCTCATCGCGCAGACGACTCGCTTGCCCATTTCCATCCTCCGACCCTAACCGGATCGCGCCGCTGATAGGGCGCGTTGACGTTCCACGATCTCCCGCAAGGTAACGGCCGCCGCGTCCACTTCGGCTTCGGTCGTCTCGCGACCGAGGGTGAGGCGAATCCCGCCGCGCGCATCGGCATGCGATAGACCCAGTGCCAGCAGGACATGTGATGCCTCAAGCGATCCCGAACTGCAAGCGGAACCCATGCTCGCCGCGATGCCGCGCAAGTCGAGGTTCAGCACAGCGGCCTCGCCATCGACGCCGTCGAAGCGCACATTGAGATGCCCCGGCAGGCATCGTTCGGGATCCCCGTTGCGATGTGCGCCGGGCACAGCCCGCAGCGCAAGCCATAACCGATCGCGCAGAACCACCATGCGCTCAGCGCGCAGGCCCATGTCCTCAAGGGCGAGCCGCGCGGCTGCGCCGAGCCCGACGATCGCCGGCACGTTCTCTGTACCTGCCCGGCGGCCGCGTTCGTGGGCGC
This sequence comes from Bacillota bacterium, assembly GCA_021793645.1. Lineage (GTDB taxonomy): Bacteria > Bacillota > Sulfobacillia > JAJZYS01 > JAJYTV01 > JAJYTV01. The sequence continues at coordinate 23,103 of JAJYSJ010000005.1, forward strand.
CGCCACGCTGGGTGGGGGCGATGCGCGTTCCGCGGCGCAGGTAGAGGGCGCCGGCGCCTTTCGGCCCGTAGAACTTGTGGCCGGTCAAGGTCAAGGCGTCGACCCCCAGTGCCTGCACGTCGACAGGCACGAGTCCGGCCGCCTGGACGGCATCGGTATGGAAGAGCGCCCCGACATCGTGCGCCGCCTTTGCCATCGCCGCAACATCCTGCAAGGTACCCGTCTCATTGTTCGCGAGCATCACGCTGCAAAGGGCGGTATCTTGACGCAGGGCCGCCGCGATGGCCCCGGGGTCTACGTGCCCGTCCGGACCGGGCGCCACGATTGTCAACTCGTAGCCCAGTTCCGCAAGGTGCGCCATCGCGTGCAGCACCGCGTGGTGCTCGATCGCACTCGTGACGACATGGCGGCGGTTGTCCTCGCGTCCGCCTGTCAGGCCGAAGACGGCCAAATTGTCGGCTTCCGTTCCCCCGGACGTAAAGATGATTTCGTCCGCGCGCGCGCCGATCAGCGCCGCCACGTCGTTGCGTGCCCGGTCGACTGCGCGTCGCGCGTCTTGCCCGACGCGGTGCACCGAGGAGGCGTTTCCGAAGCCTTCACGAAGAAAGGGCATCATTGCGTCGAGCGCTCTCGGGTCGAGCGCAGTCGTCGCCGCATGGTCGAGGTAGATCATATCGGGGATCCCTCCACCCTAAATTTCGTAGATGGGCGCAACCAGCCGTTCGGCGGTCAGCGCCTCGTCGCGGAGGTCTGCCAGGCTGCGCGAATCGAGGTGATCGTCGATCACCTGTTTGAGCTTGCGCCATACGCCGTGCTCCAAACAGTATCCGAGTGCGTGCTCCGACCCCGGTGGACACCCGCAATCCTCTACTGCCACCGGCCCCTCGAGTGCCTCGACGATCGCCCGCAGGCTGATCTGCGCCGCAGGATGCGCCAATACGTAGCCACCCTGCGCTCCCCGGGCGCTCTGCACGAGCCCAGCGCGGCGCAGCGGCGTGATCAGTTGCTCAAGGTAGTGCTCTGGCAGCGCGTTGCGTTCCGCGATCTCCTTGACCGACACCGGCACCTGCTGGGGCCGCATCGCAAGCGCGAGCATCGCCTGCATTCCGTAGCGCACGCGGGTTGAGAAGCGCACCAAAACGCCCTCCAATTCCGACACATTCGGTTGGTTTTAAGCTAGCATCCGCCGCGCGAAGCTGTCAAACGAAACAGAGACGGAGGGATTCATCTGATCGAACTGGTCGGTGCGATCCACGGCCACTCCACCTATTCGGACGGTACCGGCACGTTCCCGGAGATCGTCGACGCTGCGCAGGCCGCCGGCTTGGACTTCCTCGTCATGACCGACCATGACACGCTCCAGCCGCTCCAGGACGTCGGCGAGGGATTCCACGGACGGACACTGCTGCTGATCGGTTGCGAGGTGAGCCCGCCGACGAACCACCTGCTCGCTGTCGGCGCTCAGACCTGCCCTTCTCGGGAGCAGCAGCCGCAGGACTACATCGACGACCTGCGTGCACAAGGTGCGCTGACCTTCCTGGCCCACCCGCACGACCGCGGCGTGCCGCTCGCCAAGCTCCCCTCCTACCGATGGGATGCCTGGCCGGTCGGCCGCTACACCGGAATCGAGATCTGGAACCACCTATCCGACTGGTCCGGGAATCTGGGGAGGCTACCCCGCGCCGTGCGAGGCGCTGCAAAGCCGCACACCTTCCTCACCGGACCCGCCCCCGAAACACTGGCGCTCTGGGACGCAGTCGGGCAGGCGCGCCGGGTGGTCGGCATCGGTGGGCTCGACGTCCACGACGTGAAGATCGGCAGGTCGCCCTTGCAGCTGCGAATCTTCCCGTACCCTTACGCCTTTCGGACGATCCTGTGCCACGTGCTGGTGCCGGCATGGCCCGAAACTCCGGAGGAAGCGAAGGCGATTCTGCTTTCCTCCATCGCCGCGGGCCGTCTCTTCTTCGCCAACCACGCCATGGGCGACGCCCGGACCCTTTCCTTCCGCGCGCTGAATGGGAGCGGCGCCGAGATCGCCGCGATGGGCGACGAGTTCGCTGCAGGCAAGAAGCTGCACCTCGCACTCACCTCGCCCAAGCTCGCCGATCTGCGCCTCGTGCGCGACGGACAGGAAATCGCGCGCACCTTCGGCCGCGATCTCAGCCACGAAGTCCAAGCACCGGGCGTCTACCGCGCGGAGCTCCGTGTTCGCCGCGGACGTCGGCTCTATCCCTGGGTGTTCACCAACCCGATCTACCTGCGGTAGGCGTCTTCGGCTCCGCAGCCCGGCCCCTCGCAAGGGACCTCTTCGCACCGCTCTACCACACCGCAGAGCTCGCAAGGGTCTATACGAGTCCACGCTTAAGCTCTCACGGAAGGCGGTTCAGGTCATTTTGGAGGAAGTAGTTCAAAATGAGTGTTGCCAGGGAGTGGTCGCCTTTCGGAAGATAGGCGTTCATCTGTTCGAACGGCAACCCGGACGCATTGTTCACGAGCCCCGAATAGGCAACGCCGTTGACCTCCAGCCCACCTGCGGTGTTCGGCAGGCGGTAGGCGATTACGTTCGCCGACAGCTGCACCTCTGACACCACGTGTTCGGGTGGCAGCGGGGGTTGGTCGATGACCCTGAACTGGGACCAGTGCCGACGTACATCGGCGAAGTACCGGGCGGCAGACGCCCCCCCCGCAGCCCAGGCAACCGCCAGCTGTCGTGATCGAAATTTGCGGGCCTGCATTGGCACTGCCGCCAGGCGGGTGCAGATTGACGCCGCCGCTGCCGTCCGCCCCTAACATGCCCTGTCCGGTCCAGCCTGCAGGACCGAGCAAGACGACGCCGGACCAGTAGGCGCCCACCGCATCCCGCCAGGACGCGGGGATGGTCACTGTGACGGATTGCGGTATCTTCCGGCCGCTGACATCAACGGCGAACATCGTTGGCAACTGCCGCACCGACAGGGAGACTTGCGGGCGATCCATCGGGCACATGTAGGTGGAGGGCTTCGGCAAGATTTCACCTATCGTATCAATAGGGGCCCGAAGGCATGGAGTCTTCCTCAGCAACGAACACAGCTGGTGCGCAAACGTGACATCCCCATCGCGGTTGTCATGCGCCCTGCCGACGGGATAGATTGGTTTCCAGACATTCTGTAGATCGCAACGAGGGAGGATTTGCACTTGCCAGAGCAGCGCAGGCATTTGGTTCCTCTGCCCGGCGGACGCAGACTCGAGGTCGCGGAAGCAGGCACCCCCGGTGCCCCCGCCGTCATCGTGCATAACGGCACCCCATCCGGGGCGGGTCTGATCGCAGAGCATATTGCGGACGCGTTCTCGCGCGGCCTGCGGATCATCAGCTACGGACGGCCGGGCTACGGCCAGTCCACGCGCAACCCCGGGCGAAACGTCGCATCGGCCGCCCGGGATACCGCCCAGCTCGCCGATGCCCTGGGCATCGAGCGGTTCGCCACTTGGGGCATCTCCGGCGGTGGTCCGCACGCGTTGGCCTGTGCCGCCCTGCTCGGCGACCGCGTCGTGGCTGCGGCATCGCTCGCGAGCGTCGCACCCTACGACGCCGAAGGCCTCAACTTCCTGCAGGGCATGGGACAGGACAACCTCGACGAGTTCGGCGCCGCGCAACGCGGGGAGGAGGCGCTCAGCGCCTACCTGAAGCCGCAGGTTCCTACCCTCCTGGGCGCGGATGCCGGGACGCTGGCGGAGCACATGCGCACCCTGCTGAGCCCCCCCGACCGCGCGGTCTTCACAGGCTCCTTCGGCGAACAGCTCGCCGGCATCATGCAAGATGGGCTGAGCATGGGGATCGACGGCTGGGCTGACGACGACCTCGCGTTCTCGCGGCCCTGGGGCTTCTCACCGTCGGAAATCTCGGTGCCGCTGCAGATCTGGCAGGGCCCGCACGACCTGATGGTCCCCTTCACGCATGGCGAGTGGCTGGCGGAGCACGTGCCGCAGGCCGACGTCCACCTGAGTCCCGACGACGGCCACCTGACGCTTTACGTGCGCCGCGTGCCCGAAGTCCACGCCTGGCTCGCGTCCCACTTCTAAGCCAGAGCCCCTCCCCCCAACGTTTTACGGGGTGGCTCAGGTGGACAGGAAGCCGATATTGTCGTGGTGGGGGCCAGGCACAACAGCCTGGCATTCGCTGCGTACTTGCCTGCCACGGCGGACAGTCGGCGGTCACAATAGGTGCGCTCGAGTCGACGACCTGCGGGCACTGGGTTGAACCTCCCCGCCCTGAAGGTTGAGATTCCGAAGACCGGGGGTGAACATGCACACCACGAACCTCAGTCGCAAGGTGCTCATCGCCAAGTTCGTCGAGAGCCCGCTCGACCTCGAACGGCGGAACTCGGACAACTTACACGGCTTGTGACACGCGGGCGGCGGTCCTACGGGCAGAACCGGCCGATGGCGCGATGAGCGGCTACCCCACTCCGATTGACGGTCTTCTATCTGAGGGACGCGTCCACGCACTCCGGAGGGTCGATCTCCGCCTATCCCGGGCGCAACGCCGCATCCGTCCCGCTGGAGGACCTCGGGCTCCGCTTCGGCGATCTCCCGGACGAAGGCGCTAGCTGGCGAAACTGCGCAGTAATAGTCGGCTGCCGCGGACCGAGCGCGAACTGGGGAGGGGCCTTTGGGCCCCTCCCCAGTTTGGTCTTGCTCTCCGTTCCCTACGTTCCGCGCTCCGGTCCCTGCGGACCTGGGTAGCCCTCTGCGGAGTCGTCCTCAAGCGGCGGGCCGCCGTAGCGCGCAAACCATTCCCCGATGCGCCGCAGCCGATCGATCGCGCGCCGTGGCTTCGTGATGGAGTGATGCTCTCCTTGATAGATCACGAGCTCCGTCGGCACGCCGCGCTTGCGGAGGGTGATGTAGAGCTGCTCCGCCTGGTCCAGCGGGCAGCGCCAGTCTTCCTGTCCTGCCGTGATCAGGAGTGGCGTGTGGATGCTTGCCGCACCCGAAGCAGGCGACATCTTCCGGTATCCCTCCGGATTCTGCCAAGGCACGCCAAGGTCGTCCTGCCACCACAGCTGGCAGTCGTCTGTGCCGAAGGAGGAGCTGTATTCCCACATGCCGTGCTCGCTGACAGCTGCGCGGAATCGGTCCGTGTGGCCGACGGCCCAGTTCGTCATGATGCCGCCCTGCGAGAATCCGGTGACGTAGAGCCGCTCTGGATCCACGTCGCCGCGCGAAAGCAGGTGGTCGACGCCGGCCATGACATCCATGTGCTCCAGGGGGCCCCAGCAACCCCGTATCTGCTTGCAGAACGCCTCGCCGAAGGAGATGGAACCGCGGTAGTTGACCTGCAGCACAACGTAGCCGCGCTGTGCAAAGTAGACGTTCTCGAAATCGAACCGCGGGCTGTCGTATGCCATCGGTCCGCCGTGGATCTGCACGATCAGGGGCTCTGGGGTCCCGGCCAAGTGGCCTGGTGGAAATAGCGCGATCGCATCCACCGAGGCACCGTCCGGGGCAGTCACCGTAAGGCGCTCCATCAGGGGGAGGGCGAGATCCTTCACGATCTCCTCCTGGAATGCCGTGAGGCGCACGTCGCCATCCGGATCAATGCGGTAGAGTTCGTGCCCTCCGTCGGGCAGAGAGAGTGTCGCCACGATCCGGCCCGCCTGTGCATCCATCTCCGCCACGGTGCCCATCGGGCCGCAAGGCGAGAGATAGCTGACCTCTCCCGCAAGCGAGACGCGCGCAACCTTGGTCTGGGCTTGATCGCCGATCAGGGCTACGAGGGTCTGATCGTCAAGCCAGCGCACTCCACCGCGAACGGGTCGGTCCAGACGCTCCGTGACCACCGTCGACGGGGTTCGCTCAAGCGGCACCGGGTAGACGCGGCCGTGCTGCGCGGGGTCCTCGGGGATGCCATCCGGAACGACTCCCCCGATTGACGAGAAGCCCTGTTCCAGCGCGGAGGCGAGGCCCTCCAACGGGCGGGCATCTGCGATCTTTGCGACCAGAAGGCGCGTGACTAGGTACTCGTTCTCGGGCTCCGCAGGCGAGGCGAACGCCACCATGGTCCCGTCTGGCGAGAACGCCGGCGGCTCTTCCAGCACTGCGGCATTCACGTCGCCACGGGTCAGGCGGTAAGCCTGTCCGCTCTCCCTGTCGATGCAAAAGATGTCCTGCCGGTGGTTCTGGTCCGGCTCGCCCGTACAATTGGCGAAGAACGCGATCGTGGCTCCGTCCGGGGAGAATGCCGGAAGGCGGCAGCTGAAGGGAGCGCTCGTCAGTTGGCGCACGGTACGCGTTTCAACGCTGGTGAGGAAGATCTGGCTGGTCACCTCGTCGAGGTAGCCCACACCGTCCTGTTTATGCTGAACACGACGCAGCACGAAGGGCCCGTCGTCCTCACGGATCGCTTTGAGGTATTCCTGCTCGCCAGGTCTGGGCGCACGCGCTGCGTACGCGATTTCCTTGCCGTCCGGCGACCAGCAGAACGATTCCACGCCATCGCAAGCGTAAGTCAGCTGGCGCGGCTCTCCACCGAAGGCGAGGTCCAGCACCCAGACCTGCTGCTTGTCCTTGTCCGCCGCCTTCTCCTTTTCGCCGTCTTGCTTCGCCGCATCCCGTAGAGCCGCTACCTCCGGTTCGTCCGGTCGAGTCGAGAGAAACGCGAGCTGCCGACCGTCCGGCGAGAATGCGGGTGCGCTACCACCGGCCTTGCCACGGGTCAGTCGATGCACCGGTCCTCCGTCTACGGGCACGAGAAAGAGACTTTGCAGCCGTTCATTGTCCTTTTCGAGGAACGAAATGACCCCGACTGCAGCGAAACGCCCGTCCGGACTTAGGACGGGCTGGGTAGGGATCTGAAGGCGATAGTAGTCATGCAGAACCAGGTTGCGGGAACTAGACAAAGGGGAACATCCCTTTCGTTGAAGGTCAGATCGGCTCGAAGGTGTAGTGCGCCCCGCCGATTGCCACTTCCCCTCCCACACCTTCTCTCCCTGCTTGGAGGTGTACCGCGAACGGGCGCTCTCCCCGTGTCTCGAGGGCTTGCAATACCACCTGTGGAGCCAAGGGACCGCCGCAAAGGAAGATGTCACCCCCGCGCAGGGCGATGCGCAGCGCCGTCCCGTACTTCTGCGTCGTCGTCTCTCTCGCTGCGCATCCGAGCGCACGGTGCATCCAGTCCGCTACCGCCTTAGGATCGCGGCACGCCACCGCTACCCCGGCGATCAGCGCGCGTGGACTGGTATCGGCAACGCCCCGCGCGATCAGACCGGTGAGCCGAGCGCGGTCCGGTTCATGCCAGTCGATCAGCATGGGCGGCACGAGGTCCGCGCCCCCCGACATCTCGGGGAAGGCAAGGCTCCAACGCAACATCGAGCCATCCGGCCGCGCCCGGTGCCCAGGCACCGGCCCGGTGCAGCGGAAGCCTGCATCGCGCACCGCGCTCGCCGTCCGCTCGATGTCGTCCGTGCGCAGTGCAAGGCGCCAGATCCCGGCGCCGCGCGCCTGTTCGGCAAGCACTCCCCGGCCAAACGCCGTGGTCTGCGCAACCGCAGTGTCCTCGACTGCCAACAGCTCGATGTACGGCAGCCCGACGTGGCACAGCACGTTGTGCGTCCCCCACTGCACATGCCGTCCGCCTGCCACTGTGCGAAGGCCGATCCCCTCCAGCGCCGCGCGCGCCGCCGTGAGGTCCGGCACAGTCTGTACTACGTGGTCGAGGGCGAGCTGCACTACGTCTCCTCCTCCCTCTCCTGCGGTCTGATGCGCCGGCGGATCTCCGTCCAGCGCTGCGAGAACTCCTCCTCGCGGCCACGCGTTGTGGGATGGTAGTAGCGGGCGGTCCGCAGACCCTGCGGCAGGTGTTCTTGTTGCGCGACGCCGCTGGGATCATCGTGCGCGTACTGGTATCCCTTGCCGTAGCCCTGTGAGCGCATAAGACTGGTTACGGCGTTGCGCAAGTGCAGCGGCACCGGCTCGCCCGGGCGGCGGCGAACATCCTCCTGTGCCGCGTCGTAGGCCCGCAGCACCGAGTTGCTCTTCGGCGCCAGTGCAAGGTAGAGCGCAGCCTCGGAGAGCATCAGGCGGGCCTCCGGCAGGCCGACCAGTTGGGTCGCCTGCATCGCCGCCACCGCGAGCGGCAGCGACTGAGGATCCGCGAGCCCGATGTCCTCCGCGGCGGAAATAACCAGCCGGCGCGCCGCGAAGACGGGGTCGTCCCCCGCCTCGAGCAGGCGCGCCAGCCAGTAGACCGCGGCGTCGGCATCCGAACCGCGAATGCTTTTGATCATGGCCGATGCGATGTCGTCGTGCAGGTCGCCTTGCCGGTCGTGGCGCAGCGCCGGATGGAGGTAGGCCTCCCGGACCGCCTCCGCGCTGATCTCTCGTACGCCCTGCGCATCCGGAGCGGCCGCGCTCGCCGCAAGCTCCAGCGCGTTGAGCGCCGTGCGCGCGTCGCCCCCCGCATGGCTGATCAAGACGGAGCGTGCATCGGGGCTCAGCCGGCAGGAGAGCCTGCCGAGTCCACGCTCTGCATCGGCGACCGCCCGTTCCAGCAACTGCCCGATGGATTCGTCGTCGAGAGCGGAGAGCGCGACCACCTGGCAGCGCGAGAGCAGGGCGTTGTTGACAGAGAAGCTCGGATTCTCGGTGGTCGCTCCGATGAAGCGCACCGTTCCCGCCTCGACGTGCGGCAGGATGGCGTCCTGCTGCGCACGGCTGAAGCGGTGCAGCTCGTCGACGAACAGCACCGTGCGGCGACCTTCCTGCCGCAGCATCCGCTGAGCCTCGTCAACCTCTTTGCGCAGGTCGGCAACCCCCGCTGTCACAGCGGAGAGTGGGGAGAAGCGCGCGCCCAGTGCAGCGGCGATCAGGCGCGCGAGCGTCGTCTTGCCCGTTCCGGGCGGCCCCCAGAGGATGAGCGATGGCGCATCGCCACGGGAAATCGCCCGCCGCAGCACGCTCTTTTCACCTACGACAGCGGCTTGGCCGACGAACTCCCCGAAGTCGCGCGGCCGCATGCGTGCCGCAAGCGGCATCGCCGCCTCGACCTGCGCCCGATCGTCAAAGAGGCCTCCCTCGCCGCCTGCAGCCGCCATTTGGCGTTCCCCCGTCCTAGACTTTGGGCAGCCCGCGATCCACCAACTCGAGCTTGGACGCGAGCTGCGCCTCGAGTTCCGCCGCGCCTGCCGCCCCATCGAGGTTGACGCGCACATTGCGCCCGGCCACGTCTGATGCGGCGCGGGCGAAGACCGCCGCGCTCTCCCAGTCGGATTTGGCCGCAGCGGGCGTGATCTCCTGCGCACGGGTGATCAGGTCCGCAAGCTCCCGCACCTGGTCGAGGATGTGCAGCGGCGAAAGAGCCGCCGACCGCAGTGCGCTTGCGATGGCATCTGGTCGCTCGGGGCTGTCCTTCGGCATGCGGTATGCAGAAAGCACCTGATCGAACGCGGCGCCGTCCAGCTCCGCCTGCCGCAGGAAGTCCTGACGCAGCGCGTGCGCAGCGCCCGCCAGTTCTTCCGCCCCCTGCTTCCCCTTCTTCGCGCCTAGTCCGGCGCACATCTCGACGATCGCTGCTCCGGTCGCAGCGACGTAGCAGGCTGCAGAGCCGCCTCCAGGAGTCGGCGTCGCGGACGCGAGTGAATCTAGGAATCCATCCATTGGCGCATCTCCTCTGTAAGTCGTCCATCGTGCGCGATGCTTCGCCCTGCGGCGAACACCTGCGCAACCGGGTTCATGCCGAAGGCGTAGAAGAGCACGCGGTAGTCGCTGTCGTCAAGCAGCAGAAAGTCGGCCGCGAACCCTTCCGCCAGTTGTCCGTGGGTGCCCTCGAGACCAAGTGCGCTGGCAGCGTTGCGGGTCGCAGCCAGAAGCGCCTCGGCCGGCCGAAAGCCTGCCATGTGCATCGCAAGGGACAGCACCATCGGCATGGAAAAGGTGGGCGAGGAGCCCGGGTTCTGATCGGTCGCGAGGGCGGCCCGCAGACCCACCGCGCGCTGACGTTCCGCCTGGAGCGGGTGTTCATGCAGGAAGAACGCCGTGCCAGGAAGATTCACCCCGACGACCCCCGCTTCCGCCATCGCCCTGAGTCCCTCGTCTGTCGCGGCGAGCAGGTGGTCTGCGGAGCGTGCTCCAATCTCTGCCGCCAGTTCCGCGCCGCCGCTCGGCCGCAGTTCATCCGCATGTAGACGGATCGCGAGGCCGGCCGCGCGAGCGGCTGCGAGGTGACTGAGCGTTTCCGCGGGGCTGAAGACGCCTTCCTCGCAGAAGACGTCCACCATCTCCGCAAGATCCTTCGCTGCCACATCGCTGAGGAGCGCGTTCATCTCCGCGATGTGCACTGGCCGGTCTTCGGTCCCCAGCGGCCAGGCGTGCAGTCCGAGGAAGGTGCGCAAGATGGTGATCGGCGCGCGTCTTCTGACCTGTGCGAGCAGGCGCAGAAGGCGCATCTCACGCTCCGGCGTCAAGCCGTAGCCTGTCTTCACTTCCACCGTCGTCGTGCCGCAGGCGACCGCCTGTCCGATGCGGCGACGCGTATCGCGCACCACGGCCGCGTCGTCCGCCGCGGTTGTCGCGCGCACGGTCTCCTGGATGCCGCCGCCGGCCTGGAGGATCTCCAGGTAGCCCTTCCCCTCCTGGCGCAGCTGCATCTCAGGGATGCGGCGCCCAGCGTGCAGCGCATGGCTGTGGGGGTCCAAAAACCCCGGAATCAGCGCGCGCCCCTCGGCGTCCAGGAGTCGGGTGTCGGGTCCGAGGGTCGTCTCCGAGAGCACGCGCTCGCTCTCGCCGACGCGGACGACCTTCCCCGAGCGCACCACAAGGGCACCGTCCTCGATCGTCGCCAGTTCCTCGATCCGTCCCATGCGCGTCTCTTCCTCCGCGCAGGGCGTGATGCGGGCATGAAAGACGACAAGGTCCGGAGAGCTCATGCCCTGCCCTCCCGCGCCAGACGCACCTCAAGCACCTGCTCCGCGTGGAAACCCTTCAGGCGCAGGCTGCGCTCCGCAACCGCCAGCATCCCAGACAGCGGAACAAGCCCAACGACTTCCGCATGAGACACCGAAACCCCGTAGTGCGCAGCCTCTGCCACGACGAATTCGTAGGCGCGGTAGATGGGCGTCTGGTCCACGTCGACGAGATTCATCGAAACCTGCACGCTACCCTGGGCAGTCGTGTCGATGGCGATGGCACGGACGTTGCGCAGGCCGCCCGAACTCTCGCGCACCGCCTTTGCAATCGCTTTGGCGATATCCATGTCCAGGCTGCGGAGGTAGACGTTGAAGGCTACCAGCGGCTTGCGCGCGCCGATCACCGTCGCGCCGAAGGTCTCGTGCAGGTCAGGCCCACCGACGTCCGGTCGCCGCGAGGCGTCCATCTTGACCGCTTCGCGCAGGCCTTCGAAGTTGCCCTTGCGGATCTCCGGCAGCAGACGCTTTTGTCCCAGTGAGGCCTCCTCGTAGAAGTACACCGGGATCCTGAGCTCGTCCCACAATCTGTGACCGAGTGCGCGGGCTGCCGCGATGGCGTCCTCCATCGTCGCGTCCTCGAGTGGGAGAAACGGCAGGACATCAAGCGCACCCATGCGCGGATGTCCGCCCTTGTGATGATTGAGGTCGATTTCTCGCAGCGCGATGCGGCACGCGGCGAGCGTCGCCTCGATGAGCGCCTCCGCGGTTCCGACGGCGGTGAGCACGCAGCGATTATGATCCGCATCGAACTCGTAGTCGAGCAGCATTGCATCCGTCTGGTCCTGATAACAGCGGCAGAGCGCATCGATTACGTCCTGACGGCGCCCCTCGCTGAAGTTGGGGACAATCTCAAACCGCTTCAACTTTCGCTTCCCTCCCGCGATGCCGTAAGGACGTCGCCCGCGCGGCAGAGCGCCGCACCCATGTTGAGGTCCAGGCTGAGTACCGTATCCTCGTAGTGCGGCAAGCTGTCGCGCACCATCTGGTGCACGCGCCGGGTCGCCGGCGACAGGTGCTCCGGTCCCACGAAGTCGAGCGCTTGACAGGCCGCCACCAGCTCGATGCCGAGCACCTGCCAGCTCTGGCGCAGGACGTCTCGCAGCTTGAGCGCTCCGATGGAGCCCATCGACACGATGTCCTCCTGGTTGGCGGACGTGGGGATGGAGTCTACAGAGGCCGGATGGGCGAGCACCTTGTTGTGCGAGACGAGTGCTGCGGCAGTGTACTGCGCGATCATCATACCCGACGAGGTGCCCTGTGCGTTGGTCAAGAAGGGCGGCAGTCCGCTGAGCGCAGGGTTGACCATCCGTTCGATGCGGCGCTCCGAGATCGAGGCCATCTCCGCCAGTCCGATCGCCAGGTAGTCGAGGGCGACCGCCAGCGGTTCGCCATGGAAGTTGCCGCCCGAAACTACCGTGCCGTCATCGGGGAAGACGAGCGGGTTGTCCGTCGCGCTGTTGATCTCGATCTCCAGCACGCCGCGCACATGCGAGGCGACTTGGCGCGCCGCGCCGTGGACCTGTGGTATGCAGCGGATGGAGTAGGCGTCCTGCATCCTGAGCTGCCCCGGGGAAGTCGTAAGGCGACTTCCCGCGAGGAGCGTTCGCAGGTGCGCGGCTGTCTCAATGGCTCCCGGATGGGGGCGCGCCCGCACAATTTGTTCGGCGTAGGCATCGGGAATACCGCGCAGGGCCTGAGCGGTGAGGCTTGCGACGACGTCGGCCGTGTCTAGAAGGGTCTGGGACTCCAGAAGTCCGAGCGATCCGATGGACGCCATCAGCTGCGTACCATTGGTCAGCGCAAGGCCCTCCTTGGCCTGCAGCGTCATGGAACCGAGCCCGATCGCGGCCTGCGCCTGCGCGGTCGGCATGCGTGTGCCGCGCAGGCGCATCTCCCCGAGGCCTAGGAGCGGCAGTGCGAGGTGCGCAAGCGGCGCGAGGTCCCCGCTCGCTCCCACAGACCCCTGACTCGGCACCACCGGAAGGCAGTCTTCCCTGAGCCATGTCAGAAGCCGCTCGACGAGTTCGATACGTACGCCCGAGTGCCCCTTTGCGAGCGCGTTGGCGCGCAGCAGCAGCATCGCGCGGACGACATCGTCCGGCAGGATCTCGCCGACGCCAGCGGCGTGGTTCGTCAGAAGCTTCTCCTGCAGCAGTTCACGGTCCTCAGGCGGGATCGCGATGCGGGCGAGATCGCCAAAACCCGTGGTGACTCCGTAGACCGTGCGGCCTTCGCGCAGGGCGAGTTCCACCACCGCACGGCTCTCCTTCAATTGACGCGCCGCCTGTGCCGAAAGGCGCACCGGCTGTTCTCCGCGGGATACCGTTCCGATATCTTCCAGGGTGAGATGATGGCCGTCGATCTCGAGCATTGCACGCCTCCCGCGATTCCCAGTGGCAGGCCGCAGCCTGCCATCTGCCTTCGTTATACCCACGCGCCCGCTGCGGTGTCCACGTCGCCTCGCTAGTCCGGCAGAGAGCCTTCCCCTCAAAAATCGCAATCAGCCCGCGCAGCTTACGTACGGAGGTGCAACGCAAATGTTCATGCGACTGCTCGCGACACTCCTTGCGGGGCTGGGCTTGACCTTGGGCGGACTCTCGCTGAACGCACATTCCACACTGCGCACCCGCGTCCAGTCGGGCGCTTCGACCCACCCCACGGGATCAAGCGGATCCGCGAGCGCGGCCGTCCAGTCCCAGTCTGCGGCGCTGGCCAACAGCGGTGCCGGGCTCTCCCACCACGGCCAGGCACGCGTGCAGGGTGGCGTGGTGACCTCTTTGCAGCTCAGGGCAGCTGATCGCGCTGCGTTCTTGCGAGAAGGCACCGCCCCATCGCGGGCGGTGCCTTCTCCGTTGCCTTTGACAGACTCTTTGGGCCAACCCTACAATTGAGAGAACTTTCGCAAAGGACGGGTGGCCACCTTGGAACTGCAGCGACCGCGCGGCACGCAGGATATCCTGCCCGGCGACAGCCCCAAATGGCAGCGGGTCGAGGCCGTGGCCCATCGCGTCGCACAGTCCTTCGGCTATGCGGAAATCCGTACGCCAACGTTCGAGCACGTCGACGTCTTCCGTCGCGGCGTCGGTGATGGGACCGACATTGTAGAAAAGGAAATGTACGAGTTCCAAGACCACGGCGGGCGCGCCCTTGTACTGCGACCAGAGAGCACTGCGGCGGTCGCGCGCGCTCTCCTCCAAGCGTCGGCCTTCTCGGAGCTGCCGCTGCGCCTCTATTACCTGCAGCGCCACTTCCGCTACGAACGCCCCCAGTCCGGGAGACTGCGCGAGCACACGCAGTTCGGAGTAGAAGCCTACGGGGCCGCGGGCCCTCTCGCGGACGCCGAGGTCATCGCCCTGGCGCAGTCCTTTCTTGGAGCGCTTGGCCTGACGAATCTCTCCGTACGACTCAATTCGATCGGTGACGGGCAGTGCCGCCCGGCTTATCGCGCCGCCCTCCTCGCCCACCTGGAAGGCCACCGTCAAGATCTCTGCGCGGACTGCCAGCGCCGCATGGAGCGGAATCCCCTGCGCGTCCTCGACTGCAAGAACGAGGGCTGCCGCCGCGTGATCGCACAGGCGCCGCAGACCCTCGACCATCTGTGCGCAGACTGCCGCGCCCACCTCGAAGGCGTCGAAGCCGCCCTTTCGGCGCTCGGAATCTCCTTCTCCAGGGACGCATCGATCGTACGCGGCCTTGATTACTACACGCGTACCGTGTTCGAGGTCCAGTACGAGAACCTGGGCGCACAGTCCACCGTCTGCGGCGGAGGCCGTTACGATGGCCTCGTAGATGCGCTGGGCGGCGCGCCCCAGCCCGGCGTCGGCTTCGGGCTCGGCGTCGAGCGCCTGCTTCTCACACTGGAGGAAGAGGGCCTCCTCGAGGACCGGCCTGCGGGGACCGACGTCTTCGTCGCCTGGCTGGGCGGAGAGCTCGGGCCCGAAGCGATGCGCATCGCCCAGGCCCTCCGCGCATCGGGACTGCGCGTCGAGGAGGAGATCCTCGGTCGCAGCCTCAAGGCCCAGCTGCGGCGCGCGCAGAAGCTCCGCGCAGCGAAGGTCGTGATCCTCGGCCCGCAGGAGTTCTTGCGCGGGGTGGCGATCCTACGAGATATGACCTCCTCCCAGCAGGAGGAGGTACCGATCGAGGATTTGCCCGCGCGGGTCGGCTCCGCTGCCCCCCGGGACTGAGGAAAGGGGTCCACTACGCATGCAGCGAGAATCTGCGGGATCACTGCGCTCGACCGACATCGGCCGCCGCGTACGGCTAGCCGGGTGGGTCCATCGCGTCCGCGACCATGGCGGCGTGCTCTTCTTCGACCTGCGCGACCGCTCCGGCATCTGCCAGATCGTCGTTTCTCCCACGGACGCCGCGTCAGCGGCCGCTTCCCGTCTTCGACCCGAATGGGTAATCGCAGTGGAAGGCACGGTGCGTACCCGCCAAGAGGGTGCAAAGAACGCGAAGATCGCCACAGGCGAGATCGAGGTCTCGGATGTCGCGCTTGAGGTGCTCTCCGAGTCGGACGTGCCGCCTGTGCTGCCCTCGGCAAACGACGTACCCGACGAGGCAGTGCGCCTGCGCTACCGCTTTTTGGACCTGCGTCGCGAGGAGATGCAGAGAAACCTTGCACTGCGCCACCGCGTCCTGCAGGCGACGCGCCGATACCTGGATGCTGCAGGCTTCTATGAACTCGAGACGCCGATGCTGACCCGATCAACGCCGGAGGGATCGCGCGACTTCCTCGTGCCAAGCCGCATGCAGCCGGGCGCCTTCTATGCGCTGCCGCAGTCGCCGCAGCTCTTTAAGCAGCTGCTGATGGTATCCGGCTTCGAGCGCTACTTCCAGATCGTGCGCTGCTTTCGGGACGAGGATCTACGGGCCGATCGGCAGCCGGAATTCACGCAGATCGATATCGAGATGTCCTTTGCGCAGCAGGAGGATGTGCTCTCGCTCGCAGAGGGTCTGACGAAGTCGCTTGTCGCCGAGGCCGGTTGGGATCTTTCCCTTCCGCTGAAGCGGCTTACCTACAAGGACGCCATGGCACGCTACGGTTCGGACAAGCCGGACCTGCGCATTCCTCTCGAAATCATCGACCTAGGGACCCTGGCGGATGCCTTCGACACCCCCTTGATCCAGGGGGCTCTCGCCGCTGGCGGCGTGCTGCGTGGGCTGCGCGCGCCCGGCGGCGCTGCGCTCTCGCGCAAGCAGTGGGACGAACTGGGGCGGGAGATCGAGCGGTTTGGCGTAAAGAGCGTCCCCTATGTCATACGCGACGCAGACGGCTTGCGCGGTTCGCTCGCCAAGGCACTGCAGCCGCAGGCCCAAGATGCGCTGATCGGCGCGCTTGGCCTCGCGGTTGGCGACGCGGCGGCGATCCTTGCAGGAGAGGACGAGAAGGTCAGCCTTGCCCTCGGGGTCCTGCGGCTCTCGTTCGCGGACCGCTTCGCGCTGCGCAAGCCTGGCCACCGCTTCCTCTGGGTCACGGACTTCCCTTTGATGGAGTGGAGCGAGGAGGAGGGGCGCGCCGTCTCGCGCCACCACCCATTCACGCACCCGAATCCTGCGGACCTTGGCCGCCTGGAGGACGAACCCCTCGCGGTACGGGCGCAGGCCTACGACCTCGTCCTCGATGGCGTCGAAGTCGCGGGCGGGAGCATCCGTATCCATGAGCGTTTGCTGCAGGAGCGCATCTTCAAGCTGCTCGGCCTCACCGAAGAAGAGACGCGGAACAAATTCGGCTTCCTGCTAGATGCCTTCCGCTACGGCGCACCGCCGCATGGTGGCGTCGCCTTCGGCTTCGACCGCCTGATCATGCTGCTCGCGGGCGCGTCGAGCATCCGCGACGTGATCGCCTTCCCCAAGACCGCAAAGGGCACGGATCTTCTGACCGGAGCGCCAGCTGAAGTCGCCAAGGCGCAGCTCGAGGAGCTGCGCCTGCGCGAGATGCCACCAGAAGAAGCGAAGCGTTAGCGAATCGCGGTCGGGATGACGAGGTCGACAACGCCGATTACAAACGCCGCGAGCAGTGCGCCGATCAGCGACACATGCATATTCGGGATGACGAACTGCACAAGCCAGATCACGACGGCGGATACCAGGAACCCGACGATTCCGCGACCGTAGGTCGAATTGTGCTTGCCCAGCATCAGTTCGATCAGGTAGCTGACCGCAGCGATCACCAGCGCTGCCAGCAGAGCTTCGCCGAAGGTGAGCCGACTGAAGCCCGGCACCACGTAGCCGATCAACATCAGTACGATGGCGGCGACGATGAAGCGCACGACCGTGCCCAAGACGCGCATGCCTAGACACCTCCGATGCCTAGTGTCCGGCGCAACGGCCGCAAGTATGCGTGCGCGAGCGGATGGCGGAGCATGCGCCGTCTGGCACGCGGTCATCCCCGTTGCAGCGATTCTTCGCGCCCGGTCGGTGGTGGCTTCGTCCGTCGCCCGGTGCTATACTCACGTCGATCACCCGACCATGTGCGACCTCCATCACGCAGTTTTGAGCCAACACCAAGACTGCGGGAGCTTGGTCTCTCGAGGCAGGACTGGCATGCCCCCTACGCGGGGGAGCCGCAAAACCTCGAGGCCGGCACCCACCTGCGAGAGCAGGTTCAAAACGCGGCAGGTGCGGCATGGTGGGGCTTTTCGGAACCTCCGCTTCGGCGGAGGTTCTTCGCTTGCTTGCAGCGAAGACGATGCTTGGAGGGAATGCTCTTTGATCGATCTGCGCAGCGATACGGTGACGAAGCCGACCGACGAGATGCGCCGCGCGATGGCGCAGGCCGAGGTCGGAGACGATGTGTACGGCGAGGACCCGACCGTGAACCTGCTGGAGGAAGAAGCGGCCGTCTGGCTCGGCAAGGAGGCTGCGCTCTTAGTCCCGACCGGCACGATGGGCAACCAGGTGGCCGTCATGACGCACTGCCTTCCCGGGGACGAGGTGTTCGTGGAGGCCGAGGCCCATCTGTACTGGTACGAGAACGGCGGCATCGCCCGCCTCTCGCTCGCGCAGCCGCGCCAGATCCAAACTGCGGACGGACGTTTGACGCCAGAGCTCCTGGCGGCGGCGCTGCGCCCGGCGAACATCCACTACACGACTGCGCGCCTCGTGTGCGTAGAGAATACGCACAACCGGGCTGGCGGACGCGTGCAGCGGAAGGCGGACTTTGACGCGCTCGCGAGCTTTGCGCACGCTCAGGGTCTGAAGGTGCACCTCGACGGCGCCCGCCTTGCGAACGCCGCTGTCGCACAGGGTCTTTCCCTCGCGCAAGCGGCGGAAGGTGCGGACTCCGTGATGTGCTGCCTCTCCAAGGGACTGTGCGCACCAGTTGGATCGGTACTGGCTGGCACCAGGGAATACATCGATCGGGCGCGCAAGGGGCGCAAGCTGCTCGGGGGCGGTATGCGGCAGGCAGGCGTCCTGGCGGCCGCCGGACTCATCTCGATCCGCAGCTTGGTGCCCCGGCTCGCGGAAGATCACCGCCTCGCCAAGGCCATCGCGGAGGAACTGGCGCAGCTTCCCGGAGTGGTCTGCGACCCCGCGAACGTCGAGACCAACATGGTCATGGTCGACCTCGACCGCCCCGCCGATCCCGTGGTCCGGACGCTCGCGCACGAAGGGCTTCTTTGCGGGACGGCAGGGCCTCGCCGAATCCGACTCGTGACGCATCGGGACGTCGCGGGCGTTCACGCCGGCGAGGTTGCGAAGGCCTTCGCCGCAGCACTCAGCCAATGAACGAGGGACGCGGTCCTGTCCACAGCGAACGCGTCTTCCCGAGATCAGATGATTTTGAAACTACATCGCCGCCTTCGCCGAAGTCTTTCCTCACTACCGCCGTAGCGCGCGACTTTCTCACCGCGCTACGCTGAATAACATCGCGCGCAGCCCGCAGGCTCTCCGGGCCCGATCCTGAAACCCGGCCCCTTCCGCGACCTGGCGCCTTGCGCCGGGCCTTCGTCTATTTCCTGCATAAGCTGGCGAACGGCGTCGAACGAAACCGTTCCTCCGGCCCCCCTAAGTCAGAGGCTGGCTGCGAAGCAAGGAACTAGGAAGATGAGCAGCGCGTAATGCGCTTGGCTCTGCGGGAGGTTGGAAGGATGCGTTTGAAGGTGTTCATGGTCGCGGCGCTCGCCAGCACCCTCATTGTCGCTGGATCTGGCAGTGCGCTCGCAAAGGGCGGTCACGGCCACTTCGAGGATCTCGGCAACGCACAGTGGGCAGCTTCGGCAATTGAGACGCTCTCCGCCCAGGGCCTGATCAACGGTCTCACGCCAACCCAGTTTCTTCCCCAGGACCCCGTCACCATCGGCCAACTCGCCGCGATCCTCCTCCGCTACAAGGGACAGTCGCGGCAGGGCGAATCGTTTGACGCCGAGGTGTCGCAGGCCCAGCAAGCCGGCATGTTGTCCGGTCTCGGCGGCGCTGTTGGGACCGGCGACGCGACGCGCGCCCAGGCGATGACGATGATCATGGATGCACTGGGCGTAACGAGCCAGGGATCGAGCGCGCAGCCACAGATCCTGGGGCAGTTCCATGACGGCACGCTCGTGCCGGGATGGGCGCGCAACGCGATGGTACTCGCGGTGCAGCTTGGGTTCCTGGCGGGCTCGGGAGGGGATCTTCTTCCCCAAGGCTCCATCACCCGCGCGGAGCTCGCCGTGATCCTTCAGCGGGTCGAGGCTGACCTTGGCCTGCCCGCGAGTTCCTCGGCTACCGGCAACGCCTCCCCGGGGAGCGTCCATGCCGGCAGCGTCGCGGGTACGGTCTCGGCGATCGGCAACGGCCAGATCACGATCGCCGCTAGCGGCAACCAGGAAGACGACCAGGGCCAGACGGACAACGGGAACCTGCCGGCGGGAACCTACTACCTGAGCCCAGGGGTCAAGGTGGTCGTCCCTGGCGAAGGGGCACACGGATCGGTCTCGCAGGTGCAGGTGGGAAACTTCGTGCGCCTCGTCGTCAGTCCGGGCGGCCTAGTGCACATGATCATCGTGCTTAGTCAGTCTGTGGGAGGCCCTGGCAATCCCTCGCAGGGTGTCCCGTCCGGCGCGTCAGCCTCGGAGACGGCGACCGGGATCGCGCTCAGCTGGACAGCGGTGACCGGCGCCGCGCAGTACCAGGTCCTCGAGTCGAGCGGCGGCGCGTACGCAGCGGTCCCGGCGGCGTACGGCGGGACCCCGACCGCGTCCGGCACGACGATCACGGGGCTCAGCGTCGGCACGGCCTACACCTTCGAGGTCGAGGCGATTCCCGCCCAAGGCAGCGCCTCCTCGCCCTCGTCTCCGTCGGCCGCGATCGAGTGGGGCGCAAGGCCCGGCACGACCGCGACAGTCACGACGACCACCTCCGGAAGCCTGGAGTGGCTCTCGATCGGCGTCCCCTACGACAAGGCCCTGAACCCTGCGAGCCTCGATACCGCGCTCGGCGACTACACGCTGATCGACACGGCTACCGGCCAGGAACTCGGCGTGGCGAACGTCTCCGTCAGCGGCAGCACCCTGACCATCGACACGGGCACCTACCCGATCGGCTACTTCTCGAACCAGGGTCAGGCGATCCGGGTCACGACCGCAAAGTCCGTCGTGACTGACCTCGCAGGCGCTCCGACGACGCCGGTCGACGCGAGCGGCACGTTCGGCGCCTCGATCCCCGGAAGCGTCTCGGCCTTGGAGGCGGCGACGGGCGTCAGCCTCGGCTGGACCCCCGTCTCGGGCGCCGCCTACTATCAGGTCCTCGCCTCCAGTGGCGGCAGCTACGGCCCCGTCGCGTCGACCGAGGGCGGCACGCCGAGTACCGCCGGGACCACGGTCACCGGCCTCAGCGCCGGCACGACCTACATGTTCGAGGTGGAGGCGGTCAACGCCGCAGGCCAGGCCTCCGCGCCGTCGGCCCCCTCACCTGCGGTGGAGTGGGGCGCCCGCGCCGGCGCGACCGCAGCGGTCACGGTGAACGCGGCGGGCAGCGGCATCGAGTCCTTCACGATCACCATCACCTACGACAAGGCGCTGAGCGCCTCGAGCCTCGACACGACGCTCGGCGACTACACCGTGCTCGACGCGACGACGCACCAGACCCTGTCCGCCGCGAGCGTCTCGGTGAGCGGCAACACGCTGGTGATCGAGACATCGCTCTACCCGACGATGTCCTTGTCGGACACCCTGCAGGTCACGACCGCGAAGTCCGTGGTGAGTGACAGCGTCGGCGCCCCGACCGCGCCGATCAGCGCCACGGGCACGCTCTAGAAGGTGCGCCGCCGCCCACAGGTCAGGGCGGCGGTGCAGGGCATGAAAGAGGAGGGCGCGGGCAGCGGGAGAACTTCCGCTGCCCGCGCCCTCTCGCGGTCATGGCGCAGTCCGGGCGGATGCGAGCGGCACCGTCACGCGCCAAGGGCCCTGCACCACGACCTGCGGGTTCGCCATGCCGAGCGATACCCACCAATCGCCCTGCGGGACCGCAAGCGTCATGGTGCGGATGGCGCCGCCCCGCGAGAGCGTCCAGGTCATCGCGCCGGCCGCCGCCCGATTGATGGACAAGAACCCCGGATCCGCCAGGGCAGCGGTCCCGGAGTCCCGCAGCGTCAGGCGGATGCGGTTGCCGGAGAGGCGCTGCACCTTCGTGATGTGCGCCGTCGCCGGCCCGACCGCCAGGGACTTCCCGATCGCGAGACTGCCGCTCGGCGGCACGGGGATCTTGACGGAGACGCTGCCCTGCAGCTGGATCTCCACCGAAGGCACGACGAGCTGTGCGCTCTTCGCGCTGGGCGGCAGCACCGGCGCGGAGTAGGCCTGGATCGGCCCGCCGAAGTTGGGAACGGCGTGCAGCGCGAAGCTGCGCCCTGCGCCGACCAGCTTCAGCGGGCGGTTCCACCCCCCGAAGCCGATGGCCCGGGTGCCCGCCGGCGTGCGCGTCGCGAGCAGCGTGAGCAGCGCCTCCGCCCCGTGGCGCGTCGCCTGGACCGCGAGCGTGATGCCGTGCGCCCGCGCCGCGGGAAGCTGCGCCGCGGCGGGAAGGTCCGACGCCGCGACGAGCGGCAGCACGACCCGCACCGTCGGCTCCAGCGGCAGGATGAGCGTCACGGGGCCGGCGGGGTCCCGCAGCGCCGGGAAGTCGAAGCCCCCCGTGCCGATGCTTGGGCTGCCGAGGCCGAAGGCCCAGGAGCCAGTCGATGCGCGGTAGACGCGCCCCCGTGCGTCCTCGAGCCGCACGCCGCCCGCAGGCATCTGCACGTCGGGTCCGACGATCGAGAAGAGCACCTCGGTTCCCGAGCGGCTCGCGAGGACGCCGGTCACGTAGATCGTGTCGTACCCCGTCGCGACCCGGACGGTGTGGGCCAACGCGCGCTCGCCAGCGACGGTCGCCTGCAGGCCGAAGCCCGGCACGAAGCGTAGTAGCCCCCGCATGAAGCCGCTGCCGGCGGGGGTCGCGATCGCGAGCGCGGCGATGGCGGCCGCGGCGACCCAGGGCCAGGCGCGTCGCCTCCGCACGGTACTGGGTCCCTCTGCGCCAGCGGCGGCCTGCAGCACGCGGGCGCGGATCCGCGCGGCCGCAGCCGCGTCCGGCGATGGGGCATCCCGCAGCGCGACCTCCGCGAGATCGTCCGGCAGCCCGACCGACTGCAGTCTCCTATCGAGCGCCACGTTCGCCACCTCCCTTCGCGTCGTCTCTCTGCCCGAGCAGCCTGCGCAGCGTCTGCCACGCCCGCCATAGCCTCGTGTCGACGGCGCGGCGCGTGAGCCCCAAGGCCTGCGCGAGTCCTGTGATCTCCTCGCCCAGGAAGTAGCGCCGGTAGATGATCTCCTGGTCGAGCGGCGCGAGCTTCGCGAGCGCATCCTGCACCCGCGCCCGCTCCTCCTTCGCCGCGAACGCCTCGAAAGGGTCTGGCGGACCAAGGTCCCGCCAGAGCGGCAGCGGCCGCTCCCAGCGCCGGGTCCTGCGCTGGTGCTCGAGCGCCGCGTACTTCGCGTGCATCAAAAGCCATGTGCGCAGCGGCGCGCGACCCGCATCGTAGCGTCCGACGCCGCGAAAGGCCGCGAGGAAGGCATCGGAAGTCGCCTCCTCGATCTCCTCCGCCGCGCTGCCGGGCGGCAGCATGCGTGCGACGACGCCATAGACGTCTCGCATATAGCGCCCCAGGAGCTCCGCTAGCGCGGCGGGATCGCGGGCCAGAAGCCGCTGCAGGAGCTGCTCGTCGTCCAGCGCCGGATCCCCTCCTCACCCTGACTACGGAACGGGGCCGCCGTTTCTCTCAAGGATGGCAGACTGCCAGGATCTGTATCGACGCGTGGCGAACGCTCGCGCAGGAGGTGTCGGTGATGGAAAGGCGCCGGATGGCGGCTTTGGCTGTCACGACGGCGATGGTGGTTGCGGGCTGCGGCGCCCTGCAGGGCATACCTCCGCCGCCGCCCGGCGCCCCCGTCATGCGCGCCGGGAACGCGCCGACCGTCTACAAGGTGCCCGGTTCCAAACCATACAAGGGCAAGCTGCCCTTCCGCATGCTCTGGCCGAAGGCGGAGGGCTACAACTGCAACCTCGCGATCTACTCCCCGGGCTCGGTGCAGCAGCAGCAGGACACCGCGCAGCAGTCGGGCACCTCGTCGGTGCAGGTGACCCTCACCCGCCCTGCCTCCGTCGAGGTCGTCTGCTTCCCGATCGTGGGCAGCACCGCGATCGTGTACGTGCATGAGGTACCGGGGGACGTTCCAGGCGTCCTGGCTCCCCCGGCGCCGAGCTTCCACAAGGTGCGCCTTGGCGGAGTGGCGGCGCAGGAAGGTCAGGTCACCTCGTCTGACGGGCAGGTGTCCCGCATGCTCATGTTCTCGCGCGGGAGCCTTGCGGTCACGGTGGGAGGTTCCGCACCTTGGGCCCTCTTACGCGAGATCGCCCTCTCGCTGCACCTCTAGGTCCCTTACCAGACGCGTTGGACTGCAGCGGTACCTTGGCTCTGTGTGATGACGTAGCAGTCGGGGTTCTCGAGCGTCGCCCACGCGTCAAAGCCAAAGGAGGCGTCGAAGGAGCGCAGGATGAGCGCCATCAGGCCGCCGTGCGTGACGACGGCGGCCGCGTCACATGCGCCCTCCGAGACCTCGCCCAGCGCCTGTAGGCCACGGGCCGTCGCCGCACGGCTCGTCTCGCCGCCCGCGTAGGAGAGGTCTGGGTCCTCGAAGGTGCGGCGCAGCGCCGCTTGCCAGTCTGGGAGCGGCCGTTGGCTGAGGACCCGTTCCGCGAGCCTCGGATCGAGCCGCACCTCGAGCCCGAGCCGCTGGGCGAGCGGGGTTGCGCTGCTTCTCGCACGAAGATACGGGCTCGAGGCGATCGCGCCGATCCCCTTCTCTGCAAGAACGTCCGCCAGCCAGTCCGCTTGCGCTTCCCCTCCTGGGGTCAACGGCGAGTCCGCTGCCTGCCCCGTTGCCGCGCAGTGCCGCACGACATAGATCTTCACGCGTCGCCCTTTGGCGCAGGCTCCGGCTGCAGTAGGGCGATCGTCTCCTCGATCGGCAGCGCGAGTACGACGCGTCCCTCGCGCCCGATGGTCGTTTGCGCCTGAAAGAGGGAGTTGAGGATCGCCTCCTCGGTCGCCTCTGCGACGGCGTGGAAGGCGTCCGTCGCGAGCCTCCCGCCGTCCGCGTAAGCGGGCCGCGCGCTCTCCGCCGTGGAGAAGGCGATCGCGATGTCCCCGCTGCCGTGCGATGCGACCGATCCGATGCGGGCGAGGCCGAACGCCGTGCGGGCCGCCAGGCGCCGCAAGGCCAGCGCATCCCAGGGAAGGTCCGTGGCCACGACGAGGATGATCGACCCGTCCTGCGGCAGGAAGTCGTCGGGACGGAGATGCCGTCCCACCGGCACGCCGAGGACTGTGAGGTCTTCCGGACCGCCGAAGTTCGAGAGCACCAGGACGCCAACGGTGTAGTCGCTGCGCGGCACATGGCGCGACGCGGTTCCGATGCCGCCTTTCCAGCCGCAGCAGCGCATGCCCGTGCCTGCCCCGACCGCCCCCTCCGGGACCGGGCCATCGCTCGCGTTCTCGATCGCCGCGATCACGTGGTGCGGGCGCACCGGGAGGTCCCGCTGCGCATTCAGGTAGCCGTCGTTGCACTCCCCGACGATCACGTTGGGCGTCGGCAGCGTGTCGCCGACGCGCTCGTCGCGCGCTATCAGGTAGCGCACGCCTCCTTCCAGCGCAGCCCCCACGCCGAAGGTGTTCGTCAAGAGGATCGGCGACTCCAGCTCGCCGAGTTCGTCGAGCTGCACAAGCCCCGCCGTCTTGCCGAATCCGTTGATCAGGTGACTCGCCGCGCAGAGCTTCTGTTGGAAGAGGTCGCCCCCGTGCGGCAGGATCGCGGTCACGCCGGTGCAGACGGAATCCGGGTAGCCGGTGCGTGCGTTCAGCGTGACATGGCCGACCCGCACGCCCGGAACATCGGTGATGGCGTTGCGCCTTCCGGTCTCGATCGTGCCGATCGGCACACCGAGGTCGCGCAGCCGCGCGCGGTCTAGCGACACGTTCATTCCTCCCGCAGTGCGACAGGGGCTCTGCCGAATCGCTTCGGCAGAGCCCCCTGGGAATTCCTTCGATTTAGTTGTTAGTTGGCTACGCTCGGCACCGGAGCTCCGGCTGCCTCGGCGAGGGTCATCCTCCCGAGTGCGTCCTCGATCGAGGACTGGACCCTTTGCCACACCAGCCGCGTCTGGCAGCCATCCTCACGCACGCATCCGGGCCCTTCTTCAATCAGGCACTCCATCGGAGCAAGCGAACCCTCGAGCAGCCGCACGACGTCACCAACGACGATGTCTTGCGGACCCCGCGCGAGGCGATATCCACCCTTCGCCCCCCGCACGCTGCTAACGAAGCCAGCGCGGCGGAGTTCCACGAAGATCTGCTCAAGGTACTGTTCCGAAATGTTTTCCTCTTCAGCGATGACGCGCAGCGGTACAGGCAGAGCGTTGTCGCGGTGGGCCAACGCGACGAGCGCCCTGAGCCCATATTCGCTGCGAGAAGAAAGACGCATGGCGGATCCCCCCCCTCGTCAGTAGTCCTCGTCTTCGTCGTCTTCAAGGCCGACGAAGACTTGGCCGTCGCGGATCTCGACCGGGTGCACCGCCACCGGCGCAGTCACGGGCAGGCGAACCGGCTTGCCCGTCGGGATGTCGAACTGTCCACCGTGCAAGGGGCAGGTGACGATGCGCCCATCGACGCTACCCGCTGACAGCGATGCCATCGCGTGGCTGCACGTGTCGTCGATACAGTAGATCTCGTCCCCTACCCGGAAGAAGGCGAGACGCTCACCAGCCACTTCGCGAAGCGTTCCGCGCCCTTCAGTAATCTCCTGCTCCAGCGCCACTGCAAAGTACTCCACCGAGGATCCTCCTAGCCGACGGAACCGACCATCTCCAGCTTGATCAGCCGGTTCATTTCTACGGCGTACTCCATCGGCAGTTCCTTCGTGAACGGCTCGATGAAGCCCATCACGATCATGCGGGTTGCTTCCTCCTCGGTGAGGCCACGGCTCTTGAGGTAGAAAAGCTGCTCATCGGAGACCTTCGAGACAGTCGCCTCGTGCTCCATCGTCACGCGGTTGTCGAGCACTTCGTTGACCGGAATCGTGTCGGCCTTGGAGCCGTCGTCAAAGATCAGCGTGTCGCAGTTGACCTTCGCCTTCGATCCCTTGACGTTTTCGCCGAAGTGGACGAGGCCGCGGTAGGTCGTGCGTCCGCCAGCGCGGGAAATGGACTTCGAGATGATCGTCGAGGTGGTGTTCGGTGCCAGGTGCATCGCCTTTGCGCCGGCGTCCTGGTGCTGGCCCTTGCCCGCAACCGCGATCGAGAGCACGTGGGCGTGTGCGCCCTCCCCGACCATGTAGACCGAAGGGTACTTCATCGTCAGCTGAGATCCGATGTTGCCGTCGATCCACTCCATCGTCGCCCGCTCGTGCGCGACGGCGCGCTTCGTGACGAGGTTGAATACGTTCGGCGCCCAGTTCTGGATCGTCGTGTAGCGGCAGCGGCCGCCCTTCTTGACCACGATCTCGACGACGGCCGAGTGCAGGCTGGACTCCGAGTAGATCGGCGCCGTGCAGCCCTCGACGTAGTGCACCATGGCCTCTTCGTCGACGATGATCAGGGTGCGCTCGAACTGGCCCATCTGCGACGCGTTGATACGGAAGTAAGCCTGCAGCGGAACCTTCGCCTCGACGCCCTTCGGCACATAGATGAAGCTGCCGCCCGACCAGACCGCGGAGTTGAGCGCCGCGAACTTGTTGTCCTCCGGCGGAACGATTGTGCCGAAGTATTCGCGGAACAGATCTGGGTACTCGCGCAGCGCCGAGTCCGTGTCGAGGAAGACGATACCCATATCCTCGAGGTCCTTGCGGAGGTTGTGGTAGACGACCTCCGAGTCGTACTGGGCAGAGACGCCGGCGACGAACTTGCGCTCCGCCTCCGGGATCCCGAGCTTCTCGAAAGTGTCCTTGATTTCAGACGGGACATCCTCCCAGGTGCGGCCCTTCTGGTCCGAGGGGCGCACATAGTAGGTGATGTCGTCGAAGTTTAGGCTCTTGAGGCTTCCGCCCCAGTTCGGCATCGGCTTCTGCTGGAAGATCTCGAGGCTGCGCAGGCGGAACTCGCGCATCCAGTCGGGCTCTCCCTTCATCCGGGAGATCTCCTCGACGACCTCGCGACGCAGTCCCTTGCCAGTATTGAAGACAGAGATGTCCTTGTCGTGGAACCCGTACTGGTACTCCTCAACGCCGGTGATCTCAGGCTTGGACATTGCCTGACCCGCCCCCTTCTGACATTTTGCGGATCGCCTTCTCGAACGCGTTCATGACGAGGGTTGCACACTTCACGCGCGCCGGGAACTTGGCGACGCCCTCCAGCGCCTCGAGCTCCCCAAGGATGCTCCGGTCGGACTCGCGCCGCATGAGAAGGTCTTTGAAGGATTCCGCGATGCGGTTTGCCTCCCCGAGGCTTTTGCCCCGCACCGCTTCGGTAAACATGGACGCCGCGGCCATGCTGATCGAGCAGCCCTGGCCCTCGAACACCGCGTCCTGCACGACGCCGTCGTCGCTCACCTGGAGGTCGAGCCGAAGCTCGTCGCCGCAGGTCGGGTTGTGCAGCCCGACGCTCAGCGTCGGCTGCTCGAGGTGCCCGTGGTGGCGCGGGTTCTGGTAGTGGTCCATGATGACTTCGCGGTAGACTTCATCCAGCGACACGGTGAAAGAACTCCTTTGCCTTCGCTAGCGCGTCGACGAATTGGTCGACGTCCTCGCGATTGTTGTACAGGTAGAGCGACGCGCGGGCGGTGGACGCAGCCTGCAACCTCCGCATCAGAGGCTGACAGCAGTGGTGGCCTGCCCGCACGCAGACTCCCTCGGTATCGAGTGCGGTCGCCACGTCATGCGCGTGGACGCCGTCAAGGTTGAACGTTACAACCCCGCTGTCACGATGGCCTTGGGGACCGTAGACCACGACGCCAGCAATGGGCCGGATCCGATCGGCGAGGTAGTTCGCGAGCTCGACCTCATGGTCGTGGATCGCCGTCAGGCCGATGCTCCGCAGGTAGTCCGCCGCCGCACCGATGCCGACTGCACCGGCGATGTTCGGCGTCCCGCCCTCGAAGCGCCAAGGCGCCTCCTTCCAGGTCGAGCCCTGGAGGGTGACCTCCTCAATCATCTCCCCACCATAATATACAGGTTCCATGCGCTGCAACAGGTCGGCTCGGCCGTAGAGCGCTCCGATGCCTGTTGGACCGCACATCTTGTGGCCGGAGAAGCTAAGGAAGTCGATCCCGAGTGCACGGACGTCGACCGGCCGGTGCGGGACCGACTGCGCGCCGTCCACGGCCAGCACGGCCCCGTGCGCATGCGCGATCTCCGCTGCGGCAGCGACATCCGTCACCGTGCCCATGACGTTCGAGACGTGGGCGAGAGCGACGATCCGCGTCTGATCATCTACGACCGACCGCAGTGCATCAGGCGTGATGCGGCCGTCCTCCCCGAGTTCGACGTAGCGCACCTCTGCGCCGCGGTGCCATGCGGCCTGCTGCCACGGAAGAAGGTTTGAGTGATGCTCCGCCGCCGAGGTGACAACGTTCGTGCCTGGCTCCAGGACCACCTCGCCGTAGCTGCGGGCAACCAGGTTGATCGACTCCGTCGTTCCGCGCGTGAAGACGATCTCCTCCGGCGCGGACCCTACGAGGTCCGCCAGCTTCTGGCGGGCGTCCTCGTAGTCCTGGGTCGCGCGCGCCGCTAGCTCGTAGACGCCGCGGTGCACGTTCGCGTTGTCGTGCTCGTAGTATCGCCGCACGGCGTCCAGCACCGCTCTCGGCTTCTGCGACGTGGCCGCAGAGTCCAGGTACGAGAGGCGCTTGCCGTTCATCTGGATGGCGAGCAGCGGAAAGTCCGCTCGCCGTGCGGCGATGTTCATGCCTCTACCTTCTCGTGGAAGATCTGTGCGATCTGCTCTCGTACGCTCTCCAGCGGGATGCTATCGAGCAGCGAGGAGAGGAAGCCGAAGACGATCAGCCGGCGCGCCTCGATCTCCGAAATGCCGCGCGCCATCATGAAGTAGAGCTGCATTGGGTCAACAGGGCCCGCAGAGGCCGCATGACCCGCCTTGACATCCCACTCGTCGATCTCGAGTTCTGGCACAAGGTCCGCTCTTGCCGTCTCCGAGAGCATCAGCGTGTGCTCGTGCTGCCAACCGCTCGTGCCCGTTGCGTGCGGACGGATGATCGTGTTGGCGTTATAGACGGCGCGCGCCTTTCCTTGCAGCACGCCGCGCGCCTCGGTGTCGCTCGTCGTGTGCTGGCCGACGTGAACCGCGATGTGGCGGAAGTCGAAGTGCTGGCGGCGGCCTCCAAAGAAGGTCGCGAACACGCGGGAGTCCGAACCGTCGCCCCGGAGCTCAGTGCGGGTGTCAGCGACCTGCAGCCGGGCGCCGACATCGTTGAGGATCCAGGTCAACTTCCCGTCCCGCCCTACCGCAGCCCGGCGCGACCAGTGGCCCTGGGCCTTGCCCGGCAGACGCTGGAACTCGATATACTGCACCTGCGCACCGTCGCTGACGACAACCTCCACACCGCCGTTGATCGCAGGTGCCCCGCCGTCCACTCCCACGAGTTCGACGATTAGGTCGCAGCGGCTCCTCTCGCCTGCAACCAGCAGCACGTGCGGGGTGTAGTAACCGTCCTTTGGGAAGTGGAACGTGGCGCGCACCGGCTCCGTGAGCTCCTGGTCCTTGGGCACATAGCAGAAAAAGCCGCCTTTAGTGAGCGCCGCATGCTGCGCGTGCAGCAGGTTCTGCCGTTCGGCCACTTGTAGGAGGTACGGCTGCAGGAGGTCCGCGTGTTCGCGCACCGCCTGGTCGAGGTCCATCAGGATCACGCCCTGCGGCGCGCCTTCAAAGGTGACCTGCGGCAACTTCGGCGCATCGGCCTGCACGAATGCGGCCTCACCGATCTTCGTCTGCTTCGACATAGGCAACTGAAGGCTCGCGCTCTCCTCGAGCGCCGCGATCCGCCGATCCAGCAGCCAGCGCGGCTCGGTCGGTGCGATGGCTTCAATCTGCGCACGGGTCGCAAGGGTGAGGGTGTCGCTCGCCATGTCAGGCCTCCTGCGGGAGTGGTTCCTCGATGCCGAGCTCCTGGCGCAGCCAGTCGTAGCCGCGCGCCTCGAGCTGCTCTGCGAGTTCCGGACCACTCGAGCGCACAATTCGTCCCTGCATCATCACGTGGACATTGGTTGGGTGAATGTAGTTCAGGATCCGCTGGTAGTGCGTGATGATCAGCACGCCGAAGTTTTCGGAAAGCATGTCGTTGACGCCTTGGGCGACGACCTTCACGGCATCGATGTCGAGTCCGGAGTCGATCTCGTCGAGGATCGCGATGCGCGGCTGGAGGACCGCCATCTGCAGAATCTCGTTGCGCTTCTTCTCTCCGCCCGAGAACCCTTCGTTGACGTAACGCTCCGCGAACGTTGGGTCGATCGAAAGGCCTGCCATCTTCTCCTTCAATTCCTTGTGGAACTTCAGGACTGGCACCGGGTCGTTCTCCTCACGCCGCGCGTTGAGCGCCGTGCGCAGGAAGTTGGCATTCGAGACACCGGATATCTCGGCCGGGTACTGCATCGCCAAGAAGAGCCCGGCGCGCGCACGCTCGTCAACCGCCATTTCGAGGACGTCCCGACCGTCCAGCGTCACCGTTCCACTGAGCACCTCGTACGCGGGGTGCCCCATCAGCGCCGACGCGAATGTGCTCTTTCCGGTGCCGTTCGGTCCCATGATTGCGTGCACCTCTCCGCCGCGCACCGTCAGGTCGAGTCCCTTGACGATCTCGCGGCCCTCGATGCCTACCCGAAACCCTCGGATATCCAGAACAGGCCTCGCCATGCCTTGTGTTGCCTCCCTCGAACTAAATCCTTACTGAAACAGTCATCTTTCAACGACATTCTGGCACAGGCCTTGAACCGGTGTCAAACGATTAGCTAACATTATTCCGCCACGGATTCGTCTCCACGCCGGGGGCTACTGGTGATGCTCCCGGCGCGCGCTAGATACACGCCGAGCAGCGAGATGATTCCACCACCGATTACCGCGGCGCCGAGCGGAGAACCGAAGACGAAATACGCTGCGGCAGCGGCAATTGCCGGCTCTGCGCTGAGGTGCGCGAGCAGCCGCGTCGGGCCGAGTCGGGCCGTCGCCCCCTGCCAGAAGGAGAGACCGAAAACCGTCACCGGGAGCGCCGAGTAGAGAAGTGCGAACGCGTTTGCCGAGAAATGGGCTTCGTGCCAGTATACCGGCACAAAAGGCAAGAGTGCTATGCCGCCAAATGCAGATTGCCATGCCGTGACTGTGAGGGGTGGAAGTCGCCGCACAAGGGGCAGCGACAAAAAACCGTAGGCGGCCCATGTTATAGCGGCTAATAGCGCCTCAACATCGCCGAGCAGAGGAGCTGGAGCGTTCCGCGAGGGACTGCTTGAGCCTCCAAGCACGACGAGTGCCGCGCCGATGACGCCAAGCCCCACGCCGACGAAGTTGCCTGCCCGCAAGGACTCCTTGCGCGTCGCAGCACCCCAGATCGCGGCGAAGACGGGTGAAAGCGCGAGCAGGATGGCGGACGATGCGACGTCCGTGAGCTGGACTGCCGACGTGAAGAGCATTTGATATACGGAAATGCCGAGCAGTCCCGTGCCCACGAGGGGTAGGATTTCGCGGCGCGGCACCCTGATGCCGCCGGATCGCTGGGCGAGCAGAAGCAGAAGCGGTGCGGACACGAGGAAGCGGAGCGCGGTGAAGAGCGCCGGCGGGAAGGCCCGCACGCCGATCTTCACCGCAAGGAAGTTAAGGGCCCAGAGGACAATCGTGAGCCAAAGACCCACTTCCAGCCAGATCGCCCGGCGTTGCACCTAGATGACGCCGATCGACCGGCCCGCGCGCTCGAAGGCGGAGAGCGCCTCCGAGAGGTCCTCCTCGCTGTGCGCAGCCGACACGATCGTGCGCACGCGCGCCTGGCCCTTCGGCACGGTCGGGAAGGCGATGCCCTGGGCGAAGACGCCCAGGCGGAACAGTTCGTCGGAGAACTGCATCGCCTCACGCTCGCCGCCGATGATCACGGGCGTGATCGGCGTCTCGGAGTGTCCCGTGTTGAAGCCGAGCGCGCTCAGCCCTTCTTTGAAGCGACGAGCGTTCGACCAGAGCCGCGCAATCAGTTCAGGCTCGCGTTCCATGATGTCGATCGCCTCGATGGCAGCGGCGGTCACGGCCGGTGGGTGGGACGTGCTGAACAGGAACGGACGGCCGCGGTGGATCAGGAGGTCTACCATGTCGCGCGAC
Organism: Bacillota bacterium; assembly: GCA_021793645.1. Taxonomy (GTDB): domain Bacteria; phylum Bacillota; class Sulfobacillia; order JAJZYS01; family JAJYTV01; genus JAJYTV01. Next base: position 55,868 of record JAJYSJ010000005.1, read on the forward strand.
GTTGCAACATAGCCGCCCAGGACGCCGACCGCCTTGCTGAGCGTCCCGACCTGCACGTCCACTCGGCCCTGCAGCCCGAAATGGTGGACGCTGCCCTGTCCGTTCTTGCCGAGCACGCCTGAAGAGTGGGCGTCGTCGACGTAGCTGATCGCGCCGTACTGTTCGCACAGACGCACGATCTGGGGCAAGGGCGCGATGTCGCCGTCCATGCTGAAGACGCCGTCCGTGATTACGAGGCGGCGGCGGAATCCCTGCGCCGCCTGGAGCTGCTGCTCCAGTTCAGCCATGTCCTTGTGTGCGTAGCGGCGGATCTCCGCCTTCGCTAGACGGCAGCCATCGATGATCGAGGCATGGTTGAGCGCGTCGGAGATGATCACATCGCCCTCGCCGACGAGCACCGGGATTACCCCGGAGTTGCAGGTAAAACCGCTCTGGAAGACGATTGCCGCCTCGGTGCCCTTGAATGCTGCAAGACGGCGTTCCAGCTCGAGGTGCAGGTCCAGTGTCCCGATGATCGTGCGCACGGCTGCGGTACCCGCGCCGTAGCGCTCGGTCGCCTCAATCGCCGCGCGCTTCAGGCGCGGGTCGTTCGCAAGTCCGAGGTAATCGTTTGAACTCAGGTTGATGACCCGGTGGCCGTCGATCTCGGCCCGAGGTCCCTGCGGTGACGAGAGTACCCGCAGCGGGCGGAACACACCCTGCTTTTTCAACTCCTCGATCTCCTGGTGCGCGAAGTCGAGCCCTGACAAAGCCATCCTCTCCTTTCAACGCCTGCTGATATCAGAGGCCTTTGGGCAAAAGCACGATCTTGCCGCACTTCCCCTCGTGCAGGACGCGCATCGCCTCGGCATAGTCCGAAAGCGCGAAGCGGTGCGTGATCAGGGGCGCAATGTCGAGCCGCCCGGAAGCGAGCAGCGCACGCGTCTTATACCAGGTGTCGAACATCCGCCGCCCGGTAATACCCTGCAAAGTGATGCCGCGCATGATCACCTGCTCCGCGAGGTCCAGCGTGACCTCCTGGGACGGCAGTCCCAGGAGCGAGACGCGCGCCCCCATGCGGCAGGCCCGGATCGCGTCGCGGATGGCCTGCGGGTGGCCGGACATTTCCAGAACCACTTCGACGCCTCCATCCGTCGCATCGCGGACGGCCTGGACCACGTCGTCTCTGGTCGGGTCGAGCACAAGATCCGCACCCATCTGAACCCCGAGTTCGCGACGGTACGGGCTCACCTCGGTCGCAATGATCTGCCCCGCTCCCGCCGCCCGCGCCACGCCGATCGAAAACAGCCCGATCGCACCGAGCCCGGTGATGAGGACGCTCTTGCCTGCGATTTCGCCGGCAAACACCGTGTGCACCGCGTTCCCCAAGGGCTCCTGCGCCGCCGCGACGTCGAAGGGCATCTCCTTTGGGTTCTTCCAGAGGTTTTGCGCCGGCATCAGGAGGTAATCCGCGAACGATCCGTCATGGTCGACCCCGAGGATCTCGACGTGCTCGCAGATATGTCCTTGACCGGTGCGGCACGAATGGCAGTGGCCGCACGTGATATGGGTCTCCACGGACACGTGGTCTCCGACCGCGATGCCTTGTACCTCGGGTCCTACCTCAACGACGACGCCCGCCGTCTCGTGTCCCATCACGCGTGGCGGATGCACTCGCTGCGCCGCCCAATCGTCCCAACTGTATACGTGATAGTCCGTACCGCACACGGATGCCGCGTGCACCTCGATCAGCGCCTCTCCGGGACCCGGGTGCTTCACGGGAATGCGCACGAGCTCCGCTCCCGGTGCCGCAGTTGCCTTCAAGACCGCCTGCATTTCCAACTCCGACTACGCCTCCTGCAGATAGCCGCGCCCGCTTAGATGGCGAGATAGCGGCGCAGATCCCCCGCTTCGATTCGCAATCCAACGAAGAACGCTCCGAATAGCGCGTAGCGGGCGCTGACTTCGTCGAAGCGCATCTCGTACACGATCTTCTTGAACTGCAAAGGATCCTCTGCGAACAGGTCGACGCCCCATTCCCAGTCGTCGAGTCCCATGGAACCTGTGATGATCTGCTGCACCTTTCCCGCATACTCCCGCCCGATCAGGCCATGGCTGCGCATGAGTTCCTGACGCTCTGCGGCCGAGAGCATGTACCAGTTGCGATCCTCGCCGCGCAGCTTGCTCATCGGGTAAAAGCAGATGTAGCGCGTGTGCGGCAGATTCGGTTCGAGGCGAGCGCGCAGCGCGCCCTCTAAGGCCTCTTGCGCCTCTTGCGTCCGGCCCCCGCTGCCATGTGTGCTGAGCTCGACGACGGAGAGGTAGGAGTAGGAAGGCGTAAGACAGTCGCCGAGTGACCCCTTGGCGAAGTCATTCTCCAGTGCTGCAAGTGCGTCGAGCGTCGGGCGCAGGTGGACCGCCATGAGATCGCCCTTATGCCCGAGCAGCCAATAGAAGCCGCTCGAACCCCGATGCGTCTCTTCCGCGCCTAGGGCCTCCGCCATGCGCTTCTCCGCGTCTGCGATCCCTTCCTCGCGCTCCCCTGGCTGCAGCGCGCGAAGGCGCGCCCAGTCCACGCGGTAGAGCATATGCAGGGCATACCAGCCATCGATGGTCCCTGGAGCATTCGCCACCTTCATCACCTCGTTCATTGTACCTGAGCCAGCAAGCAGGGAAACGGCCTCTTGGCCGTCTATCGCGTTTCCCGAAAGAACCTCTGTACGGCCGCATCGAACGCGATGGGCTCCTCCAGGAACGGGTAATGATTGCTCTCTTCGAACAGGGCAAGCCGCGCGCGCGGCATCAGATCTGCGATTTCCCTTGAGAATGGGAGCGGACACTGCACGTCGTGACGCCCGCACGCGATCAGCGCCTGCACCTTGCAGTTCTCAAGGCGCCCACGCAGGTCGAAGCGGGGGAAATCCTCCCGCGCGTAGTAGTCAAGGCGCGGCGCACAGATCCGCTTCGTCACGTGCGGCGGGAAGTATTCCGCGTAGCGCGTTGGCTGGTGCAGCGAAAGCTTCGTGCGTTCCTGCGCGAGACGCCTGCGCTCCGCCACATCAAGGTCGTCCGACTTGAGGGCCTCGATCAGGTCCTGCATGTTCTGGAACGCGGGATGCTCGGGGTGGTAGATGCACTGCGGCGTATCCGCGTAATGCCTGGAGGCCGCTGCGCCCACGGCGACCAGCGAGCGTAGGGCGCCGCCCCGCGTCTCGGCATAGAGAAGCCCCAGCATGCCGCCCGTCGAGTGGCCGGCGAAGTCCCACTGCGCGTATCCGAGGGCTGCACGGATGGCTTCGAGATCCTCGGCGGCGACGTCCATCGAGAGGTCGTGCGGCTCCCCGGGTGCCTGAGACCCTCCCGCGCCGCGCAGGTTGATCAGGTAGACCGTGCGGTGCGTCGTGAAACAGTCCGCGAACAGGTCACCCGACGCGTCGAACGCAGAGTAGAGGTGCGTGACGCAGAGCGGCGGCCCTGCCCCGCGCTTGAATACCTCGAATCGGCCCCTGGCCGTCTCGATGCAGTGTGTCTGCCACATTCGGCTTCCCCCATGACTCCGAATGGTATGAAGGCGTAGCTCTTTGCGGCGTGGATGGCGGTATAGTCTTCCTGAAGGTCCCAAAGGAGGCGAGCCCCGCATGACGGGTTCTAAAACGGCGCTTGTCACCGGTGCTACGAGCGGTCTCGGCCGGGCGATGGCGCAGGCGCTGCTCGCGTCCGGCATGCAAGTCGCGATCGCCGCGCGTCCCACGCCCCGCCTCGCCGAGGCCGTCGCGGGATGGCAGGCGCAAGGGCTTCTTGCACAGGCATTCCCGGTCGACGTCCGCGACGAGGCGTCGGTCGCGGCCATGGCCCGGGCCATCCAAGAGCGCATGGGCGGCCTCGACTTCGCCGTCAACAACGCAGGTATCGGCATGCGGACCGTGAACCCGCGCTTCTTCGAAGATCCGCGTCCCTTCTACGAAGTGCCCTCCACCAGCTTCGACGACGTGGTACGCACGAACCTCACCGGCTACTTTCTCGTCGCGAAGGCACTAAGCGCCATCTTCCTGAAGCAAGGCCGCGGCAGGCTCGTGAACGTCACGATGAATCTGTCCACCATGCAGCGCCGCGGGTTCGTCCCCTATGGTCCTGCGCGGGCTGGGGCCGAGGCGCTGAGCCGAATCATGACGGAGGACCTGCGTCCTGCAGGCATCTGGGTGAACCAGCTCCTGCCCGGCGGCGCAACCCTTACCGGTATGATCCCAGAGGATGCGCCGCACGCAGGTCTCCTGCCTGCAGAGATCATGGGACCCCCGATCGTCTTCCTCGCGTCTGCAAAGGCCGATGGCCTCACCGGTGCGCGTATCGTGGCAAGTGAGTTCCCGGCTTGGCTCGCGGCCTACCGCGCCGGGCGCACCTCGCAGCCTCCCGATATCTTCTAGGCCTGCAGGAACGGATTCTCCCGGCGTTCCGCGCCGATCGTCGTCGCTGGGCCGTGTCCGGGGTACACCCGCACACCGTCCCCCAGCGCGAGGAGGCGCTGCAACGAAACGTAGAGTTGAGCCTCGTCGCTTCCCTCCAGGTCGAAGCGCCCGATCGAGTCGTGAAAGAGGCAATCCCCGGAGAAGAGATCGTCGCCGATGCGGTAGGCGATATGGCCGGGCGAGTGCCCGGGGACCGACAATACGCCGATCTCCATCCCCCCGAGCGTCAGGTGCTCGCCGCCGTGCAGAAGGTGTGTCGGCCGTGGAACCTCGTATGCCTCGCCGTAAAATTCGCCGGTCGCGAGGAACAGATCGCCCTCCGGATAGTAGAGAGGGCAATCGAACGCCAGGCGCAGCGCCTTCGCCCCGACGATGTGGTCGCCGTGGCCGTGGGTGATGAGGATCGCCGCAACCCGCAGCGACAGCTGCTTCGCCTTCTTCTCGATGGCGCCGGGCGCGAAGCCCGCGTCGATCAGCAGGGCATCCGCAGGGTCCTCCCAGATGAAGTAGCAATTGGTCGCAAACGGCCCGAAGACCGCTGGGTGAATATGCAGTGCGTCACACCCCTTCGCCGCGTCGCGAATCGATGATAATCGTCACAGGGCCGTCGTTCTCCAGCGAAACGAGCATATCCGCTCCAAAGACGCCGGCTTGTGCGGGACCGAACTGTGCGAGGAATTCCAGCCAACGCGCGCGGGCTTCCTCGGGAGGCATGGCCGGTCCGAAGTCCGGCCGGTTGCCACGCTGGACATCCCCATACAGCGTGAACTGCGGCACGAGCAGATGCCCGAGCGAACGTTCGTCCGCACTGTAGGAAAGTCTGCCGCGTTCGTCCTCGAAGATGCGCAGTGCGTGGAGTCGACGCGCCATCCATTGGAGGTCTGCGGCGCTGTCGCCACGGCCGAAGCCGATCAGGCATGCCTGGCCGGGACCGATCTGGGCGACGGCCTCGCCCTGCACCGAGACTTCCGCGCGCCGAACCCTCATCGCCACAGCCCTCAACCCTGTTCCTCGCTTTCTCGTTCGGCGCCGCCGCCCGCCCACCGCTTTGGTGACGCGGGCCACCGATACAGGGCGCGCAGAGCGTTATGCTGTAGTGAGTCGCCAGCAGCAGACGATGCGCCTTGAGTATAAACGAGCGCACCCTTTTGCGCGGTGCGATTGCACCTGCGCGCCGACAGCGCCTGCAGATGCGAGAAGACCTATTTGGAAGGAGAACGATGTGAAGTGGAGCCAAGGATCGCCTATGCTCGCGTCGCCCCAGGAGCCTACAAGGCCATGCGCGGTCTCGAGGACTATGTGCATGAGAGCACACTCGAACCCGCGCTGCTCGAGCTCGTGCGCACCCGCGCCTCCCAGGTCAACGGTTGCGCCTTCTGTCTGGACATGCATACGAAGGATGCACTGGCGGCGGGTGAGGACGCGCAGCGCCTGTTTGCCCTCAGCGCTTGGCGGGAGACCCCCTTCTATACAGTGAAAGAGCGCACCGCCCTCGCCTACGCGGAGGCGGTGACCCAGATCGCCGGTGGCGTCGACGACGCTCTCTTTGCAAAGCTGCGCGAACAGTTCTCCGAGCGGGAAATTGTCGACCTTACGCTCGCGATCGTCGCCATCAACGGATGGAATCGCCTTGCCATCAGCATGCGCACAGTCCCCGGCAGCTACCAGGTACGGACCACCAAGACAGCAGATTAGCATTGGGAGGCTCGCATATGGCAGATCTCACGTACGATGCGCACATCGCCTGGAGCGGCCTTGCGCGTGAAGGAGAGGGCATCGTCGCACTCGGCGTCGCCGAAGTTCCCTACTCCGCACCGGCAGACATGGGCGGCAAGGGCGAGGGCACAAGCCCCGAGCAGCTCCTGCTCGCTGCGGTCGGATCCTGTTACAGCGCGACGCTCTACCGCTCCTTGCAGCGCGCGGGGCTGCCCGTCAGCCGGGTCGCGACGCGAGTCGTGGGTACGGTCGCAGACTTCCCGCGCATGGCCCACGTCAGCCGAGTCGTCGTCCATCCGGTGGTGGTTGGCGCAGACGCCACACGCCTCGAAGACTACCGTGACCAGGCGCTCGCCTCCCGCGACCAGTGCCTCATCGGCAAGGCCATCCGCGGCAGCGTCGACTACGAGGTCGGCGAGGTGCAGGTAGAGGTTGGCATCAGCGCTTCACTTTGAGCGGCATGCAGGAGGGCCCGTCCTGGCGCTGCCAGGGCGGGCCCTCCTGCGCTTGCTAAGGAAGCATTCTACCCGGGGGGCAGTCGCACCCAACGCACTCCCTGGGGTGTGATGTAGGTCAGCAGGTCCCCAAACAGCTGAGGTAACACGCCCGGCACCCGGTACACGCGATCGCTGCCGATGTCGAAGACGAAGGGAGACTGGCTCCACCAGGTGACGTATCCCGCGCCGAAGCTCGGATGGGACGGGAACTGACTCGGCGCCGTAAGGCGCGAGAGCCCTCCTTGGCGCAGGAAGTAGAGCGCTTCGTCGGTACCGTAGTCGGCGGTGAAGAGCAGTCCCGCCTGCGCAGCGACAACGGACGTGATCACTCCCGCACCGCGCCAGAGCACGCGCCTCGGTCCGCCGTTCTGCGGCAGCGCAAGGAGTGCACTGAAGGCGCTGTCGCCTGGATCAGCGGGCTTCAGCGCCACATAGACCCAGCCGGCATCGGCCGTGAGGGCAATCACGTCAGTCTGCGACAAACCGCTATTCTCGAACATGAGATTTTTGCACGGACCATTCGGCAGCCTGCAGGCGACAGCGCCCGTCAGGTCGTTGTCGCCTGACTCGCGTGTGGTGAGAAAGTCCAGGTATCCGCCCTGGATCGTCATCAGGGTGTGAATTCCGCCGCGATCTCGCTTGGGCAGCGTGATGGCATGCGGCGCGCCGCCGGGCACCGCTTGCAGTTCGACCGGTGCGGTGCGCGGCCCGGACTCCGGACCGATCTGGTAGGCGATGTATCCGTCGCCAACCGCCGAGGAGGTCGCAACGTCCCGCGAAGGACCGGGGGCGATCCTCTCGACGCGCGTCAGCGTTCCCGTAGCCGTGCTGTAGAGGTAGAGTCCGTCCGCAGGGCCGCCCTTCGAGGGCGGGACGGGTATCAGCAGTCCTTCGCCTGCTGCATAGCTCGTGGGCGGCGTAAAGACGCCCTTCAGGAGTCCGCCAGGGAGACCGTGCGGCAAGGGCACTGGATGGAAAGAAGCGTAAACCGCCAGGGCAGCCGGCGGCGGCGCCGGTTCCGTGGGACCGAAGCCGGGCCCCGGGTATGTTTTGCAGCCAGTCAGCAGAATGGCAGCTGCCGCCACGGCACCTGCCATTCTGCCCATGCGCCGACGCATCATGAGGCTCGCCTCCAGGCGGCCCTGCGCTTCGGAGGGCCGGCAATCACTCCGCGGTTTTCTCCGTGGACAGTTCACAATAGCTGTGTGCAGGCGTACGTCGCGGCATCATGCATCACGTCGGGGAGGGTCTACGCGGGCCGGGGCGGCCGAAGCCGTTCCCAGTGCGAAAATGCATCGATATGCGATCTTTCGATGGCGCACATGCGGACTTGGATCGCTCCCCCCAGAGCACCTGCGCCTATGCTGAGTTGCCAGATGGGAGATGTTTTCAATGACAACTGGCAGTGCATCCGTCCGGATCGGGACCAAGGTACAAGGACTGGCCGCGTTCGCCGTAGGCGCGCGCTGGGAAGATGTGTCGCACGCTGCCGCAGCCGCGCTGAAGGCGCGGGTGCTCGACGCACTCGGCTGCGGCCTGGGCGCACTCTCTGCGCCGCCTGTGCGTACTGTGCGGCGCCTCACCGCATCGCTCGGCGGCGAGCCTTCCGCTACACTGATCGGCGGTGGCAAGACCGCCCCCGACCGCGCAGCCTTCTTCAACGGAGCGGCGATACGCTACCTCGACTTCAACGACGCATACCTCGCACCCTATGAGACCTGCCATCCCAGCGACAATGTCGCCCCCCTGCTCGCTGCGGCTGAATATGCGCACGCCAGCGGGAGCGACTTCCTTACCGCCCTCGCTGTCGCCTACCAGGTCCAGTGCCGCCTTTCGGACGTCGCGCCAGTACGGGCCAAGGGCTTTGACCACACTGTACAGGGCGTCTACTCTAGCGCAGCCGGCGCTGCACGCGCCATGGGCCTGCCGCGTACCGAAGCGGCGCACGCCATCGCAATTGCAGGAACTGGGAACAACGCGCTACGCGTGACCCGCACCGGAGAGCTCTCGAATTGGAAGGGCCTCGCCTTCCCGCATGCCGCAATGAACGCGGTCCACGCCGCGTTGCTCGCGCGGTGGGGCATCACAGGTCCTTTGGAAGTGTTCGAGGGCAACAAGGGCCTCGAGGACGCGATCACCGGCCCTTTCACAATCGACTGGGCGCACGAGGATCTCAGCCGGGTGACGCAGACGATCACAAAGCGCTTCAACGCGGAGATCCATGCGCAGTCCGCAATCGAGGCCCTGTTGACATTGCGCCGCCAAACGGGCCTTCCGGCGTCTGCCCTGGAGGCGATCGAACTCGACACGTTCCAGGTGGCCTTCCAGATCATCGGAGGCGGTGAGGAAGGCGGCAAGAAGCTCGTTCGTACCAAGGAGGAAGCCGACCACTCACTTCCCTACATGCTGGCCGCCGCCTACCTCGATGGCGAGTTGACGCCCGCGCAGTACAGGGACGAACGCATCGCCCAAGGCGATGTGCAAGATCTCTTGCAGCGGGTGGACGTTCGCCCGGATCCCGCGTACAGCGCTCGTTTCCCGCAGGAGATGGCCTGCCAGGTGACGCTCAGGGCACGCGATGGCCGCAGCTTCACGATCGAGCAGCGCGACTACGAGGGCTTCACCACCCGCCCCGTCACGTGGGAGCAGACCGTCAGGAAGTTCCGTGCTCTCGCGCGCGGCGTCGATCCGGACCTCGCCCAGCGCATCATCGATGCCGTCTCACGCCTGGAGGATCTGTGGATTACCGACCTCACGTCACTGCTTGCAGAGGTCCGCATTCCCGAGGAGGAGTAGACATGCAAGATCGCGCGTTTTCCTTCCTGCGCACCAACCGTCGTCCCGCAAAGCCGCGTACGCGTGGCGTCACCGAGATCCGCGGCCCATACTACAGTGTGGTCGGCCGACACTACCTCTCCGACGTCCTGGAGACCGCCGGCGACTACGTCGACATCCTCAAGTTCGCAGGCGGCTCCTTCAGCCTGCTCCCGGAGACATCGCTCCGCGAGATCATCGACCTTGCGCATGCGCATGATGTGAAGGTCTCGACCGGGGGCTTTCTGGAGCACGTCCTGACCCAGGGGCCGGACGCGGTAGACCGCTACCTGCAGGAGTGCCGCAGGGTCGGCTTCGATATCGTGGAGATCTCCACGGGCTTCATCACCATGCCGGTCGACGATATCCTCCGCCTGGTCGGCAAGGTCGCGGAGGTCGGGCTCTTGCCGAAGCCCGAAGTCGGTGTGCAATTCGGCGCTGGTGGCACCACGACTGCCGACGAGCTCGCGGCCGAGGGCATCGCGGATCCCGCCCGCGCCATCGCGGTTGCCAAGCGGTGCCTCGACGCCGGAGCCTACATGATCATGATCGAGTCGGAAGGCATCACGGAAAGTGTGCGGACGCCGCGCACCGACATCGCGCAGCGCATCGCCGCGGAACTCGGTACGGAGCACGTGATGTTCGAGGCCGCCGATCCCAACGTGTTCGAATGGTACGTGAAGAACTACGGGCCCGACGTGAACCTGTTCGTCGACCACAGCCAGATTCTGCAGCTGGAGGGCCTGCGAGAGGGCCTGTGGGGTACGAAGAGCCTCTGGGGACGCGTCCTCACCTACTAACCTCCACTGCGCCAAAAAAGGGAGTGGTCGCAAGTGTCCGAGCAGATGGCATTCACCGTGCATTCCGCATCCGAGGCGGGCATGCTGACCTCGCACAGGACCCAGGCCGGCGTCCTGCTCACCGACGAACCGCCCGCGATGGGGGGCAGTGGACAGGCACCGAATCCGATCGAGATGCTGCTCGCCGCGTGGTCAGGGTGCCTCGTCGCCACCGCCCGCATGGTCGCAAGAGAGCATGGCGTGAACCTTGGTGGCATCACGGCTACAGTGGAAGGCTCGATCGACCCCCGCCGCGTGCAGGGCGATCGAACGGCTCCTGCGGGGCTTTGCAGCGCACAGGCCGTCTTGCGCGTCTCCGTCGCCGACCCCTTGCCGTGGCTCGCTGCGGATGTGGAATCGCGCTGTCCGGTGAGCGGAGTGATCGGTGCGAGCGGCGCTGACATACAGATCTCCATCGAGCACGCAGATCCCGCAGAGGCGCTCTTCCGCTAGCCTGCGCAACACCACATACCGAGATGGCTCCCCCGCGCCGTGCGGGCGAGCCATCTCGGTATATTTCTGCACTTGTCCGAGCCTGGTATCCAGCGCTGCTCTCGGGTCCCCGTCCGCTGGAGCAGCCGGTCGCCTGCGGGCTGCGTCAGCTAGCGCGCATTACTCGCCCGCCAGCCGCTCGGGAAACGTGACCGCCAGCCGGCCCAGAGCAGCAGGGCGAGCACAGGAGCAGTGTTCGGGTCTGTTGCCATGCCGCCGAAGAGCATGCCGAGGTCCTGCCCAAACCACCATGTAGCCGCCAGCCAGATGATCGTCAACCAGAACACTGTTCGGCTGCGCGGGTAGAAGATCAGGGCGGCGCCGAGCAGCATCGTCACTCCGATGATCACCGCGTTTGCCACGATTGGGCTATTGCCCACAAGCGTTGCGGCGAAACCCAGTGTGTTGCGAATGAAGAGCGGCTGCGGCATCATCGCACCCGAACCGAATGGCGCCGCGAGCCCGAGTCCCGTCCAGTACACAGGGGCGAACTGCAGCAGGCCGCCAAGCAGCAGCGTCAGCGCAACAACCCATGTCGCGCCATCGACCCTGCGGCCCTGCCACCACGAACTGCGCTCTTCTTGCAGCAGGAGCACCGATGCGGCGACGTAGAGCAGCACCGAGCCCGGAGCACCGGTCAAAAACGTCGCGGCCCCGGTGAACAACTGGCCGAGTCCCTCGCCGAACAACCAAACGATCATTCCCCAAGCGATCGACAGCCACAGCCCAGCGACGACAAAGCGGCGGCGCGGCATCAGAAGCAGCACGCCGATCGCGAGCTGAACCACGACGACGAACCAGTTGAACAGGACAATGTGCGGTGTCGTCAGATGGATCGACCATTGGATCAGCGCGTTCAGCCAATGCGGCTCCCCAGTAGCCGCCGGCTGCATGATTGTGCTGACCATGTCCATCGTGAACATCCCAGGCTGCAGCTGCAGCAGCCCGTCGAGCAGCCAAAGGCTTGCGAGCCCGTACAGAAGCATCCGTCGAGGTGCATTGTGTGAATGGTTGATTGTCTGCATGGAATTGCGCCCCCCTGCAAAGACGGCTCGTTCGCGCCGCCGTCTGGACAGAGCATAGACCCTGTGCACCGCAAGTCGGCAGGTGTGAACGGACGCAAACGGCACAGGCCAACGGCGCCACGCCCGCACGTCCGAACGGACATCTGCCGCGCGCGTGGGCTTCTCTATACGACAGCTGTCATGCGATGGCGATGCTACTTCGCCGACATGTGGTCGCGATCCTGTATCCGCGACGGGCGTATCGCCGAGATCGACATCGTGATGCACCTGGACAGACTCTCGATGCAGCGATCCCATCAGGCTGATCCCGCTATCCCTTCCATCGCCTCAAACCCTCTGCGTCCTGCATCCGCCACGGCCCGTAGCACGGCATAGGCAATCCGCTAACGGTAGCCGGATGCCGAGCCGACGCGAGACGTCGCTGGGCGCAGCAGTCCGGCGACCAGATCTGCCCGGTCTCCCGCGTCGCCAAAGCTCCTGTCCAGCACGCGGGTCCCATCTTCAGAGAGGAACCGGTCGAAGTGGGCCGTTCTCTGTGCGTCACTTCTTCGCCTTCGCTCTCCCATCAGGCCCAGGCACAGCGCTTGGCAGGTAGCTCTCGACCAACGGGTAATCCATATGCGGGCGGAAGCCCGCACCGTAGGCCGCAATTTCTGGGCGCTGAGTCAGCGCGGAGATGCCATAGGTCAGTCGCTCCGGCTCCCGTGAAGTGGCGCTCAGGTCATATTCCCGGCTCATGATCAGCGCCTCCTCTGGGCACGCCTCAACGCAGAAGCCGCAGAAGATGCACCGACTGAGGTCGATCTCGTATACGGACGGCGCCTTCTCGACGGTCGGGTCCTCGACATCCATTGCCTCGATCGTGATGCACTGCGCTGGGCAGACAGTCTCGCACAGGTAGCACGCCGTACATTTCAGGCGGCCGTCGTCGCGCAGCGTAAGGACGTGCACTCCACGGAAGCGGCGGGAATACGGCTTGCGCTGCTCTGGGTACTGGATCGTCACGTGCTTTCGTTCGACGGTCGCACGAACCATGTTGCGCAACGTGACCTCCATCCCGGCAAGCGTGCCTGCCGCTTCCTGCAGGGGTCCTGAGGCAGCATCGACCGCTGCCCGTACGTCAACGACCCGCGAAGCCTTCTTGGCCATAATGCATCCTCCCTTCCGGCGGATAGGTCGTAGCGGTGCGGCTATCGAGCATCGCATAGTCCATTCCCTGATAGGCGGGAACCGTACGCGCAAGCTCGGCGAAGAGGCGCTCGGCGTCCGCATCCGGGCGCCGGTAGACCTGGTGCTCGACGAGGTCGGCCAGAACAGCCGTCGCTGGCCTCGACATACCTGGTGGGATGATGGCGCGCTCGACAACCTGCACGGTCCCTGCGAAGTTGGTGTACGTCCCTTCTTCCTCGCTCCATGCGGCGACCGGAAGCTGTAGCGCTGCACCCTGCAGGTACGGTAGCCGGTGGGTGGTGAGGACGACGCTGCGCGGCACATTGGCAAGCAGACGGGCAATGCCCTCTGCCACACCCGCAGACTCCTCGCCAACGAGCGGCGGGTAGTAGACCAGAAGCAGCGCGCCGATCTCGCCCGTTTGCGCCGCCTCGAGCATGGCCGGCAATCCCCCGCGGGCGCCGGCGAGGCCGAGATAGACCGCACCCAGCGTGTTCGGATGTTTGTCGCGGCGCCGCAGCAGCTGATCTTCCCGCTCGCCGACGAGTTGCACCTCCTCCGCCAGCCGGAAGTCCAGCCAGTGCTCGCTATGGGCCTGCTCCGCATACCGGCGCAGTAGGAGGAGCGTCTCGTTCGTGGCCGACGCCGATCCGAGCACCGCCAGAGGGCGCTCTCCGCGGTCGGTGAGCAACTCGTGCGCTGCCTTCACCGCCTCGGACCAGCGGATCTCCGGAGGATATCCACCACCCGATGCGGGTTGGGTCAGGCGCTCTCCCCCTTGCGCGGCTTGCCAGCTAAGGCGCCCCTCGTCGCAGATCCAGCTGCTGTTGACGGACGGATTGCGCCGTGGCACTACCCGTTCGATGTGGTTTTGGAAGTGGTCGATGCGCACGTTGCAGCCTGTACTGCAACCTGCGCATACCGAATTCGTGTGCTCGAGGTGCCAAACGCGGCGCTTGAAACGGAAGTCCCGGGAGGTGAGCGCGCCGACAGGACAGACGTCCGCTAGGTTGCCTGCGTACGGGTCCTCGAGCGCCCTGTCCTCGAAGGCCATCAGCTCGACGTGGTTGCCGCGCTGGATGAACTGGAGTTCCGCCTTCCCGGACACGTCTGCGGAGAACCGGACGCAACGTGAGCACATCACGCAGCGTTCTGCGTCCAGGACGATCCGGGGACCGAGGTCGATCCGCTTGCGCTTGTGCACCTTCTCCGCCGGATCGACATGACTCTTATGCAGCCCGTAGTCGGGGTGCATGTAGAAGTCCTGTAGCGAACATTCGCCTGCTTGGTCGCAGATCGGACAGTCGAGCGGATGGTTGACGAGCAAGAACTCCAACACGCCGTTGACTGCCTGCGAGGCCTGCGGACTCGTGTGCGGCGAGCGTACGACCATGCCGTCAGCTACCGGGGTCGCGCAGGCCACAGCCAACCGGGCGAAGCCGTCGACTTCGACAAGGCACATCCGGCAGTTGCCCTCCGGCCGCAGGTCTGGATGGTAGCAAAAGCGGGGTATCTCCACGCCGAGACGATCGGCTGCTTGGATGATGCTCGTTCCGGGTTCGACCTCGATCTGCCGCCCGTCGATCGTCACCATCGGCATATAGCAACCCTCCTATAACGCTGCGTCGGGCGGTCCGTCGACAGGTTCCGAGCGCAAGGCCTCATCCCCCGGCGCGCCATGGCGCGCCGTGCGCGGTCCGTGCCCATGGCGCTGCCACTCAGGCCCGGCGTCGCGCGCCGGCGGCAACAACGCCTCGAACTCGGGGCGGAACTTCTGCAGGAAGCTGCGCACCGGCTGTACCGACGCGTCGCCCAGTCCACAGATCGTTCGCCCCTCGATGTTCCCGCCAACGCGCAGCAGGAGCTCCAGATCCCCCGGTCTACCCTCGCCCGCCACCAGGCGCCGCAGGACCCAGGCCATCCAGCCTGTACCCTCGCGGCAGGGCGTGCATTCGCCACATGACTCGTGTGCGTAGAACTCCGCGATGCGCAGCAGGGCCTTTGGCATGTCGGCCGTCTCGTCGAAGACGATCATTCCGCCGCTGCCGAGCATCGTACCCGCCGCCTGCATGGATTCGTAGTCGATCATGACAGGCGCGGCCTCTTCGGCCGTGAGCACCGGCACCGACGTTCCTCCGGGAATGATCGCCTTCAGCCTTCGTCCGAGGCGGACGCCAGCCGCCTCGCGGCGCAACGCCTCCAGCAGGGGATAGCCCATCTCGACCTCGTAGACCCCTGGCCGCGCGACGGCACCGCTGATACAGATCAGCTTCGTGCCAGTGCTTCGGTCGGTGCCAAGAGCGGCAAACGCCTGTGCGCCCTCGACGAGGATGTAGGACAGGTTCGCGAGCGTCTCCACGTTGTTGACGACCGTAGGCTGATCGACGAAGCCATGCACGGCGGGGAAGGGCGGGCGTACCCGCGGGTAGGCTCGCTTGCCCTCGAGCGACTGGATGAGCCCCGTCTCCTCGCCGCAGATGTAGGCTCCGGCCCCGAGCTGAATCTCGATCTGCAGGCTGAAGTCCGTCCCAAGGCAATGGTCTCCAAGGATCCCCGCGGCCGAAGCTTCCTGCAACGCTGCCTGGACGTCGCGCGCGATCGATGCGTACTCCCCGCGCATGTACAGGTACGCCTTGGCCGCTCCGATGGCGTGGGCAGCGATCGCGATCCCCTCGAGCACCAGGTGGGGATCATGCTTGAGCAGGTAGTGGTCCTTGAACGTGCCTGGTTCGCTCTCGTCGGCGTTACAGAGAAGGTAGACCGGCTGTCCGGGCTGCGGATGGATGAAGGACCACTTGCGCCCGGTCGGGAAACCGGCTCCGCCGCGTCCGCGCAATCCCGAGGCAGTCACTTCGGCAATCAGCTCCGCCGGGCTGAGCTTCAACGCCCGGCGCAAGCCCTCATACGCACCGCCCCGCAGCGCTACCGCGAGGCGAGCCTGATCCCGCTGTTCGATATGCCGCGTCAACACGTTCGTCATACTGCACCCCCCTCTCAGAGGTCCTTCATCGCGTGCAGGGACTGTGGGTCGAAGGGCCCGACGAACTCGTCATCGAGCAGAGCCGCCGGAGCATGGCTGCAGTCGCCGATGCACTCCGCCAGGCGCAGCGTCAGGCGTCCATCAGAGGTCGTCCCGCCCGCCGGCACATCCAGTATCTGCTCCGTCTCCTCCGCCACCGCATCGGCGCCACAGAGGTAGCAGGAGATGCCGCGGCACAGGGTCAGCACGTGCCGTCCGACCGGTTCCTTCGTGATCTGGTCGTAGAACCGTGCGACGCCCTCCACCGTCGCCGGGCTCAGATCCAAGAGGCCGGCCAGGAACTCGACCTCTTGGGGTCCGACGTGCAACCGTTCGGCCTGCATGCATCGCAGCGCGGTGAGCAGCGCGTGCTGCGACGATGCCTCCTGGCTTTGAACCGACGCAATCTCGTGCAAAGCCTGTTGCGAGAGCATGGCTATCGCTCGCTTTCTCCCGCGATGATGTTCAGGCTGCCGAGCGTGGCAACGACATCAGCGGGGTAGGTGCCGCGGATCATCGAGGGGAAGGCCTGGTAGATGGCGAACGAAGGCGGCCGGACCTTGACGCGGTAGGGGCGCTCGCCACCATCGCTGACGATGTAGAACCCGAGTTCGCCGTTCGCCGCCTCACTATAGCCGTACACCTCGCCGACCGGCGGTCTCACGCCGTGCATGATCAGCTTGAAGTGATCCATCATGTCCTCGATGTTCGTGTAGACGCCGTGCTTTGGCGGCAGCGCCACGCGGCCGTCGTCGGCAATCACCGGTCCGGGCGGGAGGTTCTGGAGCGCCTGCTGGACGATGCGCAGGCTTTGCCGTATTTCCTCCATGCGCACGAGGAAGCGATCGAAGATGTCACCGCGATTGCCAATAGGGATGTCGAAGTCGAACTGGTCGTAGTCGTAGTACGGATGTGCCTTGCGCACGTCGTACGGCTCACCGCTCGCGCGCAGACAGGGTCCGGTGAACCCGTAGGCAATGGCGTCCTTGCGGCTGATCTCCCCAATTCCCCGCATCCGGTCGCGCGCGATGGCGTTGTGGGTAACCATCTTGTCCGTGTCCTTCAAGACCGGCGGGACATGCTCAACGATCGCACGCACCCGGTCCGCGAAATCCTCGGGCACGTCCTCGGTGAATCCGCCGATGCGCACGAAGCTGACCATCATTCGGGCGCCGGAGCACTCCTCCAAGAGGTCGTAGATCTCCTCGCGGATGTTCCAGAGGTAGAAGAAACTGCTGATCAGGCCCATGTCCATGAGGTTCGTGCCGATGCAAACGACATGGTCCATGATCCGGCTGAGTTCGTTGAGGATGACACGCAGGTACTGGGCACGGCGCGGGATCTCGATATCCATCAACTTCTCGACGGCCATCGCAAAGCCGGAGCTGTTCATGAAGCTCGAGCAGTAGTTGAGGCGGTCGCAGTACGGAATCATGTTGTGGTAGGTATGCGTCTCGGCCATCTTCTCGAAGTTGCGGTGTAGATAACCGAGTTCGACGTCGGCTTCGCGAACGATCTCCCCGTCAATCCGCGCGACGATGCGGAACGTGCCGTGCGTTGCCGGGTGGGAGGGCCCGATGTTCAAGATGGTGGGATGCTGCACGATTTCGACACCGGTGTCACCCATCGGCGAACGCTCCGCGATCGGCAGGGTCGCCGTCTGCTCGAACGGCTGGCGAAGGCCAGGCGGATAGTCCCGGCGCATCGGGTGAATGTTGCCGAACCCCTCGTGTGTCAAGATGCGGCGCAGATCCGGGTGCCCCCGGAAGCGGATCCCGTAGAGGTCGTACGCCTCGCGCTCGAACCAGCCGGCCGCTTTCCACAGGTCGCAAACGCTGTCGACTGACGGGTTGTCCGCTGGCAAGGGCACCGTCAAGCGTACCCGGTGCCCGTGCTGCAGCGAGTAGAGATGGTAAACCGCGTCGTAGCGCGGCTCACGGTTCAAGTAGTCGACGCCCGCGACGTCCAGCAGCATGTCGAACTGGAGTGCGGGATCATCCCGCAGCAGTTCCGCCGCAGGCCGCAGTACTGACGGATCCAGGCGAACCGTCAGGTCGCCGCGGAACGCGTGGGAGGAGAGCACCTGGTCGCCAAACGCTTCCCTTAGGTGTTGGACGATCGTCGCATCGGTGTGGCCTTGAGCGCCACGGAACGCCAAGAGCTCCGACGACGGCGGATCCAGCGTGGTCACTGACGCGTCGTCCATCCGCACGTGCAAGGGGCGCGCCGCCGCCCCACGACGCAACGTACCTGTCCGGATCCCCTCCTGCAGCTCCATGATGCCGTGCAGAAGGGCTTCTGGCGTCGGTGGGCAGCCTGGGACGTACACGTCGACGGGCAGCAGTTCGTCGATCCCCTGCATCACGTGGTAGGAGCGGTAGAATCCGCCGGACACCGTGCAAGCGCCCATCGCGATCACCCACTTGGGTTCCGCGATCTGCGCGTAGATCGTCTGGAGTACGGGGGCCATCTTATCCGTGATGGTACCCATTACGAGTAGCAGATCCGACTGCCGGGGACTGAACCTCATCACTTCTGCGCCGAAGCGCGCAATGTCGTAGCGCGCCGACGCTGCAGCCATGAACTCGATGGCGCAGCAGGCAGTTCCAAAGGGAAGCGGCCAGAGAGATCCGCTCTCCGCCCAGCGAGCCAGTGCGTCTAAACGGGTGGTAAGGTAGTCCTTCGGTGTTGTCTCCACCGCGCTTCACCTCCGAATGTGGAAGGCTTCGGAAGTGAGGCGTAAATATCCTCCTACGATACCTTACCGATCTGCTGCAACCCCTACCGGTGTCGACCCGTATATCGCCGCACGGCTCCCATTGGACCCAATCCACGCGAATATCGGTTTCAGGACCATGAGGGGCCGCACGGCTTCTCGCGCGATTTGTCGCGCCCGCCAGTCCGAATCGGCGACAACTAGTCGGCAGACCACACCGATGGCCGCCATGGCGCAATGCGTCGGCGGTCGCGTGACGGTCCGCTCTGGTTCCCGGCGATGAGACGATCCCTCGCAGTGGGGATTGCGGTGCGCACCGCAATTGTCCCCTAACCCCCAAGGGCGGTTACGAGTCAGATTTTCACGACGCGCGTCTCGACGCCTCCCGCATTGGCTAAAAGGTCCAACGGTTCCACACCTGCTGCGGCCCACATGTCCTGGAGGGCCGGCCAGCGTTCGGCTGGAACCACTGCGATCCCGCAGTCGCCGCCCCCGGCGCCGCACGGTTTTCCGGCGCCGCCCAGCAGCACCGCCGCGTCGGCCAGCGCCCGCAGCGACGTCGTTTCGGTAGGGAAGCCAAGCCGCGTGGATAACCGGTCGAGAACTGCTCTTCCCAAGCGGAGGGCCGCTGCAAACCTCGCCGCATCGCCTGCCTGCAGGGCGCATTTCAGGGCGTCGACCGCAATCTCGCTCTCGCGCAGAAAGATGCGGTATGCCCCCGGGTTGCGCGTTCGATACCCGCGGAGCTCTGCGAGGCGTTGCTGGGTGCTGGCCGACTCGCCTGTCCAGCCGACGCGAAGCGGCATCGGCGGTGCTGACAGCTCAGTAACCTCGTGCTGCGGCCATGCCAGCGCAGCAACATCGGCCGGCGAACGCCCGCGCGCCAGCTGGTCTTCAAGCCACGCCGTGCCGAACCCTCGGTAGAGGATCCAGCCGCCGTGGGTAGCCGCTGCCACGTCAACTCCCGATCCGCCGCCCTGCACCGCATGGTGCGCCGCGGCCGCAATCCGGAAGACCTCGCTGTGCGATGGCGACGTCCCGCGCACGGCATGCAGCAGGGCCGCCACGACCGCGACGATGGTTGCGGCGCTCGACCCGAGGCCGAGCTTCCGTCTACCTCGGGCAAACAGGCCGCTGCGCACCTCTAGGGCAAACGCCTCCGGGTGTTGGCCCTCGGCTAGCGCCGTTCCCAGCGCCGCGGACAGCGCTGACTCGATCAGCCGCAGCGCCGTGCCTTCGCCCGCGATGCGGACCCCGGCGCCCTGCGGCCGCCAGACAGCGACTTGGCCGGCCAAGTGGATCGTCCGCTGAGCCGCGGGTCGCAGCAGGACCGTAACGTGGCGCCGTACGGCAGTCACGACCGCGCGGTGCCCCGCTTCCAAGACGGCAAACTCCCCCGCGACGACGACCTTGCCCGGAGCCCGCGCGACTACCGTGTGCATCACGAGGCCTCAATGAGGGTAGCCCCGCCGCCTTGCCCGCAGCGCAGAACGCCGTGAACCATAGGCAGATCTGCTAGCGCTGCCTGGACGCTGGGGACCGTTTCGAGAGGCGTCAGGACGTGCACGTGGGGCCCCGCGTCGACGGTGCAATACGCACTGATCCCAGTGGCCCGCAACCGCTCGACGCGCTCCATCACCGCCAACGTGCCCGCGTTCCAGTAGCGGATCGGCGGATCTGCTCCAAGCGCCGTCGCGTGCATGCGCAGGGCGTTGCGCTCCGCCGTGAGTCCGAGCGCGGTAAAGTTCCGGTCGGCGATCGCCAGACGCATCGTCGTCAGGTCGTGCTCTGCAGCGGCCAGCCAAGCCGGGTAGAAGATGGAAGTGTTCACGCTGCGACGCATGCCGTCACGGCTCGATACCTCCTTCTCGCCGCTGCCGCAGAGTGCGATCACGTCGCAGACTTCCCACGCGTGAGGCACCAGCAGCTGATGCGCGATCGAGTCGCTCCCGTCCGGCGCTTCGCCGCGTTGCCATTCGACAAACCCGCCGTGGATCGATCTGCAGGCCGATCCAGACCCTTGGCGCGCGAGGCGCGACAACTCCTCCGCGTCAAGGCTTAGCCCCGCAGCCGCGCTTGCCGCCAAAGCCAGCGCTGCGTAGGCCGCAGCGGATGATGCGAGTCCCGAGGCCAGCGGGACTGTACTCTCGCTGTCCACGGCGGCGCGCAGCGCAGTCCGCGCTCTGTGCCGAACGAGGTCAAGGAACGCGCTCACTCGCCCTCTCTCTTTCTCTCCTGCGGGCAGCCCGCCCATGCGGATGTCGTCATTTCCAAGTGCCGGATCGAACGCTACGCGCACGGTCGTGGAAAGCCCGTCAAGCGTCAGCGAAATGCTGCCGTGCTGCGGCAGAACGAGGGACTCATCGCGCTTGCCCCAGTACTTCACCAGGGCGACGTTGGCATTCGCCCGGGCGACCGCCCGCATCAGCGTACCTCCGCCAGCAGGTGGCGGCTCGCGCGCAGCGTCTCGACGTCCGGCGCGCCGATCAGGAACATCGCGAGCCGAAGTTCCTCCATATGCTGCCTTAGAACCTCGACGACCGCCCGGGCGGAGCGGGTCGCCGGCGCAAGCAGCGGCAGCGCCATGGCGACGAGGTTCGCCGAAAGGGCCAGGGCCTTCGCGCTGTCGATCCCGTTCCGGACGCCGCCAGAAGCGATCAAGGGGAGGTCAGGCAGTTCGGCGCGGCAGAGGATCAGACTCTCCTCCGTCGGAATGCCCCAGTCCTGAAAGGAAGCGCCAAGCCTCCGCTGCGATTCGTCGATAGAGCGCAGAGCTTCGATCTTCGCCCAGGAGGTGCCGCCCACACCGCTGACGTCAATGGCCGCCACCCCACAATCGGCTAGGAGCCGAGCCGTTTGCGGCGAGATGCCGCAGCCCACTTCCTTGGCAAGCACTGGGAAGTCCGCCTCCCGCGCCAGCTGCCTCAGCCGCGCCGCCAGCCCGCGAAAACCGGCCGTCCGGTCGCCTTGGATCACTTCCTGCAGCGGATTGAGGTGCAAAAAGAGTCCGTCGGCGTCCAGCATGTGGACCGCGTCTGCTACCTGCGCGGCGTCAAAGTGCACGCCAAGGTCCGCCGCACCGAGGTTTGCGAACACCGGTACGTCCGGCGCCTGCTCTCGCACGACGGTGAAGCTCGATCGCGTCTCAGGGTGCCGCAGCGCAGCCCTCTGGCTGCCCACCGAGATCGGGAGGCCGAGTTCCTGCGCAGCCGCAGCCAGGTTGCGGTTGATCTCCGCGCCCAGCTCCGGGCCGCCGGTCATGCCGGAGATCAGGATCGGCGCGGCAACGCGGCGTCCGAGGAAGGTCGTCTCGAGGCGCACGTCGGCCAGGGAGATCTCCGGGAGCGCCTGGTGGAGAAAGTAGTACCGGCCGAAGCCGGTGCCGCGCCTGCCCTCAACATCCTGTCGCAGGCAGATCTCGATGTGGTCGATCTTGCGCTCGAGAATCGGCTTCACCCCGCATTCCCCCCGATCGGCTGTTGCCAGGTGCCCGTCGCACCTGCTGCGTGCAAGGCCTGCGTGATGTCGCGCGCGGCCGCGTCATCTGCCGCCAGTGCGATCATGCAGCCTCCGCGCCCCCCACCCGTCAGCTTCGCCCCGATCGCCCCGGCCGCGCGGGCCGCCCGCACGAGTTCCTCAAGTTTAGGGTGAGAGACCCCCAGCGCCTCGAGCTTCTGCTGTGCAGCGTCCAGCGCTTCGCCGAGTCCAGATAGGTTGCCATCCTCCAATGCACGTTGCGCGGATAGCGCAAGTTCACCCAGTGCGGCCATCGTGCGCAGCACCTCCTGCGTCCGAGCATCCAGCAGCCGCCGAACCGCAGCGACCGCGCTGCGGGTCTCGGCACTAGAACCAGTGTCTCCGACCACAAGCACTGCACCGGCGCCTGGCTCCACCTTTTTGGGCGGCTGCCCGACGCGGAAGAGGAAGGGTCCCTGGGCTATCACGCCCGCGCTGTCGATCCCGCTGGCTGTGCCGTGCACCTGGTCTTCAGCGAGATCAACGAACCGGCGCAGGTCATGCTCGTCCACAGTAGCGCCGAAGCAGGCGTACACCGCGCGGACGACGGCAGCCGCACTGGCTGCGCTGGAACCCAAGCCGCGTACCATCGGCATACTCGAGCGCAGGCTGAGAGAAAGGCCTTCGCGCCGCGCCCCCAGGTGATCCAGCGCTTGCGCGAAGGCGGTCGCGATGCCGGATAGTTCGAGGGGTGCCTCTCGCAGCGGCCCGAAATAGATCGGGCAGTCCAGAACCAGCGGTCCGTTTGTCGGCGCGATGACCGCTCGCATGGAGAGTGCCTGCAGCGGCATCGCAAGCGCTGGCTGTCCGTAGAGCACCGCATGTTCGCCAACCAAAATAACCTTCGCATGTGCGTGCCCGACCGCCACGGCGCGACTTGACGAAGGCACCGTCACGCGCGCCTCGCCAAAAGGTCCCGCGCTCTGCGGAGTCCGATCTCGCCTCGTGCCGCCATCTCCCTTGCAAGCGCATCCACCTGCTGCGGCGCCGCCCCTGCGGCGAGCGCCACGGTACGGGCGTGTAGCGCCATGTGGCCGCGCTGGATGCCCTCCGTCACGAGCGCACGAAGCGCAGCCAGGTTCTGCGCAAGCCCTACGGCCACGCAGATCTGCGCCAGTTCTCCGGCCGACTCCACCTCCAAGAGGTTGAGGGCTGTACGTACGGTAGGATTGATCCCAATCGATCCTCCAACCGTACCGACCGGCATCGGCAGTTCGATCTCGCCGCGTAGACACCCGTCGGTACCGGTAGACCAGCGGGTCATCGCGGTGTACCGACCCGACCTGCAGGCGTGGGCATGCGCAGCCGCCTCGATCGCACGCCAGTCGTTTCCGGTCGCAAGCAGCACGGCATCGATTCCGTTCATCACACCCTTGTTGTGCGTCACGGCCCGGTACACATCCATCTCCGCGAACTGCCCTGCCGCGATGATGCCGTCCCGCACCATAGGTCCAGTCAACCCGCCCGTGGCAAGCATCTCTGGCGGAATTTCACAGGCGGCGCGCGCAAGGCAGCGGTCGGTGTAGTTCGAAAGAATGCGCAAGAGCACGCGTCCGCCGGCGATCCGCTGCACTGTCGGCGCGATCGCCTCTACCATGGCGTTGACTGTGTTCGCGCCCATGGCGTCGCGCGTGTCGACGAGCAGATGCAAGACAAGCGAGGCCCGGCCGTTGCCAGGAGGTGGAATCCGCCGGACGCTGATCTCCTTTGCGCCGCCCCCCCGCGCCAGCATGCCTGGCCGCGCGGCGTTGGCCTCTTGCAACAGCAATGTGGTCTTGCGCAGCAGCGCGCGTTCCGCCGCCGCGACGTCGGGACACTCGACGATCTGCACCTGACCGATCATCAACCGCTCCTCGGCCTCCGCGCAAAAGCCGCCGGCAGAACGGACAATGCGCGCCCCGTGGCTGGCGGCGGCAATCACGGACGGCTCTTCGACGACCATCGGGACAAGGTAGTCCCTCCCGTTCACCAGCAGGTTCGTCGCCACGCCGAACGGCAATGCGATCACGCCCAGGGAGTTCTCCACCATCTTGTCGGCAAGCTCCGGCGTCAGGCCCCCACCGGGGGTCAGGGCGTCGATATCTTCCTCTTGCAGCACGTCCGCCGCCTGCAGCCAATCGCGCCGCTCTGCCATCGACAGGCGGCGGAACCCCTCGATCCGCGAAGATGCCATATTCCGCTTCGTGCCCCCCGACCGCTCCGCACCATACCGGCCTTTGCACCGGGACGTCTTTGGAGTGATGTCCTCCGCCTGACACCAACTATCCGGCATGAATCCCGATTCATTAGTTCAGCAATCACATCGGCCGCGGCTATTGGACACTGCGACGGCGCGTTGCGCGACCAACCACGGCACAAGACACGGCCCCAGGCGCTACTTGCGCCTGGGGCCTCAAGAGACAGCCGCGTGCAGTTCCGCGTCAGGCCTGTTGATGTGGCGCGCTCATGCGCAGCCCCGAATCCACCGCAGCCGCGAGCGCAGCGGGCAGGAGCCAGATGTCGATCCCGAAGGACAGCACGAAAAAGCCCATGATGACGGCGAACCAAACCACCTGCACCCAGAGGCGCCTCTCCAGAAGGAGCGGGACCAAAGAGAACGCAACGCTCGCGACGAGAACCGCCGCAAGCAAGGGGAGCGGCATCCCTGCAGCGAGCGTCGTCGATATGCAGTGCTGGATGCTGACGCTCCCGCTAGTGCTGACGCAGCTCGTCCCTGAGGGACCAAGCCAGGTGTAGGCGAATCCCGCCAGCGCCAAAAGGCTTGCAAGCCATAGGACCGGCCTGTGGCCCTCAAGGGTGCGCTGCACAAAACACCCCTCCCCAGCCCATCGCTTCCTGCATCTTACGCTCTCCGGGCGCGCTGCGTCCCGCCGCGGCGTGCAAGGTGAATCCCCGGCCGCCTGCTGCGTTTGGGGCACATCAGATCGGTCAGTTCGCCTTCTGCCGCGCCACACGCTCCACGGAATAGACGTCGGGCAGGTGGCGCAGCCGCTCGATGATGCCGCGCAGCTCCCCGAGGTGATGAATCTCCATCACGACCTGCACGAGTGCAGTGCGATTGCGATAGCCACGCGCACGGGCGGAGAGGATGTTGAGGTTCGTCTCTGCGACGGCCTGGGCCACATCGGCAAGAAGCCCGGAGCGGTCAAGCGCATGCACCTCGATCTCCACCGGGTAGTTCTGCTGCAGCCCCTGATCCCACGCCACCTCGACGATGCGGTCGCCCTCCTGCATCAGCGCCTTCGCGTTCGGACACTCCAAGCGATGCACGGTGACCCCCTTGCCGCGGCTGACGTAGCCGATGATCGGGTCGCCAGGCACCGGCGTACAGCAGCGCGAGAACCGCACGAGAAGGTTGTCTGCACCGCGCACGCGCACGCCGTTCGTCGGCTTGCCATAGTCAGAGAAGGCTTTCGAATCCGACTCCGGAATGCGCTGCACCGGCTCCGGCAGCCGGTCGCGGAGGCGCGAGACAACCTGCTGCGAGGTGAGCCCTCCGTAGCCGACGGCCGCAAAGAGGTCATCCATCGAACCGTAGTGCAGCCGCCGCGACATGTCCTCCAGCCACTCCGGCCGCAGGATGTCATCCGGCGCAAGGTTGACGCGACGCGCTTCGCGCTCGACCATGTCGCGGCCGAGCTTCGCGTTCTCCTCGCGGTTTTTCTGCTTGAACCAGCTGCGGATGCGCGAGCGCGCCGTCGAGGTCTGAACGAACTGCAGCCAGTCGAGGGACGGCCCCGAGGCGCCCTTGTTGGTCAGAATCTCGACGATGTCGCCGTTCTGCATCTTGTAGTCGAGCGGCACGATCCGCCCATTGACCCGCGCCCCGACGCAGCGATGCCCGACGTCGGTGTGGATCCGGTAGGCAAAGTCGACGGGCGTCGCGCCGGCCGGAAGGTCGTGCACCTGCCCCTTGGGCGTGAACACGAACACTTCGTCCGCAAAGAGGTCGATCTTCAGGGTCTCGAGGAACTCGCGGGCGTCCCTGGCGTCCCCCTGCCACTCCAGCAATTGGCGCAGCCAGCCGAGCTTCTGGTCGAAGCGGGGGTCGGAGTGCCCTTCCTTGTACACCCAATGGGCCGCGATGCCGAACTCCGCCGTTCGGTGCATCTCGCGCGTGCGGATCTGCACCTCCACCGGCTGGCCCCCCGGACCGACGACCGTCGTATGCAGGCTCTGGTAGAGGTTCGGCTTCGGCATGGCGATGTAGTCCTTGAAACGCCCCGGAAGCGGCGTGTAGACGGTGTGCACGATGCCCAGCACACCGTAGCAGTCCTTCACCGAGTCGACGATGATGCGCAGCGCGACGAGGTCGTAGATGTCGCCGAAGTCTTTGCCTTGGCGCATCTTCTGGTAAATGCTGAAGAAGCTCTTCGGCCGGCCGGATACCTCCGCCTCGACGCCGTGTTCCAGCAGACGCTCGCGCAGTTCCCTCGCGACCGACTCGATGTAGGTCTCGCGATCGTCGCGGCGCTGGCGCACGAGCTCCGCCAGGTTCTGGTAGACCTCCGGTTCCAGGTAGCGCAAAGAGAGGTCCTCGAGCTCCCATTTCAGCCGGTAGATCCCGAGTCGGTGTGCGAGCGGCGCGTAGATCTCCACCGTTTCCTGCGCGATGCGGCGCTGGCGCAGCGGCGGGAGATGCTTCAGGGTGCGAAGGTTATGCAGGCGGTCCGCGAGCTTGATGAGGATCACGCGCACGTCCTGGGCCATCGCCAGGAACATCTTGCGCAGGTTCTCTGCCTCCTGCTCCAGCTGCGAGCGGTCCTCCAGCAGCGAAAGCTTGGTCACTCCGTCGACAAGCGAGGCGACCTCCGCGCCGAAGGTGCGTCCGATCTCCTCGATGCTCGCCGAGGTATCCTCGACGACATCGTGCAGGAAGGCGGCCTCGAGCGTCACGGCGTCCATTTCAAGGTCGGCGAGGATCTCGGCGACCGCCTCCGGATGCGTGATGTAGGGCTCCCCGGACATGCGCGCCTGCCCCTCGTGGAAGTGCGCCGCGAAGTCGTGCGCCTGCACCACGAGACTGCGCTCGTGCGGCGTCAGGTAGTCGAGTTTCGTCGCGACATCGCTCCAGGCCATGCCCTCACCCCCTCTTGGCGCGGATCAGCTAGTCCTCGAGTCGCACGACTGAATGGATCGGCAGCTTCGGCAGGCGGCTGCGCCCATCCAGGAACGCCAGTTCGACCATGAAGCCGAGGCCTGGGACCAGCCCGCCCTGACGCTCGATGAGGCTGATCGTGGCGGCGACCGTACCGCCGGTCGCCAAGAGGTCGTCGACGACAAGGACGCGCTGCCCCGGTTTGACGGCGTCCACATGTATCTCGAGCGATGCCTCGCCGTATTCCAGTTCGTAGTCGACGCGCATTGTATCGTATGGCAGCCTGCCCGGCTTGCGCACCGGGGCGAAGCCGACGCCAAGTGCCAGCGCAAGCGGTGCACCGACCAGAAAGCCTCGTGCTTCCGGCCCCGCGACGAGGTCGACGCCCAGCGGCCGCGCGAAGGCCGCGAGCTCATCGATCGCCGCACGGAAGGCTTGGCCGTCCAATACCCACGGCGTGATGTCGATGAAGTTGATGCCGACGCGGGGAAAGTCGGGTATGGTGCGCAGCGGCGGACGAGCTTCCATCCTGCGGCCGGGCCGGCGGCTCGCCGCGCGGCCCTTTCCCCCTTCTGCACATAAATGATGGCGGATGACCTGGGAGGAAAAGCGGCGAGCCGCCGCATGGCGTCCCGCCGAACACCTCGAAACTCCCAAGTCGATGTCGGAACGCGCTCTCGCGCAGTCCCCAAACGATTCTAGAATAGCCGACCTCCATCGACAAGGGAACGCGCTAGCGCGCGGCGGCGTCTTCCTGCACCGCGCAAAGAGCTGCCTGCAGTGCGCCGATCGGGCCGTAGAACAGCGCAGCTGTCTCCTCGAAGCGCGCAGCGCGACGACGAAATGACGCCAGCAGTTGGGAGTCCCCGAGGCTCGCGGGCTGCTCGCGCAGGCCTTCCCCGGTGAGCAGCCCGAGCTCGCGGAAGACGTGCCAGGCAAGCGCAAGACCGTCGTCCTCCGGCTGCGCGAGCAGCCGCTCGCGCGGCATCTTGCGCATCGTGCGAAAGGCGTCGCGCAGCGCCTCGTCGCTCAGGGCCCACGCTGCCGCCTGGCGCTGCAGTACCGCTTCCTGGTCCCGCCCGTACGCGAGGACGAGACGGCGCCCGTCCGCGACGGCCCGCAGTTCTGCGGGTTCTGCCGGCCGCTCGAGGGCGATGACCTCATGCAGCGGCACGCCCGCCACGGCGTGCGGCCCGACTAGCCCGCGCAGCCGCCCGCTCTCGTAGAGCTCGAGAATTTCTTTCTCCGCGCCCGGCGCCGCCGGGAAGTAGCCCTCGCCAAACGCCTCCGTTGCCCGCGCGATCGTCAGCGTGTCGAGCGTGAAGTACTGGCAGGGTTCAATGCGTTCGGGCGGCCCCGAACCGCGCCGATCCACGATCTCCAAGGGTGCCCCTTCCGCGCGGGCAAGCGGCGGTCGGGCTGCCGCCTCATGGAGCAGGGCACGGGCGCTCGGTGCGCTCGCGATGATGCGCAGCCGCGCGCTTCGCTGGCCGCGAAAGGCGTTCTCCTCAAGCGCTGCGACAACGTCGAGGCGTGCACCGGGTGCCGGACCGCCTCGCCAGTGCACGGCGCTCGAGACCCCTGTCGCGTCTCGCAGTCGCATCAGACGGTGGCGACCATCCCCGATCGCGCGGTCCTCGATCACCTGTGCATCCTCCACGAGCCAGACGGGGGCGGGCAGCCCAGCGCCGTACGGCCGCAATCGGGAAAGCGCCTCCACCCCCGCAAGAGCCGCCTCTCCAAGCCGAAGCCTGCCGTCGGCCGGCACTGCAGCAGCTTGCGGCGCGCAATCAGCGTAGAAGGCCTGCAGGCCGTCGCGCAGTGCCTCTAGCCGGTCCGAAGCCAGGTGGAAGCCTGCAGCGCCAGCGTGGCCGCCGAAACTCTCCAGGAGTGCCGCATTCGCGCGGAGAGCCTCGAGCAGTGGCGTGCCGACGGGCGTTCGGGCGGAACCATGGGCCTGCTCGCCGTCAATGCCCAGCACGAAGGCCGGCTTGCCGGTCTCTTCGACAAGCCGCGCCGCCACGATCCCCACTACCCCGCGGTGCCAGCCTTCGCCTGCGGCGAAGGCGCAGCTGCCCCGTGCAGCCTGACTGCGCGCAGCATCCAGCACATCGCGCTCGATCGACTGGCGCTGGCGGTTCAGTTCGTCCGCATGCCGCGCCAGGGCGAGGGCCCCGTCCAGGTCCGAGCGCAGGATGGAAAGGGCCAGATCCGGTGTGTCGATCCGGCCACAGGCGTTCAGTCGCGGCGCCACCAGAAACGCGATCGCTTCCTCGTCGATCTCCCCCTGGTGCCGGGCGACAGCGAGCAGCGCCGCGATGCCCGGACGCGGTGCTCTTGCGAGCATGCGCAGGCCGCGGCGCACGATGCTGCGATTCGCGCCGAGCAGCGGCACCTGGTCCGCGAGCGTGCCGAGAGTGGCGAGATCGAGGAGGGCGTCTGCCTCCTCCCCGAGCCATGCCCTAGCGAGCTGCAGCGCCATTCCGGCCCCCGAGAGCGACCGCAGCGGGTGGCGCTCCGGGAGCACGCCGGGGTGGGCCATCAGCGCATCCGGCAGAATCGCCGGCAGCGCGTGGTGGTCTGTGATCCAAAGGCGCATGCCGAGCTCTCTCGCGCGCTGCGCCGCTTCGACCGACGAGACGCCGCAGTCCACCGTCAGGATGCCGCCAATGCCACTGCCATTCAGCCGGTCCACTGTCGCAGCGCTGAGTCCGTAGCCGTCCTTCAGCCGGTGCGGCAGCACCGCTCGTGCGGTGAAGCCTATCTGCTCGATGGCCGCGAGGGCAATCGCGGTGCCGCTCACGCCGTCGACGTCATAGTCGCCGTGCACGGCAAGGCGACCTCCACCATCAAGAAACTCCCGGACTTCTTGCGCGAGCTGCGCAAGGCCGGGAATCTCGTCCGGTGAAGGCACCAGCGGGTCCTCTACCAGCGCGAGCAGTTCCTGCGGAGTGATGCTCCGAGCCGCAAGCAGCCGGGCAAGGATGGGCTCCGTCCCCGCCTGGAGATGCTCGCCCATCAGCTGCGCATCGAATGGGGCCAGGCGCACGTGAAGCGCCACTACTCTTCCTCCGGATTGACGTGGACGTGAACAGCGACGACCTCTGGACGGCTCTTCATGATGGCCTCCTTGACTGAGGTTGCGACGGAGTGTCCCTCGCGCACCGTGAACTCGCCAGGCACCGCGATCTCCAGATCGATGAGCACCTCCGCGCCCATGTAGCGGCCGCGGATGCCCGTGACTTCCATGACGCCGCCCACACCCGTCGCCACTCCGCGCAGTGAATCAAGCAGCGCGCGGTCATCGAAGCGGTCCATCAGGTCCGCGACGGCGCGGTTCACCAGGAGCCATCCGCTGTAGATGACGAAGAGTGAGACGACGGCCGCGAGCACGGGATCGAAGATTGGGGACCAGAGCCTTGCCAAGATGATTCCGATCAGCGCGACGACGCTCGTCACGGCGTCCAGTCGGTTGTCTACCGCGGACGCAGCGAGCGCTTTCGAGTGCGCCCGGTCTGCAGCGTGGTGATTGTAGCGGTAGAGCACTTCCTTGACGACGATCGAACCGGCGGCCACGTATGCCGCGGCCAACCCGGGAACGGCTGCGTTGCCGCGTAGGATGTTCTGCCCCGCCTGGTAGAGGATCTCGATGCCGGCAAGGAGCAGAAGGATGCCAACGATCTTCTGCGCCACCGATTCCGCTTTCTGGTGGCCGTAGGGATGTTCGAAGTCCGCCGGAACGTGCGCGACCTTCACGCCGATCGCAACGGCTAGGCTTGCGCCGAGATCGGCGAAGTTGTGCAGCCCGTCGGCGACCAGCACCTGGGCATTGGTCGCCAGACCGAACCCAATTTTCAGGACGGTGAGCAGCGCGTTGCCGACGACGGTGAGAGACCCTGCGACCTTTGCCTCCCGGTCCGACTGCAACGCCGCACCCCCACTCTCCTCAAGAATGTAGTCGAAGGAGG
This sequence comes from Bacillota bacterium, assembly GCA_021793645.1. Lineage (GTDB taxonomy): Bacteria > Bacillota > Sulfobacillia > JAJZYS01 > JAJYTV01 > JAJYTV01. Next base: position 87,183 of record JAJYSJ010000005.1, read on the forward strand.
AGTGGAGCGCTAGAGGCTTGTCCTCAGGAAGCGGCGGCAAAGAGTGCGAGAACGAGCAGTACGCCCAAGGCGCGCAGCCCTCTGGCCTCGAGGTCGCGCATGGCGAGCGACGGGTCGATGCCGCCGGATACGGCTGCCATCCACGTGCCAGCGCCGGCCGCCGCTCCGAGGATGCGACCAAGCACGACGAGCGCCCCTGCCTGCGCGAGTGTCGGATCTCGCGGCGGAGCGACGCGAATCGCCAGAAACTCGGCGACGAGCGCTATCAGCAACACCGCAACCGAAAACGGAAGGGCGTACGACGCAAGAAAAAGGCCGGCCGCCACGCCTGCAATCAGCGAGACGAGCGGCACGCCAAGGATCGCAGCGACAACAAGGACGCCTGTGGCGAAGAATGCGGCGAGGGGCATCATGACCAGAGTCTGCCACTGCAATCGGGGCGCTATGTGCCGAACGGCAGTTGCATCCCGTCGCGTGCGGCCACGACGTCTGCACCGGACTCCTGTGCCACGTAGCGTGCGATCGCCGCAGCGTCCGGTGCTGCGCTGCGGTCGAAGTGGGTGATGATCGCCTTGCGGACGCCGGCGCGCCGCAGGAGGTCGGCCGCGCCCATCGCAGTCAGATGGCGGTGCGCATGCTGCCAGAAGAAGCTGACGTTGAGGATTGCGAGGTCCGCTCCAAAGAATGGCGCCAGCACGTCCTCACGCACCTGCGTGATCGCGCGCGGCGCCGGGAGCGGTTCGCCAGGGCGCGGTGCGAGGCTCTTGCCAAATTCGTCCTCGTAGAGGAGTACGTAGGACGTGTCGGAGCTGTAGACGATGCGCCGGCCGGCGTAGGCGAAGGTAATGCCGTAGTTCTCCGGTCCATGATGCACTCGAAAGGGCGTCAGGGTCACGGGCCCCAGAGCCACCTCCCGGCCGTCCTCCCAGGGCGTCACAACCGGACCGCCGGGGTACCAGGGAACCGGGTCGAGGCCGAGGTGGTAGCGGCCGATCAGTCCGAGGGCGAGCGCCTCGCGCGGCAGGCAGAGCAGCCCGCCGCGCCGTGACATGCCGCGGCACATCCCCTCGATGAGCGCGGGTGCATCCATGTAGTGGTCCGTATGCCCATGCGAAATGAGCACGGCATCCAGCCCCCGTGCGTCGAGGCCCGACCGCGCAGCGTGAAAGGCGGCGCCGGGCCCGGGATCCAGCGCAATGCGCTTGCCGCCCAGAGAGAGCCAAATGCCCCCCGTTCTCCGGCGTTGCCCAATTACACCCGACGGATTGCCGCCGGTGCCCAGAAAGCGCAAGAAGTCCCCCTGCGCAGGGGGGACTTCCTCTGTGCGAAGCCATGCGGCGGAGCGGCGGACGCGCAGAGCGCTGCGCCGCAGAAGCCGCAGACCTTCCTCGTTCACCGACCAGCCTTCGCAGGACTCCGCTTGGCCGTCTGCGTGGCTCGTTCGACGCTGTCCACCCAGATGTACCAGAGCGGGCTCGCGAACAGAATCGAGGAGTAGGCGCCGAAGGTGACCCCGATCAGGATGGCGGCCGATAGGTCCTCTGTGGACGTCCCGCCGAACAGAAGCAGCGCGAGCATGGCTGCGATCACGACGACGGCGGTGATGATCGACCGCGCCAGGGTCTGGTTGAGAGAACGGTTCGTCAGCTCCGCAAGCGATTCGCCGCGCTTTCTGAGCCGCATGTTCTCTCTGATGCGATCGAAGATGATGATACGGTCGTTGAGCGAGTAGCCGATGATGATCAGCACCGCGACGACGATATTCTGGCTGATCTGGAAGTGGATCAGCGCGACGAGGCCAAGTGTCACGAGCGCATCGTAGAAGATGGCTGCGATACCTGTGAGGGCGAAGCGCAGGTCGAAGCGGATCATCATGTAGAGCACGATCGCTAGCGATGCGATCAGGACGGCGAGGATGCCCGCTCGCACGAGCTCGCCGGAGAAGGTGCCCGTCACCTTGTTCAGACCGGTGATCGAGTACTTGCCCACCTTCTGCTGCAGTGCGTTCTGAAGGGAGTAGCGGGCGCTCTCATGCAGGGATGGCGTTTCGATCAGCACCGTCTTCGAGGTTTGTCCAACCTCGGTGCCCACGAGCTGGACGAGCGCATCGCTGATGTGCTGCTCCGAGAGCACGGTACGCACTTGCGCGACCGAAACGGGTCGATCGAACGTCAGGTTGTAGGTAATGCCGCCTGTGAAGTCGATGCCGAGGTTGAGCCCGCGCAGGAAGAAGCCTCCGATCGCTACAACCAGGACCACGATGGAGACGATGAACCAGGTGCGGCGATTGCCGATGAAGTCAAAGCGCGGCATCTCTGTCGTCCCCTTTCTAGCCCAGGAAGAGCTTCGGATTGCGCACCAGTACCGTTCCCTCGGAGAGGCGCAGGAGGTAGCGGGTCACACCGACGGCCGTGACGAAGCTCGCCAGGACTCCGATGATCAGCGTCACCGCAAAGCCGCGCACCTCACCGGTGCCGAAATAGTATAGTACCGAGGCCGCGATCACGGTCGAGACGTTCGAGTCCATGATCGCGCGCAGAGCGTTCTTGAAGCCGTGGTCGATCGCCGCTCCGATCGTTCTGCCCGCACGCAGCTCGTCGCGGATTCGCGCGAAGATGATGACGTTCGCGTCGACCGCAATGGCAGCGGACAGGATGATACCTGCAACCCCAGGCAGTGTCAGGACCGCCCCGAAGGAGATCAGTGCGCCGACGACGATGATGAGGTAGATCGAGAGGGCGATGTCGGCGATCAGACCGGCGTAGCGGTAGATGCCGAGCATGATCAGGATGATCAGCGCCATGGAGACGAGACCCGCAATTGCACTGCGGGCAACCGAGTCTTGCCCAAGTGTCGGCGATACCGTCTGGGCCTCGATGATGTGCATCGGGATCGGCAGGGCACCGGAGTTCAGGAGGTTCGCCATCTGCTGCGCCTGCGTGAGGTTGGAGAACCCACCCGAGATCATCGCCTGGCCGCCCGTGATGACCTGCTGAACCGTAGGGCTTTCAATCAGGGACTTGTCGAGGTAGATCGAGATCGTCTTGTTGAGGTAGGTCTTCGTCGCTTGCGCGAATGCCCGCGTGCCCGCCGCGTTGAACTGCAGGTTGACGATGGGACCGACCGCCTGATCCAGTGACGCCGACGCGGATGTAAGGTCCTTGCCGGTCAGGATGACCGACCCGTTCGGAGCCTTGAAGGTCAACTGTGCCGTCTGGCCGATCATCTTGATCGCCGCCTGCTGGTCTTTCACTCCGGCGAGGTCAGCCACGATCTGGTTGTTGCCCTGAAGCTGGATGGCGGGCTCGGAGATGCCGAACTTGTTCGCACGGAAGGCGATAATGGTCTCGGCCTTCTTCATGTCGGCCAAAGTCGCTGGGCCCGTCGCCTGTAGGACGACGTGTACCCCGCCCTTCAAGTCAAGGCCTTCCTTGATGTAGCGCGTGATAGGATTCACCGCGGTGAAATAGGCGTACACCGCGACTACCACAACAACGATCAAGATAAGGCCGACGATTCCGCGGCCGCGCACAGCTTGTCCTCCTCTTTCGTCTCATGCGCTATCAGAGGCGGTCCAAACCGCATTATACGGGACACTGGCCATGGAATCCACCAAAGGCGAAAGGCGGGCGGGGCTACGCCAAAGTCGCCGACCGCAAGCGAGGCGGCGGCAGCGGATCAGGGCGCGGATTGCGTGCGCGCCGCCAGTCCCCAGAAGGCCCCACGCGCGCCCATCGCCGGCCAGCATGACGTTCGCAGACAGCTAGGAGGTGTCCCCAAGGCGAGGGTTGGGCGCCCCCCTTTTCAGGGTTGAGACGCTGTTCCCCAGCTACTTCGTCTGCGCCCTCGCGAGCTGCGCCTGCACGGCGGACTCAAGCTCGGGGACGCCCAGCCACCCGTCGTGCGTCCAGAGAATCCGCCCACCTGCCCCCGTCAGCGTGAACCAGGGGATGTCCTGGGCACCGTAGGCGTCGGCGACAGCACCCGTCTTGTCGATCCCGACAGGATAGGTGATCTTGCCGGCATCGCCCGAAAGGACGCCCTGCAGAGCGGCCGCGGAGGGTTCCGTATCCTCGACGTCGATCGCCGTGAGCGGCGGAAGTCCGAACGCCCCCTTGCCATAGGCGGAAAGGGCCGCGAGTTCAGCCTGGACATCAGGCGCCCAGGAGGCGAAGAACAGGGTAAGATGCGCCGAGCTCGGCGAGAGTCTTACCTGTCCACCCGAGGGCGCCGGGACGGACAAGGGCTTCCTAGTCGAGAGGATCTTCGGCGCGCCGAGCGGGCGAACCGTCACGTGCCCCGGCAGGAGCTTGGCTACCGTCTTCGCAAGCACGTACGCCTCCTGTCCGACGCCGGCGTAGCGCATGCTCGTCATGAACAAGCGGTTCTCCCTGCCCTTGGCATCGATGACATAGAGCGCGGGCGTGTGGTCGAGCGCTCCCTTGACGATCTTCACGTAAATGCCGTAGTTGCGCCAGACGGCCCGGACCTGCGCCACTGTCCCCGTGAGGAACAGCCAGTTGCGCGTGAGGCCGTGCGCCGTCGTGTATGCTGCGACATCTTCGAGGCTAAGGTGCTGAGGGTTCGCGTTCACCCCCAGCAGCTGCACACGGCCAGCCGCCGGACCGAGTAGGTCGAGCGCAAGCTTCATGCTCTCGGTCGTTAGAGGGCAGACGGTCGTACAGGCGCTGTCGACAAACGCCAAAACGACGACCTTGCCTTTGAACTGCGAGAGGGACACCGTCTTGCCAGACTGATCGACCAGGGTAAAGCCCGGCGCAGGGCGCCCGCCGAGGTTCACACCCTGGTCCACGTAGGCGGCGATCTTGGGTCCGTTCGCGGCTGGCGCCTTGGTCGCGGTGCCGCAGCCGCCAAGGAGCAGGCTCAAGGCCAGAAGTGCCAAGAGCGGCCTCTGGATGCGCACGAGCATCCCCCGTTCGTGGAATTCATCATGCGCATTCTAGCATGCCGCAGGGCCGACCCCAGGTCGGCATGCCCGGGGCCGGCCCTGCGGCGCATCAGAGCAGACGTTGTCCGTTCGCAGTCAGACCGAAGCGACAGTTGAGCACTTCCGCGGCACGGCGGCACATGACCATCCGACTGAGGAAGATCTCAAAGTAATCCATTGGGGCGATCGAGTCGTCGATGTCCAGCTGCAGCACGATCAGCCGAGACTGCGGATCGACAACCAGGTCGGAGCGCTGCACAGCCGCGTTGACCCGGTCATGCACATCGTACTCTGCTGGATCCTCGGTCTGGACCCGGCTGCGATGGACGTCCGACTTGTCAGCGAGGATGAGCGCGGCCGAGACGGGCGAGATCGCCTCGCCGTACTCCTCTTCGTGGTTCCCGATCGCACCGAGCACCATCGCGATCTCCTTCGGCGACATGCCCTCCTCGCGCAGGATGGGGAACGCCAGAAGAGCTGACGTCTGCCCATGGTGGCTGCGCCCGGCGATGTTGCCGATGTCGTGCAGATACCCCGCGATCTCCGCAAGGTCCGCGTCGCGATGCGAATACCCGAGTTCCAGCAAGACGCGCCGCGCCACCTTGGCGACGAGGCGCACATGGCGCTCCCCGTGCTCGGTGTAACCCATCGCGCGCAATGCGCCGTTCGCCGACTCGACGAACTGGCGCACATCCTCACGTGCGGTGAGCACCTCGAGTGTTACTACCGTGCGTTCTACGATGGCCATGGACCCCTTTCTGCTGCAGGACGAGCCGACGGCTCGTCAACGTGCAGGCCGTGTACTGGCGCAGAGGCTCCGCCCGATTCCCAGCATACCCCCGCAGGGGCAGTCGCCTTCGTCCTTGCGCGGACCGTGCATGGTCATGCTACGCGGAAAGGCGAAGGACTGCCCAACAGTCTGCGCAATCGTCTACGCCTGCCCACGTTCGAGCAGGCGGCGTACGTCGCCGAAGCGACGCGTCATGCGCTGCTGGTCGAAGTGCTCCAGCAGCGGCACCGCAAACTTGCGACTCGTGCCAAGTGCCTCGCGCAGCTGCGCGGTCGTCGCCTCGCGCCCGCCCGCGAGTGCGTCGCGGAGCAGCCGCTCCGCCTGTGCGACCGCTCCCTGGCCGAACCAGATGTCACCCGCGCGCACGACCCTTCCCTCAGCCTGCAAGTACGCGAGCATGTCCTCGAGCCGCCCTGCTCCGACCGCACCAGCCTGCATCCATTCGCCTGGGGCTCCCGGCTGCAGCCCGCCCGCGTCGAGAAACTGTGCAAGTCCATCGAGGTCCCGCTGCAGTGCCTCGGGAAGCGGCTCGGCCGCTCCCGCAGGCAGCACGCGGTCCCCTGCAAGGCGGAGCCTACCCGCGTCCGCGAGTTCCTGGACGAGCTGCGCCGCACCGCGCGCCTCGATCTCCGGAACGACGTCGCGCCGCCATCCTGCGCGGTCCATGCCGCGCCATAAGGGATCCTTTGCTCGCAGTTCGCGCATTGCACGGTCCGTCCGCTCCACGCGCCGATCTAGTTCCTCGGCGTCCAGCCAGGTGTCTCCCAGCCTGCGCAGGCTGCCGCCGGCGGCCAGCATTCCGGCAGCTTCCTGCACCGTCGGCTGCGGCAGTCCTAGCTCGAGGGCCAGTTGGCCGTCCTTTTGGGCAAAGCTGCGCCGCACCGCGCCGAGGACCATCTCCTCCGGAGCGGCCTTTTGCCGACGTTCTAGATCCTCGATGTCCTCCCTGCGGAAGCGGCGCTGGTGACCGTAGACATCCAGCACGATCCCGCCCCCGATGGTATGGGGCGGCGAGAAGCTTCTCAGGACGAAGCGGTCCCTCGCTGCAGCCGCCATGGGCTCCTCCGCGCGAAAGCGTGCGTAACCCTGCCCACCTGGCGGTATCTCCGCGGCGTCAAGGGGTATGATGCGTCCGATCACCTCCGCTGTGCCGAGGTGCAGGCGCACCCGCGTGCGGACAGGGAGCGGCGGCGCTCCATCCAGAAGGCCGAGGTGCAAGGTCACCTGCATCGTCTGGACGACGCTGCCTGGCGTCGCAAGCACCTGTCCGCGCGCCACGTCGCTGCGTTCGATGCCGCTGAGGTTCACAGCCGTGCGTTCCCCCGCGCGACAGAGGTCGCGCGGCAGGCCGTGCGACTGGAGGCCACGCACGCGCACGCTGATGCCGCCGGGCATAATCTCCAGTCTGTCATCCACTTGCACCTGACCGGATACAAGCGTCCCTGTGACGACGGTGCCGAAACCGGCCAGCGTGAACACGCGGTCGATCGGCAGGCGCATCGGCCCGATTGCACTGCGCGGCCGCATTCCGTCAAGGGCCTCTTCAAGCAACTGCAGCAGTTCTTGGATCCCTTCGCCGGTTACAGACGAGATCGGCACCACCGGCGCATTCTCAAGGAAAGTGCCCTGCAGTTCGCGGTGCAGATCATCGAGTACGAGTGCGCGCCATTCCGGGTCGACGAGATCGATCTTCGTCAGGCAAACAATGCCTTGTGGCACGTCGAGCAACGACAGGATGTCGAGATGCTCACGCGTTTGCGGCATCACCCCCTCGTCCGCAGCCACGACCAGCAGTACGATGTCCATCCCTTGTGCTCCCGCCAGCATGTGGTGCACGAAACGCTCGTGGCCGGGGACATCGACGACGGCCGCACGCCGCCCGGACGGCAAAGAGAACGGTGCGAATCCAAGCTCGATCGAGATGCCGCGTTGACGCTCCTCCGGCAGCCGGTCTGTCTCGCGCCCCGTCAGGGCACGAATCAATGCCGTCTTGCCATGGTCGACGTGTCCCGCCGTTCCGACCACCAGCCGTAGATCCTCCAACTGTGGGTTCCTTCCCTTCATGCACATCTGTGCGGGCGCGTGCGCGCGCGTGCCGCCGCATCTTTGCGCGATCTCAATCGTGTTTGGCTCGGCACGCTGTTTGACAGGAACGATCGCGGCCTTCTATAATTCGCGTTGTCGATCGGGGAGTGGCGCAGTTTGGCTAGCGCGCTGCGTTCGGGACGCAGAGGTCGCAGGTTCAAATCCTGTCTCCCCGACCACTTTTCCAGGCCGTCGCGTTGCGGCGGCCTCTTTTTTCGAAGGCGGGGCCGCTAAGCCTGCGGCCATCGGGCACTCAGTTCCCGCGCGCGACGCAGCATGACCCGGTAGCCCGGATAGCCATAGGCTCTGAGCTGCTCCTGCGCTGCGTCGAAGGTGAACCAGCGTGCTTCCGAAATCTCCGCATGCAGCGGAGCCAGTTCACCGCCTTCGAAGCGCATCAAGTAGAATGTGATCTTCTTGCTGTTGCCGCCCGGAAGCGCATACTCAACTCGGCCCAGCCGGGCACTGATCGCGGCGCGCACTCCGGTCTCCTCCAGCACTTCGCGCGCTGCTGCCTGCCTCGCCGTTTCACCCGGCTCCAGATGGCCCTTGGGGAATGTCCAGCGCCCGAAGCGGTCTCGGATCATCAGGACTTCCTGACCCCGAACCACCAGGCCGCCGGCGGACTCCTCAGTCATTATCGCACCTCACTACTCCCAAGAACGCGGAGGGATCTTCTGGTGTTCATTATAATCGTAGGTTGCGGACGCCTGGGATCGTCGCTTGCGCGAAGCCTCTCCGTTGCAGGGCACCGCGTGACGGTGGTCGACTGGACTCCCGCATCGTTCGAACGACTTGAGGACATCGCGGAGATCGAGAAGGTGCTCGGCACCGGCATTGACATCGACGTGCTGCGAGGTGCCGGGGCGGAGGAGTGCGACGCGCTGGCCGCCGTCACCGACCATGACAACGCCAATATTATGATCGCCCAGACGGCCGAACAGATCTTCCACATCGAGCATGTGGTTGCGCGCGTCAATGAACCGCGCACAGAGGACCTCTTGCGACGTTTCGGCATCGCGTCGGTCTGTCCGACGCAACTCGCTGCGAACGCACTCTTTGACGTCCTGAACTCGCGCCCGGCCTAGGGCGCATCCTGCAGCGCAGAGGAGGCGGGCCCGGAGGCTGCGGCCGGTCCGGGAAACGAATGTACGTCATCGTCGTCGGCGGCGGGAAGGTCGGCTACTATCTCGCAAAGACACTGCTCGCGGAAGGGCACGAGGTCGCTGTCATCGAGAAGGACCCAGCGCGCAGCCGGAAGATTGAACCGGACATCGGCGACATCCTGGTGCTCGGCGACGGATCTACGCCGGACGGCCTCGAGCGCGCCGGTGCTTCGCGCGCAGCCGTCGTCGCCGCCGTCACTGGCCAGGACGAGACGAATCTCGTCGCCTGCCAGGTCGCCAAGACCTTCTTCAATGTGGCGCGTACGATCGGCCGGGTAAACAACCCCAAGAACGAGGCGCTTTTCCGCGCACTTGGCGCTGGCATCGCGGTCAGTTCCACACAGGTCATCACCGATCTCATCCAACGAGAGGTCGACACGCGCAAGCTGCAGAAGCTGCTCACGTTCGAGGCCGGCGAGATCAACCTGATCGAGGTGGACCTTCCGTCCACAGCGCCCGTCGCCGGACAGAACCTCGCAGATGTGCGACTCCCGCAGGGCAGCCTGCTTGTCGCGGTCCTGCGATCGGGTCGCCTGATCATCCCGGACGGTCGTACGCAACTCTTGGGTGGCGATCGCCTGATCGCCGTCTCACAGTCGGACCGGGAGAGCGACCTGACGCAGGTGCTGCTCGGCGAAGGCGACTAGACAAAGAGGGAAAGATACACCGCGGAGGTGCATCCGCGGTGTCTTTTCTTGCTGTTTTCCTCGCAAGCCTTGCGGCCGGCGCCGTCCTGCTGATCGCTGGAATGCTGGTGCTGCCACCCCTGATGCGCGGCATCGGCAACCGCATGATGCGCATCATGATCCGAGATGTCTACACGGGAAACCTCTTCGGCATGGTCAGCGTCGCGCGGCGCCTGACCCTGCAAGGGACCGGCGAAACACTGCTGCGTGCAGGGTCACAGGGGAAGGCGATCCAGCGGCCCATGGGCAGCCCCTTGCATTTCTCGCCCTGGGAGGATCTCTTGTTCACGCCGGCCCAACTCGGGCGCCAGCCGCTGCTCGCGAGTGAGAAGACAGATCTCTCCGTCGTGATCGGACCGCGCGCAAAGCGTCCGCTAAAGGTCGACATCCCCCTGCTCGTGACCGGCATGTCGTACGGCGGCGCCCTAACGGGAAAGGCAAAGGTCGCGCTCGCCCGGGCGGCCAACCGGGTCGGCACGGCGACAAACAGCGGTGAAGCCTTCCTGGCCTCCGAGCGGCGTGAAGCCGAGCGGCTGATCGTGCAGTTTCACCGCGGTACATGGCCAAAGTCGCCGCAGAACCAGCCGCAGCTTCTGGCCGCTGCGGATGCGATCGAGATCCAGGTTGGACAGGGCGCTCAGGCTGGGGCGCCGATCCGCACAGCTGCCGAGAACGTCGACAAGAACATGCGCAGCGCGTACGGTCTCGAACCCGGGAAAGACGCCTTGATCGACGGGCGATTCAAAGAAGTCGACAGCCCGGAGGACCTGCGAACCCTGATCGACCGACTCCACGAGGAGTACCCGGTGCCGGTCGGGGTAAAGCTGGCGGCGGCCGACACGATCGAGGACGACATCGAACGCCTGATGGACGCGAAGCCGGACTTCATCTGCATCGACGGGGCAGAGGGCGGAACGCACGGCGGTCCGATCATCCTGCAGGATGATTTCGGCCTTCCCACGATGCACGCGATCGCACGAGCCGACAAGCACCTGCGCGATCTCGGCCTGCGCGACGGCGTCACGTTGATCGCGGCGGGCGGCCTGCATTCCCCTGGCATCTGCCTCAAGGCGATCGCTCTCGGCGCCGATGCCTGCTACCTCGGGACAACCCTGATGCTGGCGATCGCTTCAGACCAAGTGATCCAGGCACTGCCATGGGAACCCCCGTACAGCCTCTTCCTCGAAACGGGCTCCCGCAAGGGCAGCTTCTCCGTGGAGGAGGGCGCGCAGCGCGCAGGAGACTTCCTCCAGTCCAGCGCGCAGGAACTCGACTTCGGATTGAGGGCGCTTGGCAAGAGTGCGGTCGCGGAAGTGTCGCGCGAGGACATGATCGCCCTGACGCCGGAGGCATCGCGGCTGACGGGATGCCGCATGCCCTACGGGCCGGAGCACAAGGCGCCGCGGACGGAAGAGCAGGGGCCCCGCTACGCGCCGCCGGCCTGGGAGGAGCAGCCGCAACAGGAGAGACGTCCGTTGCATTAGCGCACCCAGAAGATGGACGGCACTCTCCCGCAGCTGCGGGAGAGTGCCGTTTGGGCGCGTGTCGAACACCTGCACACTTTCCCAAGGCGCATATCCGGACGAATCTCGGCGATCGGGGATAATGCTACGCTGCGAGCGGTGGCGCTGCCCAGAATGCAGGCGCGAATTCGCATACCCCTAGTGGGCTTGACACAATCAGAGTCAAAGCGTCAGCCGCAGCACGCCGCTCTCCCTTCTTTTCCCTTCTTCTCCCTGCGAGAGGGGGATCCTGATGCTACGCGTCGAATCACTACTAGCGCGCCTTTCGCGCGACTTGCCTCGAAGAAGGGGCCGCTACATGAGTCTTACCGGTTGGATTATCGTTATCATCATTGTGCTGCTACTGCTTGGGCTGCGCATCGTGCAGCAGGGAACCCAGGGCGTCATTGTGCGGTTTGGGCGCTACAGTCGGCCCGCTCAGGCGGGCATTGCGTTCATCATTCCACTCGCGGAGCGGATGATGCGCGTATCGACACGTTCCCAGACGGTTCAGCTCCCTGCGTCCCCCGTCCTGACTGGGGACAACGTCTCACCGGTGATCGATGCCTACTTCGTCTACCGGGTGATCGATCCGCGCGCGTTCCTCTTCGAGATCTCCAACCCGGTGGAGACAGTCCAGGCGATCATGTTCAGCACGATCCGCCGCGTCATCGCGGAGATGCACCTCTCCGAAGCGATGGCCGCCCGCGACAAGATCGACGCCGAACTGCGCCACGAACTGGACCAGAAGACAGCGGGCTGGGGCTTCCGGGTGGAGCAGGTCTCGATCCGAGACTTCCAACTTCCCAACGAGATGAAGGCAGCCATGGAACAGCAGAAGATCGCGGACTCGCAGCGCCACGCAGCGATCAACCGCGCGGAGGGCGAGAAGCAGTCCGCAATCTTGGCCGCGGAAGGGCAGCGCGCCGCAGCGATCGCCCAGGCCGAAGGCGAGGCCCAGGCCATCCTGAACGTCGCGACCGCCCAGGCCAGAGCGATTACGCAGGTCTATGGCGCCTACCTGGCCGCCGGAGGCGAGGATGCGCGCGACGCCGTGCTGACGGTGCGCGCGCTGGAGACCCTCGAGCGAGTTGCGAACGGCCAGGCGACCACGATCCTGCTGCCGAACAATCTGGCAGGCATCGCCGGAACGCTCGCCGCCCTGACGGAAATCGGGAAGAGCGGGACGTAGAAGACCCGCCGAGGCGAAGGAGCGGGGCAGTTGCCCCGCTCCTTCGCTGTGCTACTATGATTGGCATGCAGTCAACTAATCCGGTCCCTGCGCAGCAGGCAAAAGCGCGCAAACTTGTCCTTTTGGCCCTGATCCTTGCGATGGGGCTTGCCGCCCTGGACTCCACGATCGTCTCCACCGCACTGCCGACGATCGTCGGCGAGTTGGGCGGATTCGCGCAGTTCAGTTGGGTATTCTCGCTCTACCTCCTGACCCAGACCGCGACGATACCGATCTTCGGGCGGCTGTCCGACATGTACGGCCGCAAGATGGTGTTGGCTGTCTCGATCCTTATCTTCATGGGCGGTTCCGCACTCTGCGGCCTCAGCACAAGCATGACGGCCCTCATCATCTTCCGCGCCCTCCAGGGCATCGGCGCAGGTGGTCTCCTGCCGGTCGCACAGACGATCGTCGGTGACCTGTATACCCTTGAGCAGCGGGCGAGGATGCAGGGTCTGTTCAGCTCCGTCTGGGCCATCGCCGCCGTCCTCGGTCCGCTGCTCGGCGGCGTGCTGGTCACGCTGTCGTGGCGTCTTGTGTTCTATGTGAACGTACCCGTGACGGCGTTCGCCCTTCTGCTGCTGCTGACGCAGTTCCACGAGTCCGTGGGCCGCGAGAAACACCGTCAAACTCTCGACGTACCTGGTTCGGTGCTGCTGCTGGTCTGGGTCTCAGCCCTGATTCTTGCCCTTCTCCAGGGCCCGACCTGGGGCTTCACCTCGACCAAGGACCTGATTGCCTTCGCCGTCGCCATCCTTGGCCTTGTCGGTTTCGTTTGGCGCGAACTGCATACCCCGCAGCCGATCTTCTCGTTGTCGCTCCTGCGCATTCCGGTCGTCGCCGTAGGCAACCTCGGGACACTGCTCGCCGGCGGGCTGACGATCGGGCTAACGGGCTATATTCCGACCTTCGTGCAGGGGGTGCTGAACGGCAGCCCGACCGAGGCCGGCCTTGTCGTGACCGCGATGTCGATCGGCTGGCCCCTTGCATCGACGATCTCCGGGCGCATGATCCTGCGCTTCGGGGCCCGCGTCTCGGCGGTGATCGGGGGCCTTGCAGCGATGGCCGGCACCTACACCTTGCTCAGCCTGGGGACGGGAACGTCCATCTGGGCGATCGCGCCGCGCACCTTCCTCGTCGGGATCGGCCTTGGCTTCATCACCACAACCGCCATCGTGCTGATCCAGGAGGTCGTCGGCTGGAAGCTGCGCGGCGCCGCGACGGGCAGCAACCTGTTCGCGCGCATGCTCGGATCGAGCGTGTTCGTCGGCGTCATGGGCGGCATCCTCAACGCCTCCCTGAGCCATCGCGTGCCCGGCGGTCCCGAAGCCGTCAGCAAGCTGCTGGCGGCGACATCCCAGGGGCCAGGGAACGTTCTGCATTTGTCGGGTGTCCAAGCCGCGCTGTCGGCCGGACTGCACGGGGTCTTCGTGCTCGCGTTCGCCTTGGCGATTGTGGCGTTCGTCGTACTCTTGTTCATGCCGCACCGCGTGGAGTCGGCTGAGTCCTGACGCGAAAGCGGGTGCCTAGACCCACGTGATCGCTCTACAGGGGTCAGATTCACGCGGCTCCTCCTGCCGAGCGCCGGGCGACAGTTGAACGCGTACCGCGCCATTGCGGCCTGCCTCGAGAGAGGTGGACCTGCAGCGCGGTTGCCACTTGCAGCGGGTACCAACACTTAGATTCTGCTGAAAAAGTGGAGGACCTCGCCCAGGTTGGCGCTGCGACGCCTCCGGAGGACCCGGAACAAGCGCCCGCCCCCAGCCTCTGACACGTGCTACACCAGTTTCCCCGGGGAGGCCGATCCTGTCCAGGATCTCCTGCGGTCCTCCGGTGGTGCGATCGCCCGCTTCCACCACGTGATCCGCCAGGCCCGTGCGCTCAAGCTGCTCCGAGGACTCGGCTGCCCGCGCGAGGTGCCACTCCAGGCGTCGCGGTCACGCCGGTGTAGCCGAGGGTCGCTCTCCTCCTCGCAGAGTTTGCCGCTACCCGCCGGCGCCCCCCTCTTCGTCTTCCTCGCGCCAAATCGCCTTGACAGTCTCATACGTAGCAGGGTAGTCCGCCGTATAGCGGAGGTAGTGCGGGATCGGATAGCGCACGCCCCCCTGGTGGGTGCCTTCTAGACCCGCCCGGAAGCTCTCCGCGTCCTCCCAGGGGAAGGTGAATGCCATCTCGTGGTCCTGGGTCTGCCCGAACACGCGGTCTCCGTAGCAGGGTAGGATCACCTGCGGCTTGTGGGTCTGACGCGTGCGGTTGACGATCTCCGCGCAGTCGGCGCGAGCGCTGAACTCGGAGATGATGCTGCCGCCCTTGTCAAAGAGAGCGGCCGCGACCATGCGCATCACCTGTGCCGAGTTGCCGTAGACCGCAACCACCTCTGGCACGAATTCGGCGCGGGAGAGCGGCGCTACCACGACCGTGCCCGCGACTTCGGCGCGAGCCACCACCCGCTCCGTGCGTCGGGCGCCGTCGGCATCCTTCGCGTACATGCCCTTCGCCAGGTTGCCTTCGGCGTAAAACGGCGGCGCCTCGCGGAAGGCGAATGCCACCTGGGCGATCGGGCAGGAGAGGTCCTCGCCGCTCATCGCGATCGTCCAGCCGTACCGGCGCGCCATCGAGATCCCCTGGCAGATGCTCACCTGGATTCCGAGGTCGCGGTGCGGCAGCCTTGCCTTCTGCGGTATCTCCTCCTCGCGCTGCAGCACGCGCAGCGCAAGCGGGAAGGTTTCTGGACGCACGTAGCGGTCAATCGCCTGGGCGAGTTCCTTTGGCTCCATGCTGGCGCACCGCCCCTTCGGGCGGCGCTGGCCCCCTTTCCTCGATCGCCGGGTCACTTCTATTCTCCCGGTGGTACCGCTGCCCCGTCAACGCAGCAGGACTTCACTCGCCACCAGAGAACGTGGCTATATCTGCCAAGGAGGCGACGTATGCGCTGGTTGAAGGGCGTTTTGCTCCTCGCACTCGCCGTGGTGATGACATTGGCGCTCTCGAGTCCCTTAGGACCCGTACCCGCAATACTACCCCTTCTAAATCCCGGTCAAGGTGTCTGGGGAGTCGCCGCCGATGCAGTGGCCAGCCCAGCCGGCACAGAGAAGCTGCCCGGCCTTCTGGATTCCGTGCATGTATCGTACGCATCGGGCGATGTGCCACACGTCTTCGCGCAGAACGACCACGACCTCTTCTTCATGCAGGGCTACCTGCAGGCGAAGAACCGACTCTTCCAGATGGACGCGATGCGCCGGCAGGGCGAGGGCAAGCTGTCTGCGGTGGTCGGGCCGGCAGCCCTCTCGACCGACAAGGCCTTTTTGCAGTGGGGACTTCTAGTGGGGGCGCAGAGAACGCTCGCCCTGATGCGTTCTACGTCGGCAGGCCGCCAGACGCTGCGGGACATCGCCGCGTACAGCGCCGGAGTGAACCTGCGCATCTCCCAGGATGAGCAGACAAATCGCCTGCCGCTCATCTTCCACCTGCTTGGCTATCGGCCAACGGCTTGGACGGTGCTCGATACGCTCGTCGTCCAGGAAGACATGCAGCAGGACCTGTCGTTGAGCTTCACGCCGCTCGACTACGCCATCATGACACAGCGTCTTGGCCCCTCCCTTGCGGCCCAGCTCTTCCCGCCCTACACCCCGACAGTACAACATCCCTACGACCCGGGCCCCTATGCGAACCCCGCGCCGCCGCCCGCGCCGCTGCCCTCCGGTACCGCACCAAACGCCACTGCCGCCGCGGCGCAGGCAATCCTGGCACAGACGTACCAGGTCCACCCGCTCATGGCTGGCATGCTCCAAGGCATGCAGATGAGCAACAACTGGGCAGTCGGGGGCCAGCTGACGGCGTCGGGAAAGCCCCTGCTGGCCGGGGATCCGCACCTTGACCTCACGCTTCCCTCGATCTGGTACGAGATGCAGCTCACGGACCCGCACTTCGACGTGGCAGGCGTCAGCCTGCCCGGCGCGCCGGGCATCTTGATCGGCCACAACCAATCCATGGCCTGGAGCCTCACCGATACCCAGAGCCAGAGTACGTTCTTCTACCAGGAGAAGACGAGCCGAGCGCACCCCCACATGTACTACTTCAACGGCCACTGGCGCCCTGAAGCGCTGCACACCTACCACATCCAGGTGAAGGGAGGCGCCACGGTCTCCCTAACCGTTCCCTGGACCAACAACGGGCCTATCCTGACCCGATTCAAGCAGACGGTGGCGATGGACTGGACGGGGCAGTACGCCTCGCAGGACATCACGGCACTGCTTGCAGTCGATCGGGCCCAGAACCAGACGCAGTTCATCTCAGCGCTACAGCCGTACTGGAACAACCCGCCGCACAACTTCGCGTTCGCCGACAAAAGGGGCAGATCGGGATCATCGCACCGGGCTTCTACCCGATCTTCCCCAAGGGCGTGAACCCTGCCCTGCCGATGGACGGGACCGGCGGCTCCGAGTGGATCGGCCGCATTCCCGCAAGCCAGGTGCCGCACGTCTACAACCCGCCCTCGCACTTCGTGCTGTCGGCGAACCAGCGGCCGGTTTCCCCGGACTACCCGTACTACATCGGCACCGCGTGGAACGACTTCTCCGGGGGCTACCGCGCGAACACGATCTACGACTTCCTCTCCAACAAGTCCAACCAGCCGTTCACGGTCGCCAAGATGGAGCAGCTGCAGTCTGACAACCAGGACTACCTGGCGCTGCAGATGGCGCCCCTGATCGCGAAGGCAGGCCGGCAGCTCGGCCTCGCCGGCCCGCAGGGCGCGGCGGTCGCCAAGATGGCCACCTGGGCGGGCACGATGACCAAAGATTCGGTGCAAGCCTCGATCTACTACACGTTCTGGAACCAGTACATGCTTGACACCTTCGGTCCTTGGTGGAAGCACGACAAGATCCCGACGAAGTCAGACCCAGAACTCCAGTTGGGCCCGAACTTCACGCCACTCGACGAGGACCTCCAGCACTGGACCCTGCACGCTGTCTCCTCACCCTTCCTGACAAACCCTGTCACGGGCACGCAGCGCACCACCGCCGAACTGATGCGCCAGGCGCTGAAGGGAGCGCTGAAGACGCTGGCCAAGAGGTACGGCAAGGACCCGGCCAACTGGATCTGGGGGAGGATCCACACCCGCACCTTCTACTCCGTCTCCGGCATCCCCGCACTCGCGCGCGGCCCGTACCCGTCCGGCGGCGACTTCATTACCCCGGATGCCGCCTCTGGGCTCAAGTCCACCCACGGACCAAGCTGGCGCATGATCGCGGATCTCGGCAATCTCCAAAACTCCGTCGCCATCTACCCCGGCGGCGAGTCGGAGAACCCGCTGTCACCGAACTACGCGAACTTCCTACCGTTCTGGTTGAACTACCGCTACCAGCCCTTCGTATTCGAGAACGCACCGCAGCCTAGCCACACGTCCATCTATCAGCCGTAGGAGGGAAGCGAGATGCAGGGAAGCCGCCTTTGGACATTGATCATCTCTGGACTCCTGGCATGGCTCCTCACGCTGCTGCTTGGCGTCTGGGGTCCGATTCTGGCGGGCCTCGCCGCAGGCCGCTTCGCACCGCAACGCGGTGCATTCCGCTGGGCGGCCCTTGGAGCGTTCGCGGCCTGGATCGCCTGGTTCGTCGTCTCAGCCGCGACCGTGCCGATCATCGGCCTTGCACGCCTGCTGGGACAGATCGTCGGCATCGGGGCTTCGGGCGGGCTCGTTCTGCCAGTCCTGGCCGCCATCTTCGCAGGGCTGATTGCTGGCGTCGCCGCCAGCGCAGGCCTAGCACTGTTTACGGCGTCCCACCGCGACAAGGCGCAGCAGCCAACCGTCCTCGCACCCTAATCGCACACGCAAAGATCCTTGCAAGACGCGAGGCATCTGCTTCTCGGTCCTTTCCCACGATGACGCGCGTCAGGTTTCGATATCGTTGCCGTACCAGTTGCCTGCCCCCCAGTCCTGTTGGCACCCACCATGCTGCGGCGGCCGCGCGGTTCGGCACATCGATCTTTCGGAAGAGATGATGCGTGAGGTTTTTCACCGTATGAACATCACGCATCAGAACCCGGGCAATCTCTTCGTTCGTCTCGCCTCGGCAGATGCGATGGAGCAGTTGACATTCATCCTCGGTCAGGCAGGGCCTATCCGATGCGACACTGCTCTGGCGGCGGCGAAGTTCCGCTGCTACGACGTTAGCGAGGGCGGGCTCGACAGGTGCGAGACCCCGCGCCACCTCCCGGATGGCCTGCACCAGGGCGTCTTGTGTCGCCTTGCACCAGTGCCTCCTTCGTTAACATGGCAAAGCGAGGCGCCCGGCCGTTGACCGGGCGCCTCGCTTGCTAATAGCCTCTTAGCAGTGTGAGTGCACACTGCCTTCCTCGGTCGAGAACGAGTGGCCGCATGAGCACGACTTCACTGCGTTCGGGTTGTGGATTGTAAAGCCGCTGCCCTGGATCGAGTCGACGTAGTCGATCTCGGCCCCGCGCAGAAGCGGCGCTGAGTTCTCGTCAACGATCAGGCGAACGCCGGCGACTTCGGCAACTTCGTCGCCGTCGCGCTCCTCGTTGTCGAACGCCATGCCGTAGCTGTAGCCAGCACAGCCGCCGCCGGAGACGAAGAGGCGAAGGCTCTGCGAGCCGCCTTCCTGGGCCATCAGCTCCTGCACCTTCTGGGCAGCAGCCGTTGAGATCTGCACCATGTTTGCGCTCCCCTTCCTTCCTGAGCCCCCGTCGGAATACCCGGCAGGCGCCTTCTCGGACAATATGTATTATAGCGGTCAGGGCCCTTCGGCTCAACGGCAGCCAAACCATGCGCTTGCCGAGCGGGCGCTCCACTGTCAGCCTAGCATATCGAGAAACGGCGCAAGGTCGCGGAAGAGGCCTTGTCGTTCCATGATGCCGAGGGCGACGAGGCGAACACCCGCAGCGTAGCAGCTGCGATCCAGGGCGTCGTGGCGCAGGGAGAGCGTTTCGCCGGTGCGTCCCAGGAGAACCTCCTGATGCGCAACAAAGCCCTCGAGTCTCACGCTGTGCACCGGCACTTCATCCTGGCCTTCCGCGCGCAGGCGGGCCTGCAGTCTTCGTGCGGTGCCGGACGGCTTGTCGAGTTTGTGCGGGCCGTGCATCTCGATGAGTTCCACGCCGTCGAAGTGCGGAGCGGCGCGCAGCGCAAACTCTGTCAAAAGCGCCGAGACGACCGAGAAGTTCGCGATCACTGCCGCCGACAGCCCGAACTGCTTGGAAAGCGCTTCAGCTTCCCTCAAAGCGGCGTCGCCAAGGCCCGTCGTGCCGATGACTGGCCGCACGCCCGCAAGCAGCGCCGTCTTGAGGCTGCCTTCAGCGGCGTGCGCCACCGTGAAGTCGACGAGGACATCCGGCCGCAGTTCCGCAAGCGCCGCCTGTACATCCCCGTAGACCGACCGGCCGTCGGGCCGGCCGTGCCAGAGGGCACCTAGGTCCCGTCCGGCGGCGGATGGGGCGACGCCGCCCACTATCTCCAGATCCGGCAGGAGATCGAGGGCGGCGCCAGTGGCGCGGCCGGTTCGGCCGGATGGGCCGGCAAAGACGACGCGCACAGTTGCCATATCAGCTGCGGAAGAGGCTCTCCAGGCGGAACGCTTCGCCCATGTCGCCCTGCAGGCGGATCTTGCCCTGCATGAAGAGCGCCATGGCGGAGACCCTCTCCTGGATCAGGGCGCCAAAGTCCGAAGCAGCCAGCGTCACAGCTGCCTTCGGCGGCGTCCCTTCGTCGTCGACGATCGCGACCTTGCGATCGGCAATGCGCAGGCGGAACTTGCCGCCGCCTTCTCCCGTCAGATCGACGACGTAGTCGGAGTTAAATCCCTCGAGCTTTTCAGGGTGCTCGTTTGCTCGCTGCAGAACGCTGTCTACCAGTTCACGCCCGTTCATTACGGCCCCGCCGCGCCGCAGCGCGACGAGTCCTCCCTTCCTATAACTTGCTCTTTCAGGGTGTTCTGCTCGGATGCAGGAGATTCCTCTGCCTAGGAATCGTTCCCCCGGTATCCCTCGAGGAGCGCCCGCGCCACGACGAGGCGCTGGATCTCGCTCGTGCCTTCGTAGATCTCCGTAATCTTGGCGTCGCGCATCAGGCGCTCCTGAGGGTATTCCGACATGTAGCCGTAGCCGCCCAGGATCTGAACACCGCGTAGGGTACCCTCCACCGCGACGCGGGAGGCGAAGAGCTTCGCCATCGAGATCTCTTTCGTTGCGCGGATGCCTTCGCCGTGCATCCAGGCCGCGCGATAGAGGAGGAGACGCGCCGCCTCGAGCTCTGTCGCCATCTCGGCAAGGTGCCACTGGATCATCTGGTGGTCTGCGATCTTCTTGCCGAACGTTTCACGCTGCAGCGTATAGCGCGCCGCATTGTCCAAGGATGCCTGCAGGATGCCGACGGCCTGCGCGGCGATGCCGATGCGCCCGCTGTGCAGTGTGCGAAGAGCGATCTTGTAGCCCTCGTGCACCGTGCCGAGCACGCGGTCGTCCGGCACGAAGACGTCCTCCAGGATGACGTCGGTTGTAGCGGAGGCCCGGATCCCGAGCTTCTCGAGCGGCGGCCCGAAGGAGATGCCGGGAGCCTCCTTCGGAACGATGAAGCAGGTGATGCCGCGGCTACCCCGAGAGGAATCGGATGAGGCGTAGACGAGGTATTCGTCGGCCTCGCCGCCGTTCGTGATGAAGACCTTGCGGCCATTCAGCCGCCAGCCGCCGTCGACGCGGGACGCTGTCGCGGCGATCGCCGCAGCGTCGGAGCCCGCGTTTGGTTCCGTCAGCGCATAGGCGCCGAGCCGCTCGCCGCGGCAGAGCGGCGGCAGGAAGCGTTCGCGCTGCTCCTCCGTACCGTGGTTGAATACCGCTTCCGAATGCAGCGAATTATGCACTTCGAAGATGACTCCGGTCGTGGCGCAGGCCTGGGAAAACGCCTCGACGCACAGCGTGTATGACAGATAGCCTGCTTCTCCGCCGCCGTAGCGGGCGGGAAGCGTCATGCCGAGGTAGCCTCCTTGTGCCAAGAGGTCGAAGTTGCGTCTCGGGAACTGGTGCGTACGGTCGTATTCGGCCGCATGCGGCGCGAATTCCTTGCGGGCAAGCTCACGCGCCGCAGCCTGAATCGCCTGCTCCTCCTCCGTCAAACGGAAGTCCAAATTACTCCCGCTCCTCTCCGCCTTCAAGTTCCTTTGCAGCCCACACCGGATCCTTGCGCCGACGGGCGACGTCCTCGACGAGCGATTCCCAGCGTCCAGCGGCTTTCGCGCGCGCGACCGCATGCGCAACGAGCTGATCGGCGAGGGCTTGACGCAAGAAGCGCTCCGCCTCACGGACATGTCGGGTGCCGACCTCTGGGTTTCGCTCCGCAGAGTCCTTGTGCTGGAGGACCGCCGCGGCGATCTCCTCGATCCCCTCGCCGCTCTGCGCCTTCGCCGCCAATACAGGCGGCTGCCAAGCCTTGCGCGGACCTAGGGAGAGCATCTGGCGCAGTTCTCGCATCGTCTGGTCGGCGCCGGGTCGGTCGGCCTTGTTCACGACGAACACGTCGCCGATCTCTAGGATGCCTGCCTTGAATGCCTGCACATCGTCGCCGAGGCCCGGCACGACGACGACGACCGTCGTGTCGGCGTAGCCCATCACGTCCACTTCGCTCTGGCCCGCACCGACAGTCTCCAGGAGGATGAGGTCCTTCCCCGCTGCCTCGAGCAACTGGATGGCCCGCGGCGTTGCCCGCGCAAGCCCTCCGAGGTGTCCGCGCGCCGCCAGCGAGCGCATGAACACCACGCTGCCGCGGCCCTCCATGCGCACGCGATCGCCGAGCAGCGCACCGCCTGAAAAAGGCGACGAGGGATCCACGGCCAGAACGCCGACCTGACGGCCGAGCGAAAGGAAGTGCCCCGTGAGGCGATCGACAAGCGTCGACTTGCCGACGCCAGGCGCCCCGGTAATGCCCACGACGATAGCACGGCCAGTGTGGCCGAAGACCTCTCGGACGATCTCGTCGGCTTCCGGCATCTGGTTCTCCACGAGTGTCAGGGCGCGCGCAAGCGCCCTTCTGTCACCTTGCAGAATGTCCTTGCCGAGGCTCATGCTCCACGCGCGCAGGATCGCGTGAAGCGCACGATCTCCTCCGTCTCGGTACCGGGTCCGAAGACCGCTACAACACCCAGACGCCGAAGCTCTGCGGCGTCCTCCTCCGGTACGATGCCTCCGACCATCACACGTACGTCTTCCATGCCCTGCTGACGCAAGAGCTCAAGGACGCGAGGGACGAGCGTGTTGTGAGCGCCGGACAGGATTGAAAGGCCAACGACGTCGACATCCTCCTGCAGCGCCGCCTCGACGATTTCCTCTGGGGTCTGGTGCAATCCGGTGTAGATCACTTCCATGCCGGCGTCGCGCAGCGCCCGCGCGACGACCTTCGCGCCGCGGTCGTGGCCGTCTAGTCCAGGCTTGCCGACGAGCACGCGGATCGGGCGTGTCGCTTCTGCGTCCGAAGTCTCTGTCAAAACACTGCCGCCTCCCGGTAACTGCCAAATACGGTCCTCATCGTCCGGACGATTTCGCCTTCCGTGGCATAGGCACGCACTGCGTCGAGGATCGGAGGCATCAGGTTCGTATCCGACGCAGCCGCCTGACGCACCGCCTCGAGCGCGCGGTCCACCGCCGCCTGATCGCGTTCCGCGCGGACGGCCTGCACAGCCTTGACCTGCGTCTCTTCGAGGGCGGGGTTGATGCGCAGGGTCGGAATCGGCTCCTCGTCGGGCTCTACGAAGCTGTTGACACCCACGATGAGCCGCTCCTTGCGGTCGACCTCGAGTTGGTAGCGGTAGGCCGCGTCCGCGATCTCGCGCTGGAAGAAGCCGTTTTCGATGCCCGCGAGTACACCGCCGAGCTCGTCGATCCGGCGGAAATACTCCTCGGCGGCAGCCTCCATGCGGTTTGTGAGTTCCTCGATGAAGTAGGAGCCGGCGAGGGGATCCACGGTGTCTGCGACGCCCGTCTCATGCGCAAGCACCTGCTGCGTGCGCAAGGCGATCGTCACCGCCTTCTCGGTCGGCAGCGAGAGCACTTCGTCCATCGAGTTGGTGTGCAGCGACTGCGTGCCGCCCAAGACGCCCGCCATCGCCTCATAGGCCGTGCGGATGATATTCACCTCAGGCTGCTGCGCCGTGAGGGAGCAGCCTGCTGTCTGGGTATGGAAGCGCATCATCCAGGAGCGCGGGTTCTTCGCACCGTACTTCTCCCGCATCCTACGAGACCAGATGCGGCGTGCCGCGCGGTACTTCGCGATCTCTTCGAAAAAGTCGATGTGCGCATTGAAAAAGAAGGATAGCCGCGGTGCGAAGGCGTCGACTTCAAGGCCTCGGGCCATGCCTGCCTCGACGTAGGCGAAGCCGTCAGCCAGCGTGAAGGCGAGTTCCTGCACTGCGGTCGAGCCCGCTTCGCGGATGTGATAGCCGGAAATGGAGATCGTGTTCCATTGGGGCACTTCACGCGTGGCGAATTCCATCATGTCGACAATCAGGCGCATCGAGGGTTCGGGCGGAAAGATCCACTCCTTCTGCGCGATGTACTCCTTGAGGATGTCGGCCTGCAGCGTGCCGCGCACCTGCGACCAGGAAACGCCCTGGCGCTCGGCAACGGCAAGGTACATGGCGAAGAGAATGATGGCCGGACCGTTGATGGTCATCGACGTCGATACCTCGCCCAAGGGGATGCCCTCAAACAGCCGTTCCATGTCGCGCAGGGAATCGACGGCGACGCCCTCGCGGCCCACCTCGCCGAGCGAGTGGGCATCATCCGAGTCGTACCCCATCAGGGTCGGCATGTCGAACGCCGTGGAGAGTCCCGTCTGGCCCTGACGCAGCAGATAGTGGAAGCGCTCGTTCGTTTCGCGAGCCGTGCCGAAGCCTGCAAACTGCCGCATCGTCCAGAGGCGGTCGCGGTACATTCTGGGATGGATGCCGCGCGTGTAGGGATACGCGCCCGGTTCACCGAGGTCGCGGTCGTGGTCCACTTGGGCGTCCTGCGGACGGTAGACCGGCTTGACCTCGAGCCCTGACAGAGTCTCGCGTCTTTCCGCCATGTGCGCACCTCCGTACGGGAGCCGCCTGCCTGGCGCAGCGCGCCCGGCGGCGAGGTCGCAAGAAATACGGGACGGCGATTGCCCTCCCTTAGCCATAGTCATTCTACGCACACCGTGGTCCAAGCGACAAGACGAGAGCAGGCACCGAGGCGCACCGTGTAGAAAGCTGTTCCAATCATAGCCATGGGGTGATCGACGCTTGGAACTCGCACCTGAACTCTTCCGGCAGTATGACATCCGCGGACACGTCGGGCAGGACCTGACAGCGGACGCTGCCCACCAGATCGCACTCGGAACGGCAGCCTACTTTTTGCGCCACCAGGAGACGATCTGCGTCGTCGGCCGCGACTGCCGGCTTTCCTCGCCGCAGCTCCACGACGCGTTCGTGCAGGGCCTCCTGGATGGCGGCATGGAGGAGATCGTCGACCTCGGCATGGTCCCGACGCCCTTCGTGTACTTTGCAAGGCACCACCTTGGCATCGGCCCGGCGGCGATGATCACAGGGAGTCACAACCCGCCGGAGATGAACGGCTTCAAACTGGCGCTCGGCCCAGGAACGCTCTACGGGCAGGAAATCCAGGATGTGCAGGCGCTCGCGCATGCCGCCTCGCCGCATCCTGCGAATGGCAAGGTCCGCAGCGTTGACATCTTCCCGGCATACCGTGCGAAGATGAGCGAGCTGTTCCCGCAGGGTATGCAAGGCCTGCAAGTCGTCGCGGACGCAGGAAACGGTGCTGGCGGTCCCTACGCACCAACGGTGCTGCGCGATCTGGGCATGGACGTGCAGGATCTTTTCTGTGAGCCGGACGGCCGGTTCCCCAACCACCACCCGGATCCTTTGCAGCCGAAGAACATGGTCGCTCTGCAGGAAGTTGTACGCCAGCAGCACGCGGACCTCGGCTTCGCGTTCGACGGCGACATGGATCGCCTCGGGGTCGTGGACGACGAGGGCCAGGTGCGCGCCGTCGACGAACTGCTGATCGTCTACTGGCGCGACATCTATCCGCGCCACCCAAAGACGAGGACGCTCGTCGAGGTAAAGTGCTCTAACCGGCTCGTAGACGACCTGATCCGCCTGGGCGCACGTCCCGAGTTCACCCCTACAGGCCACTCGCTGATCAAGGCGCGCATGCGAGAGGTCGGCGCCGTCTTCGCCGGCGAACTCTCCGGCCACATCTTCTTCGCCGACCGCTTCACGGGTGACGACGATGCGCTCTATGCGGCGCTGCGCCTGGGTGAGATCGTTGCACAAAGCGGGCGCTCGCTGCGTAGTCTCCTAGCGGACCTCCCCCCCTCCTTTGCAACGCCCGAGACGCGTGTCCATTGCGCGGAAAGCGAGAAGTGGCGCGTCACGGGCGCTGTCACGAGCCGCTTCGAGGGGCGCTTCCCCGTTGTGACGGTCGACGGCGTACGCGTGCAGTTCCCTCACGCCTGGGCGCTGTTGCGCGCCTCGAATACGGAGCCGGCGCTCGTTCTGCGCGCCGAGGGCGAGACCGAACTGGATCTACAGCAAGCCAAGGGCGAGATGGAGGCCGCGCTCAAGGGGCTCGACGGGGTTGGGCGCTTGGAGTGGTAGCAACTTCTCCTTCTAGCCGAGTGCGGCGGAGCTAGAAGGACCTTCGAAGTGATTCGCGTCATTGATCGGCAAAAATGCCATCAAATCGCCGCACAAGTGTTGCATTGGCAGCACAGCGTGCTATATTGGTATTGGATCGTCTGTTAGGTGAGGCTACCCGCGAGAGACATGCTCTTGCCCGGAAACATCGAGAGATGCCCACGGGTGAAACAGTTCCGGTCGGAAGAAGGCCGGAACCAGAGGGCTGGAGCCAAACGGTTCCTATGCCGCGCGGTGCTGAAGCTCAACGAGGAGACGCCAGTTTTTCTGGGCGTGTTCTCACGCCCAGATTTCTTTTCGAAGGGGGGGATCGGCCGTGCCGGATGATAGTCCTGATGGGAAGCGCCGCGAGATGCTAGGCGGGACCACATGCGCGGCCCGGCCCCCCCAACGTCGTACTCGCTAGTCGGTACCCTTGGGGGCTTGCCCCTCGCCGTCGCTTCCCCTCATGCCGCTGCACGCGGAACGAGAAGGGGGCGAACGCATGGACTCGGTGAACCTTCAGGACCTCGAACGCACACTGCCGCGGGACGTGCGTCAGCGTGCCCAGGACCGCGTGGAGATTCGTCGGGCGCGAGAGGCGAGCGGCATTCTCGGGCGCCTGAGGATCCTTCTGCTCCTTCTGGGGCCGGGGATCCTGGTGATGATCGCGGACAACGACGCCGGCGGCGTCATCACCTATGCACAAACCGGCGCCAGCTATCACCTCGGGTTCTTCATTCCCTTCCTCGTGCTGATGATCCCAGTGGCGTTCGTCGTCCAGGAGATGACGGTACGGCTGGGTGCGGTGACGCGCCGCGGCCACGCCGAGATGATTTTCATGCGCTACGGGAGGTTCTGGGGAACGTTCTCGGCCCTCGACCTCGTCATCGCCAACGCGTTGACGCTCATTACGGAATTTATCGGCATCGGCGCAGGCCTCTCCGCCTTCGGCGTGCCGCTGCCGGCTGGAGTGCTGGCCGGGCTTGCCCTGGTGCTCCTCGTAACGCTGATCGGGCGCTACCGGCTATGGGAGCGCATCTCGCTTTGGATCGCACTCCTCAACCTCGTGTTCGTCCCGCTCGCACTGTACGCACACCCCAACTGGGCCCTCGTAGCACGCAGCTTCGGCAGCTGGCACGTCGCTGGAGGGGTGGACGGCACCTTCCTCATGCTGCTGCTGGCGAACCTCGGCACGACGATCGCACCATGGATGCTCTTCTTCCAGCAGTCGGCAGTCGTCGACAAGGGGCTGACTCCAAAGGAGATGCGCTTCGGTCGCATC
This sequence comes from Bacillota bacterium, assembly GCA_021793645.1. GTDB lineage: Bacteria > Bacillota > Sulfobacillia > JAJZYS01 > JAJYTV01 > JAJYTV01. Next base: position 114,543 of record JAJYSJ010000005.1, read on the forward strand.
GACACGATGGTCGGCGGGATCGTCATGGGGATCGTCGCGCTCGCAATCGTCATCCTTGCCGCGACCGTGATGCATGGTGTGCCGGGCTCCACCGGACTTGAGATCCAGAACATCCTCCAGGCGGTCGGCCGCAGGATCGGTCCAGCCGCGCAGTCGCTCTTCGCCCTAGGTCTTGTCGAGGCCGGCTTGATCGCCGCCATGGCGATCACCGCCAGCACTTCTTGGGCCGCAGGAGAAGCGCTCGGCCTAAGGGTGCGCAGCCTGAACGCGAAGCCCAAGGAGGCGCTCTCCTTCTACCTTCCCGGCGTCATCGCGGCAACGGTAGCAGCCTTTGTCGTGCTGATCCCCGGTGCACCCCTGGGGTACCTCAACATTCTCGTGCAGGTGTTGGCGACCGTCTTCATGCCCGCCGCTCTCCTCTTCCTGCTGCTGCTCGTCAACGACCGCGAGGTGATGGGCAGCTACGTCAACTCGAAGCTGCAGAATGTAGCCGCCATCGGGATAGTCGGTTTCCTCATCGTGATGAACGGGGCCTTCGGCGCCTCGATCCTCTTCCCGCATCTGATTCGCTAAGCCTGAAGGGAGGTACCGCCCATGGCTCGTGCCATTGCACCGGACGAGATCCTCCGCATCGTCGACGAGGAGGACCTCCTGCAGGAACCGCCCGTCTACGGCCGCGTCGCCGTGCGCGGACCGATCGCCTTGGTCTGGTGGGGTCTGCGCATCTACGTGCTCCTCATGGCCGTCCTTGTTGCGGTCGGATTCGCACACGGTCTTCACTGATACGTCAAGGGGGAACTCTGGGCGGAGAAGGTCCGCCCGGAGTTCCCTCCTGCGACTACACTTGCCTGCCGCTCGGCTTCAGCGCTTCCCAGAGCGCCGCTTCGGCGGGCAATTGCTGTCGGCCCCGACGCCTTCCGGCATAGATCTGCCGCGGCCCACCAAGCGCACTGCAGGTCGCCTGAGCGAGCCTGCCGCACTCAATCTCCCAACGAATCGACATCTCGGAGAGCACCGCAACGCCAAGTCCGGAGGCGACGGCGCGCTTCACCGCCTCGCTGGCCGCGAATTCCAACGTTGCCTGCAGATCGGCCCCGAGCACCCGGTCGACGATGGCGCGCGTGTTCGAGTCTGGTTCACGCAGGATGAGGCGTTCCGCGCGCAGCTCTTCCAAGGAGAGATCCCGCCCCGCCCGTGGGTCGCCAGGCGGCAGCGCAACGCGCAGCGCGTCTTGGGCCAGTGGCTGCGTCTCGATCTGTGGCCCCCATGGCGGCTCGTCGATGCCGCCGACTGCCACCGCCACGTCGATGGCTCCTGATTCCAACTCCTCCGCCAGTTCCGCAGGGTTGCCAACCTGCAGCCTCAGGGAGACCGCGGGGTGCTGCCGCACGAACGGTCCCAGACGATCGGGCAGCAGGTAGATCGCCGGAGTCGCACTGGCTCCGATGCGCAAGGGGCCGCCGCCCGTACGGATGCGCTCCATGGCGCGCTCAGCATTCTCGATCCCCTCTAGCACTTGGTCCGCGTAGCTGAGGAGTTCTCGACCGGCAGGCGTGAGCTGCAAGCGCCGATGCGTGATCTCGACCAGTGCCAGCCCTACTTCCTCCTCCAAGGCCCGCACTTGCATGCTCACGGCGGGCTGGCTGCGGCCCAGCTGTTCGGCCGCTTCGGTGAACGTTCTGGCACTGGCCACCGCCCGGAAGAATCGCAACTGCTGCAAATGCACATCGCAGCCCCCCATAAACACTCCTTATGTTAATACTAAGTCAATATGCCGTTTCCCTTTGCGTCGCGATGCACTATGCTGGATGTATCATGAGAGATGCACACGCCGAACCCCCAGAACAGGGCCTCGCAGCACATCCCTGGCTCGCGGTCGCAACGGTTTGCCTCGGAGCGGCGATGGCCGCAATCGACGCCAGCATCGTCACTGTCGGACTGCCAACGATGCAGCACTTCTTTCATTCCTCGTACACCGACATCGCGTGGGTTTCGCTCTCATACCTCCTGGCGCTGACGACGGTCGTCGTGCTCGCAGGACGGCTCGCAGACAGCATCGGCCGCTCGCGGATGTACCGCTTCGGATTCCTCGTATTCGGAATCGCTTCCGCTGGCTGCGGCTTCGCTCCGAGCCTTTGGGTGTTGATCGTGTCCCGCGTCGTGCAGGGTCTTGGCGCGGCGATGCTCCAGGCGAACTCCGTGGCCATCGTCACCTCCAGCGTTCCCGCAAGTATGCGTGGGCGCGCGATCGGCGTGCAGGGTGCCGCTCAGGCGGTTGGGCTCTCGATCGGGCCTGCAGTTGGGGGCATCTTGATCGGCGCGTTCTCCTGGCAGGCAATCTTTCTTGTCAACCTGCCAATCGCGGCCCTCGCCTTGATCGTCGCGCCGTTCACCCTGCCGCATGACAGTATCAGGACCGCGGACCAACCGCGGCAGAAGGTCGACGTACTGAGCTCCGCCCTGCTTGCCGTCTCGTTGACGCTGCTGCTGCTTGCTTTCAAGGGCCGCGGCATCTGGTACATAGAACTCCTCGGCGGCCTCCTGATCGGCTACTTCTTCACCCGTCGCCAGGTTCGCATCGAGCAGCCGCTCGTACATCCAAGCGTAGTGCGGATCATTCACGTGACGGGCGGCGTGGTGCTGGGCGTCCTCTCGTTCAGCGTGCTCTACGGCGTGTTCTTCCTGCTGCCCTACTACTTCGAGAATGTGCGCGGTCTCCCAACAGCCCACATGGGCATCATCGTCAGCTCCATCGCTCTTTCGATGACGGCGGTGGCACCACTCGCCGGTACGCTTGCAGACCGTTTCGGCAATCGTACGGTCGCGGTGACAGGCCTGGTCATCACGGCCGTAGGATCTCTCCTCATGTATCTTTGGACCACCAACATCGCATTCGCCTGGACTATTCCGGCCCTTGTGCTGATTGGCGCTGGCGCCGGCGTCTTCACCCCGCCGAACAACAGCTCCGTGATGGGCCACTCGCCCAAAGAACACCTTGGTGTGACGGGCGGTCTCCTCAACATGGGGCGCTCGATCGGGATGAGCGCCGGCATCGCCCTCTCAGCCGCGATGTACGCGATGTCCCGCACCGACCCATTCCAGGGCTTCCGCAACGGGGCTCTGGCCCTCTTGATCATCGCAGTGGTGTCGATCGTCGTGCAGGCGGTGCTGCCGAAGGAGACGCACCCCGGAGCAGGGCGCGACATGCCGTTCCTGCCTGACTAGGCGCGCAGAGAGAACACTCTTGGCGCGGTCCGCCCCCGCAAAGAGCAGTTGGTCATGCGGCAAAGGAAGAGCGCCTGCCGGACGGCAACGTCCGGCAGGCGCTCTTCCTTTGCCGCTGCACAGAGACCACAGGGTTTCGTTCACGCGTGCGCCACCAGCGTGAAGAGTGCCATCAGCGCCACAGCGAGGACAACCTCCTGGCGCCCCATCCTGCGCATATTGAGCCAGGGATGCTGCCCTCCGAGCCAGAGATACGCCCGCGCCATCTGCGGCAGGAGCGGCACCGCTGCCCAGATCGGCAGGTAGCCGAAGAGGCTGAGCGCAACGACGAGCAGGGTCAGCAGCGAGGCCGAGCCGGCGAGCAGCAGCGTGCCCTGGCGGACGTCCGCTGCGTCCATGTTCGTCTTCGCTGCGACGATCTGCAGCCGCAAAAAGCCGACGCCGTAGAGGAAGTGCAGCACGAGACCGAAGTAGACGATCAGCATCGCCATGTCCGCGGGAAGGCCGAGTGCGGCCCAGGTGCCTGGTACGATGAGACATAGCCCTGTTGTCGCGACGAGTTCGCGCAGCGTCCGCCACTTTTCGGGCAGGAATCCGAGCAGAACCGCGAAGGCGTACGGCGGTACGGCGAGGATGGGCAAAAGGTACAGCAGGGCGGCGTGGGAGGTTCGGGCTGCAAGGACGCCTGCAACCGCAGATGCGGCGAGTTCGCCGGTTGCGATCCAGGCGTACAACGCCCGGCCCCCCGCTTTAGCTCGCAATAGGCGGTCGACGGGTTCCTTCGCGAGCAGCAGGAACACAACTGCGGGGATCAGCAGCAGCGCCGCAGTCGAAAAAGCGTCCGCGACCATCAGCGTCGTCAGGTATCCCGTGACGAGCATTGTCCAGGCACCGAACTCGCGCGGAACGAACCACCAGTATCCCCGGCGGGGCTGCGCTTCGTGGCCGCTCAGGGCGCTCGCGGTGTACACGGCTAGCCTTGCGCGGTTGCCTGTGCTGCTGGCTCGTACCCCTCGAGGAACTGCACTACCTCTCGGGTGATTGGAGATGGAGTGGAAGAGCCGGCGGTGACGCCAACCGTCTGCTTGCCCGCGAGCCACTCCGGCTCGATGTCCGCAACCGTGTCGACGAGGTAGGCCGGGCGCCCCGCCTGTTCCTGGACGACTTGCACGAGGCGGTTCGAGTTGTTGGACCGGATGTCGCCTACGACAATCACGACATCGCAGCGCGCGGCTTCGCGCACCGCTGCCTCCTGGCGAAGCTGGGTTGCAAGGCAGATCTCGTTGAACACCTCGATCTGAGGATAGGCCTCTTTGAGGCTCTGGATGGTCTCCTCCGTGTCCCAGCTCGACAGGGTCGTCTGTGTGACGACAGCGAGCTTCCTCCCAGCGAGGTCTAGACCCTCCGCATCCGCAGCGGTCTCGATCAGGTGGACGTGGTCGGGGGCCTCCCCCATGGCGCCTTCGGGCTCGGGGTGGCCGCGTCGGCCGATGTACAGGATCGTGTAGCCGCCATCTGCTAGATGACGGATCAGATCATGCGTCTTCGTCACGTCTGGGCATGTCGCGTCGACAACGTCCAGCCCCTTCGCCTCGGCGCGCTCGCGCACCGCCTGCGAGACCCCGTGGGCAGTAAAGACGACCGTGCCCTCCGTCACCTGCTCGATCAGCTCGAGCCGGTTCTCTCCGTCGAGCGAAATCACGCCATAGCGATCAAGTTCCTCAACCGCATGGCGATTGTGGACAATCAGGCCAAGAACGAAGATCGGCTTCTTGGCGGTTGGGTTCTCCGCGACCTGCCGTACCAGCTTCATCGCATCGACGACGCCGTAGCAGTATCCGCGAGGCGAAATCTTGACAACTTCCAAAAGGGCTCTCCCCCTCTTATCGACACAGGCCTCGCCGCGCCCATTCGAGGGCGTAGTAGGTCACGATGAAGTCGGCGCCGGCACGCCGCATTGCGTAGAGAGACTCCGTAACGGCCATGTCGCGATCCAGCCAGCCGCGACTCGCCGCCGCCTCAAGCATCGCATATTCGCCGGACACCTGGTAGGCCCCCACGGGCAGGTCAGTCGCGGCACGCACCGACGCGAGCACGTCGAGATAGGGCATGCCGGGCTTTACGAGCAGCATGTCCGCCCCTTCGTCGACGTCCAGCCGCGCCTCGCGCAATGCTTCCCTGCCGTTGCGGAAGTCCATCTGGTACGTCGAACGGTCCCCCTCGCGCGGTGCGGATCCGGCCGCTTCGCGGAACGGTCCGTAGAATGCAGAGCGGTACTTCACGGCATACGAAAGAATCGCCGTCTCGATGAAGCCGGTCTCGTCCAGCGCACGGCGTAGCGCACTAACTCTCCCGTCCATCATGTCCGACGGTGCGACGACATCGGCACCCGCCTCCGCCTGCGAGACGGCAGCCTGCATGAGCAGCGGCAGGGTCGCGTCGTTGTCGACGCTGCCGTCCTCTCGCACGACGCCGCAGTGTCCATGGTCCGTGTACTCGCAAAGGCATAGATCGCAGATCACGACGAGTTCGGGCACGGCGTCCTTGATGCGTCGCACTGCTTCTTGCACAGGAGCGTCGGCGCGTGCGGCATAGCTTCCCACCGCGTCCTTTTCAGGCGGGATGCCGAAGAGCAGCACGGCCGGAATCCCCGCCGCGCGGATCTCCTTGGCGAGGTCGGCCGCCTTGTCAGGCGAAAGGTGCATCTGCCCGCTTAGTGCCTCGATCGGGCGCGCGATCGCACTCCCCGGAACGACAAACAGAGGCTGCACAAGGTTCCTAGGGGCAATCACGGTCTGGGCTACGAGATCGCGCATCGCTGCACTGCGCCGCGTGCGGCGCGGCCGGTAGATGATGTCTGCCAAGTTTCAGCCTTCCTCTCTCTTCGGGTGCTGCACGATATCGCACAACGCTTCGACGACAGCAGCGTCGGATGGCTCAGTCGCGATTGCGTCGGGCGAGAGTCCGGATTCACGCAGCGCCGCAGCTGTCGTCGGACCAACCGCGATGATCCGGCCCTGCCGCAAGAATTCCTGCGGCAGCGCAGACAGCGTTCCGCGCACTGCCGACGGGCTGTAGAAGAGGGCGGCCTGCGGCGGAGGGGCCTCCAAGACCGCTGCTGCCGCCGCCTGATCGACGCCGGAAACCGTGCGATAGGCGGCAACCGGCCGCACCTGCAGGCCGTTCTTTTGCAGCGAGAGCAACAGGGCGGTGTCGGACGACTCCGGCCCGACGATCAACCCACGCTCGTCGGGTGCTGCGCGCTCGCGCAACAGCTGCGCCAGGCCCTCCGCGCGCTGACGAACGGGCAGAGCTTCGCTTCTGAGTCCCTCGCCGGCAACCGCCGCGGCGGTTGCCGGGCCGACCGCATACAGTCGAAGGCCGAGCCTACCCGCATCGTGCCCTGCCGCGCGCATCTCCGCAAGGAAGCTGCGCACACCGGTTGCGCTCGTGAAGACAGCGTAGCGGCAGTTTGTCACTTCCCGGATCGCCGCTTCGAGCGAGGTCCTATCTTCGGGCGGCGCGTAGCGGATCGCTGGCAGAACGCAAGGCTCTGCACCGTGCAGCCGCAGAAGAGCCATAAGCCGCTCGGTCTGTTCTCGCGCCCGAGTCGTGAGTACGCGCATGCCCTCAAGCCGCTTTGTGGTGCCGCTCACCTCAGAAAGGAAGTGGACCACGGCGCCAGCCTCGCGAAGTGATTCCGCCTCAGCGCGTACATGTGGCGACATCGCTTGATACAGCCGTGCGCAAATGCCATCGGGCAGCCGCGCAGGGTCTTGCGGCATGGCGTGTATCGACTGCACGCCGGCGCGAAGCGGCATGGGTGACGCATCCGCGAAGACCGCCTGTGCCACAGTGAACAGATCGTCGATGGCCGCGTCCGGGAGCCCGTCTGCTCGCGCGTAATAGACTGCGCGAACCATTACGTCACGTCCCGCAGCAGACGCTCGGCGCCCATGCGCAAGAGCGCCAGGGCGGCCTCCTTCCCGACCTCCTCGGCTCGGGTGCCGACGACCTCGGTACGCAGTGCAGCCGAGCCATCCGTCGCGAAGACACCCGCGCGCAGGCGAATCGTGCGCCCCTGGACTTCCGCGAGCGCACCGATCGGCACGGCGCACCCGCTGCCCAGTCCCGCCAGGAACGCGCGTTCTGCGCTTGAGGCACGCCGTGCGGCGCGGTCGCTGATTGCCCGGAGGAAGTCACGCAGGTCTTTGCGTGCACTCCGCGCCTCAAACGCGATGACGCCCTGTGCGGGTGCTGGCAGCATTTCCTCGGGGTCAAGATACTCTGCGATGCGCGACCCTTCGCCCGCGCGCAGCAGGCCCGCAGCCGCCATCACAAGGCCGTCAACTTCGCCTTCACCAAGCTTGCGCAGACGGGTCCCGACGTTGCCCCGCACTCCTTCCACGCGAAGGTCCGGCCGCCACAGGCGAAGCTGGGCCTGCCTGCGGGGACTCGATGTGCCAATGCACGCTCCTGGCGGCAGATCGCGTAAGCGCTTGCCGTCCCGGGTCACAAGGACGTCCCGCGGGTCCTCACGCGGCAGCGCAGCAACAATGCGCAAGCCGCGCGGCAATGTGGTCGGTAGGTCCTTCAGACTGTGCACCGCCAAGTCGGCCTCATCGCGCCGCAGCATCTGTTCGATTTCCTGCGTGAAGACACCCTTCCCGCCGATTTCCACCAGGGGTGCGGACTGCCGGCGATCGCCCTCCGTCTCGATGGTGATGAAGGAGATGTCGAGGTGTGCGTAGCGCTCGTGCAGTGTTTTGGCCGCAAGCTCCGCTTGGGCCCTCGCCAAAGGGCTGCGGCGAGAGGCGATCCGAATTTCCATCATGCTAGCCTCCCCGGATTACCAGTTGAAGTGGTGCGGCCCCGTGAGCAGCCCGACCGCCCAGATATTTGCCAACATGCCCACGAGCCCTGTGGCGGCAAGCCAGTCCCCGAGCGCGAGCCGACGCCCGGCCCGCACAGCGAGATACGCACAGAGATCGATCATCCAGACGATGAGCGTTACCGTCTCCTTCAGATCCCAAGACCAGTAGGCACCCCAGGCAGCGCGGGCGTAAACCGCCCCGAGCGCGATGCCAACGGCATCGAGGATAAGTCCCGTCCCGAGGAAACGGCGAACCGCCACTTGCAGCTGCGGCAGGGGTGCCGTGGTGCCAAACGCGCCGCGCCGAAGGCGGGATTCGGCGAGTCGCCGCAGAAGAGCAGCAGCGCCCGCAAGCGCCAGGCAAGCGAACCCGAACGCGAGGAAGCCAACGTGCAGCCAAAGCAGCGCCGATCCATGCAAAGGGGCCGGTCCACTGCCGCGTCCAAGAAGCGCGGTTGCCGCCGTAACGGCGAAGGCGATTGGCAGCACGATCGCGCCGGCGCCGGCCCCGCGATCGCCGCGAGCCCAAATGGCAAATGCGAGCACAAAGGAGAAAAGGGCCGTCTGCAACCAGTCGAAGAGGTCCATCGGCATGCCGCGCAGCGCCTGCGCCACGATCAGCAGCGCCTGAACCGAGAGCGCCGCGAAGGTCATCAAGGTCGCAGGCCGCAGCAGCCAGCGTCGGCGCTGTGCCAGGAAATGCAAAAGCGCCGCCCCGCCGTAGGCGACGCTGGCGGCTGCGAGCAGGTATGCGCTCACGCTTGCTGAGGCCACTCCTGTCCGTCAAGGTGGAACAGACGCGCCGCTAGGCGCAGGCACGCGTCGGCATCCTCCCGCGCCGCGCACTCCTTGAGTGCGACGGTGGGGTCGTTCAGAAGCTTATTGACGATGCGCGACGCGAGCTGTTCGATCACGCGGCGCTCATCCGGCGCAACGTCGCCAAGGCGGCGGAAGGCACGCTGCAGTTCGTCGTCCCGAACCCTGTCCGCCTTGCCGCGCAGAGATTGGATGAGCGGTACTGCGGCGCGTTCAGACGTGCGTCGATGGTAGTCCGCGGCGGCCCGCACGACGATCTCTTGTGCATGCTTCGCCTCGCGCAGCCGCTCGGCCCGGCTGGACGCCGTGATCTCCGCAAGATTATCGAGGTCATAGAGAAAGACGCCGGGAATCTGCCCGCACCTGGTCTCGATGTCCCTCGGAACCGCCAAGTCGATCAAGATCATCTGACGGTCGCGGCGCGCGCGCAGGATGCGCCGCAGGTCCCGGGCGTACAGGATCGTGTGTGGAGCACTCGTCGACGAGAGTACGAGATCTGCATGGCGCAGCCAGTCCTCGCTCTCCTCCCAACCGGCGGCACGTCCACCGAAGCGGTGTGCCAGTTCCTCAGCGCGCTCTCGCGTGCGGTTGGAAACCACGACGTCGGTAGCCCCAGCCTCCCGCAGATGGGTGAGGCAAAGTTCTGCTACCTCACCGGCGCCGATCATGAGGACCGTCTTACCCGTCAAGTCGCCGAACGCCTGACGTCCAAGTGCGACAGCCGCTGCCCCTACCGAAACAGGATGCGCGTCGAGGCCGGTTTCGCGGTGGGCGCGGCGCGCCGCGGCCAGAGCTGCCTGCACTGCCATGCTGAGCTCCTTGCCGACCGCGCCGGCAGCGGCCGCGTCTGCAAACGCTTCCTTCAGTTGACCAAGGATCTGGGTCTCTCCGACGATCTGGGCGTCGAGTCCAGCCGCAACCAGGAAGAGGTGTTCGACTGCGTCCCTGCCTTCGAGACGCTGGGCATGCTGGTTGAGGAGTTCTCCCGCAGCGTCGGCGTTGCGCTTCCACGACGCTCGGATCGCCTCATCGACGTCGTCCGCTTTGCCAAAGGCATACACCTCACTGCGGTTGCAGGTGGAGAGCACGAGAACTTCCTTGGCCGTCTCTAATACGTCACGGTACACAGCCTCGGCGAGATGCTCAAGGCTGAGGCGGCCGCGCACGTCCACTCCTGCATCGCGGTGCGTCAGCCCGATCATGGTCCAGGAAGACTTCACGTGCGCACCTCCCCCCGGTGTACTGCGACGGAGCCAAGTGTCAGAGGCCATGCCTCGACCGCGTCAAAGCCGGCATCCCGATACAGCCCAGAGAGCACCTCTCGGCCGGGAAAGCGGCGGTGTGATTCAGGCAGCCAAGCGTAGGCGCGGCCGCCGCGGCCGGCCAATCTACCGAGCCTCGGCACGAGGCCGTAGAAATACAGGCGGAAGCCCCACCAGACGAGCTTGTTCTGGGGGCGGGAGACTTCGAGCGAGAGCGCCCTGCCGCCGGGCTTCAAAACGCGCCGCATCTCAGAGAGGGCCTGCGGCAGATCTGGGAAGTTGCGCAGTCCAAAGCCGCACGTCACGACATCGAATGTTTGATCGGGAAAAGGTAACATCAGGGCGTTCCCTTCGACAACCGTCACGCGCTCCTCCAGTCCCCTGCGTCGGATTTTTTCCTCTGCCACGTCTAGCATGTCCCGGCTGAGGTCAAGTCCGGTCACACGGATCCTAGATGCGCTGTCGGCGATAAGAATCGCAAGGTCGCCGGTGCCGGTAGCGATGTCAAGGCAATACTCGCCATCGCGCGGTGCTACAAGGTCCAAAAAGCGCCGTTGCCAACTGCCCCAAAGGCCGAGCGTAATGACGCGGTTCATCGGGTCGTAGACGCGCGCGATCGCTCCGAAAATGTCGCGGATCTTGTCATTATGCGCGTCATACCGTGCTGCCACTGAAGGCATCCCCTTCCGGCGTCTTACGGCCAACCGGCGTTCCGAAAACTCGCCGTGGGCACCATCGTTGAGTTTACCATAGGGCAGTGCTTGATGGTGTGGCCTTCGCCACCATCTCTGGCAGATCTGCAAGGTCAAAACAGAAACGAGCTGCACACCAATATTCGTCGGGTAACTTCCTGGGGCGCACAGAATCCGTGTTCGGCTTCTGTTGGAATCCTGGTTCGACTTGCTCTGGAATCAGCGTTCGGCTTGCGTCTGGGCGTGCCTATTGGAACCCTCTTTTAGCCTAGTTCCGATTACGCGAGTGGGCCCGTCTTCCTGGATCATAGCCTCATAGACGGCAGCGCTGCCTTCACTGGCAGCGCTGCTTTTTGTCCTTATTTCCCACGTTTCTTTTGAGCTGAGGTTTCAAAGGCCATCGCGTGCTGTGCTGCACCTTTGGTCTCTACTCCACATAACGCTATGTCGTAACGATGTGGGGAGGGAAGCTCGTGGCAGTCTTCGAAGGCGACCTGTCCTTCTTCGCGTTTGGCAGCAGGCTCTTGAGGCTTCGTCAACCCAACATGCGGGGTACCGACGTCAAAGTGCTCCAAGACCTCTACGATCAGTTGGTACGGATCACAAATCCCCCACTTGGGCCGGTGGGGCCGGAGATTGACGTTGACGGCATCTTCGGCCCCGAGACCGACTCCGCAGTTCGCAACATCCAGAGCTATTTCGGACTTGCGGTCGACGGGATCGCCGGTCCCCAGACGTATTTAGTCTTGGGCCAGGCGGTAGGTCCCAACGTCACGTACGGTGGTCCCGGATTTGGCAGTCGCAATCTCTCCGAAGGATCCACAGGGGGCGATGTCACTGTACTGCAGAACCGCCTGAACTGCTTCCGCTACTCTCAGGTGCTAGCGGGTCCCGCCAACGGCATTTACGGCTTTTCAACGACAGGTGCAGTCTCGGACTTTCAGGTCGACGCCATCCGCAATGGTGATGCCGGCGTTCCGATCAGCGGGGAGGTTGGCTTCGAGACCTTTGACGCGCTATGGATCTACACGTACGCAGGCGGCCGCAACCTTGCGCTTGGCTCGCGAGGACTCGACGTGGCATGGGTGCAGTTGTTTCTTTCAAGCAAGACCAGTTCCCTGAACCGGGCGTATTACACCGGACGCGTGGATGGGTACTTCGGTACCCTCACCCAGAACGCAGTCCGTCTTTGGCAATCGGATAACGGAATTCCCTTGACCGGCGTCGTCGGCCCGCTTACGTACTTCAGCATCGGCTTCAACAATCCCAATGCCGCCCCCGCGCCAGCGCCCCTGCCGCCCGAGCCGCGCCCCCTAGCCATTCCCTGTTGCGTTGTTCTCCGCAAGACGCCGGTGGTGCCACCATCCGCCCCAGACGCCGTGGGAGCCGCCCTGACCAGCGTGCAGGCGGGTCGGCAGGCCGTAAGTGTGCTTGCTGTTGGCCTACCGGCTCCGTCGACCTTCGGCAACTTCGACAGCTACGAAGGCCTCGTCACCATCCCAATCATTGGGGCATTCGGCTTTGGCCTGGTTCCAACCACGTCCCCGTTCCAACCTCTGACGTGGGCCGGATCCGTAGATCTGATCCAACCCGAACTCACGGTACAAGCGACAGTCAGCGTGCGGCCGGCAAATTCCGAGACCGGCACGTCCGGACCAGACGTGCTCCTCGGAACGCTGAGTGGATGTATTGGCTGACAGCGCGCACCATTCCACCCAAAGGCGGTCAGGTTAGCCGCTGCTGGCCTTGCCCCCCTGACCTCGCCGACCCCGCTGGCCATGCCGGCTCAGGCAGCGCCTCAACGCACTCCCAGGACGGCGAAGACGGCAAAGCCCAGCGCATTCGCAAGTGCAATGCCTTTCAGCGCCGCATCGCGCCGCGTCTCGTCCTCCCGATCACCCATCCTGGTATGGTGCGCGATCACTGCAGCTGCGAGCGCCAGAACCGCCGTCAGGGCGAAGCGCACCGAGATGAGCCACGAGAAGGCCAAGGACAGCGCACAGACGAGCAGGGCGTAGGTCATCGCGACCTCGCTGCCCGGTCGGCCGATCGCCTTCTGCCAGAAGGCGGGCGATGTGCGCTTCTGCGGTGCGGCCGCCCAGTCAAGTTCGACGTCGGCGAGATGATGCTCCATCACTGATGCGTTGCACATGATCCCGTTGATGATCGCAACCGCCCATAGCTCGGGTACCATGACTCCTCCAGCGGCATACCCGGCCGCCAGCACGCCGGAGGCGATCGTTGGAAACATGCCGAGCCACTCTCCAAGGAGGGGCCTATAGCCGAGCCGAAAGGGCGGCAGGCTGTAGGCTATCGCCGCAATAAGAGCCGGCACTCCCAGGAGCGCGAAGATGGCGCCACGCCACACCGACAGCGCGAGGAGCAGCACGAGGTATGCCCCGATCGCGAATACCGCGATGAGGCGCAGGTCCGCCGGCTGCAGCCGACCGCTCTGCACTGCGTGGGATCCTCCCGAAAGCCAGGCCGGATTCTCCTTGTCGGTGCCGGAGTACCAGTCGAACAGGTCATTGATTCCGTGTGTAATGTAACCCTGCAGGAGGATGCCGCCTACGAGCACCGCAGCGACAGGTAGGATCCAATCCGTCTGCAGGTGGGGCGCCGCCGATGCACCCAGCATGACGGTCCCGAGGGTCCAGACGGCCAAAGGGATCGGGCGGGAGAGCTGGAGTGCACCCAAGAGCTTGACTGCGGACATTGCCGGATACCCCCGTTCGCTGCGCGCTGGGTTATGCTACGCGGACCGGACATGCTCGATGTGGCAAACCCACCTTATGAACGACGAGAGGGCCGAACCGGGCGTCGCCCGATCCGACCCTCTTGCAGAAAAGGAGCGTTAGGCCGACTTGCTCGGTGCCCCGGTCGGGAGCACGATGCGTCCCGCCGACTCGTTGATCACGGCAGCCGCCGAGGCGTAGAAAGCCAGGATGGCTGTGATCAGCCCGACGTAGCCGCCGATCTGGACGAAGCCCCCGACGCCGAAGTTGCCGATGGCGAGCAGCACATAAGTCACCCAAAGCGCGAGGAAGACGTACATGAGGATCCGCTCGCCGCGGAACGTCGCGAGCCACATGTAGAAGGTGAAGACGCCCCACACCAGGAGGTACCAGGCGACCATTACGCCAGGGACGTCCTTGGAGAAGAACTGGACGAACAGCGCGAACGAGATCCAGAACGCGCCGTATGAGAAGAAGGCGACCGTTCCGAAGGTGTTGCCGCGCGGGTATTCCAGGACTCCCGCAACGAGCTGTGCAAGGCCGCCATATGCGAGGGCGAGCGCAAGCACGATGCCCATCCCGGCAGCGGGATACCACCCGGCGTTGATCATGCTGAGCATCCAGGTCGTAAACGCGAACCCAGCGAGACCGAGCGGAGCCGGGTTTGCCTTAGCCACTGACAGAATCCTCCTTTAGATGAAGAAAATCGTTTGCGGCCAGAATCCTATCAGTCGTACAAGTTCTCAGAAGTTCGCCGTGTACACGATGCCTGCGACTCAGGTCGCCATGGGTGTTCTGCACAGCCTGGTTCGATCTCCCGCACGCTTCCTTCCGAGCGTACAGGTCGCGAGCGACGGCGTTGCTCGCCCGATTTGGGCGGCCGGCGAATCTCGCGCCCTCCCTTCCCTCCTCGAAGTTTCGACTCAACAACCGGCAGCAACCGCTCGCTGACTTGAGTACTGCGCCGAGCATCGGCGCAGGAAGGTTGGGAAAGCCACAGCCCAGGCGACTAGTACAATTCCCCGCGTCCCAAGATTCTCCTACTTTGTGACGCCGTTCACACGTGCTGTGCATGTGGTAGATAAGAAATGCCCCAGGCCGAGGAACATTCCTCCGGCTGGGGCATTTCGCTCTGGAAATGTATATCAGCTTCTGCGCACGTACACGCGGTGCCCCGTCATGGGGTGCTGCCAGACTTCAATGGTGCGGCGTGATGTGGGATCTACGAAGGTCTCCCCTGTCGACTCGTATCCGTCAGGCGGGGAGGTGATCTCCGCTCGGTAGCGCGGCCCGACGAGAAACCCCGCCGCCAACAGGATAGCGCCGATAAGGGCAATGTAGACTGCTGGCAAGTTGAACCCGGTGGCCACTGAGAGTACTGCCCCAAGCAGGAACAGCACCGCTCCGATGCCGAGCATCCATCGATTGCGCACGATTCCTTCCCCGCCTTTGGAGGGCCGCTGCGGTCCACCACGGTTTTGCGCTTCTCAGCTCTCGATCTTGACTGCCGTGCCGTAAGCGACAACTTCGGTCATCGTCTGTCCGATCTCCGAGGAGTCGAAGCGCATGCCAACCACCGCGTTGGCACCGAGCTTCTGCGCGTTCTCGAGCATGCGGTCGATTGCCTGCCGCCGTGTGTCCTCGAGAAGGCGCGTGTACTCATGGATCTCGCCGCCACCCAAACTCCGCAAAGACGCGAGGAGGTTCCCGCCCAACCCTTGGCTGCGCACGACTACGCCAAAGACCGTACCGAGCGAATCAGCGATTTTCTGCCCTGGAACCTCGAACGTCGTCGAGACCCGGATTGCCACTGCTAGAACCCCCTGTCAGAACTGTGCTTCGTCGTGATGCGCTGCTCGGGAAAGAGGTAGTGGACCGCGCTGTCGACTGCCATCCCGACCTCACCGAACCCAAGGGCAATCAACTTGGTCTTTCCGGGATAGGTCACCACGTCGCCTGCTGCGAAGACCCCTTCGAGCGGCGTCTTCATTCCCCAGTCGACCTGGATCTGTCCGCCGCGGATCGGCAGCCCCCAGCCCTTGATCGGGCCAAGGTCTGTGGAGAATCCGATGCAGATCAGGATTTCGTCCACCGCGATGGTCTCCTGCTGATCCGAGCCGCAGGGCCCGATCACCGCAGCCTCCACCCGGTCCGCGCCGCGGATCTCCCGCAGTTCCCAAGGCTGCCCGATCGGGATGCCACTGGCGCGCATCTGCTCGACGGACTCCTCATGTGCCTGCCACTTCGGCAGGTTGTGCACCACCCGTATGCTTGCATGCGGAATGAGAGTGTTGGCCCAGTCCACCGCTGAGTCGCCGCCACCGACAATCAGCACACGCTTGCCATAGAACGCCGACACTTGACGCACGAAGTACTGCACGCCGCGACCGGCGAACTCTTCTTCGCCGGGCACTCCCAGCTTGCGTGGGTTGAAGGCCCCAAGGCCCGCCGCGATCACGACGGAGCGGGTGAGGTGCTCTCCGCCGCTGGTCTGCAAGCGCCACACCTCGCCGTCGCGCTCCAGGCCCACCACCTTTTCTCCGAGGCAGACGCTCGCGTTCTGCTTGATCGACTGCTCGGCCAAAAGCTCGATGAGCTCCCTGCCCGTGACCTTTGGGAAGCCTCCCACATCGAAGATGTACTTTTCGGGATATAGCGCAACGACCTGTCCGCCGAGCTCCGGCAGACTGTCGATCAACCTCGCCCTCAGCTGTCGCAGGTGAGAATGGTAGAGTCCGAACAATCCGACGGGACCGCCGCCGATAATGGTGATGTCGTCAACGGTGGGCAAAGGTATAACTCCTCTCCACAAGGACGGACCCATTATACCTGATCGCATGCGTAGACCGGTCCCTCGCATTTGGCGCGAAGGGACCGGTCCATCGACCTTGTGCAGGCGGGAGGGCTACGCCGCCGCACCCGGACCGCGCGTAATCAGCCGGTCGGCACGCTCGAAGGTGATGTACGCAAGGGTCCAGCGCCAAAGCACTGCAACCCGGTTGCCAAACCCGATCAGATACATGATGTGCACCAGCAGCCAAGCCGCCCAGGCTACGAAACCATGCAGGTGCACGCGCCCGATCCTCGCGACCGCCTGGCTGCGTCCGATCGTCGCAAGGACACCGCGATCACGGTAGTGGAACGGCCGGCGCTCCCTGCCGGCGATCGCCCTCAGGATATTCTCTGCAGCGCATACACCCTCCTGAATCGCGACGGGTGCAATCCCTGGCAAGGGGCTGCCCGCCTCGTCCACGACGAGCGCCATGTCTCCGGCGAGCGACACCTCAGGGTGTCCCTCGACCGTAAGATCCGCCGCCACCCGGACGCGCCCCACGCGATCTCGCACACCCGGAATCTCAGCACCGAGTGGCGACGCGGTTACCCCTGCCGCCCAGAGCACCGTCCGCGCGGGGAGGAATTCGCCAGCGACGCGCACCCCCGAAGATGTCACCTCTTCGACTGCTGCCCCGAGCTGCACTTCCACTCCCATGCGGCGCAGCACTGCCTCCGCGCGTAGCCCCAAATCTTCCGGGAAGCTGGGCAGAACACGCTTCCCAGCTTCGACCAAGAACACCCGCGACGCTGCAGGGTCGATGTTCCGGAAGTTTCTACGCAGCGTACGGCGTGCGATCTCGGCAATCGCCCCGGCGAGTTCGACGCCGGTTGGTCCCGCCCCGACGACGACGAAGTCCAAGAGCGCCTGGCGTATTACGGGGTCGTCGGTGCGCTCTGCCGCCTCGTATGCCAGCAGGATGCGGTGACGGATTTCCGTCGCATCCTCTAGCGTCTTGAGACCTGGCGCGAGCGGCTCCCATTCCGGATGTCCGAAATAGGAGTGGCGTGCTCCTGTCGCAAGCAGCAGGTAGTCGTACTCGATCTCTCCCCCGTCGTACTTCACCGCCTGCCGATCGAGATCGATCCCGCGCACGTCAGCCAGCAGCACCTGCGTACGCGGATGCCCACGCAGGACGTGGCGGATCGGTGCCGCGATCTCCCCTGGCGCCAAACCCGCAGTCGCCACCTGGTAGAGCAGCGGCTGAAACAGATGGTGGTTGCGGCGATCCAGCACAGTGACCCGTACCGGGGCGCGCGCTAGCCTGCGCGCCGCATAGAGCCCGGCGAACCCTGCGCCCACGATCACGACATGCGCTGGTGTCTTGTCATTCGAAGCCATACGGAGCTCCCCTTCCGCGGCCCAACCCGTTCCAACGCAAATGGCCCCGGGGCAAACCTGCCCCGGGGCCGCGCCGACCGCTGGCTACTTGTGCATCTTGCGCACGAGTCCGCCAAGCGGATCGAAATACTTGTCGGCGACGCGCTCCTTGAGCGGGATGATGCCGTTATCGGTGATGTTGATGCCCTGCGGGCAGACCACCGTGCAGCACTTCGTGATGTTGCAGTACCCAACGCCGGCCGCGCCCTTGAGGAGGTCGATGCGGTCACCGGTGTCGAACGGATGCATCTCGAGCTCCGCAATGCGGATCATCATGCGCGGACCCCAATAGGCGTCCTTCGCGTTGTGTTCACGCAGCACGTGGCAGACGTTCTGGCACAGGAAGCACTCGATGCAGTCGCGGAATTCCTGGATGCGGTCGACGTCGCGCTGCTGCAGCGTGAATGGCGCCTTGGCCGCAGGTTGGAATGCGGGGATCTGCCTGAGCTTTTCATAGTTCCAAGAGACGTCCGTGACAAGGTCCTTGATCACAGGGAACGTGTGCATCGGACGCACATGGATCACTTCGCCGACGTAGTCGTCGACGCGCGTCTTGCAAAGCAGCTTGCCAGAGCCGTTGATCTCTGCGCTGCACGATCCGCAGTGCGCCGCCTTGCAGTTCCAGCGCACGGCGAGGTCCGGCGCATCATGCGCCTGGATGTAGTGCAGCGCGTCGAGCACGACCATGCCCGTCGTCGCAGGGATCTTGTACTCCTGTTCTTGTCCACCGCTGCGATCGCCCCGGAAGACGCTGAGGGTGATCTCTTCAGGCATCGGCACTACTCCTTCTTTCCAGACTTCGCGATGCCGGGGGCCGCCCCGAGGTTGAAGAGTTCCTTCAACTCAGCGGGCATCTCGGGCACCGGGGATGTGTAGGTCTTGACCTCGCCATCCTCGAGCTTGTGCACGAAGTTGATCTTGCCGTACTCCTCGAGCTCGTCGGGGTGGTCGAGGCGCCACTGCGCTCCGCGGCTCTCCTTGCGCTCGATCGCACCGCGAATGATCGCTTCGCAAAGCGTAATCATGTTGTGCACGTCCTGCACGGTGTGCCAGCCAGGGTTGAAGACACGCGACCCGGGGACTGCCATGTTGCGCGCGCGCTCCTTGAGCTCGAGCAACTTCTGCAGACCCTGCTCAAGGTCCGGCCCAGTGCGTGAGATGCCGGCGTGGGTCGCCATGATCTCCTGCAGCTGCTCGTGCAGCGCATAAGGGTTCTCTCCGTTCTCGGAGCTGAAGGGTCTGAGGACGCGGTCGATCTCGGCCTGCACCTCGGAGTCGTCGATCTTCGGCGTTCCCTCGTGCCCCTTGACGAACTCCACCGCGCCATCGCCGGCGCGCTTGCCGAAGACCAGGATGTCCGAGAGGGAGTTGCCGCCGAGGCGGTTCGCCCCGTGCAGTCCGGCAGCGCACTCGCCTGCGGCGAAGAGACCGGGAACATTCGTGGCGCAGCTCAAGGGATCGACCTTCAAGCCGCCCATCGTGTAGTGGATGGTCGGTCCGACCTCGAACTTCGTCTTCGTGATGTCGACGTCCGCGAGCGCCATGAACTGCTCGTACATGCCAGGCAGCTTGCGCTTGATGTACGCCGGTCCGCGGTGCGTGATGTCGAGCCAAGCGCCGCCGTGCGGCGTTCCGCGGCCCGCCTGGACCTCCTTGTAGATCGAGCGCGAGACGACGTCGCGCGAGGAGAGTTCCATGCGCTGCGGGTCGTACTTCTCCATGAACCGCTCGCCCTCAGAGTTGCGCAGGAGACCGCCTTCGCCACGCACACCCTCCGTGACGAGGACGCCGCGCACGCCCGGCGGCCAGACCATGCCGGTCGGATGGAACTGGACCATCTCCATGTCGATGAGTTCGGCGCCGGCCTCGAACGCGAGTGCCGCGCCGTCGCCGGTGCTCTCCCACGAGTTCGAGGTCACCTTGTAGGACTTGCCCCAGCCGCCGGTCGCGATTACGACTGCCTTGGCGCTAAACAGAGCGAAATGCCCATCCTCGCGGTAGTACGCGATGGCGCCGGCGACACGGCCGTTGTCCGTGAAGAGCTTGGTCGCCGTGATCTCCTGAAAGACGTCCACGTTTACGGTGAAGATCTTCTGCTCCAGTGTGCGGATCAGTTCCTTGCCGGTCCGGTCGCCGACGTGGCAGAGCCGGCGGAAGGTGTGCGCACCGAACGGGCGCTGCATGATCTTCCCCTCCGGCGTACGGTCGAAGACGGCGCCCCAGTACTCGAGTTCAAGGACGCGTTCCGGCGCTTCCTTGGCGAACACTTCGACGGTCTTGTAGTTGTTGATGAAGTGGCCCGACCGCATCGTGTCGTAGAAGTGCGTCTCCCAGCCGTCTGCAGGGTCGAGGTTGCCGAGAGATGCCGCGACTCCGCCTTCCGCCATTACCGTGTGTGCCTTGCCGAGAAGGGACTTGCCCAGCACCGCAACCGTCGCGCCGGCCTCGGCAGCGGCGATCGCGGCACGCAGTCCCGCGCCGCCCGAGCCGATGACGAGGATGTCGTACGCGTGGCTCTCCATGTTGTCGCTCATCAGAAAAACCTCACAGGATGGATTACGCCGTAGATCAGAAGGCGGATGTAGACATCGGTGAACCAGACGGAGAACATCGAGACCCAGGCGAACAGGCCGTGCCGCTCATTCCAGTACGACACTTTGTTCCACAGCTTGTAGCGGGTCGTCGGGGAGCCGTCAGCGCAGGAGAACTTCTGCGAGCCGCCGCCGATGAGGTGGCGGAAGGCGTGGCAGGTGAAAGAGTACGCCGTGAGCAGCAGCACGTTCACCAGCATGATGATCGAGCCGAGGCCGACCCCGAACCCATTCGGGAAGATGAACGCCTTGATTGCATCGATCCAGAGGAAGATCAACACGATGAGCGCCAAGTACCAGAACCAGCGGTGCAGGTTCGTCCAGATGAACGGGAACCGCGTCTCGCCGAAGTAGAACTTGCGGCGCGACTCCGGGATGCCGCAGGCCATCGGGTCATGGAAAAACCCGCGGTAGATCTCCTTGCGGTAGTAGTAGCAGGTCGCACGGAAGAGCAGCGGTACCCAGAGTACCCAGAGTGCCGGGAGCACCTTGATTCCCCACGACTCCGTCGGGGAAAAGAACGGCGAGAGATAGTTGTGGAACTGCCCGGTGTGCTGGAAGAAGACCAACCAGAGGGAATAGACGCCGAAGAGTCCGAGCGCAAGCACCGTCAAGTAGGGCTCTACCCACCAGGCCGACCCGGACTTCGGCTTGCTGCCTTGTACTGTTTCTGCAGGTTGTGCCACCGACCGTCCTCCTCACCAGGAAAGCTGCCGACGCTACCTTAGCGCCGGGTGTCGTGCCGCGACCGACCCAGGTGCAGCGATTGACTGGCAACGCTGTACCAAGGCATCCATGCCCGGCTCTGAACCCTTCCCAGTATAGCGCAGGTCAGGGCCTTTAGCATGGCCATCTGGACATCATGCGACGCTATTCGGGCGGTAGCGCACGGTTCACTTGGCATTTGCAGTCCATCGAAGCTCCCCAGCGGCAGGCAGACCGCCCCAGGCGCACTCTGGGTGCCTGCCTGCATATGACATAAGGAGTAGACGCAGATGGGAGAGATGCACGTCGTGGACGAACTCATCACAAGCCTCGTCCGCTACGGCCTATTCGCCTACAGTGCGCAGACTGTCGCCGAGATTGGAGAACGCCTGGTGCCGAGGGGAACCCACCTAAGCGCGGACATGCGGTCCTCGCTGCGCGAGTGGCTGTCCACTGGCGCCGGACTTGCGCTGTCCGTTGCAAGCGGCGCCGACATTCTCGCGGATCTAGGGCTCATATTGAATCCGCCACTCGTCGGGATGGTCATCACCGGCCTGATCGTCGGACAGGGAGGGCGCTTCCTCGGTCGCTGGCTGGCATCGCTGCCGCGCACCCCTGGCCAATCTCCGAAAGCGCCCAAGGGGTGATGCCCATGGCTGTCTTTGAAGTGCGCTTCAGCCCGTATATCTCCTTCGGTTCGCGCACACTCGAAACGGTCTCCCCCAACCGGTCAGGAACCGATGTCGCCATCTTGCAAGCCGTCTACAACCTCATGCTGGAGGCGATGGAGCCTCCGCGCGGTCCGATGGGCAAGCCAATCGCCATCGACGGTGTGTTCGGACCCAAGACGCGCCTTGCGGTGTTGAGCGTGCAAACCTACTTTGGCCTGACCGCAGACGGAGTCGCAGGACCGCAGACCTTCTTCATCTACGGCCAGGGCGTCTCGCAAAGGACCCCGTACGGAGGCCCGCGCTATGGCCGGAGAACCCTCTCGCAGGGAAGAATCGGGAGCGACGTGAAGGCGCTGCAAAATCGTCTGAACTGCTTTGCCTACGCGCGCCAGTTGGGCCATCCTGCGGACGGTCGCTTCGGGCCGCAAACAGCATCCGCACTGAAAGCCTTTCAGACCGATGCCGCAGCGCTCGACCAATCGAGTCTCCCTGCAAACGGAATCGCGGGGTCCGCCACCTACGACGCGACCTGGCTCTACACGTTCGCCGGCGGGCGCAGGCTGTTCGTCGGCCGCAACGGCTTCGACGTCGTCTTCTTGCAGGCGCAGCTGCGCGCACTCGATCTCTATCATGCCCCCCTGGACGGCTACTTCGGCGCGGCCACGAGCGCAGCGGTGCAGTTGCTACAGGCCGGATCGGGGCTCGAACCTGACGGCGTCGTTGGCCCGCGCACGTTCTTCCAGCTCGGGCTTGCGGGCGGCAGCCAGCCACCGCACCCGCTGCCTTCCGTCCGATTCTGAAACAACCAGGGAGGGCGCCTTTACGGCAGCCCTCCCTGGTTCCCTATCCTAGCCGAGCAGCTTTTTCACGGCCGAGGCGACTTCCCACGGCATCTCCACGACCGTGGCGCCTGCCGCCTCGAGTGCCATGCGCTTGCTCTCCAGCGTTCCGCGCCCGCGCTCGATGATCGCGCCGGCGTGGCCCATCCGCTTGCCCGGAGGTGCCGCACGTCCCGCGAGGTACGCGACGACCGGCTTCGTCATCGTCTTGATAAACTCGGCCGCCTCCTCCTCGGCGCTGCCGCCGATTTCCCCTACGAGAACGCAGGCCTTCGTCTCCGGGTCGCGTTCGAACTCATGCAACACGTCGTTGAACACCTGGCCGACAACCGGGTCGCCGCCCATTCCGACAGCGGTCGTCTGGCCGAGGCCGGCATTCGTCAGCGCCGCGGCGATCTCGTAGGAAAGCGTCCCTGAGCGGGCGACCAGCCCGACGGGGCCCGGCTTGTAGATGTGGTTGGGCATGATGCCCATCTTTGACTTGCCCGGAGAGATCAGGCCGAACGTATTCGGCCCGATCACCTTGGCACCCTTGAAGCGGGCATACTCCACGATCAGGATCGAATCCTGGACGGGCACATGCTCTGGGATCATGACGACGACGCTGCAGCCGGCGTCGATCGCTTCGAACGCCGCGTCCTTCGCACCAGCTGCAGGGACGAAGATGATCGACGCATTCGCGCCGCGCTCCACAACCGCTTCGCGAACCGACGCGAATACGGGCAGTCCCTGGTGCACCTGTCCGGCCTTGCTCGGTGAGGTACCCGCCACGACCTTCGTGCCATACAAAAGCATCTGCCCGGTGTGGAAGCTTCCCTGGTTCCCGGTCATGCCCTGGACGACCACGCGGGTCTCGTCGTTGATGATGATCGCCATGTTAGCGGCCCTCCCCCGCGACTGCGACGGCTTTTTGGGCCGCCTCGCTCATTTCGCGGAACGCGTCGATGCCTTCGCGGCGCAGAATGTCGACGCCCTCCTGCTCGTTCGTACCGACGAGGCGGACGACCAGCGGGACAGGGATACCGCGCGTCTTCTTCACCTGAACGATCGCGTTCGCGACGTCGTCGCAGCGCGTGATGCCGCCGAAGATGTTGACGAAGATCGCCTTCGGATTCATATCGACGAGGACGCCCATCGCCTGCGCCGTGGGCTCTACGGAGGCGCCGCCGCCTGCGTCGAGGAAGTTCGCGGGACGTCCGCCGTAGTGCTGCAGCGCGTCAAGCGTGGCCATCGCCATGCCGGCACCGTTCGCCATTACGGCGATGTCGCCGTCCAGTTCCACGAAGGCGAGTCCGATCTCCTTCACCCGCTGCTCAAGCGGCGTGCCCTCCGCGACCTCCGGGAGGCCCTGGTGACGGAAGAGCGCCGCGTCGTCGAGGTTCAGTCTCGCATCTGCAGCGATCACCTTGCCCTGGGAAACGACGAGTGGGTTGATCTCAACGAGCTCGGCATCCTCCGTACGGAAGACCTCGTAGAGCTTCAGGAGGATCTGTGCGACCTGCTTCTGGATGTCTCCCGTGAGGCCCATCTCTGCGGCGATGTCGCGAGCGAGGAACGGCTGCATCCCGAACGCCTCGTCCACGTGCCGGCGGACGATGTATTTGTCCTCCACGTCTTCGATCTCCACGCCACCGTGAGCGGATGCCATGATCAGGGGCCGGCGCGCGTTGCGGTCAACAGTGACAGAGACGTAGAACTCGCGCTCCACGTCGATCTTGCCCTCCACGTAGACCTGCTCCACGGTGTAGCCCTTAAGGTTCATGCCAAGGATCTCGGACGCGACCTTGCGCCCCTCCTCGGGGTTCTGGGCGAACTTGATGCCGCCCGCCTTGCCGCGGCCGCCGACCAGCACCTGCGCCTTGACTGCCGCCGGGCTGATCTCCTTGACCGCCTCCGCCACTTCATCCGCCGTCTGGCAAAGCTTGCCGGGCGGAACCGGGATGCCGTGAGCCTGGAGTCGTCCCTTCGCGAGATACTCGTAGAGCTTCATGCCACTATCCTCTCCCCGCTATGCGGATGTCTTCGGTCTCGTCAGTTCGATACAGTGCTGCTCCACTTCCGCCGGGTCAATGGGTCGGCGGGCGAGGCCCTCGTCGATCGCCGCCTGGGCCACGGCCCGCGCCACGGCAGGTCCGACCCGAAGGTCGAGCGGATCTGGAATCACGTAGTCGGGGCGCAGCTCGCTGTCACTGATCAGCGCGGCGATCGCCTTGGCGGCCGCCTGTTTCATCCCCTCGGAGATGAAGCGGGCCCGCACGTCGAGCGCCCCGCGGAAGACGCCGGGGAATCCGAGCACGTTGTTGATCTGGTTTGCGAAGTCCGACCGGCCCGTTCCGACGACTGCGGCGCCAACCTCGACGGCCTGGACGGGCCAGATCTCCGGCACCGGGTTCGCGAGCGCGAAGACAATGCCGTGCGGATTCATGCCCCGCAGCTGATCCATCGTGACTGCTCCAGCTACCGAGAGGCCGATGAAGGCGTCTGCGCCGCGCAGCCCGTCGGCGAGGGTGCCTTGGATCTTCTCCGGGTTCGTGATCTTCGCAAGGGCTGCCTTGTCCTCGTTCAGACCTTCGCGCCCTTCGTAGATCAGGCCCTGCCGGTCGCACAGCACCATGTTCTTCGCGCCGAGGTCGAGCAGCATATGAGCGACCTGGGTTGCCGCGGCTCCGGCACCGTTGAACACGATGCGCATATCTTCGATGCGCTTGCCGACGACCCGCAGTGAGTTCAGGAACGCAGCCCCGACGACGATCGCCGTGCCGTGCTGGTCGTCGTGGAACACCGGGATGTCAAGTTCCTGCCTCAAGCGGCGCTCGATCTCGAAGCAGCGCGGGGCGCCGATGTCTTCGAGGTTCACACCTCCGAAGCCCAGTTCCAGGAGCTTCATGACCTCGACGATCTGATCGACGTTCTTCGTATTGACAAGCAGCGGGAACGCATCGACTCCGCCGAACGCCTTGAAGAGGACCGCCTTGCCCTCCATCACCGGAAGTCCGGCCGCGGGGCCGATGTCCCCGAGGCCAAGCACTGCGGATCCGTCGGTGAGAATGGCGACGAGGTTGCCGCGGTTGGTGTACTCGAACACCGTTTCGGGATCCGCTTGGATCTGCTTGCACGGCTCGGCAACACCAGGCGTGTAGGCCAGCGACAGGTCCTGCTGGTCGCGCAGCGGGACGCGGCTCGTCACCTCGATCTTGCCGTGATGGGCCCGATGATACTCTAGGGCTTCCTCACGCAGTCGCATGGGTCACAGACCCAGTACGGAGAGAGGGCCGCGCACGCCTTGGACGGAATTCTGGAACGCCGATGCCTCTTCGTCGGTAAAGTCAATCTCGAAGACCTTCTCGACGCCGTTCTTGCCGATCAGGGCCGGCACGCCGACGTAGATGTTTTTCTGGCCGTACTCGCCGTCGAGGTGGGCGACAACCGGAAGGACGCGCTTTTGGTCGCCGAGCACGGCTTCGACCATTTCCGCTGTCGAGGCGCCGGGGGCGAAGTAGGCGCTGCCCGTCTTTAGTAGGTTGACGATTTCGCCGCCGCCAGTGCGGGTCCGCGCGACAATCGCGTCCAGCCGGTCCTTCGGGACCAGCTTCTCGACGGGGATTCCGCCGACCGAGGAATAGCGGGTCAGGGGGAGCATCGCGTCGCCGTGGCCGCCCATCACGAACGCGACCACGTCCTTGGGCGAGACGCCGAGCTCCATCGCGATGAAGGTGCGGAAGCGGGCCGAGTCGAGCACGCCGGCCATGCCGAAGACCTTGTTCGGCGCGAGGCCGGTGGCCTTCCATGTGACGTAGGTCATCACGTCGACGGGATTCGTGACAGTGATGAAGATGGCGTCCGGGGATTGCGCGAGGGCCTTCTTTACGACGTCGCTCACGACATCGTAGTTGACCTTCAGCAGGTCGTCGCGGCTCATCCCGGGCTTGCGGCCGATACCCGCCGTCACGACGACCACCGAGGAGCCCTTCGTCGCCGCGTAGTCGTTGTCGCCAACGATGCGCACGGATGCGCTGGAGACCGGCGCCGATTCGTAGAGGTCGAGAGCCTTGCCCTGCGGGACGCCCTCGACGACGTCCACGAGGACGACGTCGCAGGTGTTCCTCGTCATCAGCCAATGGGCGGTTGTAGCACCCACGTTGCCGGCACCGAGCACAGTGACCTTCTCACGCATCGCTATTCCTCCATCCGCCGAACCACTTCGGCGCCGAACTCGGAAGCCTTGAGCCCTTCGGAGCGGTCCGGGGTCAGGTCGTAGGTCACCTTGCCGGCCTTGATCGCCGACTCAATGCCCTTCACGACGAGCTTGGCGGCCTCGTTCCAGCCGAGGTACTCCAGCATCATGACACCGGAGAGGATCACAGATCCCGGGTTGACCTTATCCTGCCCTGCGTACTTCGGTGCAGTGCCGTGCGTCGCTTCGAAGATGGCGTAGCCGTCCGACAAGTTCGCACCAGGTGCGATGCCGATGCCGCCGACCTGCGCGGCCAAGGCATCCGAAATATAGTCGCCGTTCAGGTTCGGCGTCGCGATCACGTCGTAGAGCTGCGGGCGCACAAGGATCTGCTGGAACATGTTGTCCGCGATGACGTCCTGGATGAGAATCTTGCCCTCGGGCTGCTTGCCGCCCTCGGCCTGCATCTCGTCCCAGGTGATGATCTTGTCGCGGAATTCTTCCTTCGCCACCTGGTAGCCCCACTCACGGAAGGCGCCCTCGGTGTACTTCATAATGTTGCCCTTGTGCACCAGGGTCACGCTCTTGCGCCCCTGCTCCAGGGCGTACTCGATCGCCTTGCGCACGAGGCGCTTCGAGCCGAACGGCGAAATCGGCTTGATGCCGATGCCGGCACCCTCGCGCACAGGCTTGCCTAGTTCCTTTAGGAGCTCTGCAAGCCGCCGATTCTCCTCCGTACCCGCAGGCCACTCGATGCCAGAGTACACGTCCTCGGTGTTCTCCCGGAAAATCACCATGTCGACCTTTTCCGGATGCTTCACGGGACAGGGGACCCCTTCGAAGTAGCGGACCGGGCGCACGCAAGCGTAGAGATCCAGTTCCTGGCGCAGCATCACGTTCAGAGAGCGGATGCCCCCGCCGACCGGGGTCGTCAGGGGACCCTTGATCCCGACGCGGTAGGTGCGAAAGGCCTCCAGCGTCTCATCCGGCATCCAGCTGCCGAACTTCTGGAAAGCTGCCTCCCCGGCGTAGACCTGCAGCCACGCAATCTTGCGCTTGCCGCCGTAGGCAATGCGGACCGCGGCGTCCAACACTGCCTGCGACGGCGGCCAGATGTCGACGCCTGTTCCGTCGCCCTCGATGTACGGCAGAATCGGGTGATCCGGCACCTCTAGGCGCCCATCGACGTAACGCACCTTGTCACCTTCGGGCACTTGCAAACCTGCCACTTTCGTCTTCCCTCCCGATTCATAGAACGCCCCCGGTCGGGGGCGAACCCCGACCGGGAGCGAAGGAACTCGTCAGCGCTGCGCGATCGCCACGTACTCCCTGCGCTCGGGGCCGGTGTACTCGGCCCGTGGGCGGATCAGGCGATTGTTGCGGTACTGCTCCAGCACGTGTGCTGTCCAGCCGGAGGTCCGGCTGAGAGCGAAGATCGGCGTGAACAGTTCGATCGGCAGACCCATCATGTAATACGTCGACGCCGAGTAGAAGTCGACGTTCGGGTAGAGACCCTTCTGCTCCAAGACGACGCGCTCGACGATGCGTGACATCTCGTACCAGTGCCCGTCACCCATCTTCTTGCCGACTTCCTCGCTGAAGCGGCGCAGGTGCGTCGCACGCGGGTCCTCGGTGCGGTAGACGCGGTGGCCAAAACCCATGATCTTCTTCTTCTGCTGCAGGGCGTCGGTGATCCAGGTCTGCGCCTCGTCGACGGTGCCGATCTCCAGCAGCATGCGCATTACCTGCTCGTTTGCCCCGCCGTGCAAGGGGCCCTTAAGCGTTCCGACGGCGGAGGTGATCGCGGAGTAGATATCACTCAGTGTGCCAGCCGTCACCCGTGCGGAGAACGTCGAGGCGTTCAGCTCGTGGTCCGCGTGCAGTACGAGGCAGGTGTCGAAGATGTCAGCTAGGCGGTCGTCAACCCCCTTGCCAAAGAGCATGTGCAGGAAGTTGTGCGCGACGTTGAGCCCCGGGTCTGGCGCGATCGGCGTCTGTCCCTGCATCACACGGCCGATCGCAGCCACGAGGGTTGGGAATCGCGCGACGAGCCGCTCTGCCTTGCGGACAGATGCCTCGTAGCTGTTGTCGTGATCGTCCGGGTCGTACACGGACATCGCCGAGACGGCGGTCCGCAGCACCTCCATGGGCTCTGCACCCTTCGGCATCGCCTCGATCAGGCGCAGCACCGGTTCGGGCAGCTCCGCCTGCCGGCGCAGGGTCGCTTCCAGGTTGTCGAGTTCCTGCCGCGTCGGCAGGCGGTCATGCCAAAGAAGGTAGACTGTCTCTTCGAAGCTTCCGTGATTTGCAAGGTCATGGATGTCATAGCCAGCGTATACGAGCCGGCCTTCCTTTCCGTCAATGAAACAGATATCTGAAGTTCCGGCAACCACATCTTCGAGTCCGGCTTTGAATCCGGTCTCAGCCATGCACTGACCATCCCTTTCCCAACTTTGTCTAGACCGCTGGGAGGTCTCGTTCCATCGCTCATTGTACCACCGGTTTCAGAGAAGAAAAGCCGTAGGGGCCGGACGGATGGGTATTTCGGCCCATTGGGACCGCCCCCTGGGGGGCGTACCCGCCTGCCTATGGAAGATCGGCCCCCTGGTACGCCGGAACTTCCAGCTGCGCCGACGCCTTCACCTTCACCCCGATGCCGACGGCCTCTAGCGTATCCGCAACGCCCCCGCGCAATTGCAACGCCTGCTGCAGCGTCGTGGGATTCCCAAGCGCGATGATGGTGAACGGGGGGGCGGCAGGACTGTCGTTGATCGAGAAGATCGATCCCGCCTGCCGCACCTCTGTCGTAGCGACGACGCGGTGGCCGTTGATCGACAGGGCATACGCACCCGCGGCGCGCAGTTCATTCAAGATCATCAAGACATCGGTGTCGTGGATCGAGAAGATGCCGTTGCCTCCCGGTCCTGCGGGCGGCTCGGTCATGACGACCTCGACACCCTTGCCGGTGACTTTGGTAAGGCCAGCCTCCGCGCGTGCCTGGTTGAGCTGCTGCAACAGCGTCTTGTAGCGGGCGACGCCCTGTGCACGTCCCAACAGCTGCTCCTTCAGGGAGGCGACTTCGCGCGAGAGGGTCTGGTCCTGGCGCTCCGCGTGCAGCAGAAGGACCGCCATCTCGCCGATATTCTCCGGCCCGACAGCGGGCACGCCGCGATCGACCCGGAACTGCACCCCAAGGAGGACGCCGAGGAGTACGACAATCCCCAACAGCGCCCACATCTGCCCGCCCTTCATCCCTGCTACTGCTCCTTCTCGCCGTCGCCCTCCAAGGCAATCAGCTGCTGCTCGAGGCGGCGGGTGCGCCGCCATACATTCGTCACGAATAGGAAGATCAGTATGAACACCGCCGAATACGCGAAGAACACATATTCAAGAAACTGCTTTTCCACCGACAAACCGGATCCCCTCCTCGCGCATGGTCCCGATCTCAGTATCCGAGTTCTCCGAGCCGCTGCTCACGGAGCCGTTCAAGCTGCTGGCGGAGTGCCTGCTGCTTCGCCCGCAGCGTAATGAGGTCGAGTCCGAAGAACAGTGTCGCAAAGAAGAAGAAGATCACGGCGACGAGCATCTGCGGCGAGATGTTTATACCGGTGTTCGTGAACACGACTGGGTGGATGCTGGACCACCACCGCACGCTGAGGTAGACGATCGGAACATCGATAAAAACGATCAGCCCGTAGACGGCGCTGTAGACGATCCGCTTCTGGGGCTGGTCAATCGCCTCCCGAAGCAACAGGTACCCAGCGTAGAGGAACCAGAGGATCGCCGTAGTGGTGAGCCGCGGGTCCCAGGTCCAATAGGCGCCCCATGCCACCTTGGCCCAGAGCATGCCCGATGCCAGAGTGGCTGTCGTCATCAGAAGCCCCACTTCCGCCGTCGCCTGGGCATAGTGGTCCAGCTGCTCTCGGCGGTTCCGCTTGAAGAGGACGAACAAAGAGACGACGAAGTTCGCAGAAAGCGCCAGCAGCGCCGTCCACGCCATGCCCAGGTGGATATAGAAGATGCGATACGAAACCCCGAGGGAGCGTTCGTCCGGAACCCAGACCAGCGCCAGGTAGAGGGCGGTGATCCACAGCGGCAGCGAAATCCAGCGCAGATAGCGCATGTCACACCTCCGTTAGGAACTCGAACAATAGCACCGGAACGATGATGTAGATCACGTCGAAGATCGCGATCAGAAGGACCCAGTTGCTCGAAGACGCCGCCTGTTGCCCGTAGAGGCCCTCCGTCGCACTTACGACGCCAAGCAGAAGCGGTGAAGTGAAGGGCAGCAGGAGCGCCGGCAACAGCAGTTCGCGAAGGCGCGTTTGCGCGGAGAGGGCGCCCATGGCGGTTCCAGCGGCTGCGAAGCCCACTAGGCCCAATGCCTCGACCAGCAGGAAGCCACCCGTATCTTGGGGGAGCGATACCTGCAGAAGGATGGAGAAAGCGGGCGTCATGACTGCCGCGAGCACAAGTGTCAGGAGGACGTTCAGACCGAGCTTCGCCAGGAAGACGGCACCGCGGTCGATCGGGGCCAAGAGGAGTTGGCCGCTGGCTTCCGCCTCCACCGAGAACGCCCGGCCGACGGCAAGGAAGCTGGCGAAGAAGATGCCGAGCCAGAGAAGCCCCGGAAACATCCCGTGCAACCCGTTTCTGGTCGGGTCGAACGCGAAGCCATAGAGCATTGCGATCAGCAGGCCGAACACCCCTGCAGGGAGCAGGAGTTCCCTGCCGCGGAACTCCAAGGTGATATCCTTCCAAAAGATCCAGACCGCAGCGCGGATCACTCGGCCCTGCCTCCCAGCACGCCGTCAAGGGCTCTGCGAAACTCGTCCTCAGCGGCCGCGGGCGGCTCCGCCTGCCATTCCACCTTGCCACGCCGCATCACCACAAGACGCGTCGCCAGTTGGTAGCCGCGCGACACCTCGTGGCTGGCGAATACGACCGCACCGCCGCGTGCGCACTGCGCGCGAATCTCCGCATCGAGAAGGTCCGCACCCTGGGGGTCCAGGCTCTGGTGGGGCTCGTCCAGCAGGAGGAGGTCCGGGCTGTGCAATATGGCCCGCGCCAGCCCGAGACGCTGGCGCATGCCAGCCGAGTAGTTGCGCACGATCTCGTGCCGAAAGGGGCCGAGGCCAACGCGCGAAAGGCCTAGCATTGCGCGCTCCCCCACGCGATCCAGGCGGTACAGTCGCCCGTAGAAGACGAGGTTCTCGTATCCAGTGAGTCCAAGGAAAACTCCGGGTTCGTGCCCAAGGTAGCCGAGCCGACGGCGCAGCGCAAGGTCGTCGACGTGCGCTGGCCCGTCGAACATGCTGAGGCGGCCGGACGTCGGCTCCCGCTGCAGGCTAAGCAGACTGAGAAGCGTCGACTTTCCGGCTCCGTTCGGGCCGAACAGCCCAAGGCACTCTCCCTTGCCAACCGACACGTCAACTCCGCGCAGAATCGCGCGTCCGCCGAGCGTGAGGCGCAGTGATCTACCGTCAAGCATACCGTCGCCTGCGCCGCAGGCGACGCAGGATGAGCCACGCGACCAGGACGCCCGGCAGTATCCATAGCCAAGGCAGCACTCGCTGCAGCGGGCTCGGCGCGGGCAGGGCCGGCTGCAGGTTGATGAGCAGGCTCTTCCTGATCCCCTGGGCTGAGTACACGCTATAGTCCGATCCATCCCAAACTGTGCTGGGTGCGGTATAAAACTTTTGATTGAGGATTACCGGAAGACGCAGGCCGCTCCCGATCAGCATCCACAGTGCGCCGACGGGTGTCGGAAACGCCCAGTGGAGCGTCAGCCCCGTCTTGGGGAACGGCACGTAGAATTTCACCTGCGCCGATTGCACTCCGGGCGGTACGGTGAAATAGCCGTGTCCGAATGCGGCAAGGCCCGCAGGCACCGATGCGTTATAAGCTCCCGGCCAGAGGGCGAACCGGCCATTGCCCGGCTGAGATACGGTCTCGGTCACCTGCAAGGCATTTCCCACCCGATCGACAACCGCCATCGCGATCGGTCCTGCAGGCATCGTGCCAGCCGAAGCCGGTACTGCGCACAAAATAGTCAACATCGCCGCCAGTGCGGCGATCAGGCGACTAGCCTTGATTGCCATTGGACCCCGAAGGCGTCGTGGTGGGTGTGGCCGGCTGGTAGTGCGAGGGGCACTTCATCAGCAGGCTTTGCGCAAGGAACGTGCCGTCTGGTTGCAGATGGCCGTCAGCGATCGCCTGCACGTCCGGCGCGCCGAACGTGTCGGGCTCGGGTCCGCGGTAGACAACGCGGATATCCTTGCTGCCGCCGCGCATCTTGAACGAAAGGTACTGGCTCTGGGGCTTGTACACCACGCTCTTGCCAATCACGACGCCTGCGACGCGTACGGAAGAACTGCCGAGCGCAGCCCTTTGCGCTTGCAGCTGCGGAATGGTCAGGTAGTACTCGGTGAAATGGCGCAGTCCGTTCGCCAGCAAAAAGCCCAGCGCCGCGACGACGATCACCGCCGCGAGTCCGAGGCGGGTCTTGCGCCGCATCGCTTCGTCCCCCTTCATGAACGCTTTGCTACTATCCTAGCGTATCTAGACGGCGTCCGCCGCATCCGGCGGACGCCTCTATCTTCCTGCTAGGGAAGGAATTTGCGCAAGATGCCCATCAGTTCAGTCATCGCTTCGTCAGCATTGCCCGCCTGGACGGTATCGACGATGCAACCGCGAGTGTGATCCTCGAGCAGGAGCAGGCCAACGCGATCGAGCGCGGCGCGGACTGCAGCGATCTGGGTGAGAACCTCCGGGCAGTACCGGTCTTCCTCAATCATCCGCCGGATGCCGCGCACTTGGCCCTCGACCCGATTCAGGCGCTGCAAAAGGTCCGGCTTGTCGCGCCGCGCGACACCGCTGTGAACCTCGTCAGCCGGATGTCTGCAGTGGCCCTCTGCCTGCTCGTCGGACATTAGTTGTTGGGTGCTCCCTCGGTAATCCAGTTCGCGATCGTCTGGATCGTCGTTTTCGGCAGGTACGGACCGCCAAGCGGCATCTGCGGCTGCATCTTGCCGGTCAGCTTCTGCCAGAGGATGCTCTGTTGATAGGGCGCCTTCGCGATTCCGAGCTTTTGGATGCTCGCGTAGGAGGTCAGGTCAAGCCCCGCCGACGCATTCGAGCCGGAGTGGCAGACGGCACAGTGTGCCTGGAAGATCGGTTCGATGTCCGCCGAGAAGCTGGGCTTCGCGATCGTCGCCACCTGGCTCGCTCCACCGCCCCCCCCAGGCTGAGAGATGCCCTGGTTCATCGCGCCGATGTAGGTGAGCGCCACAACTGCAGCTACCGTGACGCCCGCAATGCTCATCGCCCACGGACGGTGGCGCGGCTCATGGCGAGGGTTCTTGTCGAAGAACGGCAGCGCCAGAAGGACGATGACCGCGACCGTCGGCAGTCCGATAATCCCAAGCGGGTCGAGCACCGCCGGAATGTATTTCAGTAGCTGGTAGATCGAGAAGAAGAACCACAGCGGCACCGGGTTGTAGTGCGCCTTATTAAGCGGATCTGCGGGCGCCAGCAGCGGCGCATGGGAGGAGAGTGCCAGGATCAGGAGCGTCATCGCGACGACGACGATCAGCATCGTCATCTGGAAGACGGTGTAGGGGTAGAAGGTGACGAGCCCCTTCGTGCCCTTCGGCTTCTTCTCCGCTTCCTCGACAACCAGCATCTGGTTCTTCAGCACCATTGCGAAGTGGATGCCAAGGAAGATCAGGAGGAGGGCCGGCAGAACCAGCATGTGGATCGAGTAGAAGCGCGTCAGCGTGAGTCCCGAGATGTAGGTGCCGCCGCGCGCCAGGTACGCGATGTAGATTCCGACAAACGGTGCGTAGAACGGCATCCAGGTGCCGACCATCGTCGCCCAGTAGGACTGCTGGTCCCACGGCAGGAGATAGCCGGTGAACGCGAAGAGGATCGTGATGAACAGAAGCACGACACCGGTGATCCAGGTGATCTCGCGGGGCTTCTTGTAGGCTCCGACGTAGAAGCCACGAAGCATGTGCGCAGCGACCAAAACGACCATTGCGTTGGCGCCCCAGTAGTGCAGGTCGCGAACCACCCAGCCGAGCGGCACCTTGGTCATGATGTACTGAATGCTCTGGTAAGCCGTCTGGGAGGACGCCTCGTAGAACATGGCTAGGAACATGCCGGTAACGACCTGGTTGATGAAGACGAACAGGGTGGCAAGTCCCAAGAAGTCCAGCGGGTTCACGATGCGCGGCACCCGGTGGTACAGCATCTCGTTCATGAAGGGCTTGATCCCTGCGCGCTCGTCTAGCCAGTCAAGGAAGGACTGGCGCTGATGCTTCTTTGCACTCACGACGTCTGACCTCCAAGCATGACGCGACCGTTCTTCACCGCGATCTCGTGGTGAAAGAGGCCACGCGGCGCGGGGCCGGCGATGTGCTGACCGAGCTTGTTGTATTGGGACCCGTGGCAGGGGCACATGAACTTCTCGAGGGACTGGAACCACTGCACCGGGCACTGCAGGTGCGTGCAGTGGAAGTCGAGTGCGATGAACTGATTGTTCCCCTGGTTCATGACGTAGACGCCGTCATCGAAGCCTTCCCCTGTGTACGTCTTTAGGAGGTACTGGCCAACCGGGTAGGCGGCTACTGGCCCGATGTCCTGCTGCTGGCCGCTTCCGTTGCCCACGTTCGTCGGATAGAGCATTCGCAACGCGGTACCGAGATACCCAATGCCGATCAGCCCTCCAACCGTAACGGCTCCCCAGCCGAGGAACCGGCGACGGCTTATGTCCTTGGAGTGCGATGCCTTCTCGGCGCATTCATCGCAAAGATCGGTCTCGTTGTGGGTCTCGTAGCCGCACATTCGGCACCGCATACGTCAAGTAACCCCCCAAAAGTGCGCTGGTCGGACTCTGCCCAAAATACGCAACCAATTCTATCGTCTGGTACCAGTACCGTCAAACAATCGTAAACCAACCGCCGGAGCCCTGCACGGCCCTCCAGGCCGCGCCGATCTCGTCTTGTCCGAGCGCTCTGCCGTAGAGTGCGGCGAGCACTGCCTCCCACAGATTCGCACCGAGCACCTCCCCGTTCACGGGCGGGGAAGGGGCGATCAGTTCGCGTACCCCGCGTTCCCGAAGCCACCGCGCATCGTCGGTCCGCAGGCTACCGCAGACGATCGTCGCGCCACGCAGTCCGATCGGGCGTCGCCGCAGCAGCTGCACATCCCCCCAGATCACCTCCCAATGCGCATCCATTGTCCGCGTGCGATCTTGCCGCGGTCCGTATACCGCCTCGCGCGGCAGATGCCGAAGCAACGGCATCGCGGCACCGGCAAGCACCGCGAAGGTGGATTGCGAAGGCCACACCGGCACGCCCAACGCGAAGTGCGCATCCCCAACTTGTACCCTGTACCCGACCGCGGCGAGCGCCGATCCGGCAGCTGGTCGATCGAGCAGTGAGACAACGAGGGCCTGCCCGTGCCCGGGCAGGGCGGAAGCCGCCTGCGGTTCGATGACATCCTTGAAGCAGCTGCCATCGACGAAGGGCGTCCGGCGCACCATGCTCCGCAGGCGTTCCGCACCCGGCATGGGCCAACTGCGGCCACGCAGGCGGTAGGCGAAGTTGAGACCGCCGAGACCGATCGCGCCGACCGTACCGTCCAAGCGGGAAAGGAGCCTGGCCGCCATGGCGTAGTCGCCCGCACAGCCGATGCGTCGGATCCGCACCGCCTCCCCGGATAGCCGCAGGACGGCTGTGCGGTCGCGAGTCGCGCTGCCAAGGCTAACGCTGACGACCTCGGTCACGACGCTGGGTCGAGGACGGGCGCCGCCAGAACGAAGGCGACGGCTGCCACCGCGGTGAGGAGGGCCACCTCTTGTGCCTGTACTGCGGCAGGCAGTGCGGGATGTGTCCCGAGCGAGTAGTCGACGAACGTGTTCACAGCCACCCAGAGAGCTGCGAGACGCCAGCCTCGGTGTGGGCGCGCCACCTGCCAGAGCATCAGCGCCTCCACCATCATCCCGAGGTGCGCGAGCAGCATCGCCCGGTCTTCGAGCCCCTCGACCAACCCGGTGCGCGAGAGGAGGGCGACTGTCCACGCGCCGTAGAACAGCGCTACACCGATCGCGAATCCCTGCAGGGCCTCTCCGTGTCCCTTCCTCCAGCGCCAGAGCGCCAGTGCGAGGAGACCGGCCGCAAGCGGGCAATCCGGTACGAACGGCAGCAGTAGAAGGTGCGTCTGAACGAGCTGCGGCCAGTACCAGACGAGTCCGTATGCCGCGCCAAGGACATTCAGCCCCTGGATCAGAGGGTACGCTCTGCGCAGCACGTCCGCCGACCAGATGCCGGGGTGCAGCACCAAGGTGGCGACGCCTCCTCTAGAGAGTCCATCGGATTTCGCCCAATGGGAACGGCCGGATGGCCGCGTTCGACTTCGTCCAGTTGGACCACAGAGCCGCCCCTGCGACGATGTGCCGCTATGTATGGTGTCCCAAACTCGACCATACAAGGACGAAAGCGGCGGCGCATCCTAATGCGCCGCCGCCGATCGATTGCTCTCCCTCTACCAGTCCGTCTCGTCGATCGCCTTCGCAACCTTGAAGAACACCTGCGCTGCCTCCGAGTCCGGATGCTTCCAGACGATCGGCTCACCGAGGTCCCCGCCCATCGGCAGCTGGGGATCGATCGGCACCTGCCCCAAAAGCGGCACGTGGAATTCGTGTGCGAGGCGCTGCGCCCCGCCTTTGCCGAAGATCGGGTGGGCCTTGCCGCAGTCGGTGCAGCGGAAGTAGGCCATGTTCTCGATGATGCCGATCACTTCCTGGCCAACCTTGCCGGCCATCTGGGCGACGCGCCCGGCGACTCGGGCAGCCGCCTCCTGCGGGGTCGTTACGAGCAGTACGCGCGCCTTCGGCAGTTCCTGCGAAAGGCTGATCGCCACGTCGCCCGTGCCGGGAGGAGCATCGATCAGGAGGTACTCGATCTCGCCCCAGGCGACATCGTTGAGGAACTGGTCGAGCAGCTTGTGCAGCATCGGGCCTCGCCACATCACCGGGGTGTCTTCGTTGACCAGCATCCCCATCGACATGACCCTGAGGTTGTGCACATCGACCGGAACGATGACCCCGTCGCCCAACACTACCGGCTGCTGCCGCGCAGCCAGCATGCGCGATACCGAAAAACCGTACACGTCCGCGTCCAGTACGCCCACCGCGCGCCCCATTGACTGCAGTGCTGCGGCGACGTTGACAGTGATCGTCGACTTCCCGACGCCGCCCTTGCCTGAACCGCAGATCACGACGCGCACCTTGGAGTCCTTCGCGGTAACGACTGACTCGCGGTGCGGGTGCAGCCTCGCGGCAAGCGCTTCCCGCTCCTCCGGCGTCATCACGCCGAGATTGACCCCAACATCCGTAACACCCGAAAGTACCGAGACCGCCTGGGTCACTTCGCTCTCGATCCTGGTGCTGAGCGGGCAGCCGGCTACAGTCAGCTTGACGCCGACCTGCACCTTCCCGCCATCCACATGCACAGACTCGACCATGCCGAGTTCGGTGATCGGCAAGTGCAGTTCCGGATCCATCACCGTCGCGAGGCGATCCATCACCTGTTCACGCGTGATCAAGGCAGCGCACTCCCCTTGTTGGACAACGGATCGCCGTTCGGCAGCAGTGTGCCGCCCGACAGAAGAATCTTCATCGCTTCTTCAACCGTGATGCCCGTGGACTGGACCTCTTCAGGCGGGTAGAGAACGAGGAAGCCAGCGGTTGGTGGAGAGAACGGTACGAAGACGGCAACGCGTCCGTCGACCGATCCCTCCCGCACCACGAAGCCGAACGATCGCCCGGAGCCCCCCCCATGGGGCACCAGTACGACTGATTGGAATGCCCCATGTTTCGTGTCCGAGAACGTGACGACGAGCTGCTTCACCGCGTCATAGACGCTGCGCAGTACCGGAACGCGCTGGAATAGCCACTCGTACAGCTTGATGATCTGCTGTCCTAGAATATTGCTGACGAGCAGGCCGAAGATCGTGATGACGATCAGCGTGATGAGCAAGCCGAAGCCCGGCCAGTTTACGCCGAGTACCTGGCCCACGGCGTCGAAGAGCGTAAAGATGCGGTAGCCGATGTAGAGCGTGACCACGACCGGCAACAGAGCAAAGAGTCCCGTCAGAAAGTACTGGCGCAAGAGGCGCCAGGCCGAAAGCCGGGCTGGTTCTTGCAAGGGTTTGCTGCCTCCCAACGCTCGCAATGGGTGTGCCGGTCGAGAAAGGAGAATCGGGCAGCGCACAGCTGCCCGTAGAGAACGCGTTGGCGGGAGCAGGTGGGAATCGAACCCACCGCGGACCGTGAGGCCCGCCGGCTGGATTTGAAGTCCAGGGGCTGCACCAGCAGGCCATCTGTTCCCGGGCGTATTATACCATAGGCCCGCGGCGCCGCACGGCAAAGTCGGCCACCAGGATCGATACCTCGTAGAGCACCAGCATCGGCGCAACCATCAGCAGCATGGAGAACGCGTCCGGCGGCGTGACCGCCCCCGCAATGATGAAGATCGCAAGGATTGCGACGCGGCGCTGCTTGCGTAAAAAACTCGGGGTGAGGACACCTGTTCGGGCGAGGGCATAGACGGCGACCGGCATCTCAAAAACGAGGCCGAACGGCAGAGTGAGGTTTACGACGAAGCCAATGTATTTGCCAAGCGAGATCAGGGGCACGAAGGGCGCCGTAGCGAAGCCGAGCAGAAAGCGTAGCACTACGGGCAGAAAGGCGAAGTAGCCGAACGCGATCCCCATGAGAAACAGCAGCAGCACGATCGGAACGTAGCCGATCAGACGCCGCCGCTCCGGGGGGCTGAGCGCTGGGGAGACAAATGCTGCGACCTGATAGAGGAGCACCGGCAACGTGACGACAAACCCTGCCGCAAGCGCGATCTCAATGAACGTGTAGAGCGCCTCGCCGGGGCTCATAACGATCAGGTGGATGAGGCGGCCGTGGGTCGGCAGCAGCAGAACATCCACAAGGCGGCGCGCCTGCGTGAACAGGTAGACGCTGACGGGTACGAGGAAGAGCAAATAGACGACGAACCGGTTGCGCAGCTCTCGCAGGTGCTCCGAGAGCGGCAAAGGATGGTCGCTCACGAAATGTTGTCCTCCTCCCCGCCCGCACCTAGCCCCACAGCGGCAGCACCAGCAGCGCGTCCAGCATGCTTCCCGCTGGCAGGTCGGAGACTCCCGCCGGCTGGATCACATAACCATTCGTCTGGGCCATTGCACGCAGTCCGCCCGAAGACTGGTAGGCGTGGACGCGCGCGCGCAGTTCGCCCTCTTCCCAGTCGATGCGCGCGCGCAGGTAGCGCGGTGCATCGGGTCCGCGGCGGCGGAAGTCTTCCATCAGGCGAACGCGGCCCCTGCGCACCGTCGGCGCCCCGCCGGAGAGCACACTGAGCGCGGCGCGACCGAAGAGATCAAAGCCGACCTGTGCCGAAAGTGGATTGCCCGAGAGCCCAAGCCAGGGACGACCACCGAGGTTCAGGCCCATCGTGGGAGCCCCGGGACGCATCTTCGCCCAATGAAAGCGCACCTCCGCGCCCATGCGCGAGGCCACGCCCTCGATCCTGTCTGCCGGTCCCACCGACACGCCGCCTGAGGTGAGGAGCATGTCCCATTGCCCGCTGCAGGCCTCGATGAGCGCCTCGGTGCGGTCCTCGATCGGGCCGACCCGCTCTACCTCGGCCCCAAGGGCACTCAGCGCGGCGGTGATCTGCCGACTATTCGAGTCGTATGTTCCGCCAGGTGGCAGTTCGTCCCCAAGAGAGTAAATCTCGTCACCCGTCGAGACGAATCGAACGCGAGGGCGGCGAACGATGCGTACGTGCGGCACGCCCATCGCTGTCAGCAGCCCGATCCTCTCGGGCGTCAGACGCTCCCCTGCGGACAAGAGTTCTTGACCGCGCCGAAAGTCCTCCCCCGCCGGCCGCATATTGTCGCCTGCGGCAACAGGTTCGCCGACATCAACCCAGCCATCTCCCGCCATGCAGACCTCTTGATACTGCACTGCATCCGCGCCGTGCGGCACGACCCCCCCAGTCGTGATCCGGACGGCATCGCCCGCGCCGACGGAACCTTCCTCGGGATGTCCCGCGAGCGCTGAGCCAACGAGGCGCAGGCGCACAGGGCTGCCCTGGGCCGCTCCGCGCACGTCGTTCGCTCTGAGCGCGTAGCCGTCGACCGCGGAGCGCGGCGAGTCCGGCACGTCGCGCTCCGACACGGCCGGCTGTGCTAGCACTGCGTAGACCGCATCCAACAGTTCGCAATCGATCGCCTCTAGCGGCCTCAGCCCCTCGCAAAAGCGCTCCAGGGCCTCCGGCACGGGATACC
Source organism: Bacillota bacterium (assembly GCA_021793645.1). GTDB lineage: Bacteria > Bacillota > Sulfobacillia > JAJZYS01 > JAJYTV01 > JAJYTV01. The sequence goes on from JAJYSJ010000005.1 coordinate 155,703, forward strand.
CGTCCGTCTCGTGCAACAAGGCTCCCCCTCGCAACGGCATGTCCGCGTCCAATGATAGCCCAATCACCACCCATTGGGGCGTTCATGCCCCGCAGAAGGTCGCAGAGGAAGGCCCCTGGCCGGGCGGCGAGCCGCCGGGCCAGGGGCCTTGAGCGTGTGCCGCTCTTAGAAGTCCATGTCGCCGCCGCCCGGGTACGGGGGAGCGCCAGCGCCAGCCTTCTTCCTGTCCGGAATCTCCGCGATCAGGGCCTCGGTCGTAAGGACCATCGAGGCGACTGACGCGGCGTTCTGCAGGGCGGAGCGGGTGACCTTCACAGGGTCGACGATCCCGGACTTCACCAGCTCGACGTACTCACCGGTCATCGCGTTCAGGCCGAAGCCCGGCTTGCCGTTGCGCACGCGCTCCACGACGACCGAACCCTCGAGCCCGGCGTTGAAGGCGATCTGCCGTAGCGGCTCCTCGAGCGCGCGGCGAACGATGTTCACGCCGACCTTGGCGTCGCCCTCGGTCTCCACGCCATCCAGCGCGCCAATGATGTTGATCAGGGTCGCGCCGCCGCCGGCGACGATGCCCTCTTCCACCGCAGCGCGGGTCGCGGCCAGCGCGTCCTCGATGCGGTGCTTCTTCTCCTTGAGCTCGGTCTCGGTGGCCGCACCGACCTTGATCAGCGCAACGCCGCCGGCCAGCTTGGCAAGACGCTCCTGGAGCTTCTCACGGTCGTAGTCGGACTCGGTCTCTTCCACCTGGTGCTTGATCTGGCCGACGCGGGCGTCGATGTTCTTCTTCTCGCCCTTGCCCTCGACGATCGTCGTCTTCTCCTTGGCGATCTTGACGCGATTCGCCTGACCCAGCATCGAAAGCTCGACATTCTCAAGCTTGATGCCGAGGTCCTCGGAGAGGAACGTGCCGCCCGTCAGGGTGGCGATGTCCTCCATCATGGCCTTACGGCGGTCGCCGAAGCCCGGCGCCTTGACCGCGGCCGCGTTGAAGGTGCCGCGCAGCTTGTTCACGACCAGGGTCGCGAGGGCTTCACCCTCGACGTCCTCGGCGACGATCAGCAGCGGGCGCCCGGAGCGCGCAACGCGCTCGAGCAGCGGGAGAAGATCCTGCACAGAGGAGATCTTCTTCTCGTGCAGGAGGATGTACGGGTTCTCGAGCTCGACCTCCATCGAGTCTGGGTTGGTGACGAAGTACGCCGACGCGTAGCCGCGGTCGAACTCCATGCCCTCGACGATGTCGAGCGTCGTTGCCGTTCCCTTCGACTCCTCGACCGTGATGACGCCGTCCTTGCCGACCTTCTCCATCGCTTCCGCGATCAGTTCACCGATCTCATGGTCATTGCCCGAGATCGATGCCACGTGAGCGATGTCGTCGCGCCCCTCGATCGGCGTGGAAAGCTTCTTCAGCTCTTCGACGGCCTTCTCGACGGCGTGGTCGATGCCGCGCTTCAGGAAGATCGGATTGGCACCAGCGGCCACGTTCTTCAGACCTTCCAAAACCATCGCCTGCGCGAGCACCGTCGCAGTCGTGGTGCCGTCACCGGCCACGTCGTTGGTCTTTGAGGCGACCTCCTTGCAGAGCTGCGCCCCCATGTTCTCGTACGGGTCCTCTAGCTCAATCTCCTTGGCGACGGTGACGCCGTCCTTGGTGATGATCGGCGAGCCGAACTTGCGGTCAAGGACAACGTTGCGGCCCTTGGGGCCGAGCGTAACCTTGACAGCGTTGGCGACGGCATTCACGCCGCGCTCCAGAGCCTTCCGGGCGTCGACGTCAAAAACGAGCTGCTTAGCCGGCATGTGTTCGGAAACCCTCCTCTATAAGTCTGCTACTTGACAGCGAGTAGGTCGCTTTCGCGAATGATCAGATATTCCGTTTCCGCCACCTTGACTTCAGTACCGCCGTACTTCGAGAAGATGACGCGGTCGCCGACATTCACCTCGGGCGCGATGCGGGTGCCGTTCTCAAGGACGCGGCCGGTTCCGACGGCGATGATCTCGCCCTCTTGCGGCTTGTCCTTGGCGGTGTCCGGCAGGATGATGCCACCTGCCGTTTTCTCCTCCGCCTCCACTACCTTAACCACCACGCGGTCACCAAGCGGCCTAAGCACAGAATCCCTCCTCGACTTTGTTGGCACTCACCGCTTGTGAGTGCTACCAGCGGTATGTATTGTATCTGCGCCCAGCGGTAGCGTCAAGCCGAACGGCAGCCGCCCAGTGGAATCCCACCGGTCGGCTGCCGTCCTCTCCGGTCACTGCAAAGGCCGCATTCTAGCGCGAATCGAGGGAAATCGGCTCCGACGCAGCGCCCAGGTTTACCGGGCGAACCACGATGCGGTCCCCCTCCAGGCGCAGTACGACAAGACTGCCTGGAGCGAGCCCCGCTTCGGAGAGGAGCTCATCCGGGATGCGCACCCTCCCCTGCTCCAACACGGCGTACCGCACACGCCCCACCGCCTTCCGCACGGCAGAACTTTACATTCCTGGGTGTACCAATGCAATGTCGTAAACCGACCTTTTGAACGCGTAAACTCGCTTAGTGCCAAGGATGTCTGCAGGCGCTTCGCAGGGGAGGTTAGACGCGTGAAATCGCTCCGCCGCGCGCGTCCCTACTCATCGCGTCCTACCGAAATCGGGTAGTGCAGTCGGCTCACCGGCGAGTGAGTCTGCGCCTGAACAGGTACCAAACCGCTGCGCCTCCGACCAGCAGCACGACCAGCAGGGTGATCGCGAGTGCTTCATGCTGGCGCACGTAGGGCATATTCCGACCGATCCCGAGGCCGGCAAGGGTCCAGAACATCGCCCAGATTCCGTCGCCGACAAGCGAACCGATCAGAAAGGGGCCCAGCGGCGCGCGCATCATGCCAGCCCCCAAGATCGCTGGTGTCCGCGTCACGCCGACGAGGCGAGAGATGGCCTGCGCCGTTGCGCCAAAGTTCTGAAACCAGGATTCCGCACGCAGAACGCCCGCTTCCTTGAAATGCATGCGGCGAGCCACTTGGTCGAAAAGCGGCCGGCCGCCCCAGCGGCCAATGAGATAGCCGCCAAGGTTGCCCAGTACATTGCCAGCCGTGGCCGATGCCCAGACCCAAAACAGCGTCATGTCTCCGCGGGCGATCAGGAAACCGGCAGCAAGAAAAAATAGCTCGATCGGGCCCGGCAAACCGGTGCCTTCGATCGCGCTTGCAAAAAAGAGCAAAGGGTAGCCATAGAGAGTCAGCAGTTCGCGCAGATGTACGGTCGTCATACTGCAGCGACCTCAGCGGTTAGTGCACCTGCTCCTCGTGTGACGGAGTTGACGTCTCCGACTTCTCGTCGGCGCCTTCCTTCATCGCATTGCGGAATTCGCGGATCGTCTTTCCAAGTCCCTGGCCGATCTCTGGCAGGCGCTTCGGCCCGAAGAGCAGGAGCGCGATTGCAAGGATGATGACCAGGTGGACGGGCGTCAACAGGTCCATGGAGATACCGTCCTTTCCTGCCGAACGCAATCGCGCCCGGAACCTTCGAGCGGAGTATAGCACACCCTGCCCCACGGCGCAGTTCAAGTCTTGACGCTCCGCCCCGCGTTTGCGACACTTTCGGCATCGGGCACGGGCCTTCAACAGCATAGGGAAGCGGCAACCAGAAGCGCCAGCACTCGCGCACGCGAGTGGACGAGGTGGGGGATCTCGGATCGTCGGCGGGTGACCCCCGGTTTGCCTGAACCGTCAAAGACCTCACAAAGCCAGGGAGCGATCCCTCGGGGGAAAAGGGTCGGCAGGCAGAAGGATGCCTTACTCGCATCCCTCTACGTTTATGGCCGTCTTCCCCTGCGAGGCGGTCCATGCCCGTGGAAGGGGTGTGTTCTTTGTGTGCGGGATCATGGGTTACGTTGGTCCGCGTCCCGCGGTCGAGGTTCTGATCGGAGGACTGCGTCGGCTGGAGTACCGCGGCTATGACTCTGCCGGCATCGCCCTCGGCATGGCGCAAGGCATCCATCTGGTCAAGCGGGCAGGCCCCTTGCGCGTGCTTTGGGAGGAACTTGAACAGAATCCGCCGCCGCCTGCGGGAATGGGCATCGGACATACGCGCTGGGCGACCCACGGCGGAGTCAGCGACGAGAACGCGCATCCGCACCTCGACTGTCATGAGCGCATCGCAGTCGTCCACAACGGCATCATCGAGAACGCGGCCGCGCTGCGGATAGAACTCGAGAGTCGCGGACACAGGCTGCGCTCCGAGACGGATTCGGAACTCGTCGCGCACCTCCTCGAGGAGGCTCCAGGAGACCTACTGCACCGCCTGCAGGCCGTGGCCAACCGCTGCGAAGGTGCGTACGCACTGCTTGCATTCGATCTCGCAGACCCCAACAGACTCTGCGCTGTGCGCCGAACGAGCCCAATCGCGATCGGCTTCACCGAGAACGAGGTGTTTGTCGCGTCCGGCGCCATCGCGCTGGCGCCATGGCTAAAACGCTGCATCTACCTAGACGACGGCGAGATGGCCGACCTCCGGCCTGGACACGCCGACATCTTCCGGCTGCATGACCTAGCACCGGTGCAAAAGGCCTTCCACGAAGTCTCTGTTTCTGGCGATCTGCCGGATGCAGGCAGGCACAAACTCTTTTTCCGCAAGGAGCTGTTCGAACAGCCGGCGGCCTGGCGCTCGGTGATGCAAGGCCGACTCGACGAAGCCGGATCCGTCGACCTTTCCGATACGGGCCTGACGCATGAGACCCTCTCTGCAGTGCAACGCGTGCTCTTCCTTGCGATGGGCTCCTCGCTGCACGCGAGCCAGATGGCTGTGGAACGATTGCAGCAATTTGCACAGCTTCCTGCGGAGGCCCATCTCTCAAGCGAATTCCGTGACACACGCACTTTCCTTGAACCCAGCACGCTGGTGGTTGCGGTGAGCCAGTCCGGGGAGACCATCGACACACTCGCGGCGCTTCGGCACGCACGTGCTCTGGGTGCCACGGTGGTGGGCCTTGTCAACGCACCCGGTTCGACGATTGCCCGCGAGAGCGACTATGTCTTCGACCTGCGCGCCGGAGCCGAGATCTCGGTCGCATCGACGAAGGCCTTCACGACCCAGGCGGTGGCGCTCGACCTGCTAGCATCGGCCCTTGCCGCAGCGCACGGCCGCGGCCCTAACATCGAAAGCCTCTCCGCACTGCGCGCCGCGCCGACGATCGCGGAAGACTTTCTGGAGGAGTTCCGCCTGCCCAACGATCTCGTGGAACGCTGCGCGCAGGCGCCCGGTGTGATTTTCCTTGGCCGCGGCCAGGACCTCAGCCTTGCGCGCGAAGGCTCCCTTAAATTGAAGGAGCTCTCGTACGTCTGGAGCGAGGCGTTCGCAGCCGGAGAACTGAAGCACGGTCCCTTGGCCCTCGTTGATGCCACTGTCCCGGTAATCGTCTGCGCGACCGACTCTCGACACGCGGTGAAGCTGCGCAATTCGCTTGCTGAGGCAACGGCCCGGGGCGCCTACGGTGTCTCGATCGGCGCCGACCTCAACGCCACCATGCACATCGCCCTGCCGATCCACGACGCAACGGCAGCATACCTGATCGGCACACTCCCACTGCAGCTTCTTGCGGTCGCCGTCGCGGAGACGCGTGGCTGCACGATTGACCAACCTCGAAACCTCGCGAAGAGCGTAACCGTGGAGTAGCCGGCAGCGCTTTCGACCCCTCTTTTTGACGTCTCCGATTCTGGATTCACCGTTTTGAATACAGAATCACCTTTGGAAATTATTGTTTCACTCTGGGAGGATTTGGGCTGCCATGCTGGCGCTGGGAATTACCTCGCTCGTTGAGATCAGTGGCTGCATGGCAACCCGCTGCTCTTGTTCCCTGGTGGGCAGTTCTCCCGAATACCATGTGCTGCGCTCCAACGCGAACTCGGCCACGACGACATTGCGTGGGCGTACCGCTGGCACTACCAGAAGGGCCTAGAACGGCAGCCGATCCGCCACTTCACGGACCGGCGGATCCACGGGCACTCGATGGTTTGTCTGCTCGCGCTGGAGATGGCGTTGCACTTGGCTCTTAGCAGTGGGAAGTGCGCCGTCCACCCGAAGGCGACTACCGCGACATCATGCAGGACCTTGGCAAGAGACGGTGGCGACTACTGCCGGTAAACGCCGTGTCTACCAGGTAGCGCTCGCCCCTCGCGGGTCACTCCGGTCTGGGTGTAGCTTCTAAAGAAGGGAATCAAGCATGGATGCGGAAAGGAATTCCACGTTGGAGCGCCTAGGCCGCATGGAGGGTCAGCAGTGACCGAGACCTCACCTTATACCGGTTGGGCTTCTCCGGGTCGAAGGGTTCTCAAAAGCCGTGGCTTTTTGTGGGGAGTCCTTTTGTTTGTTGCCTTACTGTTGTTTTCCTTCGTAGGACCACACGTATACTCTTACGATGCAACGACCATCAATGTTTCGCACCAGTTTCTCTCCCCCAGCCTACGTTTCCCGTTGGGGACCAATGCACTCGGTCAAAACGAGTTGGCGCGGCTGATGTTGGGGGGGGAGCTTCCGGTTGTCGCTGGAGTCGTAGCGATGGCCGTTGTTATGATCCTTGGCGCGACAATCGGCATCTCGGCAGGGTTGTTGGGTGGCGCGTGGGACAGCGTACTCATGTGGCTCGCGGACGGGATCCTTAGTATTCCGCAAATCGTTCTCATCCTGTTCCTTGAGGTCGCACGTGGTTCGACTCCCACGGTCCTCGTAGCTGCGGTTGCCATCACATCGTGGCCAGCAGTAGCCCGAATTGTTCGCGCCCAGGTGATGCTCATCAAGCGCTTAGAGTTCGTCGAGGCAGCGAGAGCGGTTGGGAATTCATCACTGCGGATTGCCCTGCGCCATATAGTGCCGAATACCGTGGGCGTGCTCCTGACCGTCGGAGTTGCTCAGTTTGCTAACGCGGTTATGATGATTGCCATCGCTACATTTATAGGTCTTGGGGTAGGACCCTTTGACTGGGCAAGCATGATGGCATCTGACTTCCACAATGTGACGACCGGGCAGTGGTGGCTAGTCGTTCCTCCTGGGTTGCTCTTCTCCCTCCTGATCGTCTCGGTCCACTTGATGGGGAACTCCGCGAAGCGGGCACTGTTCCCTAGTGGGGGGCGGTGAGAAGTTATGGGCAAGTACATACTAGCACGCGCGGTGCGAGCGATTCTTACGTTCTTTCTCGTAACCGTCATTACGTTTGTTCTCTTGCACTCCACGCCGGGCGATATCGGTTGGATCTTGCTGGGGCGGCATGCAACGCTTGCGAGAGCGGCAGCCCTCGACCGTCAGCTCGGGCTGGACCTTCCATTGCCCGTGCAGTACGTTCGATGGCTGAACATGCTGATTCAAGGCGGGGGACTTGGCCATAATCTGTCTGCCGCAGCAGTCCCGACGCTCGAATACTTGGCGTTTGGTGGCGGGTTCTCACTGTTGGTTGCAGTTTTTCTGGCAACGTTGCAAGCACGGTTCCCTGCCACCAAGTTCGACCGCTTCTCGTCTGGCGCAGTGTACTTCGCCTCGACCCTACCCTCGTTCTGGATTGGTCTAGTTTTGATCTACGTTTTCGCCATGCAGCTTCTCTGGCTGCCGGGGAACGGTCCTTATGCTGCACCCGCGGCCGAAGGGCCCTTGCACTGGCTCTTCTACATGGTGCTTCCCACGATCGCACTTGTGGTCCCGACCGTTGCATCTTGGTCGGGCCTCTTCCGCGCGGGGGTGGAAGAGGCGCTTAGAGCAGACTACGTTCGAACCGCACGAGCACAAGGATACTCCGAGCTCGTAGTGTTGTTTCGTTACGTGTTGCGGAACGCTCTGCTACCAATCATCACTGTTGCAGGAATGTCGCTTCCGACCTTGTTCAACAACATCGTTGTCCTCGAAATGATATTTCACATGAACGGTTTGGGGTCATTCCTGGTGGGATCACTCTTTTCCTTCAACTACAACGAAGCAGTAGATCTCATCTTAATCATCAGTATGATAACAGTCGGCGGAAATCTGCTGGCAGACGTCTTGTACAGTGTAGCCGACCCGAGAGTGCGCTACAGTTGAGCTTGTATCATCGCGCAATCTACAAGAGCCATCGATCTGGCGCCAGTGCCTCTGGGGGCAGATCGTGGCATGAAGCGTCCGCCTTGGGGAACTGGGTGCCGCCACCAGGGTGAACTGAAACTGGGCGTGCTTTTCCTTCGGCTGCACGAAGATCGTGCGGATCTCGGCGGTGGCCAGACCGAGGATGTTGCACATGCCGATAACAATGCATCCTTCAGCGCTGCCAACTCGGGCTGCAGAAGGCGTCGAGCCAGAGGTGCAGGCACTCGCCATCGAGTTTCCCGGAATGTCGGCCCCAACTCGTCGGCCTCGATCACGGCCGGCAGGAACTGCTCCAGTTCCCTCGCGCAGAAAATCGGGTATCTGATGTTGTTTCTGAGCAACCGCAGAGAGCAAGCCGAAAAGCCGTTCCATTGGAGGTAGGAAATCCCACGAACGGCGTCGAAACCCATATTGCCCACGTGGGGAAACGAAGAAAGGAGGTTTTGCATATGACTAACGACTTCGTCGCCCTTGAGAGGATTGCGACCTCTCTCAACGACGCGTTGGTTGCCGTTGGGCCCGAGCCGGAAGCGCACGAGATGCCGTGTTGCTACCTGTCCACGGTAAACGCGTTGACCATCTCGTAAGTGCCGGAAAGCTGGTGGTTCGGAGCGCAATCCGGACCACCAGCTCCATCACGCACGGAGGAAGCCCTATGGATCTGCTCCGAACGATACTTGACAGTGGTCCGTCCGTTCAAGTGGACAAGGATTGGGTTCACGTATTTTGGGAGCCGCCGACTAGGCAACAGGGATGGAAGCTACATGTCAGTGCTAACACTCGGAATCTCGAAGAGGTTTTGTCTAAGGCGATCCCGGTGCTGCTCGAGGAGCATGAACCGTTCAAACTCGTTAAGAGCAGATCTAACCTGGTGAGCATGTCTTCTTCTCTTACACAGGCTGGCAAAGCCATTACCGTGTATCCCTCGACGGACAAAAGGGCGGTTGACCTCGCAGCCAAATTGGACTCCGCCCTTAGCGCCGTTGAGAGTCCACGCATCCCAAGCGACTGCCGCGTTAGACGCGGGAGCGCAGTGCACTTTCGTTACGGCGCTTTCGCACTCAATGTCCAATGGTCCAGCGAGGGCAAGCCATGGTTCTACATGCTGGATCCCGCAGGTAACAAAGTGGAAGATCGCAGAGGGCCAGTCTATGCTCCCCCGTCTTGGGCGAGTTCCCCATTTCGCCAAGCGCCGTGTTCTGATCCGTCGGCTCTAGACGGAAAGTTTGAGATTGCCCAAGTCCACACCTCGCCGCGTAGCCTTGTGCTTGTGGCCAGACCAGTGAGCGGGGGCGATCCCGTTCTCATAAAGAGGGCCGTCAAGTTCGCGACCGACGCGCAAGGCTGTTTCCGCACGGACGCTCTCGCAAACGAAGCTTTGGTCCTAAGAAAACTGGCAGGATTGCAAACAACCCCCCGCTATATTGACATGCTCGACGATAAGGATGCTTGTTACATGATCACGGAGTTCATACCTGCTGAATCGCTCCGAGTCTTTGTGGAGCGACACGTGTTGGCTGGCCAACATGTGGATCTTGACGTTGTTGAGAACTTCGCTGAAGACTTGGCGCAGTCCGTGTCGCAGATACACAGTGCAGGTATAGTTATCAACGATTTGTCGCCGGGAAATATCCTTGTGGAAAGTACGGCCATCCACATTGTGGACTTCGAGCTTGCAAGTTCGGCAAACGAAGCTGAACGCCGATATGGGTACACGCCCGGCTTCTCCGACCCAGTAGAACGTAGCAGGAGCCCGTTCGATGGGGACTGGAAGGCGGCAGCCTCTGTCGTCTTTTACGTAGCCTCGGGTAGTCCGCTGTATGTTCGCAATGGACTGCAAACTGCTTCCGAAAGAATGGTTTCCCTACTGACGGCTGTAAGTCACAAACACAAGTCCGCTGTGATAGACATCGTGAATAGGATGATCGCAAGAGGGGAGACTGGACATTGAACATGGTTGGCGTCATGGAGCGTCTTAGCCAGCAGATGTTTAGTCAGTATTCGCATCGGTGGCCATGGCCCAGTCCGTTTTTCGGGACGCCTCACGATGCGATGACATCCCTGTTTTACGGGGCAAGCGGGGCCGCACTGGTCGAGGCCGACCTATACATTGCACTAAGGGACGAGGTTCATCTTGCCCGCGCTCGAGCGTATGCGGATTTGGCGTTGCGTTATTCCCAACTTCGGCCCAAAGCCAACCCTGGGCTGGTCTTCGGCTACGGCGGCCTAGCTTGGGCATTGGCAAGACTATATGAGGTTTCGGGGATAGACCTCGGAATAGAGAACGCACTTATGGAAGTCAAGGAAGCGCGGCGGACAAGCAGTACAGACGTCAGCCACGGAGCGGCAGGTAGAGGTCTTGTGCTCTTGCGCGGGTATCGGCTCACGCAGGAACGAAGTCTGCTCATCGCTGCCCAAGTGCAGGCAGAGCAGATATTGTCCGCTCACGTTACGGAGGGCGTGCTCGAGAGAAGCGGGGTGGCGAACTTCGGCTTTGCGCACGGTTTGGCAGGCGAGGCTTATTTTATTCATGAGTTGTCACTGACCACAGGCATAAAGGACTACGGGAGCTTTGTGAGCCAGGCTACCGACATCCTAAGCGACGTCGCCGTTCAATTTGGAGATGGAGCAGTGTGGGGAACAAACTGGCAGGATGTCTCGCCGAGGCCGTTTTGGTGTCACGGCACTTCAGGAGTGGGGCTGTTCTTCCTTCGGTACGGTAAGGCGCCAGCCCTTTTGCCAGTGCTTAGGGCTGCGGCGACGACACCAGACTACGGGCTTTGCCATGGAATTGCGAGCATAGGAGAATTCATTGCCGAAGCACGTTCTTGTGGGATGCCAGTTGACGGACATTATGAAGCACTAACTCAACTCCTGTTGAGTCGAGCTTGCGACGACGGCGGGCCCGTTTGGCGTACCCCGGCTGGCGATGCCCTTCCGCCGTATCTAGGGTATGGAACGTTCGGCCTGCTACATATGCTGAGCCGTTCGGTGGAAGAAACGATTCCGCATCCAACACTGCTGGCATGAAGCGTCTGTTCTCGAGCCGGATCATGCAACTTCGACGGATAGAAGGCTTTGGCGCTCTCTGGAGTGGCCAAGTGCTTTCCCGCTTCGGGGATAATGTCTTCTCCCTTAGCCTCCCGTTGCTACTCTATAGTGCAACGGGGACAAGCCCTCAGGAAGTAGGACAAATCCTTGGCATCATCTCTATCCCTCAGATCCTATTATTGCCCTTCCAGGGTATAGTGGTTGACAGATTTTCCAGACCGACACTCATGATAATCATGGACGTTCTTCGCATGGTGCTGATGCTCATTGCAGGTGTCGTCCTGCTGCACGCGTCGGCTGGTGCCACCGTTTTCGTGTGGCTCCTTCTTGCGGACGCTCACCGAGAACCATACCAGTGTGTTCATCGAAAACCATACCAGTCCTACGGGGGCCGGCGAGGGGGCCTCCCCTAGGGGAGGCAGCAGAATAAGGAAGTCGTGGAATGGGGCGCTAGA
>JAJYSJ010000001.1 GCA_021793645.1 Bacillota bacterium
CATGGCTCTTCGCCATGCCATTTGGAATATCCTTGCTCAGTAGTTCCCTTAACTGGTGCTCGGACCCAGCTGGGTCAGCGGTCTGCTAAATTCGCTCTAATCTCGATCGAGACATGCGAAATACCTGTCATAGACATGCCACCAAGGGCAGTCTGCTAACAGTTCTTCTACCTCGTACGCAATGTTCGGCCACTCGGACCAATTGTTTTCGTCAGGCATGGTCAGGAGGACATCGCAAACTATCCCACGCTGCGCAGACCAACTAAGTCCACACTGATAGGCCAACGCTGGTAGGAAGTCACGAAGGGACTGAGGTGCATCATCGCGGATAGACACCGGCACCTCTGGCTCTTGATGCGGATAACGATCAGAAAACGTGCTCACTGCATCACCTTCTCCACTGACCGGACTCATGATTGGTTTCGTCCGAAGGAAGGAGTCCGCCTCTTGCCCGATTCCCCAGTTATGTCCACTCGCGAAGATGCGCGATAAGATAAATTATCAGGCATTGTTAGGGGACGAGTCTTCGCCTTGTCTTATCGGCCCTTCAAGGATTGGGAGACTGCCTGTAAGCTGGTTTAGGCCCTTCCAGAAATCCCGATTCGGGTCAAACCACAGGTATCCCGCTGGCGCGTTCGGAATCTGGCGAAACCCGAAACGTCGATACAAGCGGCGAAGTTTCCGTGTCAGTTCCGGCACGTTATGCTCCACCGTGCCTCCAGTTCCGTCTATCGGCACTGCAGCCAGGGTCGCGATCGCGCCGGAGGAAAGCATAGGTAGGCCAACGCGCATGAGTGTCGTCGCGATACCTGCGGATCGTACGGCCGGTTCCACCCAGAGTCGGTCCACGTACAGCATCCCCATCGCAAGATCGAACGCTTCTCGCCAAAACGCTCGGGGTTCGACTGTCCCTTTGCGGAAGAAAAGTGCGTCATGCATCTCTCCGGTGACGTCTGCGTGGCCATCGAGCAGGTCAAATAGCGGGACGCCCTCCTCAATGGCTTTGGCGAAATCGAAATACGTACACTTCATGGTCCCAAGGACTACATCACCGAGGTCCGTGCCTGTGTCCCGGTAGGTAAAGAGTTCGGCCACTCGTTCCTCGTCATAACTCGGATCCACAAATCTCGTGATCGTGGTGCGTACAAGACACTCGCCCAGATTTCCGGGAATGTCCGATCTCAGCGCCAAAAGTGGCACTTGCACATGTCAGCACCTCTATTACGTGTTCCCACCATTTTACTGCTGGATGCCCTGCTCGGCCAGGACCGGCGCTCCCTACTAGGTGAGGGTAGTACGAGATCAAAGCGGGATCCAGTGTCGCGGAACGGCGGCACCCTGGCAGGGCCTTTACATGGGAACATCTGGGCGCATCGAAAACGAGCCTGCTGTGCCGTCAACATAACGCGATCGGCTGCTCCCGAAAAGCGTTAGCAAATCCGTTAGCAAACGCATAAATCCGGCCCCACGAGGTGTGAGGCCGGACCCCCGAAACCCGCATTGCAAAGCCATTTAAACTTGGTGGAGGCGCGGGGATTCGAACCCCGGACCTATTGATTGCGAACCAATTGCTCTCCCAGCTGAGCTACGCCCCCAAGCGCAGGAATCATGATAACGCGGTCTCTTGCGGGCGTCAAGGCGACTCGGCTGTGGGATGGTATTTACTTCCGAACAAGACGCTGGGACAACATGCAATTGTTGTTACGCACTTGAAGGGATGGGAACGATACCGCCGAAACGACGGCTAGAGGACCGACTAGGGTCTTTGAGGGAGGCAGGCACATGGATGAGCAGCATCGTCTCATCGAGTTCCTCTGCGCCGGCTGCGGTGCACAGGGCCTGACCCAAAGTCAGCGGGTGGTACAGCCGATTCAGGAGATTCGGTGCCCTACCTGTGGTCACCCACTCCACCTCCTAGCAGTGACCGATCATCACGAGCCGATCGCCGTCTAACATCAGATAGCTCGGACCGGGCGCACCTCATGGTGCGTCCGGACTTTTTTGCTTTTTCGTGGAGGAAAGAGCAGGAGAACTCTGCAAGAAGGAGAACCAAGTGGGGGAAAGTGGGGAGACGTGGTGGAGAGGGGGGCGACGCGCATGTTCATGGGGGAGTTCCGCCACAGCTTGGACGACAAGGGTCGGCTGTTCATCCCCGCGCGCATGCGCGAGCAACTCGGATCCCGATTCGTCATCACGAAAGGGCTCGACCGCTGTCTCTTCCTTTATTCCGGCCGCGAGTGGGAAGGCGTCGAGGAGAAGCTCGGCCAGCTGCCGCTGACCAGCGGTGAAGCGCGGGCCTTCGCGCGATTCTTCTTCTCCGGTGCGAGCGAGTGCGAGCCGGACAAGCAGGGCAGAATCCTGGTGCCGCAGGTGCTGCGCGAATACGCAAACCTTTCGAAGGATGCGGTAATTGTCGGCGTCGCGACACGGGTTGAAATCTGGCCGCAGGAAGGCTGGGAGCACTACGCCGGAGAGGCGCAGGCGTCGCCAGAGGAACTTGCGGAAAACCTGGGAAGGCTGGGACTCCTCAAATGAGACCGATTCACCAGCCAGTGCTGCTGTCCGAGGTCCTTCAGGAGCTTGCTCTGCAGCAGGGCAGCACGGTCATCGACTGCACGGTCGGCTTCGGTGGGCATGCGATTGCGCTGTATGCAGCCATCAGTCCAGCGGGTCGGCTTCTCGGTATCGACCAGGACCCTGACGCACTGGCCTCCGCTCGTCAGCGCTTGCCAGAAGCGGTCGTGCTCCGGCACGGAAACTTTCGCGAGGTCGCGCGCATTGCGGGCGAGGAAGGGTTCACGCCTGCAGACGCGATCGTTTTCGATCTCGGCGTCTCGTCGGCGCAGATCGACCGGCCCGAACGCGGCTTCTCCTTTCGCGCTGATGGCCCGCTCGACATGCGGATGGACCCGACGCAAGCCGTGTCCGCGGAGACTGTCGTCAACGAGTGGGACGTCTCGGAGCTTGAGCGCATCATCCGGGACTACGGAGAGGAACGCCATGCACGACGCGTTGCGCAGAGGATCGTCGAGCACCGGCCGATCCGAACGACGAAGGATCTGCGCGCGATCGTAGCGAGCGCCGTGCCAGCCTCGCCGCACATGGGGCATCCCGCGCGCCGGACCTTCCAGGCGCTGCGCATCGCGGTCAATGACGAATTGGGTGCGCTGGCGACCGCCCTGGACGAAGTTGCGGATATGGTGAAGCCCGGCGGGCGCGTCGCGGTGATCAGCTTCCACTCCCTCGAAGACCGGATCGTCAAGCGGCGATTCCAACTCCCGCCCTACGAGCAGACGACCAAAAAGCCCATGCAGGCGACGCAAGCCGAACGCGAGCGCAATCCGAGGGCGCGTAGTGCCAAGCTTCGGGTCGCAGTCGTTCTTCCCAAAGACCAGGAGGCATAGCGATGATCCCGGAAAGACGCCTAAAAGAAGAAGCGCAAGCGCCAATCAGGAAGGTCGCTCCAAGAACCCGGCCCGGTATGGGACGCTTTGTCACGCGTCTCATGGTGACGGTGGGAATCGCGATCTTCGCGGTCTCACGGTTCGCCGTCGCTGCGCAGGCCGGCTACCAGTTGGATTCGCTGCGCGGACAACTGACCGTGGCCCAGGCCAAGGAAGCCAATTTGAAAGGCCGGGTCGCCATGCTGACCTCGACGCAGCGCCTCGTAGCGGAAGCGCCGAAGCTGAAGCTGGGTTCTGCTTCGACGGTATTGGCGGTGTCGGTTCCTTCCGCAGCAGTGAAGACGGCGACGCCTGTGCATTACGCGAAGCGCAGCGGATTCTTGAAGGCAATCGGCGCCGTGATCCAGGCCATCGCGGATGAGGTGGCCCGGATGTAGCGCCTCCAAATGGGGAGGATGCCTGTGCCACCGACCAGCAAGCAGCGGCGCCGCATCTTCGCGGCGCTCCTTTTGGTATTGCTCGTCTGCGCCGCGCTTTTGGTGCGCACGGGCTACGTCATGCTCGTGCGGGGACCGGAACTCGCGCACGCTGGAAGGTCCGTGCGCATCCGTCAGGTTCCTGTCGGCGCCCCTCGCGGACAGGTGATCACTGCCGATGGCGCTGTGCTTGCAGCCTCGAAGACAACCTACGCACTGTACGCTGTGCCTGCGCAGGTCAAGTCACCCGACCTCGCCGCGCAGGCCCTCTCTTCGGTGCTCGGGATACCGGCGGATCGGCTTCAAGGGCTCCTGAGCCGTCGGGTGGCGATCGTCTGGCTGCAGCGCAGGATGACAGATCAGCAGGTCAGCGAGGTTCGCTCACTAGGCATCGTCGGCATCGGCCTCGCGCCGCAGACTGCACAGGTCTTTCCCTATGGTGCCTTGGCGGGGGCGACGCTCGGTTTCACCGGCATCGACAACCAGGGACTTGAGGGGCTCGAACGCACGTACGACAGTGCCCTTCGCGGCACGAGCGGATCGATCGGAATCGAGATGGACGCCCGCAATGGCCCGCTTCCCGAGCCGCGCGTGACCTACAAGGCACCTGTCCCTGGCAACTCCTTGGTGCTGACCCTGCGCGCGGATGTGCAGCGCATCGCGGAGGAAGCTGCCGCGACGGCGCGCGCGGACACTGGGGCGAAGGCCGTTCAGGTCATCGTGATGGACACGAGGACATCCGCCATCTTGGGCTTGGCGATTGACCCCTCCTACAACCCGGCGTCCTTTGGGCAGTACAGCACTGCCCAGCGCCGGAACACGGTCGTCAGCGATGTATTGCCGCCCGGGTCGACGTTCAAGGCGATCACGACTGCGTCCGCCCTCGCTGCAGGCGTCGTGACGCCCCAAAGCCCCTTCTTCGACCCAGGGTTCGTCCGGGTCGATGGCATCCCTGTGCACTGCTGGAAGGCGGGCGGACACGGCGCGATCGACTTCGGAGACGTGGTTGCCAAGTCGTGCAACGTCGGGTTCGTCGAGGTCGGACTGAGGCTCGGGGTGCAGCGGTTCTACGATTACCTCAAGGCCTTCCATGTGATCGGCCTCACGCACGTCGACCTGCCCGGCGAAGCCCGTGCCATCGTACCACCGCAGCGACTGGTGAAGCCGATCGACCTGGCAACCATGGCATTCGGCCAGACACTGGCCCTATCGCCGATCGAGCTGATCTCCGCGATCAGCGCGATCGCGGATGGAGGAATCTGGCATACACCCCACGTAATGAAGGAAATCATCTCGCCTGCCGGGAAAGTAGTACAGCAGTGGTCTGATTCCGGCACGCGCATCGTGCCGCAGGCGGCCGCTCAGGTTGCGGTGAATCTGCTTGAGGGCGTCGTGACGCGCGGCAGCGGAAGACCGGCCCAGATTCCGGGCTACAAGTTGGCGGGGAAGACCGGGACGGCGCAAGCGGTGATCAATGGGCGCTACGTGGAAGGGAAGTACATCTCGTCCTTCGTCGGATTCGGCCCCGCGTCTTCGCCGCAAGTTGCGATGCTCGTGGAGATCTTCGAACCGGTAGGCCCTTACTATGGCGGCCAGATCGCCGCTCCTGTGGTGGGCCGCGCGATGGCGCAGGTGCTGGCCGCACTGAAGATAGCCCCTGACGTCACACCGCCAACGCCCATCCCCGATCTCTTGGGTCAGACGGCGACGCAGGCCCAGCAGGCCTTGACGTCTGCGGGCATGCGGGCCACTCTTCTCGGTCAGGGTGTGCGCGTGACATCCCAATTCCCGCCCGCTGGTGCTGCGGTGACCCCGGGAGCCCGCGTGCTCGTGTACCTTGGCGCCGGCGGCAACGTGACTGTCCCCCAATTGACAGGCCTCACTGTATCGCAGGCTGGCTTGATCCTCGGACGGCTCGGCCTGATACTGCATGTGACTGGCGACGGAGTCATCGTACAGCAGGAACCGCAAGCCGGAGCCACTCTGCCGCGGGGCGCAGCGGTGGCAGTGGTGGCCAAAGAGCCGCCTGCGGCGCATAACACGTAGACGAGATTCCCATACTGGAAAACGAAGCCAGTCGAGCCGGCTTGGAGGTGCACCTTGCTCCTCACGCAATTGTCCCAGGGCATCGGTCGAATGGTCGGGCCGGACGTTGAGGTCCGGGACGTGCAGCACGATTCCCGGGATTGCCGGCCTGGCGATCTGTACTGTGCCGTCGTCGGCCGAGTGCATGACGGGCACTCATTCATCGCGGATGCCTTGCGCAGGGGTGCGGCCGCAGTCTGTGTCAGCGATCCCTCCGCTGTCCCGCCGGGTGTGCCAGGTCTCCTGGTCGAGGATACTCGGCAGGTGCTGGGACCCTTTTCGGCGCGCATCCACGGGGACCCGACGCAACGGCTCCGGGTCTTTGGTGTGACGGGCACGAACGGCAAGACTACCACAACCTACCTTTTGCGTCACATCCTGCGCCTCGGAGGCCGCAAGGTAGACCTTGTCGGTACGGTGGAGCGGACCGTCGGGGGCGTCACCCACCACTCGAAGCGCACGACTCCGGAAGCGACTGATTTGCAGCGCTGGTTCGGTGAGATGCTGCAGGTCGGGACCCAGGATGTCACGATGGAGGTCTCTTCCCACGCCCTAGACCTCGGACGGGTCATCGGGGTGCGCTTTGCAGGCGCTGTGTTCACGAACCTGACCCAGGACCACCTGGATTACCACGGTACGCTCGAACGTTATCTGGAGGCGAAATTGTTGCTGTTCGATGCGCTGGACCCCGCAGCGTTCGGGGTGGTGAACGCTGATGACGCGGCGGCAGAGCGTTTCGTGAGGCATACGCGCGCGCGCATCCTGCGCTTCTCGGTGCAGGGTCCGTCCGACGTGTACGTGAAGGATCTCGAGCTTGGCCCTCGGGGCAGCCGCTTCGTCCTTGCCTTGCCCGGATCGGAGACCCAGGTCTCCCTGCCGATCGCGGGAATCTTCAATGTTCAGAACGCGATCGCGGCTGCGGCAGTCGCGCACGCGGCGGGCATCTCCGCCGAGGCTGTAGCGGAGGCGCTGGCAAGTGCGGAGCCGCCACCGGGACGCTTCCAGCGAATCGACCGCGGACAGCCGTTTGAGGTGGTCGTCGACTACGCCCATACGCCGGACGGCATCGAAAAGCTGCTGCGCGCTGCTCGAGAGATTACGCATGGGCGGGTTTTGATCGTATTCGGGTGCGGCGGTGACAGAGACCGTGGCAAGCGACCCCTGATGGGAGCGCTCGCGGGAGAGCTCGCTGATCGGGTCTTCCTCACGAGCGACAACCCACGTTCCGAAGATCCCGAGCGCATTATCGACGCGATCGCTCACGGCCTCGAAAGCCAGGGCCGCATGGACTACCTTCGCATCATCGACCGCACCGAGGCGATCCGCGCTGCTGTCGCCGAGGCGCGACCGGGGGACATCCTGGTCATCGCCGGCAAGGGGCATGAGGACTACCAACTGGTTGGGGACCAAGTCCTGCATTTCGACGACCGCGAGGAGGCAGCCCGAGCGCTGGAGGAGATTCGGTGAACGCCCTTCAACTGGCGCAAGCGGCACGCGGGCGGCTCGTGCAGGGGAGCCCCGCGTGGGAGATCCCGCGGGCCGTGGCGGATTCGCGCGAGGTGCAGCCGGGTGACCTGTTCGTCGCGATCGAGGGCGAGCGCACCGACGGCCACCTCTTCGTCGGACAGGCGCTGGCGGCGGGCGCGCAGGGGGCGCTCGTCAACCGCGCAGTGGAGCCCCCACCTGGCCCGGCGGTGGTTGAGGTCGCGGACGTGCGGCGTGCGCTGCTGTCCGCTGCGCGAACGATGGCCGAGGAGTATACAGGCCTCGTCTGTGCGGTCACGGGATCCGTCGGCAAGACGACGACGAAGGAGATCTGGGCCGCCTGCCTCGGACCACTGGGCGACGTCTTTCGCAACCCGGGGAACTACAATTCCGACATCGGGATGCCGCTTGCGCTCTTCTCCCTACGCAAGACGCACCATGCGGCCGTTTTCGAACTGGGCATGCGCGGTCAGGGAGAGATCCGCCGTCTGGCAAGGATTCTCAAGCCGAAGATCGGAGTCATCACCTTGATCGGCGACTCGCACCTTTCGGAGCTCGGCAGTGTCGATGCGATTGCACGTGCGAAGTCGGAACTGCTCTCGGAGTTGCCTGTGGGCGGTACCGCCGTGCTAAACGCGGACGATCCCTACATGTCTCAACTGCGTCTATCGGCGCCCCCGAACATACTGCTCGTCGGGCGCGGCGCCGATGCGGACCTGCGCATCGTCCGCCATGAAAGCCTTGGGACTTCCGGCAGCCGCCTCTTGCTCCGCTATGGCGGTCTGGAGTGCGGTGGGGAAGTGACATTCGTGGGTGAGGGAGCCGTGCTCGATGCCGCGCTCGCCATTGGGGGAGCGATCGCTGCCGGCGTGTCGTTCGCGGATGCGGTGGCTGCGCTCGCCAATGCGCGCCCGGCGAAGGGGCGGCTCCGCACGTACGCGTTTGCAGGGCTCACGGTGATCGACGACACGTACAACGCGTCTCCGCAGTCTCTGGGGGTGGCGCTCGCACTGCTGCGGGACCTTCCTGCGTCGGGGCGGAGGATCGCGGTTCTGGGCGATATGCGGGAATTGGGGGACGCAGAGGTGGAGATGCACCGAGCGATGGGCAGAGATGCGGCCCACAGCGCCGATCTCGTGCTGGCGATCGGCGACTTCTCCCAGACGGTCGCGCAGGCGACGCGCGACGCGGGTGGCCAGGCCCTTGCGATCGCGGACGTCGACGGGATCGTCGCGGAACTGCGCGGGCAGGCGCATCCCGGAGACGTGGTACTCTTCAAGGCGTCACGCTCCGTCGGCCTGGAGCGCGCCGTAGAACGCTTGCGGGAGGCGCTGCAGTGAGTCCCCTCTGGTCGCTCGGACTTGGCTTCGTGATCTCGCTTGGCCTTGGTCCCCTGCTGCTTCCCGTCCTGCGCCGGCTGCGCCTTGGGCAGACGGTGCGCGACGTTGGCCCCCAATCGCACCTGCAAAAGACAGGAACGCCGACGATGGGGGGGCTCCTCTTCATGGTGGCAGCTACCGTTGCCACCGTTGTCTTCGCACCGCGGGACGACCTTGCGTGGACGGCGATCGGTTTCATGTGGGCAAACGGGCTGATCGGCTTCGCAGACGACTTCATCAAGGTGCGCATGCACCGGCCGCTGGGCGTGCGAGCAAGAACCAAGCTCGGGCTCGGCATCGTCACAGGCCTCGCCTTGGCATGGCTCGCGCTGGGTCCCCTGAACGTCGGGAGTTCAGTGCGCATCCCGTTCTCCCCGCTGCTTTGGCACCTCTCTTCGAGCGCCTTCGTTGTGCTGGTGGTGCTCGTCGCCGTGGCAACTACCAACGCGGTCAACCTGACAGACGGTCTAGACGGACTCGCCGGCGGACTCGGCATGATCGCTGCCGGACTCTTCGCGCTGCTGGCCATCGGACAGGGAACCTTTGGTATTGCCATCTTCTGCCTGGCTCTAGCCGGCGCAGTCGGCGGTTTTCTCTACTTCAACCTGCATCCGGCGCGCGTCTTCATGGGCGATGTCGGATCCTTCGGCCTCGGCGCAGCGCTGGCTGCCGTGGCGGTGCTCCTCAGGCAAGAGCTCCTGTTGCCGATCGTCGGCCTCGTGTTCGTGCTGGAGGCCCTGTCAGTGGCGGTGCAGGTGCTCTTCTTCCGGCGGACCAAGCGGCGCCTGCTGCGCATGGCTCCCTTGCACCACCACTTCGAACTAGCAGGTCTAAGAGAAACCCAGGTCGTACACCGTTTCTGGCTCTTAGGCATCGCATCGGCTGTCCTCGCGTACATCGCCTTCTGGGCGTGACCCGCCCACCTCTTGGCATATATCTCTTCCTGGTAGGATAGGGGGCGGTGCGGCTTGCCCAAACGCGCCATGGATCATACTCTGCTCACCGCAGTGCTGACCTTGCTTGGCTTTGGCGTCATTATGGTCTTCTCCGCCTCATCGGTTGAGGCGTCTGTGGTAAACAACAACCCGTACTACTACCTCGAACGCCAGTTGATTTGGGCTGGCATGGGCCTCTTCTTGATGTTGGCGCTCGCGCGCATCGACTACCATGTGCTCCTGCGGTTCGCCGAGCCGATTGCATGGGCTACCTTCGCCCTTCTGGTACTCGTCCTGGTTCCGCACGTGGGCAAGGACATCAATGGCGCTCGGCGCTGGCTCGGCTTCGGCAGCCTGCTTTTCCAGCCATCGGAGATGGCAAAGTTCTCACTCGTGCTGCTCTTCGCAAAACGACTGGCCACGGAGAAGAAGATCAGGAGCTTCTACCACGGGATCCTCCTCCCACTGTTGATCCTTAGCGTCATGGCGGGGCTGATCATCAAAGAGCCTGACCTCGGGACGGCGCTCGCACTGACGGGGACGGTCATGGCAATGCTCTTCATCGCCGGGGTGAACGGCTTGCAGCTTGGCGCCGTGATCGCGGCCTTTATCCCGGCCGTCGGGGTGCTGATCGCGATCGCGCCCTACAGGATGCAGCGCTTCCTCGCCTTCCTGGATCCCAAGAAGGATCCGCTGGGGTCTGGCTACCACATCATCCAGTCTCTTTATGCCCTGGGCTCCGGGGGCCTCTTCGGCGTCGGACTCGGCCAGGGTGCGCTGAAGTACTTCTACTTGCCAGAGCAGCACACTGACTTCATCTTCGCGATCGTAGGGGAGGAACTCGGGCTGATCGGTGCGGCGGTGCTCATCGCGCTGTTCTTCGTCCTGACGCTTCGGGGGTTGCGGGTGGCGATGCTTGCTCCAGACCGCTTCGGGGCACTCCTCGCGACCGGACTCACGGCGATGGTGGCCGTGCAGGCTCTGTTGAACATCGCCGTGGTCACGGCGTCGATGCCGATCACGGGTGTGCCCCTTCCCTTCATCTCCTACGGAGGATCGTCCCTCCTTTTCGCCCTCGCGGGCATCGGCGTGCTGCTCAACGTGTCGCGCCACCGGGTGAGCGCCTGATGCGCGTCCTGCTGGCCGGCGGAGGAACAGGCGGGCACATCTACCCCCTCTTGGCCGTTGCACAGGCCGCACCCGACTGGCGCTGCTCGTACGTCGGAACGGCTACAGGGCTTGAGGCGAGGATCGTACCGCGCACAGGGATCCCGTTCCATACCGTCGCCGCAGGCGGTGTGCGCGGCAAGAGCCCCACACAGCGCCTAAGGGGCCTGTGGCGCACTGCGCACGGGTCGCTCGGCGCATGGCGGCTGCTCGGCCGCCTGCGTCCGGACGTGGTCGTCTCGTCCGGGGGATACGCAGCATTTCCGGTCGCACTGGCGGCGCGCTGGCGTCGCATTCCGCTGGTACTGATCGAGCCGAATGCGACGCCAGGCCTAGCGAACCGCATCTTGATGGGGCGGGCCGACTGCATCCTGGTCGGGTATGCCGCGGCGCGCGAAAAGCTGCCGGCGGCGCTTCAGCACCGGACTGCGGTCACCGGGGTGCCGGTGCGGACCTTCGGCGCGCGCGAACGACTGGCGGCCCGGAAGGCCATCGGCATCGAACAAGACAGTGTCCTTGTAGCAGTGACGGGTGGCAGTCAGGGCGCACGCGCGTTGACAAGCGCCGTCTGCAGCATTGGCGAGCGGATCGGGAAAGGCGAAGAAGTGCTGCTTGCGACCGGCCAGCGGGAGTATGAGCGGTGGTCCGCTCGCGCGGAAGGCAGACTGCACATCGTGCCGTACTTCTGGAACATGGACGATGTCCTAGCGGCCGCCGACGTGTTCATCGGCAGAGCGGGGGCCATGACTTGCGCTGAACTGACGGTGATGGGCCTGCCCTCGGTCCTGGTCCCTTTGCCGAACGCCGCCGTGCACCAGATCGACAATGCGCGCCTGCTGGTGGACGCTGGAGCCGCAGTCCTCCTGGAAGAGGATCGCCTGACACCAGAAACGCTGTGGCAGACGCTCGAACCTCTGCTGCGCGATCCCGTCCTGCGGGCGCAGATGGCGGATGCTTCACGTGCAATCGGGCAGCCCGATGCCGCCGCGGCCGTTGTGCGTGAGGTTCGGCACGTCGTTGCCGGAAGGAGCGTCACTGCCTAGGATCGAAGTGGACATACACCCTTCCTGCGTCGGGCCGGATACGGTTGGGGAGCGACCTTCGGGAGGGGACAGGCGTTTGGCTCAGCAGAGGTTCCGCATCGTGCGCAAGGTGCGGCGCCGCCGGGTGCGTCCGGGCAGGCTGCTCGGGCTGCTCGCGGTGCTCGCCGTGCTGTTTGGCGTATACGAGCTGGCCCAAGGCCCGTACCTGCGCCTGCAAAGCGTAGCGGTGCACGGCGGGCCTCAGACGCTGTGGCGCAAAAGCGGCCTCACTCTGGGCACACCGCTTTGGGCGGTAAACGTCGGCGTTGTAGATGGCCAACTACTGCGTCGGGCCCGCTACCTCCAAAGTGCCCTGTTTGTTCGGGAGTGGCCGGACAAGCTGTCGCTTGCGGTAACCTACCGCTCGCCGGTCGCGGCAGCGGCGGGCGCGGGCGGAACGCTCTACGGGGTGGACCGGACAGGACGCGTGCTCCGGGCCGTGCCGCCGCAGAGTGGGCTGCCGGTGGTGCAGGGCATCAACGCTGGCCTGGTCCGGCCCTACGACGACCTGCCGGCGACAGTCGCACAGGCGGTTGCCTTGCTTGCTGCACTGCGATCGGAAGGGTTCAAGGTGTCCGAGGTCGTACCAGGGACAACGCCGCAACTCTATCTGCCTTCGGGGACAGAGGTTCTTTGGCCTAACACGTCGAAGGTCAACCAAACGCTGGAAGAGCTGAAGGCGATTCTCGCGGCACTGCGCAAGCGCGGCGCGGTCGCGGCCTCGATCGACCTTCGGTTGCCGACCCGCCCGCTGGTGGTGTTGCGCAAGTGAAGCCCTATGCGTCGCTGGTTGCGATCGTCGGACTGGTTATCGGGCTGTTCGTGGGGATGGAACTGCACTTGCAGTCTGGACTCGGCCAAAACCTGCCCTACGAGCGCTTTGTGGCCATGGCGAACCTTCTGCAGCAGAGGGAGGACGCCAGGACTGCCCTGGCGGCACAACTGCAGATGCTGCACAGTTCGCCCGCTCCGACGGTAGCGCAGCAGGCGTTGCAGGCGATGCAGAAGTCGCTCGCGAAAGCGCGGAAGGCAGCTGGGCTCACCCCCTTGAGGGGTGCAGGGATCGTGCTGACGCTGAACGACAGTTCTCTGCCGACCCAGTTCGGGGTCGATCCGAACGAGTACTTGCTGCACGACCAGGATCTCCTCTCGGTGATCAACGACCTGAATGCCGCTGGTGCAGAGGCGATCTCCCTGAACGGGCTGCGCCTCACAGCGGCGACGGACGTGCACTGCGCAGGCGCGGTCGTCTCGGTTGGCGGAGTCCGAACCAGCATCCCGGTCACGATCCTCGCCATCGGGAAACCGAGCGCTCTCACGAAGTCGCTGCAGGGACCGACTGGCGAACTCACGCTGCTGTCCCTGTACGGAATCCAGATCCATTTGCACAAGAGCGAGAGCGTAACGGTGCCGGCCTACACGCCGCCCACCAGGAGGGGATGAGCCGACCGTGTGGTATTTTGCGATCGCCCTGGTATTCGGCGTCGTGCTCGGCGCGCTGCTGCCGCTGAGCATCCCGCTGGTATGGGCCCGCTACCTCGCGGTAGTGCTGCTCGCGGCGCTCGATGCGGCCTTCGGCGGGATCCGCGCCAGCCTCGAGGACCGCTTCGACTTCCCCGTCTTCGCCTCCGGCTTCTTCGTCAATGGGATCCTCGCTGCAGGGCTGACCTACATCGGAGATCGCCTCGGTGTTGAACTCTACTACGCTGCGCTGTTCGCCTTTGGCTACCGCATTTTTCTGAATCTGGGCGTGATCCGACGCCAAATCCTCACCCAGTGGCGCAAGCGGCGCGCAGCGCGGCAGGGAAACCCCAGTATCTAGCGAAACCGTAAACGTCTTACGCGGCTCTACTGCGTTCGGACAAGCCGCCAGGGAGGTTCACCGATGCTGGATTTCGACGCGAGCCTCGACCAGTTTGCTGTGATCAAAGTGGTCGGCGTCGGTGGCGGCGGCAACAACGCGGTCAACCGGATGATTGACGCCGGCCTCCGGGGCGTGGATTTCATTGCGGTTAACACCGATGCGCAGGCACTGGCCGGATCGAAGGCCCGCCAACGCATCCAGATCGGCGAGAAACTGACGAAGGGACTCGGCGCGGGTGCAAACCCTGACGTCGGCCAGAAGGCGGCGGAGGAAAGCCGGGAGCTTCTGCTCGCGGCGCTCGCCGGTGCCGATATGATCTTCATCACCGCTGGCATGGGCGGAGGCACTGGAACGGGTGCTGCCCCAGTGGTTGCTGAGGTGGCCAAAGAGGCCGGCGCCCTTACGGTGGGTGTCGTCACGAAGCCTTTCACCTTCGAGGGGACAAAGCGCATGGGCTTTGCCCAACGCGGCACGGAAGAGCTTCGCCAGAAGGTAGACACGCTGATCACGATCCCGAACGACCGCTTGTTGCAAGTCGTCGACAAGAAGACGAGCGTGCTTGAAGCGTTCCGCATGGCGGACGACGTGCTCCGCCAAGGCGTGCAGGGCATCTCCGACCTGATCATGGTGCCTGGGCTGATCAACCTCGACTTCGCCGACGTGCGCACCGTGATGTCGGAAACGGGCTCCGCGCTGATGGGAATCGGAGTCGGGGGAGGCGAGACCCGGGCGCAAGACGCCGCGCGGGGGGCGATCTCGAGCCCCCTCCTGGAGACCTCGATCGAGGGAGCGCGCGGTGTCCTTCTGAACATCACCGGCGGCCCCGAATTGACGCTGTTCGAGGTGAACGACGCCGCGGAGATCATCAGCCAGGCCGTTGACCCGGAAGCGAACATCATCTTCGGCGCGGTGATCGACGAGTCGATGGGCGACAGGGTGCGGGTGACGGTGATAGCAACCGGATTCCCCGGCCAGGATGGGCGCGGTCCGGGCGCATCGCGTCCGCAGGCAGCGCGCAATGGCGACATCGAACTGCGCTCGTTCACACCGAACGACCTCGATATCCCGGAATTCCTGCGCCGCAAGTAGCGTTTCGCCCCGTTCCGACGCCCCGGACCCCTATGAAGGGATCCGGGGCGTTTTCTGTTGCTGCACGTCATTCGATTCCTGCCTGGTTCCGCCAACTTCTGCCAGGTGCTCGGGCATAGCATAGGACGAGCCGGACGGTAGTAGCCATGGCGTGACGGGGAGGGGAGCGCGTGCCGAACCTCGACCAGTACCTTGCCGTCAATCTTCTGATGGACGCGCTCCTGCTCGGCGCCTTGGCGCGCGTACGCCTGCAGCGCCTGGATTGGCGCGTCGCAGTCGGTGCAACAGCAGGGGCAGTCTACGCGACGCTTGCTGTGCTGCCCGGATGGGCCGCGCTCACCGGTCCGGTGGGCGAGATCCTCGCTGCAGTCGTGATGGTGCGCATCGCCCGCCGCGTAAAGGGATTGCGGCAGACGCTCGTGGAGACCGGCGTCCTGCTGCTGCTTGCGGCAGGCTTGGCCGGCCTTGCGCTGCTTGTCAGCGCGATCGTGCGTCCGACCGGCGTGGTCGGCGATGCGGCGTCACTCGCGGCCGCAGCGGCGCTGTTTGTGCTCGCGGCAGAGGCGTATGCGCGGCGCCAGCGCACAGCGCGCACGGCAGGAACCGTGCTGCCGGTCGAGATCGCGTGGTTTGGCCGCCGGCTGCTGGTACAGGCGTTTGTCGACTCGGGTTGCCAGGTGCGCGATCCATCGACAGGGTTGCCGGTGGTGATCGCCGAGCTGAGGGCGCTGAGGGCGCTCCTCCCGCCGCGGCTCTGGAGCGCACTGCAGCAGCCAGCGCTCGGAGCGGCGCAGGAAGTGGCGGCCGCAGCAGCAGACGACGACCGCGTCGCGAGCAGTCTGCGACTCGTCCAGCTGAGCACGGTGACCAGCGAGGGCGAGTGGCTGTTCGGACTACGCGCGCAAGCGCGCGTCGGCGGGGGTCCGGTCCAGATGGCGGTCGTCTGCGTGACACCCCGCCGCCTTTCGCAGGGCGGCAGCTTCGCGGCGCTGGTGCCGCCCCAGATGTGCGCAATTGGAGAGGGGGTCGTCTCGTGAGTGCCACTGCACTTCGCTTCACGGACGCGCTCGCGCAGCTGCGCGGGCGGCTCGGGATCATCACCGGCAACGCCGGCCACGTATTCTATGTGGGATCGAGCGAGACGCTTCCGCCGCCACTCTCCTCCGACGAGGAGAGCACGCTGCTGCAGGTGCTTCCGAGCGGCGATCCGAAGGTGCGCAGCGTTCTCATCGAGCGCAACCTCCGACTCGTCGTGTATATCGCGCGCAAGTTCGAGAACACAGGCATCCACATCGAAGATCTGATCTCGATCGGAACCATCGGCCTTATCAAGGCCGTCAATACGTTCGACCCCAGCAAGCGGATCAAGCTCGCCACCTACGCCTCGAAGTGCATCGAGAACGAGATCCTGATGTACCTGCGCCGCAACGCCAAGACGCGGTCCGAGGTGTCGTTCGAGGAACCGCTGAACGTCGATTGGGATGGAAACGAGCTGCTGCTGAGCGACGTGCTGGGCACGGAGCACGATCTTGTCTGCCGCCCGATCGAGGAGGAAGTAGATCGGGTTCTGCTCCACCGGGCGATGGA
The DNA here is from genome assembly GCA_021793645.1 of Bacillota bacterium. GTDB lineage: Bacteria > Bacillota > Sulfobacillia > JAJZYS01 > JAJYTV01 > JAJYTV01. The sequence continues at coordinate 16,554 of JAJYSJ010000001.1, forward strand.
GCTCCTCAGCGGTCGCGAACGACGCATCATGGAACTGCGCTTCGGACTTGCCGACGGCCGTGAGCGTACGCAGAAGGAAGTGGCAGACCTCCTCGGCATCTCGCAAAGCTATATCTCGCGCCTCGAGAAGCGCATCCTGCGACGCTTGCGCAAGGAGATTCGCGGCATGGAGTAGGGCGTTCGTGCGGTAGGCCGCCGGGAGCGATCCCGGCGGCCTTCGTGTTTGCTCTTTGGCGCATACGGCCTGCTGTGCGTGGCCAGAATGTGCTGCGAAGGGGTCGTGGGATGCTCGTCAATAAGGTCGAGATCTGCGGAGTCAACACGTCGAAGCTGCCAGTGCTGACGAATGCGAAAATGCGGGAGCTGTTCGCGCAGATGCACGCCGGCAAGACGCGGGCGCGCGAAGAACTCGTGAACGGCAACCTGCGGCTCGTCCTGTCGGTGATCCAGCGGTTCAACAACCGTGGGGAATTCGTGGACGATCTGTTTCAGGTCGGCTGCATCGGGCTGATCAAGGCGATCGATAACTTTGATCTGGGGCAGAACGTGAAGTTCTCCACTTATGCGGTGCCGATGATCATCGGCGAGATTCGGCGTTACCTGCGTGACAACAACCCGATCCGCGTCAGCCGTTCGCTGCGCGACCTCGCCTACAAGGCGCTGCAGGCCCGCGACGCGCTCGTGGCGCGCTTCGGACGAGAACCGAGCGTGAAGGAGATCGCTGCGGACCTCGGCGCCGAGACGGACGAGGTGGTCTACGCGCTGGACGCCATCCAGGAGCCGATTTCGCTCTTCGAGCCGATCTACCACGACGGGGGCGACCCGATCTACGTGGTGGACCAGGTGGCGGACGAGAAGAATCAGGACGGACAGTGGCTCGAGGGCATTGCGCTGAAGGAGGCCATGCGCCGCTTGAACGACCGGGAAAAGATGATCCTCAATCTTCGGTTCTTCGACGGGAAAACACAGATGGAAGTCGCCGACGAGATCGGCATCTCGCAGGCGCAAGTCTCACGGCTTGAGAAGGCCGCCCTGCAACACATGCGCCGCCATGTCTAGGCGCCTTTACGCCGCGCTCTGCGGCCTTGTGCTGTCGCAGATGATCCCGATGGCTGCATCGGCGGCGCCGCCTCCGGCGCAGGAGGTGCCGCTGACGGGATCGCCCGTGGTGGTTCGGCTGCACATCGTCGCGAACTCCAACAGCCCCAACGACATCGCAGCCAAGGTAGCGGTGCGCAACGCGCTGTGGAACTACCTGGACAGCAGGCTGGCCTCCCCTCGCACCGCGGATGCGGAGGTCGAGGTGATCGAGGCGTTGACGCCGTCCTTGTCGCGCATCGCGAAGGAGACGCTGCAGGGCTACGGGCTGAGCTACCCCGCAACAGTGCGCTTCGGCTCCGCCGTGCTGCCAGAGCGCACCTACTTGGGCGAGAAGCTGCCCGCAGGCCGCTACGCCACCATCCTTGTCGTGCTGGGCAAGGGCAAGGGACAGAACTGGTGGTGCCTCCTCTTTCCCCAGCTCTGTTTCAGCGATCAGGGTGCGGCAGTGGGATACGACGAGCACCGCGCGCTGATTCCAACCGGGTTCGAGGCGCTACCGACGAACCCAAGGCCAGTCCAGACGCCAATCGTACGGCCTGGCGGCCTAATCTGGAGCTTCTGGCGGCGCTTTCACCTCCAGCAGGCGCGCTAAGGTTTGACACAAGTTCCTGCCGCGGCGGCATAGACTGCCGTGGGAGGCATTTCCTGTGGTCAAGACATCAGAACTGCGCGTCAAGGAGGTTGTGAACCTCCGGGATGGACGCCGACTGGGAACGATCTCCGATCTCGAGTTGGATCTGGCGAGCGGCCGCGTGACGGCGCTCGTCGTCCCGGCCAGCGGCCGCTGGCTCGGGTTCTTCGGCCGCGACCATGACTACGTGATTCCTTGGCCGCAGATCCGCAAGTTCGGACAGGACGTCATCCTGGTCGAGATGGAGGAGGAGGCGCCCTCTTGAAGCGCCTCCTCTGGATCGCCCTCATTTCCCTGGCGCTTGGCGGCTGCGCCCCTTCGGTAGTGGCGCGCTTGGGACAGGCCGCGCACATGACCCTGTACCTGCCGACGAACCTGCCGCAAGGGCTGCGCTTCGCCGATGGCCGCAGGATTGGCAAACGCATGATCTACCTGCACTACACCGCGGCGCGGCGTGCGCTGGTGCTCTTCGAATCGCCAGATCCCATCGCACCGCCGCCAGGCGCGAAGCTGGGCAAGAGCGGGATCTGGGAGGCGGTATCTGTCGTGCGCGGGCAGACAGTCCGCTCGCTGCTGCTGCATCGCAAGCAGACATACGTGGAAGCGGTGGCGACCGGCCTCACGCAGGTGGACCTGAATGCGGTGCAGAATTCGCTCCAAGCGCACCATCCGTAACGTCCAGTGCAGGAAATGCCCTGAACTTGGCGAATGCTACCCGCGTCTGGGAGGAGAGGCCGGAACTGCCACCGAACGTGCAGGCTGTGCGTGAGCAGGTCGAAGAGGCCTGCGCGCGTGCCGGGCGCCCGCCGGAAAGCGTCCGGATCATCGCCGTTGCCAAGTTTCATCCGGCGTCCGCCGTGCAGGCCGCTCTGGCCGCCGGACTCACGGACATTGGTGAAAACCGTGTCCAGGAAGCCAGGGAGAAGGCCGAGCAGATCCCGCACGCCGTCTGGCACATGGTTGGGCGGCTGCAGACCAACAAGGCTGCGCAGGCGGCGGAACTGTTCTCCTGGATCCATTCCGTCGACCGCATCGAGTTGGCGGCGGCCTTGGGCCGAGCTGCCGCACGGCGTCGAAGCACGCCGCTCCAGGTACTCGTGCAGGTCAATTTGGCCGGAGAGCTGCAAAAGGGCGGCTGTCCGGCACAGGCCGTACCCGAGGTGCTGGCGGCCTTGAAGGACTACCCGATGCTGGCCCCACGCGGCCTGATGATCGTTCCTCCGGAAGGGCAAAGCCCGCGCCCCGAGTTCCAGGCACTGCGCGAACTCCTCTCGAGGATGCGCGATCGCTTCCCGGACTTGGCGTTGGATCAGTTGTCGATGGGCATGAGCGGCGACTTCGCCGAGGCCATCGCCGAAGGTGCGACGATGGTCCGCATCGGAACCGCGATTTTCGGATCCCGTCAAGGAGGATGAGGGCATTGGGTCTGATGGACAAGCTGATGAACCTGATCGGGATCGAAGAGGTTGAAGAAGAGCCCGAAATGGAGCCCGTCGTGCCCCACGACGAGCGTCGGCCGCGCAAGACATCACTCGTCAGCCTACCGGGAGGTGGACGTCCCGTGCGGGTAGTCGTTGCCGAACCGTCGTCGTTTGACGAAGTGCAGCACATCTCGGATCAGTTGAAGAGCCGTCGCCCAGTGATCGTCAACCTCGAAGGGGTGGAGAAGGACCAGGCGCAGGCAGTACTGCACTTCCTCTCCGGTACGATCTACGCCCTGGACGGGCAGATGCAGCGCGTCTCGACGAGCATCTTCCTGTTCGCGCCGCCCAACGTCGAAGTGGGCCGTGAGCAGTCGGAGCCTGCCGAGCGTCCGGAACCCAAGGAGCGCGCGATCAACCACTTCTTCGGGAAGTAAGGGCGAGCGGTGCTGGGCGCAACTGTCTACGGCCTCCTCGCGACGATCGGAAACCTGCTGACGATTCTGCTCGTGCTGCGCGCCGTACTGAGCTTCTTCCCGCCCCCGCATCGGTCGTCGCCGCTGTTCGAGATCGGGCGGATGCTCTATATGGTGACGGAGCCCGTGCTGCGACCCATCCGCTCGGTGCTGCCGGACTTCGGGGGCATGGACCTCTCGCCGCTCGTCGCCATCTTGGCCATCTGGGTTCTCCTGATGCTCCTGCGCAGCCTGCTTGCGTTCTGAATAGGGAAAGGGGATCACCGTGGCACTTACCCCGACCGATGTCCACAACAAGGAGTTTCACCGCAAGATGCGCGGTTACGCCGAGGAGGAGGTCGACGAATTCCTCGACGAGATCGTGCGGGAGTTCGAAGCGCTCCTGCGTGAACGCGACCAGATGCGCCTGAAGCTCGAAGAGGCGGAGCAGAACTTGACCCGCTTCCGGCAAGTGGAAGAACACCTGCAGCGGGCGCTTGTCGTCGCGCAGCAGACGGCTGACGACCTGCGCCAGAATGCGCAGAAGGAAGCGGATCTGGTGGTGCGCGAGGCGCAGCAGCGCGCCGAGCAGGTGCTGGATCAAGGACGTGTACAGGTTCGGGAAGTCGAGCGCGACCTGATCGAGCGCCGTCGCGAACTCGAGATCTGGAAGGCGAAGGTTCGCTCGCTCCTGGAGTCAGAGTTGACGCTGCTCGCAAACGAACCCAGCGCCCCGATGGCGCAGCGAGAAGAGGCATGATCGGGGGATCCAAGCGGCCAGATGCCCACGGGCTGGCCGCTTCTTCTGCGTTGCCGCTTGATGCGCTGCAAACGGAGCAGGGAGTGCTCTTTCAAGGCGATGCTGAGAATTGGCTGCCCATGCTCCCAGCGGGAGCGATCCAGCTCGCCTATGTCGATCCACCGTTCGGCACCGGAAAGTTGCGACGGGGAGAAAAGGCCGCCTTCGACGACGCGGAGCGCGACCCCGCGGCCTACGCCCAGGCGCTACGGCCGCTGCTCAACGGAATGTGGCGCGCTCTCGACGATGAGGGCACCCTGCTTATCCACCTCGACTGGCATGCGAGTCACTACGTCAAGGTGCTGCTCGACGAGATCTGCGGCCTAGCCGCATTTCGCAACGAGATCGTCTGGTGCTATAACGGCGGGTCGGTGCCAGTGCGCGACTTTCCGCGCAAACACGATGTGATCCTGCGCTACGCCAAAGGCCGCCGGCCGCGGTTTCACGTCGAACGACGACCGTTCAAGGAGAACACGCAGTCCGTGGGTCGCCACTCGACCTACGCGCGCGACGTTGCGATCGACCTCGAACGCGGGACGCCGGTGACCGACTGGTGGCAGGACATCCCGACAGTGACGGGCTGGTCCCCGGAGCGCACCGGGTATCCGACGCAGAAGCCGCTCATGCTACTAAAACGCCTCATCGCCGCCTGCAGTGACCGTGGCGACATCGTGCTGGACCCGTGCTGTGGCTCTGGAACAACGGGCGTCGCCGCCCACGAACTGGGACGGCGCTTCCTCTGCGGAGACCGCTCGCCGCAGGCGCTCGCGCTGACAGAGGATCGACTGCGAGCGGCCGGTGCCTCCTGGCGCGGGCCGCTGCGACCCGATCTGCCGGAGGGCGATGGGCTATAATCGGGGGGATGTCGGTCTTGGAGGGATCCACCTGGCCACACTCGGCAGGGAGCTGCTGCTCCTCGCAGCCGCTCTCGTCCTTTGGTCGCTCATCGCCTACGCCGTAGGATATTGGCGCCATAGCGCCCGGTTCATCGCCAGCGGGCGCGGCAGCGCGATTGCGTTCTCTATCACCATCGTCGTCGCATCGACCGTGCTCTGGCACGCGCTCGTCACCGGCGACTTCCAGATCCTCGCGGTGGCGCAGGAGACGAGCCGCACGCTGCCCCTCGCCTATAAGGTGACGGCTTTCTGGAGCGGCTTCTCCGGTTCGCTGCTGCTCTGGCTCCTGGTGCTCTCGGTGTACATCCTGTACACGGCGCTGAGACCGCCGCGGCAGGGCCGTAGCCTCGTCAACCCGGCGATCGCCGTGATGGAACTCGTGGCGCTCTTCTATCTTTTTGTCCTGAATGTCCTGGACAACCCCTTCGCCGTAGCGTCAGGCACGGTCTATGAGGGTGCGGGGCTCAATCCCTTGCTGCAGTACCCGGAAATGATGATTCACCCGCTGCTGCTCTACAGCGGGTACGTGGGACTCACGGTCCCCTTCGCCTTCGCGATCGCGGCGCTTCTGCTGCGCCGCACCGATCTTGCGTGGCTGCAGCAGACCCGGCGCACGACACTCGTCGCCTGGCTCTTCCTCAGCGCGGGCATCGCGCTCGGGGCACATTGGTCCTACCGCGTGCTCGGCTGGGGCGGATACTGGGCGTGGGACCCGGTGGAGAATGCATCGTTCCTGCCCTGGATCACGGCGACGGCCTTTCTGCACGCCGCCACCGTGCAGGCGCGGCGCGGCATGATGCGGGCATGGAACGCCATATTGGTGATCGTGACGTTCCTCCTTACAATCCTCGGCACCTTCATCACGCGCTCCGGCATCGTCAACTCGGTGCACACCTTCTCGAACGAAGGCGGAGTTTGGCCGTACTTCCTTGGCTACCTCGCCATTGCCTCCGCCGCATCCATCGCGCTCTTGATCTGGCGGCGAGCGAGCCTGCGCGACGATCGCGAGCCGGAAGGGGTCGTATCGAAGGAGGGGAGCTTTCTCCTCAACAACGTCCTGCTGCTGGGAGCCGCGGTCGCAATCCTCTGGGGCACGTTGTATCCGCTGATCAGCCAAGCGACCGGCGGACTGCCAGTAACGGTCGGACCACCGTTCTACGACGCCGTCTTCGGCCCGATCGCGTTCGCCGTGATCCTGCTGATGGGCGTCTGTCCGCTTGTCCCCTGGCGGCAGGCGGATCTGCGCCGCCTCCTGCGCGGACTGCAGATTCCCTTCGGCTTCGGAGTCGTGGCGGCGATTCTGACGCTGGTCTTCACGCACTCCTACCTGCCTGCGGTACTGGTCGGCGGCCTCTGGCTTACCGGAGCCACGTTGCTGCGCGAGTTCTACCTCGGCTACCGGGCGCGGCGTGCGGGCCGACACGAGAACCCCTTGCGCGCCGCGGTCGGCTTCCTGAGCGCGAACCGGCGGCGCTACGGCGGCTACGTGGTCCACCTCGGAATTCTCGTGCTGGCGGCCGGCCTCGCGTTCTCCACGCTGCAGCAGGTGCAGCGCACCGTCACGCTGAGCCCGGGTCAATCAGCCACGATCGGCGAGTACACCGTGACGTTCCAAGGACTCCAGGAAGGCTACCCGCAGGGCCTGCGCCGCGTCGCGGCTCGCTTGATGGTAACAGGCGGGAGCCTCGGCCGCGTTCAGCTCACTCCGCAGCAGACCTTCTACCCGCAGATCAGCGGACCGGCACAGCCGATGGGACTGCCTGCGCTGCGCTCTGGCCCCTTGGCAGACGTCTACACGGTGCTGTCCGGTTGGACGGGCAGCCACGCGACGGTGCTGCTGATCGTCGAGCCCTTGGTCAGCTGGATCTGGTTCGGTGCACTGATCGTCGTCCTCGGCATCCTGCTTTCGCTCTCCGAGCCACCGGAATCACCATCCACGCCGGCGCGCAAGGAGGCGGTCGCTTGGAGCTCCTGATCTTCCTGCTGGTCGTCGCTGCCGCAGTCGTACTCGCCCTAGGGCCTCTGTTCGGCCGTGCGCCGGTCGACCTCGACGATGACCCGGCTGCGCCGCCGTCTGACCGCGCCGCGGTGATGGAAGACCTCGCGACGGGGAAACTCGCGACGGCAGACCTCTCGGGGGAGGAGGATCAGCGATGAGGGTCTGGCATGCAGGACTCCTCGGAGCGGTCGGAGCGCTCCTGCTCGCATCGCCAGCCCTTGCGGCGGCAAAGAGCCCGGCGGATATCGGCGTCGTGGAGGTTGCCGCGACCTACGCGAAGGGTGGCGTCGACGTCTTTGAGATCGCGTCCGCACCCGCAGGAAGCCTCGTCGCATTGCCGATCCTTCCCGGAGCGAAAAACCTAAGGGTGGGCGGCGGCAAATACTTCCTGACGCAGGAAACGACAAACGGGCGAGAAGCCATGGTGCTCAGCCCCAAGGGCAGTGCCCAGGCGACCTTTCACGTTGCCTATCCGCCGACGGGAAACTTCCTGTTCGTCTGGCATACTCCCGCGAAGATCGGGCGCTTTGTACTGCTCACGGGGCCCAAGATCCACCCCTCCGGCCTCGGTATCGCGCCTTTCGCGCTGGGCGGCGAGGTGCGCGTGGGCGGTAAGCTCCTGACGAGCTTCAGCGCAACGAATTTGCCCGCCGGATATACGATTCGCTGGCCATTCGAGGTCGGCGACCCTGGAGCCTGGCTCGGCAACCTATTTCTCGGACTCGGTATCGCAGTGCCGGTGATCGCGCTGCTGCTTGGACTCCGGGCGTATGCGTTTGGGGGACGGCGCCGGCCTGCTGCGTAGCGGCGAAGCCTGCGGACCCTGGCGCACTGCCGAGGTCCTCAGGCTTCGCCGCAGTCTCAACTCTGTGGTGATGGGTGCTGCGTATCGGCAAAGGGCCCCTGTCCGATCATCGGCAACTGCTCAGGTGCCCGGAAGGCGAGCACAGCGGAGAAGACGCCTGGCGCCTGTTCGGAGCCGAGCACTTCCACCTGCGCGTCCGGGGTCGTGTAACCAAGCAGCAAAGTGAGGTGCCCGAGTTCCGACTCCGGCCGGGCCTGAATCCAGAGCGCGCCGTCGATCTCGAAGATCTGTTCCGCGCTGCCGCCGCCCAGGCGGGCGAGCACCTCTTCCCCGAAGCGCCCTACGGCGGGATTGTCTGTACCGCCGTGCTGGGCCTGCAGATCGCGCGCCAGTGCACCGACGGCGACGGCAACGATGCGGCGGCCGAGTTCCGAGGCGCTATGGCGCAGGGCCTGACCGAACTCGTGCAAGAGCGCCGGTGATGCGGTGGGCACACCCAGCAGCAGAGCAGGGATGCCGGTGCGCGGGGAAAGCGCGTGCAGCGCGGCGGCGGCGCCCGACGAGAGTGGGGCGGCGTCCCGCGTCGCGGGCAGGCCGTAGTCGATGGCCGTCTCATAGAGCAGCGCCGCAAGTTCGTCATCCGCGGGCGAGCCGAAGCCGCCCGAGGCGTCGGAAAGGGTTGCAGCCTGCGGCACGGCAAACGCGCGGGGACGCCAGGAAGTGTCGATCAGCACGAGGCTGGCCGGCTGCGCGTCGCGCACCAAACTGCTGGCGTGGCCGACGGCGGCGGCGAGCGGCGTGTTTGGCCGGAACTCGGATGGGACGAGGATTCCTAGGAGATCTTGCATCTAGGCCTGCGGTCGGCGGAGCCGACCTTCCTCCTTGTGCATGCGGGATTATAGCATGAGCCTACGCCCCAAGCAGCCTTCGGGGCAAGAGAACTCGGCGTGCATTCCGCCTTGCCAGCGCAGGACGCCGCCCGAGCGCTGCCAAACTTGACCTCCCGGTGGCGGAGAGTCTAAGCTATGGCGCAACAACGGGAAACCAATGAGGGAAAGAGTACCGCCGCAGACAACTCCCAAGAGAGCCGGGAAGGGTGGAAACCCGGCGAGTGCAGCGGCGCGAAGATCACTCCCGAGGGCGCCGGCGATAATCGTAGCCGGCGACGTAGCCCGCACGTGACGCGGCTTGAGCCCGGCGAGTCCGGGGAAGAAAGGTGGTACCGCGGCGGCAGCCCGCCCTTTTGGGTGGCTGCCGCCGTTGACGTTTTGGGAGGCGACGAGTTGGACTACCGCGAGACGCTGCACCTGCCGAAGACCGACTTCCCCATGCGGGCGAACCTGCCGGAGCGCGAGCCGATCTTCCTGCAGTACTGGGAAGAGGGGGGGCTGTACGAGGCCGGCCTGAAGGAGCACGCGGGCGTAGAGCCCTTCATCCTGCACGACGGCCCCCCGTACGCGAACGGCAACATCCACATCGGGACAGCGCTCAACAAGGTGCTGAAGGATACCGTGAGCCGCTACATGACGATGCGGGGCAGGCCGTCTCCCTACGTGCCCGGTTGGGACACGCATGGACTGCCCATCGAGCGTCTGGCCCTAGAGGAACTGAAGCGCGACCGCCACGGCCTCGACCCCTTGACGCTGCGTCGGGTGTGCAAGGACTTCGCCATGCGGCACATCGAGGCGATGACCGGCCAGTTCAAGCGCCTCGGCGTGATCGGGGACTGGGCGCATCCGTACATCACGCTGCAGCCGGAATATGAGGCGGCGGAGCTGCGCGTGTTCGGCGAGATGTACGAGCGCGGACTCGTCTACAAGGGCTTCCGCTCGGTGCACTGGTGCCCGATTGACGAAACGGCGCTGGCCGATGCGGAGATCGAGTACAGGGAGCACACCTCTCCCTCGATCTACGTGCTGTTCCCGGTCGCGGACGCGGGCGGAAAAAAGGAGCTCGAGGGGGCCGGCGTCGTCATCTGGACGACGACGCCCTGGACGATGCCGGCGAACGAGGCGGTGGCGCTACACCCGGACCTCGAGTATGGCGTCTACGAGAGCCCTCAGGGTCCCCTCGTCGTCGCCGTAGCGGCACGCGAGCGCATGGAGAAGATCCTCTCGATCGGAAAGGAGCTCGCGCGGGTGCCGGCACGCCGCCTCGCGGGGGTCCGCATGCTCCACCCCGTCTTCGACAAGACCGTGCCGATCGTCTTCGGCCAGCACGTCTCGGCCGAGGACGGCACGGGCGCGGTGCACACGGCGCCCGGACACGGCGAGGAGGACTTCCAGGTCGGGCGGGAGTACGGCCTGCCGGTCACGGTGCCGGTCGACGACCAGGGCAACTTCAACGAACTGGCGGGTCCCTTCGCCGGCCAGCGCTACGACAAGGCGAACCCTGCGATCATGGAATACCTCAGGGGGCGCGGGCGCCTGCTGCACGCGGGGGAGATCCGCCATCAGTACCCGCATTGCTGGCGCTGCCACGGACCGGTGCTCTTCCGGGCCACAGAGCAGTGGTTTGGCTCGGTCTCCGCGATCCGCGACGATATCCTCGCCGCCATCTCCAAGGTCTCGTGGGTGCCGGAGTGGGGTGAGGTGCGCATGCGCCAGATGACGCAGGACCGCCAGGACTGGTGCATTTCGCGCCAGCGCGTCTGGGGTGTGCCGATCCCAGCGTTCTACTGCGCGGGCTGCGGCGACGTGCTGGTGACGCGGGAGACCGTGGGGCATGTTGCGGACCTCGTCGCGGCGAATGGCGCGGACATCTGGTGGGAGCGCTCCGTCGAGGATCTCTTGCCGCCCGGCACGACCTGCGGCAAGTGCGGTGGCACGGAGTTCCGCAAGGAGACCGACATCCTTGACGTCTGGTTCGACTCGGGATCCTCGCACGCCGCGGTGCTCGCGGGCCGGGACGACCTGCGCTGGCCAGCGGACCTCTACCTCGAGGGCGCGGACCAGTTTCGCGGCTGGTTCAACTCTTCCCTGACGACTTCTATCGCGGTCAACGGCGAACCGCCCTACCGGCAGGTGCTGGTGCACGGCTTCGTCGTCGACGGCGAGGGGCGCAAGATGTCGAAGTCTTTGCAAAACGCGGTCTCGCCGGAGGCGGTGCTGAAGCAATACGGCGCGGATGTCCTGCGGCTTTGGGCGACGAGCGCGGACTACACCGCGGACATCCACCTGACGCCCGAGATCCTGCAGCAGGTGGCGGAGGGCTACCGGAAGATCCGCAACACATGGCGCTTTTTGCTCGGAAACCTCCAGGATTTCGAACCCACGCGCGACGCGGTGCCGCTCTCGGAGCTCACGGGTCTCGAAGCCTACATGCGCGGCCGGCTCGGAGAGCTCGTCGCGACCGTGCAGCGCGCCTATCAGAGCTACGGCTATCAGGGCGTCTACTACCACGCGCTCAACTTCTGCGCCGTCGACCTCTCGAGCCTCTATCTCGACGTGCGCAAGGACCTCCTCTACTGTGCACGCGCGGACGATCCCGCCCGCCGCGCCGCACAGACCTTGATCTGGCACGCAGCATCGGTGATCGCACGCCTCTTTGCGCCGATCCTCCCCTTCACGGCCGAGGAGGTGTGGGAGCACCTGCCTGGCGGCCGCGCCGCGCACTGGTCCGTGCATCTCGCGAGCTTCCCGGAGGCTGCGGACTTCGCGGTGGATGCACCGACGAGCGCCCGCTACGCCGAATTGCTCGCATTGCGCGATGAGGTGTTGAAGGCCTTGGAAGCGGCCCGCGCCGAGAAGAGGATTGGCAAGCCGAGCGACGCGCGCCTAAGGCTTACACTGCCGGCGGGTCCGCTGCTCGAGCTTGTCCAAGCCCATGCCGCGGAATTCGAAGAGCTCTGCATCGTATCAGCGATCGAGGTGGCGGCAGGCGAGCGCGCCGTCTTGGTGGAAGCGGATGCGGCCCCGCGCTGCGAGCGCTGCTGGCTGCACCGTGACGATGTGAACGAAAGTGGCCTCTGCGGCCGCTGCCAAGACGTGCTCGCGCGATGAAGGAGAGCGGCGGGAAGGAGGTCCATCCAGAACTCCTGGAGCGCATCGCCGCCTACATGGAGTCGGTGAACCTGGGCGCCTACGTGGACCTTTACCGCCGCCCCTGGCGCATGCTCGGGCTGAACTTCATCGCGGGTATCGCGCGGGGATTCGGCATGGCGATCGGCTTCGCGGTACTCGGCGCCGTCGTCATTTACACGTTGCGGTCCTCCTTTCTGCACAACCTACCCGTGGTCGGAAAGATCATCGCCCAGATCGTGCAGATCGTGCAGCACGAGATGTCGGGGCGCATTGGGAGGTAGCCGGATTGGAGATCGAGGGACGTCTGCAGGCGCGGCGGCAGGAACTGGTCGGGCTGATCGACGAATTGCGTGATAGCGGTCTTGGGATGCCGATGACCGAAGCGGTGGGGGAGCTCTCCTCATACGACAACCACTCCAGCGACCTTGCGGAGGAAACGTTCGAACGGGAGAAAGACCTCGGGCTGCTCGGCAACCTGAAAGCGCAGTTGCAGCGCGTCGACGCCGCCAAGCAGCGTCTGCGCGAGGGGACCTATGGCATCTGCCAGCGCTGCGGCAAAAAGATCCCGCGCGAACGGCTTGACGCGCTGCCATGGGCCGAGTACTGCCGCGACTGCCAGGCCGCCGTGGCGCCGGAGGACACGGCGCGTCCGCCGCTCGAGCAGGAGCTTCTGGAGGAGCAGGGAATGTTCCGCCACTCCTTCCGCGACGGCACGGACGAGGTCGGCTACGACGGCGAAGACACCTGGCAGGAGCTCGCCATGGTCGGCAACGCCAATTCGCCGCAGGATGTGCCGCCGGCCGTCCGCGTCGACCAGGCGTACGTCGATTCGGACGAACTCCATGGAGCAGTGGAAGCGATCGAGAATCAGGTCGACGAGGAAGGCGGCTTCCTCGGCGAGGCTGACCAGGAGGTGGACCCCGGCAGTTGATCGCGCTATTCGTCGCCGCCCTGATCCTTGTTCTCGATCGTCTGACCAAGGCTTGGGCGATCGCCCACCTCGCGGTGGGGACGCCGGTGCCGTTCGTCGGATCGCTCGTGGAGTGGAACCTCATCCGAAACCACGGCGCCGCCTTCGGCATGCTCAGCGGCCAGAGCGTGCTCTTCGTCGCCGTGGCGATCGCGGCAGTCTTCGGCCTCCTCTACGCACTGCGCAGACGTCCGAAGATCTGGATCCAGATCGGCATCGGCGGCATCCTTGGCGGAGCACTGGGGAACCTTTGGGACCGCCTTCTGGGACACGGAGTCGTCGATTTCATCGATGTGCGCCTGTGGAGCTACATTTTCAACGTGGCCGACATCGGAATCACGCTCGGCGCCATCGTCCTGATCGTGGCCCTATGGCACGAGAGCTGAGCGCCAGGGTGCCGGCGGAACTCGCCGGGGAGCGACTGGATGTCACGCTCGCCCGCCTCGCCGGCATCTCGCGCAGTCAGGCGCAGGCCATGCTGCGCAGCGGCAGCGCCAGCCGCGCGGATGGCAAGAGAGATGCGGCGCTGCGCGTCGCGGAAGGCGACCTGCTGGTGTGGCTGGAGATCGAGCCGGTACACCTGCACGCACAGCCCGAGGCGCTGCCGCTTGACCTCGTTTACGAGGACGGGGACCTTCTCGTGATCAACAAGCGGCGCGGCGTCGTTGTGCATCCGTCGGCCGGCCACGCTACCGGCACCGTGGTGAATGCGGTACTGCACCACGTTGCCGAGATGCCTGGCGACCCGCAGCGGCCGGGCGTCGTGCACCGCCTCGACCGAGACACCTCGGGCCTGATGGTGATCGCGAAGTCCGAAGCCGCATTCCGCGGCCTGCAGGCGGCGATCGCGCGGCACGACGTGATGCGGACCTACGATGCGATCGTGCACGGCCTGCCCCGCGATGATGCGGGCACGATCGACCTGCCGCTCGGGCGGGACCCCCGCGCGCGCAAGCGCATTACTGTCGTCGCCGGCGGCCGCCGCGCGGTTACGCACTTTCGGGTGCGGCGAAGGTTTTCACGGGAGAGTTGGCTGCGCCTGCAGCTCGAGACGGGCCGCACCCACCAGATCCGCGTCCACCTACGGGCGCGCGGCTGGCCGGTGGTCGGGGATCCGGTGTACGGACCCGACGAGAAGGCGGCAGGACAGCTCTTGCATGCGGTGCGCCTCGCCTTTCGACATCCTGTGACGGGCGTGCAGATCTCCCTCTTCGCACCCTGGCCGGATGACATGCGCGATCGGCTGATGCGCCTGTGCAAGGGTGCCCAAGTGCCCTACGAGGAGGTGCTCTCCGAGATTGAAAGCGCAGATCATTGACGCGGACGGAATGCGCCGGGCCCTTTGGCGCATGGCGCACGAGATCCTCGAGCAGCAGGGCGGAGCGGAGGACCTCGTGCTCGTGGGCATTCCCAGCCGCGGACTGCCGCTCGCTCAGCGCATCGCGCGCCTGATCGAGCAGATCGAAGGGATCGAGCCGCCCGTGGGACAGGTGGACATCGGCCCGTATCGCGACGACGGCCGCGCGGAGCACCGGCAGGCACTCCCCACTGTCGTCGCCGGAAAAAGCGTCGTGCTGTGCGACGACGTGCTGCACACCGGACGCACCGTGCGCGCTGCCCTCGATGCGATCGTCGACTGGGGGCGGCCGCGGCGCGTGTCGCTTCTGGTGCTCGTCGACCGCGGCCACCGCGAACTGCCGATCAGGCCGGACTTCGTAGGAAAAAACGTGCCAACCGCCCGCGAAGAACATGTGTTTGTGCACCTTACCGAGTCGGACGGGGTTGACGAGGTCGTCATCGAGCGCGACAATTGACGAAATAGAGCGCGTCCCTTTAACACCGGTCCCGCGAGGCCGGTAAGGGTGCAAACGGATGTATGTCCACGCCCTTCCCGGCCTGCGGCCGCGGAAGGGCGTTCTTTTTGGAGAAGATCGAAAGACAGGGGGCATCACGTTGCGCCATCTCCTGGCGATCAGAGACCTTGCGCAGGCGGAGCTGCAGGCACTCGTCGCGCGCGGCCTAGCGCTGCGCGAGGGTGCGACGCCCG
Source organism: Bacillota bacterium (assembly GCA_021793645.1). Taxonomy (GTDB): domain Bacteria; phylum Bacillota; class Sulfobacillia; order JAJZYS01; family JAJYTV01; genus JAJYTV01. The sequence continues at coordinate 31,700 of JAJYSJ010000001.1, forward strand.
CGAAGGCCCAGGGCGCCATCGCAACGGTCTTCTACGAGGACTCGACGCGAACCAGGCTTTCCTTCCAGCAGGCGGGCGCGCTGCTCGGGCTGCACCATCTCTCGATCTCTACGGAGGGATCAAGCATTCAAAAGGGCGAGAGCGTCGAGGACACCCTGCGCACCGTGGCTGCCCTGGGAGCCCGCGTCGCAGCAGTCCGCTCCCCCTGGGGCCTCTCGCTGCAGGCGCTGACGGACTTGCCGATCCAGCTTGTGAATGCTGGCGACGGTTGGGCGCAGCACCCGACGCAGGCGATCGCAGACCTGATTGCGGTAAAGCGGGAGTTTGGCGAGATGCAAGGTCGCACGCTGCTCATCGTCGGCGACATCCTGCATAGCCGCGTCGCGCGCTCGAACGCGGAGGGCTTTCGTGCCCTCGGTGCTCGTGTGCTGCTCGCGGGTCCTCCAACGCTACTGCCGCCCGGGCTCGCACAGGGCCTCGGGGCGGAGGAGGTCCAACTCGAGGAGGGGCTCAGGCAGGCGGACGTCTGCATGGTTTTGAGACTGCAGCGGGAACGCCAGGAGCGGGGCTACCTGCCGTCGATCGCCGAGTACCGCCGCCTCTGGGGCCTGACCGCAGCGCGCGCGGCGCTCCTTCACGAGGGCGCCGTGATCCTCCACCCGGGTCCCCAGAACCGCGACGTCGAGATCGACGACGAACTTGTCGCAGCTCCGCAGAGCCGAATTGCGGAACAGATCACCAGCGGCGTCTATGGACGCGCAGCAGTCCTGGAGGCGATGCTCGATGCGCATTGACGTGCGAGGCGCACAACTCTACGACCCTGCGATCGGACTCGATCGCACCGCGGACCTGCTGGTCGAGGACGGGGTCATCGCCGGCATCGGTCCCGGGCTGCCGCACGGTGTCGAGACCGTCGACGGCGACGGACTCCTCTTGATGCCGGGCTTCATCGATATCCACGTGCACCTGCGCGACCCGGGTGAAACGCACAAGGAGGACCTCGACACAGGGCTTTTGGCCGCTGCGGCGGGCGGGTTCACCGACGTCTGCGCGATGCCGAACACCAAGCCCGCCGTCGACGGGGCGATGGTGCTCAGGGACATCCTCGAACGGGCCAAAGGGCGGGCGGTGCAGGTCCACCAGCTCGCGGCGATTACGCAGGGTCAGGACGGCGAACGGCTGGTCGAGATGGCGACCCTGCAGGCGATGGGGGCCATCGGGTTTTCGGACGACGGCAGGGGTGTGCGCTCGTCCGCGGTGATGCGGCTCGCCCTGCAGTACGCGCGCCCGCTCGGGGCGGTGCTGGCGACGCACGCCGAGGATCCAGACCTCTCGCACGGCGGCCTCGTGCACGAGGGGCCGGTCAGCTATCGATTGGGCCTGCCGGGGCAGCCGCGCAGCGCGGAGACGGCGATGGTCGCGCGCGACCTCGAACTCCTGCGCGAGACGGGCGGGCGACTGCATATCTGCCACATCTCTGCGGCCGAGACGGTGGAACTCGTGCGGCGGGCCAAGGCGGACGGCCTCCATGTGACCTGCGAAGTGACCCCGCACCACCTGCTGCTCACAGACGAAGACGTCCCGGGCCTCGGGGCGCTCGGGAAGATGAACCCACCTCTGCGGACTGCAAAGGACCGGGCCGCGCTGCGCGCCGGCCTTGCGGACGGCACGATCGACGCGATCGCGACCGACCACGCGCCGCATGCTCCTGCCGAGAAGGCCCGCGGCATCTACCATGCGCCCTTCGGGGTCACCGGGCTCGAGACGGCCGTGCCGGCCGTCTACGGAGCGCTCGTTCAGACCGGCGAACTCAGCCTCAGCCGATTCGTCGACGCCTTCACCGACGCCGCACGCCGCGTCTACGGGCTGCCCACGCCTCGGATTGCGGTGGGCGAGCGGGCCCGCCTCACGCTCTTCGACCCCTGCTGCAGCTGGCAGCTCAGCGAAGCCGACCTGCGCTCGAAGAGCAGGAACTCCGCGTTCTTGGGCCGCGCCATGTCCGGCAGACCATTTGGCATCCTGACGGAAGGGGGCTTCCAGCCGAGCCATGAGTAAGGAAGAACGCGCGTACCTCGAACTGCAGGACGGCAGCATCTATCCGGGCGTCCTCGTCGGCGACCGCGAGGTGGAAGGCGAAGTCGTGTTCACGACGGCGATGACGGGCTACGGCGAGGTCGTCACGGATGCCTCGTACGCCGGGCAGATCGTCGTCATGACGTTCCCGGAGATCGGCATCTACGGAGTCGATCCGGCGGCCCTCGAGGCAAAGACGCCGCGCGCACGGGGCCTGGTGGTGCGGCAGCTGCAGCGCGTGCCGAGCCATGCGAGTTCCAAGGTCGACCTGCCGGGATTCCTCGCCCAAGCGGGCGTGCCGATCCTCACCGACGTGGACACGCGGGCGCTGACGCGCCGCTTGCGGACCGCCGGGACGATGTCCGGCCGGATCGCGCGCGCGCCGCGCGGCGGCGTCGGGGACGCCGACTGCCAACTGGTGCGGCAGATGGCGACCAAGGAAGCCTACTGGTTCAGCGAAGACGGGAAGGGACCGAAGGTCGCGGTGGTGGACTTCGGGCTGAAAGAGGACATCCTGCGCCAGCTCGCAGCTGCCGGGGCGCGGGTCCTCGTGCTGCCTCCGACGACGCCACCGGAGGAGATCGACAGGGCCGGAGTCGACGGAGTTCTCCTGACGAACGGTCCTGGCGATCCATCGCGCATGCCGGAGTTCGCCGCGCTTGCGCATGCAATCGCAGAGCGCCACCCGACACTCGGCATCTGCCTAGGGCACCAGCTCCTCGCGCTCGGCTACGGTGCGCGCACCTTCAAGCTCCCCTTCGGACACCGCGGCGCCAACCACCCGGTCGGGCACTTGGACGGGCGCCCTGGCGAGGTGACGAGCCAGAACCACGGGTACGCCGTTGACGCAGGGAGCCTGCAGCAGACGCCGCTCGAGGTCTCGGAAGTGCACCTCAACGACGGCACGGTGGAGGGACTGCGCCACCGGACGCGGCCGGTGCTCTCCGTGCAGTACCATCCAGAGGCCGGCCCCGGCCCCTGGGAGGCGCGCGGGGTCTTCGGACGGTTCTTGCACTCTCTAGGAGGTGACGCCTGATGCCGCCCCGCAGTCTGCCCAAGAAGGTCCTTGTCATCGGGTCGGGGCCGATCGTCATCGGTCAGGCGGCCGAGTTCGACTACGCCGGTACGCAGGCGTGCCAGAGTCTGCGCGAGGAAGGCATCGAAGTCGTGCTCGTGAACTCGAACCCGGCGACGATCATGACCGACCCCGGCATCGCCGACCGCGTGTACCTTGAGCCGCTCCTGCCGGAATACATCGAGAAGGTGATCGAGAAGGAGCTGCCGGACGGCCTCCTTCCGACACTGGGCGGTCAGGTCGGACTCAACCTGGCGGTCCAGCTTGCGGAGCAGGGCGTTCTTGAGCGCTACGGAGTGCGCGTGCTCGGTACGCCGATTGCGGCGATCCGGGAGGCGGAGGACCGGGAGGCCTTCCGCGGCCTGATGCTGCGCCTGGGGGAGCCGATCCCGCAGAGCCAGACTGTCTCGACGCTTGAGGAGGGCCGCGATTTCGCGCGGCGCATCGGCTTCCCCTTGATCGTGCGGCCGGCCTACACGCTCGGTGGAACGGGAGGCGGCATCGCGCTCGACGCGGAGCAGTTCGAGGGTGTGCTCTCCCGAGGCCTCGCGCTCTCACCGATCCGCCAGTGCCTTGTAGAGCAGTCGATCGCCGGCTGGAAGGAAGTCGAGTACGAGGTCATGCGCGACAGTGCGGACCAGGCGATTACGGTCTGCAACATGGAGAACATCGACCCCGTTGGCGTGCACACCGGCGACTCGATCGTCGTTGCGCCCAGCCTCACGCTGACTGACCCCGACTACCAGATGTTGCGGTCGGCGTCGCTGCGCATCATTCGCGCCCTCGGTGTCGAAGGGGGCTGCAACGTGCAGTTCGGCCTGCACCCTGAGACGGGCGAGTACCGCGTGATCGAGGTGAACCCGCGCGTGAGCCGTTCGAGTGCGCTCGCCTCCAAGGCGACCGGCTACCCGATCGCCAAACTCGCAGCGAAGCTGGCGCTTGGCTTCACGCTCGACGAACTGCGCAACCCGGTGACAGGGCGCACGACGGCGCTCTTCGAACCGGCCCTCGACTACGTCGTCGTGAAGATCCCGCGCTGGCCCTTCGACAAGTTCGCGCAGGCCGACCGGCGCCTCGGCACCCAGATGCAGGCGACGGGCGAGGTGATGGCGATCGGGCGCACGCTGCGCGCCGCGATCCTCAAGGCCGCGCGATCGCTCGAGGTGGGCGCCAACCACCTGCACCTCCCGTCGCTTTCCGAGGCGACGATCGACGCTCTGCTCGCACTCGCGAAGGAGCCCGACGACCGCCGCATCTTCGCGCTGGCGGAGGCGCTGCGTCGCGGCACGAGCATCGAGACGCTGCACGACACCACCCAGATCGATCTGCACTTCCTGCGCGAGATGGAGCGCATCGTACAGCTCGAGAAGGAACTCCAACAGGCGCCAGGGGACATCGGGCTGTTGCGGCGCGCAAAGCGCGACGGCTTTTCGGACCGGACGATCGGCGAACTCTGGCACCAGTCCGAGGATGACGTGCGGCGGGCGCGACAAGACGCAGGCATCGTTCCGACGTACAAGATGGTCGACACCTGCGCCGCGGAGTTCGATGCGCAGACCCCCTACTACTACGGCGCCTACGAGTTCGAGGACGAGGCTCCGGTGCCGAAGAACGAACGCTCGGTGCTGGTGCTCGGCGCAGGGCCGATCCGCATCGGTCAGGGCATCGAGTTCGACTGCTCCGCGGTGCACGCGCTGCAGGCGCTGCGCGCGGCCGGCAGGAGGGCGCTCATGCTGAACTCGAACCCGGAGACCGTCTCGACCGACTGGACGCAGTCGGACCGCCTCTACTTCGAACCGCTCTCGTTCGAGGATGTGCGCGAGGTGGCGGAGCGCGAGCAGATCGAGGGAGCCCTCGTCCAGTTCGGCGGCCAGACGGCGATCAACCTCGCTGCGCGGCTTGCAGAAGCCGGCGTCCCGATCCTCGGGACGAGCATCGCAGGCATCGACAAGGCTGAGGATCGGCGGCTCTTCGATGCAGTTCTCGAGGAGGCAGGCCTCAGGCGCCCGCGTGGACGCACGGTGCTGCACCCCGACGAGGCGCTGCGGGTTGCGGAGGAGATCGGCTACCCGGTGCTGGTGCGGCCGTCCTTCGTCCTCGGGGGGCGCGCGATGGAGATCGTGTACAACGCGGAAGATCTCGCCGGATACCTCGAGCGGGCCGTCAGCGCGATGCCGGGGCGGCCGATCCTCGTCGACCAGTACCTGCCGGGCCTTGAACTCGAAGTGGATGCCGTCGCCGACGGAGAGGACGTCTTGGTCGGCGGCATCATGGAGCACATCGAGCGCGCAGGCGTTCACTCCGGCGACTCGATCGCGGTCTATCCCGCCCAGAGCATCGATCAGGCGCTGGAGGAGCAGGTCGTCGACGCGACGGTGCGCTTGGCGCGGGCGCTGGACACGAAGGGCCTCCTGAACGTGCAGTTCGTCGCCTACGAGGGCGATCTCTACGTGATCGAGGCGAACCCGCGGGCCTCGCGTACGCTCCCGTACCTGATGAAGGTCGCAAACGTGCCGCTCGCGGCCATCGCGACGAACGTCGCGCTGGGGACCAGCCTGCGCGCTCAGGGCATCGCACCGGGACTGTGGCCGAAGCCAGGGCACGTGGGCGTGAAGTGCCCTGTCTTCTCCTGGGCGAAGCTGCGCCAGGTGGATGCGACCCTCGGCCCCGAGATGAAGTCGACGGGAGAGGTGCTCGGCATCGACGAGTCCTTCTCCGCAGCCCTGCTGAAGGCGTTTGAGGGCGCCGGCTACCAGGTGCCGCAGCAGGGGCGCATCCTGCTGACGATCGCGGACAGGGACAAGGAGGAAGTGCTGCCGCTGGCCCGGGACCTGTACGCGCAGGGAGCGCGCATCCTCGCGACCGCAGGCACGGCCGAGGCGCTGCGCGCAGCGGGCGTGGCGGTCGAGGAGGTGCCGAAGATCGGAGAGGGGCACCCGGACCTTCTGGACCGGCTGCGGGCAGGAGACATCAACCTCGTCGTCAATACCTTCACCCAGGGGCGCAGTCCACTGCGCGACGGCTTCCAGATCCGGCGCACTGCGGTGGAGCACGGCATTCCCTGCGTCACGTCGCTCGACACGGCGCGGGCGATCCTCCGCGTGATGGCAGCGCCGCGCAAGGTCGAGGTGCGCGCGCTGCAGGACTACTTCCCGCAGGGGGCATCGCGGTGAAGATGTGGGACCTTCTGGTCTGCGATGTCCTGCGGCCGGCGCAGGACTATGTTGAACTGCGCCTGCAGGCCCCGCAGCCGATCGACCTCACGCCGGGGCAGTTCTTCATGCTGCGGGCAGGCGACACGCCGGACACCTACCTGCCCCGCGCCTTCTCCTGGTACCGCTCCGAAGACCCAAGCAGCATCAGCTTTCTCTTCCGGGTGCAGGGACCGGGCACCGCGCATCTCGCTTCCCTGAAAGCCGGCGAGTCCCTGTCCGCGATGGGACCCTTGGGGCAGGGTTTCCCATTGCCAGCTCGGCCGATCCGGGCCGCGCTGCTGGGCGGCGGGGTGGGCGTGCCGCCGCTCTGGGGTCTAGCCCGCGCGCTGCTTGCCGCAGGCAGCGAAGTGCTGGCCCTGATTGGGGCACGGTCCCAAGCGCACCTCGTCGGCGTGGAGGAGGTGCGCGCGCTGGGCGCGCAGGTGCTGGTCGCGACGGACGACGGGACCGCGGGGCATCGGGGCCCACTCACGGAACTGCTCGTAGGAGAGCGCGTCGATGCGCTCTACGCCTGCGGCCCCGAAGGGATGCTGCGGCGCGTGCAGGAGATCTCGCTCGCAGGAGGGCCGCCCGCGCATCTGGCCCTCGAGGCGCCGATGGCCTGCGGCTACGGGGTCTGTCTCGGCTGTGTCGTCGAGCGCACGCACCCTGACCCATCGCTTGGAGAGTACGGGCGATACGCCCGGGTCTGCCGTGAGGGGCCGGTCTTCCCGGCAGGGGAGGTGCGCTTTTGATGGATCTTTCAGTCTTTGTGGCGGGCCTCCCCTTGAAGAATCCCGTGCTGACCGCATCGGGCACCTTCGGCTACGGGCGCGAGGCCGCCGAGCTCTACGACCTCTCCGTGCTCGGCGGCGTGATGGTCAAGGGCGTCTCGCGCGAGCCCTGGCCAGGCAATGCGCCGGTGCGCGTCGCGCGGGCGCCAGGCGGCATGCTGAACGCGATCGGGCTGCAGAACCCCGGCCTCGAGCACTTTCTTATGGTCGACCTGCCCTTCTTGCGGCAGTACGACACGGCCGTCGTGGTGAACGTGGTCGGCCATGACGAAGAGGGGTTCGTCGAGGTGGTGCGCGGCGTGACGGGACAGGCTGGGGTCGCGGCGATCGAACTCAACATCTCCTGCCCGAACGTCAAGGACGGACTGCTCTTCTCGCAGGACCCCGCGAGCGCGAGGCGGCTCGTGGAGGCGGCGCGGCGGGAGACGGACCTCCCGCTGATCGTCAAGGTGTCGCCGAACGTGACGGATCCCGTGCAGCTCGGTCACGCCTGCCGCGAAGGGGGGGCGGACGCCCTCTCCGCGATCAACACGCTGCTCGGCATGGCGATCGACCCCGTGCGGCGATCCCCGGTGCTCGGCAACCGCACGGGCGGCCTCTCCGGCCCTGCGGTGAAGCCGGTCGGGCTGCGCATCGTCTACGACCTCGCGGCGCAGGTGGGCCTGCCCGTCGTCGGCATGGGCGGCATCGAGACAGGGCGCGACGCGCTCGAGTACATCCTCGCGGGAGCGCGGGCGGTGGCAGTCGGCACGGCGGTCTTCCGCGACCCGTTCGCACCGCCGCGCATCGTCGGGGAACTGGCGGCGGAGCTCGGGCGGCACGGGTTCGAGAGCGCGGCCCAGGCCTGGGCCGCGGCCAATCCACAGGCAAGGGAGGCGGTTTCGTGAATCCGAGAGAGTACCTGTTCGTCGCGCTCGACCAGATGGAGCCAAAGGCAGCGCTTGCGCTGGCGAGCAGGGTCGCGCCAGAGGTCGGGGGATTCAAGGTGGGCATGGATCTCTTCAACCAGGGAGGCCCCGCGGTGGTCGAGCAGGTGGTGGCCCTGGGCCGCCCGGTGTTCCTCGACCTCAAGCTGCACGACATTCCGCAGACTGTGGCGCGCGGCGTGCGGGCGGTGCGAGGCCTCGGCGTCCGCTACCTCAACGTGCACGCCTCGGGCGGCGAAGCGATGCTTCGGGCAGCGCAGGACGCGGCCGGCGACGAGATGCAACTGCTCGCGGTGACTCTCCTCACGAGCATCGACCGGGAGACCGCGCAGTCGATCGGCTGGCACGAATCCCCGCAGGAGATCGTCGCGCGCCTCGCGCGGATCGCGCAGAGGGCGGGCGTCAACGGCTACGTGACATCGGGCGAGGAGGCCGCGCAGCTCCGCAGACTCGCACCGGGAGCGACGATCGCGGTACCCGGGGTGCGGCGCGCCGCAGACGCGGCGGCCGACCAGCGCCGCATCGTGACGCCGGCGCAGGCGCGGCGCGCGGGCGCCGACCTGATCATCGTCGGGCGGGCGATCGCGCAGGCGGCGGACCCCCTGGAGGCCGCGCGGGCATTCGTTACGGAGATTGGCGAAGGAGCGGTGCGCTGATGCAAAAGGATTGGGTGGCACGTCTGAAGGAGTGGGGTGTGCTGCGCGAAGGACACTTCCTCCTGACATCCGGAAGGCACAGCCCAGGCTTCCTCCTTTTCGCACCGGCGTTTTCGCAGCCGGCGGCCGCAGAGGAACTGGGGCAGGCCCTTGCGGCGGTCTTCAAAGGGAAGGGCATCGAGACTGTCGTCGGACCCGCGATGGGCGGTGTCATCCTCGCCCACGAAGTGGCTAGGGCGCTCGGGGTGCGCTCGATCTACTCCGAGAAGGACGGGGACGCGATGGCGCTGAGGCGCGGCTTCTCGCTGCGCCCCGGCGAGCGCGTGCTGGTCGTGGAGGATGCCGTGTCGACCGGCGGGTCCGTGCAGAAGGTGCTCGACATCTGCGAGAAGGCGCAGGCCGACGTCGTCGGCGTCGGCGTCATCGCGGACCGGACCGCAGGCAAGGTGAAGCTTGGCGTGCCCTTGCAGGCGCTTTTGGAACTGGAAGTACCGTCCTATACCGCAGACGACTGCCCCCTCTGCCGCGCTGGAGAGGAACTCACGCGGCCCAAGGCGTAGCGCGCGCGGTGACGCTTCGCAGCGCGGCAGCAGGATGACAGGCGCTCTTTCATCGGCCAGATCGCAGTGGAGCGCGCGTCGTCACGATGGCCGAGCCGTCTCGTCGAGGTCCTTGGACATGAGCACGTTGGTGGCGTGGTAGCCGGTGCGCTCGTAGAGGCGGATGGCCGTTTCGTTTGTGCCGAAGACGTGCAGTCCGATGCGGCGCAGTCCGAGAGCGCGCACTATCGGCTCCAGAGCGAGCATGGCTCCTTTGCCGTAGCCTTTGCCGCGCTGCCCTTCCCAGACGACGATGTCGTAGATGAAGGCGTGTGGCGTTTCCGGGGCGCCGCGCTCCGCGAACCAGAGCATGCCAACAGAGCCCTCGCGATCCGGGTCGACGATCGAGTAGAGGTGCTGGCCGGGCGACGCAAGTCCTTGGGGCAGAAGGCCGCTGAACTCCTTTTTGGAACGCTCCAGCGCCTCAGCCGCGGACCAATTTCCGGCGGCGGCGTGGTCCTTCGCGTAGTCGGCGACCGCCTTTTGGTACCAGGCGTGGTACTCGTCTTCGCGCATCGGACGCAGTGCAGCGCTAGCCATGACAACTCTCCTTCGCGTCGCCCGTTTACTGGCCTGCCCTCCGGCGCTACCGCCGTCGCGGGTGGGCAGTGGGCGCTTTCAGCTGTTCCGTGGACTTTCGATTCTCCTCGACGAGATCGGTTCTCTAATCGATTCCCGGGCCCTTCAAACCGAAGGAGCGCTCGCGCCGATCCTCACCGCTCGTTGCGGCCATCGATGCCACCTGCTATGCTGCATCCATCCATTCCGTCGGAGGTTGACATGGACAAGATCGCTGCACGTTCCTAGCATCCCGGCGCAGTTGCTCCCGGGATGACTTGTCGGGGCGATGCCCCGTGCCCGGGAGGTTGGCACCGGATGTTGGATGTGCGTGATCTTTCTGTGTCCTTCGGGGGAGAGAAGCTCTTTTCTGATGTTTCATTTCAGATCGCCTCGGGCGAACGCGTCGCGCTGCTCGGTGAGAACGGCTGCGGCAAGTCGACGTTATTGCGCGTGCTGGCAGGGGAAGTTCAGCCCGACCCCGGCTCTACAGTGCGCCTCGGGGATCTCTCGCGCATCACCTACGTCGAACAGGCGCCCGCTGACGTCGATGACGCCCTGAGCGCCGGTCAGCGCATGCGCCGGCGCATCGCTGCCGCAATTGCCGAGCGACCGTCACTGCTCCTGCTCGACGAGCCGACGAACCACCTGGATCCCGGCGGGCTAGTGTGGCTGCAGGCGCAACTGCGCAATGCCTTTGGCGCCATCGTCTTCGCCTGCCATGACCGCGCGTTCGTCGAGGCTGTTGCAGGCCGCATCCTGCACCTCTCGCGCGGCTCGCTGCGCAGCTTTTCCGGTGGTTATCGGCAATATGAGGAGCGGATCGCGGCAGAGGCGGCTTCCCAAGGACACCGACACGACGCTTGGCGCAAAGAGCGGGACCGCGTGCGAGCGGCCTCGCAGCGCCAGCGCACCTGGGCAGAGCAGGCGCACCGCGACGCAGGGGAGCGCAACCCTTCCGCCAAGCGCCGCGCCGCCCAGTTGATGCACAAGGCCATGGCGACGGAGCGCAGGGTCGCGCGGCTCGACGAGGAGCGGGTTTTAAAGCCGTGGGAAGCGGCGCCGCTCTCGTTCTCCTTTTTGCCGCCGCGGGACCTTCCGCCGGTCCTGGCGCGGGCCCAGGACGTTGCGTTCACCTACGCAGGCGCGAAGCGCGCGGCCTTCGGACCCTTGAGCTTCGATCTGCGGCGTGGAGAGCGGCTCGCGCTCGAGGGGGCGAACGGCACCGGCAAGACGACGCTGCTCAGGCTGCTGATGTCGGCAGCCGGCCTCGAGCACCGCCCGGAAGGACGAATGCAGGGCCGGCTGTCCGTCCATCCGGGCGCGCGCCTCTTGTTCTTCCGGCAGGAGGAGCAGCTGCATGGGCAAGGGACACCGCTGCAGGAGATGCTCGCAGCGGGTGCGCCGGATCCCTCGCTCGCGCGCACCCTGCTCGGCCACTTTCACTTGCGCGGTGATTCTGCGCTGCGCCCGGTTGCAAGCCTCAGCCCCGGGGAGCGCGTGCGCTTAGGATTCTGCCTTTCGCTGGTGCGGGGTGCCGACATCCTGCTCCTCGACGAGCCGACGAACCATCTCGACATCGATGGACGCGAGGCGCTGGAGGAGGCGCTCACGGTATACCCGGGGACGGTTGTGTTCGTCTCTCACGACGAGCGCTTCCGCACGCGGGTCGCCACGCGCGCCCTCGCCTTGAGGCTGCGCGGCATGCAGGAGCCGCGGCCCGTCTTAGAGCGCGACCTTCTTCAGATGCGGCTCGCGGAGCTGAGCGGCAGACTGTCCGCCGCACCGGCGAAGCAACGGGCAGGACTGGAAGCTGAACTCGATCGGATCGTGGCGCAGTTGAAAGCGATGCAGTAGGGCTGCTTCATCGGTGGAGGACGTTCCAGCGACAGACGTCGGCGGGCGCGTCCAGGCGTCTGGCGGCTCGATGTCAGCGCCTTTGCACGCCGCGGGACCGCCGATCGCATCGACTCCTGCGGCTCCGCCTCCGATCACCGGAGTGCTATGATCACGCTATGGAAAACGCAGGGCTTGTACCGGAGGATCTGCTGGACATCCGGCTGATCGGTGCCCCGATCTTCTCGCCGGACGGCAGCAGGATCCTCGTGACGGAGCAGTGGCTCGATCCCAAGGAGAACCGCCAGAAGAGCCGCCTGCTGCTTAGCGACTCGACGACGGGGGAAGCGCGCCCCTTCACGCAGGGCCCCTCGGATCGAGCGCCTGCCTGGTCACCGGACGGCGCTCAGGTCGCCTTCCTGCGCCGTACGGACGACGCAATGCAGGTCTTTCTGATGGCCTCGGACGGGGGTGAGCCGCGCCAGGCAACCCGACTGCGCCACGGGGTCGCCTCGTTCTGTTGGACGCAAGGCGGGGGGGAGCTCATCTTGTCCGCGCCGCTTCGGGACGGGCGCGTGGAGGAAGGAAAGGCTCCGGAACCCGAAGGCGACTTCGAGAAGTACTCCAAAGACGTCCTGCGCGTCACGCGCCTTTACCACAAGCTCGACGGCGAAGGCTTCTTCGACGGCACGCAGCGCGCACTGCTCCGGCTCGATGCGGCAACGGGAGCGCTATGCGTGCTGGAGAGCGGCGACTACGACTGCCTTGATCCCACCGTCTCGCCAGACGGGACGCTAGTCGCGTACACATCGCGGCGCCTACCGAACCCGGACCGCTACCTGGGCGTGATGGACGTCTACGTCCTGCCGCTCGCCGGTGGCGCACCACGGTGTCTGACGCAAGGGCGCCTTGGGGCCAATGGTCCGGCATTCTCGCCCGATGGAAGGCAGATCTACTTCACCGCGTCAGACCCGAACGACGACGGGTATGGACACACGCGGCTCTACCGCGTTTCGCTCGGCGGACGCATAGAGCCGCTCTCCGACAGCCTCGACCGAACGATCGGTGACGAGAGCGGGACAGACATCGGCGCTCCCGGCCGCACGCCGATCATCATTGTGGGAGGCTCGGTCTACGCGCCGGTCTCGAGCGAAGGGCGCGTCGGCATCTACAGGCGCGACAGCCGCGGCGGATGGTCGCCGGAGGTGGCGGGCGACCGCTGCATCTACGCCTACGACTACCACCCTGCGCAGGGCTTCGCGATCGCCTACGCGGACTTTGAGACGCCTTCTGCGCTCGCTATAGTGGGGGCCTTGGGAGAGCGGCTGCTCTCCCAAGGGGAGATGCCTGCGCGGGTGCGTCATGCGTTCACGCAGCCTGCGCACTTCACGGCGCAGGCGCCGCGCGGTCCCGCAGTAGACTGCTGGCTCCTCCTGCCGGACGATCCCGAGGAGAAAGTGCCGCTCGTGCTCGAGGTGCACGGCGGCCCGATGAGCATGTACGGCATGCGCGCCCACTTCGAGTTCCAGGTCCTGCGCGCGCAGGGCTACGCCGTCCTCTTCTCGAACCCGCGCGGCAGCCAGGGCTACGCGGAGAGCTTTTGCAATGCCATCGTCGGCGCGTGGGGCGAGAAGGACTACCAGGACGTCCTCGCAGCACTGGATGGGGCGCTGGAGCGTTTCCCGCAGGTCGACCCGCACCGCCTAGGGATTGCGGGCGGCAGCTACGGCGGGTTCATGGTGAACTGGGCAATCAGCCACACGGATCGTTTCCGCGCGGCTGTGACGATGCGTTCCGTGGTGAACCGGATGAGCGCCATGGGCAGCTCGGACGTCGGCTTCGAACGCGTTCCCCAGTACGGCACGCTCTGGTGGGAGGACCCCTCGCCCTATCTGCAGCAGTCTCCGATCAGCTACGCCTCGAACATCCACACGCCGCTCCTCATCGAACACCAGGAGGAGGATCTCCGCCTGCCGATCGAGCAAGGCGAGCAGCTCTTCACGGTCCTGATGTACCTCGGGCGGACGGTCGAGATGCTGCGCTACAAAGGAGAGAGCCACGGCATGAGCCGCGGCGGCAAGCCGTGGCACCGGGTGCACCGGCTGCGGGCGATCGCCGACTGGTTCAACCGCTACTTGTAGGCGAGAGACTGCCCACGGAGAGCACCTCGGAGACGATGTCGCGGGCAAGCTGCGGCTGCGCTCTGCCGACGGCGGCCACGAGCCGCTGATGCGTACGCAGGCGCTCCGCGAGGTCTCCCTGGGGCTCTCGAGCGTAGGCCGATTCCAGGAGCGGTTTTGTCACCGCGGCAAGCACATTGTTCTGGGCTACCGCCAGAAGGCAGAGATGCAATTCCTGCTCGGCATGCCAGTACTCATCGGGAGTTGTCGCCGCGTACATGCGCCGCAGGTGGTCGCGCAGGCGCGCGTGACCCGTCGGTCCGGCGCGCAGCGCGGCGATCGCCGCGATCTCGCCTTCGAGCACCGCACGGGCTTCGAGTGCCTCCAAACTTTGCGGATCGGGAGACCCGGAGCGGACGTAGGCCTGCCGCCCCTGCCCGCCAGCGATGCGCCCTTGGGCGCGCAGGATGGCGAGCGCCTCGCGCACCATCGCGCGACTGGCACCGAGGAGTCCCGCGAGCTGGCGCTCCGACGGTAAGAGCGCGTCCTGGTCGCGGCAAAAGCGGTTGGCGATCGCCTCGGCCAAGCGTTCCGGAAGCCGCGCGTCCGGCATGTCCGATCCCTCCGCACCGATCGTATCATGCCAGCAGCGTCAATTCTCGTCGACTCGAGTCAAGTGGCGCGGCGCACCGCGCCGGATTCGCTATTGACCACCAAAGTGGACGGTTCGGTGCGTCGCCGCCTGCCTTCGCGCTGCTTGCAATCGCGGGCCGCGCGTGCTACGGTACGGAACAATATATTCTCAAAGGCTTTGAAAGGGCAAAGTAGGTCGGGGCCCGCCGAAAAGAGAGGGGAGCAGTTGCTGCAAGCTCCCTGCGGCGGAAACGGCGCGAAGTTCGCCCTGGAGCCGCGCGTTGAAGCCCGCAAGGGTGCGTAGGCGTTGCCGGATGCCCTCCGTGAACGGGGCTGGGTGTCGGAGGATGGCCTCCCGCACCGACAGAGAGGTCGCCCCAGGCGACCGCAAAGGGTGGTACCGCGGGCACAGCTCGTCCCTTGCCGGGACGGGCTTTTTTGTGTCTCGGAATGCGTATGGGGAGGCGATTGGCGATGGCAGGAGAGCTTCTGGTGACGCAGGATGCCGGCGCGACGCGCGAGGTGGCCGTAGGGTTCTCCGTGCGCTTTGGTGGGGGGCAGCCCGTCGTGATCGCCGGTCCCTGCTCGGTCGAGTCCGAGTCGCAGATCATCGAGGCAGCGATAGCCGTGCGGGCGGCGGGCGCGCAGATGCTGCGCGGTGGTGCCTTCAAGCCCCGCACCTCCCCGTACTCGTTCCAGGGACTCGGTGCAGAGGGCCTGCGCATGCTGGCGAAGGCCCGCGCGGAGACCGGTCTGCCAGTCGTCACGGAGGTGCTGGACCCGGCGGATCTGCCGCTGGTCGCACAGTACGCGGACATGCTGCAGATCGGGGCGCGCAACATGCAGAACTTCGCACTTCTGCGCCGCGCCGGCCGTGCGGGCCGGCCGGTGCTGCTGAAGCGCTCCCCGGGCGCCACCCTTGACGAGTGGCTGCACGCCGCGGAGTACGTGCTTGCGGAGGGCAACAACGACGTCGTCCTCTGCGAGCGCGGCATCCGGTCCTTCGAGCCCTACACCCGCTACACGCTGGACCTGGGGTCGGCACTCGCGGCGAAACGGCGCACCCATCTGCCGGTGATCGCGGATCCGAGCCACGGTTCCGGACGGCGAGAACTCGTCCCCGCGCTCAGCCGTGCGGCCCTCGGCGCAGGGCTCGACGGACTGCTGATCGAGGTGCACCCGCGGCCGGACGCGGCGGTCAGCGACGCGGCACAGACCGCGTCCACCGCAGAGTTCGCCGCGCTGATGCGCTCACTGCTGATCGCACCGCAAACGGACGACCTGCAGCTTCTGCGCGGCGCGATCGACGCCATCGATGGGGAACTGCTCGACCTGATCGCCCGCCGCATGGCCCTCTCGGGGAAGATCGGCGCCGTGAAGCGGCGGGAGGACATGGAAGTGCACGAGCCCGAACGGGAGACGGCAATCGTGGGGCGGCTGAGCGCGGCGGCGGGAGACGCTCTGTCTGCGGAGGGCGTGCGACGCATCTGGGACGCCATCCTGGGCGTTTCTCGCGCCTGTCAGGCGGGGGAGGACAGCGCATGAGGAAGTTGCGCGTCGCCATTCAAGGAGAGCGCGGCGCCTATAGCGAGGAGGCGGCGTTGGCGCTCTACGGCGGGGAGATCGCCGTCCTGCCCTGCCGCACCCTCCCGGACGTCTTCATGGCGCTGGAGAATAAGACCGCCGACGCCGCCGCAGTGCCCGTGGAGAATTCGCGCGCTGGCACTGTCGTCGAGGCGTACGACCAGCTTGCGCGCCATTCGTTCGCCGTGTACGGAGAGCACCTGCAGGCGATCCATCACTGCCTTCTCGGGCTGCCCGGCGCCCAGATCAGTGGGATACGGCGGGCTACATCCCACCCGCAGGCACTCTCCCAGTGCCAGGAGTACCTGCGCGGGCGCGGCATCGAGGCCGTGGCCGCGTACGACACCGCGGGAAGCGCAAAGCTCCTGGGTGAGGAAGGGGACAAGGCGGTCGCGGCGATCGCGTCGCGGCGCGCCGCCGAGATCTACGGCCTCACGGTGCTGGAGGCGGAGATCGAGGATGCAAAGGACAACCAGACGCTGTTCTACGCTGTCGGAGGCCGGCCCGCCGAGGACAAGGAGGGGCAGGGACGCACCGTCATCGCGTTCACCGTCCCGAATCGGCCGCATGCGCTCGTCTCCTGCTTATTGCCCTTCGCAGAGCGAGGGCTCAACCTCTCGAAGCTCGAGTCGAGGCCAAGCGGTCTGCGGCCCTTCGAGTACGTCTTCTACACCATTATCGACGATTACGCACAGGCGCCCCTCTGCGCGCAGGCGCTTGCGCAGCTGCGCGAGACGGCATCCTCCCTGCGCATTCTTGGCTCCTATCGGACCTAGGCGCCTTGTCACCCGGGGCGTGGAGCGGTAGCCTCTTCCTGGGTGATGAGATGGCCGAGTTTGCTGGCAAGCACGTACAGGACTCACGCGTCGAGATGACCGAGATTGTGATGCCGAACGATGCGAACCCGCTCGGTACGATTTTCGGCGGCCGGGTGATGCAGCTGATGGACATCGCAGCCAGTATCGCGGGCTTTCGTCACGCCCGGTGCAATGTCGTGACCCTTTCGGTGGACAGCCTTGAGTTTAGCCGTCCGATCCGCGTCGGCGACGCGGTGATGCTGCACGCCTGGCTCAATTGGACGGGGCGCACCTCGATGGAGGTTCAGGTGGAGGTGTACTCGGAGGACCTCATTACCGGCGAGCGTGCACGGACGTCGACGGCATACTTCACGTTCGTGGCGGTCGATCCGCAGGGACAGCCGCGGCAGGTGCCGCCCCTGTTGCCGCTGACGGTGGACGAGGAACGGCGCTACCAGCAAGCTGCCCAGCGGCGGGCGGAGCGACTGCAGCGCAAGGAAAGGGAGGAGAACTGATGGCGGGAGACAGCGTATTCCTCATCGATGGTGCGCGCACCCCGTTCGGCACGTTCGGCGGGGGACTGAAGGACGTCTCGGCGATGCAGCTCGGGGTCATCGCGGCCAAGGCTGCGATCGAACGGTCCCATGTCAAGCCGGAGGAAATCGACGCCTGCTTCTTCGGCAACGTGATCCAGGGCGGCCGCGGCGCGGCCTACATCGCCAGGCACATCGCGCTTCGCAGCGGCATGCGCCAGGAGGCGCCCGCACTGACCGTGAACCGGCTGTGCGGCAGCGGCCTCGAGGCGATCGTGCAGGCCTATCGCTCGATCCGTCTCGGCGAGGTGCAGGTCGTGCTCTCGGGCGGCACGGAGTCCATGTCTCAGGCGCCCTACCACCTGCAGGGAGCGCGCTTCGGCTGGGGCCTTGGGGGCGCCCAGGTGCTCGACGCGCTGTGGGATACCCTGACCGACGACTACTGTGGCTGCCAGATGGCGGATACGGCGGAGAATCTCTCGGAGCGCTACCACGTGACGCGCGAAGAGCAGGACGCCTTCTCGCTGCTGAGCCATGAGCGCGCGCTTGCTGCATGGCGTGACGGCCTGATGCAGGAGGAAGTCGTTGCGGTGAAGACGCAGAAGGGCGAGGTGGCCCGCGACGAGCACATGCGCGAAACCAGTCTCGAGAAACTGGGCAGGCTGCAGGCGCGCTTCCGAGAGAACGGAACGGTCACGGCAGGCAACGCGTCGGGCATCAACGACGGCGCCGCAGCGGTGATCGTCGCAGGTGGTGACGCGGTGGAGCGCCTGGGCCTCAAGCCGCTCGGCCGCATCGCCGGGTACGCGACTGTGGGCGTCGACCCCACGGTCATGGGCATCGGTCCCGTGACTGCGATCCAGGGCGCTCTGAAGATGGCGAACTGGCAGGTTGCGGACGTCGATCGCTTTGAAGTGAACGAGGCGTTCGCCGCGCAGTACCTCGCGGTCGAGAAGGAACTCGGGCTGCCGCGCGAGCGCACCAACGTGCAGGGAGGCGCAATCGCGCTCGGGCACCCTGTCGGGGCGAGCGGCGCGCGCCTCGCGCTCTCGCTCCTCTACCAGCTGCGCCGCGCGAACCTCAGCCGCGGCGTCGCCTCCCTGTGCATCGGGGGCGGGCAGGGCATCGCGATGGCCATCGAGCGCGTCTAGGAGGGAATGGCATGGGAGCGATCAAGACGGTCGGCGTCGTGGGCGCCGGCACGATGGGTTCCGGAATCGCGCACGTCGCAGCCCAGTCTGGCTGCAGCGTGATCATCGCCGAGGCACAGGAGAGCCAGCTTGAGCGGGCGCAGAAGTACATCGGGGAGATCAATCGCCGCAACGTCGAGAAGGGGCGCCTCAGCGAGGCGCAGGCCGAGGAGATGATGGGGCGGATGCGCTTTGTGCAGGATCTCTCCGCCCTCTCTGCAGCCGACATCTGCATTGAGGCGATCTACGAGGACCTCGAGGCGAAGAAGGAAGTGTTCCGCCAGCTCGACAAGATCGCGCGTCCCGGCGTGATCCTCGCCACGAACACATCCTCCATGTCGATCACGGAGATCGGCCGTGCGACGGCGCGTCCTGAACGAACGGTCGGACTGCACTTCTTCAATCCAGCCCAGGTGATGAAGCTCGTCGAGGTGGTGCGCGGCTACTACACGAGCGACGAGACGATGCAAGAGGCGCAGGCCTTCGCCCAAGCCCTTGGCAAGACGGCGATCGCCGTGCAGAAAGACCAGCCGGGCTTCGTCGTAAACCGCGTGCTGATGCCGCTGCTCGCAGAGGCCTGCAAGGTCGTGGAGGAGGGCGTCGCAACGGTCGAGGATGTGGACACGGCGGTGAAGCTCGGCCTCAACCACCCGATGGGCCCGTTCACCCTGCTCGATTTCACCGGAATCGACGTCTGCTACGCGGTGATGGAGTATTTCTACCGGGAGTTCGGCGACCCCGCCTACAAGCCGCCGCTCCTCCTGCACCAGCTGGTGCGGGCCGGGCGCATGGGCAAGAAGTCCGGCGCCGGCTTCTACGAATACCAATGAGCGATGCGTTGCGCCTGGGTGCCCACCTTTCGATCAGCCAGGGGCTGCCGAAGGCGGTCGAGATGGCGGTCGAGATCGGGGCGAACACCTTCGCCTACTTCACACGCAACCCGCGTGGCGGCGCTGCCCGCACCATCCGGCCCGAGGAGATCGCCGCGTTCATCGAGGCGAAGGAGCGCACCGGCGTGCGCGACACGGTCGGCCATCTGCCATACACCGTGAACCCGGCCGGCAAGGATCGCGTCGCGGAGTTCGCCCGCATGGTGCTGCGCGAGGATATCGAACGTGCCTCGGCCTTCACCGGAGAGTTCCTCAACTTCCACCCCGGCAGCCACCAGGGCGACGGGTCGGAGGAAGGGGTCGCGCGCCTCATCGCTACCCTCCAGGAAGTGATGCCCGAGGCCGAGGGAGACGCGATGCTGCTGCTCGAGACGATGTCCGGTCAGGGCAGCGAGGTCGGCGCCACCTTCGCGCAGATCCGCACCGTGTTCGATGCGGTGCCTGACCCGCGCCTCGGCGTGTGTCTCGACAGCTGCCACCTCTTCGCGGCGGGCTACGACCTGCGCACGCCTGAGGGCGTTGCGCGGATGGTCAAGGAACTCGACGAGGTGGTCGGGCTCTCGCGCGTGCGGGCGATGCACCTCAACGACTCCAAGCAGCCGCTCGGATCGCACCGCGACCGCCACGAGAAACTCGGACAGGGACAGATCGGGCGCGACGGCATACAGGCGATCTTGCGCAACGAATTCCTGCGCACGCTGCCGATCGTGCTGGAGACCCCGATCGACGACTACCGCGAGTACGCGGGAGAAATCAAGATCGCGCGCGAGCTGGCTGGCTGAAGCATGGCCCGCGCCCACGAGGCATAAAAAGGGGGGTACCCAAAGGGGGTGCTCCCCTTCGTGCGACCTCTTGGGCGGTTCGCCCTACCGGCCTTGGCCATTGTTGTGCTGGCGCTTGCGATCCTGCCGCACGTCAACCTTCCGGTGATGGCCAAGGGGACCGATGCCTACCTTAGCCCAGCGCACGCCCAGGCGGCGCAGACCGCAGCGCCTGGCACAGTACCTGTCCACCAGGACGGGCTGCCGACGCCGCTCGTGATCGGCTACTACGCCGGCGCGGGGAGCGGGCTCGGTTTTCAGACGCTTTCCAAGGACGCGCACCTGCTGAACGCGATCGTCCCGGACTGGTACACGATCTGGCGTGACGGCTCGATCACCGGGCAGGCCCTGCCGACCGTGCTCGACCTCGCGCGCCGCAAGAACCTCTGGGTGTTCGCCATGGTGCAGCAGAACCAGTACGGCGGAACAGTCCTGGGACCGCTGTTGCAGGACCCTGTGGCGTCCCGGCGCGCAATGGAGAATCTACTTGCCCTCTGCGAGAAGGAGGGCTACGACGGGATCAACCTCGACTTCGAAGGCATTCCGCCGCAGGACCGCGCAGACTACACAAGCTTCGTCGGACAGCTCGCGACGCTGCTCCACCGCTACGGATACTACCTGACGCTCTCGGTGCCGGCGGAAACGGCGAACGAACCCACAAACGGCTGGACCGGCGCCTACGACTACAAAGCGCTCGGCAAGGAAGCCGACCTCGTGCTGGTGATGGCATACGACGAGCACTACTCGCTCTCTGCGGCAGGGCCCATCGCCAGCACCGCCTGGGTGCAGCAGGTCGCGTCCTACGCCGCCAGAACCATGCCGCCAAGACGCGTCGTGCTGGGGGTGCCCGTCTATGGCTACGACTGGGGCAATGGCCCGGCCCAAGGGCTCTCCTGGGAGGCGTTCAAGCAGATCGCGCAGGAACACGGGCTCTCCCCGACGTCCCAAGATCTCGTCTACTGGGTGAACGGAGTACAGCACACAGCCTACTACGAAGGGCTACAGGCCTTCGAGGCCAAGATCCGCGTCGCCACCGGCTATGGCATTCGCGGCATTGCGCTCTGGCGGCTTGGCCTCGAGGACCCTAAGATCTGGAGCTACCTCGGCGGCGCCTGATCGCCTCGATGGCAGATGCCTCCGGCGTGACAAACAGCGTCTCGTGATGGTCGTAGAGCACGAAGCCTGGTGCGGCGCCGCGCAGACGGCGCACGTGGCGGACGAAGGTGTAGTCGACCGGAACCTGCGAGCCCCCGCGCTGCTTGGAGTAGAAGGCGGCGAGCAGCGCGGCTTCCAGCCGGTCTGGTGCGCCGACGGACCGCCCTGGGAGGGGGCGGAGGATGCAGTGGGCGCCCTGGCGGTCCTTCGTGTGGAACCAGAGGTCGCTCGGCCGCGCGCTGCGCGTCAGGGCGTCGTTCTCCTTGGCGCTGCGGCCGACCAGCACCTCGTGGCCCCCCGGCGTGTAGAAGCGAAGAGGGCCGCTGCGCTGTGCCTTTTGGCCCTCCTCGGGGTCTTGCGGCAGGATCTCGGACCGCAGGGCGCGCAGGGCGGCTGCGTCCTCGGCGCGCTCGACCGCAAGAAGCTGGTCCCAAAGCACGGCGACGCGTTCTGCGAGATCCTCGATCTCCTGCCCGAGGTGTGCCGCGCGCGTGCGCAGCTTCTGGTAGCGCTTGAAGATGCGCGCCATGTTCTCCGACGCGGAGAGATTGGGATCGAGGGTGATCTCCAGCACCGTCTCCGGCTCCTCTGGATCGGGCAGGTGTGCCTCTTGCAGGCCCTGCGGCAGGTCGTGCAGGTGCAGCTTGAGGGCTTCTCCTTGGCGGAGCAGCTTCGGGAGGTCGCGGGTCTCGGCGAACTCGTCCTGCTTTTTCTGCAGCGTGCGCAGGGCGCGTTCGCGCTGGGTCTGGAGGCGCTTTTGCAGTGCGCCGCGCAGCTCACGGAGTTCGATGGCGTCCAGGCGGCCTTGGGCAACCTCTGAGAGCGCCTTGAGCATGCCCTCGGCAGGCCGAAGCGCACCCTCCGCGCTCCAGGGGAAGCTCCACGCGTCGTGTACCTTGCCCTCACGCTCTTCGATGGTTGGGGCGAAGTCGCCCTGGGCGATGCGGCGTATGAGATCTCCCGGTGCGATGAGTGCGCGCCGCAGGGTGCGGCTGGGCGGCGGTTTCGGTCCGGGCAGGGCGTAGGCGTCCTGCACGGCCAGGCGGCGGCCGTGCAGGACGAAGAGCACGTGGTCCTCCGCGGCCAGCACGACGTCCGCGTGCGCGCCGAAGAATTCTCCGCAAAGGTACAGCGCGCGCTCGTCGCCGAAGCGATCGCGGCCGCTCAGACAAAGGGCCAGCAGGCGCTCGCCGAAGGGAGCGTAGGCGCCCTCCAGACGTGCACCCTCAAGCTGGCGGCGCAACAGCTGCAGGACTGCTCCCGGCGTCTTTTGGCGCTCGGGCGCGTGGCGCAGGAGGTAGAGGAACGGCAGGTCCTGGCGCGTCTCCAGGGCGAGGTGCAGCGTGGAGCCGCGCTCGCGCAGCGTCAGGACGATCCGTCGCGCGTCGAGGTGCACCGCGTCGATGCGTGCCCCGCGCATCGCACCGAGTTCCCTCGCGAGGGCCTGCAGGGCGATCCAGTCGGTCACTCGACAATCCCCCCCCAGGTCGGTAGCCCGGTAGTTGGCGAACAGGTATAATGGCCGGACGGGGCTGCTGGGCGGGAGGTGTGCAGGCTGAGCTGGTATCCAGCGCCAGGCGCCGCGCGGCGAAGCCGGATCGGCTGGGTGGATCTGCTCGTGCTGGCCGCCGTCCTCATCCTGTTGATGGGCATCGTGCGCCTAGGCTCCGGCATGGCGGCACCGCTCAGCGCGGCATCCCACATCTCGCTCTCTCCGTGGAATCTGCCGCTCTACGCAGGAGAGAGCCTGCTGCGCATCGTCATCGCGTTCCTCTTCTCGCTGGTCTTCGCCATCGCCTACGGCTACGCGGCGGCGAAAACGCGCCTTGGCCAACGGCTTCTCGTCCCGCTGCTCGACATCCTGCAGTCTGTGCCGGTGCTGGGCTTTTTGTCCGCGACCGTCGCATTCTTCGCCGGACTCTTCCCGGGCAGTACGGTCGGACTGGAGATCGCGTCCGTCTTCGCCATTTTCACGGCACAGGCGTGGAACATGGCCTTCAGCTTCTACCACACGGAGATGACGCTGTCGCGCGACCTGCAGGAGGCCTCCCAGGTCTATCGCCTTGGACGCTGGCAGCGGCTATGGTACCTCGAACTGCCGAGTTCCGCCATCTCCCTGATCCTCAACAGCATGATGTCCTTCGGCGGCTCCTGGTTCTTCCTCGCCGCATCGGAGAACGTGACCTACGCCGGACGGTCCTACCTCTTGCCGGGCGTGGGCTCCTACATGGCAGTCGCGGAGCAGCGCGGGGATGTGGGAGCGATGGTCGCGGCGGTATTCGTGATGATCGTGCTGATCGTCGCCGTGGACCAGATCTTCTGGCGTCCGGTCGTCGCGTGGTCTCAGCGTTTCAAGATGGAGCAGACCCGCTCGTTGGACGAGCCGAGCTCCTTTGTCCTGACCATCTTGCAGCGCTCGGTCCTGGTGTCGCTGCTCGAGCGCAAGGTGCTGCGGCCGACCCTCGAGGCAGCGCTTGCGACGCTCTCGCGTCCGCGGCGCCGGCGCCGGACCCAACGACTTGGGCAAGGAACCCTTGGCTCCTTTGCAGGACTTGTTGCGGTCGCAGTACTGACCTGGGCTGCCTTTGCCGGAGCCCACCTTTTGCACGGCATCGACCTAGCAGTCGTGCTGCACGTCTTCTGGCTAGGCATCCTGACCTTCCTGCGCGTTGCGGCGGCCGTCCTCCTGGGCGCGCTCTGGGCGGTGCCGGCGGGCGTCTACATCGGGCTCAGCCCAAGGGTCAGCAGTTGGGCCCAGCCGGTGGCGCAGATCGCGGCCTCGTTCCCCGCGAACATGCTCTTCCCGGTCGTGGTGGCGATCCTCCTGCGACTGCACACCGGACTGAACATCGGTGCGGTGCCGCTGATGATGCTCGGGACGCAGTGGTACATCCTCTTTAACGTGATGGCGGGCACGATCGCGATCCCGTCGGACCTCAAGGAGGCGGCGCGCGTCTTCGGCCTGCGCGGGGGGCTGCGCTGGCGCCAGCTGATCCTGCCGGCAATCTTCCCCTCCCTCGTCACGGGCGGCGTCACCGCGGCCGGCGGCGCCTGGAACGCCTCGATCGTGGCGGAGGTCGCGAGCTGGGGCGGCCGTCAGGTGACCGCGCAGGGCGTTGGTGCATACATCACGCTGGCGACGGCCCACGGCCGCTTCGGCGAGATCCTCTTGGGCATCGCGGTGATGTCCCTGCTGGTCGTGGCTACGAACCGGCTGATCTGGCGGCCGCTCTACCGTCTCGCGGAGACGAAGTACCACATCGACTGAGCAGGCCGAGGAGGGCCGCGTGCGTATACTGTGAAGAGACGAGCCAAGGGATGCGCGCAATGGAGGCGAGAAGGATGCCCGAGCCGCTGATCAGCCTGCAGGGCGTACACAAGGTGTACGAGATGCCGGGGGGCGCGACCGGCACCGTGCTGGAGGCCATCGATCTCGAGGTGCGCGAGGGCGAGATCCTCGCCATCCTGGGACCGAGCGGATCGGGCAAGTCGACGCTGCTGCGGATCATCGCCGGCCTCGCCGCCCCATCGCGCGGCACGGTCCGCTACCGTTCCGGCGTCGTGGGGCAGGGCGTCGCACTCGTCTTCCAGTCGTTCGCGCTCTTCCCCTGGATGACGGTGCAGGAGAACGTCGAGATCGGCCTGCGGGCACAGGGCCTCACGACGAAGGAACGGGAGCGGAAGGCGCTGCAGGTGATCGACATGATCGGCCTGGACGGCTTCGAAGGCGCCTACCCCAAGGAACTTTCCGGAGGCATGCGCCAGCGGGTCGGCTTCGCGCGGTCGCTCGTCGTCGACCCGGACGTACTCCTGATGGACGAACCCTTCTCGGCCCTCGACGTGCTGACGGCAGAGAACCTACGCCGTGACCTCCTCGATCTCTGGATCGAGCGGCGCATCCCGACGAAGGCGATCATCATCGTTACGCACTCGATCGAGGAGGCCGTGTACCTCGCTGACCGCGCGGTGATCCTCTCGCGGGATCCCGCGCGCATCGCCGCCCAGGTTCCGATCACCCTGCAGCACTGGCGCGAGCGCGAGGACCACCGCTTCGTGCAGCTCGTCGACCAGATCTACGGCCTTTTGACCCGCCGTGAGACGCACCCCGCGCAGCAGTCGGGCCGACGGGTGCAGACGGTGCCACCGGTGCGCAGCGGGGCCCTGAGCGGTCTCCTGGAGCTGCTGGAGGACCAGGACGAGCGCGTGGATCTCTACTGGCTCGGTGAGGAGCTCTCGCTGGACGTCGAGGACTTCCTGCCGATCGTCGAGGCGGCAGAGCTCTTGGGCCTCGCCAAGGTGGCGGAGGGCGACATTGAACTGACAGAGGAGGGGCGCAACTACGCAGACGCCAGCCTCCTGCGGCGCAAGGAGATCTTCCGCGACCAGGCGCTGGAGCGCTGTCCGGCGCTGCAGAACATGGTGCACCTGCTGCGCCAGAAGTCGAACGGCCGAATGAACCGCGAGTTCTTCGTCGACATCCTGGAGCGCAGCGTCGGCGCCGACGAGGCGGAGCGCCAAGTCGATACACTCGTGGACTGGGGGCGCTACAGCGAGCTCTTCGCGTACGACCAGGAGTCCCGCCAGCTCTACATCGAGACGGAAGCAGCCGAGGAGACCGCGCCTACAGCGTAACGTGGACGCTGGCGACGACGCCCCCGATCACCATGGCGAAGAAGATCGCCGGCAGGAGGTTTCCTACCTTCAGCTTCGTCGCGCCGAGCATGTTGAGCCCGATCAGCGCGATCAGAACACCCCCGACGTAGGTGAGCGGAGCGATGACGGCGGCGCCCAGGAGCGGAGCGACGAGCGTGGCAAGCGCTGCGATCACGGCTTCGTAGAGGAAGACCGAGACGGCAGCGAGCGCAACGCCGGGGCCGAATGCGGCCGCGAAGAAGATGGCGCTCGTGCCGTCGAGGGCGGACTTGGTGAAGAGGATGGTGTCGCGGCCCGTGAGTCCGCTCTGGATCGCGCCGAGAACGGCCATGGCGCCGATGCACCAGACGAGCGTCGCCAGCATGAAGCCCTCGACGAAGGTGCCCCCGCCGCCGAAGCGCTCCCGCATGCGCTGTGCGAAGCGCTCGAGCCGCTCCTCGATCTGCAGCCACTGGCCGGCGGCTGCGCCGAGCGCCAGGGAAGCGATCACGATCAGGAAGTTCGGGTGATCGAGCGCCATCGAGATTCCGATGAGTGCAGCGGCGGCCCCCAGGGCCTGCTGGACGATGTTGCGCACTGATTCCGGGATGCGGCGAACCAGAAGGCCCAGGAGCGCGCCGACGAGCGCCGCGATGCCGTTGACGAAAGGGCCGAGCTCATGCGCGAAAAAGGTCAAGGCGCATCCTCCTGGGCATTTCCTGTTCGCGTCCTGGGATGGCATCCCTGCTCCGAACATGCACGGGGCCGCGGCGACTGGGCATCACCCGGCCGCCGTGGCCTCGTGCTGCGGCTAGTAGCCAATCTGCAGGAGCTGCGGTGCACCGGACGGAGGGAAGAGCGCCGCCGCGTATCCGCCCGCGTAGCGCGCGACCACCAGCGTCCCGGCGGGGAAGGGCCACGCGACGACGGAGCGCGGGGACATCTCGGCTCCGGCGCCTTTGAGCCAACGTTCGACGCGGATGCGCAGGCTCGCCGGCAGGTCGCGTTCGGGCTCCTGCGCACGCGTGCTTCCCTGCGGCGGCGCGAAGGGGATCTCCCAGCCGCTCTGGTTGGCCGCGATGCTGCCCTGGCTAAGGCTGTGGGGACCGAACGTGTCCTGGGCGACCAGGATGGCCCTGCCGTCGCGGCCGAGGACCATCAGGACGGCATCCTGACCGGTGACGATCGAAGATCCCTTCGCAACCGTCACGCGCAGCGGCGTCGTCGCGGTGTAGAGGGCCATGACGCGGTAGCCTGGGAAGAGCGCATGGGCGGCGTGCTGCGCGGCATGCACCACGTCGGAATGCGACAGTGCGTACGGGGTGAAGTTGCGCTGCAGGACGCTCTGCTGCACGAGATGCAGTCCGAGCGCGGAGGCCGCGCCCAAGAGCATCAAGGCGGCGCCGCATGCTAGCGCTCCTGTCAGTCTGTGCGCCGCGACCATCACCAGGCCTCCTCGTATTCGGCCGAAATGCCCGCGTTGCTCCTGGTGATGACCCAGGCCTGATCGCGGCCGAGCGACACGTAGAGGAGGTAGCCCGGGAAGAGCACGGGGCCGTAGAAGGCGCCCTTGGGAGCCTGCACGCGCGCGCGCAGGGCGGCGAGAGACGGCTCCCGGCCCTGCGGCGTGTAGTCGCTGTTGAACTGGAGGTTCTCGAGGTGGATCGTCCCGCCCTGCCACCTCGCCTGCAGGCGAAAGCGCGCGCTGCCAGGCGAGCGCAGCCAGACTTCGTATGTGCCGCTTGTGGATTTGAGGGAGCGGCCGACGACAAGGGAGGGGAACGCCGTGTGGAAGGCCGCCGCCGCGCGCCGCGGCAGGGGGGAGAAGTGCAGCGAACGCTGCGGCGACGTCATCGCCGGCTGCGGGGAAGCGGTCGACAGGCGGATTGGGCCGGTGGAGTACGGCGGCCACAGCATGGTAAAGGCGCTGCCGCAGTATGCGAGCGCAAGCAGCAGGAGGCCTATCCAGAAGACCTGCGGCAGGCGCCCAGGCGTTGCCGGTGGCTGTCCCGAGACGGCCAGCCAGACGGCGCTTGGCAAACCGACCACGAGAAGCGCCAGCAGGATGAAGAAGGCTGGCGTCAGGCCGTTGCCCTGGGGCGCAGGCACCGCGAACATCGCGATCGCCGCCGCTACGATCGCCACTGTGAGCGCGATGCCGATCGTGCGCCTCACGGCTGACCGCCGCGCAGCGTGTGCACCATCTCGTCGAACTCTGTGCGGCTGATCTCTCCCGACGCGTAGCGCCGTCGCGCCGTCTCCTCCGGTCCCAGGGCTGCAGGCTGCGGGCGGAAGTACTGCACGAGCCCGACGATCACGAGCACGAGCCCGACGGGCAAGGCCAGCACGAGGAACTCCATGAAGAGCGTGACGATCGACAGCCAGGTCGGTATGCCGGTCCCTGTCACGGCGCATACCTCCAGTCTCTGTCAACAGTTTATCGTTGGTGTCAGGAACTGGGAACCCTCATGCGACGAAGCGCGCGGCCGCTCCTGCTACCCGCCAGACGGGGTCGGCTGCAGGAGGTGAGGGAGGGTCTGGATGATCTGCGGGCCGCTTTCAGACGCTGTGAAGAGTGCCGCGACGGCCTGCCCGTGGACGCTTGCGACGACCAGCGCACCGGCAGGGAAGGGCCAGGCGGCGCTGAAGTGCGCCGCTCCGCCGTAGGCCGCCAGCCATACGGCGACTTCGGCGTGCAGAGCAGGGGACAGTGCGGGCTCCGCCAGCCTGCGGACGCCGGCGCCAGTACAGGCGGGAAGATGATCTGCCAGCCGGTTTCGTTCTGCGCGCCGACCTGGACGGGCGCCACCGGACCCATGACCTCCTGCGCGACGAAGCTGGCTCTGGCGTGGCGTCCCAGGACGATCAGCACCTGGGTCGTCGCGATGGTCCTTTCTCCGTTCTGGCCGACGACGTAGCTCGGAGTCCTAGTCGCATCAAGGCCAAGGATCTGGTAGTTCGGGAAGAGCGCCCGCGCTCCGCGCTGCGTGGCGGTCGCGACCTCTCGGGGCGTCAAGGCGCGGTAGGCCTGGGCGTTCATCGCGGTCTGCACGATGTTGCCCCCGATGAGGAGAGCGCCCCGACGAGGATCAGCGCGACGCCGGCGATCAGGGGCGCAACGCCGGGGCGGCCTGCATTCCGCCGCATCACCAGGAGAACCCTTGGACGCCAAGTGTACGTTTGCTCACGGCCCAGGCTTCGTCGTGCGGCAGGGAGACGTAGAGCACGTAGCCAGGGAATTGGACGGGACCGTATGCCCTTCACGGCAGGTGAACGCGCCCGCGAATCACAGAGGCGCTCAGAGTGTTGCCGGGCTGCGCTGCGTACGCCGTATTCATCGCCTGGTTCTCCACCGTGATCCGACCCTTCACCCAAACCGCCTGCAATTGGAAGGTACTGCTCCCTGACCTACGCAGCCAGACCTCATAGGCCCGTCCGTTGACGCGAGAGAGCGCCCGACGACGAGGTCCGGGAAGACCGCGCGGAATTCCGTTGTAGCGTCCTTCGGCAACGGGGCAAAGCGCAGCGAGTCCTGCGGACGTCCGCTGCCCATGGGAATGGAAATGGGCGCTGCGGCTCCAGGCGACAGACCCGCGACGCCCAGCAGGATGTCGAGAAACCCGAGCGCGAGCAGCGCGATGCCGATCCAGAAGACTCGTGGAAGGCGGCGCGGCACCGCTGCGGGCCGGCTGCCCAGCGAGAGCCAGAGCGCGCTCGGCACCCCGACGAGCAGCAGTAGGCCGAGGAGCACCATGAGCGGAGGGAAGCCGACGCTCTGCCAGCGCCAGACCAGGAGGGCGGCGCCGATCAGCACCGCCGCTGCGCCCATCGCCTGCACGAGGACCCGGTTCACGACTGCTCGCCGCGCAACGTGCGCAGCATCTCCTCGTACTCCGAGAGGCTGATCTCCCCGGCGGCATAGCGGTGCTTCAGCGTATCCTCCGGGCCGACCGCCTGAGGCACGGGACGGAAATACTGCACCAGGCCGACGATGACGAGCACGAGACCGACTGGGATGGCCAACACGAGGAGCATCGTCATCACCGTGAGGATCGATAGCCAGGGTGAGATTCCGGTACCCGTCACAACGCGCCCTCCAATCTCTGACAGAAGTCTACTGCACGCAGCGCGCCCGCAGCGACAAGAAATTGTGAAGGTTGGTTCTTTGCGGTGAGAGGCGGGTCGGGTCATGCCATAATGCGGACATGGAATTGCACCTTGTGGTGGTCGAGGACGACCAGCTGATCGGGCGCAGCGTCGCATCCCACCTGCGGGAACAGCTTGGCGCAGTCGTGGACGTGTTTGCAGGACTCGGAGGAGCCTCGGACGCCCTGGCTGCGGCGGACCTCGTCATCCTTGATCTTCAGCTTGCGGACAGCGACGGAATGGAGACTGTCCGCCGCGTGCGCATCACCGCGCCGGCCGCCTTCCTGATCGTCATCACGGCGCGGGGGGCAATCTCGGATCGCGTGGAAGGTCTGCGTGTCGGGGCGGACGACTACCTCGTGAAGCCCTTCAGCCTCATGGAGTTGGAGGCTAGAGTGGAAGCGCTCCTGCGCCGCCGGGCCGGGATGTCGCCGCCCTCGGCATCAGACCTCGTGTGGGAGCGCTCTAGCCGCCAGGTCCTGAAGCGAGACACCACTCTATCGCTCACGCCGCTCGAGTACGCGGTCTTCGCCACGCTAGCCGAGCGGCCAGAGCAGGCCCTCTCACGCGTAGAACTCCTGCGCGACGTGATCGGACCGAACGTCTACGGCTATGAGCGGGTGATCGACGTGCATGTGGGGCACCTGCGCAAGAAGTTGGATCCGGAAGATCCCTACCGCTATATCGCAACGGTGCGCCACTACGGCTACCGCTGGGACGCAGCCCCGCCTGTGGAGATGCGCGATGCAAGGTGAACGGGAGGGCGGCATCCTAGTGCTCGTGTACAGCCTTGCGCTTTTGGCCGCCGCCTGTACCACAGCGCCTATGGTGGCTGCTCGCCCGGGCCGCCTTCTCGATCGGAGCGCTTGTCTGGCTGCGCCTGCCCGCTCGCCGGCAAAGGCTCCAGACGGCGGCCGCGTTTCGGGCGCCGGCGGTCGTCTGCACGTGAGCTATGGCGAAATGCGACGGATGTTCGAGGCTGCAGTCGCCCTGTCGCATGCAGAGCAGCGCGCCTAGTTCGCCAGACTGCGCCACCGTTAGAGCGAACGCCCGCCGCTGCCGCGGCGCGCCTTGTGGCTCATGGCGGACCCTGTGGCGCCCAATGGCGTCCAATACGACACGATGTGCCTCTTGCGAAGCGCAAGGGACGTCCTCTTGCGTCGAATCGCCCCGTACTGTGGCTCCACTTGTCGTCTAGAGCGCAGTTCGCGCCCTGTGGACTTTGTAGAAAAGTCTGGGGATAACGTGGCGATTGCCGTCAAGTGCCGCCACCCTGATGCGATGCCAATGCTATATACTGCCGGTAGAACGTTGGATGGGGGATGTCCGATGGACCTGCGGCCCACGTGCCACATTGACACCTATGGCTGTCAGATGAATGAGAACGATTCCGAGATCCTCCTCGCGTATCTCGAGGAGCTTGGCTATACCTGGACCGACAACGTGGCCGAGGCGGACGCGGTGATGGTCAATACCTGCTGCGTGCGCGAGTCGGCGGAGGATCGGGCCTATGGGCGGCTCGGGGAATTGAAGTCCCTGAAGGCCCAGCGCCCGGAGCTCTTCATCGGCGTCGCGGGCTGCATGACGCAGCAGCCCGGTGTGGCCGAGGACATGGCGCGGCGCTTTCCGCACGTCAACCTGATCCTTGGCACGCACAATCTGCGCCGCTTCCCCGAGCTCTTTTCCGCAAGCCGGACTGCGTCGCGGCCGGTCGTGGACATCGAGGCGGAGCCGGAGGAAATGCCGCTCTTCCCGCGCGGCGTGCGCCAGGGCGGCGTGACCGCCTGGGTGACGATCCTGCGCGGCTGCGACAAGCGCTGCACCTACTGCATCGTGCCGTACGTGCGCGGTCGGGAGATGTCGCGTCCGGTGGAGGAGATCGTCGCCGAGGTAGAGGCGCTGGTGCGCGACGGCGTGCGCGAGGTGACGCTGCTCGGTCAGAACGTCAACGCCTACGGCAAGGACCTTCCCGGCGGCAGCATCAACTTTGCAACCTTGCTCTTCGCTCTCGATGCGGTGGACGGGCTGGAGCGTATCCGCTACACGACCTCGCACCCGCGCGACTTCACGCAGGAGATGGTGGAGGCCATCGCGCAGACCCAAAAGGTCTGCGAGCACTTCCACGTGCCTGTGCAGTCGGGCGCGAACCATATGCTGAGGCGCATGGCTCGCGGCTACACCCGTGAGCGCTACGTCGACCTCATTGAGCGCATCCGCCGTGCCGTGCCTACCGCCGCCATCACCACCGACCTGATCGTCGGCTTCCCGGGCGAGACGGAGGAGGACTTTGAGGCGACCTTGGACCTTTGCGAACAGCTGCGCTTCGACAAGTCCTACACCTTCATGTACTCGCCTCGGCGAGGGACGCCGGCAGCGGACTTCCCGGAGCAGATCCCGCTCGCACTCAAGAAGGAGCGGCTCGCCCGACTGATCGCCGTCACCGACCGCTTGTCGCGGGACGCGAACCAGCGGCAGATCGGCACGGAGGTCGAGGTGCTCGTTGAGGGCGTCTCGAAGAAGAGCGAGGTGCGCCTGATGGGCCGCACGCGCCACAACCAGCCGGTCGTGTTCGCAGGGGACGCCGCATGGGCGGGCCAGATCCGGCGCGTGCTGGTCGCGCGCGCGAACACCTGGACGCTGGAGGGAGAGGTTTTGTGAAAACGAGGCAGGAGATCCTGCACATCGCCCGCGCACTTGCCGACGCGGTCAGC
Organism: Bacillota bacterium; assembly: GCA_021793645.1. Classification (GTDB taxonomy): domain Bacteria; phylum Bacillota; class Sulfobacillia; order JAJZYS01; family JAJYTV01; genus JAJYTV01. Next base: position 64,623 of record JAJYSJ010000001.1, read on the forward strand.
GACTCCTCAGAGCTCCAAGAACTCCAACGCTGCGAAGCGGAGCTCGGCGAACTCCTTGGCGCCGACTTCTCCGAGTACCCGGATGATCCGCGCGTCGTTGCGTACGCAGCCGCGAAGGAGCGCGCAGAGCGCCTCATCCACCAGGTCACGTCCGTCTTCCTCTTCCCCTTGACCGGGAGCTTGCAGCCCGCCCAGACCATCGGGGTCGGCGGCTGCTCCGGCTGCCAGCGCTAGCCTAGAGCCAGGAGGGATCGCGTGTCGGAGCGTACCCCGCTGATGCAGCAGTACGACCGCCTGAAGGCGGAGAACCCCGGTGCGCTGCTCTTCTTTCGACTCGGTGACTTCTACGAACTCTTCGGCGAGGACGCGCAGATCGCGGCGCCGCTGCTCGAGATCGTCCTGACGTCGCGCGACCAGAAGACGCCGATGTGCGGCGTGCCCTACCACGCGGCCGAGGGCTACATCGGCCGACTGGTGGAGGGCGGATACCGTGTCGCCGTATGCGAGCAGACCGAGGATCCCGCAACGGCGAAGGGCCTCGTGCGCCGCGAGGTCGTGCGTGTCGTGACGGCCGCGACCTACCAGGCGGACGGCGACGATCAGGCGCGCTGGCTTGGGGTGCTGGTGCGTGCGGGCGCAGAGCTGGGGCTGGGACTCGTGGACCTCGGACACGGTCGCTTCCGGGTCGCTACGCTGCGCGGCGAAGACCAGGAGCGGCGCGCGAGGCGCGAACTTCAGCGTGCGGGTGCTGCCGAACTGCTGCTGTCGGGCGTCGATGCGGGCGAACTAACCAATGCGGCGCTGGCGCCGCTGCCGTCGGCACAGGCGCTGCACGAAAGCCGCGGGGAGCTCGGCGAGGCGCTCTTGCGCCTGCCGCCCGCGGCGCAGGAGGCGGCGCTGCTCGGACATGCCTACCTTGCGGAGACCCAGCGTGGCGCGCTCTCACACCTTGAAGCGCCGCGGCTGTACGAAGTGGACCGGGGCCTCGGAATCGACCCCGCGACGCGACGCAACCTCGAACTGGTGCAGCGACTCGATGGAACGCGGGAGGGCACGCTGCTCTGGGTGCTTGACGAGACGCGCAGCGCACTTGGACGGCGCCTCTTGCGCGAGTGGGTGGAGCGTCCACTGCTCGAACGCGAGGAGATCGTCGCGCGCCACGATGCGGTCGGCGTCTTGCTGAACGAGGGGATTGCTCGTGCGCGCCTGCGGGAGGCGCTTTCCTCTGTGCGCGACCTGGAGCGGCTCCTGTCGCGTGCAGGCGCGGGACAGGCCGGACCCAGGGACTACCTGGCGCTTGGGCAGACGCTGCAGCTGTGCCCGGACGTGGCAGAGATCATCGGCTCTATGGCAGGAGAGCTGCTCCCGAAGCTCACCGAGCCGCTTGGCGACGCACTGCCCGTCGCAGCGGAGGTGCTGCGCGCGATCGCCGACGACCCGCCAGCCAGTGCGCGCGAGGGTGGCTTCGTCCGCGCGGGATTCGATGCGGAGATCGACCGTCTGCGCGAGGCGCAGGGCGGCGCGAAGGACTACCTAGCGGGCCTCGAGCGCACGGCGCGCGAGGTAACCGGCATCCGCTCTCTGAAGGTCGGGTTCAACAAGGTATTCGGTTACTACATCGAGGTAAGCCGGGCGAATGTCGCACTGGTGCCGCCGGATTGGGAGCGGCGCCAGACGACTGCGAACGCCGAGCGCTATGTCACGGCGGACCTGCGCCGCCAGGAGGAGCTGATACTGCGCGCCGAGCGCGAACTGGTGCAGCGCGAAGGGGCGGTGCTCGAGGCGCTCCGGCAGACGGTTCTCGCAGAGGCCGACGCCATCCGGCGGCGTGCGGCGGCGCTCGCTGCGCTCGACTGCCTGCAGTCCTTCGCGGAGGTTGCCCGGCGGCGGCGCTACGTTCGGCCGGAGATGCGCGAGGAGCCTGTGCTCGATCTGCAGGATGCGCGCCATCCTGTCGTCGAGGCGCTGCTGCCGGCGGGGGAGTTCGTCGCGAACGACACGGCGCTTGATGCGCGCGGCACGCGTCTTTCCCTGATCACCGGCCCGAACATGGGCGGCAAGTCGACGTATCTGCGGCAGGTCGCTCTCTTGCAGGTGATGGCCCAGGCGGGGTCGTTCGTTCCGGCCAAGCGCGCGCAGATCGGCCTCGCCGACCGGGTGTTTACGCGCGTCGGCGCATCGGACGACCTTTCGCGGGGAGTTTCCACCTTCATGGCTGAGATGCTGGAGGTGTCCTTGATCCTCCGGGAGGCGACGGCGCGCAGCCTCGTCGTGCTGGACGAGGTCGGCCGCGGCACCGGCACGGCGGATGGCGTCGCGATTGCGGCCGCCGTCGCCGAATACCTTGCGTCGGTGGTGCGCTGCCGCGCGCTGGTGGCGACGCACTACCTCGAACTGTGCGCCCTCGCGGAGGAGTACGGCGCGATCCGCAACCATACCGTTGCGGTCGCCGAAGAGGGGCGAAGGGTTGTCTTCTTGCACCGCATCGTTCCAGGGGCCGCGAGCCGATCCTACGGTCTGGATGTCGCACGCCTCGCGGGTCTGCCGGAGGCGGTGCTGGGACGGGCCGAACAGCGCCTGCGCGACGGGGGGACGCCGCGTCCCGCACCCGAGACGCACCAGCTCGCTCTCTTCCCAGTGGCGCCGCATCCGGCGCTCTTGCAGCTGCAGGCCCTGGATCCCTTGCGCATGACGCCGCTCGAGGCGCTCGTCGCGCTCAGCGACCTGAAACGGCTGGCCGAGGAGGAAGACTGATGCCGATCCGGGAGCTGAGCCCGGAGGTGATCAACCAGATCGCGGCCGGCGAGGTGGTGGAACGCCCGGCGTCTGTGGTCAAGGAACTCGTCGAGAACAGCCTCGACGCGGGCGCGCAGCGTATTGTCGTGCGGATCGCCGAGGGCGGGATTGGACGCATCGAGGTGATGGACGACGGAAGGGGCATGGCACAGGACGAGCTGGCGCTCGCCTTGCGCCGCCATGCGACATCTAAGCTTTGGACGCTCGACGACCTGCAGAATCTGCCGAGCTACGGCTTTCGCGGCGAGGCGCTGCCGGCGATCGCAGCCGTCTCCAGCCTGCGCATCACCTCACGTGCGAGCGGCTCGGACACAGCGTTCACCTACACTGCGGGCGATGAGCGTCCGGCCCCTGCCGCGATGGCATCCGGCACGCGCATCACCGTGGACGGCCTGTTTTCTGCCATCCCTGCGCGCCGCAAGTTCATGCTCGCGCCCGAGGCGGAGGCCCGCCGCGTGGCCGGAGTGCTGGAGCGGCTGGCGCTGGCTGCGCCGGGCGTCTCTCTGCTCCTTGAGGTCGAGGGGCGCGAGGTGATGCGCACGGGCGGCAGCGGCAATCTTCTTGAAACGTTCGCAGACCTTTTCGGCCGGGAGATCTCAGAGACGCTCGAGCCTGTTTCGTTCAAGGGTCCAGGCGGCGAGGTGCATGGCCTCACCAGCCGTCCCGGCCGCGACCGCGGCAACCGTCAACTGCAGTTCTGGATCGTCGGAGGCCGGCCGGTCATGCCGGGCAGCTTGCGCTTCGCAGCGGAGGCTGCCTACCAGGGACGGCTGCTCAAGGGGCGCTACCCGATCCTCTGCCTGCGCGTCGAAGTGCCTCCGGGGGACGTCGACGTGAACGTCCATCCGGCGAAGCTCGAAGTGCGTTTTCGCCGCGAACGCGAGGTGGCAGGCCTGGTGCGCGCCGCGGTCGGAGAGGCGATCGGCGCGCGCGTGCAGCCCATGACGCAGGGGGAGATTGGGACGCAATCACCCTCCCCGATGGCTGCACCGCTCTTTTTCGGCGAAGGGCGCATTCCCTACGCGGATGTCGGCTTCCCAGCGTCGGAGACCGCCGCCGCCACGGCGTCTGCCGATGCACCGCCTCCAGGCGGGCTGCCAAGAGGTGCGGCGCCACGCCCGATTGGACAGTCGCACGGACTCTTTTTGCTGGCGGAAGACAGCGAGGCGCTGTACTTATTCGACCAGCACGCTGCCCACGAGCGCATCGGCTACGAGCGGCTTGCGGAGACGGCGGAGCGCTCGGCGCAGCTGCTGCTGTCGCCGGTGGTGCTGCGCCTTGGCCCCGAGCAAGCGGCTGCGCTCGCGCAGAGCGGACCATCGCTCGCCGAGTACGGTTTCCTCGTCGAGCCGTTCGGTGCGCGCGACGCTCTCGTGCGTTCGGTGCCGCGCATCTTCGGCAAGGCTGCCGACGCGAAGGTGCTGCTGGACCTGCTTGATGGCCTTGGCGTTGAGCGAGAGAACCCTGTGGAACATTTGGAGCGCGTGCGCCGCGAGATCGCGGCCTGCCGCGCTTCGGTGAAGGCCAACGACCGGCTCTCGCTGATGGAGCAGGCCGCGCTGATCGAGCAGCTTTGGCGCTGCGAGGAACCGCGCTTTTGTCCGCATGGGCGCCCAACCTTCCTGCGCTTTGGCGCGGACGAACTGCGGGCCCGCTTCGGACGGCGATGAGCGCGCGGGTGGCCGTGTTCGGTCCGACGGCGGTCGGGAAGACGGAGTTCGCGATCGCGCTCGCCCAAGAAGTGGGCGGGGAGATCGTAAGCTCCGATGCGGTGCAGCTCTACCGCGGCTTCGACCGCGGTAGCGCGAAGCCGACGCTTGCGGAGCGCGGAGGCATCGCGCACCACCTGCTGGATGTCGCGGACCCGGAGATGGGCCTTAGCGTGGCGGTCTACCAGACCTTGGCCGAGGAGGCCATCCGCGGGATCGAGCGTCGCGGCCGCGTGCCGATTGTGACGGGCGGATCGGGTCTCTATCTGCGAGCGGCGCTCGGCGAGTGGTCCAGCTTCGGCGCCCCGCCTGACCCAACCCTCAGAGCGTGGGCCGCGTCCGCTGGGCTTGAAGCGGTTCGGGAGCGAGCGATGTCGCTGGACCCTTCAGGCGCCTCGCGCCTCTCGGCAACCGACCTGCCGCGTCTTTTGCGCGTGATCGAACGCGCGCAGCAGCGGGCGCTTCCCCACAGCCTCGCGCCTTCCGAACACTTTTTGAAGATTGGCCTGCAGCGGCCGCGCAGCGAGCTGTACGCACGCATCAATGCGCGCAGCATGGTACTTTGGCCGGCGCTCCTCGAGGAGGCAGCTGGCATGATCGCACGGGGGGGAGCCATCAGCGCACTCGCAGATCGCACGATCGGATACCGCGAGGCTGCGCAGGCGCTGCGCGGCGCACTGAAGCAGGAAGAGGCGATCGCGCTGCTGCAGCGGAACACGCGGCGCCTCGCGAAGCGCCAGTTGACCTGGTGGCGGCGCGAGACAAACACCATCTGGGTTCGTCCGGACGAGGGCCTTGCGCAATTGAGCCCATCGCTCCAGATGCTCTTGGCCCATTGACAGCGAAGCATCGAATCGATGCAGGAGAAAGGATTTTTAGGAATACCTCACGAACTATGCTGACCAACCCGCATGGAGTGAGGTGGTGTTTGCTCCGCGGAATCAGACAGCGGTTTCATGTCTTGAAAGGAGGGTTACCTGAAGTTGGCAACCAACACAGCCACGTCCGCGGGCGGTCGTCTGCGCCACGAACTGAGCTATCTTGACCTAACGATGGCCTCGCTGGGAGGCATCATCGGATCGGGCTGGCTCTATGGCGCGTGGAAGGGTGGATTCCTTGCGGGCCCCGCGTCGACCTTGTCGTGGGTCATCGGAGGCATCGCCGTCCTGCTGATCGGACTCGTCTACGCGGAACTGGGCGGTGCCCTGCCGGAAGCCGGCGGCATCGTGCGCTACCCGCAGTACTCCCACGGCACCTTCGTCAGCTACATGATGGGCTGGGGTGCGCTCATCGCCTATGCATCCGTTCCGCCGATCGAGGCGGAAGCGGCGGTGCAGTTCATGTCCCACTACATCCCGGCGCTCTACTCAGCGAGCTCGCTGACGGCATTGGGCATCTGGGTGTCCGTCCTCTTCATGATCCTGTTCTTCCTCATCAACTACTTCGGCGTCGGCATATTCGGCAAGACGAACACCGTGTGGACGTTGATCAAGCTGGGCGTGCCGCTTCTTGCCATCGTCGTGCTGTTCTTCAGCGGGCACTTCAACAGCGCGAACTTCTCGTCGTACGGCGGCTTCACCCCGTCCGGCAGTTCGGCAGTGCTCGCGGCGGTGCCGCTGGGCGGCATCATCTTCGCTTACCTCGGATTCCGGCAGGCGCTGGACCTGGCGGGGGAGGCGAAGAACCCGCAGCGTGATGTGCCGCGCGCAGTGCTGACAGCCATCATCATCGGCGTTGTGCTCTACGTGCTGCTGCAGACCGTCTGGGTCGGCACCATGCCCGCCTCGAAGCTGGTCCATGGCTGGGCCGGTACCCAGGCGCTGTTCACGGCTCCGTTCACGGACCTCGCCGCAGTGCTCGGCTTCGGTTGGCTGGCCGCGCTCCTCCTCGCAGACGCCGTCTGGTCCCCGAGCGGCACGGGCAACGTCTACCTGGCGTCGACCTCTCGCGTGATGTACGCGATGTCGAAGAACCGCTACTTCCCCCGCATCTTCCTCTGGGTGCATCCGAAGAGCGGAGTGCCTGTCTGGGCGCTGTTCGGCACCTTCGTCATCGGCCTCGTGTTCCTGCTGCCGTTCCCCTCGTGGTCGGCCCTCGTGGGCATCGTCTCCTCAGCGACGGTGTTCACGTACATCATCGGACCGGTCTCGATCGCCGTTCTGCGGCGCACGATGCCGGACATGAAGCGCCCGTTCTACCTCAAGGGCATGAGCGTGATCGGCCCAGCGGCGTTCGTCATCGCCTCCCTGATCATCTACTGGTCGGGTTGGGCGACTGACTCGCTGGTCCTCCTCGTGATCCTCTTCGGCGTCGTGCTGTACGCCTATGGCACGTCGACCTTCGCGGACGACACGACCATCTACGCCGGCCGCTACCTGAAGGCCGGCGTCTGGCTCGTCGTCTACCTGGTCGTCATGCTGGCGCTGACGTACATCGGGTCGTCGAACTTCGGCGCACCGCACCAGCTGATCCCGTATCCGCTGGATCTCGTGGTCGTCGTGATCATCTCCCTGATCTTCTACTACTGGGCTGTCGCGAGCGGCATCCCGACGTATGAGACCGAAGCGAAGAACAAGGAGATCGCGAGCGGACAACAGGCCTCCGCAGACTGATCCAACTCCCGCACCAAGCGCAAGGCCCGGCCTCTTCGGAGGTCGGGCCTTGCGGCGTCTGGCGAGTGCGGTGCGGCTAGTCTGCCGCGAGCTCGACGATGGCGTCCGCGTAGATCCTGGCGGCACGCAGCAGGTCTTCGACGAAGACGTGTTCGTCGGCTTGGTGGGCGACTTCGGGACGGCCGGGGAAGGCGGGCCCGAAGGCAACGGCACGGCCGAGGGTGCGGGCATAGGTCAGGCCGCCCATCGTAAGGGGCGGGGAGTCATCCCCCGTGTGCGCGCGGTAGACCCCGAGCAGCCGCTGCACCAGCGGATCGTCTTTTGCAACCCAATGCACAGGGGCGTCGAATTCCGTGACGACCCGAACGCCGAACGGCTGCAGGCGCTGCGCGAGGCGACTGGCGATCTCTTCGCCGGTCAGACCGCGGGGGTAGCGGACGTCCAGCCAGATGCGCGTCCCAGCGGCGTCGTGACGCACCACGCCGAGGTTGATCGTCAAGCGACCGAGATCGGGCTCTTCGTGGGCGATGCCGAGCGCCGTGCCGTCGCTGTCGGCCGCCAGCAGTTCAAGGAGAGGGTCCGAGAGCTGATCCTGGAAGAGGCGCACGGCCTCGCGCACGGCGTTCGTGCCGAGGTGCGGCACCGATGCGTGGGCTCCTTGGCCGAGGACCTCGAAGACGCGCCGGGGGTCCGTGTCGTCCGGAACCATCTGAACGCCGAGTTCGAGAGCGCGTTCGGTCGCCAGGGCGGTCGGCACGGGCTGTGCGAGCTCGAGGCGCGCGCGGTCCGGAACGACGTTCGGCTGCGAGCCGGCTTCAAGAAGGTAGCGCTGCGGTCCTCGCGGGTCGCGCTCCAGCCGGAGCGTCAGCCCGCCCTTCTCGCCGTGGATCAGGGGGAAGTCGCTGTCTGGGGTGAAGCCAAGCGTCGGGTGCTCAGCAGTCTTCAAGTAGTGGTCCATGCACTGCCAGTAGCTTTCTTCATCGCCGCCGGCGATCAGGCGCACGCGGCGGTGCAGCGGGGGCCCCAGCCTTGCGACGGCTGAGAGCGCGCACAGCGCGGCTGCCGCAGGGCCCTTGTCGTCCAGCGCGCCACGGCCGAAGAGGCGACCGTGCTCTACGATGCCTGCGAGCGGCGAGACGGTCCAGCCGTCGCCTTCGGCTACTGTGTCGAGGTGCACGAGCACGCCCAGGATCTCGTCTCCTTGCCCGATCTCCGCTTCGATCGCGTAGCCGTCGTAATCCCGGATCTTGTGAAGACCGAGACCCTCTGCTTCTTGGCGAAATGCATCGAAGGCCTGGCGCACGCCCATGCCGAATGGGGCGCCGGGCTGCGGCGCCTCACGGATCGAGCGCACGCGGATCAGGGAACGGGCCACCTGCACGATGTCTTCGGACGAGATCTGCCAGTCCATGCGGCGCACATCTCCTCCCCGTGGGAACAAGGATCACTTCCCCAGCGCGCCCTCCGTTCCTGCTCTGCCGCGAGATGCGATGAGGGCTGCTCCTGCGGCCAGTGCGAGCAATGCGGCGAGGGAGATCCATGCGAAGGGGAAGCCACCGACGCGCGCGGCCTCTCCAATCAGCGGCGGGAAGGCGACGGAACCGGCGAAGACTGATGCCCCGATCAGGGCGATGGCGCGCGCGGCATGCTCCGGCGCGACCCGCTCGCCTGCCCAGGTGAGCAGCAGGGCGTTCCAACCGATCGCGCCGCTGCCGGTCAGAAAGTACAACAGCATGCGCAGGCCGTACGGAACGGTCGCTCCGAGGCGCGGCACGAGAAAGATCCCGAGCGCGCCCAGCCCAGCTGCCAGCGCGATCACAGCGGAGCGCGTGCGCAGTCGGTCGCTGACGGCGCCGAACAGGACGCGGCCCACGACGCCGCCCACCTGGGATCCGGCGAGCAGTGCACCAGCACCGGCCAAGCCGACGACGGGCGCCTCCGACGTGACGGTGTAGGTAAGCAGGCCATATTGGCCTGCCGCGAGGCAGAACGCGAGGAGCGACGGGAACAGAAGCATCCGCAGGTCTCGGCCGAACGGGGAGGAAGGCGGGGCGCCCTTCGCTTGCGCCGGGGCTTTCGTGATCTGCACGGCGAAGAGCAGGCCAAGCACGCATGCCAGGACGGCGAGGAAGAGCCACGGCGCGTACGGCCCGTGGGCCGCGGCGTACGCGGGCAGGAACGCCGCGGCCAGTGCCGCGCCCAGGGGTACGCCGGTTTGTCGTATGCCCATCGCAGTACCGCGCCGCGGACCCGTGAAGCGGAAGAAGACTGCACGCGCGCCGCCGACGGGGACCGCGCCGACCGTGAGGCCCACCAAGGACAGCGCACAGAGGAGCAGCACGTAGCTGTGTGCGAAGGTCAGCGCCAGTGCGGCGATTGGTGCGAGGCAAGCGGAGAGGATCAGCACTGGCCTTGGGCCATAGCGGTCCGTTGCGCTGCCGCCCAGCAGCATTGCGATCATGACGCCGAGAGACGTCGCGCTGACGAGTCCTCCGGCCTGTGGCAGGCTGAGGCCCAGACTGCTGCGGAAGGCGAAGCTCAATACTGCAATGCCCTGCTGGATCGTCGATACGCCGACCTGCGCCAGCGTCGCAAAGAGCAGAAAGGGAATGCCAAGGTTACGCATGCGGCGCAGAAGCAATGACTTCACCGCACGCTTCCTTCCGTCCGGCGGATGTGTTCTCCTGCCTGCGGACGGGCTAGGAGATCGGTTGCGCAGGGCGAAGACGCCTTGCTAGGAGCGGAGGTGAGCGCCATCGGCCGGCAGAGCATCACCGTTGTGCGGCCGCTCGGGCAACGGCCCAACCCGCCCGAGCCAACGTCGACCGCGCTCGACGCCTTTGGTCGACTCGTTGGACTGCGGGAGGTCAAGGAGACGATCGACGAGGTCCTCGCGCTGCATCGGGTCGCTATGCGGCGCAGTGCGATGGGTTTGCGCGCAGAGCCGCAGACATTGCACATGGTATTTCGCGGCAATCCGGGCACTGGCAAGACCACGGTTGCGCGCCACCTCGGTGCGGTGCTGCGGGAAGCCGGCGTTCTCAGCCGGGGTCACCTGGTGGAAGCGGAACGGGCCGACCTTGTCGGAGAGTACATCGGCCACACCGCGCAGCGGACCCGTGCCCTCGTCCAGCGCGCCCTGGGAGGCATTCTGTTCGTTGACGAGGCATACGCCTTGGCGCGCGGCGGTGAGCGGGACTTCGGCCGCGAAGCCATCGATACGCTGGTGAAGGAGATCGAGGATCGGCGCCGAGACCTCCTCTTGATCCTGGCCGGGTACCCGCGCGAGATGGACGCCTTTCTCGGCAGCAATCCTGGCCTTGTCTCGCGTCTGCCGATCATCCTCGACTTCCATGACTACTGTGCGCAGGAACTGATGGAGATTACGAACGCTCTCTTGCGCGACCGCGAATACTACCTCGACGACGTGGCGCGGCACGAACTCGCCGAGGGATTCCGGACGCTGGTGGCGCAGGACCGGATCGCGTCGGGCAACGCCCGCTTCGCCCGCAACGTGGTGGAATCGGCCATCCGTCGGCATGCAAGGCGCATCGACCAAAAGGGTGCCGCGACCCGGCAGGAATTGGCGCGCGTCACGCTCGAGGACCTGCCAGATCTTCAGCGGATGTCTGGCTTCGGCCAAGCGCCCTTGCGAGGTTGGGCGGCGCCAGGCTGAGATAGCACCGATCTCACAGACGGCGGCCCTAAGCAAAAATGCCCCTAACGCACAAAAAGTGTTGGCGTAACAAAAAGCATTTGTGCTATCCGGCTCTTGTACGGACCTCTGGAAGAACTACTTGCCGTGATGCTGGCTGACACCGAGTACGCGACAGCACTGCGGCAGGCTACACCGTTTTCTGGCGTTTTGACCGCAGAAGAAAACTGGGCTATCTATCGGTCGTTTCGAGAGGAGTGGCAAAATGCGGCGCGATGAGATGGAGCACCTGGTTCGCGGGCAATCCTCAACGAAAACCGGATTATCGTGGTTGGCAACCAATCCATCCTTGGGACGTACCCCGAAGGCCTTCCGGCCGAGGCCACCGTTTCACATGAACTCGCTCTGTTGCCTTTTGACGATGCAGATGAGAGAAAGGCAGACTTGATTGACGGGACTCTTGGATAGGGGTCGTTGTTTTACGATACGTTCGATGTCTACGCAGACGGCGTCAACAGGTCGACCAGTACGTTGCCACGAGACTGGGAAGAGAGACTGATTCCGGTTCGTAGCGAAGGCACAGCGGGGGTCACGGCTTACTGCCTTGACCCCCACGACCTCTTGATCGCGAAGTACCTCGCCAACCGCGAGAAGGACATGACCTTTTGCCGTGCGGTCGTCCAAGCCGGGCTTGTTCTAAGGGAGACGCTCGAGGAGCGTCTTGCGAAGACGGACTGTGCAGATGATGAGAGACAGCGTGTTACGCGGGCGATCCACAGCGACTTTGGATTGAGTACGGAGTGAACCCGCTTGGGAAGTCGCCTTCTCGCAAGCAAGTCAAGCGGCACGACGGCCCGAAACTCTAAGGGCTACCACGTACGCGTGGAGCGTCCTACGGGGCACTCCGCTTTGTATGCTCAGGGGAGGTGAACGCCTGGGACGCGCCGAGGCGCGTGCGGGAATCTGGCGTCCAGCGGGGGGTCGCATGGCTGACTGGTCTGCCAGCACGGTGCAAGCGTGGCTGGTGAGCGCCCGGGTTGCCTGGCTGATCGGCCCTTCGGCCCGCCAGGCGAGTGCGAGTCGCCCGCGCAACTGGGAGCGGGTGATGGCGTACTTGCGTCGGATGAGCGTTGGCGACGGATTTGGGCGGAATGGCCACGCCGAGCTTCCTGCTGGCGAGATGATCGAGGACCGGCGGGTCGCTGGCCTTGGAGGCGATGTACTTGGTTGGAAGCCCGCAGTGGCACGGTCGACATGCAAGTGACCATCGATGAAACACAACCACTTGGCACCGCCCGATGAAGAAAGGCAGGTTGATGAGAGTGATCGGTGGACGGGAGCGGGCAACTCAGCCGGAGGATCTGACGCGGCTCTTCGTGGAACGGGTGAACGCCGGTGACGCAGTGGGGATCGCGGAACTCTACGCGCCGGACGCGGTGCTTGCGTTTCCACCTGGGCAGATAACAGTCGGGCGGGAGGCAATCCGTGCGCTATACGAAGAGATGGTCGCAAAAAGACCACAATTCGAGCCAGAGAAACCGCTGCCCACGCTGCGTACTGGCGATCTCGCCCTGACGTCAACGCGCTCGGCCGATGGTACTGGCGTCAGGGTTCAGGTCGCACGCCGCCAGTCCGACGGGACCTGGCTGCGGGTCATCGACCGACCTGAGGCACCGCAATAAGCCAGCATGAATTTGATGAGCGGAGCGCCCTTCGGGGTGCTCCGCCTTCGTGCAACATGAGTCCTCTAAGCAATGAATGGTGATGCGCCTCAGAGCGGACGCTAGGTCAGCAGGGGGCATCAGGCGGTTTGGGGAATCCCACGACTGCGGGGGGAAGGCAGCGTGGAGCACTACTTTACATCGGTACCGAATGCGCGCTCAGAAGAGCAGGAAGTTCTCTTGGACGTGCTCGGAGAGGAAATCCGCTGTACGACAGACCGTGCCGTCTTTTCGGGCCGGGGGCTCGACGAAGGGACGCGGATCCTCCTGGAGACGGTGGAAGTGCCGCGCGGGGCGCGCATTCTCGACCTTGGCGCTGGCTGGGGCGCGATTGCCGTAACGCTGGGGGTATATTACGGGTGCGAGGTCGTCTGTGTCGAGCGCAACGAACGCGCTGCGGCGCTTTGCGCGCGCAACCTGCAGCAAAACCGCGTCGAGGGCACGGTGCTCGTGGGCGATGGACTCGACCCGGTCGCGGGCCAGCAGTTCGATCTGGTGCTGCTGAACCCGCCGATCCGGGCAGGCAAGGCGGTTTACTATCCCTGGCTCGCCGCCGCCCGGGGCCACTTGCTCCCGAACGGGGCGCTGTGGGTCGTGGTGCGCACGAACCAGGGGGCGAAGAGCCTGCGGCGCGAGTTGGAGGCACACTACAGCGACGTACGCGAAGTGGCGATCGAACGTGGCTACCGCGTCTACTGCGCGAGGTAGCGCACGAGCCACTCTGCCTCGAGCGAGAGGCGAACGGCCTGCGCAGACGGCCGCCAAGTGCAGGCCGGACCGTGTTCTTCAGGAAAGCGGCGGAGTTCCGCGACTGCCGGCAGCAGGCGCGCGGGCAGGGTCTTTAGGTCGCTCAGCGTCTCTGCGTTGTCCATCAGGAGTACCGCTGATCTATACCCGGCGGCGTCCGATGCGGACGGGTGGCATACCGGTGCCGTCTGGGGCAGGTTGGTGAAGGCAGCCGCCACGGCGCGCCCGTCCTCGAGCAGGGGGAGGGCGAGCAGCGCGTCATCCCCCTCTGCGGCAATGCCGAAGCGCTCCCTATCCAGTTGGGGGAGCGTGGCAAGGGCCGTGCCGAGTGCGGCATGGAGATCCCCAGAGGGCGCTGCGATGACGGCAAGGCCGTGCGAGGCGAGCGCCTGCGCCTGGACGGAAAAGCCAAGAGGACGGCGCGAGGCGAGCAGTACCGAGGGGATCGGAGTGGCCGCCTCGGGAAGGTAGATGTGCGCGTGGCCGCCGCCAGGCAGCGGGAGATCATTCGCCATGATGCGATGAACGCCCGTGAGCGCCGGATCATCGTGCCGTGAACGCAGCTGCAGGCGTCCGGCGGGGTCGCGCAGCTCGAAGCGGGCCGGAGCGACGTGCTCCTCGACGACGAGAGCGGCGCGGCTGCCGGCATCGTCGAGCGCGAAGCGACGCACACTCAGCCTGCTGGCGTGCGCAGGCGGTAGTCGCCTTGCGGGCGCACTTCAGCCAGGCGCCAAGTGCCATCTTCGCCCAGAAGGGTGTATAGCGAGCCGCCGTCCGCGGCATAGACCGGCGCCTGGCGTAGGGTTGGCGCGAGGCCTTCGGGCAGCGCGGTGCCATAAGGCTGTGGCTCGCCGCCAGCGGCCGACACGGTGTAGAGTGCAGGAGCCAGAGCGCCGATCGGCTGTGCGGCGAAGGCGAGCGCACCATCTGGCGAGAAATCTGCAGGACCCGGAGCGAACTCGGCGGGGACGAGGCACTGTGCGATGCCGCCGTCGGTGGGCAGGCCGGCGAGGCAAGCGGCCGGGTCGCGCGGCCTGCGAACGAGGCAGGCAATGCGCCTGCCGTCGGCCGAGAATGCGGGATGTGCGCAGTCGACACCGTCTGGCGACAGCTGACGCCATGTGCCGTCCATCTGCATCAGCAGCAGTGCATGTACGGCACCCGCGGGTGCGGGGTGCGCATCCGCATCCGCGGCGAGCGGCAGCGGCCCCTCAGGACCGATCGGCGTCACCGCCGCGATGGCGCGGCTATCCGGAGACCATGCGAAGTCGCACACGCCAAAACGCAGGCGCGTGAACGGCATGGCTTCCCCGCCGCGGCGATCGAGCAGGTAGATCTGCGACGCGCCGCCCTCGCCCCGCAGAAATGCGATCTGGGTCTGATCAGGCGCGTAGCGCGGCTTGTGGTCATGCGGTCCGCGGGTGAGGGGACGAGGGTCTCCGGCGTTTTCGTAGCCGCGCCAAAGTACACTGCTCCCGTCCCCTGCGGCGAGTTCGTAGGTAAACTCCTCGCCTCCAGGAGCGATTGCGGCGTCGACGACGGCGCGCAGGTGGAGAAGATCCAAAGGGCGAAATTGCCGCATCGTGAAGAACACCCCCGTTACCTTTGTTGTCATTCGCGCCGCAAAAGGGACATCCTTCGGGGGCGGGCATAAGATTACCCGCAGCCGCATGGCAAGGAAGGGAGCGACTGGTTGGAGCGCGCACTGCTTGTCTACGCCGGGCCACTGCGCGGCGAGGACCTAAATTTCTATCTGGAGGAACTGCGCGGACTTGTGCATGCTGCCGGCGCAGACGTTGCCGGCGAGGTTGTACAGGCGATGACGGATCCGGACCCGCGCACTTACATCGGACGCGGCAAGGTACAGGAGGCGCGCGAGGACGCGGAGGAGTTCGCAGCTACCTTCGCAGTGGCTGCGCATCCATTGAGTTCGGCGCAGCAGCGGCATCTCGAAGAGGAGCTGCACCAGCCGGTCGTTGATCGAACGGCGCTCATCCTCGATATCTTCGCGCAGCGCGCGCAGAGCAGCGAGGGCAAGCTGCAGGTAGAACTGGCACAGCTTGCCTACTGGCTGCCGCGGCTGCGGCGAACAGCTGGCAGTCTCTCGCGTCTCGGAGGCGGCATCGGAACGCGCGGACCGGGTGAATCAAAGCTCGAGACCGATCGCCGGCGCATTCGTACGCGCATGTCGGAGATCCGTGGACGTCTGGCGCGCGTCGAGCGGCAGCGCGCGGTTTCGCGCGCGCAGCGCGGCGAGGTGCCGCGCATTGCGCTCGTCGGGTACACAAACGCTGGCAAGAGCACGCTGCTGCATGCGCTGACGGCGTCTGGCGGCGGCGAGGATCAACTGTTCGCCACGCTCGATCCGACCACGCGGCGCATGGAGGTGCCGGGTCACCAGGAGGTGCTTGTGACCGATACCGTCGGGTTCGTGCAGGACCTGCCGACAGAACTGGTCGCGGCCTTTCGCGCCACCCTCGAGGAAACGCGGCTGGCGGATGCGCTGGTGCATGTCGTCGACGCGTCGCATCCGCGCTGGGTGGACCAGGAGCGAGCCGTCCAGGAAACCCTCGAGGAAATCGGCGCGGACGGCCAACCTGCGCTCATCGTCTACAACAAAATCGACCGCCTGCCACCCGCCGCGCGGCTGGAATTGCCCGGGATCACCATCTCTGCCGCCACGGGCGAGGGGATCGAAGCGCTGCGCAGCGCGGTGACGCAGCTCTTGGCGTCCCGGCGCGTGCGACGCGCGTTCCTCGTACCCCACGCGCGCGGGGACCTCTTGGCATTGATCCTAGCCCACGGCGAGGTGCTGGCACAGCGCTCGGACGGCGAAGGGACGACGGTGGAAGTGGAGATCGAGCGCAGTTGGGCCGGGCGCATCGCGGCGCTGCTTGCCCGTGGATAGGTTCGCAACTGCGGAGCGTGCTGCGGAGAGAGCGCTGGAGGAGAGCCGGCGGTTGCACTTCGCAACCGCTCGCACCAATGCGCGGCGGGTGCTTGAAGCCTTCCGGGCGGCCCGCGTCGGCGAGTACGACTTCGCGCCGTCCGTCGGCTACGGCTACGGCGATCGGGGACGCGATACGCTAAACGCCGTCTTCGCGTCCGCGTTGGGATGCGAGGCTGCGTTGGTGCGCCAGCAGATCGCGTCGGGCACGCACGCGATCTCGCTGGCGCTCTGGGGAGTGCTGCGCCCGGGCGGAGAACTGCTGGTGGCGACGGGGGAACCCTATGACACGCTGCAGTCGGTGCTGGGGCTTCGGGCGACGCCGCGATCCTTTGCGGAGTGGGGGATCACGACGCGGCTACTGGACCTTGCCGAGGGCCTCGATCCGCAGCAGCTGCGCGCAGCCCTTTCCGCACGCACGCAGGCCGTGCTCTTTCAGCGCTCGCGCGGCTACCACGACCGCCCTGCACTCTTGCCGCAAGACCTCCTTCCAGCACTCTTGGAACTGCGCAAGGCGGGGGTCGTGTCGCTCGTCGACAATTGCTATGGCGAATTTGTCGCCGAGGAAGAGCCTGCAGCGGATCTTTTGATCGGCTCCCTGACGAAGAACCCCGGTGGCGGGCTTGCCCTGGGCGGCGGCTACGTCGCCGGGCGCAAGGAACTTGTCGAGGCGGTCGCGGACCGTCTGACGGCGCCGGGGCTCGGGGCAGATGTCGGGAGTTTCCCTGCAGGCAAGCGAAGCTTGTTCCAGGGGCTCTTCCTCGCGCCGCACGCGGTGGCTGAGGCCCTCGCGGTGGCGGACTATGCGGCGGCGTTCGCCAAATCGCTAGGGTACCACGTGGATCCCTTGCCGCTTTCCGAGCGTGGCGACATCGTGCAGGTGCTGCGCTTCGGGGCGAAGGAGCCGCTATTGCGCTTCGCGCGCGCGCTGCAGGAGCATTCACCCGTCGAGAGCAGTGCGCGGCCTGAACCCGCGGAACTGCCGGGGTATCCTGATCCTGTCTTGATGGCGGGGGGTACGTTCGTCGCGGGGGCGTCTCTTGAACTGAGCATGGACGCCCCGCTGCGCGCACCCTACGCCGGCTACCTGCAGGGCGGCATCTCGAGCGCCTATGGCGTGGAGATCCTGCGCCAGGCCTTTCTTGCGGCCGAGCAGTAAGGATGGCGAGTGAAGTGGCCGCATAGGCGTGAGCCGGGGTGAGCGCCATGGCCTTTCTGCTCGCGACGACCGTCGCCTTCGGCTGGCTCCTGGTGCTGGCAGGAGTCCGCCAGGGCCACTGGGTGATGGGCGTCGGACTCGTCCTTGCTCGTCTCACGGGTGCAATCGGCACGCGCTACTTCATCGAGGTGGGTCTGCTCTTGCTGGTTGCCGTCGGCTTCGACCGCATCCTCAACTCGGCGCTGCAGAACAGCGGCTTCGCGCGGGGGCTGCCGCGGTGGCTGCCGCTTGCGGGGGGCTGCGCCGGCGCGGCGATCGGTCTGATGCTAGCCGGCAACCAGACTGGGATGCTTTATGGGGGGTTCCTCGGTGCGCTCTTGGCCGGGTGGGTGCGCGGGGCGGGAGAACTGCGCCACCTGAGTCCACTCTTTTGGATCTCGGAGTTCATCCGGGTGCTTAGCCTCTTCGTTTCCGCCGTTTGGCTGATCTTCCGCCTGTCCTGAGCCGTTCGAAGCACGCGGCAGGGGTCTTCGCGCAGGTCTGTCGAATTGGGGCGGCGGGGTGAAGTCGTAAAAATCGTCGTGCGACCGGTTTAGAGCGGAGGACGCCTCGGCGCCGCACGCCATCCAGCTGAGGGCGCAGGTGCTTGCGTACATCCTGGCTCTGCCTAGCCTGCGGGTGTCGCAGCGGCGCGTTGTTCCTCGCCGTGCAGCCGGAGCGGCACGCACAGGGCATCGGCACGGCGAGGCTCCACGCGATCATCGACCTCGTCGACAACCGGCTGATGCTCGAGCGGCTGGAACTGACGGTGCTTGCGACGAACCCGCGTGCGCAGGCGCTCTACGAGCGGCTCGGGTTCGTCGTCGAGGGACGGAAGCGCGGGTCCGTGATCAGCGCCGGACGCCACGTCGACGAGGTGATGATGGCGGGCTGCGGCCGGGCGGGCTGATCGCCCAGGAGCGCGCCTGACAGCCGCCCACGTGCCTTCCCACAGGAAGACATGGTAGATTGATGGCGAAGGGCGGCGAGAGGTTGGCGGAAGATCCGCGCGAAGACGTCCTGCGCATGGCGGAGGAGCAGCAGGTCGAGATCGTGCAGCTGCAGTTCACGGACATTCTCGGCACGATGAAAAGCGTCAGCATCCCGCGGCGAGAACTGCCGCGGGCTTTGGAGCGCGGCATCATCTTTGACGGCTCGTCGATCGAGGGCTTCGTGCGCATCGAGGAGTCGGACATGTTCTTGCGGCCCGATCCCGCGACATACCTGCGCTACCCCTGGCAGCCCGAGGCGGCGCGCCTCCTGTGCGACATCGTTCGGCCTGACGGCGCGCCCTTCGAGGGATGTCCGCGTACGGCGCTGCGGCGTGCACTCGCACAGGCGGAAGGGGAAGGATTCTCGTTCGTTGCCGGGGCGGAGCCGGAGTTCTTTCTCTTTCCGCTTGGCAAGGATGGCCGGGCACAGGTGGCCACGACAGACCAGGCAGGCTACTTCGACCTCTCGCCTGCTGATGCCGGAGAGCGGGCGCGTGCGGACATCGTGCGCCATCTGTCGGAGATGGGATTCGCCGTAGAGGCGGCGCATCATGAGGTGTCGCCAGGCCAGCACGAGATCGACTTCCGCTACCTGCCGGCGCTTGAGATGGCTGACCTCATCGCAACGTTCCGCATTGTGGCTCGCACGATCGCGGAGCGCCATGGACTGCACGCGACCTTTATGCCAAAGCCCATCTTCGGGCAGAACGGTTCGGGCCTGCACCTGCACCAGTCTCTATGGCGCGACGGGCAGAACGCATTCTGGGATGCCGAGAGCGAAGACGGACTCTCCAAGACCGCCCGCCACTTCATTGCAGGCCTGATGACGCATGCCAAGGCGATCACGCTCGTGGCCAATCCTCTAGTGAACTCTTACAAGCGGCTCAAGCCCGGCTACGAAGCGCCGGTACACATCGCCTGGTCGCTGCACAACCGCTCGCCGCTCATCCGGGTGCCCGACGAAAAAGGGGAACACACCCGTATCGAGCTGCGTTCGCCGGACCCTTCGTGCAACCCGTACCTCCTGCTTGCCGCGGCGCTGATCGCGGGTCTCGACGGCGTGCGGCGCAAGCTCGAGCCTCCGCCGCCGATCCCGCGTGACATGTTTCGGCTGACGCGGGAGGAGCGTCAGGAACTTGGGGTTGAAGAGCTGCCGCGCACCCTTGCGGCTGCCGTGCGCGCCCTGCGTCAGGACGACGTTGTGCGCGAGGCACTGGGGGAGCATATCGCCCACCAGCTGATCGAGGCGAAGCAGATCGAGTGGGAGATCTACGAGGCGCAGGTCCACGGTTGGGAGATTGAACAGTACCTGATGTCCTACTAAGAGCGCGAGCAAGCCCGCCTCCCGAGTGAGGCGGGCTTGTCCGCGCTTGGCTAGTGCTGCGGGAATGCTGCGCCGCCGCCATAGAGGCGCAAGAGGCCGACCACCCGTCCGACGATGCCCAATTCTGCAGGTCGCAGATCAGCATAGGCCGGGTTGGCCGCTCGCAGGATCCAGGCCTGCCCATCGCGTTCAAGCGTCTTGACCGTCGCTTCGTCGCCGATCAGTGCCACGACCAGCGTTCCGCGTTCCGCCGAACTCGCCTGCCGCACGATGACGAGATCGCCGTCGTTGATGCCGCGCCCGATCATGGAATCTCCGCGGACGCGAAGGAGGAAGTGGGCGCCTGGTCCGACGAGATCCTGCGGCAATGCGATCTCGCCCTCGCGGAATTCCTCTGCTAGGATCGGCCGGCCAGCGGCAACCTTGCCGAGGAGAGGGAGCCGCACGAACTGAGGACGTTTTTCGACCAGTTCGATTGTGCGGCTCTTCGCCCCATCGCGGCGAATGAGGTTGGCCTGCTCGAGGCGCAGCAGGTACGAGTGCACGGTCGAAGTTGATTTCAGTCCAGCCGCTTGGCAGATCTCCCGAATGGACGGGGGATAGCCGCGCTCTTCGGTGCTTTTGCGTATGAACTCGAGGATCCGCTGTTCCCGGTCGTGAGACCGCGCCCGCGGCATCGCGTCACCTTCCTCTGTCTGGAGCAATTGCACCAGACAAGGGGAGAATTCCTGCAGATGAAAACATGCGGGGCGGAAATCGACCGCAAACGGCGCTAGTAGCGCTGCGGTGTGCGCTGCTGCAGGTTTTGCTCCGCGACCTCCAATGCCGCCTGTACGAGCCGGCCGCAGTCCCTCGACGAGACAGATCCCCAGCCCTCGCTCGCGACGGTGGGGCCGACACCAAGCTTCGACGCGAGCTGCTGCTTCAACTCTTCACTCATCAGCTTCGCCAAACCGATTCGCCTCCTCGTTCGTCATTGTTCGCACTCACTCGCCTGCCGACGCAGGTGGAACTTGGTGCGGCTGCCTGTTTGCAAAGCGGGCCGGCACGGTTAGGCGCCCAAGCCAAGCGCGATGGCGCCCGCGGTAATCAGCGCGGCGCCGAGGATGCGGTGGCGGCCGCCTGGTTCGCGCAGTACGTAGATGCCCAGCACGGTGCCGAAGACGATGCCGAGTTCTCGCATCGGCGCAAGCGCCGCCACTGGAGCATGTGTGAGCGCCCAGAGGAAGAGGAGATAGCTGAGCGGCGAAAGGATGCCAGCCGCCGCAATGGAGCGCCAGCTGTGCCGCCACTCCGCAAGCGCGCGTCCCGTACGCAGAGCGGGGATGGTGAGGACCGCGAGGTTTCCGGCGCTGCTCAGGGTGTTGAGTGCGATCGCCGGGATGTAGTGCAGGGTCACCTTGTCGACCAAGGTGTAGGAAGCGATCGCGAGGCCTACGGCGAGGCCGAGTTGGATGGCCGTGTGCCGAGCGTGCGCGAAGGAGAACCCTCCGCCGATGGTGAGTACACCGATTGCGATGAGCGCTACGCCCAGCCAACCGAGGCCCCTTAGGTGTTCGCCCAGCAGCAAAACGCCCAGCAGCGGGACGAACAGCGGCGAGGTGCCGCGCATCAACGGGTAGACTTGCGACAGGTCAGCAAGGGCGTAACTGCGCGACAAAAGCAGCACGTAGATCCCGTGCAGCGCGATCGTAAGCGCGAGGAAGGCCACGCCGGCGCCCGAGACCGCTAGGCCGCGAAGGCTCCACCACGCAAACGGAGCGTACACTGCGAGTGCAACCCACTGGAAGGACCAGAGGAAGAGAAGCGGGTTCTCGCTCCGCTTCGCCCAGAGATTCCAAAGCGCATGTACAAAGCCGGAAGCGACCACGAGAACGATGCTGAGGGTAGACAAAAAGAGAGCCTCCTCTATGAGGGAGACTCTTCAGGGCAAAAGCAAAGCAGGGCTCTGCAAGACCTTCTTTCATCCGGACTATACCGTCGGTACAGGAGTCACACCTGTTCGTGCCGTGCGGCTCGTGGACTTCGCCTTGACGGCGTCACCACCGATTGGGAATTGGGGTTCCCCCCTCACCCTGCCCCGAAGGCCATCGTCATTGTCGCACGAGCGGCAGCTGATGTCTTTAGCGACGCAACAGCTGCCCCTCGATTGCAGCGCAGATGGGACCTCCGGCAGATGCGGGAGTGCGGCGGGCCCGCCGTGCGCACTAGAGCGGTTCGAACTCCGCGGCGAAGTGTCGGAGGGTGGGCGGCTCGAAGGTGAAGCGGTATCCAGGGATGGAGTCGCGCCGGGCCAGGATGCGTCTGCAGGCCTCCGCGACCTGCGAAAGGTGCGCCTGACTGTAGACGCGCCGTGGAATTGCCAGGCGCACGAGGTCGAGCGCAGGGTAGTCATGGTCGCCGGTTGTTTGATTGCGTCCCGCCATCACCGTACCGATCTCGACGCCGCGTATGCCGCGCTCGCGGTAGAGCTCAATGCTCAGCGCCCATCCGGGGAAGGATCCTTGGGGAATGTGCGGCAGCATGCGTCCGGCATCGATATAGACCCCGTGCCCTCCGACTGGCGACATTACAGGCACGCCCATCGCGCGCAGGGCGGAGTGGAGTTCGGCGACCTGCGCGGTGCGGTACGCGAGGTGGCGCTGCATTACGGACTCGCGAAGCCCCTGGGCGAGCGCGGCGAGATCGCGTCCGGCGAGCCCGCCGTAGGTGGCGTAGCCCTCGTAGAGGATGCCGAAGTCTCTCACACTGCGATAGAGATCTTCCGAACGCAGCGCGACGAATCCGCCGATGTTCACCATCGGATCCTTCTTCGCGGACATCGTGCAGCCATCCGCGAGGGACATCATCTCCCGCGCGATCTCCGCGACGCTGCGGCTTGCCTGGCCTGCTTCGCGCTGCTGGATGAGGTAGGCGTTCTCCGCGAACCGTGCTGCGTCGAGGAAGAGCGGTTTTTGGTAGCGCGTTGCAAGCGCCCGCACCCCACGCAGGTTCTCCAGCGAAACCGGCTGACCGCCGTTCTGGTTCGATGTGACGGTGACCATCACCAGGGGAACGCGGGCGCCCGCGTCCCGCAAGAGGGTCTCCAGCCGCGAGAGGTCCACGTTCCCTTTGAACGGGAAGTCGCCTTCCGGATCCTCGCCTTCCGAGACGACGAGGTCGACGGGCTCTGCCCCGCGGTTCAGGACGTGTGCCTTCGTCGTGTCGAAGTGCAGGTTGTTTGGTACGAGGTCGCCTTCCTTGACCAGCGCCCGGAAGAGCACGTGCTCCGCGGCGCGGCCCTGGTGGGTGGGCAGAACCAACGGGAAGCCGAGCACATCGCGCACGGATGCCTGCAGGTCCTGGAAGCTGATGCTGCCGGCGTACGACTCGTCCCCGCGCATCAGGGCGCCCCACTGCTCCTGGCTCATCGCCGACGTGCCTGAGTCGGTCAAGAGGTCAATGTAGACCTCCTGGGCCAGCAGCTTGAACGGGTTGTATCCCGCGCGCCGTATGGCGTCCTCGCGCGCTGCGGGGGGGAGCAGGTCGATCCACTCGATCATCTTGGTCTTGTAGGGTTCTGCAAGCGGCCACCCCTGGTCCTGATCCGGCATGAGCACGCCCTCCTTCGAACGTGACGAAGAGTTCGCAGGGCGCTGCTGCATTTCCTCGTAACTTCCCGATGGGAAGTGAAACAGACCAAAGGATGCCCATACGCCTTGCGGCTACAGGCCGAGGCGACCCTGCGTGAACGAGAGGGCGGTCTCGACGGCTGCGCGCTGCATGCGCACGCGGACATCCAGGGGCTGGCGCCCAGGGGTCTCGACGGTGATGACGTGATCAGCGACGAAGTAGAGGTAGAACGCGAGCGGCCACTTGTCGCGCGACTTCGCGATGTCCGTCAGGGAAGTTCCCGGCGGCCAATCCGTGACGACGAGCCCCTTGTCGATCTCCGGTTCTTCCCCTTCTTCTCCGTACGAAATCGGGCCTTCGAGCGCCATGCGTGCCAAGAGTGCAGGTGCCACGGTCGGTCCCTTCGGCAGCCGCTCGTAGACGTAAAACCCGAAGTAGTCGCAGTCTTCGTGCATGTCTACGGCCATGGCGAACTGTGTTCCTTCGAGTACTTCGCGAACCATGCGCACAGCGGGCGGCGGATTCTCCTCGCGGAAGCAGCGGTTGAGGTCACGGCCAGCGGCGTCGTGGCGCTGGCCGCGCTCGAAGCCGTAGGGATTCAGGCAGGGGAAGGCGTCGATGCGGAAGATGCGCAGCCACTTCGCGGCGTCGCGCTCCAACCAATGCAGAAAGCCTGTCGTGCCGCCGGGTTCTTCGCCGTGGATGCCGGTAGAGAGCAGAAAGCGTGGCGCGTTCTTGGGGCCGGGCAGTTCCAGGTGATAGAGGGGGAAGCCGTCGGCCTCCGCGCGCTGCGTGACAGAGCCTCCAAGGTCCTCCGTAGCGCTCTGCAGCCGGTCTACGAGTTCTGCGTAGCTGGGACGTTCCAACGGCTAGGCTCCTTTCGCGTGAAAAGCCAACTGCGGCGCAGGAAAAATGCGTCGCAGGAAGGAAGCCGCATGACATCAATCATGAGTACGTACAGCACGTTGTTCCTCTGAACCAGCGGGGATTCCTGCCGCCGCGATACGGATGGCCGCGTGCGGTGTTCTATAGGGTGCGCAAAATGGGCGGGGGCGCGATGGACGAGGCGGAACTGATCCGACGGGCGAAGGTGGGCGACCGAAATGCGGCCGGCGCGCTGTGCACACTGCACTGGCGGACGGTCTATGCCCTCATGTTTGCGAGACTGGGGGACCGGGCGGAGGCGGAGGACGTGACGCAGGAAGCCTTCATGCGTCTTTGGGGGGCGTTCGCGCGCTTCGAAGGTGAAACGATCGGACCGTACCTGCGGACGATCGCGCTCAACCTGGCGCGAAATCGACTGCGCGACACCGGACGCCATCCGCAGGAACCCTTGTCGGAAACCCCTCCGCCGGATCCAGGCCCGTCGGTCGAGCAAGAGGTCGTGACGGCGGAGATCCGGGGCGAGCTACTTGCGGCACTGGCGCAGCTGATGCCGGAACACCGGGAGGTGCTGACGCTGCGCTTGATGGACGGGCGGTCTGTGACCGAGGCCGCGCAGATCTTGCGGCGCACGCCGGAAGCCGTTCGCGCGCTGCAGTACCGAGCCTTGCAGAAACTGCGCGCAATCGTTCAGGACGCGGCCCGCGTGGGGGAGGTCTAGCCATGATGCTCGAGGACAGGCTGTCACAGGCGATCGACCGGCTGATCGCCGGCGACGTGACGAGCGAGCTAGAACTCTCGCTCGAGGAGCAGGAGCTACTCTCGCTTACGCGCAGTCTGCGCAATGCTCGCGGGGCGTTCTGGCCGGCCGACGAGGCGACGTTCACGACGCGACTGCTGGATGGCTTCGCCGGACGGCAAGCGCAGCCAAGGCGCCCCTTCCTATTCGCACTTGGAGCGGCGGCCGCAGCCGTGGTGGCCGCCGCCATACTCGGGCAGACCGGCGGTCGCACGGGGCAGGTGGCGGCATTGATGCTCCCACCGCTCGCCCCGCATGCGGCGCACGGTACGGCGGCGGCGGCCATGGCGCCGCTTGCAGCGCCGCAGGCATCCCTAAACAAGAAGGTGACATTCGAGGGAAGCACTTTCGTGGTTCTGCGGATCGCCCCGCTGCATCTGCAGGTACATTCCGTTGGGCTGGGCGTCGTGGCGCTGCGGATGCCGACCCAGGGACTGCTGCAAGGAGGGGAGATTCGGGCGACATCGCTCACCCGTCGGACTTACGAGGTCGCAGCGGTGACCATGAAGGCCCCGGAAGGCAACGGGATCGCGCTTCTTCAGACGAACGGCCTGCCGAGTGGCTGGTATCGTCTCGAAACGGGCAGTGGTGAGGCGGCATTATTCATCTCCTCGTCGGTGGTCCCGCCGCTCAAGAAGGGCTGGACGGCACCGTCCGGTGCATCGTCGCCAGGAGGACCCTTCGCGATGCGGTTTACGGCGACGCGTACGGAGGCTGCATTCCCGCTCAGAGAGGCGCAGAGCACGGCGGGCTTGCAGCTACTCGGCCCACTGGGCCCCGAGGACCCTTTGTGGTCTACCCAAGAAGTGGTCGAGGGGCGGCAGGCAATCGTGCTCGTCTTCGATCCGACGCCGCGCGGTACACGTCAATTGACCTTCCTGAGCGGTGGCCATGCAGAGACGATGGTGCGACTGCCTTAGCATCACGGGATGCGAGGTGCGGGGTTCATTGGCTAGACGACCATCGGGAGGTTATTCATCATGCAGTGGCCGAGGTGGTCCGAGGCGGTGCTCGCACTTGTCGCGCTGCTCGCGGCTGGGCTGATCGGATTCGGTGTTGGCGGTGCGAAAACGGCTCCGACGACAGGGAGGCTCACGGTCACCGCGAGCGGTACATTGCAGGTGACGCCCAATGTCGCGCAAGTCAACCTGGGCACGAGCGTACAGGCATCGACTGCGCAAGGGGCTCTCGCGAAGCTCACTGTGGCCTCTGCTGCCATCGTTACCGCGGTTGAGAAGGACGGGATCAGCGCGAAGGATATCCAGACGAGCAACCTGAACGTCGGCCAGCGCTACGACAACCAGAACCAGCCTTCCGGCTACCAGGCAAACGAGCAGTTCAACATTACGGTGCGCAAGGTGAGCGACGCGGGCAAGGTCGCTTCGCTGGCGATGGCGGCGGGTGCAAACCAGTTCAACAATGTGAGCTACAGCGAACTCGACCCCAACGCAGGCACACGACAGGCAGTGCAGCAGGCCCTGCAGGCCGCGAAGAAGCAGGCGAAGGCCGAGGCATCTCAACTTGGCGTCACCCTCGGCAAGGTTGTCTCCGTCAGCCTGCAGAACCAGGCGGCACCGGGACCAATCTTTGCGGCCAGGGCGGCTGTTCAAGCCTCGCCGGCCATCCTTGAACCCGGCACACAGATAGTGACTGTGCAGGTGCATGTCACCTACAGCTACCAGTAACATAAGGCGACCCAAGGGTCCGGACGATCGTCCGGACCCTTCTTGTTCCGTGCTACACTGGGCGCAATAGTTGACCCCTATCCGTAGGAGGATCTTATGCAACGCAGTTCGGGCGCATATGGGGCGATTGCGCTGTCTGCCGTCCTCTTGGTCGGCTGCAGCGCTCAAGGTTCGCAGACTGCGGTGAAGGCGCAGACGACGGCGACCTTGACACCGACGAAGCTGCTCGGCCCTACCGGGTATGTAACATCCGAGACGCTGCGCGCGCCCCTGACAGGCGGCCCGAAGAGCGACGAGCTCCGCGTGACGACGGCCCAGAGCCCGTACGGCCTCCT
The DNA here is from genome assembly GCA_021793645.1 of Bacillota bacterium. Classification (GTDB taxonomy): domain Bacteria; phylum Bacillota; class Sulfobacillia; order JAJZYS01; family JAJYTV01; genus JAJYTV01. Next base: position 91,637 of record JAJYSJ010000001.1, read on the forward strand.
GGGAACCCTCACGATCACATCGCCATCCGGCAAGGTCCTGCGGACGGTTCCGCACATCGGTTGGGTCGGTGTGCTGGAATTCGGGAGGCAGCATCTGCCCGTCTTCGTCACGCGCAGCGACGCGGGCAACTGCGGAAGCGGCGGCTGCTACTACGTTAGCTACCGATGGGTACCTACCTCACATCGCTTTGCCGAGGTGCGGGTCGCATCCAACACTTGGCCCAGCCAGCCACAGAACTATGCCTGGGACGCCAAACAGGGGCGATTCCACGCTGCCGCAGCGACTGTGCAGTTCCCGAAGAACACCCTCTGGGGCTTCCTTGCCCTGACCCACAACGGCCTTCGGCTGGTTAACCGAACATTCGATCTTAACCAGAACTACTTACAGCAGGATTACGTCTACCTACTAGGTCAAGGCCCAGCCGGGGCTTGGCAGCCCAAGGGGCAGCCAGTCTATGGGCCTGCGACGCTCCAGACGCCCTATCCGTCACAGCCCCTGGAGGTGGCAGAGGCCCTGATGGACGCCGTCGCGCTGAATCTGCCGCGGCAGGCCAAGGCTCTTGCAAGCAGCCCAGCGGCTGAGCAGTCGTTCTTTGGGAACGCGCACGAGGCATGGGGGCCCTTAGGAGAACCCATCTACGATGCGCAGGTGTTCGATGCGAAGGCAGCGGAGGCGGGCAAGCCGGTTCAGCTGCCGATGTGGGAGATCTACGGGACAGGCGCGGCCCTACGGCTGCATGCCTTTTCAGGAACGCTGCAGTTTGCACACGTTTCGGGTCAGTGGCACGTATCGTCGCTATCGGTCGCCGCGATCCCGCTGAAGGTCGCCACGGTTGGAGAGGTCTTGTCAACGCTGCGGCAGGACAGCTCTTTCGTCGCCTACCTGCGCGCACATCCTGGCGCGAAGATCGATGCACCGATTCCACAGAGCGCTACGGTATGGAGAGTGGGCTTCCCCAGTGGCGCCTTTGCGACAGTGGACGCGCGCACCGGAGCGGTGACGCTGAAGCAGTAGCGCGCCTGGCTGCGGTATCCGTTCATCGTGCCAGGGTATGGCGGCTATGGTGCGTTCGGGGTGATGCGGAACAGGCGTACGTGCGAAGGCCCAGGGAACTGGTGGACGAGCCTGGCCCACGGTACACTGCCAGACCAGAGTTTGGGGTAGGCGCGGTTGATGGCGTCCAGTTGTGCGATGCCCTTCGGCTGCGGGACGAGGAAGGAGGACACCCGGCCGCCGGGATAGTGCAGGAGACTTTGGAAATTCAGGTCTGATGTGATGACGAACTGCTTGGGATTGCGCGAAGCGAGCACGACGCCCCAGAGGGAGAAGGTGTCGAGCAGGACGACGAGACGAGGGTGGGCATCGATGTAGCTCGCGATCGTCCGGAACTGTCCATTTCCGGAGGAGATAGGTTGGCTGCTGAGTACTGAGGCGATATACACTGAATCGCCATGACCCAGGATAGGGTTTTGCAAAGCTACTAAAGTACCCACATCGCCTACGAGCAGGACGAGCGCGGCCGCGATGCCAGCGACTGCGCGGCGGTGCACGGACACGTGGCTGAACAGGAACGCGATCAGCAGGAAGCCTCCGGGCACGTAGGTGATGAAGAACCGGTCCCAACCGGCAGACTTGCCAAGGTACAGCATCAGCATCTGCAATCCCGCCACGGCCACAGTGCCCAGGAGAAGGAGCGGGCCGAGGCTGCTGCGCCCTTTCCTGCGCATGAGGAGGAGGGCGCCGATCGCTCCCGGGACGACTGGCCAGAACAGCAGAGCGAACTGCGCTGCGTATAGAAAGGCCGCCAGCAGGTGGTGCGTCACTCCAGCAAGGCCAAAGTAATAGTAGGAGCCCGTGCCTACCGACGAGGCATTGCCGTAGGCGGAGTTCATGAAGTAGAGGGGGTTTTTCATGATCAGCCAGTTCATGTAGACCCACCAGGCACCGACGTAGACGATCGGGGTGAGGAAGATGGTCAACGCACCCTCGATCTCCGGTGCCGGCCGACGTTGCCAGTACAGGCCGAGCAGCATGCCGCCGGCGAGCATGAACGCGAAGGGAACAGCCTCATAGCGGATCAGGAAGGCGACGGCCAGCCAGAGCGCCGCAGCCGCGAGGGACCCCAGGCGCCGATGCTGGAGGTAGGCGATCGCGCCCTCCCAGGCTGCGAGAAACGTCGCAACCATCATCGCGTCGCTCATGCCGTTGGCGCCGTAGAAAAGGATCAGCGGGTTGAGCAGGTAGAGAGCGCTGAAAAGCAGACGCCACAGGCGCCCTAGGCCGATGCGTGCCAGGATGCGGTTCATGTAGAGCGCACCCAGGGCGGCGAACCCAGCGCTCACGATATTGCCTGCAAATCCGTCCGCGACCAGCGGCGGCCACAGCGGGCGTAGCACCGTCAACGGAAGTTCCAGCAGGCTGGGCAGAGGATTCCAGACGAAGCCGATCGCTCCGAGGTGCGGCTCGCGGCTGAAGAGCACATAGTAGGCATTCGCGACGCGGGCAATGGTATCGTCCGGCACAATGTGAAGCTGCAGCACCATGTGCAGTCCGAGCAGCAGCGACAGGGCAAAGGTTATGCCGGCAAGCGCCAGGCCCTCTGAGAGGGGCGGCCGGTTCGGATCGACGGAGTGTGTGAGGCCGGGGCGCGCGGCCCGCTCTCGCGAGGCCCACTCGGAGAGGGTGCTCATGGAGCCTCCTGCTGCATGGGCGGCTGTACAGCGCCTTGCATCGTCTCGAGCAGCAGCCCGTGCTCGGTCTTTTCCCAGTAGAACGGGCGCGTCAGGAGCTGGAGCGCTGCCTTCCAGGCTGCGACCGACATCATCGACCAGTAGACAGGCATGGCGACTTCGTACTTGATCAGCCGCCAGTCGCCGCGTCGAGCGGCGCCGACCATGTTGATGAAGATAAAGCTGAAGTTTCCGGCGAAGAGATTGATCGAGGCGAGATAGTAGAGCCAGCTGGGAAAGATCAACGGAACCGAGCGCCATAAGGACAGGAACCAAAGCGTAGTCATCAGCCAGTAGAGGGGATTCACCAGGAACGGAAACGGCGTGCCTCCGACGACGAGCTGGAACCCGAGAAAGCCCTTCGGCCCAAGTTCTCGGTAGAGTCGCACGGGGTGGCGCATGTGTACAAACCAGGTCTGGATGTATCCCTTTACCCAGCGGGAGCGCTGGCGGATCCAGTTGACGAAGTCCGAGTTCGCTTCCTCGTAGGTCGTGGAATCCATCACGAGCGTCTGGTAGCCGGCCTTGTACAGCCGAATGCCCAGGTCGGCATCCTCCGCGACGTTGTAGGGATCCCAGGCGCCCACGTCGACGAGCGTTCGCACCAGGAAATGATTTGACGTGCCGCCGAGGGGAATGGGTAGCCGCGCTCCGTGCAGCGCTGGGAGCAGAAGGTCGAACCAGGCCGCGTACTCTGCTGTGAACCAGCGGGTAAGGATGTTCTGGTCCCAGTTGAAGTAGGAAAGCTTGGCCTGAACACAGGAGACGTTTGCGGGGGCCTTGCGGAACGCTGCGATCGCTTTCTTCAGTTGGTCGCGCTCTGGAATGTCCTCGGCGTCGTAGATGACGAGGTACTCGCCCCGGGCGTGCGAAAGTCCGTAGTTGCAGGCCTTCGGCTTCGTCTTCGGCTGAGACGGGGGAACGACGAGGATCTCGATGTAGTTCGGCAGCCGCATGGCTTTGGCGGCGTCGATCGTCTCAAGGTCGTCCTCCTCCAAGAGCAGCTTCACGTCGAGCCGATCCTTCGGGTAGTCGAGCTCTGTGAGGGCCTTCGTGAGGATCGGCAGCACGGCCGCTTCGCGGTAGGCTGGCACCAGCACGGTGTAGGGGGGCAGGCTGGCGGGATCGAGCGCGTCGAGATCCTCCTGCGTGATGCCGATCTCGAGGAGTTCGTCCGTCGGGCGCATCAGCAGAATCATCTTGTGCACAAGCACCCAGAAGTAGAGGACGCCGAGCACAGCGTTCACCACCGTGAGCGTCGGCATGACCGCGACCGCCATCCCGATCGCGAGCAGGATGACGATGGCGATCAGTACGGACCGCTGAAGCAGCGAGAGCAGCTGGTGCGCGCTGTCCTCAGGCCTGCGCTGGACAAGATCGGCCAGACTGCGGTACGTGTACTCCTGCTGGTAGTGTTCCTCCAGGGCTGCCAGGACATCGCGGTAGCCAGTCACAGCCAACCGCAGCGGAACGCCCGACGCCGCCTGCAGGGACTGCGCAGCCGCGGTATCCTCGGGGTCGACCATGGCGATGCGCAAGCCGAGGCGGGACCGTCCAATGGGCACGGCCAAGTGGGAGCGCCAGAAGCTTTCGGGCATCAAGTCGAAGAGCGTGGCGTCGAGCCGGCTCGCAACTGCGGAGGAGCCGCCCTCGCCGTTCAAGAGATCGACGAACGGCAGGCCGTGCTGCTCTGCGACAGCCTCCGCGACGTCAAGGTAGGTCACTTCGTTGCGGCTGGTCAGCAGCCAGCCGAGGCGCCCGCCATCAGTCGCCTGTGACTGCAGGGCTTCGTCGATTGACGCTGCGGGCAACTTGCCGCCTTGGCGCAGCAGATCGCCGATGCGTATCTTCTGGACGGCCGCCTTGGCGCGCGATGCGGTCGCGCTGGGCTTCGCGGACTGCTTCGGCGGATGGGAGGGGTAGACGCGGTCGTAGGCGGCGGCGAGGTCGGCGCTTGTGGCCTGTGCGAGTCGGATCCTGCGCCCCAGTGCTTTCAGTACGCCGCGCGCGGTGTCGTTCATCGGAAGGCGCGCGGCGACGTAGAGCGATCCTGGGGTCTGGGCGTAGATCAGCAGACCATGCTCGCGCGCCCCGTGCTCGTCCAAGAGCTGCGCTGCCCGCGAGTCGATGGGGTCGACCAGGATTGCGCGCGGGCCATAGCGGAACGGGCGCAGGGATACGAGCGGAATCCGCGAGAGATCCCCAAGCACCTGATCGATCATGGCTGGTCGCCATTTCGCGGGCTGCGTCCGCCGGGTCGGCGACGTCCCATCGCCGAGAGGATCCAGTAGAGGACTGTTGCGCACAGGAAGAAGATGATCGGGAATGTGCCGATCAGCCAAAAGGTGCCGCCCAGCGCAAAGGCGGTAAGCACAGCGACCATGCCGGTCGCGACGACAAGGCGGACCGCCCCGCGCGGTTTCACTGGCTGCCACTGGGGCGGATCTCGATCCGCTCGGCGTCCAGTGTCGCGTGTGCAACAAAAGGCAAGGTCAAAAGCCACGCGAGCAGAGCGTGACGGTCTTCCGCCATGCCGTCGATGCGATATACGCCGTCACGATACAGGCGGAAGCGAATGTGCAGGCCAGGGGCCGCCTCCAGGAGATCGATGAGCTCCTCGATGTCGGTCAGCCGCAATACGGGATCGACCACCACGGTGATTGACTGTGTCGGCGTGCGGCCTGGCAGGGCGCGAGCGGTCTCCTCCTGGCGATCTTCTTCGGGGGAAGGCGGCGCAACATCGCTCGCGGCGGCGGTCTCCGCCTCCACTACATGCGACTCCTGCTCGGGCGCGGGGCGAGCATTCAGTCCCGCAAGTCCAATGTGGACCTGCTGCGCTTCGGCGATCAGCGCGGGAAGGCGTGGGGCCAACCGACCGAGCGGCTCAGAAGCCGCGCTAGCTGCGGATGCGATGCGCTGCAGCATCCCGCGGGCGATCGATGGATCAGCGGGAAGGCTTTGCGAGAGCAAGACCGGCAGTTCGATGGCACCCACCTCGGGTGGAAGAACCGTGTCCGTCACGACGATGTCGGCGGGTTCACGGAGCACGGCGAACGGAACTTCCAGGGGAGTGCGGACGATGCGGACGCTGAGTTGCGGCGTGGCCCAGTCCGGGAGACGGTCATCCGGCGTCGAGCGCAGCAACACTACGCGCGTCATGTCAGGCTCCCTGCCGCCGATGGCGTTCGGTGGAAGCGTCCGACGCGTGCGGACTGCTTGACGACTCGTCCGACAGACTCGTGTGGGTGGGCAGCGACTCGTAGGTGCTGCGCGCGGTGGCAATCTGCTGTTTGAGAACCTGCAGTTCCTCGCGCGCCTCCTCTTCCTGTGCGCGCCAGTGCAGACGCAGCAGGTCAGCGTCTAGCAGCGCCTCGCGCCGAATGCGCTGCGCCTCTGCGTCGGCACTGAGGATCCGTTCGGCAAGGAGCTCGCGTTCAGCCCGCAGCGCCGCCACTTCAGCATTCACCTGGCTGAGGTGGACCTGCAGGATCTCTCGCAGGCCTTCGGCGAGGCGTTCCCGTTCCTCCGAGATCCGCAGTCGTTCTTCCAGCGTCGAAAGTCGGCGATCTACCGCGCGTGGCGAATAGCCGAACAACGTGCGACGGAAGCGCTGCAAGGCGTTCGCCCCTTGTGCTAAGATCCACCTAGGCTAACAATATAATGGCAGTTGTTGTCGATCCTTGGCAAGACATGAATCCAATTGGCGAGGTGTGGCAAGTGCGTTCAGTTCTTAGGGCAGTCACCGTGTTGTTCTCCCTTACGACGCTGGTCACGGCTGCAGTCGCGCTTCCTTCCAACGCACTTGCCCACAAACCGCCAAACCAGTTGAGAGTCGTCGTGGAGCAGGTGACGCCGTCCGCCGCAGGCCCGGGACAGACAGTCACGCTGAACATCAGCCTCTCGAACGCTCAACCGTCGGCTCAGCCCAGCATGCAGGTGGACATCAATGTTCCGCGGTTGCACATAGACCACAGCGTGCAGGACCTGCCTGCGTCGCAGAATTTCCAGGTGTCCTTCACGGTGCCGCTGGATGCGCAGCCGGATTCGTATGATGGGTCGGTGACTGTCCACTACGGCTCGAATGAGAAAGGCACGGCCCCGTTCTCCCTGAGCGTCCTTCCCGTGGGAGCGTTGCCTGAGGTTCCCTATCCGGTCGTTCTTCCTGCACTGCTGCTCGTCGGGGTTTCGGCCCTACGCTGGGCAGGCGGTCGCCGGCGCGCGGTCCGGTGACCGATCGGACCTCGCTGTCTTCACTGCGAGCACGCAGACGCTGGATCGCCCTTTGGCTACTCGTTGCGATCGCACCGCTGATTCCCTATGCGCTGCCGCTGGCGCAACAGGCGCTCAGCGACACACCCCTTGCATACCTCGTGTGGATTCCGCCGATCGGCTTCGCCTGGGCCGTCTGGGTTCTGCGTGAGCATCCCGACTACAACAATGACCTCGAGACGAACCTCATCCTAGGCAGTGGGCTGGTCGGCATCGTCGGCTTGATCCTGGTTGCCGGTCCGAGCATGTGGCCGTACTCCTTTGTCGGTCAAGAAATGGGGCTCGTGCTCTGGCCGCTCTGGGCGCTTGGCACAGCGTGGCTGGTGTTCGGAGTCACTGTGACACCACGCATCGCAGCGCCGCTCATCTACCTGGTCTTCGCGTGGCCGCCTCCCCTGACGTGGCTGATCACACGGGTGCAGGGACTGCTCACGACAACTGCGCTCGCCGCGACGCATCTCGGCGCGGGAGCACTGCCCTGGATCGCTGCCAGGAGCAGCGGCACGTTTCTTGTACAGCACGGGAGCGCCATGGTTCCCGTGATCATCAACTCAGCCTGCAGCGGCGCGGACAGCGTGCTGGCTGTGGCTATCGTGCTGCCCGTCCTTCTGGCCCAGTTCGCGGGACGCTGGCAAGCGAAGGCCGCGCTGGTCGCTCTCGGAGCTGTGCTCGCACTGGTGCTCAACCTGCTGCGACTTGGGCTGCTGATCCTCGCCCTGCATCTTTGGGGGAGCTACCTGGCGTTCGACGTGCTCCACCCCGTACTGGGGTTCGTACTGTTCGCCCTGCTCGTGGTCCTCCTGCTTCGTGTGACGATTGCCCTTGGCCTCTCGCCGCACGACACAGCGAAGCCGTTCGCCGCGCTGCGGGGCCCGAGTTTGGCGACGGTCGTCGTGGCGGTCATAGCCGCGCTGGTCGTGACTTTCAGCCTCCTCCCGCTGATCTACGCGAGGAACGAGCTTCCTGGCACGTCGGTGCCGGTGAAGAGCACCAATCTTGCGCGCATCGCACCGCAGCTGCCCGGGTTCAGACGAGTGCTCATCGGCCGCTTTGATGACGCGAGTGTGCTCGGGAGCGGCTCCAGTTCGATCGCCTACGCCTACTCCACGCCGCAGGGCGCGTACGTGCTGGCACAGATCTACGAAACGCCGAACCTGGGTGCACTGGAGAGCTACACCTACGGCAATTGTGTCGCGTACCACGGTGACCGTACGGTGGCAACCCTGCCGTTTCTCGTAGGGAGCGGAAAGGTCGCGAAGGAGTACGGCGTCTTCTTGCCGCCTGCCAAGGTCGGCGGGACGGGTGCCCCAGTCGCCGATGCGGAGTGGACGCTTTCCGTGAAATCCGGCGGAGAGACCATTTTCCTTCGGGTGGCGCTATCGGCGCCAGCCGAACCTGCCGAGTACTGGAAGGCGAGCTACTTTGGGAGTTACCGGCGGCCTCTCGGTCTGCTGGCGTTGGCAAGCGCCCCCGCGCAGGGCGCAATGCCCGCTGGCCTGGGCACGAGTGCGCAGGTGTTGCGCCAGTTCGCAGCGGACTATGAGAGCGCGCTTGTGCGCGCTGGCGGACGCTGAGGGCGCCTTGCCGCGGCGGCGGCCGATCAAGCGAAGGCAGGACTGCGCAGGTGCAGGCGGTACTCCCGCGAAACTGCACTGCGCAATGACTGCCGGCTGCTCAGGGAGGAGGGGACCGTGGCGATGTGGATGCGCTTTCTGGCGGCAGGCATCGGCCTTTTGATTGGTGCCTTGGTGGGCGACTTCCTTGGGCTTTTGGTCGAACGGCTGCCGAGCGGCCAGGTGGTCTTTGGCCCGCGGGTATGCCCGACTTGCGGCGGACCGCTCTCCGTGAGCGGCCGCCTGCCGCTGATCCGCTACATGAGCAGCTGCGGGAGGTGCGGGCAGCGAGCGCCAAGGGGTGCACTCTGGATCGAGGGCTTCACGGCAATCGGCACGGCGAGCGTCGTGCTCCTTCGCTTCGGTACGTGGCCGGCTGCCCTCATTGTGCTCTGGCTGGCCATCGCGGCAACAGTCATCGACCTGCGCCACCGCATCATCCCGAACCGGCTTCTCGCAGGCGCGGCACTGGCTGGGCTGGTCGCCCTGATCCCTGCGGGGCCGCCCGCGTACATGAACGGTGCGCTGGGTGCGGGAGTGCTCTTTGCGGTTGGAGCCCTCCTGGCAGTTGTCGGCCGTGGCGGCTTCGGATTCGGCGACGTGAAGTACCTCGCCGTCGTCGGCCTACTGCTCGGCCTGCAGCGGGGAGTCGTCAGCCTGATGCTGGCTGTGCTCCTCGGCGGCCTCTATGCTGCGGGTCTATTGGCGACGCGCAAGGCGGGGCGCAAGGACACGATCGCCTTCGGCCCGTTCATCGCGATCGGTTCACTCGCCGTCGCACTGCTGATGCGTTAGGGGCTGCCACTCTTGGCCAGCGGCGTCAGGCCAAGTTGCCCTCTGCATGCAGGGTTTGCAGGTAGTCGACGGTTTCATTGAGACCATCGGACAGCGACACCTCGGGGCGCCATCCCAGGTGCTCTGCGGCAAGGCTCGAATCAAGCGCGATCCGCAGCACTTCGCCGGGGCGCTCTGCTTCATGGCGGGCGGCATGGCGCACGCCAAGGATTCGCGCGAGCTGTTCGTAGAGTTCGTTCACGGTGGTTTCGATGCCGCTGCCGATGTGCAGTGCCATGCCGTCGGCCGCGTGCAGGGCCGCGACGTTCGCGGCGGCCACGTCCCCAACGTACACGTAGTCCCGTGTCTGCTTGCCATCGCCAAAGATGCGGCTTTGCAGGCCCAGCAGGAGATTGCGAATGAAGATGGCGATCACACCGGCTTCGCCGGCGGGGTTCTGGCGCGGTCCGTAGACGTTCGCGTAGCGCAGCGCCGTGTAGGCAAGCCCTCGCTGCTGTGCGTACAGGTAGAGATAATGCTCCACCGTGTGCTTGGTCACCCCGTACTGCGAGAGGGGGTTGACCGGGTGGTCTTCTCGCACAGGCAGATACAGGGGCTCGCCGTAGATGGCACCGCCGCTGGACGCGTAGATGACCTTGCGGGTGCCGACCCGCACCGCACCCTCGATGACCTGCAGGCTCCCCAGGATGTTGACCTGCGCGTCGTACACGGGCCGGCGCGTCGAGATGCGAACGTCCATCTGCGCCGCGAGGTGGATGACGGCCTCGGGCCGTTCGCGCTCAAAGACGGTTTGGAGCGCAGCATCATCTGTAACGTCCACTTCGTGGAATGCGGCCTGCGGATGCAGGTTGCTGCGCGATCCCGTCACCAGGTTGTCCACCACGGAGACGTCGTGTCCGAGCGAGACCAGCAGATCGACCGTGTTCGAACCGATGAATCCCGCGCCGCCAGTGACGAGCACCCGCATGATGAACCCTCCGAACGCTGTGCTTTGGAATCATTCGACGAGAGCGCGAGGGGTCTCGGGACTGCCTAGATGCCGTGATGGTACATGTAGAGGATGTTGCGCACGTAGTTCTGTGTCTGCGGATATGGCGGGATGCCGTGGTAATACTCCACGGCGCCGGGGCCGGCGTTGTACCCGGCGAGCGCCCACGCGACGTTGCCGTTGAACAGCTTGAGCAGGTAGGCGAGGTAGGCGATCCCGCCGCGCACATTCTGCTGCGGATTGAGTGGATCGGTCACGCCGAGATCCGCAGCGGTCTGCGGCATGAGCTGCATGAGGCCCACAGCGCCGGCGGAACTGACCGCCTTCGAGTTGCCTCCGCTCTCTTGGCGGATGACCGCCATGATGAGATAGGGGTCTACGCCGTAGACCGCCGAGAGCGACCGTACGATGGAGAAGAGCTGGGAAGCTGTCAGCTTGCCGCTGGCAAGTTCCGCTTCCAACTGCTTGATTGCATTCCAAAGCGTTTGCCCCTGAGACTTCAGATTCGACTCCACTGCTGCGACGGAGGCCTGCTCCTGGTGCAGTTGGGAGAGGACGGAAGCGCGCTGCGTGGCGACCTGTGCCAGATGGGCCTTCTGGCTCAGCAGCGTGGCCTCCTGGTGGTGCAGGACCGTGCGGTTGTGCGACAGCGTCGCGAGATCGTGGCTGATCGCGGCCGCTTCCTGCTGCAACTGATTCACGACGCCGCGCTGATAGCTGGCGACTTGCGCCATCGTGCCGATCTGGGTGACGAATTCTGAGAAGCTGTGCACCGAGAGCAGTACGCTGAGGTAGCCCAGCGGGCCTGCCTGCTCGGCGAACAGAAGAACGCCGCGCAGTCCGCGCTGCTCCTTCTGCATCGACCTGCGCGTCCGATCGAGGTGCGCCGTCGTGCGGCCCATCGTGGCCTCGGTATTCTTCACCTCGATCTGCGTCGCGGTGATCTTCTGCTGGGTCTGGCCCAGTTGCGCATTTACCGCCTGGAGTTGCGCGTTGAGTATCGTCGCCTGCTGCTGCAGGCTTGTGGCCCGCGCCTCGTCGGCCAGCAGGTTCACGTGAACGTTGTGCAGTTCATCTTCGAGCGCAGCGAGAGATGGTGCGGCATCAGCGGGCACCGCCCCGGATGTCAGGACCAGAATGCCAAAAATACCGGCGGCGATCCACCGCCTCCAGCAACCTGTCATGCTCCATCGGGTTCGCACTTCTGTGCTGTATTCCTGCTGGCATGCGGTGGACTTAATGAATTTCAGCGTTCATATCCGAGGATCACGTCATGCATTAGTGCTGTTGTCCGCAAATAGGGGGCACATATGGCGGAGTTTAGCGAGGGTGGCGCGGTTCCGCCCGGAGATCTCGCGCTGGCGATCCAGGGGGGGCACTGTGCCGCGCGGGTCCACCATCCATCCGGGCAGAGGCGGGTTCGCGTCTGCATGGCGCGCACGGAACTCCACAGGGAGCGGAGTGCTTTCGGGAATGGGCGTACCGCGCATCTCGGCCCAAAGAATCGCCCAGGCCCGCGGTACGACCCGCAAAAGCTCGTACCCGCCGCCGCCGACCGCGAGCCATCGCCCCTTGCAGTGGCGATGTGCCAGCGTGTGCAGCCGGGCCGCCGCTTCCCAATAGAAGCGGGTTGAAGCACGCAGATCGGTCAGTGGGTCGAGTGCATGCCCGTCCACGCCGAACTCCGTGATCAGGATGTCGGCTCGGAAGCTCTTGAGCGCCGGGTCGAGCACGGCATCGAGCAGCTCGAGCCACGAAGCGTCGTCGGTGAACGGCTCAAGCGGCAGGTTCAGCGACGTACCGTAGCCTGGCCCCGCACCCAGATCCTCGACCCAGCCGGTGCCGGGGAAGAGGTAGCGGCCGCTCTCGTGAAACGAGACGGTGAGCACGTCGGGATCCCGGTAGAAGGCTTCCTGAACGCCATCTCCGTGGTGGGCGTCAATGTCGATGTAGGCGACCCGCAAGCCAGCGTCCCGCAGCTTTGCGATCGTGATGGACACATCGTTGTAGATGCAGAATCCCGCGGCCTGGCTGCGCATCGCGTGGTGGAAGCCGCCGCCGATGTTGAGAGCATGCAAGGCCTGGCCGGAGAGAATCTGCTCTGCGGCGACGAGGGTGCCTCCGACGGATAGTGCGGCAGCCTCGTGCATCCCCGCGAAGACCGGATCGTCTTCCGTCCCCAGGCCGTAGAAGGCTGCAGCCGGGGTGGCCCGCCCCAGGCGGCCGAGCTCTTGCACGACATCGACGTATGCGGGGCTGTGTGCCAGGAGGATCTCGTCCAGCGCAGCGGGGCGTGGTGCGACGCGTTCTTCCGGATGCAGCAGACCAAGTTCGCCGAGCACATCCACCGTCCATCCCAGCCGTACCGGATTGAACGGGTGGTCGGGCGTGAACCGATAGGCCTGGTACGCATCGCTGTAGACGAACACAGCCCGTCCACTCATCGCTGCACCGCCTCCCCGCCGGATCCTGCGTACGCCCCGATGATAGCGCGTGGCAAGGGCGGGCGGTAGGAACCATCGGCGCAATGTGGCGGATGAAGAGGTTCAAGCTGCGCCGTACGGCGCTCTTGGTGCGCTGCAGGGGGCTCTGGCGCGGCGCTGCGCGTCAAGGCACAATGGGGAGGAGTCCAGACCATGGCAGGGGAGGCGCGCGCGGATGCGGGTCATTCTGCGGGACGGTCGCGTTGCGGATCTGCGGGAGGCGGTTGGCAGCGAAGAAGAGCGCGCCATGCTGAAGGAGTTCTTCGGCCATGCGTCGCCGACAGCGATCTACTTCAGATTCTTCCACGCACTGCGCGAGGTCGACGACCGCAAGATTGCAGAGATGCTGAAGAGCGCTCGTCCGGACATCTACGCGCTCCTCTGCGTATCTGGCGACGAACTGCTCGGCATCAGCCACTACATCCGCACTGACGAATCGACCGCGGAGGTCGACTTCTTCGTCGACGAACGCTTTCACGGATATGGCATCGGCACCCTGCTGTTGGAGCAGATGGCGGATGTGGCGTGGCGCAGCGGGCTGCGCGTCTTCGAGGCCTACGCCCTGCAGGACAACCAGAAGATGATCAATCTTCTGCAGCACAGCGGGTACAGCGTGAAGCAACATTTCACGCCAGGAGACTACGGCACACTGCGCATGGTGCTGCCGCTCGGGGAGACGGAGCGCAGCCGCGCGCTGCGCGAGGCGCGGGAGCAGATGGCGACGGCCGCCTCGCTGCAGCCCTTCCTGCATCCGAAGACGATTGCCGTCGTCGGCGCTTCGCGTGATCCCAGCCGCCTTGGCCACTTGCTCTTCCGGCACGTGCTCGAGAGCGGGTTTACCGGAACGGCTTACCCGGTCAACCCGAGCGCCCATTCGGTCGGCGGAGTGCGCGCCTACCCGAGCCTTGCGGAGGTCCCCGAAGCGATCGACCTTGCGCTCTTGGTCGTGCCTGCGGTCCAGGTCCAGAGCGTCGTGGACGAGTGCATCGCGGCGAAGGTGGGTGGCGTTGCGATCCTCTCCGCGGGTGTGGCCGCCGGCGAGGAGGAGCGGCGTGAACAGGATATTGCGGCGCGCTTGCGCGCGGCGGGCGTTCGCCTCCTGGGGCCCAACTGCTTCGGCCTGCTTACGACAGACCCAAAGAGTCCTCTGAACGCCAGCTTCGCACCGGCTCTCCCGCGTCCGGGCCGACTTGCGATCGCCAGCCAGTCCGGTGCGCTCGGGGTAGCCATCCTCGACTACGCCAGCCGCATCGATGTCGGGGTTTCAAGCTTCGTCAGCATGGGCGACAAGACGGACGTGTCCGGCAACGACCTCCTGCAGTACTGGGAGGACGACCCGAGCACCGACCTGATCGCACTTTACCTAGAGTCGTTCGGCAACCCGGCAAAGTTTTCGCGCATCGCACGGCGCATCTCGCCACGCAAGCCGATCCTCGTGGTGAAGAGTGCTCGCACGCGCGGCGGTGCCGCCATCTCGGAGTACCCGGGCATGGAGGACCCGCGCGACAGCACCTACGAGGGTCTTTTTCAGCAGACGGGCATCATCCGGGCCGATACGATCGAGGAGCTATTCGACGTGGCAGCGCTGCTCGTTGCCGGCCCCTTGCCCAAAGGCAGCCGGGTTGCAGTTCTGACAAACTCCGCGGGCGGAGCGGTCATCACTGTGGACGAGCTGCCGAGGCGGGGGCTCGAGATCGTGCGTCCGCCGGTAGACCTCGGCTTCGAGGCGCTGCCTGCAGGCTACCGTCATGCACTGCCGGAGGTGCTGCGCGATCCCTCTGTCGATGCGGTGATCGTGCTGTTCGTGCCGGTCGGACTCTCCCATGGCGACGAGGTGGCGCAGAGCATCGCCGATGCCGTGCGGGAAGTGGCTGAAGTGGACAACATCCGAAAGCCGATTGTCGCGAACTTCCTCCTCACGCCGCAAGGCGGCCCTGCGGTCGGGTGGATCGACGCAGGGGAGCAGCGCATTCCCGTGTACCCCTTCCCAGAGCGCGCGGTGCGCGCCCTTGGCAAGACGGTGCGCTACGCAGAACACCACCGCCAGCCGAGGGGCCGCATTCCAGATCTGCCGGGAGCGGACCCGCTGCAGGCAAGGGAGATCATCCGCGCAGCCCTGCAAGAGCAACCGTCGGACCTCGCACCCGAGCGGGCCGCGGAGGTGCTCGCGGCGATGGGGATGGCAGCTGCGTCAGCACCAGGTCCGGATGAAGCGAGGCTCAGGGTCGGCATCGCGCAGGATCCGCTGTTCGGACCCGTTCTACAGGTCAAGCCGCTGACGCCTTGGCCCAGCGAACCCCATGAGCGGGTGGTGCCACTTACCGACCGCGACGCCGAAGCCCTCGCGCACATCTGTCTGCGCCCGTTCGGGGAGCCTGTGGCCGCAGCGCAGCTCGCGCTGGGAGATGCGCTCTTGCGCCTTTCGCGCCTGGTCGAGGAAGCGCCGGAGGTGCAGGAGGTTTCGGCCCTTTTGCGGGCCTCGCCACAGGGAGTGTCCTCCCAGGACTGGACGCTGCGGGTGGCACAGATCGAATAGGGGGCAGCAGATCGGCAGGGTTCCAGATGGTCCCATGCGAATGCGGTCTGCGGGGGGGCTTTTACATGCCGCTGAAGATTGAGACCTTCTCGGACTACGTCTGACCGTTTTGCTACATCGGCGAGGGGCTCGTCGACAAGCTGAACGAAGAGCCGGACATCCAGCTGGACGTCACCTGGGCGCCGTTCGAGCTGCATGCCGAAACGCCCGAGGCCGGTCTGCCGCTCGCGCAGTACTTTGATGTGCCAGAGGAACGCGTTGCCTCGATGCAGCAAGGCCTGCAGGAGCGCGCGGAGTCGCTCGGCCTACGCTTCCAGGCGCCAAAGGTACTCTCGAACACCCGCAAGGCGCACATCATGTCCGAGTATGCGCGGGACGAGGGCAAGCTGGATGCGCTCCGCCGCGCAACGTTCCGCGCGAACTTTGCCGAGGGGCGCAATCTTGCCGACGATGGTGTCCTCCGGGACCTTGCGGCGGAGGCGGGATTGGATCCGGACACAGCCCTCGCGGCGATCTCGGATCCACGCTATGTGCAGCGCGTCGACGCCGCGGCGCAGCGCTCGCGCGCCCTCGGCATCACCGGGGTGCCAGCCTTCATCATCGAGGACAAATACAAGATCGTCGGGGCGCACCCATTGGATGTGCTGCGCGACGCCTTCCGGCGCATTGCCGATGAGCAGCGCTGAGCGGGGGGGGGGCCTGGGAGCGGGGGAGCCCTGGTCCTTGTCGCTGGCGGATGGGGGACTCCTCACGGGCACTCGCTTCGGTGGAGGTCATCGGATCGTCGTGATGCTCCACGGCATGCGCTACGACCAGTCCAGTTGGCATCCGTTCGCTGCGGAGCTGGCGACGACGGGTCTTGCGCCGCTGACGCTGGACTTTCGAGGCTACGGCACGTCCAGCGCACGCAAACAGCCGGGCAGCGACGCTGGCGATGTGGCTTCTGTGGTTGCCCGACTGCGCGCGGACGGCGCGAGCGAGGTGTCCCTGCTCGGAGGCAGCATGGGCGGCGGTGCGGCGCTCGAGGCCGCGGCGCTGTTTGGCGCCAAGGTCGACCGGATTGCCGTGCTGTCGCCTGCGGTCGAGCCCACAAGACTGGCCGGCAAGCTGCCGACCGTGCCCATGCTGATCCTGGCGAGCGAAGCGGAGCCGATGGCCGACGAGGCCATCGCACTCCAGCGCATGTCGCCGCACCTAGCCCAGATCCACCTGTATCCCGGAGATGCGCACGCCCAAAGGCTCCTCGTGGGCCCGCATCAGGCCGACGTCAGGGCGCGCCTCGTCCGCTTCTTCTCAGACGGCATGCGCGAGCAGCCCGACATCGGCCGGTAAGCCTTCGGCAGGGTTCGTCCTGGGCGGATCGAAATCCCTAGTGCCGGAGGTGTATTTCTCCGCGACAGGAGGTGCCCCTTGTCTAGCAGCACTGAACCAAAGTCCGGTGCGCGCATGCTTCTGATGCTGGCCCGCACGGGCTTTCTCGTTTCCTTCTTGCTTGGCCTCGGCGGACTGTTCGGTTTCTACCTGTACGGCGGTGCCGTGCTTTGGATCCATATCGTGTTCGGCCTGCTGTTCCTAGTGCCGGCATGGATGTTGCCTGGGACCGCACGAAGGGCCGGGTTCGTGCGTGCTGGCGCAGCGCTCGGAACCCTCGGCGCCATCCTGGCAGCCGTCGGCGCGCTGTGGGCCCCGGGTCTGCCGGTTGCGCTGCATATCGTCTGCATGATTGCAGCGATCGCGCTGATCGAGATGGGGAGCGGTCGGGCCCAACGGGCCTGATCCGTCCCCTTTAGAAGGTCCGATAATAGATATTATGTTGCATCGAGGTTGGGGGATATACCTCTTGACGCCTCGCACTCTGACATCCGTTCAATCGAATTGTGCTGTAGACAACCGCCCGCACGAGGCGGTCGTTGGCGCGCATCCGGCACTCAGGCCGCCTTCCAAATGGACGTATCGTGTTAGTGCAAAAACCTGCGCTAGCCAGATCCGGTGTTTTCGGAAGGAAAACTGCATGTTCACACGAATCCTCTCGGCTAATCACGCGGCGCCGGTCGTTGAGGAGGCTTCGCATGGCCCTGCGCGTTCGGGAGATAACGTTGGCTGACGCGTCGGCTGAGCGGAACAGGACACCGCTGCAACTGTTCATGCGACGTTTCCTGCGCAACCGTCTGGCTGTGCTGGGAGTCGTGCTGGTTCTTTTTATGGTGGCCGTTGCACTCTTTGCGAGACAACTGGCGCCCATGAACCCGCACATTAGTTTCCCTGACGGAACGACCGCGCAGGGGCTGCCGCTTCCCCCAACATGGAACTGGCATCATTTCTTCCTTGGTACGGACTCTTCGGGCCGCGACGAGATGAGCCAGCTCCTCTACGGGACGCAGGTTTCGATGGAGGTCGGCTTCATGGCGACCCTGATCACGCTCGTAATCGGCGTGTTCATCGGCATGATCTCGGGTTTCCTCGGCGGGTTCTGGGACAACGTGCTGATGCGGTTCACGGACATCGTATTGGCGTTCCCGCAACTCCTGTTCATCATCCTCCTGCGCTCCGTGATCCCGAACCCGACAGTGGCAACCGTTTACATCGTGATCGGAGTGCTCGGCTGGGCTGGCGTCGCGCGCATCGCACGAGGGCAGACGCTAGCCGCTCGGAAGATGGAGTACGTCGATGCGGCGCGCTCACTCGGCTCACGCAACCTCCGCATCGTGTTCATGCACATCTTTCCGAATATCATGAGCCCGGTCATCGTCTATGCCACATTGCTCGTCGCGAACAACATCATCTTCGAGTCGGCGCTCTCCTTCCTGGGCATCGGCGTTCCCGATCCCACGGTGTCGTGGGGCAAGATGATCAACCTCGGACTCAGTTGGTACCAAACCGATCCCTGGCTCATCGTCTGGCCCGGTGTGGCTATCGCCATCGCCACCCTGGGCTTCAACCTCCTCGGGGATGGCCTCAACGATGCGTTCAATCCGCGGGCGGGCGAATAACCGCTGCAGCAGGAACGGACGCCGACAGGGGGTGATCGTGCAGAGGTGCCTTTAGGGAACCGCAGCGATGCATAGCACTCATGTTTAGGAGGGTTGTGAATGGCCAACACGGGTTGGAAACGATGGTCCCTGCTCGCGTCGGGCGCCTTGACCGCCGCGGTGGCGCTGTCTGGTTGCGGCAGTTCGACGCCCGCCACTTCTTCCGCGCAACAGGTGCTGCACTTCTCGTTCTCCAGCAACATCGAGACGCTCGACCCAACCGAATGGACGGACGTCAGTTCGATGTACCCGATGCAGGAGATCTACGACACCCTGGTCGAGTACAACCAGACGAACTCCGGTCTACACCCCGGCCTCGCCACATGGACGGCATCGTCTGACGGCAAGACCTATACCTTCACCCTGAAGAAGGGCATCAAGTTCTCGAACGGCGACCCGGTCACCGCGCAGGACGTCATCTATTCGCTGAACCGCGTGACGCGCGGGGACGCGAACTCGAGCGGCGCTGCCCCGTACGGCTTCGCCTACTCGGACATCGTTGGATACAATGCTTGGTTCAACAAGGGCAACCCGCCGCCCGCAGGGATGTCTGGCATGTCCGGCCTGACCTCTCCCGCGCCGGGAGTCGTCCAGATCCAGCTAACGACGCCGCAGGCGTTCTTCCTCAACGAACTCGCACTGATGTCGGCCGCGATCGTCGACCCGAAGGTCGTGCAAGAGTACGGGCAGAACTACCAGCTCCACGCGGTCGGCACCGGCCCGTACATGCTGAAGAGCTGGAACCAGGGACACCAGATGATCCTGGTGGCGAACCCGCACAGCTGGCGCGGCTCGCCGAAGGTGCAGAAGGTCATCATCGACGAGAACGTGAACCCCGACCTCGCGCTGCTGCGCTACCAGCAGGGTACATACGACTTTCTCTGGGGTCCTTTGCCGTCTGAGGTCTACGCCAAGATCATCAGCTCGCCGACGCTGAAGAAGCAGTACTCCAACGTACCGGAGAACGGCGTTGTGTACCTTGCGTTCAACACGACGAAGGCGCCGTTCAACAACGTCTACATGCGCCAGGCGGTCAACTACGCCATCAACAAGCAGCTGCTGATCAAGGACATCACGAACGGCCGCGCAGTCATGCAGACCCAGCCGCTGCCGCCGGGCATCCCCGGGTACGACTCCTCGATCACGAACCCGTACCCGTACAACCAGGCGCTGGCGAAGTCCCTGTTGCAGAAGGCCGGCTACAATGGCCAGCCGATCACGTTCATCTACCCGAGCAACACCACGGACCACATCCGCACGGCCGAGATGATCCAGACGGACCTCAAGGCGATCGGCCTGAACGTGTCGATCCAGGGTACGAGCCAGATTGGCAACTACTGGCCGACAGAAGCCAACCCGAAGGGCAACTGGAACATCGCCTGGACCGACTGGTTCCAGGACTATCCGGACGCGCAGGACTTCCTCGAGAACCTGCTTGGGAACGAAGCCAACAACGCGACAAACGTCGGCAACTACTACGACAAGACCTTCCAGACCCTCATCGACACCGCTGACGCGCTGCCGGCCTCGCAGCAGGCGCAACGCGTGACGCTCTTCAAGCAGGCGGAACAGATCGCGGTCAAGCAGGCGGCCTGGGCGTTCCTCTACACCGAATGGAACGACGCGCTGATCCAGCCATGGGTACAGCCGCAGGGAACGCACAGCGACCTCATGCTGTACCTGCATCCGGTCAAGACGCCGCAGTTCGAGTACATGACCGTGAAGTCGCACTAACAAGGGACGTCGGGGACCGGCGGCTTTCGCCGCCGGTCCCCCACCCCCGAAAGTTTGGGTGATGTCGCTTGGGCTCATTCATCGTCCGCCGGCTGATCTGGACCATCGTGACCATCTGGGCGATTCTCACGGTGACCTACTTCATCGCGTTCCTGGTGCCCGCCGACCCGGCGCGCCTCATCGCGGGCCAGCACGCGAGCGCGGCGACCCTTGCGGCTATTCGCCACCACCTGGGCCTCGATAAACCGCTCTGGTGGCGTTATCTTGCCTACTTCAACCAGTTTGTTCACGGCAACCTCGGGTACGACTTCATCATGCGGCGCACGGTTTCCGGAATGGTCCTGCAGGCCGCTCCCTACACTCTTTACCTCGCTGTGGTGGCCGTGTTCTTCGAGATCCTGATCGGGATCCCCGTCGGCATCATCTCGGCGGTCAAGCGGTACTCGTTCATTGACAACTTCCTGCGCTTTATGACCATCCTCGGCATTTCGATGCCGACCTACTGGGTAGGATCGCTCCTGCTCGTATTGGTGGCGTTCAAGCTCGGTGTGTTGCCGCTGGGCGGGGTGTCCCCCGCCGGCGCCATCCTGCCTGGCCTCGCCGTCGGCATCACGGGGAGCGCCTTCTACGCGCGCATCCTGCGCTCCGCGACACTCGACGTGATGCGGATGGACTATGTGCGGACCGCACGGGCGAAGGGCATCCCCAATTGGGGGGTCCTGATGAAGCACACGGTCAGAAACGCGCTGATCCCTGTCGTGACCTACTTTGGCCTCGATTTCGGGACCCTGCTGGGGGGCCTCATCGTTACGGAGACCATCTTCAACTGGACGGGACTCGGCTTTCTCCTGAACACGGCAATCGGCAATGCAGACGGATCGCTCATCATGGGCATCACGCTGTTCTCCGCATCCAGCATCGTGATCATGAACCTGCTTGTGGACATCGCCTATGCGTTCCTCGACCCGCGGGTAAGCTACTCCTAAAGGCAGGGAAACGAAAGCAAGACGCCTGGCTGACCAGCCCGGCGTCTTGCTTTCGTTTTCGTCCGCCATGGGGCATGGCCACCAACGAGGCATGTTTTGGCGCGAATTGTCGAACGGACAAAGGCGCATGTCGGATGGAGGCGATTGGGGGCAGGACTTGGCTCGGGCCGAGTGTAATACGGCAGTGCGAAGGTTCGGAGTAGCCCGTCTCTAACCGCGCGCGGCGGGACAGCCCGCCGCGCGCTGCGTGAGGTTACCGCTGAGGAGGATCCCAATTTGCGTAGCCGATCCGCCCGCACCCTGATCGCCATCCTCGGAGCCGTCGGCATCACCGCGCTCGTCGCGGGATGCTCCAGTACCCCGGCGGTCACCATCCCGACTACCCTCCGCTTGGCCCAGGCCAGCCCTATTCCGACACTTGACCCGGCCAGCTGGTTTGATGGCGTATCCCAGGGGTACATGCATGCCATCTACGACACACTGGTGCAGTATGGGCCGGATAACGCCACGATCGAACCGGACCTCGCAACCAGTTGGAATGTGACGAACAACGGCAAGACCTACATCTTCAACCTGCGCAAAGGCGTCAAGTTCTCGAACGGAGACGCTTTTGACGCGCAGGCTGTGCAGTACAACATCCAGCGCATGACGTCGAAGGCGGCCGGCGCGCCGTACGCCTTCGCCTACAGCATGATCCAGGGCTTTGCGGCGTGGAACGCCGGAACGGCGTCAAGCCTCACGGGAGTGAAGGTGCTCGGAAGCCACCGGATCGAGTTCGACCTGACGGCGCCGAGCGGGACGTTCCTCAACGCCATGGCGCTGGTGTCGGCAGCGATCGGTGATCCCAAGGCGGAGGCGAAGTACGGCTTCACATCCTATGAGGACAACGCGATCGGGACTGGGCCATACGTGCTGTCGAAGTGGGTGCACGGACAGGAGCTTGTCCTCACCCGAAATCCGCACTACTGGGGCCGTAGACCGAGCATCAAGACGATTTCCACGACCGTCGGGCTCAGCCCAGCACAGCAGCTGCGGGACTTCCAGAAGGGGCGCCTCGACATCGTCGGTACGTTCGGCAGCAACGGCATCAATGCGCAGACCTTCTCAGCCATCCAAGCGAGCAGGTCGCTGAAGCAGCGCTACCACTCGGCGCCCGCCGATTCTGTCACCTTCCTTGGGTTCAACGTCACGGCATATCCCTTCGACCAGCTGGCGGTGCGACAGGCCGTGAACGTGATTCTGAACCGCGACGCCCTCGTCGCCGCGTTGACTGCCGGCCGCGGAACCCTCGACAATGACGGGCTCTTTGCGCCAGGTATGCCGGGGTACAATGCGGGCGCCGTCTACCCCTATTCGGTGGATGCCACCAAGGCGGCTGCGCTTCTGAGGTCCGTGGGCATTACGCCCACGCATCCCGCGTCCTTTGAACTCGCCTTCCAATCCGGCGCCCCGACCGTAATGAAGGCCATGCAGGTAGTGAAGGCGGAGCTCCAGCCGCTCGGGCTCGATGCGACCTTGAAGCCGATCCCCTGGACCACCTTCTTTACCAATGCGCACAACGCGTCGCAGACGACCTACGGCATGTATCTGCTGACCTGGGCAGCCGATTATCCGCAGCCCGAGGATCTCTTCGACAACCTCTTCGCTACGAACGGCACAGCGAACTTCTCAGGCTTCAACGACACGGCGCTGCAGAACCTGCTCGCGCAGGCGGACATGCTGCCGCCATCTCAGCAGGCCCAGCAGATCTCGATCTATCGGCAAGCGAACCAGATCCTGCTCCAGCAGGCGCCGGCGGACTTCCTATCGTACGGATGGAACGAGGTGCTCGTGCAGCCCTGGGTGCAATACACGTCGGTGGGCGCTCTTGGGCTCGGGCCAGTGTACACGGCAGAATTCGCTGATCTTACGCTGCGTGCACACAAGTAGCCGAGCGGAGTATGTGCAAGCCCCCATATTGTCATTCTTGAGACGAGCAGATATGGCGGTGCACCATTGTGCGCACCGCCATATCGATCGGATTGGGACTTGGCCTACGCAGGAGGTGGAGGCTTGCAGTTTCCGGGCCGCTTTCAACACAACCACGCACCAGTGAAGAACGTGAACCAGGTCTTCGAGGAGCAGCGGACGCCGGGCGATCGCATTGCCGATCGCTTCGCCACAATCATGGGATCCTGGACATTCATCATCACCCAGAGCGTCCTATTGGTCGCATGGGTAACCCTCAATGTAACCGCGTGGATCTTTCACTGGGATCCCTACCCATTCATCCTGTTGAACCTGACGCTCTCGTTCCAGGCGGCGTATGCCGCGCCGATCATCATGATGTCGCAGAACCGTCAGGCCTCGAAGGACCGCGTCGAGGCGCACCTCGACTACGAAGTGAATCAGAAGGCCGAAGAGGAGGTGCGGGTCATTTTGCAGCACCTCGAGGCGCAGAATGAGGCCATCCTCGAGATTATGCATCGGCTGGAGCGTCTGGAGGCCGCTCAACAGAACGCAGGAGCCGCGCCCGCTTGACGGGTGCGGCTCCTGGAAGTTGACGGCAGGCGGTAGCGACCGACGTCAGCGAGCGGCCGGCGGTCGGCGTAGCAACGTGGCCTGTTCGAACGCGTGGGCGAACTCCAGAAGCCGCGCCTCAGAGAATGCGGGTCCCGTCAATGTGAGTCCAACCGGCTCACCCTGCTGCGTGTAGCCGGCCGGCACGCACACCGAAGGGTAGCCGGCGCGCGCGGCGATATCCGCGCCATAGCTCGACGGGAAGACCAGCGCATCGAGGCGGCCCTGCGCAAGGACTGCGTCGATGCCTTCCTCGCGGGACCAGCGCAGGTCATTGCGGCGCGACTGCAGGTAGTCCGCTTCGATGAGGGCGCCGCTCGTCGCTTCAGCTGCAACCAGCAGGGACTGTCCGTAGCGGAGCATCTGACGACGGTGGCGCTCGTTGAATGCAACGAGTTCGTGCAGGTTGCGCACCCCAAGATCCGGCCTTACGGTGCGCAGGTACGCGTTGAGGTCAGCCTTGAACTCGTGAATCAGCACGTCCAGTGTCCACTCCGCCTCCGCGGTGGGGATCTCGAAGGGGTCCAGCACTTCGGCTCCGATCCCGCGCATCATGCCGAGCGCCTCGTTGAAGACGCTGGCCTCCGCAGCCGGGAGGTCTTCCGTGAACCCCTTTCGAGGAACGCCGATACGCCGGCCGCGCAGCGCGTCGAGCCGGAACTGCGGCGGTGCGGGGACGTCAGCCGACCAGGTCGACGGGTCGCGCCGGTCCCGGCCCGCGATGGCCCAGAGGAGCTGTGCGGCGTCCCTTACCGTGCGGGCGATCGGACCGGCCGTATCCTGGCTGTGCGAGATCGGGACGATGCCTGAGCGGCTGACGAGGCCGATGGTCGGCTTGACGCCGACGACGGAGTTCTGGCTGGCGGGATTAAGAATCGAGCCCGACGTCTCTGTGCCGATCGCCAGCATGGTGAGGTTCGTTGAGACGGAGACGCCAGAACCGGAGGAAGAGCCGCCAGGGTCAAACGGGCCGTAGGCGTTCTTCACCTGGCCGACGCGCGAACTGTAGCCCGATGGCATGCCATCGGTCATGAAGTTCGCCCACTCGGTCATCGAGGCCTTGCCGAGGATGACCGCTCCCGCGCGCCGCAGTCGTGCCGCCACGTGGCTATCACGGGCGGCGACATGGTCGGAGATGGCCAAGGACCCTGCAGTCGTATGCAGGCGATCCGCAGTGTCGATGTTGTCCTTGAGCAGCACGGGAATGCCATGCAAGGGACCGCGCACGCGTCCTTCGCTGCGCTCGCGGTCCAGGGCGGCCGCGATTGAGGGCGCGTCGGGATTCACCTCGCAAACGGCTCGCAGACCAGCCAACGCGGCAATGCGATCAAAGTAATGCCATACGAGTTCTTCGGCGGTCAGTTCACCCGTTTCGAACTTCCCTTGGATCTGAGAAAGATCTGCCTCCTCGAGCCAATCAGGCACGTCCAGAACCTCCTCCGGAGCGCGGCGGTCGCCGTGGGTGAAGAAGAGAATGCGCCGCAGGCAGAGCCAATCCCTGCCGTGGTGGTAGAGTGGAAGCGAGGTGTAAGACGATCGGAATGCATATGGGCGGCGGTTTCGGCGGCATGTGGACGCAGCAGCGTAGCCTTCGGTACCTAGAGGACGGCCAGCCAGACGCGCGACGCACGCTGCGGCGGCTGCGACCGGTGCTGCGGCCGCACCTCCGACCGATCGGCATCGGGGTCCTCCTGGTCTGTGTCGGTGTCGTGCTCGGCCTCGTGCCGCCGCTCCTGATCAGGGCAGCGATCGACCAGGCGATCCCGTTGCACCGTCTCAATGAACTCCTCTGGCTTGCTTTCGGTATGCTCCTCTTCCCCGCCGCGTCAGCGGTGGTAGGCGTCGGCCAGAATTATCTGAGCACTGTGGTCGCACAGCGCATCATCCACGACCTGAGGCAATCTCTCTACCGCCACGGACAGCGGCTCGGCCTCGACTTCTTTACTTGGACTCGGCCCGGAGAAATCCACGCGCGCTTCATTAGCGACTTGGGGGCGGTGCAGCAAGCCCTAGCCCAGAGCCTCATCGGAACGTTCGTCAACGTCCTCACCGTACTGCTCACGCTTGGCACGATGCTCATTCTGAACTGGCGTCTCGCGCTCATCGCGGCCATCTCCCTGCCGGCCTTTGCCATCCCGGTGCTGCACTTCGGCAAGCGCCGGTACGAAGCGACGCAGGAGACACAGACCGCGCTTGCGGACCTCACCAGCCTTCTGGAGGAGACGCTCTCGCTGTCCGGCGTAACTGTCGTCAAGAGCTATGGGCGCGAGGACGCCGAAGCGGAGCGCTTTGGCAAGGCGAGCGAACGGGTGCGTGACACCTCGATCCGCCAATCTCTGGTCGGACAGTGGGTGATGCTGGTCGTACAAGTTCTGTCGGCGGTCGGACCAGCTGCGCTCTATGGCTACGGCGGCTATCTGGTAGTGCAAGGTCAGGTGGCACTGGGCACCATCGTTGCGTTCGCGACGTACCTGGCGCGGCTCTACGGCCCTGCGTCGTCTCTCGCGTCGGTGAACACGACGGTGCTTGGCGCGCTTGCGTTGTTCGATCGCGTGTTCCACTTTCTCGACGTGCCGGTCAGCGTGCCTGATCCCCGGTCCCCTCTCCCCCTGCCACCGCGCGGTTCTGGACTCGGTGTCGCCTTCCGGGGCGTGCACTTTACCTACCCGCAGGGTGCGGAGATCTTGCACGGCATCACCTGCGAGGCGCCGGCAGGCCAACTCACCGCGCTCGTCGGCCCGAGCGGCGCAGGCAAGACTACGATCCTTTCCCTGGCTTCCCGCTTCTACGACCCGGAGGAGGGCGAGGTGGAGATTTCAGGTGTGCCGCTGCGGCGGGTAGCAAACGCGGAACTGCGTCAGCGCTCGGCGGTAGTGACCCAGGAAGTATTTCTCTTCCATGCAACCCTGCGTGAGAACATCGCCTATGGGCAGGCGGACGCACAGACGGAGGCTGTCGAACGCGCAGCGCGCCAGGCCCAGCTCGGAGACCTGTTGGACAGCCTGCCGGAGGGGCTCGAAACGGTGGTCGGCGAGCGGGGATACCGTCTTTCGGGCGGTGAGAAGCAGCGCGTGGCAATCGCACGCGCTATCTTGCACGATCCCGAACTCCTGCTGCTCGACGAGGCAACGAGTTCACTGGACTCTCAGGCTGAGGCCCTGATCCAGCAAGCCCTCTCTGAGCTCTTTTCCGCGCGCACCGTGATCGCGATTGCGCATAGGCTCTCGACGATTCTGCAGGCGGATCAGATCCTGGTCGTGGACGAAGGGCGCATCGTGGCGAGCGGCACCCACCAGGAACTCGTGGTGCAGGACGGACTCTACCGCAAACTGTATGAGACGCAGTTCGCCGCGGCAAAGGCGCGCTAGAGACCTAATCTTCCGGCGGTGGAGCGATCGGAACCTTCGCGCGCTTGGCTTCGAAGACGTAGTCGTCCGCCGCCTTGATCAGGGCTTGCACGTTGTCCGCGTCGCGGGGAGCGCTGGCCACGCCGAGCGTGGCGCTTACCCGCAGCTCGGTGCCATCTGCTGCATGTACTCGCGCGGACTGGATCGCGCTGAGGTAGCGGGCGGCCGCTGTCTGCGCGCCCGGCAGGTCGGCGTGGGTCAGGATGATCGCGAACTCGTCCCCGCCCCAACGGAAGATGGTATCGCCGTCGCGCCGCACCTCTTCCATCGCGCGGGCGACAGCCACGAGGGCCTGGTCGCCCGCCTGGTGGCCGTTACGGTCGTTTACCGATTTGAATCCCAAAAGATCGATGATCACCAGCGACAAGGGGTGGCCGTAGCGCTGCGCTGCCTGCCACTCCTCGGTAAGGCGTTCGTCGAAGGATCGGCGGTTGGCGAGCCCGGTCAAGGCGTCGGTGCGCGCGACCCGCTCGAGGGTCCGCCGGTGCCGCAGCTGTTCAAGAAGAACGGAAAGCTGCATGCCGAACGTCTCAGCGAGCGAGACGGATACTCGGGAGAAGGCGTCTGGCCGCATCAGGCTGTCGAGGCTGAGCAGCCCGATCAGCTGCCCCTCGTGCACGAGGGGTAGGCAGAGGCTGCAGCGCACACCGGAATTGTCCGCTGACACCTGTACGCCCTCCAAGAGCCTCGGCGTGCCGCGTAGGAACTGCCACGTCTCCCCACCGTACCAGCTCTGCGCCTCTTCCAGCGTGTGTAGGTGCCAGTGGCTTGCCCCAGCATCACCGTAGCCGAGCTGGGCCGCGAGACGCAGGCTCCCCTCCTCCGAGAGGAGCAGGGAGGCGGCATCGGTGCCAGGGATGAGATGCAGCGCGGTCGCGAGGGCGAGGTCCGGCAGCCGGGCCGCGTCGCCCACGGAGCCCAACCCGTGCAGCGCGTCCAGCAGGCTCGATAGGCGCGTGGTGATCCACGTCTGCTGCAAGGCTTCGCTGAGCCGTTCCGTCGCGCGCTGGAGCGTCTGTCTTTGGGCATGTGGGAAGGAGAAGGACTGTTGGTAGTAGAGGATCTCCAGCAGAGCGTGCAGTCGCCCATCGGCTTCGAACATCGGCAGAAGGGCGAACGATTGTAGGCCGGCTGAAAGCTGCTCGGCAGACGTGTAGGGCGAACTGGTGCTGTCGGAGACGAACAGCGGTTCGTCCGGCACCTGGGCGGCGAGCAGGGTGCCCGCAGGTGGGCTGTCGCCGCTGGACAACTCGGCAATGACCCGCAAGTCTCTGCCGTTCGGTTGCCAGAGACGGCCCGCGTCCGCACCGAGGCGGGGCAGAAGCAGGGTCAAGGCTCGGCGGGCAAGCGATTCAGGCGGCCCGGCGTCAGCGATCTGTCGCGAGAAGTCCAGGAGGAAGTCCTGGGAATGGGCCATCTCGTGGGCGCGTGCCAGGCGCTCTGCGCGCTCGACCGCCGTGCCGACCGCCTGCACCAGCGCTTGCAGTGACGCGATCTCCTCTGGAGCGAAGAGGCCGGACTGGGCGCGCTCCAAGTTGAGCACCGCGACCACGGAGCCGTCGGCGAAGATCGGCAGTGCGAGCTCGCCATGGATCGGTCCGAGCCCTGGCCCTTCAAAGAAGTCTGGGTCTTCTGCCACGTTCGAGACGTGCTGCATTGCGCCTTGCAGGAACGCGCGACCCGTTACAGACCGGAGCGGCACCCGGATTTCGTCCGGCGGCGTCCAGCCGAACGAAGTGACCACCACCAGGTGGGCACCATCCGGGCTGGGCGCCAGTACGTCGGCGTGCGTGAAGCCGAGGATCTCCGAAAGCAGCCGCGGCAGTTCGCCGTAGATGGCACGGGTGGAGTCGAGGGCGGGAAGCCGCATCATCGCAACGGAAAGCAGTTCAGCCCGGCGTGCCGCACGCTCCGAGGCCAGGTGGGTCT
The DNA here is from genome assembly GCA_021793645.1 of Bacillota bacterium. Lineage (GTDB taxonomy): Bacteria > Bacillota > Sulfobacillia > JAJZYS01 > JAJYTV01 > JAJYTV01. Next base: position 120,695 of record JAJYSJ010000001.1, read on the forward strand.
CGCGCAGACGTTGACCGGTGTAGCCGCCGGCCAATCCCGAGATCAATGGTGTGACGAGCACAAGCAGCCCCGTCAGGTCAAACCCGAGGTGCACGCGGATCAGTTCTGCGATGATCGCGACTGCGGCAAACAGCACGCTCATGCGGCGGCCGAACGCAATTCCGACGCCCATGACGATGACGTCCAGGAGCGGAAGGTAAGCGATCGGCGGCAGAGGCGTGGCAGTCAGCACGAGAACAAGAACCAGCAGCCCAAGCAGATCGAAGCGGAAGGTTGTCCACATGCCTTGCGAACGGGGGCCTGTCCCCCGCTCTGGAACGGTGCGCATGCGCACCGGGCCCCCCCTTGCAGAGATACGCGCTGTGCTTCCGGTAATGAGCCATCGCGCTGTGAAGATGGAAGTGACTTCTATACTCTTCATGTCAATCCCTTTGCAACCCGCCTCGAATTGAGGACCGGAAGGGCGGTAGAGAGAGGGACGTCGAATGACACGTACCACCAAATGGACGAGGAGGCCTCTTCCGTGATCAAGGAATGCAGAGTCCCGCTGCGGGTTCGCTACAGCGAGGTCGACCGCATGGGTATCGCGTACTACGCTCACTACCTCGACTGGTTCACCGAAGGGCGCACGGAACTGCTGCGCCAGTCCGGGACGGCGTACCGCCAGATCGAGGAGATGGGTCTCCTGCTGCCGGTACTGAGCACGGCCTGTCGCTACCATCGCCCCGCTGGGTACGACGAGGAGATCGAGATCGTCACGTCGGCTCGCATCTCCCCCACCCGATTGCGCTGCGACTACCGACTGGAGCGCGACGGCGTGCTGCTCGCGGAGGGTAATACGGAACATGCCTTCGTGCGTGCGGCGGACATGCGCCCGGTAAACGCGGCGCGCCAATACCCAGCGATCTACGACCAGTTCGCCTATCTTCCGCCGTACCGCGCCAATGCGCGAGACCTGTAGTTAGACGGAAGTCCAGACGCGCACCGCACCTGGGTCAATCGCAATTTCGCAGGCTGTCCCCGGTAGCGGGGTTTCGCCCGCAGTCTGGACCGTCAACTCGAGACCTTCCCCAAAGGTGAGATCGCAGCGGCGCATGCCGCCGACGTCGTAGGCGTCGATCACGGTTGCGGGCAGGCCGCCCTTTGCGACGAAGTGCACCGCCTGCGGTGAGAAGCCGCAGACCACGCGCACCCCCGTGTGCATCTTCGCCGCGTCGCTTGAGAGGACGACTCGCCCGAGGACGACGCGTCCTAGGTCGTCCACTGTACCTGAGAATACGTTCGGAATGCCTAGAAGGGCGGCTGCCTGCGGCGTGGCGGGCTCGCGGAACACCATATCCACGCTTCCCCACTGCAGAACGCGGCCCTTCGACAGCACGAGGAGGTCGTCCGCAAGAAGGGCCGCTTCCGTGGGATCATGGGTCACGACGACAGTCGTGACCCCCGCTTCACGTTGAACGAGGCGCAGTTGGCGTCGCAGCCGGTCGCGTTCCGGCGCATCGAGCGCCGAAAAGGGTTCGTCGAGCAGGAGAAGCTGCGGTGCACGCGCAAGCGCCCTTGCCAGGGCGACGCGCTGGCGCTGGCCGCCCGACAACTCGGACGGCAGGCGCTCCTCCAGCCCCTCAAGGCCGAGCCTTGCGAGCCAGTGCCGCGCAAGCCCCGCGTCTGCGCCGAGGGCGAAGGTTGCCTGCTGCCAGACGGTGAGGTGAGGAAAGAGACCGTAGTCCTGCGGTACGTAGCCGACTCTGCGGGCCTCGGGAACGAGATCTTGCAGGTCGATGGCACCCAGGCGCACAAAGCCGCGCTCCAGGTGTTCGAGACCGGCCAGAAGGCGCAGCGTAAGCGATTTGCCGGACCCCGATGGTCCGACAAGCACCAGATGGCGTCCATCGCCCCTGTACGCGGCAGTGAGATCGAATGTACCGATGCGCCGCGAGAGATCGAACGACAGAGGCAGCGGCTCCGCGGCCCTGAGTTCTTGGGCCTTAAGCTCCAGGGCCGGTATAGCGTAGATCCCAGGCGGAGAGGTCCTTTTGTGCAGATGAGAAGGCAGGCGCGTGAGCAGGAGGAACAGCACAGCTGCCCCCAGGGCGGCCAGCACCGGCGGCAGTGCGGCAGCGAGACCTGTACTGCCGAACTGGACGAAGGTATAGACGGGCAGCGAATACGGGTGATACGCCAGGGTGACGGTGGCACCGAATTCGCCGAAGGCGCGCACCCAGGCCAGGAGGGCTCCTGCTTGAATGCCCGGCCAGGCAAGCGGCAGGCTGACGCGCCGGAAGCGCGCCCATGTCCGATGGCCCAGCGTTGCGGCGACCGCTTCGAGTTCAGGATCCACCGAGGCGAACGCGGACCGGGCCGCGATGACCAGAAAGGGCGCCGCGACAAAGGTTTGCGCGATCACGATCCCGGCGAAGGAGTCAGTGAGCGCACCGCCGGTCAGGCGTCCGAGCGGTGTGTACGGACCGACAAGGAAGAGCAGCAGGATGCCGCTCGCCAGCGGCGGAATGGCGAGCGGCATCTGTACGAGCAGTTCGATGGCTCGCAGCCATCGGGCGTGCCCACGCGCGAGGACGTAGCCCAGCGGGATGCCGAAGAAGGCGATCAGCACGACCGACAGCGTTGCGGCGCCTGCCGAGATGCCCGTCGCCGTCCAAAGCCCCGGCTCGTGCAGCCCTGTGCCAAGCCCCGGACCGACGGCAGAGAGCAGCGCGATGATCGGTGCGAGCAGGTAGGCTGCGAGGAGCCCACCAAGCCACGGCAGGGGCCCTCTGAGGGACGGCTTGACCGTCAATTCCCCAGGATCCTGCGCAGGTTGGTCGGGACGCTTGCGGCATTTCCGTGGAGGTGAGGCGGCAAGATTTGCAGGCCGTCGCCGCGCAGGATCGCCTGCCCTTCTTTGCCCAAAAGGAAGCGGATGAACGCCTGCGCCGCAGCGGCATGGGGTGCGCCACGCAGTACAGTCACGGTGAAGGTGGCGTCGAACTGCAGTGCAGCCGGCAGATGGATCACGGGGATGTGGGCCTGTGCAGCCTCGTTGGAGTAAAAAAAGCCCGCGTCCAGCTGCCCTGACTGCAGGCGTCCCAAGAGATCCTCCTCCGGAAAGACCTGCGCAGGGTTCTCGGTTCCACCCAGGATGTGTTGGGCGAGTCCAGGCGCGCGATAGTAGGTCTGCGCCGCCTGCACCGCCTGGACGGTCAGCGCACCCTTGGGATCCAGGATGGGATCGGTGCGTCCAAGCCGGAAACCGGGTTCCTGCAGTACGAGGTACCATGGCTTTGTCCGGAGGTCATGAGCGAATCTGCTCGTCGGGTCGTAGCCGATCACCAGCGGCGCCTGGGCGAAGGTCGCATACCAGGAGACGTAGTTTCCGTTCGCCTTGCCCATCAGAAGCGCGTTCACCGACGGGGACGCGCTGATGAAGACGTCTCCTTGCCGCAGACGACCCTTGATCTGGTTTACGAGCGCCTTGGATCCTGCCGCGATGCCCTGCAGGGTATAGCCGGTCGCCTTGTGGAAGGCAGGTCCAATGCCATTTTCCATTACGTCGACGAGCGATCCGGCGTAGAGCACATTCACGTTGCCTGCGGGGATTGCGGCGGACGGCTTTCCGGATGTGTTGGCGCCGCAGCCCGCGAGTCCCAGCATCAGGGCGAGCGCGGCCGCAGAGCTGAAGGCGCGGCGCGGGAATGCACGGCTACGCAATGCGATCCCCCGTTCGTGTGGTGTCATAGGGGCCGAAGGCTGCGAGGTCCGTGCGGAAGGCGCCTGAACGAAGGACCTCCAGAAGTGCAGCGATCTCCGGCTGCGTAAGCGCTTCGTGCGCCAACAGGAGATCGCACACCTCGTCTGCGATCGGAATGAACCCTAGTCGGTACTCCTCGGCGGCGCCGGCGTGCCCGATGCCGACATCGGCGGCGCCCAGCGCGATCGCCTCGGCGACCTGACGGTGGCCGGTGACCTCCTGCCTATACCCCTGGACATTGGAGGGCTGCAAGCCATGGGCCGGCAGCAGCCGGTCGAGCAGTTCGCGCGCTCCTGCGCCGCGTTCCCGATTGACGAGACGGATGTCCGCTCGGCTGAGATCCCCGGCCCCTTGGATGCCTCGCGGGTTGCCCTGGGCCGTGATGAAGCCCATCTGCCAGTTGCACAGCCGAAACCTTGCCAGTCCAAAAGCATCGATCCCAGCCCCGTCCTGCGGCTGGTGCACGGCAGCGGCGTGCACCTCGGAGCGTTCGAGCTGCGAGAGCGCAGCGCGGTTTCCCGCGTTCCACCACAGTGCCTCGATCCGGCCCGCAGAGCGTTCGATGTGGCCGCTGAGCAGCCCGAGCGCCGGGTCGCAGCCAGCCAGGAAAAGTCCCCGGCCGACCCCCGGGAACCGCTCGACCCGCAAGAGTCCTCCGCCGTCGTGTGGGCGCGCGATGCCATGCGCCGGTGCGTCAACCCCGAGTCCGCGCAGCGGCCTTGCGACGGTGCGCCCACCAATCTCCGCCAGCGCGACGCGGTAGTCCCTATCGCCGCCCGGATGGGCGCCAAGGGGCGTTGCGAGCGCGGTGTCCTGCTCGGGGAGGAACAGATCTTCGACCGCGCAACCGAGCGCGCGCGCGAGGCGGAGCGCCACATCCAGACCGGGCCCATACTGTCCGGATTCGAGCCCCCCGACCGTCTGCCGCGTTACGCCGGCGCGCTCGGCGAGCTGCTGCTGCGTATAGCCGCGTCGCTGGCGCCACTCCCGCAACTGGCTGCGCATGCCCACATTCCCCCTACCCGATGGGCAAGGAGATTATACAAAAAGACAAAAAATCCTGCCTATCGGGCAGTCGGATCCACCTAGTTGCCGACGCGTTCCCAGATCGCGTAGGCACCGAGCGTTGCGTACTGGGGGTCCGCGCGGTTCGGGTCTGTGAGAACCCGCCGCCAGGCGGGCGATGCATCGAGCGTCAAGGCGACCGGAGAGCGGACGTACCAGAGGACGTACTTCGCGCTTGGGTCGTAGCGGTGCAAATAGGTGAGAATGGACTCCTCTCCATAGCTCACAGCGATGTACTGCGGCCACCACGGACGCTGCAGCCAGAGATTGTCCCTGCCGTCCAGGTAGGGCCTCACGCCGAAGGGCTCAAGGGTCGATCCGATCGAGTACCAGTTGAAGACGTCCTGGGCGTGGTGCGATATGAGCCACGTATAGGCGCGCATCGGATAGCGCGCGGGGAACACGGGGAGCCGCTCGAAGGCACCGGAAAGGGCGAGCGCCATCACCACCCCCAGCGCGATGGATCGCCGGGCCGCCATGGCCTCCTGCGGCGTATTGCGCAGCGTGAGGCGTAGCGGAAGGTACTCCGCGCCGCGCATCGCGAGGAGCAGCATGAGGTAGGGCAGGAATCGAACCGCGTAGAGCATGGCGACCGCCGAGCCCAACAGGAGCACGGCGTCCGCGAAGCGGCGGGATCTGTAGAGTGCCGGGAGCAGGAGGACGAGGCCAAGCAGCAGTGCGGCGAGATCGGGCCAGGACCAGGGCGAGTGGAAGTTCGGAGAGGACCACTCCGCAATCACGTTGATGTTGCCATTGGACCCGACATGGCTAAGGTTCGAGAAGGTCCCGGCAAGGCCGCCCGGATGGACGGCCAGTAGGACCACCGACAGCGCAAGGGGCCAAAGGAGGACGCGTCGTCCCTGTGCATCCGCAAAGGCCAGTTCAAGGAGGAAAACGAGTGGCAGGAGCACAGCCGACCCGTGCGCGTTGGTCCACAAAAGGCCCGTGAGGGCTGCGGGCCAGATCCAGCGGCGATCTCCGCTGCGCAGACGCGCGATGGCATGCAGGGCGAAGGCGAACAGCACATAGGAGAACAGCTGCGGGCGTGGACTCATCACAGGTACGAGGGTGATGGCAGCAGCGGCGGGCCAGAGGAGTTCCCAGTAAGGTCCCAGCCTGCGCGCCGGTACTGCTAGCAAGAGGGCTGTCAGGGCCAATACGGGAAGTAGGCCGAGGTAGACGCCGATGCGCCCGAGCCAGCGGAACCACGCGCCGACGTAGAGGCCGAACAGCCATTCGGCGTTCGACCATGCTGCCCCGCGCATCGCCTGCGAGAGATAGTTGTGCAGCGGCACGTAGCCGTGCTGCAGAATCCATAGGCCATTAGAGACATCCCAGCCGACGTCTCCGAGGAAACCGTGCGTGGAGAGTGCGCCCGCAAGGATCAAGAAGCCGCAAAGGGCACCCAGGGCGAAAGAAAGCGGGCCGCGCACAGGCACTCCCGCGCCCGTATACTCGGGCGGGGCAGCCTTACGCGGCTCAGCGCTAGTCTGCGGACTCGGCAACGCGGGTGCGCACCTCTCGGCGAAGGACCTTGCCGGTTGCGCCGATCGGAAGTTCGGGCCAGACGAGGATGCGGCGTGGGCGCTTGTAGTCCGCGAGGTTCGCGTTGCAAAGCTCTTGCAGCGCCTCGACGCTGATCTCCTGCCCTTCACGCGGCGAGACAACGGCCACGACCTCTTCGCCGCGCCGCGTGTCGGCAAGGCCGACGACAGCTGCCATGCCGACGGACGGATGGCGCGTCAGCACGTCTTCCACCTCGGTCGGGTAGACGTTCTCACCGCTCGTGATGATCATGTCGGTCTTGCGGTCGACGAGGAACAGGTATCCTTGCTTATCCTGGTAGGCAAGGTCGCCGACGCCGAGGTAGGCGCCCTTGAACGCCTTTGCGGTCGCTTCGGGGTCCTTGTAGTAGGCGGTCATGAGGGTCGGCCCTGCGCAGTGCAGCTCCCCCACCTCCCCCTGTTCCACGACATTGCCCTCGTCGTCCAAGATGTGCACGCTCTGCGCCAGCGACGGCATGCCGATGGACCCGATCACGCCGCCCGGGTGGTGGTGGATCGCCGTGACCGCTCCCAGTTCGGTTGCGCCGTAGATGTCGGCGAGGACCGCGCGCGGAAAGCCAGTCAGGATGCGGTCGCGCAGCGTCGTCTGCAAGGGAGCGGAACTCGTGATGATCACACGGAGCTGCTCGGGGTCGACAAGGCCTTTCTCGGCCGCGTCCGCGAGGAAGGTCAGAAGCGTCGGAACGAACATCGAGTACGTTGCATGATAGCGGTTGATCTCCTCGATCACATGCACGGGGTGAAAGACCTTGTGGTGGTAGAGCGCGATCGTCGTACCGAGCGCGAGCGAGAGCGACACGAGCCACAGGGAGTTGACGTGGAACATCGGCAAGATGGCAAGACCCGTGTCGTCCGGAGTGATGCCGAGGTCTGTGGCCATCAGCAGTGCGATCATCAGGTTGCTGCGGTGCGAGCGCAGCGCTCCCTTGGGCTTGCCGGTCGTACCCGACGTGTAGACGAGCACCCAGGGATCCTCTTCAAGTACAGGGATCTCCGGGTCCGTCGCCGGCTGCTGGTCGCGCAGCGTGGTGTAGAACGGCACCCCGTCGGGCCCGGGCTCGACGGTCAGCACCTTCTCCAGCGAGCCGCCAGGCTTCATGCCCGCAGCAAAGGCCGCTTGCAGAAGCGGGCCATACCCGACCAGGAGACGGCTGTCGGAGTGCGCGAGTACATAGGCCATCTCGGCCGGCGCGAGCCTTAGATTGATCGGCACTGCGACAGCGCCCATCCTGGCGCAGGCAAAATAGAGTTCGGCATATTCGAGCGAGTTCGGAAGCAAAATCGCCACGTGGTCGCCTTTGGAAAGCCCGAGCGCCAAGAGGAGGTTCGCTGCCTGGTTGACGCGATCGTTGAACTGACCGTAGGTAAGGCGGTCCTCATCGAAGACGAGGGCGGTCTTGTCCCGGTAGCGCAGCGCATTCGTCGCGAGCGCCTCGCCCATGGTGAGCATTCGCTATCCCCTTTTCACGGTTTAGTACCCGGAATCTGCCGTGGCGGCAATTCGCCGCATGCGGCCGCTTCACCTTGTCCGGTTGAGGGCTATAACGGCGACCGGCGGCAGCAGTGCCGCCGATCGCGCAGAGGGGCTACAGCTTCTCCGCGACCGCCTTCATCTGCATAAACAGCAGGAGGTAGTCGGGACTCCCGGTCTTCGAATCCGTGCCGGACATGTTGAATCCGCCGAACGGGTGGGCCCCGACGACAGCGCCGGTGCACTTGCGGTTGAAATAGAGGTTGCCCACGTGGAACTCGTAACGCGCGCGCTCCAGGCGGTCGCGGCGCGTCGAGTAGAGCGACCCCGTGAGCCCGTACTCTGTTCCGTTCGCGATCTGCAGCGCATCATCGAAGTCCTTCGCACGGATCATCGACAAGACTGGGCCGAAGATCTCCTCCTGCCCGAGCGCGGAGTTGGGATCTACGTCGCCGAACACGGTCGGCTGGATGAAGTGGCCGCCCTCGGCCGCCTTCTCGCCGCCCGCGAGCAGCTTGTATTGCTTCTTCCCCAGATCCACGAAGCCGAGGATCTTCTGTTCTGCCGATGCGTCGATGACGGGACCAACGGCGCTTGAGGGGTCCATGGCCAGTCCGACGGTGAGCTGCTTCGTCCGCTCCTGGACCTTCTTCGCCACGTCGTCATAGACGGAGTCGACAACGATCGCGCGCGAGCAGGCGGAGCACTTCTGGCCTTGGAAGCCAAAGGCCGAACTGACGATCCCTTCAGCCGCAGCGTCGAGATCCGCCGTCTCGTCGACGACGATCGCATCCTTGCCGCCCATCTCCGCGACGACGCGTTTGACCCAGAGCTGACCCTTCTGGTGCTTCGCTGCAAACTCGTTGATGTGCAGGCCGACTTCGCGCGAGCCAGTGAAGCTGACAAAGCGAATCAACGGGTGGCCGACCATGTAATCGCCGATGCGGCTGCCGTCTCCGGGCACGAAGTTTACGACGCCCGCAGGCAGGCCGCTCTCCTCGAGCAGGCGAACGAACCAGGCCGCAACTACGGGCGTTGGGCTTGCCGGCTTCAGCAGGACCGTGTTGCCAGCCACGATCGCACCCGTCGTTATGCCGCAGAGAATGGCCAGCGGGAAGTTCCACGGCGGAATGATCGCGCCGACACCGAGGGGGATGTAGAAGGCCTCGTCCTCTTCGCCGGGGAGATTGATCGTCTCCACAGGAGCCGCGAGGCGCATCATCTGGCGCGCGTAGTACTCCATGAAGTCGATGGCCTCTGCGACGTCGCCGTCGGCCTCAGGCCACGTCTTGCCCGCCTCGAACACCTCGAGGGCGGAGAAGAGGAACTTCTGGCGGCGCAGTTCCGCGGCCGCCTTCAGCAGCACGCGTGCGCGGAAATCGCCGGGAACGCGGCTCCATGTGCGGAAGGCCGCGGCAGCCGCCTTGATCGCGTCGTCGACGTCCTGCGGCTGTGCCTTGGAGACGGTGCCGACGGTTTCATCGATGCGTGAAGGATTGTACGAGCGGATGCGGTCTTCGCGCTCGCGGCGCTCTCCGCCGATCACGAGCGGGTAGTGCTTGCCGAGCTGCGCGTGCACTGTTTCCAGGGCGCGTTCCATCTCAGCGCGATTCTTGGGGTCCTTGAAATCGATGAGCGTTTCTGGACGGTAAGGATCGATCAAAGAGTTGCCGGCCCGCCTCCCGGTGGCCCAAGGCCACGGCCGGCTCGCCTGCCTTCCTAGCGTGGATTGCCGCGAGGGTGCGGCTGCACTCGACGGAGGCGATCATACCTCGCCATTGTATCACTACGCTCGGTATGTCCGGCATGAGCTATGGGCTGCGACGGCATGCTACCAGCGGGGTGTTGCACGTGCGGCGGATCGTGATCCTGGGCGGCGGCTACGCCGGAGTGCGGGTAGCGCAGGAGATTCTGCGACACATGGACGACGGGGAGCTCGTCCTGATCGACCGCGGCCACTACCACGAGATCGTGACGGAGATGTACCGCGTCGCGGCCGGCGCGGAAGAGCCCAAGGGCGTGCAGCTCCCGCTGCGTAGGCTTCTGCCGCAGAAACCGCAGCTCACCATGCTGCAGGCGGAAGTGCAGTCCCTGGATGTTCGGGAGCGCGAGGTGCACACCGACCGCGGCCGCGTCCCCTACCGGTACCTCGTACTGGCCTTGGGCGGCGCGCCGGAGTACTACGGCGTGCAGGGTGCAAAGGAGTATGCGCTCACGCTGCAGTACCTCGATTCCGCGGTGCGCGTGCGCAGACGGCTGCGATCGCTGACCGCAAGCAAAGGCGGCGGGCGCATCGTTATCGTCGGCGGCGGGCTCACGGGCGTCGAGCTTGCGAGCGAGATCTCAGAGCACACACAGGGCACGTTCGACATAGCGATCGTGCAGGCGGCGCCTACGATCCTTCCCGAGGAGGACAAGAGGCTCGCATCCTATGCCCAAAGTGAACTCGAGAAGCACCATATCACGGTGTATCGCGGGGTGCCGGTCGCTGAGGTGCATGCCCATAGCGTCAAGCTGAAGTCCGGGGCGGATCTCCCCTCGGACGTCACGATCTGGGCGGGTGGTGTGCGCGCAAACCCGATTGCGAAGGAGGCAGGCCTTCCTTGCGATCAGCGCGGTCGGGTGCTCGTCGACGCGCAGCTCGAGGTGGAGGGCCATCCCGGCATCTTCGCTGCCGGTGACATCGCGCATGTACCGTCCGGCCACTCCCAGGGGGCACTGCCTCCAACGGCGCAGCTCGCCGTGCAGGAGGGGCTCCAAGTCGGACGCAACATTCTGCGCGTGTTGAAGGACGAGGAACCACAGCCGCTGCACGCGCGCATTCTGGGAACGGCCGCGGCGCTCGGCGATCGGCACGGCATCGCGCACATCGGCCGCTTCCGCCTGACAGGCCGGGCCGGCCATGTCATGCACGAACTGGCGCTCTTGCGATACCTCTACGGGGCAGGCGGTCTCGGCCTCCTGCGGCGGGAGGCGTACCTCAGCTGGACGCGGCCACCGCAAGAACACGTGGCACAGAGTCCTTCGAGCAAGGCAGGCACCTCAGCCTAGTCTTGGCCGGAGGCGGGCAGCATCACGGCGTCGACCATGCCGTGGATGATCTTCTTGTCGGCGGGACAGACCGTCGCAAGCGCCCCCCCGAGCCTGATGCCGTCCGGCGTACGGAAGAAGTACGGGCAGAGCCGTGTGCGGCCGGCCATGTCGACGGTCTCTTCGGATCCGAAGTCGTAGTAGGGAACCTGCACGATGCGCGCTTTGTGGAAACGCTGCAGGAGCCACACGGGGTGCGGGAAGTCCGCAAGTGCGTCCCCCACCTCGCGGGCCCATTCCTCCTGCGGCTCATCTTCGCCGATATGCACGCCGTGGCTCCCCCAGGCGAGATCTGAGAAGCCGCTCGGCTTGAGGACCCAGTCAGCCCGATCGCGCTTGCCCATCTGGGCGACGGCGTGCAGGTCGCGGATCGCCCGCCCGCCTACTTGCAGGCCAGCGACGACAGCGTGTGGCGGGACGGGCCGCGGGTCGAGGATGTAGGTTTGGGGTATCAGGCGGCGAAGGCGGCCCAGGCGCTCCGCGCCAAGCTCCTTCTGCCACGCCTCCTCAAGGCCCGGATGATGCAGTAGGGCAAACCAGAGTTTTTCCTCCAGCTGGGGCTTGAAGGGCGGAGTGACGACGACGGTGCCCTTGCGCTGGGCGTAGAGGAAGAGGTCCGCCTTCGGGACGTTGCGCAGGTCAAAGAGCTCGAAGAAGCGGTAGAGCACGTCGAGGCGATCGCCCTGCACGTAGAGTCCGTCTTCGCGGAACTCCACGTCGCGGGGCGATACTGCGTAGACCCGCTCCCCGCGGGCCGTTAGCTGCTTTGCGAAGTGCTCCATCTCGGGGCGGTAGTCTTCCGATTCCTGCGACACTGCGATGCCCACGACCGGGTGTTCTTTGGACGAGAGCTCTTGCATCGCAAGGATGAAGCCTTCGAGCACTCCGTGCGGGCCGCCGAGAACGTCCTGGCCAAGTGCCGAGTAGGCGTCCTGCAGCGCGGAGAGCTCGCCGAAGCCGCCCGGTACGGAATCAAGCTCCGTCGCGACAAAATCGCCCTCGAGCTGCAAGAGGTCCGGTCTCATCATCACCGGAAGATGACTGCGCAGGCGGTGCATCTGGCTGAAGCGGACAAGCTCTTCCGGCTTGCCGGCATCGAGATACTCCGCTACGAATGCGAGATCCCTCGACTTCAACGAACGCAGGTAGATGCTCTGCTGCGCCTGCACGAGTGCCCAGAGATCTTCTCCGATCTCCTGCAGACGGGTGCGCAGCGCCAGGTTCAAGGGGTAGGGCCGAACTCCGATGCGCCAGCCGACCCGCTGGCCTGCCGGCGCTGGCCTTGTCTTACTCTGATAGAGATGCTGCTCCGAGAGCACCTCGTCAAGCCAATTTGCCTCGGTCGCCAGGGACAAACTCTTCGCCTCCATCGCCGCGGCGGGCGGTTCTGCCCGCCGGCCAAGGACCTTGCGGCGGTATGGCAAGGCGCCGCCGCCGGGGCGGTGGCGCCCATGCTTCCATTAGGGTAGCGCAGATGCCGGATGGAGTCGAGTGGGGTCAGCTGTCGATCTGCGCGCGCTGTAAGGTGCCCGAGTAGTCGACATAGACGGCCTTCCACTCACTGAAGAAGTCGAGCGCCGCAGTGCCGGCCTCGCGGTGGCCGTTGCCAGTCCCCTTCGTGCCGCCGAACGGCAGGTGGATCTCGGCGCCGATCGTGCCGGCGTTGACGTATAGAAGTCCGCTCTCGAGGTCGCGGATCGCGCGGAAGACGCGGTTTGCGTCCTGCGTGAAGATCGCGGAGCTCAGGCCGTAGGTGACCGAATTGTTCACCTCGATTGCCTCGTCGAAGCTGCGCACCTTGATCATTGAGAGGACCGGCCCGAAGATCTCCTCCTGCGCGATGCGCATGTCGGGCAGCACGTCCGCGAACAGCGTCGGACGGTAGAAGGAGCCCTTCTGCAGGTCGCCTTCGGCGGCTATGCCGCCTCCGACGACGAGGCGCGCGCCCTCGGACTTGCCGATCCCGACGTACTCGTCGATGCGCTTTGCGGCGCCCATGTTGATCACCGGGCCGACGTCGGTCGTGTCGAGGAGACCGTCGCCCAGGCGCAGCGCCTCGACGCGGGCAGCAAGGCGGTCGCGCAGCTCGTCGTAGATCGCCTCATGGGCGATCAGGCGCGAGCAGGCGGTGCAGCGCTGACCGGACGTACCGAAGGCGCTCCAAACGATACCGTCCACGGCGAGGTCGAGATCGGCGTCCTCGAGTACCGTGATGGCGTTCTTTCCGCCAAGCTCAAGCGAAATGCGCTTGAGTCCCTCGCCAGCGCGCGATGCCACGTGGCGGCCGACTTCGTTCGAACCGGTGAAGGAGATCAGGCGGACGCGCGGATCCTCGAGCAGCACCTCGCCCGCCTCGGACCCCGAGCCGAACACAAGGTTCACAACGCCAGGCGGAAGGCCCGCCTCTTCGAAGATCTTGACAAGTTCGAGCGCCAGCATCGGAGTGTCGCTCGCGGGCTTGAAGACGACGGTGTTGCCGAGCACGATGGCGGGGAACATCTTCCACGTCGGGATGGCCATGGGGAAGTTCCACGGTGTGATGATGCCGGCGACGCCGATCGGGTCGCGCAGCGCCATGGCAAACTTGTTCGGCAACTCAGAGGGTGTCGTGTAGCCGAACGCACGGCGGCCTTCACCGGCCATGTAGTAGGCCATGTCGATGCCTTCCTGCACGTCGCCTCTCGCCTCGAGCAGGACCTTGCCCATCTCGCGCGTCATCTTGCGCGCCAGATCCTCCTTGCGCTCCGCCAGCAGCGCGCCGACCCGGAAGAGGATCTCCGCGCGCTTGGGCGCGGGTACCTTGCGCCACTGCTGGTAGGTGCGGTGCGCGACGTCGATCGCGTGCAGGACATCCTGGCGCGACGAGACGGGGACGCTGGCGATCACTTCACCGGTCGCCGGGCTGCGATCCTCCGTGCGTCGGTTGCCCTCTGCGTCTACCCATTTGCCATCGATGTAGTTGCGAAGTTCGAGCATGTTGGCCGGATTCATCGGCTCGCAGCGCGAGCCAACCCGGGCTCCCACCTTTCGTTGCAGTTTCCGCTCCGAGGGCCTGCGCCAATCAGTCGCTGCCGCTCTCGCCCGACCAGGGCTCGGTGGCGTACACCGTGAGGAGATAGCCGCCATCCTGCCGAGCGATGCCGAAGATGAGTCCACGACGCTTCAGCGCGCGATTCAGGAATGTCACCAGGGTCTGGGGCTCCACAGGGTCGCTCAGGTGCGCCGAGGCGATCTCGGGCAAACTCTGGGGGCTCATGCGCGCGCCGTGCCGGGACTGATCAAGCGCTCACCCTCCCACACGAGCATAGGTTGACCCTCGCCCGCGGTCAACGTTCGCCCTCGTCGATTATGCTGCGAATCTCGCGGTGCCTGAAGCAGTGTTTTGCACAAGCCAGGACTTCGTGCTTGAGAGATGTCGCCAGTTGAGGCTGCATCGAGCGCGTCCGGTGCGCTCGCCAAAAGACGGATCCATTGGCAGGGACGTCCGTTCAACGCGCGCCTGCAAGGCGCCGCCGGCGCGGGCTGCACGCGCTCTCGCGCACCCATCGCCCTACGCATAGCACCGGATTTAGGGCGACATAACGAATCAGCCTTGCGGCATCCTATATGCGGGGAGGTGGGCTAGTTGGCGAAGTGGACCGATCGGCCGATGCTGCCGCGCGAGCACCTCGACCAATTCAAGTACGAGGTTGCGAACGAACTGGGCATCGACTTGAAGCACGGCTACAACGGCGATATCACGGCACGTGAAGCAGGCGCGATCGGGGGACGCATCGGGGGCAATATGGTCAAGGTCATGATTCGCATGGCAGAAGAAGCCATGGCCAACGGCCAGGGCTGAGGAGACTCCCTGGGGCCGCGCCCATTGGGTGCGGCCCACTTCTGTGTACTTGTTGAACACACGATCGGCGATGGCGTTCGCTGATCGGTTTGCAAAAAATCCAACGGCGCTCTCCCCCGCTTCGATGATCTCGAAAGAAATTGACTGATCAGCCGCAAGCATAAAGTGTTCTAGTATCGCGACTGCAATTCTGTTTGAGGTGAGATGCCCTCAACGGCTATTCATGCAGGAAGAAGGCCTGCATCTTGGAGAACGCCCGTCTCAGGAGGGATTACATGGATCGAAGGCCAGCGCCGTGGAGGACGCGGGAAGTCGTTTCGATCTCGCTCTCCGCCTTCTTTGCAGACCTCGGGTACCAGGCGGTGCTCGCCGGGTTCCCGCTGTTCTTGGTGTTGTCGCTGCACGCCCCGATTTGGCTCTTCGGCCTCGCGACAGCAGTTAGCTACGGTGGCGGCTCGCTCGTCGCATACCTTGGCGGCCGCCTGGGAGATCGGGTCGGCCATCGTCGTGTAGCCATCGCGGGAAACAGCTTCATTCCTCTGCTT
The DNA here is from genome assembly GCA_021793645.1 of Bacillota bacterium. Classification (GTDB taxonomy): domain Bacteria; phylum Bacillota; class Sulfobacillia; order JAJZYS01; family JAJYTV01; genus JAJYTV01. Next base: position 136,017 of record JAJYSJ010000001.1, read on the forward strand.
TCCCTGTCTGCGCTCTTCTCCGCACCAGCGGCTGCCATCTCGTTCCTGACGCTCGGCTGGTGGGCGCGCAATGTGCGCACCCCATCTCGGCGCGTGATGCTGACGCGCGCGGTCGCGCCCAGCGACCAGGGTGCCGCCTTCGGGTTCCTGCACGGCCTCGATGTCGGCGGCGGTATGCTCGCTGCGGCTTTCGTGCTGGGAATGCTTTTCTTCCATGTCGCGTGGCGGTGGATCTTCCTGCTGACAGCGCTGCCGCTGATCGTTTCGACCCTGGCGCTCGCCCAGACTCGCCTCAGGGACGAGCCCGTGCAGCAGATGGACCCCGAGGCGAAGCCCCAACAGCCTGCGCCCGGCATGCGCAGCCTGCTGTGGGCCGCAGGCCTCTACGGCCTCAGCTCCTACAGCGTCGGCTTCCCTGTTCTGACAGTTGCCCAGGGGACCGGCCAAGGCGCGTTCGGCATCCTCGCGTTCCTCGTGCTCCAGGGGGTCTCCGCGCTGACGGGCCTTTTGCTCGGCGCACGGCTCGGCAGGACGCTGCTGCACCGCTTCCGCAACCTTGCACTCTTGGGCTACGCGGTCGCCTGCGCTGGATCGCTGCTGCTTGCAGCAGCCTACGGGCTGCACGCCCCCACAGCCCTTCTCTTCCTCGGCGTCGCGGTACTGGGATTCGCTCTGGGCGTCGTCGAGACGCTGGAGCCGTCCCTGATCGGCATGCTGAGCCGCGCGGGCTACGCGGGACGCGGCTTCGGCGCCCTGTCGGCCGCGCGCTCTATTGGCCTCTTCGCGGCGAACATCGCGCTAGGGCTGCTCTACAGCCTCGGTGCCGGCTATGCCTACAGCTACGCCGCCCTGCTCGCGGCGCTTGCCGCAGGGGTTCTTCTGTTCTCCCTCCCGTGGATCGGCGCTTCGGCGGAGATGGCCTCGTGAGGTCGACGCGGTGCGAAGAAGGCCGGCCGGAGGTCTCTCCTCCTGCTGGGACGCGTATCCGGAGATCCTGAGCAGCCGCATCCGGTCCCTCAGGGAACTGCCAGGCGTTCTCCAAGGATAGTGCTTACTTCGCGCAGACGCAGGCGACGCGTGCCGAGGACGCGCCGTGCAGTTCGCTCGGATTCGTTCGGAAGAGCGCGTTCGGCCCTCCGGCCGCCGCGTAGAGCACAGGCTCGTCCATCAGGCACGCATCGAGCAGCGTCGGCAGCGGGTTGCGGTGGCCGAACGGCGGTACCCCGCCGATCGCGAATCCGGTTTCTTCGTAGACGCGGTCCGCATCCGCGCGAGTCGCTGCGGCGGCTTCCGCTGCCTGCGCGAGCAGCGCGAGGTCGACGCGGCGGTCCCCGCGCATCAGGACGAGCCAGGGCGATCCGTCGACGAGGAAGAGGAGCGACTTGACGATCTGCCTCTCCTCGCAGCCTACCGCCTGGGCCGCGTCGCGCGCAGTCCTGGTCGAGGCAGAGAGCTCTTGCACATCAAGGGCAAGGCCGCGGGCGGATGCCGCGGCCTGAAAGTCTTGTGGCCCCATACGATCGATCGCCTCCCCAGCCTCTGGTTCGCGGGGCAGGCTCAGCTTCCTCTAGAAGCCCGCGGGCGGGACAAACTGGTAGCCCTTCGCGTGCAGTGCTGCAAAGAGGGTGGTCAATGCGGGCAGGTCACTGCCCTGCACCGGGACGACGAAGCTTGCACCACCGCTGGCCTGTGATGTGACCTTCGATGGCACCACCCGCGGAGCCATCAGCACGCGCACGCCGCGGCGAAGGAGGGATCGGAGATCTGCGCTGTTCGCGGAACCCAGCCAGACGACGGCGGACGGGCTGCCCTTCGGGGCCGTCGCAGTTGCGAGCAGCGCCTTCCCGGTCGTGTCGGCCCCGAGGAGACTCTGAGGCAGCGCGAGCAGCATCCCTTGTGGGAGACCGCCGCGCTCCAGTGCGCGCGCTGCGCTTTGGTCCTCCGCGAGGATGACGATGGAGAGATCGGGCGTTCCGGCTGAACCCCACTGGGAGAGGTCGCTTGCAGGGATGAAGGAGCCGGATCCGCCAGAGGGAGTTGAGCCGCCCGAACTGGTCGTCGAGGTCGTGCCGCTTGAAGTGGTCGGGCTAGTTGCTGTCGGAGTCGTCTGGGGCGAGGCCTGGGCCGCGGCGGGAGCAGCGCTCGCTGACCATCCCGCGTACGGCAGCAGCAGGTTCTGGCCCGCCTGCAGGCTCGTCTTGCCTCCGTCCGCAGCGACGAGATTCGCCAGCGGCAAAGCGAAGCGTCCCGCGAGGAGGGAGAGCGTGTCCCCGGACTGTACGACGTAAGGCCTCGAGAAGAGCGCCTGCCAGGTCTCCGGTCCGACGACTCCGTCGACCGTGATGCCGCGCCGGGCCTGCAGGGTCTTCACCGCAGCAGTCGTCGCAGGACCGAAGTTGCCGTCAATGGTGCAGGCAACGCCATCGGCTTGCAAGAGGCCTTGCAGGTCGCGCACGACGGCGCCCTGAGCACCCTCGTGGAGCGTGGGCGCGTTCCTCTCCACCGCAGCGGCGATGCGCCCCAGGACTGCTGGGCCGGCTGCGCCGTCCTGGGGCAGTCCGGCGGACTGTTCAAGCTGCGTTACACCGGCGGTGGTCTTCGGCCCAAAGATGCCGTCCAGTGCGCCGCTGTAGTCGTGCAGCGATGTCAGCTCGACCTGCAGCGCCTGCACGGTTGGTCCTTGGGTCCCGGTCGAGAGCACTCCCTGGGGTGTTGCGAGCAGGGCGAGCCAAATCAGTACGATGGGCGGCAAAGACGATCACCTCTGCGTCATCCTTGCCGCCCCCAACGAGCTTCAAACACTCAGAGGGCGAGTCCCAGGGCCCCGCCCAGGGCTCCAACGATTCCTGCGACCAGGGCGCGTACCGCTCCCGGTCCGAGCGTGACGTGGGCGTCGAAGCCGAGCACACCGACGAGGTACAGGCCGAGGAACAGTGCGAGTCCGGCCGCCGCTCCATGCCAGAGCCCAGCGCGGCCCGCCCGGCGCGCTGCGCTGAATCCGCCGACGAACACCGAGAGCCAGGCGATCCCCATCGCTGCCCATGGCACCATCGCCGTGGGCTGGCTGCTCATGTAGAGCATCAGGGTCGCCAGCAGGAGAAGCCCTGCGCTCCAGACCGCACCGATGCCTGCGCCGCGAAGTACCGCGGCCGTGTCGAATCCGCCTTCCAAGGGCGCACCACCTCTTGCACGACGCTATGCGATCCCTGGCCTGGACTATCGCAATACGCGTGAGAGCGCCTTGAGGATTTCCGGCTGCTCCCCGATAATGCGCTCCGCGTCGGGCAGCGCATCGAGGAGGTAGTGTCCGTAGCGCGCGGTGACGAGCCGCCGGTCGAGGACCAGAACGGCGCCCTGATCCGTGCTGGACCGGATCAGACGACCGAAGCCCTGTTTGAGGCGCAGGGCCGCGTCCGGCAGGCTGAGCTCCTGGAAGCTGGACCGTCCCTCGGCCTCCAGCGCGGCGTAGCGCGCCTCCCAGACGGGGCGGTCCGGCGGTTGGAACGGGAGTTTGACGAGCACCACGAGCGAGAGGGCGTCGCCGATTACGTCGACGCCCTCCCAGAAGCTCTGCGCACCGAACACGACCACCTTGGGTTCGCGGCGCAGCGCTTCGATGAGACGGCTGCGCGGTCCGTCGACCCCTTGGGCCAGGAGGCGCAGCCCCATCTCCTTGAGTGGTTCGCGCAGTGCCTCCGCGAAGGCGCGCAGCTGGCGGTGCGCGGTGAAGAGCACGAGGCTGCGCCCGCCGGAAACCCGCAAGGCGTCGAGCAGAAAGCGCTGTGCGTCCAGATCGAATGCCGGATCCTTCGGTTCCGGAAGGTCCGTGGGGACCAGCAGTGAGCACTGATCGCGGAAGAAGAAGGGCGTCGGCAGCGCCACGGTATGCACGCGCGCGTCGCCGCGCAGGCCGATCGCCTCCAGCAGGTAGTCAAACGACTCCCCCACCGAGAGGGTAGCGGACGTGAGCACACAGGCCTCTAGCTTCTGGAACAGGAGTTCCTGGAGGAGTTGGCCCGGGTAGAGCGGTGCGAGGTGAAGGCTTCCCTCCTCTCGGTCCGACCAGTCCAGCCAGGCCACCTGGCCTGGATCAGCGATCAGCACTTCTTCGACGATGCCGCGGGTGCGCCGCGCCGTCTCCGCGAGCGCGTGCAGCTCGATCTGCAGGCGCTCGGAAGAGGAGATCCCGCTCTCGTCGGCAGCGCGCGCGAACTCCCCGAGCGCGGTGCTGAGGTTGGAGAAGGCGGCCCTGAGGGGCAATGACTCCGGCGCTTGCAGGTAGTCCGGGCGAAGACGCGCGCTACGCTTTCCCGGAAAGCGGGAATGCGCCGCTGCAAATGCCTGCCCGGCCGCGGACTGCACCGAACGCGCGGCTTCCGTCAGCGCAGTGCCTCCGCCTAGCGACGCGGCACGCTGTGCGAGGCGGCGCGCATCGCGTTGGGAGAGATCCGCCCCAAGATGGTCGGTGGCGGCGGCATCGAGGCCATGCGCTTCGTCGAGGATCAGGCGATCGTACTCCGGCAGGACGCCACCGCCGCGGGCCGCATCCTCCAACAAGAGCGCGTGGTTCACGACCAGCACGTGCGATGCCTCGGCGCGCCGGCGCGACGCGTAGAAGTAGCACTCGTGGTAGAGGGCGCAGCGATCGCCGCTGCACGTCTCGGCGGTCGCCTCGAGGCGCGCCCAGAGGTCAGCGTCGATGCGCATCTCGGCGCGGTCACCGCTCGGGGTCGCATCGAGCCAGAAGGCAATGCGCGCAAGCTGCAACCGCTCTTCGCCTGGCAAGAGCGCGAGCGCCTGCGCCACCTCGCCCTGCCAGCGCCAAAGGCAAAGGTAGTTTTGCCGACCTTTCAGGAGCTGCGCGCGCACCGGCCAGCCGGTGGCTTCCTGCAGCGCCGGCAGGTCCTTCTCCAGCAGCTGCTCCTGCAGGTTCTTCGTGCCGGTCGAGACGACGACCCGCGATTCCTCGCGCAGGGCCCAGGCCATCGCCGGCAGGAGGTATGCGAGGCTCTTGCCGGTGCCGGTGGGGGCCTCCGCGACCAGCACCCCCCCCTCCTCCAACACCACTTCGATGCGCTCCAGGAGGTCGCGCTGGCTCGCGCGCTCTTCAAGGCCGAGGCTGCCGATCAGGCCGTCGGGCGTGAAGGCGGCAGAGGCATCCACTGGCATGCGGAGTTCGCCTGCTGGGGGAAAGTCCACGCGAGGTCTTGCGGGTTGCCATGGGGGCGCAGGCGCGGCAGCGCGGTCAGCTGCCTGCAAGAGCGCCGCGAGCGATCCAGGGACGCCCTCCACGAGCTGGCCCACGAAGTGCAGCAGCGAGGGGTTCGCACTGCGCAGCGCTTCCCGCAGGCGCCCGTAGACAAGCGCTGTGATGCGGGCGTCCTCTCCGGCGCGGTGGTGTTGGAACTCGAAGTGCATGTGGCGCGCGGCGGCTGCGAGCCCATGGCCCTCCTGCAGCGGAAAAAGGAGTCGGTAGAGTTCCAGCGTGTCGAGGCTCGGATGTTCGTCGGGCCATCCCTGCGCACGCAGAAAGCCAAGATCGAACGGTGCGTTGTGCGCGATGATGAGATCGGTGCCGACGAAGTCGCGCAGACCGTCCATCGCCTCCCCGATGTTCATCTGGCCGCGCACCATCTCTTGCGTGATGCCCGTCAGCTCCTGGATAAAGGGAGGGATCGGCCGGTGCGGGTCGACGAGTACGCTCCACTCGGCGACCACCTCTCCGCCCGCGTAGCGGGCCGCGCCGATCTCCATGATCGCGTCGGCGTAGGGATTGGAGCCGGTCGTCTCCAGGTCCACGGAAACAAAAGGCAGATCAAGCGGAGAAGCCGCCTCGGTTGATGAAATGGGCGATCACCTCCCCGCGCGATGTGAGCTCGACCAGTGATACACTCGCGTTGTCGATGAGAAAGCGCGTCTTGGGCCATCCGCCGACGCCCAGCAGCACCTGCAGGCCAGCGGAGATCGTACCGCCATGGCAGACGACCGCAACGGGCCCGTCCCCGGCTGCTCCGATCTCTCTCAGGACTGGACCGATCCGGGCGCACAGGTCTTCGAAGGACTCCCCGCCAGGCGGCCGCGCGGTGCGCGGCGAGCGGCGCAGCATCTTCTCAACGTCGGGGTGCAGCATGGCGGCTTCCTCACGGGTGGTGCCCTGGTAGACGCCCCAGTTGCGTTCTTTAAGGCGCGCATCCTGCTGCACGGCGACGCCGGCCATGGCCGCGAGCGGCGCTGCAGTTTGCATCGCGCGCTGCAAGGGACTCGCGTAGATGCGGCGCAAGGGGACGCTGCGGAAAGCGCGCGCCACCTCCTGTGCCTGATGCAGGCCCGTGGCGTCCAGAGGTACGTCCATCTGGCCCTGCGTGCGCCGCTCTGCGTTCCACGCCGTCTGGCCATGCCGGATGAGATACAGTTCAGCCAACCGTCTCTTTTCCCCCTCGGAAAGGAATGTGGTGATGTTGGAGATCCGTGCGTGCGCGAGAGCGCAGGAGCTGCATGCCATGCAGGCCAAGGGCTGCAACGTCGTGGCGATCGACACCTTGCGGGCAGCGACGACCTGCGCCGCAGCGCTCGAGAACGGCGCCAGGGAGGTCTGGGCGGTGCGGACGGTCGAGACCTCGTTCGCCCTTCGGGAGCGCCTTGAAGGTGCGGTCCTTGGCGGCGAGCGGCACCTGCTGCCGGTGCCTGGCTTCGACGCGGGGAATTCTCCCTTCGACTACGGCCCGGACGTCGTCGCAGGCCGCACGGTCGTACTCACGACGACGAATGGAACACTCGCGCTGAGCCGCGCGCGGTTTGCATCCGGCGTCGCATTCGCCGCGCTGCGCACGGCCCACCTCGCTGCGCGCTGGCTGGAGGGGAGCGGCGCGGATCAAGCGGTCATCGCGCATGCCGGGACCGGCGGCGGGTTCTCCTTCGAAGACGCCTTGACGGCCGGAGCGATCGCCGCGCTCCTTCCGGAGGCCGGGCTCGATGACCTGATGCGCACCTGCCTTGCGGCGTACCGGAGTGAGCAAGACGAACTTGAACGCGCGATCGGTGGGACGCCGCACGGTCGCCGCCTACATGCGGCTGGCTTCGGCCGCGACGTCGCATACGCCGCGCAGGCCTTCGCGGGCAGCGTGCTGCCGGTGCGAGACGAGCGCCAAAAAGGGCGCCTCGTCGCGTGGCGAGGCGCATAGGCCTTTCCCGTTATTGCGCTCCGATTCCTGCCTAGGCGCCGCGACGCAGAAGCTGCTCGCGGACGCGCCGGTCCGTCAGGCGGTCAAGCCCGCGTACGATCGACTCGTCCGGCGTCTCGTCGCAGTGCATCGGCAGACCCAGGGCGTCCGGCAGGTGTTTGCGCAGGGTCAGCAGGCGCGAACCGCCGCCGGTGAGATAGATGCCGTCCTCGGCGACGTCTGAGACGAGTTCGGGAGAAGCCTCTCGCAAGAGTTCTTGGATCGCGGAGGCGATGTGGGCAGCGAGTTGGCGCGCGGGCGCCTCGATCTCCGCCCGCTGCACGCGCAGCGCGCGCGGCAGCCCGCTCACGAGGTCGCGACCGTGAAGCACAGCATCCGCGGAGCCGTTGCCCAACAGGTCGTGCTTGAGGACCTGTGCCGTCGCCGGACCAACCATCATGTTGTACTCTTCGCGCAGCCGCCGCACGATCGCCTCGTCGAGGGTGTCCCCCGCTTCGGGCAGCGTCGCCGAGACGACGGTGCGGCCCAGCGACAGGAGGTCGATCTGTGTGCGCGAGGCGCCTACGTCGACGACGAGGGTGCCTCGCGGTTCAAACAGCGGCAGTTCGAGGCCGAGCGCGCGACAGGCAGCCAATTGGGCGAACGCGACCCGTGCGGCACCTGCCTCCCGTGCCAGCAGCCAAAACGCCCTGCGGTCGAGCGCTGTCGCCCCGGACGCCAACGCAACCACAATCTCTGGGCGCTGCCAGCGGCTGCGGGCCGTCCGTCCGATCAGTGCCTTGAGCAGCGCCTGCGCCAGCCTTTGCGAGCGTACACCGCCTCCCGCAAACGGGCGCTCGGCCAGCAGGCCATGCGGCGTGCGGCCGAGCATGCGCTGCGCCTCGACACCAACGGCGATGATGTTGCCACCGTCATGGTGCGCGACCACCGCCGGTTCTGAAGTCTTGCGATTTTTGCTGCCCTCGGCTGTCATGCGGATCGTTTCACTGCCGAAGTCGAAGAGCAGTCTACGCAAGCCGTTCCCTCCACCAATGCGCTCATGGCTCTATTAAGCGGACAAGCGCTCCGGAACGCATTGCATAATTGTTGGGCGCAGTGGCACCGGAGCGCCTGCATTGGAAGCAAGGAGGCGCAAACGCAGGGACGGCGCCATGCGGCGCCGTCCCTGCGTCCCTCTTCGTCAGGAGTAGATTGCCCTCTGCGCGATCCGTTCGGCGGTGTGGCGCGCTTCGCGGACGATCTGCTCGCGATCGACGAGCAGATGGCGGCCTTCGGCGTAGAGCAGTCGGCCGCTGCCGTACACGCGCTCGACGTCGCGCGCCGTCGCCGTATACACGAGCGCCGACGCGACGTCGAACACCGGCTGCATGGCCGGAGAACGCAGGTCGACAACAACGACGTCCGCCTTGAAGCCTTCGGCGAGGAGCCCGACATCCCCAAGGCCGAGCGCCAGGGCACCTTCGTACGTCGCCATGCGCAGCACCGTGCGCGCAGGCAGCTGAGTGGGGTCCTGGCTGGCGCCCTTCGCGATCCAGGCGGCCGACTTCATGCTCAGGAAGGGGTCGAGGACGTTCGCGCTGGCCGCTCCGTCCGACCCAAGCCCCACTGGGATGCCGTGCGCGCGGTAGCGTGCAACGGGAGCGAAGCCGCAGCCGAGCTTCAGGTTCGAGATCGGGCAGTGCGCGATGCCGATGCGCATCCCTTCGAGCAGCGCGAAGTCGGACTCCGCAGGTGCGACGTAGTGCGCAGCGATCACGGGCTGCTCGGAGAGGCGCGAATCCAGCAGCACATGCGCCGGGGTGCGGCCCTCCGCAGCGAGATCCCGCGTCTCCTGGTGCGTCTCCGCAAGATGAATGTGGATGCGCGCGTCGAGCGCCTTCGCTGCCTGGGCTACCTCCTTTAGGTACGACGGCGAGCAGGTGTACGGCGCGTGCGGCCCGAGGGCAACCTGGATGCGCCCGCCGAGCTGGCCCTGCCAGCGTTCGAAGAGATCGATTCCGGTCCTCAGCTTGCGGCGCTCTTGATCGGCATGGCCGACCAGCCCCTGGGTGATCACCCCGCGGATGCCTGCTTCGCCAATGGCCTCTGCGACGCGGTCCATGGCCATATACATGTCGTTGACGGCGGTAACGCCGCTCGCCACCGCCTCGAGGAGCGCGAGGCGCGTGCCGATCAGCACGTCATCCTCGCCAATGCGGTCCTCGACGGGCCAGATGTGCTCGGTGAGCCAGGGCTGCAGCGGCACATCGTCGGCGATGCCGCGCAGAAGCTGCATGGCCAGATGCGTGTGCGCGTTGACGAAGCCCGGAATGATCGCGCGCCCTGGCAGGTCTACTGTCTCGTCTCCCGGCGCCGCAGGCGGCGCGCCCAGCACGGAACCGGCGTAGACGATCCGCTCCCCTTCGATGCAGAGGATGCCCTGGGGAAATTCCTGTTCCGGCGTCAAGAGGGTTGCGCCGGTCAGGCGAATCACGCGGTGCCCTCATGCCAGGAAGCGCGGTACCGCGCCTGTTCCGCGGTTTCCTGCTCGAGGCTGATGCCGCGCGCCTGCAGCGAAAGGCGCGCGACATCCTGGTCCAGAGCTTCCGGGAAAGCATGCACGCCCGGTGCCATGCGCTCCTCGGTGAGGTGGAGGAGTGCGAGAGCCTGCACCGCGAAGGAGAGATCCATGATCTCGGCCGGGTGCCCGTCGCCTGCGGCCAGGTTCACAAGGCGTCCCTCGCCGAGCAGGTAGAAGCGGCGCCCGTCGGGCGCCGTATAGCGCTCGACGTTCTCACGAGCCTGCTCCGGCTCCCCGCACACTTCCCGCAGCGCGTTCTTGTCGATCTCGACGTCGAAGTGACCTGCATTCGCGAGCAGTACGCCGTCGCGCATCTGTTCGAAATGCTCTTTGCGCACGACGTGCAGCGCGCCGGTCACGGTGACGACGATGTCGGCCTTGGGTACCAGTTCGGCCATCGCGCCGACCTCGTAGCCGTCAAGCCACGCCTCGTTCATCCTCACGGGATCGATGTCCACGACGCCTACGCGTGCGCCGAGGCCGCGCAGACGCTGTGCGACGCCGCGTCCGCACTGGCCGAAGCCGACGACGAGCGCGTAGCGTCCAGCGATCGTCAGGTTCGTTGAGCCCATCAGCGCTTCGACGACCGACTGGCCGGTGCCGAAGCGGTTGTCGAAGAGGCGCTTCATCTGTGCGTCGTTCACCGCAATCACAGGAACGCGCAGGGCGCCCTCGCCGTGCATCGCCCTCAGGCGCACGAGGCCTGTCGTGGTCTCCTCGGCAGCGCCGCGGACGTTCTCCAGGAGTTGTGGCTGGCGCAGGTGCAGGCGCGTCAGAAGGTCGCCGCCGTCGTCGATCACCAGCGTCGGCTTGTGTGCTAGGACGGCGTCGAGATAGCCGAAGTACTCGTCGGCATTCGCACCGTGGCGGGCGTGGACCGTGACCCCCTGTTCCGCGAGGGCCCTGGCGACCGCGTCCTGTGTAGAGAGCGGGTTCGAGCCCGCGATCGCCACCTCGGCTCCCAGCGACTGCAGCGCAAGCGCGAGCCGCGCCGTTTTGGCCTCCAGGTGCAGCGCCATGCCGACGCGCTGTCCTCTGAGCGGGGCCTGCGGTGCGCGCTCCTTGACGAGGCGCCCAAGGATCGGCATGTGCTCGTCGGCCCAGGCGATGCGCCGGGCTCCCAGTTCGCTCAAGACATTCCCTCCGGTTTCGGGCAACGCTCGCATAGGGCATTCTCCCCGATATCCTCCGCAGCCTGCAGCAAAAGGCGCGAAACGATCTTGCCGTTCCTGGCCATCAGGTCGAGGACCTCGCCGTGCGAGGGCCGGCTGCCGTCGATGCCCGCCGCGAGGTTCGTCACGAGGGCGACGCCGGCGTAGTGGATGCCGAGTTCACGCGCAAGTACGGCCTCGGGCACCTGGGTCATGCCGACGACATCGCCGCCGAGCATTCGGTAGGCGCGGATCTCGCTCGGGGTCTCGAAGCGGGGGCCTTCCGTGCAGACGTAGACGACGTCCCGATCGTAGAGAGGGATGCCGAGCCGCCCCGCAGCCGTCCGAAGAGCGACGCGCAGCGTCGGGCAGTAGGGTTCCGTCACGTCGGCGTGTGTGACGCCTGGACCATCGTAGAACGTGGTCGGCCGGGACTTTGTGAAGTCCATGAAGTCGCCGAGCAGCGCCAGGGTTCCCGGCGGTATGTCCGACGTGAGCGCACCGACGGCGGACGTCGAGAGGATGCTCGTAACGCCCATCTCACGCAGGCCCCAGATCAGAGCCCGGCTGGGCAGACGGTGCGGCGGAACGGCGTGGCCCGTGCCGTGCCGTGCCGCGAAGATCAGGTCCATGCCGCTCGGGAGGTGGCGCACGGTGACGCCGAGCTTGCCGTAGGGCGTCTCCAGCTCGCGCTCTTCGGCATCAGCACCGGGCAGCTGGTAGACCCCGGTGCCGCCGATGATCGCGAGCACCCTACTCGCCTGCGTAGATCCAGGTCTCTTCCGGTCGGGAAGCGCCGACGAGCTCGTCGGGCCGGAAGAAGAGGGAGATCTCTCGCTCGGCGGCCTCCGGGCCGTCCGAGCCGTGCACGAGGTTGCTCGAGATGCTCAGGCCGTAGTCGCCGCGCAGCGTGCCGGGGGCGGACTTGACGGGATCCGTTGCGCCCATCAGGCCCCGCACGACACTGACGGCCTCGCGGCCCTCCCAGACGGTAGCCACGATGGGGCCGGAAGTGATGAACGAGACGAGCCCTTGAAAGAAGGGCTTTTCGCTGTGGGCTGCGTAGTGCTGCTGTGCGAGCTGCGGCGTCACCTGCATCAGCTTCAGGCCGATGAGGCGCAGGCCCTTGCGTTCCAGGCGTGCGATCACCTCGCCTACGAGACCGCGGCCCACGCCATCCGGTTTGATCGCGAAGAATGTGCGTTCCATACCCTGATTGTGCCCCCTCGACAAATTTCGCGCCCCGGTCGGTCGACCGGGGCGCTGTCTGGTTCGTCTAGCCGACCTCTGCTTCCACTCCGGCGAAGACGCCGCGCTTCGTCTCTGTCGCCGTTACACTCTGTGCGCGGAAATGCTCCACAATATAGTTGCAGGCGTCCCACGGTTCGACGCGATCCCCGCAGGTGAACACATCGACCGCCGCATACCCTAGCTCCGGCCAGGTGTGCACCGCGAGATGCGACTCCGAGATGACCACCACACCGCTGACGCCTTGGGGGCTGAATTTATGGAAGGCTACTTCCCGGACCTCAGCACCCGACTCCAGCGCCGCGGCCACCAGGATTCTCTCGACCCGTTCCGGGTCGTTAAGAACCGCCCGGTCGCAACCGTACACTTCGGCCAGGATATGCCGGCCCAGTGCGTTCATGTATCAACCCCCTGACTATGCGCTCATCAGACTGCATTGTAGAGACATGTCGGAAGGTTGTCAACAAACAGCCGGAAAATTCCGCGAAAGGTCATCGTAAGAACGACTGAGAAGAGATTGGCTACCGTTTCGCTCCAAGCCACGCACGATCTCGTCGAATTGCTACGTGTTCCATAAGGCACAGGTGGATGGATGAACAAGAGCCCAGGCGACCCGATCGCCCGTTGGGACGCGCGGCGACGCGTCGCCAGCGGCCGGGTCAGCCGGCATTCAGATCCGCCTGCAAAGCCTCGAGCATCTGTTCCGCGTTGCGCCGCAGAATCAGCTTCGCGACAGGGTTTAGCAGTCCCGCAATCATCGGCATGCCGAACTCGAAGTCGGTCGTGAGCGTGACGCTGGTGCCTTCCTCTGCCGGCACGACGCGCCACTCGCCCTCGAACTTGCGCAGGTCGCCAGAGAGTTGACGGTAGGTAATCCTGCCCTCGTCAGGCAGAAAGACGTCCGCTTCGACCCAGCGGAACGGCGCGCCCTGGAGGGTGACATGCCATGAGGACTCGGTGGTGTTGCCATCCCGCTTGAGGACCTTCACTTCGTTGACGTTCTCCATGAAGCGCGGGAAGGCTTCCATGTCGCTGAGCGCGGCAAATACCGCGGAGGGCTTTGCCTTCACGACGCGTGTGACTTCGACGTATGGCATCAGGGGTGTTCCTCCTTACAGATCCGCCGCGACCAGCGCTACTTCCGCCGCAGCCTCGCGTATGTTGCGCAGGACCTCTTCAAGCGCCTCCAACGGGATGACGATCGGCGGAATCATCCGCAGAACGCGCTCGTTGTTGAGCGTCCACAGCGCGAGCACCCTGCGGTGCAGGAGCTCTGACATCAGCATGCCGCCGACGCCTTCTCGCGCCGTTTCGAGTCCCAGCATCAGGCCGCGGCCCCGTACTTCGGAGATCACTTCGGGGAACTCCCGCTGGATGCTCCGCAGGCCGTCCGCGAGGAAGGCACCCTTGCTGACCGCCTGCCCGCAGAAGTCCTCATCGCGCATCACGTCGATCGCCTCGCAGGCGACTGCCGTCGCAAGGGGCGCACCGCCGCCTCCCCCACCTCCGAAGGTGCTGGTGTGAATGAGCGGCATCTCGTCGAGGAAGCCCACGGCATCGGGTGTGCTGACACAGGCTCCGATCGGCATGATGCCGCCCCCGAGCGCCTTCGAAACCGTGAGGAAGTCCGGCGCGACGTTCTCGTACTCACAGGCGAAGTAGTGGCCCGTCCGGCCCATGCCGGACTGCACCTCGTCGAAGATCAGCATGGCGCCGTGTGCATCGCAGATCTCTCTGGCTGCACGCAGGTAGCCGTCGGGCGGCACGATCACGCCGCCCTCGCCCTGGATCGGTTCGAGGATCACGCCCGCCACGGTGTCATCGACCGCCGCGCGCAAGGCGTCCGCGTCGCCGTACGGCACGAGGCGCACGTCGGCGAGCAGCGGACGGAATGGGTCCTTGTAGAGGTCGCGGCCGCTCACGGACAGGGCCCCGAACGTCTTGCCGTGGAAGGCTCCATGCGTCGAGACGAAGGTGGCACGGCCGGTGCGGGCGCGCGCGAACTTGAGTGCGGCCTCGTTGGCCTCGGCACCAGAATTGCAGAAGAAGCTGTACTGCAGTGCACCCGGCGTGATCTCCGCCAGGCGACGTGCCAGCGCGATCGGTTCCAGAACCGGCAGGGAGCGCGAGGGCAGCGCGATCTTGTCGAGCTGGGCCTTGGCGCGCGCTACGATGCGGGGGTGCAGGTAGCCGTGCACCATCACCCCGTAGCCGCCACCCATGTCCGTGTAGCGCTCGCCGGCGGCATCATAGACGAACGCGCCTTCCGCCCGCACCTCGGGCGAAAGCACGCCGAGAAAACTATATGCCCGCGCGATGCCTGGATTGATGTAGCGGCCAAGGTCCTCTAGCCAAGTGCTCTCCGGCATGCAATTCATCCTTCCGTGAACGGTCCACCGGCCAAGCCCATTCTCCGGCCAGAGCGCGATTCCCTGCGCAGCGCAAAGCGTGGCGGCCCCCATGGACCGCCACGCCACTTGGCATCAGGCCCGGCTTGGCACCGATTCGCCCAGGCGAAAGCCGGCTTCGAGCGCATCCACGTTGAGATCGAGGAACTCCGGCTTGACCCTGTGGCGCAGGGCGGAACGCAGGCTCTCGCGCGATACCGCCTGGGTGATCGCGACGAGCGCTCCGAGGCCGACGACGTTCAGGACGAGTTCCTTGCCGAGCTCGCGCGCCGTGCGCCTGAGCGGCAAGAACTGGCCCTGGGCATCCGGAATGTCCTTGAGGATCGACTCCTCGAGCAGCACGACGCCGCCTGGGGACACCTGCTTGCCGAACTTCAGATAGGCCTCGCGCGAGAAGCACAGCACGAGGTCCGGCACCAGGACCTCCGGGAAGGCGATCTCCTTGGAGGCGACCACCACTTCGGACTTCGACGCTCCGAGGCGTGCCTCCGGACCGTAGCTCTGCGTCTGCACGACGTAGAGTCCATCCTGCATCGCAGCCTCCGCGAGCATTGTGCCGGCCAGGATGATGCCCTGGCCGCCGCGGCCGGAGAGGCGAATGCGCAAAGGGTCGCTACGCACCGTACGTCCCTCCCGCCATCTGGCAGAGTTCGCGGTAGCGCTCAGTGTACTCCGGGCGGATCTCCTCGCGGAAGAGTCCGATCGGCTGCTTGCCGACAAGCTGCTCGCGCGTGATCTCCGGGATCGGGCCGTCCGGCACCGGCATGGTCCGGTCGCGCTCGTAGAGCAGCATCTCGGGCGCTTCGCCAAGCCGGTTCAGCCTGCCGTAATAGGTCGGGCACTGGCTCAAGACCTCTACCATGCTGAAGCCTGGGTGGCGGATGGCGCGCGCGATCAGCTGGGGCATCTCCTGGAAGTCGAAGGTGGTGCTGCGTGCGACGAAGGTCGCGCCGGCTGCCATGGCGAGGGCGGTCGAATCGAAGTTGGGCTCGATCGAGCCGAGCGGCGTCGTCGTGGAGTGCGACGTTGGCGGAGTCGTCGGGGCGGCCTGGCCGCCGGTCATCCCGTAGATGGAGTTGTTGTAGAGGACAACCGTCAGATCGATGTTGCGACGAGCGGCGTGGATGAAGTGGTTGCCGCCGATCGCCAGCGCGTCCCCGTCCCCCATCGCGACGATCACCGTGAGGCTCGGACGCGCCATCTTCAGTCCTGTCGCGAATGCGAGCGCACGCCCGTGTGTCGTGTGCATCGCACCCGTGTTCATGTAAAAGGGCGTGCGGCCAGAGCAGCCGATTCCTCCGACCACGACCACCTGATCGAGGTCCGCGTCGATCTGCTTGAGGGCCGACGCAATGCCTTGGGCGATGATCCCGTGGCCGCAGCCCGGGCACCAGACAGTCGGCATCATCTCCTGGCGCAGGTACTCCGTCAGGTCCTGCCCGACGCTAGCCATGCAGCACCCCTCCCTCCTTCTCGGCGAGCAGACTGCGCGCCGCGTCCGCGATCTCCTCCGGTGTGAACAGGTTGCCGTCAGCGCGCCCCAGCGGTTCGATGCGGCACCTGCCCTGGGCGGCTGCTTGCACCGGCATGACCAGTTGTCCGAGGTTCAGCTCCGGCACCAGGATGGCGTCCGCCTGCGCCGCGATTTCCTGCACGAGCCAATCCGGGAAAGGCCAGAGCGTCTGCAGGTCGAGGAGCCCTGCCGGTACTCCCCGACTGCGCAGCAGCTCCACGGCCTCGCGCGCGGCGCGGGCGGTGATGCCGTAGGAGAGAACCACGACCTTCGCTCCCTCGAGCGCGTGGGTCGTGTAATGGGTGATCTTCCGTGCGTCGCGCCGCAGGCGGTCTTCGAGGGCCCGCATCATGCGTTCCGCCGCCTTGCCGCCCGCCGTGTTGGGAAGGCCGGATTCATCGTGGGCGAGGCCCGTGACGACGCTGCGGTAGCCCTCGCCGAACGGCACGAAGGGGTTGTCTCCGAACGGCTGGAATGCATCGCCCGGCACCGGCTTGGGCCGGACGGCCGGCGTCACCTCGGGCAGGTCGACGTTCTCGCGCATGTGCGAGAGCACGGCGTCCAAGAGCACGATGATCGGCTGGCGATAGATCTCCGCAAGCTCGAAGGCGCGGGCCGTCATCTCGTAGGCCGAGCGTACCGAGGATGCCGTCAGGACGATCGCGATGCGGTCGCCGTGGCTGCCAAAACGCGCCTGCATGACCTCGCCCTGCGCAGGCAGGGTGGGCAAGCCCGTCGAGGGCCCGCCGCGCTGCGAATCGACGATGACGCAGGGCGTCTGGGTCATTGCCGCGTAGCCGATGTGTTCCTGCATCAGCGAAAACCCTGGTCCGGATGTTGCGGTCATCGCCCGCGCTCCACCC
This sequence comes from Bacillota bacterium, assembly GCA_021793645.1. GTDB lineage: Bacteria > Bacillota > Sulfobacillia > JAJZYS01 > JAJYTV01 > JAJYTV01. Next base: position 152,941 of record JAJYSJ010000001.1, read on the forward strand.
CAGGCGGCTCCAATCACGGCGGCGGCAGCGGAGAGTTCGTCCTCCATCTGGATGAAGACCCCGCCTCTCGACGGCAGGATCCGAGCCATCTGCTCCATGATCTCCGTGGCCGGCGTGATCGGATACCCGGCGTAGAAGTCGCAGCCTGCGGCGATGGCACCGAGGGCGACCGCCTCGTTCCCTTGGATGAGCCTCATGCAGGTCCCCCCATCGCCACTTGCGGCTGCGCAGTGCGCGCGAGCGTGAAGACGAAGTCCGGGCAGCGTGCGGCACAGACGCCGCAGAAGATGCAGCGGGAGATGTCCTCGACGATGACGCGTTCGCCATCGTCCAGTGAAAGGATGCCAGCCGGGCAGGACTGGACGCAGAGGTTGCATCCCTTGCACCAGTCGCGCTGCACCGTCAGGATGCGGTCGTGCTGGATGAGCTGGAGCTGTTCCTCTTTCATTGCCCGCGCCCTCCCTGTGGGCTGCTGTGCCTGCGCAGATACCGATCGATGCCGAACGCCGCCGTCTTGCCGTGGCGCACTGCATCGACGACCGTGCCGCCTCCGTTCACCGCGTCGCCTCCGGCGAAGAACTTGGGGTTTGCAGTCTGGCCGCTCTCCGTATCGACGGCGATGCGGGCATCGGGGTTGCCGATGCCTTCGACGAGCTGCAAGAAGCCCTTGCGGTACTGCTGGCCGACCGCCCTCACCAGTGTGTCGACGGGAAGGTCGAACGCGCTGCCTGGCACGACCTCGGGTCGGCGCCGACCGCTCTCGTCGGCTTCCCCGAGCTCCATGCGCACACAGCGCACCGATTCAAGGTGCGCAAGGCCGTGCAGTTCGACGGGCAGCGTCAGCCAGAGAAAGCGCACCCCGTCCTCCATCGCCTCCAGCACCTCGTGCCGGAAGGCGGGCATCTCGGCCTCGGTGCGCCGGTAGAGCACAGCGACTTCCTCCGCTCCCAGGCGCAGCGTCTCGCGGGCGACGTCCATCGCCGTATTGCCGCCGCCGACGACGGCAACCCGACGCCCTACCGGGAGGGGTCTTCCCTCCTTCAGGGCCTCGATGAACGGCAGGGACTCGTAGACGCCTGGCAGGTCGTCGCCCGGGTAGTGCACGTCAGCGTCCTCGCCAAGGCCGATGCCGAGGAAGACGGCGTCGAACTCCCGTTCCAGGAGTGAGAGGCCTTCGGCCGTCTCGACGGGAGTCGAGAGCTGGAACCGGACGCCCATTTGCCGCAGGCGGTCCGCCTCCTGCGGGAGGGGCTCGCGGACCTGGCGGTAGGGCGCGATCGCGTAGCGCACCAGGCCTCCGACCTCCGGCCGATTGTCGTAGATCGTCACGGCGTAGCCGAGCGGCGCCAGGGTGGCTGCGCAGGCCATGCCGGCGGGGCCCGCTCCGACGACGGCGACCCGCAGTCCGTTATGCGGCAGGTGCACAGGCACGCTCGTTTCGGGATTGCGCAGGGCCAGGTCGGTTGCGGCGCGCTGCAGTCGCGCGATCGAGACGGGTCGCCGTCCCTCTCGCTCCAGGACACAGGCAGCTTCGCAGAGGACTTCCGTCGGACAGACGCGGGCGCAGCTGCCGCCGAGCGGATTCTCGGCGAAGATCAGTGCGGCCGCGCGGTCTGCTTCCCCGTGCGCGAGGCTTTGGATGAAGCCGGGAACGTCGATGCCCGCGGGACAGGCGACGGTGCAGGGGGCTTTGGCTGTCTCACTGCCGCAGAAAAGACAACGCTCCGCCTCGTAGGGTATTTCCGAGTCCTTGAGCGCCGGATGGAGCTCTAGGACGAGCGCCGCCATGGGATCCGCCGATGCGGAGGCTCGAGCGACATGTTCGCTCGCCATGTTGGACCACTCTCCCCTTCGAAGAAACGATCAGGCAGCTTCCTTCAGCGCCTGCAGGAGAGCCTGGAGGGCTCCCTTGGCATCGCCGAAGTACATCATCGTGTTGGGCATGAAGAACAAGGGGTTGTCGATGCCGGCAAAGCCGGCCGCCATCGACCGCTTGTTCACGATGACCATCTTCGCTTGGTCGACGTTGAGGATCGGCATGCCGTAGATCGGACTGCCAGGATTTTCGCGCGCGTCCGGGTTGACGACGTCGTTTGCGCCGATGATCAGCACCACGTCGGTGCGCTGGAACTCCGGGTTGATGTCGTCCATGTCGTAGAGGCGGTCGTAGGGCACGTTCGCCTCGGCGAGCAGCACGTTCATGTGACCTGGCATGCGCCCGGCGACCGGATGGATTGCGAAGCGCACGTCGACGCCGCGGGCGACCAGGGCATCCATCAGGTCCTTGCATTCCTGCTGGGCGCGGGCAACGGCGAGGCCATAGCCGGGGACGATGACGACGCGCTGCGCGTAGGCGCAGAGCATTCCCACTTCCTCGGCGTTCGTGGGGTGGACCTCCCCGCGCTCCGAGGCGCCCTTGGCCGTCACCTTGGAGCCGAAGGCGGAGAAGAGCACGTTGAAGATCGAGCGGTTCATCGCACGGCTCATGATCAAGGTGAGGATCGTGCCAGAGGAGCCGACGAGGGCTCCTGCGACGATCAGCACGTCGTTCTGCAGCACGAAGCCTGCGGCGGCGGCCGCGATGCCGGTGAAGGCGTTCAGCAGGGCGATGATCACCGGCATGTCGGCGCCGCCGACGGGCATGACGAACGAGACGCCGAGGATCAGCGAGCCGACGATCAGGATCCAGTCGAGCAGGAGCCGGTCCCCTTGGGGCGCGATCGGCACCGACACCGCGAGTACGACGAGCAGGATCAGGATCACGGCGTTGACGATGTTCTGGCCCTTGAAGGCGGTGGCCCGGCCGGTGATCCACTCCTGCAGCTTCATGAAGGCGATGAGGCTGCCTGCAAAGGAGATCGACCCGACGAGCATGTCGAAGAGGCCAGGCACGGCCTCCGCGAGGCCGGGGTAGCTTCCGTGGGAGATCGCGTGGAGCGCTTCCGACAGGGCGATCAGTGCCGCGGCGCCGCCGCCCATCCCGTTGAACACCGCGACCATCTGGGGCATCGCGGTCATCTTGACGGCCCGTGCGGAGTAGGTGCCGATCACAGCGCCGACGACGACCATGGCAATCAGGAGGAGGACATTGCTGATCGACGCACCGATCATGGTGAAGGCGACGGCGATCACCATGCCCGCCGCGGCGATCAGGTTGCCGGAGCGCGCTGTAGCGGGATTGCGCAGACGCATGACCCCGACGATGAAGAGGATGGCGGCGACCATGTACGCCGCTTCGCGAAGGCTGGTCATTTGGCTGCCTGTCCCTTCTCGTTCGGACTCTTGCGGAACATTTCGAGCATGCGGTCGGTGACGACGAAGCCGCCCACGACGTTGAGCGTGGCAAGAAGGACGGCGAGCGCCGCGACGATCAGCTGGGACGTGCCAACAGCGGCGACGATGACGATCAGGGAACCGACGACGAGTACGCCGTGGATGGCGTTGGTCGCGGACATCAGCGGGGTGTGCAGCACAGGAGGGATCTTCGTGATCAGCGACCAGCCAACGAAAACGGCGAGTACGAACGAGAATAGCTCCTGCAGGAGGTTCGCATGCACGTGGACGGCACCTCACTTGCTCGGGGAATCAGATTGAAGGCCTACTGCCTACTGCCTACTTCTCGACGGCAGCCAGTCGTTCGCGCGTCGCCGTGTGCACCACTTGGCCGTCGGAGGTGACGCAGGTGGAACGCAGGATCTCGTCGCCTTCCGGCAAAGGGCCCAGCTCCGCCGCAGTGGTCGTATCGCCGATCCACGCCGAGAAGGCGTGGTTCAAGAAGGTCACGAGGTTGCGGGAGAACAGCTGGCTCGCGGGCAGCGGCATCCTGGACGGCACGTTGAGGGTTCCGTCGATGATCACGCCGCCATCAGTGACGACGATCTCGCCCGGCTGCGTCAGTTCGCAGTTGCCGCCGGTTTCCGCCGCAAGGTCGACGATCACGGCACCGGGGTGCATCGAGTCGACCATCTCGCGGTTCATGAGCACAGGGGCGCGGCGACCCGGGACCATCGCGGTGGAAATGACGACGTCTGCCTTCTTCACGGGCTCCGCGAGCGCCTGACGCTCGCGCTCCTCCTCATCCTCCGCCATCGCGCGCGCGTAGCCTCCCTCGCCTTCCCCGTCGCTGACGGGCAGGCTGAGGAAGCTCGCACCCAGGCTCTCGACTTGCTCGCGCGAGGCCGGACGCACGTCGAACGCCTGGACGACGCCGCCAAGGCGGCGTGCCGTGGCGATGGCCTGCAGTCCTGCGACGCCTGCGCCGAGAATCAGGACCTTGCCTGGCGCGATCGTGCCGGCCGCCGTCATCAGCATCGGGAAGAACCGCTCCGCGAGCAGTGCACCTTGCAGCACTGCCCTGTAACCCGACACGGTGCTCATCGAGGAGAGGACGTCCATGCTCTGCGCGCGCGTGATGCGCGGCATCAGGTCCATGCTGAAGCTGTGGGCGCCGCTCTTCGCGACGAGATCAGCGATCTCCGGTTCGAGCAGGGGCATCATCTGGGCGATGAGTACGCTACCGGGTCGCAGGAGCGGAACTTCCGCCTCCTGCGGCGCACGGACCTTCAGCACGATATCAGCCTTTTCATAGACACTGGGCCCATCTGGCAGGATCTGCGCACCCGAAGCAGCGTAGAGCGCATCCGGTAGCTGTGCCGCAACGCCGGCTCCCGACTCGATGCCGACCGTGTGACCCTTGGCTACGAGCTGCGCGACCGTCTCCGGAACGAGAGCGACGCGGCGCTCGCCGGGTTTCGTTTCCCGGGGTACGCCTATGTACACCGACACCACCTCTTCCAAGAACGATAAAAATTCGGCCCCCCCGGCGGGCAGGGTCCAAGGATCCGAAGGAGCTCGCCCATGTGGCCCAGGCCTGCAAGGGCGATCGGACCTCAGCCCGAGGGCTGGCGCCATTGGTTCGGGGTTTTAGGGTGAAACTCCTTGCGATGGTGTAAGTTCCGAGGTACGACAGGGACGTGAAAGGTGAGGATGCGCGAGTGCACGAGGCGCTTTTGACCGCGGTCGGTGCCGCTGCGGCGGAACTCGTCCTACCGGGCATGCGGCTCGGCATCGGCAGTGGACGTACGGTAGGGGCGCTGCTCGCCGCGCTCGCACCGCGGGTGCGGCAGGGATTACAGTTCGATGCGGCCTGCGCCTCGCGCGAGACTGCCCAGATCGCGCGGCAAGCGGGCATCCGCGTGCTGCCGGAGGAGGAAGTCGGAGCACTCGACTTGGCCATCGACGGTGCCGACGTCGTGACGCCGCAGCTGGACTGCCTGAAGGGTCTGGGCGGCGCGCTCGCGCGCGAGCGCCTGGTCGCGCTCGGTGCACGCCGCTTTGTCCTGATCGCGGAGGAGAGCAAACTGCGGCAGGATCTATCGGGGCTGCCGGTGCCGATCGAGGTACTGCCGTTCGCGCATGTCGACACGGCGCGGCGCGTCCGGAGCCTCGGCCTCGAGCCGCGACTGCGACAGGATGCTCAGGGGCTCCCATACCGCACGGACAACGGCAACTTCATCCTAGACTGCACTCCGCAGGGCTTGCGCACCCCCCACGCCCTGCAAGAGGCCCTGGAGCGCCTTGCGGGCGTGGTCGCGACAGGCTACTTCCTCGGCATGGCGCAAGAAGCGCTGCTGGCCGGGCCCGATGGCATACGGCGAATCGCCATTCAGCAGACAAAGTAAGTCCGCCCCGGAGTACCGAGGCGGACCGAAAGACTGGTCGGACTGGCGGGACTCGAACCCGCGGCCTCTACCACCCCAAGGTAGCGCGCTACCAGACTGCGCCACAGCCCGATCACTCTTCTATGTTATCCGTCCGTGACCTACTCCGCAAGCGCGCAGCGTGCTGCAGGCTAGATAATGATGCAGATCAAGCCTCCGGATCCCTCGTTGACGATGCGCTGCAGCGTTTCCTGCAATTTCTGCTGCGCGTTTTCCGGCATGCGCACGAGCTTGTTTTGGATGCCTTCGCGGACAAGGTCCAGGAGAGACTTGCCGAAGATGTCGGACTCCCAGATCTTCTTCGGGTCGTCTTCGAACTTCTCCAAGAGGTACTGCACAAGCTCCTCGCTCTGCCGCTCGGTACCGATGATCGGCGTGACTTCGGTTTCGATGTCTGCACGGATCATGTGGATCGAGGGTGCGCTGGCGCGCAGCCGGACGCCGAAGCGGTTGCCTTGCTTGATCAGTTCCGGCTCTTCGAAGTGCATCTCCTCGATGCGGGGCGGCACAAGGCCGTAGCCCGATTCGCGCACCTGCAGGAGGGCTTCCGAAATCTGATCGTAGGCGCGCTTTGCGATGACCATTCCGCGCCACGCGCGCATCAGTTCCCGATCGCCGCCGACGTCCTGGCCGTAAAGATCGGTCAGTGTCTGGTGGAATAGACCAGGCACCGCAGTCATCGTGATCTTGGCGATGCCCTGACCCAGGTCAAGTTCCTCGAGTTGAACGCGGTCGGCGAGTTCGAAGGCGGCTAGCGCATCCACCGCGCGGTCGACGTCGCGCACGCGGGTGACGCTGCTTTGCGCCTCGCGCACGGCCTCCTCAAAGCGGTCGCGAAGCGCATAGCCAGGTTCCAGTTCTTCGACCCAGCCGGGCAGCTCGATGCCCACCTCGCGCACGGGGAACTCGTAGAGCAGCTGCTCAAGGAGGACCTGCAGGTCTTCCATGGTCAGGTCCTGCGCCGAGAGCGGAAGCACCGGAACGTCGTAGCGGTCCTCGAGCTCGTGCGCCAGGTCCAGAGTCGACTGCGCGTACGGCGTGGCGGAATTGAGCACAATGGCGAACGGTTTGCCAAGATCCTCGAGCTCCTGGACCACCTGCTGCTCGGCGGGCTCGTAGGCGTTGCGCGGCAGGCCTGTGACGCTGCCGTCGGTCGCGACGACGATGCCGATCGTGGAGTGCTCCGAGATGACCTTGCGCGTACCGACGGCCGCCGCTTCTTCGAACGGAACCGGGTGATCGAACCACGGTGTGTCGACCATGCGAGGCGACTCGTCCTCGGTGTAGCCGATCGCTCCTTCGACGGCGTAGCCGACGCAATCGACCAGCCGGATGCGGCAGTGGACGCCTTCGTGCAGTTCAACTTCCACCCCCTCGTCGGGGATGAACTTTGGTTCCGTGGTCATGACCTGCCGGCCTGTGCCGCCTTGCGGCATCGCGTCGCGCGCACGATCGCGATCGTTCGGGTCAACGATGTTCGGCAGGACCATGAGCTCCATGATGCGACGGATCAGGGTCGACTTGCCGCTGCGGACCGGGCCGACGACGCCAATATAGATGTCGCCCCCCGTCCGCTCCGCGACATCCTGCAAGATGTCGAACTGCTCCACCCCTACCCCTCCCGTGCCTGCCGGCGCCATCCCGCGCCGACAAAGGCGCGGCCTATCGGCGTCCCGGACGTGGACGGTTCATCATATGAGGGGAGCCCGCCACTATGATTGGCGGCGCAGATCGGATGGCGTCAATCGCGCCAGCGCTCTTCCTCCTTGAATGCGCGCTGGAGCAGCGCTGCGACTTCCATGGCGGGATCCGCGCCTTCGAAGAGCAGTCGGGAGAGCGCTGCGGCGATCGGAAGTTCCGCGCCGACGCGCCTCGACAGCGCCAGCGCAGCCTGCGTTGCGGGCACGCCTTCGATCACCATCGGCGTACCCGCCAGGACGTCCTTGAGCGGTGTGCCTTTGCCAAGGGCGATCCCTGCCCGGCGGTTGCGGCTGTGCGGGCTGATCACCGTTGCAAGCAGGTCCCCAAGGCCGGCAAGGCCTGAAAACGTCGCAGGTTCGGCCCCGAGGGCGACCCCTAGTCGGGTGATCTCCGCGAGGCCGCGCGTCAGCAGAGCGGCGCGCAGGTTGTCGCCGAATCCGAGCCCCTCGCTAACTCCCGAGGCAAGCGCCAGCACGTTCTTCAGCGCACCGCCCAATTCAACGCCGATGCGGTCCGGAGAGCCGTAGGTGCGCAGGGTGGCTCCGCCCAGGAGGTCCTGGGCCGCCTGTCGCTTGTCTGCCAGGGGGTGCGCCGCGACGACCACGGTGACGCCGTCGCGCCCGAGCTCCTCGGCGTGGCTGGGTCCGGACAACTGGACTGTGTCCACCGCGAATTCCGCGGCCACCTCCGACATGCGCCGAAGCGTCGAAAGCTCCAGTCCCTTCGCAGTGCAGATGGCGAGCGGCGGCGCGCCGCCGGCGTCCCAAACGCGTTCGAGTGTCGCACGCATCGCCTGCGAAGGTACGGCGAAGAGCAGGGCGTGCGCACCTGACAGCGCCTCCTCCATCGACGCCGTCGGCTGCACACCGCTAGGAAGCGGTACGCCAGGCAGATAGGTCGCATTCTCGCCATCGGCCAAGAGGGCAAACGCCTGCTCGGCGCGCCTGCACCAGAGGGACACGTGATGGCCGCGGCGCGCGAGCATGGCGGCGAGGGCGGTGCCGAAACCGCCGGCGCCGAGCACCGCTACCTTCATCCGCGCTGCCCCAGACGGTGCTCCTGGCCCTTCGCGATGCGCGCGATGTTCGGGCGGTGGCGCCAGACGATCAGCAGGAAGAGGAAGTAGATGGAGATGCGCACCGCCACCGGAAGGGGCCAGATGCTGGCCGCTACTGCTGCGGCAAGCGCTCCCACGAGCGACCCCAGGGCGACGAGCCGAGTCAGGGCGACGACGATCAGGAACACGACCACTGCGGGAATCAGTACACGCCAATCCCAGAAGGCAAGCAGTCCGAGCGATACGGCGACGACCTTGCCGCCGCGTCCGCGCAGGAAGACCGAGTACGCGTGTCCGACCGCCGCGAGAGAGCCGCCGAGCGCGCTGCCGAGTACGCCTCCCAGACGCAGGCCGATGTAGGCCGCGAGCACAGCCTTCAGCGCGTCCCCCAGGAGCACGGCGGCCGCCCACCCCGGGCCAAGCAGGCGCAGTGCATTGGTGGCACCGGGGTTGCCAGAGCCTTCCTTCAGGATGTCGCGACCCGCGAAGCGGCTTGCGAGCACTCCGAATGGAACCGATCCCAGCAGGTAGCCGATCGCGGGTGATAGGAGCCACATCAACGAGGCCTTCCCTCCCGTCGGCGCAGCGTGAGCCGCACGGGCGTCCAACGCAGCGCGAACGCCTGGCGCAGCCGGTTCTCGATGTAGCGCTGGTAGGAGAAGTGGCAGAGATCCGGGTCGTTGACGAACAGGATGAAGTGCGGTGGGCGCCGCCCGACCTGCGTCGCGTAGAGCACCTTGAGCTGGCGGCCCTTCACCGACGGCGGCGGCTGCTGGTAGAGCGCCTCGTCGATCTCCCGGTTGATCTGGGCCGTCGGGATGCGGATGGACTGCTCTGCGGCAACGATCGAGATCTCCTGGAACAGGCGATCTACGTGCAAGCCAGTCTTGGCGGAGAGGAAGACGATCGGGGCGTAGTCGGCGGCGGGAAGGGCGTTGCGCAGCGAAAGCTGGAGTTCTTGCGCCTCCTTCTCGCCGCGCCGCCGCTGATCCCATTTGTTCACGCCGATCACAAATCCGACCTCTGCCTCGCTGCAGAGTTTCACGATCCGCTTGTCCTGTTCCGTGAGGCCCTCGTCCGCGTCCAGCAACAGCACGGCGACGTCGGACCGCTTCACGGCCCTGCGCGCGTGCTTGCCCGCGAGATCCTCCAGCCGTTCTCCTTCTCGGACGCGGGCGGGGCGACGCAGGCCCGCGGTGTCCACCAGTACGTACTTTCTGCCGGCGCGCTCGACCTCCACATCGACGGCGTCCGTGGTCGTGCCGGGCACTTCGGATACGAGCATGCGGCCTTGGCCGAGCACCTGGTTCACCAGCGTCGACTTGCCGGCATTCGGCCTGCCCACGATGGCAACGCGCAACGGATCCTCCTCTGCGGCCTTGGGTTCGGCCTCCTGCGCAGAAGGCGCCTGCAGGCGTTCGACGATCGCGTCGAGGAGGTCGCCTGTGCCGTGGCCATGAATGGCCGATACGAACTGCGGTTCGCCGATGCCGAGGCGGAAGATGTCCGTGGTGTCGAGGCTGCGGCGCTCCGCCTTGTTGGCGACGAGCAGGACGGGCTTGCCGATCCGGCGCATCCGTTCAGCGATCAGCTCGTCGTCGTGCGTGAGCGGTTCACGCGCATCGACGACGAAGAGGATCAGATCCGCCTCGCGGATCGCCTGCTCCACCTGGGTAGCGATGTTCCGCCAGAAGGGATCTTCGTCGGAGAGGCCGCCCGTATCGACCACGAGAAAATCCCGGCCGTTCCAGGTGCACGGTGCGTAGATCCTGTCCCGGGTAACCCCGGGACGGTCATCGACGATCGAGACCTGCCGCTCCACGAGGCGATTCAGAAGGGACGATTTGCCGACGTTCGGTCGGCCGACGATCGCTACGACGGGTATCTCTTGCGTCATGGTATTAGACATTCGCTTCGACGCGGCAGAATCCCCCTAGATCGGCATAAGTAGCCACGTTCCGTCCTGCAGATCGTGCACCGCGACCGAGGTGATGCGGGAAATCCACATGGCGATGTGCTCCTGCTCCTCTTGGTTCTTCACGTAGAAGACCGGTGCCATGCCGCCCTGCACCTCCTGCGGACTCTTCAGCGTGACGATGGCGAAGACGGATCTCGTGGTGGGGATGCCAGACAAGCGCGCCTATCTCCCTTCCTCGATGTGATGCTCGTCTTCCCAGGACTCCAGGGCGGGGTCGTGCACAGCATGGGTCTTCGCGTTCTCGAGGACCGGAGTGCGCCGCACTGCCTCGAGGACGCGACTAGGGTCCCGCGCCACCGGAATAATGGCGAACCCGGCACTGCCGTGGCCTGTGGGCAGGTCCATCCGGCAGAGCGGTGTGCGTTCCGGGTAGCCGATGTCGCTGCGTGTGCCGACGATCGAGGAGACCGACTGCGCGATCGCCTGGCGCTGCGAGAGGTCCCAGAGAACAGCAGCCCCGCGGCGCGTCTTCGGGATGATGATCACGCCGACGCCCTCGTCGAGCCAGCGCTTGCGCGCTTTGGGGAGTCCGACCTCCATCAGCATGACGTCGTCGACGTACAGCAGGGAGCCCTTCTCGAAATGCAGCTTGCCGATCCGCGCATCGACCTCGTTTCCCAAATTGGGACCGCTCTTCAGGACGAGGCCGAGTGTGATGGCGACCGCCGCGACGGCGACAGCGGCCGCGGCGCCCCAGAGATGGCCGAAGTACATGTCGACCACCTGTGCGGCGATGGAGGTGAGGACCGCCACCCCCATGGCGATGTAGTTGCGCTCCTCGAAGGCCTGCGCAATGCCTTGGATGTACCCCGCGCCGCGCTGCACGAGCGTGAAGCTGTCGAGCGCCTGCAGCTTCGACACCTCGACCTTGCGCACGCCCGTGAAGTTGGTGGCCGCAAGCACGAGGAACGTCGCGGCGGTATACTCCTTCGCCGCGAGGGCCGGGAAGAAGACGGCGCCGATCACGGCGGAGAGGAATCCGAGGGTGACGTGGCTGACGTAGCCCGCCGGATAGCCGGGGTAATGCCTGTAGTCGGAGCGCAGCGCCAGAAGGCGCGCCAGGAAGCCAGCGGCAATGCCGAGACCGATCGGGATCCAGTGGATCGGTGGCGAAGATCCGCTAGACATGCGCTGCACCTCCCCATAGACGCGGGACGAGGCGTCGGCGCAGTGCGGCAAGGGCATACCCGGTGATTAGCGCGATGCCGACCAACTGGTAGCTCGTCTCAAGGTTCGGAGGCGGCGCAGCCAGTTCCCCGACGCTGGAGCGGAGAATCAAGCCGCCCAGAGCGGCTGCGAGGACCGCGACCCCGGTCTCGGCGCCGGAGGGCGCCAATAGGACGGCCGCGACCGCGGCGGCGACGCCCGTTGCGAGCAGCGGGTCTACCGCGTTCTCGAACGCTCCCGGCCAGACGAAGAGGACGGTCGCAAGCGCGGCGGACAAGGCAGATAGGCTAAGCGGACGCAGGCTGGACGGCGTCGCCAGCAGGAGCCCGCCGCCGCACAGCAGCCCGTAGGCCCAGTTCAGCGACGAGGGGATCCAAAGTGCCGCAAGATGCGCTGTGATGACCGCTCCGAGCCAAACGAGCACCAATCTCCGTGCGGCCGGCCGGAGCGGGCCATGGCCGCCTGCGAGGAGCAGCCAACCACTTGTCAGAAGCACTGATCCGACTGGCAATAGAAATCACCCGCGCCTAGCATCGGCGCGGGCGGTTGCAAACATGCAAACGGGGCGTCGGGCCATCCGGCCGTCCGCCCCGCACTGCGTCCTACTCGAGCAGGTCCTTGAAGTCGTCGCCGACGAGGTCGCCGATCGTTGCACCGTCGCCCTCGGGGGCCGTGCTGCCCTCCTGGTAGGGTTCGCGCTTCTGCGACTGATAGCCGCCGGCGTCGCGCAGGCTCAAGGAGACGCGTCGCTCGGCAGGGTCGACGCGCAGTATCTTGACCTCGACCTCCTCGCCGACCGACACGACTTCGCCAGGTCGCGTGACGTGATGGTCTGCAAGCTGAGAGATGTGCACGAGGCCGTCGATGCCAGGCTCGAGTTCGACGAAGGCGCCGAACGTCGCGAGACGCACGACCTTGCCGCGCACGATCGATCCGATCGGGTAACGCTCCTCGACGCTGTCCCAGGGATTCGGCAGCACCTGCTTGTAGCCAAGAGAGATGCGGCCGCGCTCACGATCGAGGCGCAGCACCTTGACGTCGATCTCCTGGCCCTCGTGCAGCACCTCGGACGGGTGCTGGATGCGTCCCCAGGACATCTCCGACACGTGCAGAAGGCCGTCTACGCCACCGAGATCGATGAAGGCGCCGAAGTCGGTGAGGGACTTCACGGTCCCGTGCAGCACCTGCTCCTCCTCGATCCCGGACCAGATGCGCTCGCGGTTCTGCTTGCGCTCCTCCTCCAGCACGACCTTGCGCGAGAGGATGACGCGGTGCTTTGCCCGGTCCAGTTCGATGATCTTCACGCGCAGCGTCTGACCGACGTACGGCTCCAGATCCTGCGCGTAGCCGCGCTCCACCTGAGACGCGGGGATGAAGCCGCGGGCCCCGATGTCCGACACAAGACCGCCCTTGACCGCCTCGACGATCGGAGCCTCGATCACGGTGCCTGCTTCGTATGCGTCCTTCAGTTCATTCCATGCCTCGGCCTCGTCGGCGCGCCGCTTCGAGAGGCGCAGCGAGCCTTCCTCGCCGTCTACCGAGAGCACCATGGCGTCGATCTCTGCATCGAGTTCGGCGGCCTCGGCGGCGGAACCGATCTTGCGGTAGGTGAGCTCGCTCAGCGGGATGACGCCCTCCGACTTGTACCCGACGTCTACAAGCACGTGGTCGTCCGCGATTTGAACGATCCGACCATGCATGATGTCGCCGGGACGCGGTCGCGCCACGCCTTCGCTGTAATCGACGCGCTCCTCCGTACCCTGCCCCGCTGCGGTTGGCTCTGCGGCTTCGGCCGATTCCTCCGCCGCGACCGGTTCGGCTGGTGCAGCCGATTCGACCGGCTCGCTCGGGTTCGGTTCCGCCTGCGGCTCCGCAGTGTTCTGCGGCTCCTCCGCGGCGCCTTCTGCCTGCTGGTCAAGGTCCGGGTGCAGATGGTCCTCCACGCGATGACCTCCTTTGTTGAACGCTGGCATTCCCTGCCGAACGCTCCGTCAACAACAGATGACGGGCCCTGCGGCCCGCTGTCCTTCGGACTCTTCACCTGTTGTTGAATCGACCGCCTTAACGGACGGTGATCCCCGATGCCTCCGGGGGCTAGCCTTCTCAGCATAGCGGAGGCCCGCGGCGACTGTCAATCGGACTCCGCCCAGGGGAGCCCCGTGCCGATCTCCTCCGGGGCGTAGTACAGTCGGCCGATTGCGAGCATCACATCCTGCGCTGGATCCTGGCTGTGGCGCAGGTCCACCGGGTCGCCGAAGCGGATCACGACGCGGCGGAACGGGCGCCAGGGACCGCGCACCGCGACCGGAACCACAGCGGCCCGAACGTGGCCGATCAGGGATCCCGCGCCGGGCCTCGGCTGTCCGAGGACGCCCGGCCGCTGGCGGTGACCTTCCGGAAAGAGACCGATCACCGCACCCTGCTGCGCGAGGCGCAGGGTCTGGCGGACAGCGCGCGAGTCTCGCACGTCGCGGTTGACAGGATACGTGCCGATGCGCGGCAACAGCCAGCCCAGGTAGGAGAACAACTCGATCTTGGCCATGAAGCGCACCTCTCGCCGCATGACCGCACCGACGGCCGGCGGATCGATCGCACTGATGTGGTTGATGCAAAGCAGCACCGCGCCCGTTTCTGGCACCCTCTCGAGTCCTTCGACCCGAACCCGCCACAGCAGGCGCAGCCCGAGTCGCACGATCGCACGCAAAAAGCGGTAGAGACCGGGATTGTAAACGTCGCGCTGCACGCTACGCCCCCCTGACCCGACAGTACTCCGCCAAGTGCCGAACGACTTCGACGACGGACAGTCCGGTCGTGTCCACAAGGAGGGCGCCTTCGGGCACGCGCAGGGCGCCTACGGACCGCATTTCGTCGAGCGCGTCCCGCTCCGCCATCTCACGCCGCACCTCGTCGATCGAGACGCGCAGACCCTGCGAGAGCAGTTCGCGATGGCGGCGGTCGGCCCGGGCATCGAGCGATGCGGTGAGGAAGAACTTGCATTCGGCATCGGGTAGCACGACCGTTCCGGCGTCGCGGCCGTCCACGACGACTCCCCCGTCTCCCGCCAAGGCGCGCTGGCGTGCGACGAACGCTTCACGCACACGCGGATGTGCGGCGACGAGGCTCACGATGCGGTCGACGGCCGGTGCGCGGATCTCGTCCGCCACATCCTCGTCGCCAAGCCGGATGCGGCCGCGTTCGAAACGCAGGTCCAGACGCGACAAGAGCGCTGCAAGCGCAGGTTCATCCCCGGAGTCGACGCCCTCGCGCAGTGCGCTAAGCGCCAAGGCGCGGTACATCGCTCCGGTGTCGAGGTAGGTATAGCCGAGGAGCTGAGCCAACTCCCGCGCGACTGTGGATTTTCCAGCGCCAGCCGGACCGTCGATCGTGATGCGCAGCACCGTCGTCCCCTCCGTGCGCGGCCCCGCGGCCACGGCAGGATCAATCGCCTGGAAAGAGTATCGCAAGGGTAGCATGCGTCCTGCGATGGATCAATGCCGCCGCCGAGACCGCAGGACGAAGAACAGGGCCACCGCGACAAAAACGAGCGCCCCCAGGAGGAGGTTGTAGTGCGAGAGCACCGGCTCGATCCGCGGCAGGCGCGGACCCAGCCAGACGCCGATGTCGATCAGCGCCGCCGTCCAGGGGATCGCTCCGAGGAATGTGTAGACGGTAAAGCGCAGGCCGCCCATCCGGGCGAACCCGGCCGGCCACGAGATGAAGGTGCGCAGCACTGGCAGAAACCGTCCGAAGAAGACGGCCGTCGGTCCGTAACGGTCGAACCACTTCTCGGCATGCGAGAGGGACCGCTCGTCAAGCATGACGTAACGCCCGAAGCGCAGGGCGAGCGGCCGCCCGCCGTAGTAGCCGATGGCGTAGCCGACCCAGCTTCCAAGCGTCTGCATGAGCGCCATCAGGAGCACCGCCGGCCAGAAGCCGATTGCGCCGCGGCCCACGAGTACCCCGAGTACGGGAAGGATGATCTCTGACGGCACCGGAATGCCTGCGCTTTCGAGGATCATCGCGAACGCAAGGCCGGCCGGTCCGAGGTGTGTCCAGAGCGAACTGTGCAGTGTAGACGGCCTTAGAGGGCCCTTCCTCCCTTGTGAAGGCGGTGATTCGACCCTACCCGCTCCTGGACCTGCCGGAAGGCGGCGGCGAGACCATGCGCAAGAGCGTCAGGACGAGCGCGATGCCGACGCCGATTGCCCCCGCCCAGAAGAGCGTCTCGAGACCCGTGGCAGCTCCTTGGACGAATTGCCCTTGCACCAGATCGTACATCGTGCGGTACGCCAAGAGACCAGGGACGAGTGGAATCAGGCCGGGCATGACGTATACGGTCGCGGGAACACGGCGCCAGCGCGCCAGTCCCTCGCTCAGCGCGGCTGTCGCAACGGCAGCCAGGAACACCTGGGAGACCTGCCCCAGACCGAGGACCGCGGCGCCTGCGAAGACGCCGCCCGAGACGAGGCCCGTGAGCGCAGAAAGCGGCAGCTCGGTCTTCGGCACCCGGATCAGCACGGCAAACGCGAGTGCACCGGCAGCGCCCGCCAGGGCTGCACTCGGCAGGATCATCGCGCCCACCCCAGGCTCAGGCCGAGACCGACCGCAAGAGCAGCTCCCGACGCGAGGGCGGCTGCCGACGTCGCCGCCTCCAGACCGCCGGCGCCTGCCGACAGCAGATCGCCCGCCAGGAGGTCTCTGAGGACGCCGCTGACGGCGAGGCCGGGCACGAGTACGATCAGACCGCCTGCGGCGATCACGCCGGACCGCAGGTGCCAGAGGAGGGCTGCAGCAAGTCCCACCAGCGCGACGCTGAAGCCCGCGAGCGCTAGGTTGAAGAACCGCTCTGCGAAGCGTTCGGCGCTCCGGCGGCGCAGGACGACGGTGAAGGCCCCAGCAAGTGCCGCAAGGCCAGCCTCCGGCGCAGTTGCGCCGATGAACCAGGCATACGCGGCGCTCGCGACCGCACCGGCCACGAGCTCCAGCGGGGCACCGTAGTCGGTGACGCGCTGGCGCAGGCCCTCGATCGCCTGCATGCACTCGCCTGGGCTCAGGCTGCCCCGCTCCGCGGCGCGGGCAAGCGCATTCAGGCTGGTGATGCGAGCGACGTCGAGAGCGCGGGCGCGGACCCGGCGTACGCCGGTGTCCATTGCGCCCGCGCTCTGCACGGTGATAAAGAGGCCCGGTGGTGTGACAAAGGCGTGCACGGCGCTGCAACCGAAGCCGTTGCCCGCCCGCTCGATGGCCTCCTCCGTACGGTAGGGCTCTGCGCCTGCGGCGAGCATCGCCTCGCCCAGGGCCAGCAGCGCCTCCAAGGGGGAGCGGTTCACCCTTCGAGAAGGCTCGCGATCACGACGTCCAGGGCCTCGTCGATGATCTCGGGCGGCGTCGTGAGAGGTTGCAGAAAGCGGAACACGTTGCCGTAGATGCCGGCGGTGAGCACCAGCACACCGCGTTCCATGGCCCGTTGCACGACGCGCTGCGTCAACTCAGGGTTGGGAGTCTTCGTCTCGCGGTCCTTCACGAGCTCGACCGCGAGCATGGAGCCCAGGCCGCGAACTTCGCCAACGTACGGGCTCTGGCGCTTTGCATCCTCGAGCCGGACGCGGATCTGCTCGGCCTGCTTCACTGCCATCTCGAGGATGCCGTCCTGATCGAAGGCATCCATCACGGCGTTGCCTGCGGCTGTGGCCAGCGGATTCCCGACGTAGGTGCCGCCGATCTGGGAAGGACCCGGTGCGTCCATCACCTCGCGCCGGCCCATCACGCCCGAAAGCGGCACGCCGTTTGCGATTGACTTTGCCATCGTCAGGAGGTCGGGGCGGATACCGGAGTGTTCAGTGGCCCAGAACCGTCCCGTGCGGCCGAAGCCGGTCTGCACCTCGTCGACGATCAGCAGGATGCCGTGCTTCTCCGTAAAGCGGCGCAGCCACGGCAGGAAGGTCTGCGGCGGCACGACAAAGCCACCCTCGCCCTGCACAGGTTCCACGATCACGGCGGCGACGTCCTCGGGAGCGACCTGTGTCAGGAGCGCGCGCTCGATGCTGCTGTAGCAGCGCTCGTCGCAGACGTGGTCAGGACCCTGGGCCATATCGCAGCGGTAGCTGTACGGGAACGGCACGCGATAGACCTCCGGTGCGTAGGGGCCCATGCCCGCCTTGTACGGGTGGACCTTGCTCGTCAGGGTCATCGCCATCAGCGTGCGCCCGTGGAAGGCGCCTTCGAACGTGATGATGCCTTTGCGTCCCGTGGCCACGCGAGCGATCTTGACCGCGTTCTCGACCGCCTCGGCTCCGGAGTTGAAGAAAATGCTGCAGACGTCGCCGCCGCCCGGGAAGGTGCGGTTCAGACGCTCCGCGAGTCGGACGTAGCTCTCGTAGGGGACGTTCGTGAAGTCGGTGTGCAGGAAGTGCCTCAGCTGCTCTTCCAGCGCGGCGATGACACGCGGGTTGCGGTGGCCGACGTTCTGCACTCCGACGCCGCCCGTGAGGTCGATGAAGGTGTTCCCGTCGATGTCGGTGATCAGAGCGCCCTCGGCGCGCTCCACGACAGGCAGGGACACGGACACCGCGCGGGGCGTTGCGGCGCTGATGCGGCGGTGCACCTCTAGGCTCTTGGGGCCTGGCACGGCGGTGCGGATGTCGATGTAACGAGTCTTCTGCAAACGATCGCCTCCTTCGCAAAGCGGGCCACATGGCGCGGGGCCGACCCCGCATAGCGTTGATCGGAAAGGGGTGCAATGAATGCGCGATCCGGCAGTACTGGGAATGGCCGCACTGCGCTACCTCTCCGCGACGGTGGAACTCGTCGCGGCGACGCTGATGCTGCGCTCGGGCAGGGTCTCTACAGCTGTCTCGATCAACGCAGCGCTTGGCCTATTCGGCCCGACACTCTTCGTGATCGTCTCGGCAATCGGGATCTGGGGCCTCGCCCAGAGCGGTTCGGTATCGTGGGCGAGGCTCGCCATGATCTTCAGTGGAGTGGTGTTGATCGTGTATGGCGCGACGCGCTAGAGCGGCTTTTGCAGCTTCGTCGCCTGCAGCGACTCCTGCTGCACCCGTCGCTGGCAGGCCTCGCAGACGTACGGCCCGCTGCCCTGGCGCTGGCGCTCGTGTTCTGCCTCCCACTTCTCGAGCGTGTCGGCACGGCCGCAGATGGAACAGCGCACTTCCACGGCAATCCCCTCCCTAGGACGCGGCCAGCACCTCCCGCAGGAGATCCGCCAATCCGTTCGCGTCCTGGTACGCTATTCTTTCCTGATCCCCCCCGCGGTAGCGCGCGAGGAGCCCTACGGCAAGGCCCTCTACGCCTGCCGGCAGAAGCCGCGCAGCCAGCGTCCGGAACTCCGGACGCACCGCGACAGTGACTCCGTCCCGCCGCAGGGACCGCATCTTGGGCGGAGCAGCGTAGCCCTTCGCCCGTGCGAGCAGGACTGGCCCGCAGCCGATCTCATTCCCATCATCCTCATCCAGCACGTCGAGCGCAACCCCCTGCGGACGCCGGGCACGAAGCAGGAGGGATGCCCCCCCCTGCGGTGAGAAGGCGCTGCGGGAGAGCCCCACCAGCGTCATGTCGCGCAGGTCCGCCACCGCCGCGAGCGCTGCTGCGATGCACGCCCTGCGCCCAGAGTCGGGACCGATCAGCGCATCGTGCACGACACGCCGCTCGGCGGCGAAGACGGCGGACTGTCCGACGGCGAAGGCTTCATCCAGGGGATCAAACGTCAGTTCGTCCTTCTCGATGCGCAGGAGCGCTTCTTGTCGCTGCGCCCGGACGAGCCGTCCGGCTAGCGCATCGTTCTTGAGGTCGGTGCCCGATGCGCCGGCGCCCTTTCCCCCGGGGCCGCCGCCCGTCGCAATGAAGGTCGGTTCGTCCAGGCCCAAGAGAAGGAGCTGTCCCCCGTCGCCCTTGTGCGCAAGGAGGTTCCCGACCGCGTCCACCTCGGTCGCTGCGCCCTTGGACTCGAGTTCGTGGCGCAACCAGTCCCGCAGCGGGCCTTCGGCGCCCGATGGCGCCGAAAGATCTGCCATGGCTTCGAACGTCCGCCGGATCGCGTCCTGCATCTAGAGCACCTCCCGTAGGGATTGCAGCCAGGCGCCAAGGAGCCGTTCGGCCGCACTGAGGTCGTCGAGCGACATGAGCGATGCGGGAGAATGCAGATACCGACATGGTAGCGACATGGCACCGACGCGCACGCTCTCCGGCCAGAGGGCCGCAGCGTCGTTGCCTCCACCTACGCTGCGCCGCCACTGCCATGGTGCGTGGGAGAGTTCGCCCGCGCGGACCAGCGACTGCATGAGCGGGCCATCGGGGATCGTCGAGCGATCGATGACCGTCAATGCAGGTCCTTCACCGAGGCGGGTGCGCACCACGCCCGGCGGCGTCTCCGGCGTATCTCCGGCAGCGGTCGCCTCGAGGACGAGGGCGACGTCTGGCCGGATGCGGCGGCCGGCGACCCTTGCACCGCGCAGCCCAACCTCCTCCTGCACAGTGAATGCGACATGCAGCGGGAAGTCGGTCTCGTGCTCCAGTGCGCGAAGGCAGAGGTGCACGCCGACACGGTCGTCGAAGGCTTTCGCGATCGCCGCATGACCGTCCCAGCTCTCCGTGTACGGGGTGTCGAAGGTGATCATTTCTCCGACGGGAGCGGCTGTTCGCGCCGCTTCGCGGCCGTGCATGCCGATGTCGACGAAGAGTCCCTCATAACCGATTGGCACCTTGCGGTCTTTGCCGCTGAGGTGCGCCGGCGCGATGCCGATCGTGCCCTCTTTCCCGTCACGGCCGACCCGCACGGGCTTGCCCGGCAGGATGGCTGCGTCGACGCCTCCTGCCGGCCGGATCCTGAGGTAGCCCTCGTCGGTGTGGCCGACGACCATCAGTCCCACCTCGTCGAGGTGCGCCAGCAGCAGCACCCTCGGTCCGGGTTTTTTCAGGCCGCGCGCGGCATAGAGGTTGCCGACCGCATCGGTCGATACCTGTTCAACGCCTTGCGGCAGGGCCTCTTTGACCATGGCGCGGACAAGCTCTTCGCGCCCAGGGGTACCGCGGGCCTCGCAAAGCTCCTTCAGTCCCATGGCAGATCCTCCCGTCCAAAGCCGGTCCGGGCAAGCGCCGTGAGCAGTTCCGCGGTGTTCTCCACGTCCTGCACGTCGACCACCTCGGCCGGCGAGTGCATGGATGTCAGGGGGATCGAGATGACACCTGTCGGTACACCGAGACCCGCAACCTGCAGCGCCCATCCGTCCGTGCCGGAATCGCCCGGAAGTGGCTCGCGCTGCGCAGGAATGCGAGCCTGCTCGGCGACGCTGCAGATGAGAGATTCCACGGGAAGGGGCACGTTCGGGCCGACGCCGATCGCGGGGCCGCTCCCGAGTTCCATCAGGAAATCCTGCCCCGGGAGATCCGGTTGGCGAGCGAAGGTGACGTCTACGGCGAGCGCGAGGTCCGGCTGCTGCTCTGTGCCGAGGAAGGCGGCGCCGGCGCGCCCGATCTCCTCACCGACCGTGAATGCGCAGGCAAGGCGCACGGGGATCTCCTTGCCCTGCAGCGCCTCGAGCAGGCGACAAAGCGCTGCCACCGAGGCGCGGTTGTCAAGGCCAGGTGCGCTGAAGCGTCGCGGCCCGACGGATCTTGGCGCGATGCGGAAGTATACGGGTGTGCCGACCGGAGGGACGTCGTCGGTGCCGGGGACCCCGATGTCGATGTAGAGGTCGTCCTCCTGCACCGGCTTCTCACCCTCGTTGCCGCGGCGAAGGTGCGGCGGCAGCATCCCGATTACGCCGGGGCGTCCTCCTACCTCCACCGTCAATCCGGGCAGGCAGCGCACGTCGATCGCCGGGGCTCGCAGGCGCAGATAGCCCCCCGCAATCACCTGCTGCACATAGAGCGCCACTTGGTCGATGTGGGCGGCGATCAAGAGCAGCGGCTTGTCCTTGGGTCCGTCGCGCCAGGCGATCAGATTGCCGGCGCCGTCTGTCGTCACCCGGTCTGCGAAGGGTGCAAGCCGGCCCTCGAGATAGTCCCGCACGCTGTCCTCGCAACCGCTCGCCGCATGGATGGCCGTCAGCGCGGTCAGCCACTCCCGAGTCGTCACTGGGTCTCCTCCCAGGCGGATGTCGCGGCCTGCGCCGCGGCTGCGGGACTCGCACTACGGCCGTCGCGGCGCAGGACGCGGGCGATGGCCTGGACGGTGCGCAGCACGCTGCCAAGGCGGGCGCCCTCGCCCATCGTGCCGATGCGCCAAGCCTGACCCTTCCAAGGTCCGAGGCCACCCGCGATCTCGATGCCCTCCGCGAGCAGGAGCTCGCGGCGCAGCGCGGCTTCATCGGATTCCTTCGGCGGCGTGACGACCGTGAGCGAAGGCAGCAGGTCCGCGGGAGCCACGCGCGACGGCAAGGAGAACTCCCCCAGTCCGGCACGCAGCGCGGCTGACGCCTTGCGATGGCGCAAGAAGCGCTCTTCGAGCCCCTCCTCGCGCAGTGCGCGCAGCGCTTCGCCAAGCGCGAAAACCATGCTCACGGGCGCCGTGTGGTGGTACAGGCGCTCTGTGCCGACGTAGCGCGCGATCAATCCTAGATCGAGATACCAGGACTGAACGGTCGACGTCTCGGGCCTGCCTGCGAGCGCGTCGTCGGCCACGGAGATCGGGCCGAGCCCCGGAGGGGCGCCCAGGCACTTCTGGCTGCCGCTGTAGACGATCGCGGCGTTCCAGGCGTCCATCGAGACAGGCATCCCGCCGAGAGATGTCACGGTGTCAACGATCAGCTGGGCTCCTCGTTCGCGCGCAAGGGACGCAACGGCGTCGACATCGCTCTTCACGCCGGTAGAGGTTTCGGCCTGGACGATCGCGACGACATCGGCTCCCGATTCACGCAGCGCCTGCCTTACGTCTTCGGGGTCGACAGGGCTGCCCATCGGGTACGTCCGGCGCACGACCTTGGCACCTGCGCGCTGCGCCATCGCGGTCAGGCGTTCGCCGAAGACGCCGTTCTCCAGTACGAGCACCGTTCTGCCTGGCCAGAGGAGATTGACTACGGCCGCCTCCATGGCGGCGGACCCAGTGCCGGAGACCGGAAACGTCAGCCGTGCGGAGGAGCCGAAGGCGAGGCGGAGGTTGTCGCCGACACTGTCCAGCTCTTGGAGGAACCGCGGGTCGAGGTGGCCGAGCAGAGGACGCGAAAGGGCGCGCAGCACGCGTTGGGAAACAGGGCTTGGACCGGGTCCCATCAGCAGGACTTCTTCACTCATTGCACACGCTGGAGCCGCGGGTTCGGCGTCCGCCCGGGGATGCGCCCGCGCTTGGCCACCGGGCTCCCATCCACCTCCTTGATGTCCATGGTCATCTCGAGCGGGGGGGCTACTGCAATGTAGTGGCCGACGCCGAAGGCGTCCACGCCTGCGGCGGCGAGATCGCGGATGCGGTCGGGCGTGAGCCCCCCGGATACGAAGATGCGTACGTGGCCGAGGCCGGCCTGGTCGAGGCGAGCGCGAATTTCCCGCACCAGGTCGGGCGTCACGCCGCCGCGTTCGGACGGCGTATCCAGCCGGATGCCTTCAAGATCCTTGCCGAGGGCCTCGCCGACTCGAAGGGCTTCGAGCGCCTCATCCTGGAAGGTGTCCACAAGGACGGTGCGACCGCCCTTGGGGGCTGTCTGCAACTGAAGCTTGGCGACCTGCACCGTGTCGCCGATGATCAGAGCGGCGGCGTGCGGCACGGTGCCGGAGGCCTCCTTGCCGGCGAGGCGTGCCCCGAGGATGCTGCTGCAGGAGTCGAAGCCGCCCGTGATCGCCGCGTAGTCCATTGCCGAAGCGATCGCGGGGTGGACGTGGCGCGCGCCAAATGAGATCAGTGGGTGATCTCCCGCCGCCTCCCGACAGGTGCGGGCGGCGGTCGCCCACCCGGAGGAGGCAGCGAGGATGCCGAGGATCGCGGTTTCAAAGATGCCAAAGGCGCTGTACGCACCCTCGAGGCGCATCACGACCTCCTTCGGGGAGATCGCGTCGCCGTCCTGCAGCGCATCGACCCGCACCTGATGTGCACGAAGGACCTCGAGCACTTCCGAGACTCCGGCAAGGATGCCCTCCTTGCGACCGAAGATCTCCGCGACGACCGGGGCGTTCTCGCGTCCGGCGAGCCGCAAAAGGTCGTAGGTCTTCTGGAAGTACACATCCGACGTGGCGCCTTGCAAAATCTCCTCATGGGTCGCGGAACGCAATCGCGCCGCCTTTGGCCGGAAGGCGGCGACATCCTCCATCGAACGCAGCACCCGCATCAGTAGGATCCCTCCACACGCGCCTTCAGCACCGAGGTTAGTTCACGCAGTGCGTTCTCGTGGGCCGCCTCGTCGAAGGAGGCGACCGCGTCCGCCGGTACGACGACCTCGAGTCCCCGCATCCTGGCGTCCGCTGCGGTATAGAGGACGCAAATGTTCGTACAGACGCCCACGAGCCGGATCTCTTCGACGCCGTGCTCGCGGAGCGCGAGCTCGAGGTCGGTGCCGAAGAAGGCGGAGAACCGGCGTTTGGGCATGACGCGATCCCCCGGAGCGGGGCGCAGTTCTTCGACCACCTCCGCACCCCAGGTTCCGGCGATGCAGTGCGGCGGATACAGTTCGAATTCACGATCGTCGGGCAGGTGGCGGTCGCAGGCGTAGATCACCTCGACCCCGTCCCGCCGAGCCGCCTCGATCTCCTCGGCGATCCGTGGGATCACGCGGCGGCCCGCTTCACCGCAGTTGAGGGCTCCCTTCAGCGACAGGAAGTCGTTCAGACAGTCGACCACGACGAGCGCCCGCTTCACTGCTGTCCCTCCTCCGCCCGTTTGAGCAGGCCGCGAAGATGCTCCTTCGCGCTGTCGCTGCCGATGACGATCAGCAGATCTCCGGGTTCGAGCGGCATGCGCGGGTCGGGCGAAAACATCTCCTCACCCTTGCGCGCAACGCCGATCACCGTGATGCCGGTGCGTGTGCGCAGATCGGCCGATACCAGCGTCTGTCCGACGAGGGGAGAGTCGTCCGGCACGACGTATTCGACGACGTGGCGCACCGCACTGAGCGCACCCGAGGTGTGGTGCAGCAGCCGGTCGATCGCACCGCTCAGCCGCTCGTCGAGCTGGTGCCGCTCGGCGAGAACGCTCTGGACCTCCTCGGCCAGGCCGCGCAGTTCGGCGTCGAGGTGCGCCTCTGCGAGGTACTGCTCGGCGGCGGCGTACGAATGCACCAGGACGCCGGAACCCGCGACGGCAGTGACAACGCCGTGGCTGTGCAGGAGCGCAACCGCACGGCGGATCGTCTCCGGCGAAACCTTGTAGAGTCCTGCGAGCGACGAGCGGCCGAACAGGCGCTGTCCCTCTCGCCATTCACGCTGCACGATGCGGGTGGCGACGTCTACTGCGATCTCCTCGTAACGGGAGAGACTCGTGGATCGCTTCGGTGACACTCGAGTGCGCCGCCTTGCGCGGCGCGCCCCTCCCTCCGCCCGCGGTGTTCCGCGGGGTACTAGGAACCGCTTTCCTGTGCGGCGGCAACAGCCTGCCGCAACGCTTCGACCTCATTCTCCGAGAGACGCCGCAGTGCGCCGGGCGGCAGATCGCCAAGGGCCAGCGGTCCAACCGCCACGCGCACGAGCCGCACCACCTGCCGGCCCGCGGCGTAGACGGCGCGCCGGACGACGCGCTTTCGGCCTTCGGCGATCACGAGCCGCAGCCGCGGCATTCCGGCCTCCGGCGCCAGCCGCTCTACGCGAAGGAAGTGCACGGGGCCGTCATCCAGTGCGACGCCCCTCAGCAGTCGCTGCATGAAGGCGTCGTCCACCGGGCCGTCCAGGCTCACGAGATACGTCTTCGGTACATGGTAGCGCGGATGCATGAGGCCGTTTGCCAGTGCGCCGTCGTTCGTTAGAAGGAGCATTCCCTCGCTGTCGCGATCGAGGCGCCCGATCGGATAGACGCGCTTCGAGAGCTGCGCGACGAACTGTGCGACGCTGGGTCGGCCCTGCGGGTCGCTGAGGGTTGTCACGACTCCGGCGGGCTTATTCAAGAGATAGCAAACCTTCTCCTGCACCGCCAGCACCGGGCGGCCGTCCAGCCGCAGGTCGTCCTCTGGACCGGCCTTCTGGCCGAGCGCGGCAACCTCGCCGTTGATTTGCACGCGGCCCTGGCGGATGAGGTCTTCCGCATGGCGGCGCGAGCAGACACCCGCGTCTGCCAGGAGGGCCTGCACCCGACGAGGAGTCAGGCCTTCAGGCGCACCCAGACCTCTACCTCCACCGGCGCGTCCATCGGCAGTTCGAACACGCCGACGGCGCTGCGCGTGTGTTGGCCTGCATCTCCGAAGGCGGTCTGCATCAGTTCCGACGCGCCGTTTGCCACCTGCGGCTGGCCGGTAAATCCGGGTGCGCTTGCGACGTAGACCGCCAGCCGCAGCACCTGCTCGACGCGGTCGAGATCGCCCGCCACCATCCTGATGGCCCCCAGTGCGTTCAGGGCGCAGGTGCGCGCGGCGTCCTTCGCTGCCTCGGGAGAGACCTGCGCGCCTACCTTACCGGTATGCTGCAGCTTGCCTCCGACCGTCGGAAGCTGACCGCTCGTCAGCACGTCGCGTCCGGAAACGAGCGCCGGGACGTACGCTGCGACCGGCTTCGCTGCTTCCGGAACCGTGTACCCGGCCTTCGCCAGGTTCTCCTCCACCTTGCCCATGAGAGGCCTCCTCGCTACTGGCATGCGCTGCGGCGCTGTGTGCAGCCGACCGCAGCGTCCTCGCCCGCATGATCCTGGAAGCGGCAGGCCCTGTCAAGGAGCCGTCAGCCTTGCGCGGGCGGGAACAGCCTCTCGTAGTCCATCTGGCTGAGCCGCACCTCGCGAGGCTTGGAGCCGTCCGGCGGGCCGACGATGCCTTTTTGCTCCATCTGCTCGATCAGGCGGCGCGCCCGACTGTACCCGACGCGCATCCGGCTTTGCAGCAGGGATGCTGAGGCGCTGTGCGCCTGTACCACGACCTCGACCGCCTTGGTGAACAGCTCGTCGAGGTCCTGCTCCTCCTCCTGGCTCTCGACGGGCTGGACTAAATCATCGCGGTAGTCCGGCTCCTCCTGGCGCACGAACTCCAGGAGGCGCTCCATCTCCTTCTCGGAGATGAATGCGCCTTGCGTGCGGATGGGCTTGCCGGCCCCCAGCGGTGCGAACAGCATGTCGCCCTTGCCGAGCAGGCGTTCTGCCCCGCCTTGGTCGAGGATGGTGCGCGAGTCCACCTGCGAGGAGACGGCGAACGCGATCCGCGAAGGGATGTTTGCCTTGATGAGACCGGTGATCACGTCGACGGACGGCCGCTGGGTGGCGACGACCAGGTGGATGCCGGCTGCGCGGGCCATCTGTGCGAGGCGGCAGATCGTCTCCTCCACCTCGTTCGGGGCCACCATCATCAGGTCCGCCAGTTCGTCGATCACGACGACGTAGTAGCTCATGCGCTCCTCGCCGTGCTCCTCCGCCAGCTCGTTGTAGCGCTGGATGTCGCGGCAGCCCGCGCGTGCGAAGCGCAGGTAGCGGTCCTCCATCTCGCGCAGGACGCCGCGCAGGACGCCGGCCGCCTTCTTGGGGTCGGTCACTACTGGTGCCAGGAGGTGCGGGATGCCGTTGAACTGCTGGAGTTCGACAACCTTCGGATCGATCAGCAGGAGGCGCACCTCGTCCGGAGTGGCACGGAAGAGCAGGCTCGCGATCAAGGCATTGAGGCAGACGCTCTTGCCGGATCCCGTCGCTCCGGCGATCAAAAGGTGCGGCATGCGGTCGAGCGCCGCTACGACAGGACGACCGGCAATGTCCTTCCCGAGTCCGACCGTGAGGAGCGACGCGGAGTCGCGGAACGGCGTAGTCTCCAGTACTTCGCGCAGCCGCACCGGAGCGATCTCGCCGTTCGGGATTTCGATGCCGATTGCCGCCTTCCCCGGGATCGGCGCCTCCATCCGCACGTCCGTCGCAGCCATGGCGAGGGCGATGTCGTCAGCCAGGGCAACGACCCGGGAGACCTTGACGCCTGGTCCCGGCTGGACCTCGAAGCGCGTCACCGCAGGACCCTGCTGGTATTCGAGAACCCTTGCCTGCACACCGAAGCTCTTCAGCGTCTCTTCCAGAAGCTGCGCCCGTGCCTGCGCGCCGTGGTGCTGTGGGACCTTTTTGTCCGGGCCCTGCAGAAGGCTGAGGGGCGGCATGCGGTAGTTGCCCACCCGCGGACGCAAGGCCCGTTCGGATGGGATTGCAGTGGCAGCGCCCGTCGAGAGCGGCGCCGGCAGGATGGGATCTTGGAGTTCCGCTGCTTCGGGTGCGGCGGCGGCGAACGGCTCCAGGAGGGGCTGTATCACGGAAGCCGCCACTGGAGCCGGGGTCGGCACCGGAGACTTCGACGGCGGAGCTTGCGCGGGGATCTCCTCGAAGACGAAGTCCGATACCTTGCGGTAGGCCTTGCGCATGCCCGTACTGGCGGCGCGTTCACCCCCACGCATCAGGTTGCCTAGGAACGGCCGGAACATCAAGCTCAGCGTGACAATCGGCCAGACGACAAGGAACAGGTCTCGGCCTGTCGATCCGAACAGCCCGTCCAGGGCATGTACAGCGAGCGCCCCCAGCCAGTCGCTGTGCTTGGCTGTCAAGGAGAGCGCGTAGGCGCTGCCTGTCCACCACAGCAGCAGCACCGCGCTACCCCAGCGCAGGCCGGCCCGCACCTGCGAGCCGCGGACCATCAGAATGCCCAGAGCCAGAAGGTAGATGAGCCACGGCACGGCCGAGCTGCCGAGCAGAGCATCCGCGCCGCGCGCGACGACCCCACCGACCAGACCCGCGGGCCGCCAATACCAGATCAGAGCAAAGAGTGCAGCTGCCGCCAGTACGAGACCCCAGATCTCGCGCTGCCAGTTCGACGATGGTCTGCGCGCCTTGCGCCTTGTCTTGGTCACCCGAGCCAAAGGCCCACCCCCGCGAGGACTAGCGTGTACAAAGCGAACCACCACAGGCGCCCTTGACGCAAGAGGCGAACCGTCCAGCGCAGTGACGCAATGCCGGAAATTGCAGCCGCAGCGGCTGCCAGGATCAGCGGCAGGAGCGGCCCCTGGAAGCCGCCGCGCAACAGTTCGCGCAAGAGGGCGGCGGCGACTGTGGGAATGGCAAGGAGGAAGGAGAACTCCGCCGCCTGGTCGGCGTCGGCTCCCAGACCGCGCAGCGCCGCGATCGTGGCGCCGGATCGGCTGAGGCCGGGCCAGACGGCAATCCCCTGTACAATCCCGACGAGGAGGGCGCCCAGGGGCCGCGGTAACCATGCTGGCCGATGCGGCAGGCGTGGAAGGAGCAGCAGTAGACCACTCGTCACCAGGAAGCCGACGCCGACCAGGCGAGGGTCCGTAAACGCCCGCTCTGCCGCGGGTGCGAGCACCAGCGCCACCGGCGCTGTGCCGACGAGCGCCCAGACGAAGGGGTGGAAGAAGCGTCGGCGTTCGGTGGGCGCGGCCGTCAGGGACCGGCGCAGGACTCCGCCGTACACCCACAGCACCGCCACAAGCGTACCCGCGTGGGCTGCGATCGCCAGCCCCACTTGGCCAGCCTCTACACCCAGCAGTCGCTCGAGGATGGCGAGGTGGCCTGAACTCGAAACGGGCAAAAACTCTGTCAGGCCCTGCAGGATCCCAGCCAAGAGGGCGCCGAGCAGCGTCATGGCCGCCCCTTCCAAGCGGCAGAATCGGCAATGATTATAGCATAGCCCTCCCTTGCGGCATGGAAACGGCTGGAACGGCGTTGGAATGATGCGACGCGGTCGGCTACCCTAGTGAAAGGGGGGAGATCATGCCGAACGGACTGGCGGGCGCACTGAGCCCTTACCTGCTCGCCCACGCAGAAGACCCCGTCGACTGGCAGCAGTGGGGTGATGCAGCGATCGCCAAGGCGCGGGCGACCGATCGCCCGATCCTGCTGAGCGTCGGCTACGCCGCGTGCCACTGGTGCCATGTCATGCACAGCGAGTCATTCCTAGACCCGGAGATCGCCGCGCAGATCAACCGCCTGACCGTACCGGTAAAGGTGGATCGCGAGGAACTGCCTGACGTCGATCAGGCCTACCAGTCCGTCTGTATGGCGGTGACGCGTCAGGGCGGGTGGCCGCTGACGGCCTTCCTGACGCCGGATCTGCGTCCGTTCCACATCGGCACCTACTTTCCGCCGCACAGCCGCTTCGGCCAACCCGGACTCGTGGACGTGCTCTTGGCGGTAGACACAGCGTGGCGCGATCGCCGCGCCGAAGTGGAAGAGGTGGCGCAGGACTGGGCCGCGCTCGGGCGCGATCCCGTGATGCCGCCCTCCGCCCCGCCGCCGGACGGCCTGCAGGCAGCGGGAGACGTTCTGATCGCGCGGTACGACCATGCGCACGGCGGATTCGGCGGGGCGCCGAAGTTCCCCACCCCGCCGAACCTCTCGGTTCTTCTGCGCCAGCACCTGCGCGACGGCGCCGAGGCGCCCTTGGGCATGCTGCATGGCACGCTCGCGGCGATGGCCCGGGGCGGGATCCACGATCAGCTTGGCGGCGGCTTCCACCGCTACAGCGTCGATGCCGGTTGGCGCGTGCCGCATTTCGAGAAGATGCTGTACGACAACGCACTGCTCGCGCCGCTCTACTTGGCCGGCTGGCAGGCGACGGGAGACGATCGTCTCAAGGACGTCGCGCGTACCACCCTCGACTACCTGGTGCGCGACCTGCGCGATCCTGCAGGTGGGTTCTACAGCGCCCAGGACGCCGACAGCCCTGCAGGCGAAGGCGCCTACTTCACCTGGACCGCGGATGAGATGCACCAGGTGCTCGGGGCACAAGCGCCGCTCGCGATCGCACGATTTGGCGTCGGCGATCCGCAGAGCGTCGTCGAGGGGCGGAGCGTTCTGCGCATCGCGGCACGAGCAGAGGACCTGGCCGCCGACTTCGGAGGTACTTCGGAGGAGATCGCGGAGCGCCTTGCGGCGGCATCGTCCTCGCTTCTCTTGGCCCGCGCTGCGCGCCAGCGCCCTGCAACCGACGAGAAGATCCTGACCGGCTGGAACGGCCTTGCGATCACGGCGTTCGCCCGTGCAGCCTTGGCTCTCGACGAACCCGCATATCTCCAGGCGGCCAAGGACGCCGCCGACTTCCTGCTCACGAGAATGCGGCCGGAAGGGGGACTTCTGCGCCGCTACTACCACGGCGAGGCAGGCATTCCGGCCTACCTCGAGGACTACGCATATCTCGCGGAGGGGCTTGTGTGGCTCTATGCGGCGAGCCTCGAGGAGCGCTACCTGACGGAGGCGGTTGGGTTCGCGCTGCGCACGAAGGACCTCTTCTGGGACGAGGCATCGGGTGCGCTCCGCACGGCGCCCCCCGATGCGCCGGCGCCGCTGGGTCCGCAGTCGGACCCGTACGATGGGGCGCTTCCGGCGCCGCAGAGCGTCGCCATCCGCACCGCGCTGCTGCTGAGCGGAATTGCGCCGGCGCTGGAGGCCGAGGACATGGCGGAGGCCGCATTCGCGGCACAGGGCGAGGTGATGCGCCGCGCTCCTTTGGCGGTCGCTTCGCTTGCCGAAGCGCAGGACCTTGCGCGGCGCGGAGCGACGGAACTCACATTGGTCGGACCAACAGGAGACGCGCGAATCGCCGCCTGGCACCGGGAGATCGGTCGGCGCCTGCTGCCGGACCTCCTGCTCACGCGGATCGATGCTGCACGCGACCGGCCGCTTTGGCAGGGCAAGGAAACCCTGGGCGGGCGGCCGACCGTCTACGCCTGCTGCGGCGCGCGCTGCGCTCCGCCGCTGACGGATATCTCCGCGGCCCTCGCATGGCTCGGCGAAAACCGGTAGGAACCAGTCCTTTGGTGGTCGAATCCAGTGGGGGCAAAGTCCGGCCAGCGCATGGCCGAATGGAGGTCTCATTGTTGGGATTACTTACTGGAAGGCGTGCCCTGGTAACTGGGGTTGCGAATAAGCGCAGCATCGCCTGGGCGATCGCGAAGGCGCTCTCGCGCGAGGGTGCGGAACTCGCCCTCACATACCAGCACGACCGGTTCAAGGCGAACCTCGAGAAGCTGCTCCCGGAACTGCCGCCCTCTACCATCTCGCTGCCGCTGGACGTGGCCGATGACGAATCGCTCGCGGCGATGGCCGCCACCTTGCAGGCGAAGTGGGGGCATCTTGATCATCTCGTCCACTCGATCGCGTTCGCGAAGGCCGATGATATGGCGGGTCGGTTCGCCGACACGTCGCGCGACGGCTATGCCCTCGCGCAGGACGTCAGCGCCTACTCCCTCGTCGCGCTGACACGGAGCGTTCTGCCGATGCTGCAGGCCGCCGGCGGCGGCTCCGTCGTCACCATGACAGCCCTCGGAGGCGAGCGCGTGATGCCGAGCTACAACGTGATGGGCGTCGCGAAGGCGGCGCTCGAGGCGTCCCTTCGCTATCTCGCGTGGGAGCTGGGCGGCGACAACATCCGGGTGAACGCCATCTCGGCGGGCCCGCTGCGCACGCTCGCAGCCGCAGGTGTAAGGAGCGCTCACACCGCGATGAACCAGCTCCCCGAGCGCTCGCCCCTGCGGCGCAACATCACCCAGGAGGATGTCGGCGATGCAGCGGCCTTTCTGCTCTCCGACTGGGCGCGAAACATCACGGGCCAGGTCCTCTACGTCGACGCGGGATACCACATCATGGCCCAGTAGCCGGCGACAAAGAGATGCGACAAGGAGCGCCACCGACCGTAGCCGGTGGCGCTCCTGATTTGTCGACGTTCGGGTCGAGAGCACCGGGAAGGCGGCGGACCTGCCGCAAAGGGTGTCTTTGCTCGCGCTGGGTTGTACCCAGCGCGCTTTGGACAGGCATCGAAGCGTAACGCGGCGGACCGGCCTGCAAAAGACCTGGGGCACTTCCGGAGCGCACCCCATTCCCCTGTCGCCTGCTAGCGGGTCTGGGACTGCGGGACCAGTTTGCGCTCAAAGACCTGGTCGAGCGCGACCGCATGCTCTTTCTCCAGGAAGAGGGCCAGCGACAGGGCCAACAGGCCGATGTCGCGGACGTAGAGCGATGTCCCGCCGCCATTGAGGATCAGGGTGAAGATGATCGAGAAGAGGATCAAGGAAGACAGGCCTGCCATCGGGCGCGTCCACTGGCCGAGCGCGAGCAGCGCGCCGACTGCGAAGAGGACATAGCCGTGCACGAGGATCATTGGCACCTGGGGAAGACCGTGCAGGAAGGACGGAATGTAGCCCGTCCACTGTCCCGGCTGCCACAGTTCCCCCACCCCGAACCAGACCAGCACGAAGCCGAGGCCGAGCCGGCCGATCAACTGGCGCAGCCCGTCAGAGGACATCCGGGCTGTGGACGCAGGCGCTTTGCGTTGCACGCCGATCACCTCACTTCTGCGTGATGTAGCCCTGGGCGTCGGTCAGGATGTAGGCGTCGTCGCCGTAGTTCGCGTCCTGGCCCGGTCCGTCGTCGCCGAAGCTCGTTTCGATCCAGTAGACCTTGTCGGTTGCGTTGAAGGTCTTCTGCAGCCCCGGCCCCCCTGCCACCGCACTCTGGATGTCCAGGGACTTTTGGCCGCCAGCTGCGGACTTGATCGTGATGGTGAACCCGGACTCGGCCTGGAGTGTCTGTGAGGCGGTCGTGGGATAGAGCTCATAGGTGAAGGGCGCGATCTGGGTGCTCGAGAGCAGGGTGCCTTTGGTCGAGGCAGGCTGCGTGGTGGTCGACGCCTGGCTGCTGCCCTTCGAGGACGAGCCGGACGCATTTGGGGACGTTGTCGAGCCGGACGAGGATGTGGCGGTGGCAGCGGGCCCGCTCCCCTGCCCCCCGCTCAACGCAACTCCGGGCGCGTTCGGCGCATGGATGCCGTGTACGGCCAGGGCGGCGCCCACAGCGAGCACAAGCCCGAGGGTAATGAGGCGGGGCGCGATCGGTGACGACACCCGGATACCTCCTTGCCGCGATTCCTTCGCAGTGGCGTCAGTATGGGGAACGCGTCTGAAATTGCTCTGAAGAGGTGGTACTTGGCAACTGTAAGGGGAGATGGTATGATGCCTATCACGTTCTGGGAAGGAGGCCCTGCCATGAGAAGGACCCGCACAATGGGTGCCGCGGTCGCCGCGAGCATCGGTGCGCCCTTTGCATGGTCTGGCCCAATGCTGAGTTAGCCGATTGTGTCGGCGGCCCGGCCGGTCAGACAACTGACCGACCGGGCCTCTTTGCGTCTGCCCACAAGGAGGGAAGTCCCATGTACGCGATCGAGTGCATCGATGTGCACAAGCAGTTTCGGCCGGAAGGCGAGTCTCCCTGGAAACGGCGCGGGCCCAAAGTACCTGCGCTGGAGGGCATCAGCTTCTCCATGCCCCAAGGAGAGTGCTTCGGCATCCTCGGCCCCAATGGCTCCGGCAAGAGCACTTTGATCCGGCTCATCTCAACTCTGCTCGTTGCAGACCAGGGCGAGGTGCGCGTGTTCGGACACGACGTGCGTACGGCCCCGATGGAAGTGCGGCGACTGATCCACCGCGTCTCGGTGGAAGCCTCGTTCTTCAAGAAGCTTTCGGCCCAGGAGAACCTGGACTACGCTTCCGGGCTCTACGGACTCGAACGCACGCAGGCGCGCCGAAGAGCAGAGGAGATCCTGCTGCGCCTGGGCCTGCCAAAGGCCAAGATCAAGGCTCCTCTCGAGGAGATGTCGCGCGGCCAGCAGCAGAAGGTCGCCATCGCCCGCGCGCTGCTCACCTCCCCCACCCTGCTCCTGCTGGATGAGCCCACGACAGGGCTAGACCCCAGGTCGCGCCGCGACGTGCAGGAGTTCATCGAGGAGATCCGGTCGAGCTACAGCGCCTCGATCGTCCTTTCGACCCACGACATGCAGGAGGCACAGCGTCTGTGCGACCGCGTCGCGATCATCCGCGGCGGCAAGTTCATCGCGCTTGACACGCCGACGGCCCTTGCCGAACGCTACGGCGGCGGCCAGGGGCTCGAGACCGCCTTCCTCAACCTGACGGGCGAGGATCTGAGCCAAGAGGAGGGAATGGAAGCTTGATCTCGCTACGCACGGAAACCCGGGCAGCCGGTGCCGTCGTCTCCCGGAACTTCAGCCTGATTCGACGCTACCTGGGGTGGGAGCTCGTGTTCGCGTTCTACAACGCCGTGAACGCGCTCACCATCGGACTGATCGGGCTCGCGGAACCCGGCCCAGGACAGGCCATGCGCGTACTCTACCTCTCGATCGGAGCGCTCCTATGGAACTTCCTCTCCGTGCTCTTCTTCGAAGTCTCGAACTCGGTGATGTGGGAGCGCTGGGAAGGCACGATCGAGTACAGCTTCATGGCGCCGATCCGACGCGTGACTTATCTCTTCGGCGTCTGTTCCTACGCGGTGATCTACGGCCTCGTACGCACGCTCCTGGTGCTCCTCGCGATCGCGCTCTTCTTCCACCTACCGCTCGGGCAGGCGGATCTCGGGGGCGCAGCCCTCGTGCTCGCCGCCTCGAGCATCCCCTTCATCGGCCTCGGCCTGTTCGGCGCAATCATGCCAATGCTGTCCGCAGAGCGCGGCGCACAGGCGACCCAGGTGATCCAGGGCGTGATCCTGCTTGTCTCGGGCATCTACTACCCGGTGACCGTCCTGCCGCACTGGCTGCAGTCCGTGTCCTGGTTGTCGCCCGCAACCTACACCTTGACAGCTGTACGCGGTGCCGTGCTGCAGGGAGCGGGTGTTGGAGCGCTCCTGCCGACGGTGCTCGGCCTGGTTGCGGCCGGCGCCGTGCTGGTGCCGCTCGGACTCTACGCCTTCTCGATCGCGGAGCGCTACGCCCTGCGGACGGGAAAGCTCAAGCGCAACGGCTAATGCTCCGCTCCCGTTGCAGGGTCATCCTGCGTCGCGGCGGCCTCTTCCGGAGCCTTCGGCTCCGTTGGGGCCGCCTCTGCGTTCGGCGCGGCCGGATCAATCTCCAATCCAGCGGCAGGGGACGGCTTCGCAGCGGCGACGCCATCGTGTGCAGGAATCGCCGCAGGCAAGCGGGGCAGATCGGCATCCCGCTGCGCCGTCACCAGGATGGCGCCGAGCGAGATGGCGAGCAGCAGTGCGGCGGGAATGATCTCCGCCGCCAGCTGTCCCGCAATACTCGAGGCATTGAGCAGTCCGGCGGCGTTCGGACCAGTGGGCAGGAGAAGCTCAACGCGCAGGAAGGAAAAGAGCGCGAGGGCGAGTTCGAGGACAGCCACCGCGCCACCGAGGGAAACAGCGAGGCGCACGCGCCGCAAGAGTCCCTCCACGAGCAGCCATAGTCCTGCAAAGAGCCCTCCGAGCGCGAGGCTCAAGTATGCGCCAACGAGCGTCTCGAGGACGCCCGACAGGTGGTAGGCCAAGAGCACCGCCTGGGACACGGAGAGACCGATGGCGTGCGAGGCGCTGGGCGGGGGTACAAGCTGCAGCCCACCGGCCCAGAGGACGACGCTGGCGATCAGCCATACGGCCGCGATCACGCCGCCGAGCAGCTTGCGCATGCCGAATCCTCCCTCGATAGAACTTATGTCACCCATTCTCCTGGTCTGCGCTGGCACCTGCTGTGCTCTGTCAGGCTCCGCGATTGCTACAATGAAGCGGTAAGTGCAGAGGGAGGTCCTGTGTCAACTTGTCGAGCCTGCGATTCCCACGCGCTGTACTGGCTACCGCGTTCGCCACGATGATCGCGTTCATGGGGATCGGCGTCGTCGATCCGATCCTGCCGGTCATCGGACGTCAGATGGGTGCGACCCCCGCCCAGGTGGAGATGCTCTTTACTACCTACATCGGCGTGATGTCACTTGCCATGCTGGTCTCCGGTGTCCTCTCGACCCGACTCGGCGGACGCCGCACGATGCTGCTCGGACTCCTATTGGTCATCGTCTTCGCGACTGTCTCCGGCTTCTCCGACACCGTCTGGCACCTCGCCGAGGCGAGGGGCGGCTGGGGCCTCGGAAACGCCTTTTTCACCTCGACCGCCCTCGCGATCATCGTGGGGCTATCGAGCGGCGGAACGGCCCGGGCCATCACGCTATACGAGATGGCGCTCGGACTCGGGATTTCGACGGGTCCCTTGATCGGCGGCTTTCTCGGCAGCATCAGCTGGCGGCTGCCTTTTTTTGGCACTGCCGCCCTGATGGCGATCGCGTTCCTTGCCACCTACTTCACCGTGCACGAGCCTGAGCGGCGCGAAGAGCCGCGGCGCGCACGCGACATCTTCCGTGCACTCGGCCACGCGAATGTCCTGACGAACGCGCTGGCGGGCCTCGGCTACTCGTTCGGGTTCTTTACGATCCTCGCCTACTCCCCAATCTATCTGCATCTGCCCGCGCTGCCGCTCGGACTCACCTACTTCGCCTGGGGCATCCTGGTCGCGATCAGCTCCGTGCTGATCGTCAACTGGCTGCGTCCGCGGATGGGTTCACTGCCGCTGCTGCAGTGGAACCTCCTGCTCTTCGCCATCTTGATGGTGGGGCTTTGGGCCGTGCGCGGCACGGTCCCCGCACTCCTCCTGATCGTACTGTCCGGGCTGCTCTGCGGCATCGCAAATGCCCTGTTCACCACGATCGCAATCGAAATCTCGCCCTTCACCCGCTCGATCTCCTCGGGCGCCTACAACTTCCTGCGCTGGGCCGGAGCCGCAGTTGCGCCGGTGCTTTCCGGCTACCTCGACAAGGCCTTCACGCCGCAGCTCCCGTTCCTCGTCGCTGCTGGAGTGATCCTCGCGGCGAATGTCCTCCTGATCGTGCGGCAGCGGCCGCTCGATCAGGCACTGCGCGCTGCGATGGCCACCTTCGAGGGCGAGTGATTCCGGTTGCCTTGAAGTGACACAGAACGTACGACCGCCGGGGCATAGCAGCCCCGGCGGTCGTACGTTCTGTGTCGGTCGTTCTACTTTGCGTAGCCCTGCAGCTGCGAGAGGTACTGCTGCAGCTTCTGCTCGTCCTGTCCAAGCTGCGCCCAGTTGCCTGCCTGCATGTCCTTCTGCACAAGGGCGTTCTGCTGCTCGATCTGGCTGATCAGGGCAGACAGCGCGGCACTACTCGTGCCCGTTCCGCCCTTCGTCGTGCCCTTGCCAGGGCTGCTCGCGCCCGCGGTAGAGCCCGTGTCCGCCCCGCTGCCGAACAGCTGATTGATGGCCCCCTTCAGGGTCGGCTGCATGACCACCTGGTTATTGTAGGCGACGACGACCTCGCGCAGTTCCGGCACCGCGTTCGTCGACGATTCGAGATAGATCGGCTCCACAGCCAGCATGCCGCCGCCGATCGGGATCTCCAGCAGATCGCCGCGGATCACCTGGGAGCCGTGCTGGTCCCAAAGCGTGAGGTTCGCAGAGATCTGCGGGTTCTGGCTGATCTCCGATTCGACCTGCATCGGACCCGGGATCAGGGACCCGCTGGAGAGGTTGTAGAGCACGAGTTTGCCGTAGCTGCTCCCGTCCTCAAGGGCCGCGAGCCAGCCGACCATGTTCGGCCGTCCCGGGGGGACGAACGGGAGGACGCGCATGTACTGCACGGATGATGCTCCCGGCAGCTTGGCGATGATCTGCTCCGAGGGCATCGGCACGGGAGAACCGCCGTTCTGGTACAGCTCCTGCGGCAAAGCCCAGTTGTCGTTGCCCGCGTAGAACGTGTCGAGGT
The DNA here is from genome assembly GCA_021793645.1 of Bacillota bacterium. Taxonomy (GTDB): domain Bacteria; phylum Bacillota; class Sulfobacillia; order JAJZYS01; family JAJYTV01; genus JAJYTV01. The sequence continues at coordinate 191,222 of JAJYSJ010000001.1, forward strand.
TCGAGACGTGGTAGCGCGCGATCACCTGGGCCTGCGTCCGGAAGAGGCCGTCAGGGTACTGCAGGTGCGCACGGATGTCGGCAGGCATCTGGGAGAGCGGCTGCACGAGGTTCGGGAAGATGCGGGCCCAGGCGTTGCGGATCGGATCCTTGCCGATCGCGTAGATGTGCACGGCGCCGGTCGAAGCCGACACGGTGATCTTCACGGAGTTGCGCAGGTAGTTCACGGTCCCGGCCACGGTCGACTCGAGCTGCGAGTACGGGAAGTCCTGCGAGGAGGTGTATCCGTCCATCAGCCAGACAAGCGTGCCCTGATTCGTGATCACGAGGTTCGCCTTGGGGTCCAGGGTGATCCAGGGTGCGATGCGCTTCACCCGATCGAAGATCTGGCGGTGCATCAGGAACTTGGAAGCGGCCACGGTCTGTCCCTGCCAGAGGTAGCCGATGCCCTGCGAGAGGGCGATCAAGAGGCGGTTCTGGTTGAAGGCGATGCCGGGGCCCTTGTAGTTCGAGAGGGCGCTCGACTGGCCGGTCGGGTAGTCGAACTCGCCGAGCGCGTTCGGCGCGATCACGCTATCGGTCGTCTGTTCTCCGTAGTAGATCCGCGGCGCGCTGATGTGCGTACCGGCGAGGTGGTCTTCCACCGGCATGTTCTTGATCAGGAGCTTTGGCAGTCCGGCGCTGTCAAACTGCGTAACCCCGGCGGCGATCACGCCGTAGCCGTGGGTGTACTGCAAAAGGCTCTGCTGCGTGCCAGCTCCCGAGTACGCGGCGTCCACTTCGCGCGCGCCGAGCATCACCTCGTGCGGTGATCCGCCGGAATAGTACCGGTCGACCGTCACGTCGGAGAACGGGAACGAAAAGTACTGCCGAAAGGTCTGCAGCTGTGAGAAGACCAGCTGGAACGCATGCGGATCCGCGAGCCGCACGTTGCTGATCGTGGCGGAGTCTGCGCTCACCTCTGCCGCAGTGATCTGCGCATTTCCGGGATATGGCGTCGAATTGACGCCCGAGATGCCGAACCCGTAGCGCGTCCCGGCGATGGTCGATGCCATGTAGGGCCGCTCCCAGGTCTGCTGCGCACGGCTGAGTTGGTTGCCGATCACCAGGGCTCCAAACGCCCCGCCGACAATCCAGATCGCCAGCGAGCCGAGCGTGCCGAAGACCGCCGCACGCAGGTGGAAGGTCTGGTTACGGATCCATGGCAGGACCGTGAGGATGCCGGACACCACCAGAATCACAGCGACGAGGGCCTGCAGCGGCAGTGTCCAGTGCACCGCGAGATAGTCGGCGCCTGCGACGATCGTCTGATTGGTGGACTGGTTCACGACGCTGTTCTGCGAGACGGCAAGATAGCGCGAGAACCAGACAAGGATGCCCAAGAGCGTAATGAAGAGTCCGGCAGGACGCCTCAGCGCCTCGATGTAGATCGATGTGTCATAGCGGCGGCCGAGCAGGATGAGCCCGCGCGCCAGCGCGATGAAGACGACGATCGCAAGGATCGTGTCGACCGCTGCAAAGAGTGCCGGCAGCCTGAAGACGTAGAAGCCGGCGTCGAGGTGAAAGAGTGGATCGAGCCGACCGAAGGCCCCGCCCGAGAAGGCGAGCAGATAGGTCTGCCAGTCGGAGGCGACGGCGTTTCCGGCGTTGGCCCCGATCAGCAAGGCCAGGATCCATGCGACGGGACGTCCGAGCAGCCACGGAGTGCGCAGGATCTCCGGCACGACGCCGCCTTCCTGCCCGCCGAAGGACACCCAGGGCCTGCCGCGGTCGACGAGAGCGCGCTGCAGTGGACGGAGCGCGAAGAATGCCGTCAGCGTCGCCAGGACGAAGGCGGCAGCGAACAGGAGCACTGGCACGCCGTGGATCACCCAGAAGACGGAGCCGTGGGCGATGCTGTCGTACCAAACCAGCGACAGACCCAGCTTGGCAAAGAAGATGACGGCGCTGTAGGCGATGATGATGACGGCAACAATCCATAGACGCGTCCGAACGGACACGAAGCGGTCCTCCCTCCGCGCCCTACTCCGGGCGCTGCTGCGGCAGGTGTTCGCGAAGCCAGGCTTCCGTCTCCTCCGGGTTGTCCGAGACGACGAAGACCTCCTGGGTCGAGCCCGTGTGGAGGAGGAGCTTGAAGCCAGAATCCGTGCGGTATTGCAGCGTGCAGTAGAGGCCACGCGACGCGCGCCCGGCCTTGATGCGCCCTGGGATCACGCGCGTGACCCCGGGCGCCTTGGCGATCTCCTCCAGGAGGGCCTTGCCCCTTCCAAGGATGGAGTGCTCCTTCTTGACCTTCTGCTGCCTGTACCCCACGGTGCTCCGCCTACGAGCCGGAGGCCGCCGGAGACTCTTCGATGCTGACGGACTCGATCGCCACAGGATCGACCGGGCGGCTCATCTCCTGCATCTGGGGGTTGAACTCGACATCTCCAGCAGCGATCTGTTCAACGACGGACATGCCTTCGACAACCCTGCCGAACTCGGTGTAGTTCGGGTAGCGGTTGAGGCCGGCGCTGTCGAGGCCGGTGCAGACAAAGAACTGGCTGCCGTTCGTGTTCGGGCCGGCGTTGGCCATCGCGACGATGCCGGGCCCATAGGGGACGGCAATCGGCAGTTCGTCGTTCCACTGGTAGCCCGGACCGCCCGTGCCGTTGTTCAGGGGGTCGCCAGTCTGGATGACGAACGTCTTCAGCACGCGGAAGAATAGGTCTCCTTCAAAGAAGCCGTTCTTCGCGAGGAAGACGAAGTTGTTCGCCGCTGCCGGGGCCTCCTTCGCAAACAGTTCGATAGTAAAAGATCCAGCCGTCGTCTTCACGACCGCCCTATAGGTGGTGTTCTGATCGATCATCATCGCCGGAGGTGTACTCCAGCGCAGGTCGCGGCCGCTCACCGGGCCGCGCCTGGGCGTGTGCTGCAAACCGTCGCGTTTCCTCCTTTGCCAATCCTTGCGTGCGTTCCCGCCAACCGGGTACAGCCCCTAGGGTACATCGCCGGGCGCGCAAGCGAAAGGGCGGCGCCATCTGGACGCCGCCCTTTCGCGCATCGCCGCTAGTCCGTACCGCCGGACGCTGCCTCGATGCTCAGCCCCTGTCCTGTCTCCCGGCCCCAGACGAGCCAGGCTGTGGCGGCCAGCAGGCCAACCAGCCAGACTGCTGCGTTGAAGAGGAAATAGGTATTCACAGGCATGTTCGAAGTCAGGTAGATCGCGGGGATGTAGAGTCCGATCGAGATGAAGCGCGTGATCGCCGTCCAGGTGCCGCGCACCTCGGTCGGCCAGACTTCGGCCTTCATCGTGTCCTCGGTCAGGTAGCACAGCGAGTTCACGATCGCGAGCGCGACCAGCAGGACCCAGAACAGCCACATCTGGTGCTGCCAGACGGGCGTCGTCAGGCCGATCAAGACGGTGATGATGAATGTGCCGAGGAAGCTCCAGAAGAGGAAACGGCGCCTTGATACACGGTCTGCAACGAGGCCGACAAAGCCGCCGATGAAGCCTACGCCTTCAAAGACCGCCAAGATCACGGGCTGCAGGTGCGGGAAGTAGTAGTAGGCCAGCGTGTATGCCACGAGGCCGAAGCCGACCGTGTTCGCCGCAGCCGTGAGGGTCACGACGATGACGCGGAACAGGATGGAGGTCTTTCGGTCGGCGCCCTGGATCTTGGACGTCAGCTTGATCTCCGGCTCCGGCTCAAGCGCGGCCTCCCAGTCGTCTCCCCAGTACGCCTTGATCTGGCGGACAGCCTCGTCGTGGCGTCCCCGCTTTTCCAGCCAGAGCACTGACTCCGGCATCGCGGTACGGGTGGCGAGCAGGGCGATGACGACGAGCAGCACAGCGACTGCAACGACGTCACGCTGGAAGACCACGCTACTGGCGGCGCTGGTGAAGGCGAGCACCGCGAGGATGAAGCCACCGAGGTTGATCGCGTTGATCTCCATCATCATGGCCTTGCCGCGATGCTTGCGCGGCATCAGCTCATGGGTGGCGACCATGATCGAGTTCATCTCGCCGCCACCGGCCATCAGCATGAACGCGAGCGCGATCAGCAGCACGACATAGTTCGAACTGAAGAACAGCAGGAGGCCGCCGACCGCGTAGAACCCGAGGGTGATGTAGAGGGTGATCTTGCGGCCCAATTTGTCGGCCACGGGCCCTGCGATGATGATTCCGATGATCAGCCAGATCGGAGCCCAGGCAAGCAGTAGCTGACCGAGGGATTTGGGCATCTGAACCCAGTAGATCGCGATCGAGGCCAGCGAGAAGACGTATGACTCCAGAAGTAGCCCAACGAAGAACGAGACGAACATCAGCGTTGTCTTGCCTGTCCACTTGGCTTCGCCAAGCCTGGACACGTTGACCATGCATCTTCCCCCTTTAGACTCAGCCTGACGGGACGAGATTCCGGTCCCTACTGGCCAGCGGCCCTACCTCCCCGGGAGTCCGTGCCAAACGGCAGACTTAACTGGACTGGAATTCGAGGGAAGTTATTCGCCGCATGGCCCCGCGAACCTTCCGCCGTTCGCAAGCGCAAGTGCGGCCCCGGGGCATGCCCGGGGGTAAATACTGTTCTCTTAGGTTTTTCAGAGCGGCTGCACTCTAGTCGACGCAAGGGCCTCACATCGCGCACCGCGCTGCAGACAATGGCGCTGTCGTAGTGCCAAAAGGAGCAGCGTTGATTGAATTGACAAGACACATGCATAGACACTAGGCTTGCGCCGAGGTGGTCCCTTCGTGAAGCCAGAGGTCTACGGAATCGATCCCATACCTACGGATGCGCGCCACGGCAAGGCGAGTTCTCTCTTTACTCTTTGGTTCGCCGCGAACCTAGGCATCCCCGCCTGGTTTCTCGGTGTGCTTGGCCTGAGTCTTGGCCTCGGGACGAGCGCTGCGCTGACCGCAGTCGTCATCGGGAGCGCCATCGGCGCCGCCCTCCTCGCGTTTGCCTCGCGCCTCGGGCCGCGCTCGGGACTCGCGCAGTTGCCGCAGTCGCGCAGTTCCTTCGGCCGTCGCGGCGCGTACCTTCCTGCCGTCCTGAACTGGGTCTCGTGCCTCGGCTGGTTCGCCGTCAACTCAGTGCTGGGCGGCGAGCTGACGGCGGAGCTCCTCCATCTTCCCTTCGCCCTTGGGTTGGCGCTCCTCTCGCTTGTGCAGGTGGTTATCGCCTTCGTCGGCCACGACACGGTGCACCGCGTTGAACGGTACGTCTCGCTGCTGCTCTTCGCCACCTTCGCCTTCTTCAGCTGGAAGGCAGTGACGGGCGGGGTGCCCGTCCTCGTCCACGGAGGCTTCAACTTCGGCAGCTTCGCGCTCGAGGTGGCAGTCACGGCATCGTACCTCTTCTCATGGGCTCCCTACGCGTCGGACTACTCGCGCTACCTGCCGGCGACCGAGTCCGGGACGCGCATTTTCGCAATGACGTTCCTCGGCGCGTTCCTGTCGAGCGCCTGGGTGGAGGTGCTGGGAGTGCTGCTCGCGGCGCGTTTCCATATCGCCAGCGCGATCCCGCTGCTGCGGGCTGCGTCGGGCGGGTTGATGCTCTTCGTCTTCGCCGCAGGCATGCTCGGAACCGTGACGGCGAATGTGCTCAACATCTATACGGGAGCGACGTCGCTCCTGACACTCGATGTCCGCATGAGCCGCGGGGTTGCCACAATTGTGGTCGGCGTGCTGGGTGCGGTGTTCGCCTACCTGGGGGAGCGGGGCTTCTCCGGTTACTACGAGAACTTCCTCCTCCTCCTGTCGTACTGGGTCGCGCCATGGCTCGGCGTCGTCCTCGTCGACACGATGAGGCAGAGCGGGAGCCAGGAAAGAGGTGTCGCTCCCGGCGTCTACGCGTTCCTCGTCGGAGTTGTGGCCTCCATCCCCTTCATGTCTCAGACGCTCTACGAAGGCCCTGTGGCGCGAGCACTCGGCGGTGCCGACCTTGCGTACTACATCGGGTTTGCCGTTGCCGCGCTCGTCTACGCCGTCAGCCTTCGTCCAGCATCCCGAGTTCGCGCAATGCGGACCGTCCAGCGCTAAGTGTCTCGCGGTCCCTCGCTTCCACGGTGTGGACGTGCGCTCCGTGCGTCAGCGCGCTGAGCAGCATCGTGCGCTCCTCGCGCAGCCGCTCCATGAACTGCGCGACGTCGCGCCGTGACCGCAGGTCCAGCCCACCGTGGAGCTCGCCGTAGATCGGGTGGTAGACGACAACGTCGATCACGGCGATTCCGAGGTCGACGAGCGTGCCAAGCTCGAGCTCCGTGGCCTCAGGCCCATGGCGGACGCCGAAGGCATCGCGCACGCCGAGCGACGGGCGCGCGATACGGTAACCCCGCATCGTCGACTCGATCGAATGGCCCTCTGCACGCAACAGCGCGACATCCTGGACGATGACCTGTCGGGAGACTCCGAACAGATCGGCGAGGTATGTACCCGACAGGGGTTCCTTCGCAGTTTCAAGCGCGTGGAGTAACTGTTGCCTGCGCAAACCGCCCTTCCTCCTGTGTCAAATTCTAGCCTCAGCCGTGGTCTGGTCCATCGATCGGGCCCTGGTCCATGCGGGCTGAGGATCGGGAAAACCTTGCATCCACGACGTCTGCTGCGACGCGTCAGTAGCGCACGTGAACTTTCTTGGCAGGCTACCGCGGCACCTCCCTTCGGCGCCCCTGGGGACCCAGCGCGCGCAGGCGTTTGGGCCGGCACTGGCAAGGGATCGCTGCGGCGCTTCTCATGGTCTGCTGATCCCGCCCAATCGCGCCGTGCGGCAGCCGTTAGCACAGCCGAAGGCGGCGGCCGCATCCGCGTGGTCTCCGCGAGCGGCCTCCCACCGCGTCAATGACGTGAGCACTGGCGCAGAGCTGGAGCAGGCAGATGCAGCAACAGCAGTAGATCAACTGACACAAGACGTCAACCCGGCGAGAGTCTTGCCACTGCCGCTAGATGAAGCGCGGCCCCGGGGCATGCCCCGGGGCCGCGCGCAGGTGCACTCAGGCCTTGGCCTTGGCGAGGCGTGCGGTGACGTCGTCCCAGTTGACGACGTTCCAAAAGGCTTCGACGTAGGCAGGGCGCTTGTTCTGGTACTTGAGGTAGTAGGCGTGCTCCCAGACGTCCAACACCAGCAATGGGCGGACGCCCCACTGCGTGAGGTTCTGGTGCTTCTCGGCCGTCAGCACTTCGAGCTGGCCAGCGTTGGGCTCCCAGACAAGCATCGCCCAGCCGGAGCCTTCCACCGCGCCTGCGGCTGCGGAGAACTGCTTTCTGAACGCTTCGAAGGAACCGAAGTCCTTCTCAATCTGGCTGCGCAGTTCGCCGGTTGGCTCGCCGCCCATGCCCGGGCCCATGTTCTGCCAGAAGATGCTGTGCAGGAAGTGGCCGGAACCGTGGAACGCGGCCTCGCGCTCCCAGTGCTTGACCAGACCGAAGTCTCCGCTTTGGCGGGCGGCCTCCAGCTGGTCGAGTGCCTTGTTCAGCCCATCGACGTAGCTCTTGTGGTGCAGGTCATGGTGCAGATGCATCGTCTGCTCGTCGATGTGTGGCTCCAGTGCGCTGTAGGCGTACGGAAGCGGCGGCAGTTCGTAGCGCAAGAAGCGATCTCCTCCTCCGAAATCCTTGCTCGCAATTGGATCCGAAGCCCACGTACATTGTAGACCAGCCAACTCAGGAAAGGGAAGGTCTGATGCGCAGTCTCATCCCCCAGTGTTGAAGAGCGGGCAGATCGCGAAGACTAGCGTTCGTCGCGGGACCCTCTTTCATGAAAGGTGGCTGTCACATGCGGATCGCAATGCTGCACTGGGCGTTTCCGCCGGTCGTCGGGGGCGTTGAAACGCACCTCGAGGAACTTGGCGCGTCGCTCGTGCGGCGCGGGCACGCGGTGCACGCCCTCGTCGGCGGGGAAAGCGACGAGGACCCCCTGCAACATCGCGGCATTGACGTGCAGCGCTCAACGCTGTTTCGACCGGTTCCAGGCGTTGCGCGTGCGGAACTGCGCACGGTTCTGCGCCGCTTCCTGGATCGGACGAGACCCGACGTCGTGCATGTCCACAACATGCACTACTTCTCGGAGCGGCACGCGGAGGTGCTGCGCGAGGTGAAGCGCGAACGCGGCCTGCCCATCGTTCTGACGGCGCACAATGTTTGGCGCGACCAGTTGGGGTACGCCTTCCTGCGTCACGCCGACATTTGGGACCGCATCATCGCCGTAAGCCACTACCTTGCGGATGCGCTCGTCGACATTGGCTACCCGCGTTCACGTGTGCAGGTCATGCACCACGGCGTCGACCCGGAGCGCTGGTCCCCCGAACCGCCGCTTCCAGATACGCCCCTGCGCATCTTCCACCCGGCGCGCCTCAGCCTCGACAAGGGCAGTCTGCTCGTTGTCAGGGCGCTGCACCGCGTCCGCGCATTGATCCCGGGGGCTCGTCTTCTGCTCGCAGGCACCGGCACGATCGTGGACTTCGAGTCCCGGCAGGCCAAAGAAGTCGAGACGGTGCGCGAGGAGATCGCACGCCTCGGACTCGAGGGAGCCGTCGAGCTGCGGGCGATCCCCTGGGACGAGATCCCTGAGGTGTTCGCACGTTCTCGCGTGGTCGTGTATCCCTCGCGCTTCGACGAGCCGTTCGGCATCGCGGCCCTCGAAGGCATGGCATCAGCGCGCCCGGTCGTCGTCAGCTCCGTCGGCGGCATGCCGGAGTTCGTGCGTGACGGGGTGGACGGGTTCGTGGTCCCGCCGGACGACGATGAAGCCCTAGCGGAGCGCATCGCGCTCCTTTTGGGCAATCCCGTGCTCGCACGCCGACTCGGTGCGGCTGCGCGCCAGCGCGCTGTGCGCCGGTTCCACATTCGCCAGATGGTCGAATCCGTGCTCACCCTTTACCAGTCCGTCCTGCAGCGCGGACTCGTACCGGCGCGGGTCTAGGAAGCGCGGCTTGGCGTGGGCGGTGCGGTGACCGGCTGTGCCGTCCACGCCAAGCCGCGCTGCTGCGTAGAAGGTCACGCATCCACTGTCAAAAGGGCGGCTACTCTCCAACTCGCGTGCACTTTGCCGGCGAACTCAGCGGAACGATGCGAGATGCGTGCTTCGCATCCCGATGTGGGGCTCTTGCAGTCGACATCGCACCGCAGCTCGCGGCAGGAGAAGGCAGGAAGATGCTGCAATGGCGATCGGGCCAGGGCGCAGATCTTCTCCCTCCTGCACCCAATGTCGCGACGCGGTCGCCGACTCCCAACGCACCGCGATCGCGAACACCTGATGTGCAGTGGAGGGCGACCTGGTCTCCCATGCGCTCCGCTACCTTGTACGCCGCACCACTACCTGCATCCCGTCTGGGGCGTCGACGCGCGCACGCACTCGCCCTGCGCGGTCGCGTTCCAGCGTCGCATCGACCGACTCCCCCAGCACCTGCAAGCCGCTGATGGAGAGCTGGTCGAGACCTGGGGGCAGCGCCGGGGAAAGCCGGACGACACCGTTGACCACGGTGATGCCCAGCATTAGGGCCACGGCGTGGGGCATCACCGCCGCAGCCCAAGCCTGGACAGGGCAGGCCGACGGGTAGGCGACGGGCTCGCTCGTCTCGTCCCGTGAGAATCCGGCAAACAGCTCCGGCAGCCGGCGGTCGATGCGCACGGCTGTGGCGGCGATCAGCGATTGCAGGATGTGCATTGCGGCATCCGGGTAGCCGTAACGGAGCAGTCCTTCCGCGATCAGCGCATTGTCGTGCGGCCAGACGGAGCCATTGTGGTATGAGATCGGGTTGTAGCGCCCTTCGCCCTCTGCGAGCGTGCGGACGCCGAATCCGCTGTAGAGCGGCGCCGAGAGCACTGCCTTCGCGATGTGTTCGGCCGCCTTTGCGGGTGCGATGCCTGTCCATAGGACCTGGGCTCCGTTCGACGTAAGCGCATCGATGCGGCGCTTCTCGCCGTCGAGCCCCATCGCGTAGAATTCGCGCTCAGGCATCCAGAAGTCTCGGTGGAACTGCTGGCGCAGGCTGCGAGCGCGGCTGCGCTGCACGCGCGCAGCCTCCAGGTCGCCGGCGAGGGTAAGGATGTTCGCTGCTGCAAGGCGGGCGCGGTACAGGTAGCCCTGCACCTCGACGAGAGCGATCGGGCCCTCCGCGAGCGTTCCGTCACGGAAGTGCACAGCATCCCACGAGTCCTTCCAGCCCTGGTTCGCAAGTCCGTGCCGCCCCTGCCGCAGATACTCGAGGTAGCCGTCCTTATTCGGGTCTCCGTCGCCATCCAGCCAGCTCACCGCGCCGTGCACCGCGTCCAGCAGCTCGTGCAGAAGAGCGTTCGCCCCGGCGCATCGCACCTGCTCCTCTAGTGCAATCAGGAAGAGCGGAGTGGCGTCCACGGCGCCGTAGTACGGAAAGTCCGGGATCGCATCGGTTTCCGTCGGGTCAAGTTGCGGCCGGAACTCGTGCAGGATCTTTCCTGGCGCCTCCTCGGTCTGCGGGTTGACCCGCCGGCCGCGCATCTTGCCAAGCGCCTGCAGCGACCCCGCGCCGTACTGCGGCGTCGCGAAGAGGGTCATGCGGCTCGTGATCAGTGCGTCTCGCCCGAAGAGCGCGATGTACCAGGGGATCCCAGCGGCGAACGCGGCCGCTGTGTCTTTGTCGGCTAGTCCGATCGAGCGCCCGCGGATGGCAAGCGCATGCAGGTCGCGCAGAGCCCGGCTGAAGGCGCGCTCGAACATTGGACCGAGCGGCCCGCGCGCCTCGATCTGCGGTCCCAAGAGCCTCGCTCCCTGGTGCGGGCGGCGCACATCCACAGCGATGCGAGGCAGCGTCGCACAGTCGACGACCAGGGAGCCTTCGCCGCCGGCGGGGGCGAGGATCCGAAAGCTGAGCTTCCCTGGATCGGCCGCCGCAGCTTCAGGAGTTGACGAAAAACGCAGGCTGACGCCGAGGGGGTGTAGATCGGCCGGTGCCGAGAAGACGATGCTGTCCGTGCCGTCGCTTCTCGGCTTTTCACCGGTGCGCAGCTGCGGCGAGCTCTCGCCGAGCACGCGCCGCTTGACGCTGAAGATGTGGGCGAAGTCGGCGCCGGCCCGCAGTTCGAGCGGGACGTCAACGTCTTTTGCGCCGTAGTTTCGCAAGCGCACGGTGTCGCGCAGCCCGCCCTCCTGCAAGAGGATCTCCCTCTCCAGGACGATGCCCCCTTCGCCGGAGCGGCGATAGGCGGGAACAGCGGCGAAATACTGCGCGCGGTTGGCTTCGACCGCACGCCCCCCGAGCGGCAACGGCCGGTGGCCAGCTACCCGCCATTCGTAGCGAAACAGCAATCGATGATCCCCGGAGTAGAATCCCTGATCCCCGTCACTGATGTCACCGCGTCCGTTCGTGATCAGAAAGGTCGTACCGCGGCTCAGAACCACTGCGCGTGCGACGAGGTCGGCCATGCTGTCCCTCCCCGGCTTACGTTGCGCCGCCGCGCACTGCTCATGCGCTGCGCCGTCGTTTGCCTTGGCTCGCCAGAATCTGGTCCAATCGGCAATGTGCCAATGGAATATCAACTGATCGGCAATTCGTGTAAAATAGGCTCGTGCTTGGCAGCCGAACGGCCGATGTCCCGCCGATCGGCGCTCGCGCGATAACCTATGGAAGAGGGGCGCAGATTGCTCGACACACGCGAATTGGAAGCCTTGGGGATCGGGAGCGGCGAACACGCCTTCGTCGACCTCTCCCCCGCCGAACTGGTGGAGCACGCAATCCGCCGCGGCGAAGCCGTCTTGACGAGCGACGGCGCCCTGACCGCTACGACGGGCCAGTACACCGGACGTTCGCCGAAGGACAAGTTCGTGGTGCAGCATCCCGGCAGCAGGTTCGAGATCCACTGGGGCAAGATCAACCAGCCGATCTCACCAGAGAACTACCAGCGCCTCAAGCGGAAGGTTCTGACCTACCTGTCGGAGCATGACCACTACGTGTTCCACGGCTTCGCTGGCGCAGACCCGGAGTATCGCATGCCTTTGCGGGTCGTGTCCGAGTACGCCTGGCACAGCCTGTTCGTGCACCAGTTGTTCCTCCGCCCCACGATCGCGGAACTGGCTGCGCACCATCCCGAGTTCACCATTCTTTCGGCGCCGAGCATCCAGGCCGACCCCGCGGTGGACGGCACGAACTCGGAGGCCTTCGTCGTCCTCGACTTCGAGGAGGGCGTCATCCTGATCGGCGGCACGGAGTATGCCGGCGAGATGAAGAAGAGCATCTTCACTGTTCTCAGCACGCGCCTGCCGTACACGGACGTCCTGCCGATGCACTGCTCGGCGAACGTCGGCGCACAGGGCGACGTGGCGCTGTTCTTCGGTCTCTCGGGCACCGGCAAGACCACGCTGTCCGCCGACCCCGCCCGCAAGCTGATCGGCGATGACGAGCACGGCTGGTCGGACCGCGGCATCTTCAACTTCGAGGGCGGCTGCTACGCGAAGTGCATCAACCTCTCGCAGGCAGCCGAGCCGCAGATCTGGGACGCCATCCGCTTCGGCACCGTCCTCGAGAACGTCGTTATTGACGAGGTGACCCGTGCGCCCAACTACGCGTCGCAGAAGTACACGGAGAACACCCGTGCGGCGTACCCGGTCGAGTTCATCCCCAACGCCGTGATTCCCGGCGTCGGCGGGCAGCCGACGACGATCGTCTTCCTCACCGCGGACGCAAGCGGTGTGCTGCCGCCGATCAGCCGCCTGAACCAGGCGCAGGCCATGTACCACTTCCTCGCAGGCTACACGTCGAAGCTCGCGGGTACCGAACGCGGCGTGACGGAGCCCAGCCCAACGTTCTCGACCTGCTTTGGCGAGCCGTTCTGGACGCTTGCCCCGATGGTCTATGCGCGCATGCTTGGTGAGCGCATCGAGCGGCACAACGTGCAGGTCTTCCTCGTGAACACCGGCTGGACCGGCGGGCCGTACGGTCAAGGCAAGCGCATGAACCTCGCCTACACGCGCACCATGGTCCAGGCCGCAATCGCGGGCCAGCTGAAGGACGTTTCCTACGAGACCCACCCTGTCTTCGGCCTGCAGATGCCCACCAGTTGTCCGGGCGTGCCGTCGGAAGTCCTGAACCCGCGCTCCACATGGGCGGACAAGGCGCGGTACGACGAGCAGGCCAAGACGCTGGCCCTGAAGTTCCAGGAGAACGCGAAACGGTTCGACCTCGATCCCGAGGTCCTGGCTGCGGGACCGAAGGTCAGCGGCTAACTTCTCTGCGGCAGGCCCCCCGCTTCCGCCTGATCAGCGGAAGCGGGGGGCTTCGCCTTTCTGCTTTGCGTCACATGCATCCTGTGCGCAACGTCACGGCGGCGAGGCGCCCCATCGGCGACGTTTGTTCTGCAGTCTTGTTGAGTGGGCCGTTTCGCAGCCTGCCTCGACGACGCAGGGGCCAGAGGAGAGATCAATATGCACGTACTACCTCCTGATTGGGCGCAGCGCTACTCTGCCTTTCTCGCTGACCCCGCGACGGTGGCCGCGGTCGCGGCCGACGACGACGAAGCGTTCTTTGGCAGTTACCCCCGCGTCCTAAATCCGACCACTTCCTCCAGCACACTCCCGAAGCCGCTTTCTACCTGCCGCGTCGGACTCCTTAGCTCCGCCGGCATCTACGGCGTTGGGCAGCCCCCATTCCGCTGGCAGGGCATGTTCGGCGACACCAGCGCGCGCGCTTTGCCGGCAGAAGGACTGGACGCGTTCTCGATTGCACAGGGGCATTACGATGAGAACGCCGTGCGCGACGACCTCAACGTGCTCGTCCCTGTGCGTCCGCTGCAGGCATTGGCGAAGGAAGGGTTCATCGCCGAACTTGCGGGGCCCATCTACTCGATCGACGGATACTGCACCGACGCTGCGGGTCTGGTGCGCGATGCAGGCGGCGAGATCCTGGCAGGCTTCCGTGCAGCCGCTGTCGATGCCGCGCTGCTGGTACCGGTCTGACCGCTGTGCCATCAGTCCGTGGGACTGATCGCGCGCCTCTTGGAGTCCGAGGGGATCCCGACCGTGACGATTGGGAACATGCCAAAGCGCATCTCCCTCGTGCGTCCGCCGCGCACACTGCTCGTCCACCTGCCCCCAGGGCAGATGACGGGTGCGCCGCATGATGCGGCCGGACAACTGGCCGTCGTGCGCGCGGCGCTGCGCCTTTTGGAGCAGCCTGCGTCCGAAAAGGGCCTCACCGAGTGGCTGAGGGCCAGCACAGAACGATGAGTCCTGGCGCTCCGGCCGGACGGAGCCCTGGCGCCAGCACCTGTGCAGCAAATTCAGTCAGCCGATCGTTTCGGCACAAACGTCCGCCTCTCCCGATCGCCGAGCCGCAGCTCGGCGGAGGAGAGGCGGACGTTCTTGGCTCAGGATTTGTCTTCGCGCTCGCCGAGCACCTCGCTTCGCAATACGGGCAGCTGACTCTCTTCGACGCTGCGGCTAAAGGTGAGCAGGGTGACGCTGCCGGCCATGGCCAAGGCGCGCAGCCGCTCGAGGTCGGCCCGGTGCGCATCGTCCGCGAGCTCTGCCCGGTAGCGGGCACGGAACTCTGCGCGCCGTGCGGAGTCATGGGCGTACCACATCCGCAGTTCCTTGGAGGGAGCGATGTCTTTCAGCCAGTCGTTCCAGTCTGCGTCCTCTTTGCGGATGCCGCGGGGCCAAAGGCGGTCGGCAAGCACGCGGCGCGAGGCGGCCAGCGGAGGTTCGCCGACGCGCTGGAGGTAGATCTGGTGCATGGGGCACCCCCTTTGAAGGGAGGTTGGCATACCCCTTCGCACACTCGCGGCGACGAAGGGGCGCGGACGATGCGGCAGAAACTGCGATGGGCTCATTCCCACGGAGGCTTCGAACCCGCGGCTGGCTGCAGCTCAGCCCTTGTCGTAGTAGGCCCGGTTCTTCTCCTTGTACCCAAGCCACGCATCGGGCAGCATGGCTTCCTCGAAGATCGCATTCACCGGACAGACGGCCTCACACGCACCGCAGTTGATGCAATCGTCCGGGTTGATGTAGAGCTGCTCGTCGTCGTCTGTGCCATGGATGCAGTCCACCGGGCACACGTCGACGCACGACTTGTCTTTGACGCCGATGCACGGTTCTGCGATGACGTAGGCCAACGCGCATGCCTCCTTGCGAGCGGTCGCTCACAAGAAGAGCGTAGGCCATCTGGGTCCTCCCGCAAGGGCGCATGGGCCATGCTGTTGTGATAGGGCGCACCGGAGAGCCGCTGCCCACAACTCACGACGTGCCAAGGGCGGCGTGCAGACGGCCGCGAGGCCTTTCGGCACGTAGTCCTCCAAAACGGTCCGGGCCGAGCGCTACGCCTCGGACGCCGTCTTGAGAACGTCGTCCAGTGGGCCTTCCTGTTGCACGACGCGGATCTTCATCGACCCGAGCATCCGAACCATTCCGTCTCCCATATGCCCCGTGACGACCGTGTCTACGCCCTGCTCTTGCAGGAACTTTGCGATCATCGCGTGATGCAGGCCGTCGGCGTGGTGGTCGTGCTTCTCGCCCCAGCCCACCTCGATCTCCTCTACCTGGAACCCGCCTGCCTGCTGCAAACGGGCGACGGCCACGCGATCGGCGCGCCCGAAGCCGCCGCCTACGGTGTCCTTGCCGGCGAGCGTCGCTAGAATAACCATGCGCATCTCCTCCTGTTTCGTGCGGCAGGAGCCGCGAACAGATGATAGCACACCGCTTTCCGGTCATGCCTTGCGCGGGTCGCGCCATCACGCCTACGATCAAGGCGTCAGAAGGGGGAGACGCTCATGGCGGAATACACCATCCCGGCAGGCACGGACATCGGTCACGTGCACCTGACGGTTTCGGACCTGGCACGCTCCGAGGCCTTCTACTGCGGCATCCTCGGCTTCCGGGTGATGCAGCGGTGGGGCGATGAGGCGGTCTTCATGTCTGCGGGCGGCTACCATCACCACATCGCCGTCAACACCTGGGCCGGCAAGGGTGCGCCGCCGCCGCCGGAGGGAGCCACAGGACTCTACCACCTCGCGATCCGCTACCCGACCCGGCGCGATCTCGCGAACGCCCTACTCCGGCTCATGGAGGTGCGCTATCCCATCGACGGCGCCTCGGACCACCTCGTCAGCGAGGCGATCTACCTGCGCGATCCGGACGGCAACGGAGTCGAGATCTACCGGGACCGCGACCGCTCCGAGTGGCCGCGCGAGAACGGCGAGGTGCGCATGGGCGGCAAGCGCCTGGATCTGGACGGGCTGCTCGCCCAGGCGGGTGCGGATGGGCCCGCGCCCCTCAATGCGGCTGAATGCGACGCGGCGCTCAAGGGTCTGCCCGGCTGGGAGGGCGACCCCACGCAGCTGCGCTGCACCTTCCGCTTCGCGAGCTTCCCCGCTGCCCTGGCCTTCGTCGACAAGGTGGGAGGCCTCGCGGAGGATCTTCAGCACCATCCCGACATCGACATCCGCTACCGCACCGTGCACCTTGCCCTCTCGAGCCACGACGCCGGAGGCGTGACGCAGCGCGACCTCGAACTCGCGAAGCGGATCAGCGCGATCGCCTAGTCGAGCGGCTCCACACGTGCGCCGCGTTCCGCGAAGGAGAGCGACAGGACGCGCGCCGGCGGATAGCGTCTCGCAACCCCCTCGAGCGCCGCGGAGACTGCCGGTTCATCTTCCGGCCTCGCCAGCGCGATGAGGCTTGGCCCGGATCCGGAAATCGGCATGGCCAAGGCACCGGCGGAGAGCGCCGCCTCGCGTGCCTCTTTAGCGAACGGCAGTGCCGCAAGGCGCAAGGGTTCATGCAGCCGATCCTCGCAGCTAGAGCTGAGGAGGCTGTATTCGCCGGTGGTGAGCGCGTAGACCAGAAGACTCGCTCGGCCGATGTTGAACACCGCGTCTTTTCGGTCGATCTGCGGCGCAAGGTTGCGCCGCGCTGCTTCCGTTCCCTGTTCGGTACCCGGATAGAAGATGATTGCCTGAAGGTCTGGAGCTGGCATGCGGCGCACCAGGCCGTCTTCTGTCGCGATCGTCACGCCGCCGTGCAGGCAGGCGGCAACGTTGTCCGGATGCCCGTCGAGCACAGAGGCGATGCGCAGCACCTCATCGTCGGGCAAATCGCGCCCGATCAGGGCCTGCGCTGCCAAAATCCCTGCACAGATCGCGCTTGCGGAACTGCCGAGACCAGAGCGCAGGGGTACCGCCGCCTCGGCCATCACGGCGACGGACGGCGCGCGATGCCCGAGGCGTGCGGCTGCGGCCTCGAGTCCCGCGAGGAAGAGGTTTTGCCCGAGTCCGGAAATGTCGCCGCCCCCCGACAGCGAGAACCCCCCGCGGCCCGTCTCCACGGTGAAGCGGTTGTCCAACGCAAGCGCCGCGCCGAAGACGTCGAATCCTGCACCGAGATTTGCCGTTGTCGCAGGGGCGGTGACGCTGAGCCTCACCCGGAGATCGCCCTGCGCACGGCATCGGCGTCTGCGGGCACCGGGACGATGGCTCCTTCGGCACTGCGACTTGCCACATCGGGATCCTTGAGGCCATTGCCCGTCAGGACCGCGACGACGACCGCGCCGCGGGGCAGTCCGCCTTCGCGGTGAAGCCGTACGAGGCCGGCCACCGGCGCCGCGGATGCGGGCTCCGGGAAGAGTCCTACCTCCCGCGCGATGCGGCGCTGGGCTTGAAGGATCTCTTCGTCGGGTACGGCGAAGAAGCCGCCGCCGAACTCGGCAACCGCGCGATGCGCGAGCTGCCAGTTGGCTGGGTTGCCGATGCGGATCGCCGTGGCGACGGTCTCGGGGTTGTCGATGGGCCCCCCCTGTACGAAGGGCGCCGAGCCCGCAGCCTGGAAGCCGAACAGGAGCGGCGACTTCGAGCTCCGTCCAAGCGCGCGGTATTCGCGAAAGCCTTTGGCATAGGCCGTGATGTTCCCGGCGTTGCCGACGGGGATCGCAAGGATGTCCGGCGCGTCGCCCAGTACATCAACCACTTCGAAGGCAGCAGTCTTCTGCCCCTCGATGCGCCAGGGGTTGATCGAGTTCACCAGGGTGTACTCCCCACCCGCGGCCAGCCCGCGGACGATCGTCAAGGCCGCGTCGAAATTTCCTTCGATTGCGACAATGTCTGCACCGTACATGATGGCCTGCGCCAATTTGCCCAGGGCGATGCGCCCGGCCGGAATGACGACGACGGCCCGCAGGCCGGTGGCCGCCGCGTAGGCTGCGGCTGCTGCGGAGGTGTTGCCGGTGGAGGCGCAGATGATGGTCTGGCTTCTCTGCTCAATCGCCTTCGCGACGGCCATGACCATGCCGCGGTCCTTGAACGAACCCGTCGGATTCTGCCCTTCAAACTTCAGGTAGAGTTCGATGCCCAGCGGGCTGCCGATGCGCGGTGCCGGCACAAGCGGAGTCGCACCCTCTCCAAGGGTGATGCGCGGCGTATTGTCGCCGAGTGCGAGGTGCTGCGCGTACTGCGCCAGAACGCCCATGATCGGTCCCCTTTCGGTACTGTCCCTGTGGCATCGTTCGACGGCTTGGCACACTTCCCTTCGGCCAGGATGACTCTGCGATGGCGTGCAGGGATGGCGCCCCGCAGGCGAGCCCCGCGGTTGGCCGTCTGGAACGAGCGGTGGGCGATCCGAGGTGAGCCCCGGCAATGCACAAAGCGGTGCGGACTGCCCGCTGCCGGCGCTGCGCAAGCCCTTGGGGCATATCTCACATGCGGTCTAAAGGAGCCAGAATGTGACGGGCGAATTGGAATGATGCACTCGGGAAGAAGGAGCGGGAACGTGTGGATATCGCCTTGAAGGACATCCTCGAGTTCCCCCTGCTGCGCTCCGCGGTCCTGCGGACCGCACGACGCGGCAATCATCGGCGCGTGCGTTGGGTCTCGGTCATCGAGATGCCTGTCGGTAATTTTGTGCGCGAGAATGAATTCGTGCTCACCACTGCGATGGGGTGCAACGAACACCCGGACATCCTGCAGCAGCTGGTTTGCGATGTTGCCGCGTCGAAGGCCGCAGCGCTGGGCATTGCCACGGGATACTACATCGCGCAAATACCGCAATCCGTCCTCGCCCTCGCGGAGGAGCGGCACCTGCCGATCGTGGAGATTCCGTGGGAAGTGCGTTTCGCAGAGATTACCCAGGCCGTCTCCGACGCGCTGCGCAAGGAAGAGTTCGGCACGTTGGAGGCGGCGCAGCAGATTCAGACCGACGTCCTTGACCTCATTCTGCGCGGCGCCAGTCCTTCGGACCTGGCCGCTGCGGTGGCCAAACGGCTTTTGATGCCAACCCTGATCGTCGACACGCGCGGCGAAGTCCTCGGCGGCGGCGGTGGTGCGCAGCAGCTGGAGGAACTATTCAAGGAGACCCTGGGCTCCGCACGTGGCGCACTGCACTCTGCGCAACCTATCCTTTCGGAACTTCCGTTGCAAGGGTACCGGCTGCTGCAGTATCCAATCGGCTCCACCCAAGGAGTCGACGGATACCTCGTGCTGCTCGGGTCCCTGCAGACGCCCGCGTTGGCATTCGGCAAACGCGAACTGCAAATGATTGAGCATGCATCGACCGCCTGTGCGTTCTGGTTCCTGCACGAGAACGCAGCGCGCAACGCAGAGACGCGCATGCGAGCGGACTTCATCTGGAGTCTCGCAAAGGGCCAGGTCGCTGAAGAAGAGGCACTCGCCATGGGATCGCGGCTGGGCTACCGCCTCGATCGCCACCACATCTGCATCGTTGGCCACCCCGACAACCTCGAGGAAGCAGGGGCAGGCCTTCGGGCGGTCCTCGACCCGGAGGAGCGCATCCGCCAGATCGTCGAGGAGGAGCTGGTACGGGCAGCCGAGGCGCTGGTCCTTCGCACGATGATGTCGTATCAGCGGGAGACCTTCCTCGTTTACGTCGAGGTCAGGCCCGAGGAGGCGCTGCAACCCGCACACCGCCTCTTGGACCGCGTCGACCGGCGCCTCCTCGACGCGATGCCGCGCCTCGTCATCTCCTGGGGCATCGCCAGCCAACCGGACGGGCCGGCCGCCTTCGCCGCCGGGTACAAGTCCGCGCTGGAAGCGCTCGACATCGGCTACCGTCAGAGCGGAGTGGGCCACCGCACGGCCGCTCGGGAGGTGCGCCTCTACCGCACCCTCCTGCGGATCGCGGAGGACGCAGAGGTGCAAGACCTCGTCAGCGATGTGCTGGGGAGTCTGACGGAATACGACCGCAAGAAGGGGGGTGAACTCCTCGCCACCCTCAGTACCTTCATCCGAACCCGGGGTCAGATCAGCGAAACAGCGCGGCTGTTGAACCTGCACCGTCAGTCGCTCGTGTACCGCCTGAACAAGATCGAGACCCTGACCGGCCGCAGCCTCGCCGATCCGGAGAACTGGTTCCTCTTCGGCTTCGCGCTGCGCGTCTCTACACTGCGCGCCCCGTCGCCGACAGCGCGCCGAGCGTAGCGAACGGCGTAAGCGGGGTCGCGGCGGTCAAGGCGCGGGCGAAGGGGCGTTAACAGCGGCGCCGTAAGACCTCGTCGTTGAGGGCGAGGATATAAGGCGCGGCCGGGACGCGTTCAATGCGGGGTCTCCTGGTGTTCGAGGAGCGAAGCGTACAGTTCGCAGACCTGCCCGCACTGTGGCCACCTTAGCAGGGTGGCGGGAAGAACCTACCGCTGTCGGTCGTGCGGATACAAAGCACACCGCGATGCGGTAGGGTCCGTGAACATCCTCAGTAAGGGCGTCCACGGCGGTGAGATCCGGCCAGGCGTCTTCCTGGTGCCGAAACGGATCAAGTATCGCCGTCCGGTTCCCCTCAAGGGAACCTCAAGGCGTAGTTGCGGCTGAACCCCGCCAAAGTTGCCGCTGGGATAACCGGGACCAGTCAGGAGATCTACTCCCAGGGTCTTTGCACCCGTGACACATTCCCCGGGCTTCCCTTCGGAATCTCCGCCCTTCAGGGCGGGGAGGTTCAATGCCCGCGCCGGATCCCCGCTAGTCGGCCGCGCCTTGTACCGCGGCTACCTGCATTCCCCAATGCCGTGCGCCGCGGAGCGCGAGCATCGCAGCGATCAGCAGACAGCCGCCCGTCAGCCAGAAGACGGTATGGATGCCAAAGGCTCCGGCAGCGAGTCCGCCTACCAAGGGACCGAGCATCGTGCCCATCTGCCCGGCGCTCTGGTTGAGACCGAAGGCGCGGCCGCGGAAATCCTGCGGCGTCGTCTGGACGACGAGACCGTTGAGCGCCGGGAAGACTGCGCAGAAGAACGCGCCATAGGCGAAGCGCACGACGGCGAACGGCACGAGCGTGTGGAAAGGGATCTGCAGCAGATTGCCGAGCCCACCGCCCAAAAGGCCGATGGTGAGGATCGGCAGGAAGCCGCGCCGGTCCGCAAGGCGCCCCCACCGCGGCGCGAAGAAGACGCTCGCGATGCCGACGAGCGAGAAGACGATGCCGGCGATGAGGGACGCGTCCTGCAAGGAGCCACCGAGCTGCACGATGTAGAGCGGCAGGATCGGTTCGATGGTCATGATGGAGAAGTTGACGATCAGCGTCAGGGCGATCACGCCGAGGAACGGGCGGTTGCCGAATGCCACTCGCAGGTCGTTGCCGACCCCCGTGCGTTCGCGCGCAGGCGCAAAATTGTCCTCGCGGACGAACAGCAGTGCGAGCACCGCTGCGAGCAGCACAAGAACAGACGCGCTGGCAAAGGCTATCCGTGTGCCGAACAGGTGAGAAAGCCCCCCGCCGAGCAGCGGGCCCACGATCGACCCGGTTGCAGAGCCGGTCGCCATGATGGAGAGGGCCCAGCCGACGCGCTTTTGAGGAGCGCTCGTCCCAACAAGCGTGATGGCGTTGGGGACATAACCTGACAAGAGGCCCTGGGCCGTGCGCAGGATGAGCAGCTGCATCGGGGTCTGCACGATTGCCGTCAGCGCGTAGGCCACAAAGAGGGCGAAGCCCGAGCGGAGGATCATCGGGCGACGTCCGTAGCGGTCTGCCAAGGAGCCCCAGTACGGCGAGATCAGTGCGCTGGCGAGGAAGGTACAGCTGAAGAGCACCCCGGACCAGATGTCGATGTCCCGATGCACGCCAATCTTCAGGAGGAAGAGCGGCAGGAAGGGAACCACCATGGAGTAGCTGGCCGAGGTGACGAATACGCCGACCCAAAGGACGAGAAGATTGCGCTGCCAGGTTTCGAGTTCCATGCCTTGAAAGCGACCGATCATGGCGGCATTCTACGCCTGTCCGCAGCCAGTGACAATGATGGCGCGTCTTGCGGTCCGAAGGCAGGACCGTGAGGCCAGGCAGTGGAATGCGGTCTGCAAAGGAAGGGATCGCTCCGTTGCTCAATGCCCGAAGGGATATATTGCAAGCTGCGCTTGACGAGCTTTCTGAACCGGTGGCCATCTGGGTCCTCGGTGCACCGCAGGCAGCGGCGCAAGAGGATCTTTCGACGCTGCTCTCCTTGCAGCCGTTGCTTTCGCTGCGCCATCGCGAACCCGCAGTGGCTGATTCGCTTCTGCCCCAGGTCCACTACCCTGTCTACGGCATGTCGCTCCCTACCGACGACGTCCCGCGCGGGAACCGCTTCATCGGATTTCCAACGGGGTTCTCGCTGGACGCGTTCGTCGACGAGCTCCTTGCGCTCTCGCGCGGCATCCCCCAGTCTTCTCCTCTGGCACGAGAGACCCTCTCGCGACTCAGGGAGCCCGTCACCGTGCGCGTCTTCACCTCCCCCGGCTGAACGCGCTGCGCGCAGGCGGTCCGCCTGCTGCACGGCTGGGCGCTCGATCAGCCCCTTCTGACCGCCGACGCGGTCGAGCTGTCGACCTATCCCGAACTTGCCGAACGCCTGCACGTGAAGGCAGTGCCCCACTTCGTCCTCCGTAAAAGCCGGGGAGAAGAGGTCTTCGCGGGTGCGGTGCCGGAGCCGGCGCTGCTCGCACGGCTCGCCGTGGCGGGTGCGGCCCTGTGAGCCGAAAGCGCAGCGCAGGAGGAATCTGCGCGCTGCGCACCTGCGGCCCAGTCGCCCTGCCATGCGTGGGTGCCCCGTCCCAGGGGTGAGCGGTCCCTCGCCCCTAAGCTAAAGGTCCTGCGGAGCCGGACGATCGACTCAAGCTGTCACTTCCGCACCAGCGGTACCTAAGGACCCCACGCCCTGAACACTCTGCGCTCTCGATGGGCGCTCCCTCGCTGTGCCGCAGGCCGGCTGGTGCCTAGAGGGTCTCCGCGCGCATGCGGCGCTCTTGGACCTCGCCCTGGGAGATCTCCAGTCGGTAGGCTGTCGGTCCTTCGCTCGAGCGCACGACGCGGTGGAGCTGACGTTCGACGTAGTGCAGTGCGACGCCGTCGTCTAGTGCAACGCCGGGTCCAAGGGCTCCCTGGAAGAGCAGGCGATGGAAGGTGGGCCGACGCTCCGGCTCGCTGTCGTAGTGCGGCGAGAAGCTGCCCTGGAGGAACCCGAGGCACCGCAGGGCACTTAGAGTCCCTGGCACCGAGTCCGTCACGCCTGCCTCATACCAGCACAGCGCGCCCGCGCTGATTCCGGCGAGCACGATGCCCCGTTCCCATGCGGTGCGCAGGACCTCGTCGAGCCCCCATGCGCGCCAGATCGCGAGCATGTTCTTCGTGTTGCCGCCGCCGACGTAGATAACATCCTGGCTCAAGAGGAACGCTGGGATATCGCGCGGCGGGCTTTGGAACAGCGGCTGGTGCGATGGAGCGCAGGGAAGCGTGTTGAACGCGGCGTAAAATCGTTCGATGTAGTCTGCGGAGTCGCCACTGGCTGTCGGCAAGAAGCAGACCCTTGGCTTGTCCTTACCGGTCTGCGCTAGTACGTAGTGGTCCAGTGCCAGGTTCTCCGGCTCCGTTGAGAACCCGCCGCCGAGTGCGATGATCTGCCGCATCGGATCCCGCCTTTCCACATTCTTCATAGATGAGAATACGACAGCCGCGCGCCCGCTCCCTGGCGGCGCAGCAAGGAGGACTGCATGGATCGTTTCCTGCCGTTTCGAACCGCGCCTGCAGAGCGACTTGGCGCCGCAGTGCAACAGCTGCGCAACGCGGGCGTTCTGCGCGTCCTCTCGCCATTCGAGCCAGTGCTGGCAGGCACCCTGCCGCTCGGCGTCGACGTTCCGGGGAGCGACGCGGACATTCTTTGCGTGCTACGGCCGGAACACCTGTTCCTCTCTGCCGTCCACTCCTTCTCCCGCTTCCCGCACTTCTCCCTGCGCCGCTCCGTGCGCTGCGGTCGGCCAACGGCGGTCTGCCGCTTTCGCGCAGGGGATCTCTCGATCGAAGTCTTTGCCCAAGCCGGGCCGCTTGCGTCCCAGCGCGGGTATCGTCACCTCGAGGTGGAGCATCGTCTCCTGTCGATGGGCGGCGAAGGCCTGCGAGAGCGGGTCATGGAATTGCGGCGCAGCGGAATGAAGACGGAGCCGGCGTTCGCACACCTTCTGGGTCTCCCGGGCGACCCCTACGAGGCGATGCATGAGATCTCCCGGTCGCCGGACGCGGCACTCCAGAGACTGCTGCGCACTCCCAACTAATGGATGCTCGCACCGGAGAGGCTTCGCAGCCAGCGGTCAATCGGATTTGTTCCTGTGCGTACGTCCTGGAGCGTCAGTGCCAACGGGATCTGCGGGCGCAGCGTGCTGGGCAGTCGGCCGTAGGTTGCCGGGAAGTTCTGCGTTGCAACCTGGAACGGGATCTTCAGCAATGGGGTCTTGTAGTTCGTGACAGCCGCCCAGCCGCCAGTGGACCAGCCAGTCGGCTGGCCAACGCGCACAGCGTGACCGGTGCTCGTGAGCAGGTCGTCGATGACCACGGCCGCGCTGAACGTGCTCCAAGACTGGAGCACGAAGAGCTGACCGCGGAAGATGGGCGGCTGCTGGGGGTGCGGCGAGGTGTCGCCAAGCACCTGGTCGAGAGAGCGTGTCTTCGGCAGGTGGTGCAGCCAGGCGAAGACCACGGAGGAGTAGCCCCCGCCGTTGCCCTGCAGGTCGAGGAGCACGACGGGCGCCTGTTCCCTTGCCACCTTGTCGAAGAATTGGTTGACTGCCGCGTTGTAGGCGGCGCTATTGACGCAGGCCGTGAGCCAGAAGATGCCGTAGCGCGGCGTCACCTCCCACGACCAGTTGCTGGCCAAAGGGAACGAAAGACCGAGCGGCGCGCGGTAGCGGTCCATGAATTGCACCGAGGCGAGATCAGCTCCGATGCCGCTCTGGTAGGTGACGGCCTGCAGCGGCAGATCGAGACGCAGCAGGGTCCCATCCGGCTGGCGAAGCACGACCGCGACCCGTCCATCCGCCGGGACCAGCCCGAGCCAGTGCAGGAGGTAGCCGTAGGCCAGCTGCTGGCCCGCGAAGTAGCGCAGCCAGTAGGCGTTTCCCGAGAAGAAGCGGGTCAAGCGGTGCTCCAGCGTCCGCGGTGCGAGGCCGCCCAGGCTGACGACGCTGTCTCCTGTCTGGACGCCGGGGGGCGAATCGGCGAGAGGATACGCCGCGATGCCTCCTTGCACCCAGTGGAAGCCGAGCGGGATCATGGTGAGGCCTGTGGCGTACGGAAAGACCACTGTGTGTGGGTCGTGAAAGTAGTTTGTCAGTTCGTCTGCCAACTGCAGAAGCCGCCATGGCGGCAGCGGATTCCCAGCCTTCGCGACGGTGCGCGCCGCGAACCGTCGAAACGCCGCCACCTCGTGCGACCCGGAGACCAGGAGGTGCGGCTGAAGCTTCTTGACGATGAAGCGCAGATCATGCTGCTGCATTTGCCCACGCAGAACGGGCGGCGTTCGGAACGCGGCGCCAGCCGCCGCCAGAGCGGCAAGCAGTACACCGCCGACGATGCTGCGAGCGTTCAGGGGAACCACTCCTAATGATTGCCGAGAAACCACGCGGCTGCTCGTCTTTCGCTTCAGACGCAGCCCATGCCTGCAAAGGGTAGCCCACGCGGCGTACCCAGGAGCGATCAGAGGGTTCTTTGGCCGCCTGCTGCGCATGCGCACGGGAGCGCTTGCCGCAGGGGATCGGAAACGTTCGGTCATCGGTGCGCTTTTCCACTTCGGGATCCTGACGGCCCGGTGGAACATTCCACTTGACGGATGGCTTCGCTCCTCGTATTCTGGCGCAAAAGTGCACAACGTCGATGAACGGGAAGAGGTCGCATCGCGCGACAAAGCGAGCCGGGACAGTGGGAGCCGGCCGAGCGAGCAGCCCCGATTCCACCCGGAAGATGCCGGAAAAAGCCGGACGCGCGCCGCGTGACAGCGCAGAGTGGGCTCCTCGGAGCCAACCAGGGTGGTACCGCGACATGCCGTCGTCCCTGCATAGGGACGGACGGTGTGTTCTTTTGCTGGGAGGAGGGATCGGCATGTGGGAAGAGAGATTGTTCATTCCGGGACCGACGACCGTGCCCGCCGAGATTCTGGCCGCAGGCGCGCGCCAAACCACTGACCATCGCGGGGCCGGCTTCAGTGCACTGTACGCATCGGTGCGCAGCGCCTCCGCGCAGCTCGCCGGCGCCGCCGATGCCGCGATCCTGCCCGCAAGTGGAACCGGCGGATTGGAGGCAGTCGCCCACTCCCTGCTGCGTCCAGGCATGCGCGTGCTCGCTCCGGTTGCTGGCGCGTTCGGAGAGCGCTTCGCGCGCCTTGCGGAACTGCGCGGTGCGCAGGTGGAGCAGATGGCGTTTCCCTGGGGTGCACCGATCGCCCCCGATGCCGTCGTGGCCCGGGCCAAGGCCGGCAAGTTCGACGCAGTGCTGCTGACGCAGAACGAGACCTCCACCGGCGTCCTGCACCCCGTCGACCAGGTGGCAGATCAGCTCGCCGGCGGTCCGCTGCTGCTGCTCGATGCCATCAGCGGCTTCCCCTCGGTGCCCCTGCACGTGGAAGGGCGCTACGACGCAGCCGTCGCCTGCTCCCAGAAGGGATTCATGGCACCTCCGGGACTTGCCCTCGTGCTGTTCTCCCGCCGCGGCAAAGCGGCTCTCGAGTCGGCGTCGCCGCACAGCCTCTACTTCGACCTGCGGCCCTACCTGCGCGGAGATCTCCCCTACACGCCGGCCGTCACCCTGATCGCAGCGCTCGGGGAATCGCTGCGGCTTCTGGACGAGGAAGGCGAAGCGCGCCGCACCGCGCGGCACCATCTGCTCGGCCGGATGGCACGAGCCGCAGGCAGCGCCCTTGGCCTCACGCCCCTTGCCGATCCGGCACACGCATCCCCCACCGTGACGGCACTCTCCCCGCCGGAAGGCATCTCTGTTGTCGCTCTTCGCGCGAAGGCGCGTGAGGAGGGCGCCGTGCTCGCCGGCGGACAGGGCGAGTGGAAGGCCAAGGTGCTTAGGATCGGCCACGTCGGGTCGATCCAGCCGCTCGATCTGCTCGGTGCGATCGGTGCACTGGAGGTGGCGCTATGGAGCCTGGGCCACCATGCGGCCGACGGCAGGGGCGCGCTCGCCGCGCTCTCGACATGGCGCGAGGAACGGCAAATCGCCGCAGGGGGGCAAGCATGATGACAAAGCGTCCTCGGGTACTGGTGACGGAGCATCTCGGCGATGAAGGACTAAAGGCGCTGCGAGCAGAGGTCGATGTGGAGGCCTACGACCTTTTGCCTGTGGATGAACTGCCGAAGCTGCTCCCTGCGTTCGATGCCGTGATCATCCGCAGTGCGCACCGCATGACGAAAGACCTCCTGGACTTGGCGCCCCAACTGCGGGTTGTGGCTCGCGCGGGAGCCGGCGTTGACAACATCGACCTCGAGGCGGCCACCGCGCGCGGCGTGCTTGCGCTGAATACGCCTGGCGCGAACGCCGAGGCGGCGGCGGAGCACACCTTCGCGCTGCTGCTGGCGCTCGTGCGCCATGTGCGCATTTCGGACCAGCACGTGCGCGCCGGCGGATGGAACCGCCAGGCGTTCATCGGTACCGAACTGCGCGGCAAGAGTCTAGGGATCATCGGCATCGGCCGTGTGGGCCGGGAGGTCGCGAGGATCGCCAAAGGATTCGGCATGCAGACCTACGCCTTCGATCCCTACGTGGCAGAGGAGACGGTGCGCGCGCGCGGCGCGACGAAGGTGGAAACGCTGGAGCAGCTATTGCACCTTTCCGAAGTACTGACGATCCATACCCCCAAAACCGGCCCGCACCTAAGCCGTGCGGAACTGGAGAAGCTTCCCCGCGGCGCCTTCGTCCTCAATGTCGCGCGCGGCGGACTGATCGACGAGGACGCACTGCAGGCGCTCTGCGAAGAGGGGCACCTCGCGGGGTCCGCCCTCGACGTCTTCGCGCACGAACCGCCGAGCGACGCGAGACTGCTCGCTCGCGACGACATGGTCTTCACCTGCCACCTCGGCGGGTCCACCACGGAGGCGATGAGCAGCATCGGCACCCGGATCGCCGGGGCAGTCGTGCGCGCTCTGCGCGGAGAGATCCCCGAGGAGGCGGTCAACCTCCCCTTCCCCAACGTCGACGGCGTCGTGCCTGCCCAACTGCTGCAGATCGGGCGCACGCTGGGCCGCATCGTCGCCGCAACCGGTGGAGAGGGCCCGCTCCTCTGCGTCGCTTGTCGCGGCGGCCTTCCGGACGAGGTGGCGCCGATTACCGCCAGGGCCGTCCTGACCGGCATCCTGGAGCGGGTCGTCGACGGGCCCGTCAACCCGGTGAACGCAGTCTTGCGGGCGCAGGAAGCGGGCCTGCAGGTCAGCATCAACATCGAAGCCGGCGGTCCCCCCCGCCTCGCCGCATGGTTCGCCGGCGAAGAGGAGCGCCAGGTGGAAGTTACCGTCGAGCATTCGCCGCGCATCCGGCGCCTGGCTGGCGGGAGATTCGACCTTCGCCTGCCGCGCCAGCTGCTCGTGACGCAGCACAAGGACCTCCCAGGCGTCGTCGGCCGCGTCGGTACGCTGCTCGGCAGCGCCGGCATCAACATCGCGACACTGGAACTCGACCGCGAGATCGCGGGCGGGCACGCACTGATGGCACTGGGGCTCGACGATCCAGTGGACGAGACGCTGCTGTACTCGCTGCGGCAGCTGCCCGAGATGCAGCACATCTACACCGTCGGGATCGCGGTGGTAGAGGAGGGAGCGCGGCAGTGATCGCCGATCAGCACCTGCACCTGGAGCGCGGCCCGTACACGCCTGAGAACTACCCGGACGCCTGGCTCGACCGCTTCCTGGAGACGGCGGCGAACGCGGCTGTGCACCGTCTCGGCGTCGTGGAGCACGCATACCGCTTCCACGAGGCCCGCGGCCTGCTGCCGGGCCCCTGGGCAGACGCTCGCTGCCTCTACCGGCTCGACGACTACGTCACCTTCGTCGAACGTTCGAAGGCCCGTGGCCTTCCTGTGTCGTTCGGCTTGGAAATGGACTACGTGCCGGGCGCGGAGGAAGGAATCGAGCGCTTCCTCTCCCTCTATCCCTGGGACTTCGTGCATGGATCTGTCCATTTCGTCGGCGATGTCGGCATCGATCTCGCGGAACATCGCGCCGCAGCCGCTCAGATCGGGCCGAAGAGAATTTGGGAGAGGTACTTTGCACTTAGCCGCAATGCGGCGGAGTCGGGTCTCTTTGACGTGCTGACGCATCCCGATCTCCCGAAGATCTTCGGCGAGCGCGCGGACCACCCGCTCGATGAAGAGTTTCACATGACCGTAACGACGCTTCGCCGACAGGGCATGGCGATCGAGTGCAACACGGCCGGACTGCGCAAGCCGGTCGGCGAGATCTATCCTGTGCCAGCCTACCTGGCCGCGGCCTTCAAGGCGGGAGTGCCGGTGAGCATCGGATCCGATGCCCACGAGCCCGAGAATGTCGGAGCGGGATTCCCTGAGGGGATTGCCCTGCTTCGCTCCGTAGGCTATGGGGAGACAGTACACTTCATTGGACGCGAACGCTTCGCAAGCCCGCTCTCCTGAAGCGTCTGCCCCAGGCCAGCCGCGGCGCATGAACTCTCAGTCTGCCGCGCCGGGACCAGGTCTCGCTCGCCCAAGCCCCGGCCCTTCAGGAGCAGGAATGGCAGCTTTGCGTGATGCCGCAAAACAGCGCATCCGCCCTGCGGATGCGCTGTTTTGCAAAATGGTGTCGGGAGGGGGACTTGAACCCCCACGGATTTCTCCATACGCCCCTCAAACGTACGCGTCTGCCTGTTCCGCCATCCCGACAAGCCTGGTGCCGAAGGCGGGATTTGAACCCGCACGAGCATAAGCTCACGGCGCCCTGAACACCGCGTGTCTGCCAGTTCCACCACTTCGGCGGCAACGGCTATGTTAGCACATGCCGCACAACGCGACAAGCGTCAACTGCGGGATGCTTTGGCCGCATCGGCCTCAGTGTGCACCAGGTGCCGCGCGGCCCGGATAAAGGAATTCATACCAGCGCGCGTAGCGCCGCACGCGCTCGACGAACGCTGCCGTTTCGGGATACGGGATCTTGCGGGTCGACTCGCCGGGACGCCAGATGCCTTGAGATATCCACTCGCGCACGGTCGCGTCGCCGCCGTTGTACGCGGCAACGGCCGCAGAATCGCTGTGGAACTCGCGTCGCAAGAGCGACAGATACTCCGCACCGACTGCGATGCTGTAGGACGGCCGAAGGAGCGCCTGTGCCTGGTCTGCCAGCGGCTGCTTCGTGAGGTACGCGGCGGTCTGGGGCAGGATCTGCAGCATGCCGATGGCGCCGCGCTGCGAGTGTGCCGTCGGATCGAAGCGGCTTTCGGCGCGCGCAACGGCAGCGAGCAGATACGGCGATACGCCGTACGTTCGGCCGGCCGACAGAAACGACGTTTGATAGGGCCAGGGATAGAAGACGTTTCCGAGCCAGGGGACAAGCAAAGCGCAGATGGCCATGCCCGCGAGCCAGAGCTGACGCCGGCGCACGGCGCTTACCTCCCCTGCACGTTTCGAAACAGCCGCACGACCTGTGCGCGCAGCTGCGCGATGTCTCCGGTGTTGTCGATCACGACGTCTGCGCGCCGCCGCTTTTCCTCGATCGGCATCTGGGCGCGGATGCGTGCCAGGGCTTCCGCCTCCGACAAGCTGTTTCTTTGCATCAGGCGCCGCATCTGCAGCTCCTCGGGCGCGTAGACGAGCCAGACTTGATCGACGGAATAGCGATCGCGCGCTTCCAGAAGCAGCGGCACGTCAAGGATCGCCACCGGCGCGCCTTCGCGCTCAAGCCTCGCGCAGGCCTCCTCCATCGCAGCCCGCACACGCGGGTGCACGATGCCGTTCAAGGTCTTGCGCATCGCCGCGTCGTGGAAGACGACGCGCGCGAGCTGCGGCCGGTCGAGGGAGCCGTCCGCCTGCACGAACTGCGGGCCGAGCAGCGCGGCAATCTCGGCAACGGCGGGCATGCCAGCCGACGTCACCTCGTGCGCCACCTGATCCGCGTCGACAACGGAGGCGCCAAGCTCACGCAGAATGGACGCGACAGTGCTCTTGCCTGTCGCGATGCCGCCTGTCAGCCCGATCAGCCGCATGAAGACAGGACGCCCCTTTCCGGCTAGAGCCGCTCTCCCGTCAATTTGCTGAGAAACGCGTCCGGCAGGTCCTTTTCCGCACCGATCTCTAGAAACCAGCGGCCTTCGTGACGACGCAGCGCAAATTCCCCCGTCACCTTGCGGGCTTCGAGGCGTTCGAAGTCTTCGCGGGCCTGCTTCTCGTCTTCGTAGACGTAGGTGCAGTATTGGATAGGAACCCGTCTCCCTTCTGGCAGTTCGGACAGTAATGGGTGCCGCGACCGGCAACACGGGTCTTGGCGATCGGCTCGCCGCAGGTACGGCACGGGAGCCCCTCGCGTCGGTACACCCGCAGGAACTCCTGGAAGGCTCCGGGTTCACCTGAGCCGTCGCGGAAATCAAGGAACGTCGTACCGCGGTTCGCCAGCGCCTCCTGAAGAACCTCCCGCAGCGCAACTGCAATGCGGGCCCGGTCTTTGGAGGACAGGCTACCACATGTTGTCCTGGGGTGCACACGTGCACGGTGCAGCGCCTCGTCTACGTAGATGTTGCCGAGGCCCGCTACCACTCGCTGGTCGAGCAGCAGCCCCTTCACGGCGAGCCGCTCGTGGCGTGCGCAGGCCGCCGCCAGCTGCTTCAGCGTCACGGCATCCGGCTCCGGTCCCAATTCCCGCAGACCCTGCGGCGCAGCGGGATCGTCCGGGCCTTCGAGCAGATGGAAGCCGCCAAAACGGCGCACGTCGCGAAAGCGGAGCTGCCGGCCGTCGTCGAGGTCCAGGACGAGGTGCGTGTGCGACAGCTTCTCCGCGTCAGGAGCGCTCAGCCAGAGGCGGCCGGTCATGCGCAGGTGCGCAACCAGAACCCTGTCTTCGACCTCGAGGAGAAGGTACTTGCCTCGCCGCCCGATGTCGGTAAGGCGCTTTCCTTGGAGGCCCGCGACGAACGCACCGATCGAAGGGTGTCGCACCACATCGCCGTGCAGCACGGCGATGTGCACGATGCGCCGCCCAACGAGGCCGCCTTCGATCAGCGTGCGCCGGACGGTCTCCACCTCTGGGAGCTCAGGCATCGGATAGCGCCTCGACGTCATACCAGTTCGCACCGGACTTCAGGTCCACTTGCAGCGGCACCCTCATCTGCGCCGCCCCCTCCATGCCCGAGCGCACGATCGGCGCGAGATCGCGCACGAGGGTCCGCGGCACTTCGAAGATCAATTCGTCGTGCACCTGCAAAAGCAGGTGCGTCCCCGCAGGCAGCGTGGCGTCCTCCCCTGCGATGCGCACCATTGCGCGCTTGATGAGGTCCGCTGCCGTGCCTTGGATCGGCGTGTTCATCGCCGTTCGCTCGGCAAAGCTGCGCTGCTGGTGGTTGCGGCTGCGAATGTCCGGCAGGTAGCGTCGGCGACCGAACATCGTCGTGACGTAGCCGAGTTCCTTCGCCTGCTCGACCGCCTTGTCCAGGTACTCCTTTACTCGGGCGTAGCGCGCGAAGTAACGCCGGATGAACTCGGCCGCCTCCGGGCGGCTCACTCCCGTGTCACGGGCCAGTCCGAAATCCGAGATACCGTAGACAATGCCGAAGTTGACTGCCTTCGCCTGGCGGCGCTGGTCGGACGTCACCTCGGCCAGCGGCACGGAGAATACCTCCGCTGCCGTACGGCGGTGGACGTCTTCTCCCTGCACGAATGCATCGATCAGCGTTTCGTCGCCGGAGAGGTGTGCGAGAATGCGCAGCTCGATCTGCGAGTAGTCGGCCGCAAGGAAAACCATCTCCGGACTGGAGGGGGTGAATGCCCGTCGCACCTGGCGGCCGAGTTCGAAGCGCACCGGGATGTTCTGCAGGTTCGGATCGGCGCTCGAGAGTCTGCCGGTGGCCGTGAGTGTCTGCTGGAAGGTCGTGTGGATGCGTGAGGTCTCCTCGTCCACGAGCGGCAGGAGGCCGTCGACATACGTCCCGATCAGTTTCACCATCTGCCGGTGGTCGAGGATCATCTGCACGACGGGATGCTTGGCGGCGAGCTGCTCGAGCACCTCGGCGTCGGTTGAGGGACCGGTCTTCGTCTTCTTGAGCACGGGAAGCTGCAGTTTGCCGAACAGGAGATCCCTCAGCTGCGGCGTCGAGTTCAGGTTGAATTCGTAGCCTGCGAGCGCATGCACCTCGGCCTGGATGCGCTCGATCGCAAAACGCAGGTCGTTTCCGTAGTTCGTCAGCGCCTGCCGGTCGACGCGCACGCCCTGACGCTCCATTGCGTAGAGCACAGGGACGAGCGGCGCCTCGATCTCTTCGTAGAGCGCCGCAAGTCCATGGCGCGCAAGCTCCTCCGGCAGGAGCTGGGCGAGCCGGAAGGTTGCTGCAGCGCGCGCTGGTGCGGCCTCTGCTTCCCCGGCAGCTTCCTGGAAGAGCGCCGCCAGGAGTTCGGTGGCCTCGTGCATGCCGAACTGCGGATTGACGAGGTAGCCCGCTATCTGGGTGTCGAAGGCCGAGCCGGGCCTGGGCAGCCCATGGCGCTCGAGCGCGTGCAAAAGGCGCTTCAGTCCGTGGACCAGGACCGTTCCGCCTTGCAGGGCCTCCAGCACCCTGGCATCGTCCCACGGCACCGAGATCGCTCGGCCCGGCCCGTCGCTCAAGGCGACTCCGTCGTCAACGAAGGCTATCGCGACGCGATCGCCCCCGTCGTAGACCTCTTCGAGCGCCGGTGCCTGGGGAATCGCCACCGCCGCCACTTCTTCCTGCGGCAGGCGAGCCAGGAGCCCACGGAAGCCGAGTTCCTGCATGCGGGCGCGTGCGGCTGGCGAGACGGTCGAAGGAGACCAGGCGAGTCCGTCGAGTTCGACGCCGAAATCCACGTCGCAGGCGATGGTCGCCAGCTGCTTCGAAAAGGCCGCTTGCTCGCGGTGCGTCAGCAGCAGGTCGCGGATGCGGGGCGGTGTGACGCGGTCTAGATCTTCGAAGAGCTGCTCGAGCGTCGGAGCGATCTGCAGCAGGCGCACAGCCGTCTTCTCCCCGATCCCAGGCACGCCGGGAATGCCGTCCGAAGCGTCTCCCATGAGGCCTTTCCAGTCCGGCACCTGCGCGGGGGAGATGCCGAAGTCTGCCTGCACCTCCGCCGGGTCGTAGCGCTTGGTGCGATCGAGCGCGCGCATCAGCACGATTTCACAGTCGCCGCCGACGAGCTGCAGCAGGTCGCGATCCCCGGAAATGACAGTCACCGGAATGTCCTTCTGAAAGCGCGCGGCGAGGGTCCCGAGGACATCGTCGGCTTCAAACCCCGGCACCCCGATCACCTTCAGGCCCATCGCCGAAAACACTTCCTCGGCCAGAGGAAACTGGCGCACGAGGTCGGGATCGGGCTCCTTGCGGTGCGCCTTGTAGCGCTCGAACTGCGCGTGGCGAAACGTTCCGCCCGGTCGGTCGAACGCGATCGCCACATGCGTCGGGCGGTAAGCCTCGTACCACTTGAAAAATGTCAAAAGAAAGCCGTAAACAGCTCCGGTCGGGGTGCCGTCCGCCGCCGTCAGCGGCGGCAGTGCGTGGTACGCCCGGTTGAGCAGGCTCATGCCGTCGATCGCAAGCAGCCGATCCGCCAAGTGGCGCAGCCCCTTTCCCAGCCCGCATTCATGTCGTGCGTCCAGTGGCGCAATACGGCGGAGGGGGCTCGTCCCCTCCGCCGCCAAAGTGAAAAACTGGTACCGAAGGTGGGACTCGAACCCACACGGGCGATGCCCACCGCATTTTGAGTGCGGCGCGTCTGCCATTCCGCCACTTCGGCGCGTCTGTTGTCACTATAGCATGCGCTGACGCATCGCGCACAGCAACGCTGTTTGGCAGAGACTGCCGCGTTTCGCTATGCTATCAGCATGTCCTGCGAAGGTGCGTGATTCATTGACGCCCCAGTTCACCGTTGGCCACGCCCACGGTTTTGCGCCGTGGGGCTTCCTGCTTCCACCGTCGGGAGTTGCCTCGGGCGTTCCCGTGTTCGCGCAGGCGGATGTCCATGTTCGCGTTCAGCCATCGGGCGGCCCGCCAGGCGCCTGGTCGGCCCAGGGTTCGCGCGAGGCCGCGCAGGGCGCAGCCTACTACCTCCAGCGCCGCAACTGGTCGGCGTCCTTGCGCGCAACACTGCACTGTCCTGTGCCGCGCAAACTCTACGCCGCACGCGCTGCACTGCTACTGGGAGCGGTCGCCGCAGCCCGCGCCGGAGGCTACGACCCCTCGCGCGACGACCTCGCGGACTGGGCGGTCGACCTGCGACTGGGCTGGGACCCTGCGTCGCCCCCCGGCGCCTTGCTCGGCGCCTGGCTCCTGTCGACAACCCCGCAGCCTGACGCCGTCTGGCAAAGCGACGATGATCCGCGGCTCGACGTGCGGGCCGGGCGGACCTGCGCTGCGCTCCTGGAGGCGGTTCCAGCCCTGCACTCGACGTGGGAGATCGCACAGGCGCATGGCGCGCGGGGCCTGGCCTTCGATCCGCTGTATGGCCACCTGGCCGTCGTCTTCGAAGGCGGGAACGCGCCGCCCGCGCCGTTGGAACTGAAGGATGCACAGCGCGGTCGGGTCGGCCTCGGCTTCGCCTGGTCCTAAGCCATGTTCGCCGACAACTTCGCGCAGCTTGCGCCCGTGCTCGGCTGGATGTCCGGGTACGAGCCTCCGTGGTTCGTTGCTGGCGACTGGGCGCTCGACCTCGCGGCAGACCGCAGCGCGTACACGACATCGACCTCACGGTGGCGCGTGCAGATCTCGGGGCGCTGCTTTTCCACCTGCGCTCCTGGGACCCTCGGGTCGCGGTTCCGGACAAGGGTGCCCCTGTGTCCTGCAGTTCCCCGCAAGACGCGGCGCCACCGCGCCACGAGCTGCATTTCTCCAGGCAAGCGGTGCGTTTCGAAGCGCTCCTCGCCGAGCGAGAAGAGGATCACATCGTCTTCTCGCGCGACAAAAGAATCCGCCTTGCGTACCAAGACTTCGCGCGCCGCGGCCCACACGGCTTGCCATACGTCGCACCGCACTGGCAGCTTCTATACAAAGCCAAGCAAGCACGGCCCAAAGATGATGAGGACTTTCGGCGGAGTGCACCCGGGCCGTCGTCCGCCGAGCGCAGCTGGCTGATGGCGGGCTCTCGCTGCACCTGCCCGCGAGCCATTGGCTCGGGACCCTTCGCGCCCTCACCTGAACGCGAGCGCCGGACCATGCGGTATCGTCAGCCGTTGATGATCCTGCCATACAGGTCTTCTCCGAAGCTGGTGGCCAGCGGCCCGCCGGGTACGATCTTGAAGGTACGTGTCCCGTCCGGTAGCCTCTCGGCCCGAAGGAACATGCTGTCGGGCCGTGATGCCTCGTGCCAATCGCGAGCGAATTCATACAAGTGCGTAACGAAGAATACCATGACCCGCTTTTCCGCCAGAGCAGATACGATTTGCCTCGCAATCTCCGAACCTTCCCTCTCGTTCGTCGAAGACAGCGACTCGTTAAGTAAGAGCATGGAGTTTGAATTCAACCGACTAGTAATGTCGTGCAGCCGGCTAAGTTCCTCATCCAACTTGCCGCTTTGCATAGACTGGTCTTCTTCACGCCTAAAGTGCGTGAACACTCCCTCACTTACGTTTGCAGCGAAGGATTCGGCGGCGATGAACATGCCTGCCTGCATCATCAACTGCGCCTGACCAATGCTTCTGAGGAACGTCGATTTACCCCCGCGATTGGCACCGGTGACGACGACCACACACCGGTCACCGAAGTCGGCATCGCTTCCGACGATCTTGTCTTCCTGCTGCAGCGCCAGGGACACATCGTACAGTCCGGAGAAGGCGCGTCTCCGCTCCGTACGGGGCGAGGGGGCAGGTAGGCACGTGGGTAGGCCCTTCGCCGCAAGCCGATCCCGCAACCGCAGGCATCCGATGTAGAACGCCAATTCTGTCTGCAAAGCATTGAGGAAACCAAGAATGTGATCGTTGGACTGTGCGAGTGCGTTGGCCACGAGGTTCACACCCCTGTCCTTCAAGAGGGACAATGCCCGGTGGCCGCTCTCGTCCCTCTCAGCAACCTTGAAGCTGTATACTCCCGCCTTCCGCGCCATGAGCCGTTGCATCCAGCCGCTGCGCTGAGGCGGGTGCGCGCGCAGTACGTACCCAGTTCCCTTGTTCCCCACCCCCAGCGCGCCACTCAGCAACACGCCGCCGCGAAACGCCAGCTCGTTTCTGTGCCGTTGCACGTCGGAGAAGAACTCGTCGTCCAATTCCTTCTCCAGCGTCGAGAAGAGATTTCTGAAGCCCTCCGACCTGAAGATCTCGCCCTGTGCCTCGCCAATGGCACGCAGCCGCCTCAGCGTAACGCTGAGCGAGCCGACAATTGTAAGGGCGCTATATAGGATCGAATTTGGAGAGCGGTTGAAGATAGTGAAAGGTGCCAGCCGCTTGACATCTCTGAGCCCTTCGCCAGCGCATTCGAAGATCTCCATGACAACACGCGGGTTAGCGAGACAGTCTTTGAGGATGTCCTGGCGATATAAGATCGTTGCGACGTCTCCCGCGATGCTGGAAAGTACACCCTTCCGGACCACGTCTAGAAAGAGGGCATCCCCGTCCGCCATCGCACCGAACACCGCGTCCAAGCCGAGATCATCCACGAGAGCCTGCGCATGATCCGGAAGCCCCGCGTTCAGTGCAGCGTCGCGATCCGAATACAGGAGGTGTACTTTCAAGACCTGATCCGCTCCTTGAGCGCCTCGTAGGTAAGGCCATATCGTTCGGCCAGGGACAACGCGTGCGCGATTCCGACCGGCGGGTGACGCTCGATCTTATACGTGCGAACCGTAGGGGCGTCCTTCTCCACTGTGCTCAACAAACTCGCCACGACTTCGCTGTCCGTAGCCAGTTCCTCGATGAACGTGACCCATATGCAAACGGATCCCAACTGCCGAAGTTTCTCCATGATTCGTCTACCTAGAAGGATCCCATCACGCAACGTGGTAGACGCAAGCATCTCATTGATTAGGATGATGCTTGTCCCTGATGCGCGCTCCAGGATCGCGCGCATGCGAAGAAGATCGTCCTCAAGCTTTCCCGTGAGGCTTGCCACGTTCTCCTGTCGTTCGAAGTGGGTAAAGAGATGATCAAACAGCAGCAGCCTGGCCGCCTCACCCGGAACAAGGCAGCCGATTGTGCCTAGGTAATGCATCTGCCCAAACGAGCGCGCAAACGTGGTTTTACCTCCCTGGTTCGGACCGGATACGACAAAGATCCGCTCACGGTCCGTCATCTGCCAGGTGTTGCATACGACCGCTCGTCCCTCGAGGTGGTTCGCCAGCGCGACATCGAAGGTGTCACGACCGTAAATGGGATTGTCGGACATGGTTATTTTGGGGTAGCAGAAGGCAAGTCCTCTGCGCCTCAGCGGCGCGATGAAGTCTAGGAAGGCAAGGTAGAACTGAACCTCCCGATCGAACGTGGCAATCGTCTCATCAACGTAGTCGGTCCAGCGCGAGTAAAAGTCCTCCAGGCCTTGGAAAACATCCGGATATAGTTTGGCTACGAACTCGAGTATATTGGCTTCAACATGATCCATCTCGATCCATTCCTGAAACTGTATCCTATAGTCCTTGGCGGCTGCCTCCTTGAATCTGGTAAAGGTCCGTTCCACTTCCACGCTATAATCGTTTTCGCCTTCGTACTTTCTTACCATAACAGTGGAGTCCTTGATCAGGACGCAATACGCAACCTTAGACAGACTTTCCATGAGCATGGAGGCTTCATCCCGTAGCTCTCTGAATTGCTCAGAAGCGCAGTAGTGCCTCACATAGCCTGAAAACGCGGCAAGGCCGCGCGATGACACCCGTCCGCCGCCCAGGCCTTGCGCAAGACTGGCAACCGCGTCGCAGTACACCGAGACGGCGTCCAGAAGCCATCGCTGCTTTTGCCGCTGATAGTAGAGCCCTTTTACCTGAGCCAAATTGGTTCGCATCACCCGCATGGCCTGCGCGAAGGATTGGATGCACGACAAGATGTTGGGACTCTCGATGTCCTGGAAGACTTCGTGACGGTAGAGGATGCTGTCGACATCTGTAAGAGGCGAATAAAAGAACGGCTTGAGGTTGTACTGTTCCCGGCCTTGCGCCACGGCGTCGAACACCTGGTCAAGGTTGAGATCGGCCAAGAAGTCCGGCTCTTTGAGCGTCTCGGTCGGCGGCCTGTCTTCGCCGTTCAAGAACAGGATGCTGGTGAACTCCATATACGGGAACCTCCTGTGTCGCGATCGCCTTCCTGCGGTCGCTGCAACGCCCTTCCACAGTTGCGAACCATGCGACCGGAAGGAGCCGGTCGCGTGGGAACGCAAAAACTCCTGGGAGGGCCAACGCCCACACCAGGAGTCATCGGACCACTGAGGGTCAAACAGGCCACGCGGACTCCACCGCGTCTTTTGGTCGAAGATAGCACTTGGCAGCACTGGTGTCCAATCGCATTATGCGCCAATGACAACCGGCGACCCGGAGGATGTCTACATCGAAGAAGACGCGCAACGTCTTGAGCGCGGCGACGATCGCCTCCAAGAGTTGTCCGTACGCGGGAACTCCTTGACCATCAGTGACTTGCGGGTGCTGACCTCGATCAGCATGCACAGGCGCTCTTCGCATCAGGCAGGGTTGCGCACAGCGGGTCCAGCTTCACGCACACCTGCACCGAACAGGACGAGCGCCGTCACGAGAACCAACGCCACTATCGTGAAGGTGGCCCGGTACGACATAAAGACCCCTGGCTATCGCCAGGGGTCATCGGCGCCGCGGACGGCGCGGTTCGGACATCGTCCGAGGCGGAACTCCATCGCCGAGGATCAGCGTACCAGAATCAGGGACTAATTAAGCCGTTTTGGGTCAGTCGGAGTGCGACCCAATCTGAGACCTTTACGGTAGTGGCCAGGTCGGAGTGCAGGCTCGCCCTACAACCGCTGGATGACTTCCTGGGCATCGACCGCCTCGCCCTTGGGAACGACAACCTCATACGGACCTTCGCCACGGAGCTCCGCGAGGAACCCTTCGGCGGCCAGCTGGGATCGTATGCGTTCCGCTTCCAACTTGCGTCCTGTCACGTACACGGCGATCCACACGGCGATCCGTATCCTCCTCGAGTGTGGGGTGTGACGTCTCTTGACGCCCTCGGCTCTCTCGGAGTGGCTACGTATGTAGGATACGCACTTTGGGCCGTGCATCGAACGCCCGATCGACCGTTTTGCAACGGGTGCCCCACTGCCTTCGTCAGGCGGTGAACCCGTCGACGGTCGCACGGTCCAGCCGACGCACCAGCGCCGCAACCAGCTTCACCGCGTTGCGGTAGTCCTCCATGTGGAAAACGGACGCCGCGCTGTGGATGTAGCGGGTCGGCACGCCGATCACGACTGTCGGGACGCCGCCGCCCACAAGGTGGATCTGACCGCCGTCTGTGCCGCCGCGCACGAGCGCGTCGTGCTGCACCGGGATGCCCTCCTGGCTCGCGACCTCATGCACATAGCGGCGCAGCCCCTGGTTCGGTATCATGCTTCCGTCGTAGAGCACGACGGTGGGGCCGTTGCCGAGCTTCGTCGTGGCCTCGAAGTCCTCCACCCCCGGAACGTCGCCCGCAATGCCGACGTCGAGCGAGAAGGCGACGTCTGGCTGGATCGACTGTGCCGCTGTGCGCGCACCACGCAGCCCGACCTCCTCTTGGACCGTCGCGACGCCGTAGACGACGTTCGGGTGCGCGGCCCCCTTGAGGCCTTGCAGCACGTCGATCACCACGGCACAGCCGTAGCGGTTGTCCCATGCCTTCGCGACGACGTAGTCCGGGTCGCCCATGCGCTCGGTCGGGCAGATCGGGGTGATCGGGTCGCCAGGCTCGATGCCCAGCGTCTCGGCCTCCGCGCGGTTCTTCACTCCGACGTCGATGAACATGCGCCGGGTCTCGACAATCTTCTGGCGCTCTTCAGCGCCTAGCACGTGCGGCGGCTTCGAGCCGACGACACCCGTGACCATGCCGCGCCGTGTGCGGATCGCGACACGCTGCGCGAGCATCACCTGCTCCCACCAGCCACCGATCGTCTGGAAGAAGACGTAGCCCTTCTCATCGATCCGAGTGACCATGAGGCCGATCTCGTCAAGGTGCCCTGCGAGCATCACCTTCGGTCCCTGCGCGTCCCCGACCTTGCGAGCGATCAAGGACCCCAGCTTGTCCGTCGACAGTTCGGCAAAGCCATCGAGGTAGCCTCGGACCACGTCGCGCACCGGGCCCTCATACCCGGAAGGACCGTGCGCCTCGCACAGGTCGGTGATCATCCGGAATGTGTCTGCCAAGCAGAATGCCTCCTTACCTTGCACGCCCCTATGCTACATGCCATTCACGGTGGCGGCAATTCTAGTCTCCAGGGCGCACGAGGACGTTCTCCGCACCGAGCCAGACAAGCATCTCGCGGACCGCCTCCGGATCGTCCACGCCCACTCCGGTCCGGCGCGCACGCGCTTCACCTGGCCTCGCGCGGAATACAAGACAAGAGCCCGGATGGCTTTCGAGTTCAGATCGCACCCGAAGCCAATCCTCCTCCTGCGCGATCCGCAAGAAGAGCGCCGGCGGGCGCCGCAGCGGCTCCACCTCGTCCACAACAAGGCGTCCCTCCCCCTCCTCCTGGGCTTCCATGCGTCCGCGCAGGACGAGCGGCGCGAGAGAGGCTGCCGCGTCTTCCACCGCCGAGAGGAGTTTTGGGAAGACGACCGCCTCGCAGCCTGCGGTCCCGTCTTCCAGGCGCGCAAAGCCCATCCGCTCTCCCCTGCGCGTCGTCACGCGCCGGATCCCCTCGACGATGGCGGCCACCTGCAGCGTCTCCCCACCCATCGCGCGCGCCTCCCGGATCGAAACGCAGCCGCGCGCCTGCGCAAGGCTCCGGTACTGCTCCAGCGGGTGGCCGGAGATGTAGCACCCGAGGGTCTCGCGCTCGCGCCGCAGCCGTTCCGCGTCCGTCCAGTCCGCAACGTTCGGCAATCGGGGCGCAGGAGTCTCCGACGCGCCGAACAGATCGAGCTGGCCACGGGGACCCCGGCCCTTCTGGACGGAGCGCAGCGCCTCGTCGACGCCCGCGAAGAGGCTCGCCCGGTTCCCGCCAAGGCTATCGAGAGCGCCGGCCTGCACGAGCGCCTCCAGCACGCGGCGGTTGACCTTGGCGCCAAGGCGCGCCGTAAGCTCGTAGAGGTCCTGAAAGGGCCCGTCGGAGCGCGCGGACACGATCTCTTCCGCCGTAGACTCACCTAGACCTTTGATCGCCAGCAGACCGAAGCGGATCGCACCCGCCTCGACGCCGAACCCGACGCCCGCACGCTGGACGTCCGGTCCCAGGACCGCGATCCCGCGCCTGCGCGCATCTTCCAGGTACTCCGCCACCTTGTCGGTGTTGTCTGCAACCGAACTGAGCAGCGCTGCCGCGTACGAGGTCGGATGGTGCGCCTTGAGGTAGGCCGTTTCGTAGGCGAGGAGTCCGTAGGCCGCTCCGTGTGCGCGGTTGAAGCCGTAGTTCGCGAAGCGGAGGATCAGTTCGAAGAGTTCGAGGCCCAGGCTGCGCGAGTACCCCTGCCGTTCGGAGCCTGCGACGAAGCGCTCGCGCTCCGCTTCCAAGAGCTCGCGCTTCTTCTTTCCGACCGCTCGGCGCAGAAGATCCGCCTCGCCGAGGCTGTAGCCCGCCATCCGCGCAGCGACCTGCATGACCTGCTCCTGGTAGACGATCACGCCGTAGGTGTCCTTCAGGATCGGCTCGAGATCCGGGTGCAGGTAATGCGGTGCGCCGCTGTGCTTGGCCTCGACGAACATCGGTATATTCTCCATCGGACCTGGCCTGTATAGGCTCACGGCGGCGATGATGTCTTCGACGTGCGTCGGGCGCAGCTCGCGCAGCATGTCCTGCATGCCTGAGGACTCCAACTGAAATACGCCCCAGGTGTCCCCCGACTGCAGCATGGCGAACGTCTTCGCGTCGTCCGGCGGCAGATCGGAGAGTGCGGGCA
The DNA here is from genome assembly GCA_021793645.1 of Bacillota bacterium. GTDB lineage: Bacteria > Bacillota > Sulfobacillia > JAJZYS01 > JAJYTV01 > JAJYTV01. Next base: position 234,586 of record JAJYSJ010000001.1, read on the forward strand.
CCTTCGCACCTTCCTCCGCCGCAAGGCGGCGGGCCTCCCCGACGATGGTCAGGGTGCGCAGACCGAGGAAGTCCATCTTCAGGAGGCCGAGTTCCTCGAGCGTCGTCATGGGGAACTGCGTCACGACCGATCCGTCCGGCATGCGCTGCAGTGGTACGAGTTCATCCACCGGCTGCGGGGCGATCACGACCCCTGCTGCGTGCACCGAAGCATGGCGCGGCGCGCCCTCGAGCTGGCGAGCGAAGTCGAGCAGCTCCTTCGCGCGTGGGTCAGTGCGGTAGACGCCCCCGAGTTCCCCGGACTCCAGCGCGCGGTCCAGGGTGATGCCCAGTTCCGGCGGCACGAGCTTCGCGAGCCGGTCTACGTCCGCGTACGGCCAGCTCAGCGCGCGCCCGACATCGCGGATCGCAGCGCGCGCGGCCATCGTGCCGAAGGTGATGATCTGCGCCACGTGGTCCTCGCCGTAGCGCCGCTGCACATACTCGATGACCTCATGCCGACGCTGGTAGTCGAAGTCGATGTCCATGTCCGGCATGGTCACGCGTTCCGGGTTCAAAAACCGCTCGAACAGGAGATTGTAGCGCAAGGGATCGACATCTGTGATCCCGAGCGTATAGGCGACGAGGGACCCGGCCGCGGACCCGCGCCCCGGGCCGACGGCGATGCCGGCCCCGCGCGCGAAGTCTACGAAGTCCGCGACGATCAGGAAGTAGCCGGAATAGCCCATCTTCGCGATGACGGACAGCTCGTAGTCGAGGCGGGACCGCACTTCCGCGCTGCCTTGCGGGTAGCGTCCCGGCAGCCGTTCGACGCACAGCCGCCGCAGATGCTCGTCCACCCCGCCGCCGCCCGGAACATCGAAGTGGGGCAGAAGCGTGCGTCCGCGTTCCAGGACGACGTTGCAGGCATCGCGGACAAAGAGCGTGTTGGAGAGCGCCTCGGGAACCTCGCCGAACCGCCTGGCCATCTCCGCCGCGGACTTCACGTAGAATTCGTCGTTCGGGTAGCGCATGCGGGCCGGGTCGTCGATCGACTTGCCCGTCTGGATGGCGAGGAGCACGTCGTGCGCCGCGGCGTCCTCGCGCCGCAGGTAATGCGCGTCTTGGGTCGCCACCAGGCGCAGCCCGAACTCCCGGGCGAGCGCGATGAGCTGACGCACCACGGGGCGCTGTTCCGGAAGGTCGTGGTCCCAGATCTCCACGAGGAAGCGGTCGCGGCCGAAGATCTCGACGTACTGCGCCATCGCCGTGCGCGCGGCCTCGATCTGACCCTGCCGCAGCAGGCTGGGCACCTCGCCCTGCAGGCAGCCGGTCGAGCCGAACAGTCCCGCGCTGTGGCGCGCCAGGATCTCCTTGTCGATGCGCGGGCGATGGTAGAAGCCCTCGAGCGACGCGACGCTCATCAGGCGCACAAGGTTGCGCCAGCCCTCGTCGTTCTCCGCCAAGAGCAGCATATGGAAGTTGCGGTCGTCCCGTCCCGCTTCCTTGTCGAGTCTGCCGCGCGGCGCCATGTACGCCTCGACGCCCAGGATCGGGTGCACTCCCTGCGCCCGGCAGGCCTCGTCGAAGTCGACCGCGCCGTAGAGCACGCCATGGTCCGTGAGGGCGCAGGAATCCATCCCGAGTTCTCTGATGCGCTCCGGGATCTCGGAGATCCGGCTCATCCCGTCGAGCAGGCTCATCTCGCTGTGCAGGTGCAGGTGTACGTACTCCGTCATGCGGGCCTCAGACGCTGGCCCCGCTGGCTTCCAGCCAGGAGCCGACGATTCCGGCGGCGCGCTCGAAGAGCGCTCGCTCCTCTGCTCCGAAGCGAGCCACAGTCGGCGCATCGCAGTCGAGCACCCCGATCGCCCTGCCGCCGACGCGCAGCGGCACGACGACCTCGGACCGCGAGGCAGCGTCGCAGGCGATGTGGCCCGGAAAGCGGTTGACGTCCTCGACCACAAGTGTCTCGCCCCGTGTGAAGGATGTGCCGCACACGCCTCGCCCCGGACCGATGCGCGTACAGGCGGGCTTACCCTGGAAGGGACCAAGCACAAGGTCTTCACCGCGCTGCAGATAGAAGCCGACCCAGCTGATCTCCGGCACGTGCAAAAAGAGTATTGCGGCCGCATTGGCAAGGCACGCGATGCCGTCCGGATCTCCCTGCACGAGTGCCTGCAGCTGCTGCAGGATCTCGTCCGGCGTCAGGGGCTCCGTCGTCTCAACGTACATATGGCAGTCCGTTCCCTTCCGTGGTGGTGATGCCCCGCAGGCTTCCTGCGGGAAGAGTGTGCAGCCAGCGCTTCTGCGCCGCGGCGAGGAATCCCTTCCCTGATCCGCTGCAGCAGGCTGCGCCGCCCTTCGCCTTCTCCGCCGTCTTGCAAGGACAACCATCCTCTTGACGTCCGCCTTTCCCGCCGCCATAATTGCGCCAATACAATCTTGAGGGGGGAGCGCCGGAGCCGGCTGGACGATCCAAAACTGCATATGTTCCCGTTATCGCGAGAGGTGGAGGGACTGGCCCAATGAAACCCGGCAACCCGGCGCTTGTGCGCCAAAGGTGCCAATTCCTGCAGTCCGCAAGGGCTGAGAGATAAGAGGGTCTGCGAATTGAATGCGCCCTCGGGGCGCGTTTTTTCGTTCCCAAACACGAGAGGAGAACCCCAGATGCCACTACGCTTTCACACGCTCTCCGTCCATGCCGGACAGTCTCCCGATCCCACGACCGGTGCGGTCGGAGTGCCGCTGCACCGCACGACCGCCTACGCATTCCGCGACACTGCCCACGCCGCGCGCCTCTTCGCCCTCGAGGAGGTCGGCAATATCTACACCCGCATCATGAACCCTACGACCGGTGCCTTCGAGGAGCGCATCGCGGCACTCGAAGGCGGCGTCGGAGCGCTTGCCGCCTCGTCCGGTCAAGCCGCCATCACGATGGCGCTACTCAACATCTGCCAGCAGGGACAGTCGGTTGTGGCATCCCCGAATCTCTACGGCGGCACCTACAATCTCCTCAAGGCGACCTTCGCGCGACTCGGCATCGCGGTGCGCCTGGCGGACGACGCAACGCCTGAAGCCATCGCACGGGCAATCGACGACACGACGCGCGCCGTCTACATCGAGACGATCGGCAATCCGCGGCTCGACGTGCCGGACATCCAGGCGATCGCCGGCGTAGCGCATCAAAGCGGCCTGCCGCTCATCGTGGACAACACCTTCGCGACGCCGTTCCTCTGCCGTCCGATCGAGCACGGCGCCGACATCGTGATCCACTCCGCGACGAAGTTCATCGGCGGCCACGGCCAAGTAATCGCGGGCGTGATCGTCGACGGCGGCCGCTTCGATTGGACGAACGGCCGCTTCCCCGAGTTTACCGAGCCGGACCCGACCTACCATGGCTTGCGCTACAGCGCGGCGTTCGGACCCGCGGCATACATCCTCAAGGCGCGGGTGCAGCTGCTGCGCGACATGGGGATGTGCCTCAGCCCGGCAGACGCGCACCTTCTGCTGACTGGCCTCGAGACCGTTGCACTGCGCATGGAGCGGCTCTCCAGCACCGCGCTCGAACTCGCCGGGTGGCTCTCGCAGCAGCCGCAGGTCGCTTGGGTGAACTACCCTGGCCTTGCGTCGCACCCGCAGCACGCGAACGCGAAGCGCTACCTCGAGCACGGCTTCGGCGGAATCATCACGTTCGGCCTGCGCGGCGGCGCGGCGGCCGGCCCGCGCTTCATCGATGCGCTCAAGCTCTTCACCCATGTTGCGAACGTGGGCGACGCGCGTTCTCTGGTCATCCACCCTGCGACGACGACCCATGCCCAGTTGACCCCTGAAGCCCGCGCTCTCGCCGGCGTGCCTGACGACCTCGTGCGTCTCTCGATTGGGCTCGAGGACCCGGAAGACCTGCAGGAGGACCTGCTACAGGCCCTCGCCGCCGCCCGCTGATGCCGTCCGTGCGCATCGGGGACCTCCCGCTGTCGGCGGGAGGCACCCTTCGCGCGCCAAAGATCGCCTACGAGACGTGGGGCACGCCGTCGGAAGAAGCGGTGCTGATCTGCCACGCGCTGACCGGCGATGCCCACGTCGCGGCATCCGGCAATCGCCCCGGCTGGTGGGATGGCATTGTCGGTCCGGGCCGTGCGATCGATACGAGAAGACACTACGTCGTCGCGAGCAACGTGCTCGGCGGCTGCTACGGCAGCAGCGGGCCCGACAGCGCCGGGCTCAGCACCGGGGGCACACCCTTTCCGCAGGTCTCGGTTGAGGACATGGTGCTTGCCCAGCACCGTCTTCTGCAGTTGCTTGGCGTGCGCAGGCTGCGCCTGGTCGTGGGCGGGTCGCTCGGCGGACTGCAGGCGCTCTCCTGGGCGAACTGCCGCGAACTGTCGGTGCAGCAGGTCGTCGCGATCGGTGCGAGCGACCGCCTGCCCGCCCTGCAGCTTGCCCTCTGCCACGCACAGCACGTTGCGCTGGAACTCGGGATCGCCCACGGCGATCCCGAAGGCGGGCTGCGCGCCGCGCGCGCCGTGGCGATGACCACCTACCGCACCGACGGCCACTTCGCTGAGCGCTTCGGCCGCACGCCGGCAAGCCGCGCAGACAAGGATCGCACCTTCGCCCTCGAGACGTGGCTCGACCACCACGGAGACCGTTTGGCAGAACGCTTCTCCGCCCACAGCTACCTCGTGCTCTCGCGGGCCATGGCGCAGTTTCAGTGGGACGGCGCGGTGCGTCCCGGCACCCGCGTCGACCTGATCGGCATCACTGGAGACTGGCTGTTCCCGGCGCAGGACGTCGAAGCGCTGCACCGCCGCCTCCGCAATCAGGGAGTGCCCGGCGGCCACCTTGTGCTCGCGACGGAGATCGGGCACGATGCGTTCCTCGCGGAACAGGCCGCCACAGGGCAGCTGCTGTCAGCGCTGCTCGAGCGCGCAGAGGGCGCGCGCCCTTCGCAGGCATGCGCCCTCTGACGGTCATCGGCTGGGAAGGCTACTTCTAGGCGCGAAACGTCTTGCAGCACGTCTCCTGACAGGTCTTGGCGGGGGTCTCCCCGACCTCTCGCAGAACTGTCGAGAGCTGCTGCACGTCCACCTGGCCAGGGTAGCGCTGGCCGACCATGTCGCTCGTCACCAGGATCTCCTTAGCGTCGCAGACATTGCCGTCGCGCCAGTAGTAACAGTTGTCGATCGTGCAACGGACCGTCACCTGCTGCAAAGCCAATCCCCTCCTCACCGCTAGCGTCTCCGTTCGTCGGCGATGCATTGCGTGGAAGGGAAGCTCTGTGTCATGGGCGAAGGCATGGGCGCCGAGGAGGTCTGCTTGTTGGAATACGCAATCGACGTGGGCGGAACGAAGATCGCCTACGCAATCTTGGATGACTCTCGCATCGTTGCCGAAGGATCGCTCGCGACCGACGGAGGCACGCCTGAGGAGCGCCTGCCGGAGGTCGGGAAAGCGCTGTCTGCGCTTGCCAAGGAAAACGGTTGCCGCCCGACGGTCGTGGGCCTGTCCCTGCCCGGACCGATCGCACGCGGCGTCCTGCTGCAGGCGCCGAACCTGCACCGCTCGTGGGTTGGACGCCCGATCGACGAGATCCTCCACATGCTGGACCTCGGCGTGCCGGGATCCGCGCAGCGCGACGCCCTGCTTGGCGGGCTGGGAGAGTATGCCGCAGGTGCAGGACAAGGACTCGACAGCTTTGCCTATCTCACGCTCGGCACGGGCGTCGGAGGCGGACTGATCCTGCGTGGAGAGCCCCTGCTGGGAACCGATGGCGCCGCCGGCGAAATCGGCCACCTAACCGTGGAGCCGCGCGGTCCGCTGTGCGGCTGCGGACGCCGGGGCTGCGTGGAATCCGTCGCGTCCGGCACGGCAATCGCGAAGATCTACGCAGAGGAAACCGGAGAGGAGATCCATGGAGCGGAAATTGCGCAGCGGGCGCGCGCCGGAGAGCGCGTTGCGCGCCGCGTGTTTGCAAGGGCGGGCAACGCGCTCGGCATAGCCTGCGCCGCCTGGGCACAGGTAGCGAACCCGCAGGCGGTCATCGCCGGCGGGTCGCTCGCCCAGTCGATGGATCTGCTCAGGCCGTCCCTGGAGCGCACCCTGCAGCGCCATGCCTGGAAGGCAAATCTCCCGCTGCCGATCCTCGAGGCAAGGCTCGGCGGCCCGGCGCCGCTCGTAGGTGCGGCCTATTACGCACGCAAACGCGGACGCTAGCGCGCGGCAGCGATCTGGTCAAGCGCTAGGGGAAAATTGCTTCCGCCGACTGGTCCGGCCAAGAGAAAGTAGCCGGAGCCGATTTTCCCCTCGGCGAATCGGCGTTCCTGGCCACCCAGCGTGGCGACGCCCTCACGCACTGCAAGCCCCCGTACCGTCTGTTCGGTCCCTTTGTCGCCGAGCGCCAGCGGCAGCGACGACTGGGCAAGATCCAGATAATTGCCCTGTGCTTGTCCGTACAGGAGTTCGATGAAGTTCGATTGTCCGCCGACTCCGATGGGGTGGCGAAGACCCTGCGTGAGCGGGAGACCGCCAAGGCTCTTGTAGACGTGCAGGTACGGCGCGCTCTGCTGCAGTGCGGAGATCTGGGACCTTGGGACGACGTAGCCCGGTGCGCCGAAGACGGAAAAGGACTTCTGCAGCGGCGACTGCCCAGGCCGGTGCAGAAGGATGAACCCGAGAACGAGCAGGCCGAGCGTAATCCAGGCGATCTGCCGGAAGCGCGAGCGGCCGGACCAGTCCTGTTTCGCCATGGCGGGTGTATTCGCAGCGGGCACGCCGTACGCCTCCCCGCGTCGGGCAGGGATGCGCGCAAGCGAAAGCGAAACCTCTGCACAATCCGGCTGTGCGGCTGCTGGCCGCCAGAGCGAAGCGAGGTTCGAGACCATGTCTACACAGACGTCCCGTATTCTCCTGATCGAGGACGACGCTGCCGTCGCACGCCTAGTCGACATCGAACTGCGTCACGCGGCCTTCTCCCTCGACCACCAGGGCACGGGCCACGGCGGCCTTGCCGACGCCGCAAGCGGCAGCTACGATGCTGTAATCTTGGACCTTTCCCTTCCTGACATTGACGGCATCGAAGTCTGCCGCGCCCTGCGCGCGCTTTCTGACGTCCCGATCCTGATCCTGACGGCGCGCGGCAGCCTGCCCGAGCGCGTCGAGGGGCTTGATGCGGGGGCCGACGACTACCTTGTGAAACCGTTTGCGCCTGCTGAACTGGTTGCGCGCCTGCGCGCGCTTTTGCGCCGCAGCCGCCCCGGCGGCGACGCGCCGCAGGCCGTCGTGGATGTGGCAGCCCTGCACGTCGATGCACTGCGCTGGGAGGCAGCCTACGGCGGGGAACCGCTCACCCTTACCCGACGCGAGTTCGAACTGTTGCGCTGCCTCGCGCTCAACCAGGACACGGCGCTGACGCGGGACATGCTGCTCGAGCGCGTCTGGGGCTTCCACTACGGCGGACAGAGCAACATCGTCGACGTCTACGTCGGATACCTGCGCCAGAAACTCACTGCAGCCGGTGCACCGCGAATGATCGAGACGGTGCGCGGCGTCGGCTACCGCATGCGTGCAACCGAACCGGAGCCGAGCGGAGAGGCGGCCCACGGGGAGTGAGTGAGCGCCGGCGGCGAGCGCGTCAGCCCGCCAGCCTCAGCCGCCGGCTGGCTCTGCAGGCCGGCCTTACGACCGCTGCGATGGTCATCGGTGCGTCCTTGCTGCTCACGGTGTACACAGCGGTGCATCAGTTCACGGGTGCGCTCGCCACGGCTCGCAGCACGGCAGGGCTCGTCCTTGACACGCTCGGGCCCGTCGGACCCCAGTCCGCGACAGATCTTGCGCTGGCGGAGGACACCAACGCGAACGACCCGCACATCTGGATTTACCGCAACGGCGAGCAGATCTTGTCGTCGCCGAACACGGAGACGCATCCCCCGGCGGGCCCGCGCAACGTGACGCTGTTCCTCGGCAGCGACCCGCGTATCCGGGTCGAACGAACGCACCTCAATGTCGCGGTGCTGCTCGATTTGCCGCTGAACCCGTCGCTCGTGCTGCTGCGCGACCTCCTCGCGGGCGCCTTGACCATCGGTCTTGCGGCCGCCGCCGGCGGCGGCCTGTTCGGCTACCGCTCAGCCCGGCGGATGCTCTGGCCTGTCCAGCGCCTGACGCGCGCTGCGTCGGAGCTTCGCTACGCTGCGGCCGGGGCACGCTTGCCGGAGCTCTCGGCGGCCGATGACGAGATCGGGCGGTTAGGTCACGTGCTGAACGACCTGATCGGAGACCTTGAAGCGCAGCGCCAGCGCGACCGTGCGATGCTGGCGGAGGCCGCCCACCAGCTCCGCACGCCGCTTCAGATCGTCCAGGGCAATGCGAACCTGCTGGCGGAACAGGGACGCCTGGACACCGCCGAGGCTGGTGAATCCTTGCGGGCGATCCAGCAGGCGATCCAGGGCATGACCACCCTGACCAACGACCTACTCACCCTCGAATCCGCCAGGCGGGAACGGCCCGCCGGACGCGATCTGGCGCTGAGGCCGTGGCTCGAGCAGATGGCGGAGGACGCCCGGGCCCTCTCCCCTGGTCTGCAGATTGAACTTGCGGCGGTGGCTCCGCAGCACATCGCCACCGATCAGCAGCTCCTGGAGCGAGCGTACTGGGCCGTACTAGAGAATGCGCTGCACTACACTCCGCAAGGCGGACGGGTCGTTCTCGGCTGTCGCGCAACCACGCGTTCAGCGCATCTGTACGTTGAGGACAGCGGCCCCGGCATCGCCGCCGACGAGCTGCCGTTCGTGGCTGATCGCTTCTTTCGCGGTCGTGCCGGTCGCGGCAAGAGAGGAACGGGATTGGGCCTCGCCATTGCGAAGGCGCTCGTGGAAACGTTGGGCGGCGACCTGCAGCTGACCTCGCGCGTTGGCGAGGGCACCACGGCGACGCTCGTCCTGCCGCGTTGACAAAAGCCCAAGGTATCGCTTCGCGAACACCCGTGCCGAGGGCGCTGTACGGTAGTGCGATCCTTCCGCCCTGCCAGGGATCAGGCCGCACATCAACGGCTCGCGCGCCAGCGCGAGGGTAAGCTTTGCTGCCGCCAGCGGTGAGAGATCGGTCCGTCCGACCTCCGGCAACGTGGCCGCTGCGCGCAGAAGACCAGAGGGGCCGCTCTGGGGAAGGGCTGCCGCGAATGCCTGCACAAGCTGCATCTGCCGCCGAATGCGGCCAAGGTCTGCGATGGGGTCGCCCCGCCGCGCCCGCACATAGCGCAGGGCCGCTCGGCCGTCGATGCGATGCGGGCGGCGTGGCAGCGACACTGCGCTTGGACTCCCGGGCAACTCGACGCCGCCCACGGAATCCACCAATGCCGCGAAGCCCGAAAAGTCCAGTAGGGCATGGTTCTGGGGCCGCACGCCTAGCGTTGCAGCGAGGGCTGCGTCCAGCGTCTGGATTCCGCCGCGGCGCAGGGCCTTCGTCGCCACTGTCATCTGCCCGCTTGGTAGGTGCAGGAGGCTGTCGCGGGGCAGCCACAAGGCGCGCAGGGTCCCCTGGTCGCGGCGCAGCAGGATGATGCTGTCCGCAGTCCTGCGGATGCCTTCGACTGTGCTGCTGCGAAAGGGCGGTGCGCCGGAATCGTCGTCGACGCCGACCAGGACCGTCACCCCCGGGGACGGTCCTGGTGGAACCGCTGCGTTCGCGATGCCGAGCAGGACGCCGAGCGCGAGCATGGCATACCTCCAGGCAGAGCATGCCCAGTTCGGGCGCTCAGCCGGCGCGCCTCAGCCCGAGAAGTGCGCGGATGGTCGCTTCCGATGCCCCTGCCGCCCGCATCAACTGGAGAGCTGTCACGCGCAGCGCCTGCGCGGAGACTGGCCGTGCAAGCCCTGCGCGATGCGCGGCCCGCGCGCAGACATATTGCACGCCGCGCGCAGAGAGCCGGCCCCCGGTGCGGTTCCCCCAAAGCGGCGAGGCGGCAGGCAGGGTTCGCAGATAGCGGCGCAACAGGGCTGCGGCGTCGCTGGAGAGGGGTACGGTCCGCTCGGCCTGCGGCCGACCGCTGACGCGCATCACCCGACGCGCAAGGTCGATGTCGTCGCAGTTGAGGGCAGTGAGTTCCGCCAAGGTGAGTCCATTCGAGACGAGCAATAGCAGCATCAGGGCGTCGCGCAGCGGTGTCCTGCTGGCTGCCGTTGCGGCGCGCACGAGCGATTGGGCCTCTTGCACTCGCAGGGCGCGTACGCCGCGACGCGGCCCTCCAGGATACGCCACCTCTCGCGAAGGGTCGCGGGACAGGCCGGCCAAGCGCCATACGGCGCGGTAGAGCGCTCGTACAGCCGCCAATCGACGGGCGATCGTCGCCGGCGCGTTGCGGCGCTCGGCGCGCAGGTACATGAGGTATCGTTCGACGCCCAAAGCGGCGCACGCCTCCAGTGCCAGGTCGCTGCGCGACACCTGCGTCCTTTCGCTGCAGAAGCGGCCGTAGAGCCTGAGATCGGCGCGGTATGCCGCAACCGTCTGCCGGCACCGGCTGCGGGCGCCGAGTTCGGCCAAGGCAAGGTCGACGGCTTCGGAATAGAGCAAATCTGCTACCCCCCTCGTCGGAGAATAGCAGATCTTGTCATTTTATGGAAGGTGCTAGCGCGACGCATCCTCCGCCTTCGACTTCGCCTTCTGGATCTTCTTGCGCTCCTCCGCGTCAAGCACGGCCTTGCGTATGCGCAGCGTTTGCGGCGTCACCTCGAGGAGCTCGTCATTCGAGAGGAACTCGAGCGAGTCCTCCAGGCTGAGCGTGCGCGGCGTTTGCAGGCGGATGGCTTCTTCCGCCGTGGCATTGCGCACATTCGTGACGTGCTTGCGCTTGCACACATTGAGATCCAGGTCGCGTTCACGGGTGTGCTCGCCGACGACCATGCCGTGGTACACTTCTGTGCCCGGGCTGATGAAGAAGGCCCCGCGGTCGGCCAACTGGTCGAGCGCGTAGGACGTCGCCTCGCCGGTCTCGGACGCGACCAGGCTGCCGCGGCTACGTCCCGGCGGGGGCGGTTCTACAGGGCCATAGCCCGCGAACACGTGGTGCATCGTGCCGTAGCCCTTCGTCGCGGTCAGGAATTCGCCGCGGTAACCGATCAGCCCGCGCGACGGGATGCGGAAACGCAACCTGCGCCCCTCCCCGCCGACGTTCTCCATGTCCAGCAGTTCGCCACGCCGGCGTCCGACGCCCTCCATGACAGCCCCGATGTGGGCCTCTGGAACGTCCACGAGAAGTTCCTCGAAGGGCTCCTGGATGGCGTCCCCTGCGCCCCGCAGAATCACCTCGGGGCGGGAGACGGCCAACTCGAAGCCCTCGCGGCGCATCGTCTCGATGAGGATCGAAAGGTGCAGCTCGCCGCGTCCGGCGACGACGAAGGCGTCCGGAGAGTCCGTATCCTCGACGCGCAGCGCGACATTGCGTTCCAGTTCGCGCGCCAGGCGATCGCGCAGGTGGCGCGACGTGACAAACTTGCCCTCGCGGCCCGAGAAAGGCGAGTCGTTGACCCGGAAGGTCATCGTGAGGGTCGGCTCGTCGACCGTGAGCACCGGCAACGCCTTGGGCTCCTCCCCTCCGGCGATCGTCTCTCCGACGAAGATGTTCGCAAGTCCCGAGACGGCAACGATCTGACCCGCACGCACCGACTCGACCGGGACGCGCTCGAGTCCCTGGTAGACGAACAGCTTCGCCACCTTGCCCTGGGTCTTCGACCCGTCGCGGTGCATCCCCGTCACCGACTGGCCCACCGCGATCTCTCCGCGGTGCACGCGCCCGAGCGCGATGCGTCCGAGGTAGTCGTCGTAGTCCAGCGAAGAGACCATCATCTGCAGGTCTCCGTCGGGCGTCTCCGGCGCCGGTACGGTGCTGAGGATAGTTTCGAAGAGCGGTCGCAGGTCGCTGCCCAGCTGCTGCCAGTCCAGAGACGACGTGCCTGAACGACCGGATCCGTAAAGGACCGGGAAGTCGAGTTGATCCTCCCCGGCGCCAAGCGCGATGAAGAGGTCGATCACGCCGTCGAGCGCCCTCGGCGAGTCCGCCTCGGGCCGGTCCACCTTGTTGATGAAGACGATCGGCCGCAGGCCGACCTCGAGGGCCTTGCGCAGCACGTAGCGCGTCTGCGGCATCGGGCCTTCGACAGCATCCACGACGAGCAGCGCGCCATCCACCATGCTGAGGATCCGCTCCACCTCGCCGCTGAAGTCGGCGTGGCCAGGCGTGTCGACGATATTGATCGTATGCGCGTGGTATACGATCGCTGTGTTCTTCGCCAGGATCGTGATGCCGCGCTCGCGTTCCAGCTCGTTGCGGTCCAGCACGCGTTCGGACACCTGCTGGTTCTCTCGGAACACACCGCTTTGCCGCAGCATGGCGTCCACGAGCGTCGTCTTCCCGTGGTCGACGTGCGCAATGATGGCGATGTTTCGAATGTCGTCCCTGCGGGCAGCGCCTTTGTGGGTGCCCTGCGCAGATAACTGGTCCAGGGTGCGTCCTCCCGTCTGCAATCGCGAAGTCACTTCGCCAAACCTCGGCAATCAGTACTGCCAGACCCTTAGTGTACCACGAGCAGTCAGCAAGCGGACCGCCGCGCGCTGTGCCCGGACGCGGATTGCGCAGGGCGGGGTCCAGACCGGCCGGCGCGAGATCAGCCGCGCAGCGCCGCCAGAACGAGCTCTCGAAACCGTTCACCGCGCTCTTCAAAGCTGCGGAAGGAATCATAGGAAGCCGCCGCAGGCGACAGAAGGACGGTGTCGCCTGGCTCGGCGGCGGCAAGTGCAGCCTGCACCGCATCATCGAAGGTGTTGTAGTGCCTTGCGGGTATCGCCTCTTGGCGCAGCAGCTCGAGCAGCGTCTCCCCTACCGGGCCGAAGAGGCAGGCCAGGCGCACACTGCGCACGCGGCGTGCCAGCTCGCGGTAGTCCAGGTGTTTGTCGTATCCCCCTGCCAGCCAGACGAACGGCCCTTCCAGCGCGTCGAACGCGGCCATGGCCCGATCCGGCGCGGTGGCGATCGAATCATTCACGCAGCGCACTCCGGCGACCTCGGCCACGACCTCGAGCCGGTGCGCAACGCCGCCGAAGCTGCGCAGCTCCTCCGCAATCGCCGTGTCGTCGGCCCCTGCCGCTTCCGCCAGGAGGGCCGCCGCCAGGGCGTTCTCAACGTTGTGACGGCCCGGAAGGCGCAGTTCGGACGCCGACAGGAGCCGCCGACCGTGCAAGAAGAGTTCGCCGTCGCGAAGCCGTGCATCCGCCCGCTCCGACGTGCTGAAGGTCAGCACCCTTCCGGGCATTCCCGCCGCCTCTTTCTGCAGTTCCCACGGCAATACAAGGCTGCCCTGCGCATCCTGAAACCGCGCGATCCGCCACTTGCTCTGGGCGTAGTCCTCGAATGACGAGTGGACGTCGAGGTGGTTGGGACGGATGTTCAAAAGCCCCGCAATCTCTGGACTGTGTTCAAGGTTCTGCAGTTGGAAGGACGAGAATTCGGCGACATACAACGTGATGGCGCCTTCGTCCGCGAGCGCGTCCGTCAGAGGCCGCCCGATGTTGCCGCACACCGCCGCGGGGATGCCCTGACGCGCCAGCATCCGCCCGACGAGGGTCGTGGTCGTGGTCTTTCCGGCGGAGCCCGTGATGCCTAGCACCGGCCGCGCACGCCGTGCAAAGAAAAACGCGGTCTCCGAGGAGAGGATGGTGCCGTCCGCGGCAAGCGATGCGAATGCGGGCAGATCCTTGCGTATGCCGGGGGTCAGGAAAGCGAAGGCGGGCCGCTGCGCTAGGAGCGCCTCAAGGTAGCCCGGGCCGAAGGCCCCGACGACGCCGTCCTCCTGCGCCTGCGCGCGCGCCTGCTCACTCCGGTCGCAGGCGAACACCTCGGCTCCCTCAGCCAAGAGACGGCGCGCCAGGGAGCGATGCGCCCGCCCGTAGCCGACCAGCGCGGCGCGCTGGCCGTCCAGGCTCTGCGGGAGCATCAGGCGCCGAGCACCTTGGCCACGCGGCTGAGGCCGTCGCGGATGCGCTGCTCGCTCGTAGCGTAGGAAAGCCTCAAGTACTCCGGCATGCCGAATCCGCTGCCCGGCACAAGCGCGACGCCCGTCTCCTCCAGGAGATGCGACGCAAGCGCGTCGGCGCTTTCGAACCGCATACCGCGCGGCGGGGCGCTGAGCAGTTCGCGGACGCGCGGGAAGCAGTAGAAGGCGCCGCGCGGCACATCGACTTCAAAGCCCGGCAGGCGCCGCAGCATCTCCACCATCAGATCGCGTCGCGCCGCAAATGCCCGAAGCATCTCGGGGAGGGCAGAATCGTCGCCCGTCAGGGCGGCTAGCGCCGCATACTGGGCGATCGAATTGGTATTGGATGTCGATTGGCTCTGCAGATTGGCCACTGCGGCGGCCAGCTTCACATCGGCTGTCAGGAGCCAGCCGATCCGCCAGCCAGTCATCGCATAGGTCTTCGATACCGCGTCGACGACGATCGTCGCTTCACGCGCGGCCGGGCTCGCCGTGGCTGGCGAGCGGTGCTCTGCTCCGTCGTATACGAGCCTGCCGTACACCTCGTCGGAGATGAGCGCAATGCCGCGCGCCGCGGCCCACTCGGCGATACGCACGACTTCGCTCGGATCGAGGACGGCGCCGGCAGGGTTCTGGGGCGAATTGAGCACGACCGCGCGGGTGCGTTCCGTCGCGGCAGCTTCGAGATCCGCGAGCGTCAAGGCGAAGCGCCGGTCGATGCCGGCCGGCACGACGACCGGCTTGCCTCCAGCCAGCACGATTTGGTCAGGGTACGTCACCCAGTAGGGAGCAGGCACGATCACCTCGTCGCCCGCATCGAGCAGCACCTGGAAGATCTCGTAGAGAGCCTGCTTCGCCCCCGCCGTGACCACCACGCCCGCTTCGGGGTAGCTTGTTCCCTGCTCGCGCAGGAAGCGCTCAGAGATCGCCTTCCGGAGTTCCGGAATGCCCGCAACCGGCGTGTACTTCGTCCGCCCTGCCCGCAGAGCCGCGATCGCAGCCTCCTTGACAGGCTCCGGCGTATCGAAGTCCGGCTCGCCGACGCCAAATGAGATCACCGACCGCCCGGCGCGCTCCATTTCCTTCGCCTTGGCATCGAGCGCCATCGTCGGGGAGGGTCGTAGCAGAGAAGTACGCTCAGCGAGTCGCATTGTGGAATCCCCTTTCCTTCAGCCAGTTGCGCAGACGAAATTCCGACACCTTGCCTGCCTGCACCTCGACGCCCTCGATCTCGACGATCGGCACACGCGTCGCCCGGGGATCAGCGCCATCCACCTTCACCACCCGAATATCGAGCGGCAGGTCCCGCGCGATGCGCGTGAGCGCCGCCTTTGCCTTGTCGCACAGGCTGCAGTCCTCTTTGGTCAGCAGTACTGTTCCAAGCGAGCCACTAGCTGGCGCTTCCACCCGGTCCTCTCCTTCACGAAGGCGTCGGGCAACGATGCCGCCTACCCGCCCAGACTCCCGAGCGCTGAGACCACCCCACCCGTCTGACATCAACTTATCCCATAGACCCAGTTCGCGGACCACCTGCTCCTTCAAACGGCGCGTCTGGCGTTCCGACTCGATCTGCAATTTCGACCTGCTGCGCTGCACTCCCTGCGCGCCTGCCATTGCGCCACCTCCCTGCGCAAGTTTCTCCAAGAATCCGCGGACAGTTGATGGCAATCGGACAGTCGCTGCAGCGCGGCGACTTCCGGCAAATCGTGCGGGCATGTTCGACAACGGCCGCGTGCAGCGCCCGGGCGCGCGAGGCGTTGCCGCGGATCACGCGCCGCATCGCAAGGGCGACCGCCTCGTCGCTTGCGGCCCCAACGGCTCCTGTGCGCAGGAACAGCCGACGCGCGTACGCGTCGACGACCGGCTCCGCCCCGCCAAGGGCGTAGACCATGATCGCAGCGGCCGTCTCCTCGCCAATGCCACGCACCGACAGGAGTGCGGCGCGCTGCTTTGCGCGCGGCAGGGCGCGCAGTGCGTCCATGCCGTTGACCCTGCGTAGGAACAGCGCGAGCGCCTGCAGGTATGACGACTTCTGATGATGGTAGAGCGCAGGCCGCACCGCATCCGCGACCTCCTCTGCCGGTGCCTGGGCGAGCACCTGTGGGTCAAGGAGTCCGCGCTCTTTCAGACGCGCGACGGCCTGCGCGGCGTTGCGCCAGGAGACGCCCTGCACGAGGACGGCCCCGACCGCAGTCTCGAACGGGGAATCGGACGGCCACCAGCCGTCTGCGGGATAGATCGGTGTCAGCCGGTCGTAGAGCTCCTCCGAGGTCATGCGCGTCCCAGCCTGCGCAGTGCGATGAGCGTCCAGATGCCGGCGCCTCCTGCGAGCCCGAACGCCGCAACCGGTCCCAGCACCCCCGCAACGCCGCCGGCGATGACCGGTCCTAGCGCGGCGGCGAGACCGGACACGGTGCCGATCACGCCGAGCGTCGCGCCAGCGCTCTTGGGTGACACGAGCTCGATGCGCAGCGTCCCGAACGCGATCAGGGCCAGCTGGTAGAAGAGGAACGACGCCATCAGCACCAGGACCATCGGCACGAAACCGCGTAGCAGAAGCCAGACGCCAAGCAGACCCAGATGCCCTGCGACGCCGATGCCGAGCGCGCGCGCCGACCCGAGTGCTGTGATGCGCCGCCCGAGCCAGAACGAGAGGAGCACCGCCGGCAGCCAGCTGAGGGAGTATAGAAGGTTCACCTGGGCCGCCGCAAGGCCGCCGGCATTGTGGGCATACAGCGCGATGAACGGCCCGTTGACAGTCAGGGACGCGACGAGCAGAAATGCTGTCGAGGCCAGGGAAAGATGGCGCAACCGACCCTTGAAGGCTTCCCGGATCGGCATGCGGACGCGCACTTCGCTCCCCGGACGCACCTCCTGGAGCAGACGAATGCGGCAGACGGCGGCGATGAGGGAAGCGATGGCGGTGATGCCGATCAGGCCGCGCACGTCGAGCGACGGGAGAAGCGCGGCGCCCAGTGCCGGGCCCAGCAGCGTGGCGAAGCTGGCTGCGAATTGAAAGGTGGAGAAGGCCTGGGCACGGCGCTGGGCACGCACCGACTCCGCAGTCATCGCGACGAAGGACGGTCCTTGAATGGCCCCGGTGAGGTTGAGGACAATGAGTGCCCCTGCGAGCAGCTGCCAACTGCTGCTCAGGAAGGCGACGGCGTAGAGACCGGCGGCGACGAACGTCGGCAGCGCGAGCGTGGGCTTGCGGCCAAATCGGTCCGCAAGCTGCCCGCCGTAGATCTGCAGCGCAGAGGATGCGATACCGATCAGCGTATAGACCGCACTGACTTCGAACCTGTCGGCGCCGCGTCGCTGCAGCACGACCGGCAATACCGGATACCAAGTATAAAGAGCGACGACGATCAATGCCGTCGTCGCGGAAAGAACCCCGACATTCCTTGGCGCGGGATCACTGCCGTCCGCCGGCGGAACCACAGCCCGTCGCCGAACCAAGCCGATCGGACGCAATGCGCATGCTCCTTCGAGAGAGAAAAGGCGGGGAGAACGTCCTCCCCGCCCCATCCTACCATGCATGCAGCCGCTGCGTTATGGTCTTGGAACGCCCAGCGCTTTTCTGATCATTGCCTCATGGATCCCGAAGCCGATGTAGGTGCGCCCGTCGATCACCAGTGTTGGAACCTGCCGCGAGTCGAGGGCCCGCATCTCCGCCAGATTCACCGGCTCGGTGATCAACTTCTCGACAAACGGGATCCCGTGGGAGCGAAGGAACTCCTTCGCGCTCTGGCACTCGTTTCAGCCAGCGCCGCTCGTGTAGACCAGGACATCCTGCATTACGACCCCGTACCCTGAATCGCGCGCCGCCGCTCCTCCGGCGTGCGTTCCCACACGTCGCGCCCGCGCTCCTCGAGGAGTCCTGCGACGGCAGTGCGGTCTTCGGGCGGAAGGTCATCCAGCACAACCTGTCCCGCGACCGCCTCTGACATCCGGTTCACAGAGAGTGCGATGTCGCGGTGCCCGCGGCGGGCTGGGCGGTCGATCAGGATCTGCATCGCCGTGGCTCCCTGGTAAAACAGCCCGCTGGGCCCGTTCTTCATCGCGATGAACACGACGCCCCATGTCTCCGTCGGCACCAGTTCCCCGCGCTCTGCGGAAAACCGTATGCCTCGCTCGACGTCGCTGCGGCCGTGCAGCACTGCGTCATCGACCTTCGCCTCGCCATTGCGCACCAAGACGCCCAGTAGAGTTGCCCCAAGCAGGGGATCCTCAGGACGTGCGAAGGCGAGCGGCAGGGTGCTCTTCAACTCGGCCTTGAGTTCACGGTTCAACCTGGGCAACGCCAGTCCCCCTTCGGCGCCGACTGAGGCGATTCTACCACAATGCCCCGCCCTGGCCCGTCCGCTTTCCCGAATCCTTCCGGTCATCTATAGTGGAGGCAGACGATGTTGAAGGAGCGATCGACGTTGCCCACCCGCCTTTCGGACCTCCCGCTGTCCGCCGGCAAGAAGGCGCGCCTGCACCGGCTGCTGTATCAGAACGGGCCGGCGAACGGCACGCTGCTGCTGCTGCCGATTGACCAGGGCCTGGAACACGGACCGCGCGACTTCTTCCCGAACCCCGCCGCCGCCGACGCCGAATTCCAACTGCGCATCGCCGAGGCAGGCGGATACTCCGGCATCGCCATGCAGATCGGCCTCTCGGAGAAGTATTTCCCAGACTATGCCGGCCGCGTGCCGCTCATCTTGAAGCTCAACGGCAAGACCGAGATTCCGAACGACGACGCGCCGCTTTCCCCGCTCAATGCCTGCGTCGAGGATGCCGTACGCCTCGGAGCGGACGCCGTGGGATACACGCTCTACGTTGGTTCGGCGCGACAGGATGAGGACTTTCGTCAGTTCGAGAGCGTGCGGCGCGACGCGGAACGCTTCGGCATGCCGGTGATCGTCTGGTCGTATCCGCGCGGCAAGGCTGTCGAACAAAAGGGCGGCAAGGACAGCTTCTACGCCATCGACTACGCTGCACGCGCGGCGCAGGAGCTAGGCGCCGACGTCGTGAAGCTCAACGTGCCCAAGGTGGATGCCGAGAAGGCCAAGCTCTCTCCCGCTCCCTACAAGGATCTCGCGCTCGACCAAAGGGAGATCCTGCAGCATGTCGTCCAATCTGCGGGACGCACGCTTGTCATCTTCGCCGGGGGCGAGAAGGGCACCGCCGACGAGGTGGTGGCGAAGGCCGGCGCGGTGCTCGAAGCCGGCGCCACCGGACTGATCTTCGGACGCAACATCTGGCAGCGCCCATACGACGAAGCCGTCTCGGTGTCGCTGCGCATCCGCGATCTCCTGCAGCACCACCCCCGCTGATCCAGACAACTTGACTCCCCACACCCGAATGATATAGATTATCAGTAGTGATATCGATTATCATACCGGAGGCGGGGCCATGTTTTCAATGCTTCACAGCGGCGCTGCGCTGCCACTCGGCGTGAGTCTCGGCTTCGCCCTTCTGCTGGGCGTCGTGCACGGGATCACGCCGGATGAGCACACCTGGCCGATCACGTTCAGCTACGCCGTCGGCACCTACTCCGCCCGCGGGGGCCTGATCGTCGGCAGCATCTTTGCGCTCGCTTTCACCCTGCAGCGGGCGTTCCTCTCGGAGCTGGCCTATCTCGGACTGAGCCGGGTCCTCTCCTCGCCATCCGTCAACAATCCTGTCTACGTGGCTGTCGGCATCGCCATGGCGATCGCCGGCTACGTCGCGTTGCGTCGCGCCAGGGAACACCGCGCTGCAGGCGGTCCGCCACGCCCGTTCGTCTCGCCCGGCATGGCAGCCGTGCACGGCCTCGTCGCCGGATTCGGCGTCGGCGCCTACGCACTCATCCTCTACACCGTGCTGGCGCCCAGCATGCCGGGCCCTGCGTACGGTTTCCTCCCGGGTCTGCTGTTCGGCCTCGGCACCCTGATCATCCAGGCGCCCGCGGGCGCGCTGTTCGGCTACTACATGCGTCGCCTGCACCTGCCGGACCGCTCCATCCAGTCGATCGCGGCCCGCGCGGCCGGAGACACACTCTTCTTCGGCGGGTTCGCCTTCGCCGTGGTCGGTCTGGCCGGGATCTTCTGGCCGGCCGCCGTCACCTGGTCCTTGCCGACGTACATCGCCATCCCGAATCTCGACAGCATCAACATCGGCTTGGTTCTCGTCATGTTCGTCGTCCTCGGAATCGGGTTCAGTTCCGTGTTCTTCGGCATTCGGCGCGAGCGCGCACTTCTTTTGCGGAGTTGATCGCATGAGTCAGTTGACAGCCCCACAGCAGTCTCTTCTCGACCGGGTCCTCGAGCACATGGTACGCCTGGGCCACGCCGCAACCCCGCAGCGCCGACTGGTCGCGCAGGAACTCCTGACGTCCCCCCGCGCGCTGACGGCACGACAACTTAGCGACTCTCTCAACGACCAGGGCGAGCGCGTCGGCGTCATGACCGTCTACCGCACACTTGCCCTGCTCGCTGAGATCGGCGCGGCGTACACGCTGCACGATCACATCAGCGAGGGCGCCGAGGCACACTACGTCTTCTGCTCCGACCGCCACCACCACCACCTGATCTGCTCGGCGTGCTGGGGCGTATGGGAAGTCGAAGGCTGCGGCCTGTCGGAAGCCCAGTCGCGTGTCGGCGACCGTCTCGGCTTCCAGGTACAGAGCCACAGCCTCGATTACTACGGTCTGTGCGCACATTGCGCCGGGGCCGCTGCGGGACGCGTCTAGTCGGTTAGCTCTTCGAGCTGGCCGGCCGCCCAGCGCTGTCCGTCGCGCACGTACCACGCTGCCGCCCGCAGGCAGTTCGCGCGGTCGGTCTCACCGGACGCCCTTGCGCGCTCGGCGAGAGCGTAGAGCGCCTCCACGCGCCTGTCGCCGCCCTCGACGACTTCGCGCAGCAGCCTCGTCGCCGCCTCGTCCCACGGGGCGGCGTTTTCGTCTTGCTCCCGTGCGCCGAAGCGTTCGTCCAAATAGGCAAGGATCGCGTTCTCGTCGGACAGGACGCGGTCCTTGCCATCGTCGCTGATGACGAGCACCGGCACTGTCTCCTGGTTCGACACTTCGCGAACCTTGTGGCGATCCGCACGCCTTCTTGGCACTTCGATGTACTGATACTGCAATCCCAGCTCGCCGAGCCGGTCGCGCACGACGGCGCAGTAGGGTCAGCCGTGCAGCGTGTAGAGCGTCAATTCCGTCATCGCGACATCCCCCCGTCTTGAGCGTTCTCTTGAAGCCATGGATCGAAAAGGAGCTCCTCTGGCGCACGCAGGGTCACGTCGGCAAGCGGGATGTCTCCCGCCTGCCAGCCAGCCCCGATTGCCCGCACGCCTGCGGCGTGCGCAGCCTGCATGTCGCTGCGCGAGTCTCCGACGTACGCAGCCTGCCCTGGCTGCACCCCGAGATTCCCCAGGACCTCCAAAATGCCAGTCGGGTCGGGTTTGGGGTGCGCAACGTCGTCCCCCGTCACAACAGCGCCAAAGTACTTCGCGATGCCGAATTCATGCAGCGTCATCACCGATGAGCGCCGCCCTTTGTTCGTGACGAGGCCAAGGCGCACCCCGCGTGCCGCAAGTGCATGCAGCATTTCCGTGACGCCGGCAAACGGGCGCGCGAGGCGCGCGTGTTCGCGCCGATACTCCGCGTAGAACCGATCCACGGCGTCTGGATCACCCGGCGCTTCGCGAGCGATCAGCCGCTCCTCGCTGGGGCCAAAGAGCGGGCGCATCGCCTCGAGGTCCTTCGGCGCGCCCCAATGCGGCGCGAGTGCGGCGTTGAGGGCCGTCACCACGAGCGGCAGGGTATCTGTCAGCGTACCGTCCAGATCAAAGAGTACAGCCGTCAAGGTCCTTTGCGGCCCAGCCGCTCCACCTCCTCGCGAAATTTCTCCACGTCCGCGAAGTCTCGGTAGACCGAGGCGAATCGCACGTACGCAACCTCGTCGACGTCTTTCAGCCCATGCATCACCAGTTCGCCGATCCAGCGGCTCGCCACCTCGCCGTCCGACTCGTCGTGCGCCTTGCGCGCGACCTCGTCGACCAGCTCGCTCAGACGCGCCATCGAGACGGGACGCTTTTCGCAGGCCGTCATCAGCCCGCGCAGGATCTTTTGGCGGTCGAAGACTTCCCGGCTGCCGTCCTGCTTCACCACGAGCAGAGGAACCTCCTCAAGCCGCTCGTAGGTCGTGAAGCGTCTTTGGCAGCGCGGGCACTCACGGCGCCGCCGGATCGCGGCACCGTCCTGGGCGGGACGCGAATCGAGCACTCGGCTATCCGCGTAGCCGCAGGCCGGGCAGCGCACGGAGTTTCTACCCCCCCGCTATGCAGGTGTCTGCCGTGGCTGCGCCAAACTTGGCAATATGGACGCGCAGCCAAAGGAGAGACGGTGGACTTGCGCCTATATTACGACAATTCCTACCTCTACGTCTTCCGCAGCCGGGTCACCGGCAGCCGCCAGGACGGACGCGGCACTTGGGTCCGCCTGGAGGACAGCGCCTTCTATCCGGAAGTCGGGGGACAGCCGGCCGACGCGGGGACGCTCGACGGCCAGGCAGTGCTCGACGTCCAGGAGGATGCAGCGGGTGACGTCTGGCATCTCGTCGCAGCTCAAGTCGAGGGCGACGTGGAGGGTGCGGTGGACCCCGTGCGCCGACTTGACCACATGCAGCAGCACAGCGCGCAGCACATCGCCTCGGAGGCCGTGCGCAGGGTGATAGGACGCGAGACGATCTCCTTCCACACCGGCGCAGAGGTCTCGACGTTCGACATCGCCGGCCGCGCGGCGCCGGACCTGGAGGAACTGAGCCGCGCGGAGGAGCTCGCCAATCGGATTGTCATGGAAGACCGCCCGATCACTGTCCGCTTCGTCGACGCGGAAGAGCTGGGGCGGCTCGGCCTGCGTGCCGCCGAGAAGGTGAGGCCGCCCTACCGGATCGTCGAGGTGGAAGACTTCGACCTCAACCCCTGCGGCGGCACCCACCCCAGGCGCACCGGCGAGGTCGGCCCGATCAAGCTGTACCCTGGAGAGCCGGAGCATGAAGGCTTCCGCATCCGCTTCTACGCGGGTGCTCGCGCGGTGCGCGACCACGCCCGGCGCGCCGACGAGCTGCGCCGCGCAGCAGTGCTGCTCGGGGTGGCCCCCGAGGAGGTCGCGACGGTAGTGGGCACCCGACTTACGGAACTCACGCTGCTGCGCCGGAGCGCAGAGCACTACCGCAAACAGCTCCTCGACCGCGAAGCGGACGAGCTCGCGCAGACAGCCGCCGGCGGGCTCGTCGCGCAGGCCTTTCCCGGACGCGGCGCGCAGGAGCTGCGCGAACTTGCCGCCAGGCTCTCGTCGCGCGGCGTCCGGCTCGTCGTCCTCACGGGAACCGTCGACAGCGGCGGAGCGCTCATCGTCGGACGCCCCGCCGGCGACGGGCCGCATCTCGGACGCTTCGTGCAGACGCTCTGCGCGGCGCTCGGCGGCCGAGGAGGCGGCGGAGAGGCGCAGGCGCAGGCGGTCTTGCCGCTGCCGGCTGATGATCTACTCGCGGCAGCGCTCGACCGCCTCAGCCCCGCGCGGGACGACTGACCCATCCGATTACTGGGCGCTCTCCTCTCCGACGAAGCGGATGTCGTGCTCGCCCCGCGACAATGTCAGCCAGCATGCGCTCGGAGCGTCGCCCCTCGGCTTTGTCGGCGAGCCCGGGTTCAGCAGGGTCACCCCATCGTGCGACTCCCACAGGCGCCCATGCGAGTGGCCGAAGACGACGATCTCCGGCCGCTCAGGGAAGCTGCGCCAGGCGCGTTCCGCTGTGGTCTGACCGGGACCCGTGTCGCCGTGCACGATACCGAGGCGCACACCCTCCAGCGTCAACAGCAGACGGCTCGGCAGCGGCAGGTCGAAGTCGTTGTTGCCACGCACCGCGTAGAGGGGTGCAAGCGCTCCCAACGTCTGCAAGGTGGCCGCGTCGCACACGTCGCCCGCGTGCACGATCAAGTCGGCGCGTGCCGCGAGGCGGACCAGCCAGTCGGGCAGCCGCCGGCGCGGTGCGTGCGTATCGGCGGTCACGAGGACCCGCGTCATCGCCCCTCCAGATCCAGCCCGGGATAGTCCTGCTGGCGCAGCGCTTCATAGGCCGCGATCGCTACGGCGTTGCCGAGATTCAGCGATCGCACCCCCAAACGCATCGGGATGCGCAGCACGCGCTCTTCGTGCGCCGCGATGATCTCCGGCTCGAGTCCGGCGCTCTCCCGCCCGAAGAAGAGCCAGGGGTCCTTGCCGAACTGCACGTCGCCGAAGGGGCGGCCGTGCGCCGAGAAGAGCCAGTATTCCGCCTGCATCGGCAGGAGCTCCTCCATGCTTTCATGGATGTGCAGGCGCACCTGGGGCCAGTAATCCAGGCCCGCGCGCTTCAGGTACCGGTCCTCCAGGGAGAAGCCGAGCGGCTTCACGAGGTGCAGATCCGCACCGATCGCGACCGAGGTGCGAGCGATGTTGCCGGTATTCGAGTGGATCTCCGGATGGACGAGGACGAGATGCAAAAAGCGTGCACCTCCGTAGAGTTCGCTGCCAAGTCGGATTCGCAATAGAGGGCCCCGCTCCCTGCTCTATTTGCCTGCAAGAGATCTGCGGCTAGAATCAAGGCGATACCGTGCCGGGAAAGGAGGCGGGGGGCCTGGACCTCACCGACCTGCGCATCTTCCGTGAAGTGGCGGAGACCGGCAGCTTCAGCCGTGCTGCACAGCGTCTCTTCCTCGCCCAGCCGACCGTCAGCCATCGCATGGCTTCCCTGGAGCAGTCCATCGGCGCACAGCTCTTCGTGCGTTCCGGCCGCGGCGTGCAGTTGACGCCGGCTGGCGCACTATTCCTCCAGTACGCGCGCACCGGGCTCGAGAGCCTCGACCAGGGCAGCCGCGCGATCGAGCAGTATCTCGCCGGCCGCAGCGGGACGCTTTCCCTGGGCTGCGCTACCTCGACCGCCACCTACATCCTGCCGCAAATCCTGCGCCGCTATGTCGCGGCGCGGCCGGACGTGGACGTGCGTGTGCGCACCGGGTTGTCGCACGCCGTCCTCGACCTTTTGCTCGCGCGCCAAGTGGATTTGGCGCTGGTGCGTCTAGAGGTGCACCAACCGGGAGTGGCCTCACAGGTGGTGCTGCGCGAGCCCGTACTCCTTGTTGCGCCGGAAGGCCACCGCCTCGCGCGTCACGCGGGATCCCTCACCGCGGAGGACCTGCGCGGCGCGCCCTTCCTGCTCTATCACCGCGAGACCGACTACTGGGCGCAGATCTATGGCGTCTTGCAGCAGGGCGGTGCCATGGTCCATCCCGCCATGGAGCTCGACGCGCTGGAAGCTGTGCGGGCGATGGTGCTCGCGGGGCTCGGGCTGGCGGTTCTGCCCGCTTCGAGCGTGCAGGAGGACCTCGTGCAGGGGCGCATGCACCGCCTGGACGTCTCCGGACTCATGCTGCCGGACCGCGTCACCTCCGTGCTGCGCCGAGCCGACACGCCGTTCGTCGGCCCGGTGCGCGAGGTCTGGGACTCCCTTTGCGCCGGCTTCGGCGAAGCGTTCCTGCATTGAACCTCCCCACCCTGAAGGGCGGAGATTCCGAAGAGAAGCCCGGGGACTGTGTCACGACGTGCACCTGCTGGTCCACTACCCTCCGAAGGTGGCAGTTTCCCACTTGGTCAACAGCCTCAAAGGTGTTTCTTCCCGGCTGATCCGCAAGAAGAACTACCCATCCATCCAGAAGGCACTGTGGGGAGGCAGCCTGTGGTCCAAGAGCTACTTCGCTGCATCGGCCGGGTGCGCACCGCTTTTCGCACCGCTTTCCATCATCCGGCAGTACATCGAACACCAGGAGACCCCGCATTGAACGCTTCCCGGCCGCGTCGTAAAACCTCGCCCTCAAACGACGTTTTACGGCGCCGCTGATAATTGCCATCGTCAACGATCCGCTGCATGGCAATGCTGAAGGCATGCGCGCCCTACTCCTGATCGTTTTTGCGGTCCTTTTCGCGCCGGGGGCGGCTGCTGCCTGCGCCGCGCCCCAGCGCGCGCTCGTGCTCGTCTACCACGGGCTCGGACCGCACAGGCCCTACTGGGTCGAGCCGGAACGGTTCGAGGCGGATATCCTCTACCTGCTGCGCCGGGGCTATCACACCGTCAGCCTGCGCCAGATCGAGGGATATGCCCTGCATGGCGACCGTCTACCAGAAAAGCCCGTCCTCCTGACATTCGACGACGGCGTCGAGTCCGTATACCGCTACGCCCTGCCGATCACCGAACGCTACAAGGTGCCGTCCGTCCTGTTCATGATCGGAAGTCGCATCGGCCGGCCAGGGCACCTCAGTGCGGCGCAGCTGCGGGAGATGCAGCGAAGCGGCCTTTGGAGCATCGAGGCACACACCTATGACATGCACCGCTACGTGCGCGGCGTCCGCGGCTACGCGGCGCAGATGGTGAACCCACGGCCGCTCGAAGCGCCCGCGGATCGGGCGGAGGCGATCCGCCAGGATACGGCGAGCGAGGCGAAGGCCTTTTGCAGGGCTGGCATCCCGCAGCCCACCGCTTTCGCCTTCCCCTTCGGAAAGCACGACGGGCCGGCCATCGCGCTGCTGCACGCCGCCTACCCCGTCCTCTTTGATTCGCGCCCCGCGCTTGCGCGCCCGAGAGAGTTCCTGCTGCCTCGCCTCGACGCGACCGCGGCCCCGCTCCCGAAGCTGCTGGAGGCCTATGGCGGCTAGCTCACCACGGAAGCCGCACCGTGCCAAGGATCTCCCTGGCGAGCGCGCCGTCGCCCCGTCTCACCGTGACCGCCGCCTCCAGGTCTCCCCCGTTCAGGTAATCCACAACCAGCTGGTACCCCACAAGGCCGCCCTTCTGCGGTGTAACCGAGAGGAAGCCGTGGTCGCCGAGCGGTGTTGTACCCTTGGCCGACCCGATGTAGATCGGCGTCGAGAGCGTGTTCACGCCCGGGGCCATGATGCCGGGGTTGTAGCACCCGGCGCAGGCATTCGAATAGACGCTCACCTGCTGCGCGGGATCCTTGGGATCGGTCGCGCTGACCCCCTGCGAACTGCCCCCGGAGTTCTCCTGCACCGTGTAATTTTGCGGAACAGCGGCGATCGGCGCCGTGGCATGCACCACTGAAATCCAGCGGAATCCGGCAGGCAGGCGGGGTGCGGGAAGAGCGGAGAGACCTGCCTGACTGATTTTCGTGTTGTCCACGTACACGGCTCCCTGCCGCCAGAAGAGGGCGCCCTTCGGGACGTCCCGCACGACCGATGTCCGTTGGCTCGCGATGCGGAGGACATGCAACGTGTTGTGCGGCCCGAGGTAGAGGACCATGCCCCGCACTGCGATCGCATTGCCGTAGCCTGGCCCGAGCGCACCGAGGGTGCGCAGGCCGCCCTGCCCGCTTCCCGCGACTCTGAGCAGTTGCAGCGACCTTGTCCCGGCGCTCTGCGCCGTGAACAGCGCGTAGGGCCCAGTGACGCCCACCAGCGTGACATCGGTCTCTGCCCGCGGCAGCGCCGCGACACGCCTCGCTCCCTGTAGGAGATTCTGCTTGCCCTTCTGAGGCTGCGAAAGGTAGACAGTCCAGCTGCCGTCCGGCTTGCCGCCCCCGGGCACTGCCGGGTAGCCCGGCGGCAGCGCGACGACCACGCCGTACTGCGTACCGCCGACCTGCGGCATCGGACTCTTGCCCTTGTCCGCCGACACCGCCACCCACAGGTAGTCCGCCGCAATCTGCTCCTTGTGCATGCCGAGCGCCGAAGGGTTCGGCGCGGATGCCACAGGATGGCTGCTCTGCGCGCCGCAGGCCGCTAGCAGCGGCGCGCAGAGCAACAGGGAAAGCGCTCTCGCCCGCATGCGCCAACACCCCTTCGATGCGACTCTTGAACACCTCCGACTTCCCCAAGGAGCGCGGCGAACCCTGCCCCAAGGGCGCTAGCGCACGAACTCCGCGACCGTCTCTACGTGTACCGTGCGCGGGAAGAGGTCGATGGGCTGGACGCGTCCGAGGCGGTAGCCGCCGTCCGCCAGCACCCTCGCGTCACGCGCCAGGGTCGCCGGGTCGCAGGACACGTAGACGATGCGCGCGGGTCCCTCTGCGGCCAGCCGGCGCGCGAGCTCAGGCGCCCCGCCGCGCGGGGGGTCGAGCGTCAGCAGGCCGACTCCGCGCGGCAGCGGGGCCTTCTGGGCGTCTCCCACGGAGAACGTCGCCCGAAGACCGTTGCGCTCCGCGTTGCGGCGCGCCAGCGCCACCGCGTCGGGTGCGTACTCGACCCCAAAGGTGTCGTACCCTTCGCGGGCGAGCAGCAGGGCCAGCACGCCGACGCCCGTGTAAAGGTCGAGCGCGGTCTCGCCGCCCGCACTGCCGGCAAACTCCAGCGCCTTGGCGAAGAGGTGCTCCGCGGCGCCCGGATGCACCTGGAAGAAGCTCGTCGGACCGATGGAGAAACGCAGCCCGAGGATCTCCTCCGTGATCTCTCCCCGCCCCGCGAGCAGCCGCGCCGGGCCGCCGAAGATGCGGTTGCCGGGATCCTCGTTGAGGCTCACGGCGACGCCGACGACGTCCGGATCCTGCGTCATCACGCGCTCCGCGAGCGCCGCAAGGCGCGCCTCGTCGCTCGTCGCGACGAGCGTGAGCAGGATGTCGCCGGAGCGGGCGCGGCGCGCGACCGCATGGCGCAGGATGCCGCCCTGCCCGTCGTAGGCCGAGATGCCGAGTTCAGCCATCGCGCGGCGCAGGATCTCCGGCAGCAGCCGCAGGGAGGGCGCTGCGACGGAGCAGTCGTCCTGCTCGACGATCTCGTGGCTCTGCGCAGCGAAGAGGCCGATCCGCGCGACGCCGTTCTGTTTGCGTACCGGCCAGCTGACCTTGGCGCGGTAGGCGTAGGGATCTTCTGGGCCGATGCACGGCGCCACGTCGGCATCGAGCCGGCCGATGCGCCGCAGCGCGTCCTGCACCGTCCGGGTCTTCTCGCGCAGCTCCGCAGGGTAGCTGATCGCCTGCAGCTGGCAGCCTCCGCAGCGGCCGAACACTGCGCAAGGCGGAGCCACACGGTCTGCGCTGGGACGCACGATCCGAAGAAGGCGCGCCCGCGCCATCTGCTTGCGATCCTGTGTATATGTGACGAGACACAGGTCCCCGGGCACGGCACCAGGCACGAAGAGCACCAGCCCCTCGTGCCGTCCGACGCCTTCACCGCTGCGCCCGATGCCCGTGATCTCGATCTCGGCCTGCACTAGCGCCCGACTTCCTCCTCGATCATGGTCCGCGCGAGGTCCGGGGCGACGCGTCCGCGCGTGCGACGCATGACCTGGCCGACGAGGAAGCTCATCGCCTTCTCCTTGCCGGCGCGCAGATCCTCCACCGCCTTCTGCTCCTGCTGCAGCACCGCTTGCACCTCGGCGCGAACCGCGTCGCGGTCGTCGAGACGCACGAGGCCGAGGCGCTCGGCTGTCCTCAGCACCGTGCCGCCTTCCGCCGCGAGCACCGCCAGGACCTGCTTTCCAGACGCCTGTGTCAGTGCACCCTCGGCGATCTGGCGCAGCAGCTGAGCGAGTTCCGCCGGCAGCGCCTTGGGCGCTTCGAAGTCGAACTGCCCCTCGTTCTCGAGGCGCGCCAGCTCGCCCGTGATCCACTTCGCTGCCTCGAGCGGGTCCGCCCCCGCAGCCGTAGCCGCGTCGAAGTACGCACCGCGCGCCTGGCTCTCCGCGATCAGGCGAACCTGCTCGTCGGCGACGCCCAGTACAAGCAGCTGTGCGCGCCGGGCGGCCGGCAGCTGCGGCAGCCCGGCGCGCAGCTGTTGGACCCTGCCTGCGTCGATCGCAAAGGGCCGCAGATCGGGCTCCGGGAAGTAGCGGTAGTCCTGCGCCTCCTCCTTCGAGCGCTGCGGGTAGGTGGCACCACGCGGGTCGTCCCAGCCGCGCGTCTCCTGCGCGACCTGCCCGCCCTGCCGGTAGATCTCCGCCTGGCGCTGCGCCTCGTAGGCGAGCGCACGCTCAAGGAAGCGAAAGGAGTTCATGTTCTTGATCTCGACGCGC
Organism: Bacillota bacterium; assembly: GCA_021793645.1. Taxonomy (GTDB): domain Bacteria; phylum Bacillota; class Sulfobacillia; order JAJZYS01; family JAJYTV01; genus JAJYTV01. The sequence goes on from JAJYSJ010000001.1 coordinate 264,613, forward strand.
GGGTTCAACACGTCCGAGCCCACCGGCCGCACCGAGATGTTGGCATCAGCGCGCACCGACCCTTCCTCCATGCGTGCGTCGGTGACGCCGAGGTAGAGTGCGATGCGCCGTATCTCCTCCCAGTACGCACGCGCGTCCTGCGCAGAGCGCAGGTCCGGTTCCGAGACGATCTCGAGCAGCGGAACACCGGCCCGGTTGAAGTCGACGACGGCCGTTCCTGCCTCGTGCTGCAGCTTTCCGGCGTCCTCCTCGAGCTGCACGCGCGCGACGCGGACCGCGCCGCCGGCAGGCAGTTCGACCTGTCCGTGTGCACCGATCGGCTCATCGAGCTGGGAGATCTGGTAGCCCTTCGGCAGGTCGGGGTAGAAGTAGTTCTTGCGGTCGAACTTGCTGCGCTCGGCGATGCGGCATCCCAGCCCCAGGGCCATGCGGATCGCGGCCTCCAGCGCCGCGGCATTCGGCACGGGCAGCGCACCCGGCAACCCAAGGCAAACCGGACAGATGTGGGTGTTGGGCGGGGCGCCGAACTCGTTGCGGCACGAGCAGAACATCTTCGTGCGCGTGCCGAGCTCGATGTGGACCTCGAGCCCGATCACCGTTTCGAACTCCATCAGCGCACCGCCTCCTCGAGCGCTGCCGCCGCGCGCAGCAGGATGTCCTCGCGCATAGGCGACGCCATCAGCTGCAGGCCGACCGGCAGGCCGCCCGCCGGCCGGCCGGGCACCGAGATCGCGCACAGCCCGGCGAGGTTCGCCGGGATCGTCAGGGCGTCCGCCATGTACATCGCAAGCGGGTCGTCGGTATTCGCGCCGAAGGGGAAAGCCGTCGTCGGGGTCGTCGGCGTGAGCAGCACGTCGACCTCGTCGAAGGCGGCAGAGAACTCGGCGCGCAGCAGCGTGCGCAGCTTCTGCGCCCGCAGGTAGTAGGTGTCGTAGTAGCCCGCCGAGAGCACGTAGGTGCCGAGCAGGATGCGCCGCTTCACCTCCGGACCGAACCCCTGGCCGCGGCTCCGCCGGTAGGCCTCGAGCAGGTCCTGCGCTTCGTCGCGCGGGCCGTAGCGCATGCCGTCGAAGCGCGCCAGGTTCGAGGACGCCTCGGCGGGTGCGATGATGTAGTAGGCGTCGAGCGCGTAGGGGGTGTGCGGCAGCGAGACGTCGCGCCGCGTCAGCCCCTGCGCCTCGAGCAGATCCGCGGCGCGCAGCACCTCGTCCCGCACCGCTGGAGCGACGCCTTGCGCCAGGTACTCCGCCGGTACGCCGAAGCGCAGCCCGCGCGCACCGCGCTCGATTTCCGCAAGGTAGTCCGCCACTGGGGCGTCCACGGACGTCTGGTCGCGCGGGTCGCGCCCCGCGATCGCACCGAGCACGACGCCCGCGTCCCGCACGTCCCGCGTGAGGGTTCCGATCTGGTCTAGGGATGAGGCGAAGGCAATCAGGCCGTATCGGCTGACGCGCCCGTAGCTCGGCTTGAGCCCCACGCAGCCGCAGAATGCGGCCGGCTGGCGCACCGAGCCGCCTGTCTCGGAACCGAGGGCGTAGTGACAGAATCCGGCCGCAACGGCGACTGCGGAGCCGCCGGAACTGCCGCCGGGCACGCGGGAGGGATCGACCGGGTTGCGCGACGGGCCGTAGGCGGAATATTCCGTCGAAGAGCCCATGGCGAACTCGTCCAGGTTCGTCTTGCCGAGGAGCAGCGCACCGCGCGCCTCCAGCCGCTCGATCGCGGTCGCCGAGTACGGCGGCAGGTACCCCTCGAGAATGCGGGAAGCAGCGGTCGTGCGCACGCCTTCGGTAACGAGGTTGTCCTTCGCGGCGTAGGGGATGCCATAGAGCGCGCCGGCCTCTGCAGGGCGCGACGCGTCTGCGGTCTCGGCCGCTGCGCGCACCTCCGGCAGCAGCGTAAGGAAGCTGTGCAGCTCCGCCTCGCGCTCCTCGATCGCGCTCAAAGCGGCGTCCACCAGCGCGGCGCTGGTCGTCTCACCCTGCTCTAGCCGCCGTGCGGCTTCGCGCAGCGTCTCCATCAGGCGTCCTCCCGCAGGCCGGGCACGATCAGGTAGCGGCCGTCCAGCCGCGCAGCCGCGCCCAGCCCGTCCTCTACGGGCAGGCTCGTCCCAGGCTCGTCCGGGCGCATGCCGCCGTCGGCTCCGACGGGCCAGTAGGTCGCCTCAACGCTCGAGAGATCGAGCGCCTGCAGGCGCTCGACGTGGTGCAGGATCGACTGGAGATCCCGCTCGAGGCGCTCCGCCTCCCCATCCTCCAGGTTGAGCCGCGCCAGCGCGGCCAGCTTCGGCACGATCTTCTCCTCGGCCACGCGCAAAGCCCTCCTTACGTAGCAAGGGCACCGCCCTGGCGGTGCCCCCTTGCCTTCTCCCCTCAGATCGACCGCTTCTGCAGCGGTGCGTCCATCACTTGACGGAAGTGGCAGGCAGTCATGTGTCCGCCGCCAAGGTCGATGAGCGGCGGCTCCTCCTGACGGCAGATCTCCTGCGCGTAGGGGCACCGGGTGTGGAAACGGCAGCCCTTCGGCGGGTTCACCGGGCTCGGAACATCGCCCTCGAGCACGATGCGCTCTCGCTTCAGATCCGGGTTCGGAACCGGGATCGCGGACATCAGCGCTTCGGTGTACGGGTGCTGCGGGTGGGCGAACAGGTCCTTCGAATCAGCCAGTTCCACTATCTTCCCCAAGTACATGACGCCAACGCGCGTCGACATGTGCTTTACGACATTCAGACCGTGTGCGATGAAGACGTACGTCAGACCGAACTTCTCCTGCAGGTCGTTGAGAAGGTTCAGCACCTGCGACTGGATCGACACGTCCAGCGCCGACACCGGCTCATCGCAGACGATCAGCTTGGGGTGCAGAGCGAGAGCGCGCGCAATGCCGATGCGCTGGCGCTGGCCGCCGGAGAACTCGTGGGGATAGCGCTTGAGGTGGTAGCCCGAGAGGCCCACGGTCTCCAGCAGATCGCGCACTTGGTTCTCGCGGTCCCTGCCGCTTGCGATGTGGTGCACGCTGAGCGGCTCGCCGACGATCTCCCCGACGGTCATGCGCGGGTTCAGCGAGGAGTACGGGTCCTGGAAGATGATCTGCATGTCGCGGCGCTGGCGGCGCATCGCCTCGCCCTTCAGCGCGAAGATCGACCTGCCTTCAAACAGCACGTCGCCGCTTGTGCGCTCCTCAAGGCGCAGCATCACGCGACCTGTCGTCGTCTTGCCGCAGCCGGACTCGCCGACCAGGCCGAACGTCTCGCCGGGGTAGACATCGAAGCTGATGTCGTCGATCGCGTGCACCTGGCCGCGCTGACGCGACAGGACGCCTCCGCGCACGGGGAAGTACTTCTTTAGGTTGCGCACGGAAACGAGTGGTTCACTCACGACGCTTCCGCCTCCTTGCGCTCCGACGGCGCGATGATGCAGCGCGCCACCGCACCTTCGCCGACGTCCACAAGCGGCGGTTCCGCTTCCAGGCAGCGAGGTTCAACGTACGGGCAGCGCGGCGCAAAGCGGCAGCCGGACGGCATGTGGAGCGGGTTCGGCACGATGCCAGGGATGACGTGCAGCCGTCCCGCCGGCTGGTCCAGCCGCGGGATGGACCGGAGCAGGCCCTCGGTGTAGGGGTGATAGGGGCGGCGGAAGATCGTCTTCACGTCCGCTTCTTCGACCACCTTGCCGGCGTACATGACCACGACCCGCTGTGCCATCTCGGCAACGACGCCAAGGTCGTGGGTAATGATGATGATCGACATGCCAAACTGGTCCTTGAGTTCCTTCATCAATTCGAGGATCTGCGCCTGAATTGTCACGTCGAGCGCCGTGGTGGGCTCATCCGCAACCAAAAGCTTCGGATTGCAAGCCAGTGCCATGGCGATCATCACGCGCTGGCGCATACCGCCCGACATCTGGTGCGGGAACTCGTTCGCCCGCCGTTCTGGAAGTGAAATGCCAACGCGCCGCAGCATCTCGATCGCCTTATCAAGCGCATCCTTGCGAGACAAGTGCTGGTGCAGGATCAGCGACTCCGCGATCTGCGCACCGACTGTGTAGACTGGGTTCAACGATGTCATCGGTTCCTGAAAAATCATCGAAATTTCGTCGCCGCGGATGTGCCGCATCTCGGCGTCGCTTGCGTGCACCAGGTCCTTGCCCCGGAAGACGATCGATCCCTTCGCGATCCGGCCAGGAGCACTGATGAGCCGCATGACCGATAGAGCCGACACGCTCTTGCCGCAGCCCGACTCTCCGACGATGCCTAGCGTTTCGCCTTCTTCGACGTGAAAGGACACCCCATCGACTGCCTTGACGAGGCCCTCATCCGTCGGGAATTCGGTGTGGAGGTCCGTTACCCGCAGGAGCTCCGCCAAACCTGTTCCCCCTTCTTATTCGGCCGCTGATCGAACGTACCAATTCGCATCTATTCTATGGCGCATGTTCAATTCCTCTCTCTTGTACCGTCCGACAAGGCGCCAAATTCCGCTTCCGTTAGCACACGAAGCCCGAGAGAGTCGGCCCTTGCCAATTTCGAACCGGCGGATTCTCCTGCAACAACGATCGTGGTGCGACGCGTGATATCCGAATCCACGCGCGCTCCGAGCGAGCGGGCCCTCGCCTGGGCCTCCTGGCGCGGCACCGAAAGGGTTCCCGTGAACACGACCACCTCCCCGGCAAGCGGTCCCTCGGCAGGCGCGTCCGCGCGGATGCGGTCGAGATCAAAGCCGAGTTCCGCGAGTGAAACCAGCAGGCGCTCCCCAACGCCGCCCGCGAAGAACCGCCGCACGGACGCGGCGATCACCGGTCCGATCCCCGGTACGTCGGAGAGTTCCTGTTCGCTTGCCTGCGCGATCGCAGTCAGGCTGCCGAAGTGCTCGACGAGGAGGTCTGCTGCGCGTTCCCCGACATGCGGCACGCCGAGCGCGAAGAGAATGCGCGAAGCAGGCCGGCTGCGCGCGTCGCGCAGCCCTGCCGCGAGCTTGGCCGCCGACTTCCCGCCGAAGCGCGGCAGCTGCGCAAGCTCTTCCTCGCGCAGGCGGAAGAGGTCTTCCGGCTGCAGGACGAGCCCGCGGGAAAGCAGGAGATCGACCGTCCGCGGGCCGAGGCCGTCGATGTCGAGCGCTGCGCGGCCCCCGATATGGATGAGCCACTCGCGCAGCTGCGCCGGGCACGCCGGGTTGATGCAGCGCCTGGCCGCTTCGCCTTCGCGCCGCACCGCCTCGCCGCCGCACACGGGACACGTGCGCGGAAAGGCATAGGTCTGCCGCAGGAAGTGCCGCTCATCCGCGATCACGCCGATCACCTCTGGGATGATCTCGCCGGCTTTGCGGACGCGTACCGTGTCGCCGATCCGGATGTCGCGCTGCGCGATGATCTCCTCGTTGTGCAGCGAGGCTCGCTGCACCGTCGTTCCGGCGAGGCGTACAGGGCGCAGGATCGCCGTCGGAGTGAGCGTCCCTGTCCGCCCGACCTGCACCTCGATGTCCAGCAGTTCCGTGGCGGCCTCTTCTGCGGGGAACTTGAAGGCGATCGCGGACCGCGGCGCCTTCTGCGTCGCACCCAGCTGCTGCGCAAGGCGCAGGTCCTCGAGCTTGACGACGAGGCCGTCCGTCGCGTAGGGCAGCTGCGCGCGCTGTACAGCGAACCGCTCGGTCTCCGCGATCACCTCGGCGATGGAGGCGCAGCGCGTTTGCAAGGGATTCACCGGCAGTCCGACCTGCGCCAGCAGGCCCAGTGCGTCGCTCTGCGTCCTCGGCTGGGCGCCGCGGCGCACCTCATAACAGAACACTTCGAGCCCGCGCGTCCCCGTCACGCGCGCATCCACCTGGCGCAGGGATCCGGCCGCGGCATTGCGCGGGTTGGCAAACTCGGGCTCGCCCGCCGCAGTGCGGGCGGCGTTCAGCGCGTCGAACGCGGGCCGCGGCATGAACACCTCGCCACGCGCCTCGAACACACCGTGGGGCGCGCCTTTCAGCCGCTGCGGCAAAGCGGAGATCTGGCGCAGGTTTTCGGTCACGTCCTCTCCGACGCTGCCGTCGCCGCGGGTCGCCCCCTGTCGCAAGATCCCATCCTCGTAGCGCAGCACGATAGTCAGCCCATCGATCTTCGGCTCGACCACGTAGGAAACCGCCGCGTCCCCCGCTTCGCGGCGGACGCGGCGGTCGAACTCGCGCAGCTCATCCGCGTCCATGGCGTTCTGCAGGGAAAGCAGCGGCGGGTCGTGGCGTACTGGGCTGAACTGCGCGCTGGGACGCCCACCGACGCGGCGGCTCGGGGAGGCTGGGTCGTCCAGTTCCGGGTGGCGCGCCTCCAGAGCCTCCAGTTCCCGCATCAGGGCGTCGTAGTCCGCGTCGGGCACGCTGGGCGCGTCCTGCACGTGATACTCGTCCGATAGGCGCGAGAGCAGGGCGCGCAGCGCGTGGATCCGTTCCGCGTCTCCCATCAGGTCCCCACCTTCTCCAATCCGGCGTAGCGCGCCAACAGGCGTCGCAGCCCCGCGGACGGGAAGGCAACGGTAACCTCCACCTCGTCGCCGTTCTCGCGCAGCTGCACAACAGTACCTTCCCCGAACTCGCGGTGGCGCACGTGGTCGCCGACCACGACCTGGGCGCTCGGCTGGCCGAGGTAGCTCGATACCGACATGCGGCGGCCTGGCGGCAGCGCATGTTCAGCTCCGCCGTTCAGAACCACTTCCTCGACCGCATCGCGCGGCAAGTCCTGCAGGAAGCGCGAGGCCACGCTCGGCACCGTTTCGCCCCTGCGCTGCCTGCGCAGCGCGCGCAGGAGCCATAGTTCCTTGCGCGCACGGGTCACCCCAACGTAGAAGAGGCGCCGCTCCTCTTCCAGCTCACTCTCCTCGAATGCGGCGCGCGAGTGCGGCAGCAGCCCTTCCTCCATCCCGGTCAGGAAGACGCAGTCGAACTCGAGGCCCTTCGCCGCGTGCAGCGTCATCACACTCACACGGCCGTCCGCGGCATCGGCCTCGTCGACATCGCTGAGCAGCGCGACCTTCGCAAGGAAGTCCTCGAGCAGCGGGCTCTCCGCCTCAGCCTCGCGCGCCTTGTTGATCAAGGACTCGACGTTCTCCGCCCTGCTTTGCGACTCGACCGTGCCTTCCAGGCGCAGCGAGGCGAGGTACCCCGACCGCTCTGCGACCTCCTCGACGAGTCGCGAGGTCGTGAAAGACTGCTTCGCCGACTGCAGCTCTTCGATGAGGTCCAGAAAGGCCTTGAGGTCGCGACCCTTCTTTCCCGGCAGCTCCGCTGCCACGGCGCGCGCGGCCTGCAGGTCCGGGACGCCCTCGTGCGCCGCGATCTCCTCGATGCGCACGAGGGTCGCGGGTCCAAGACCCCGCTTCGGGACGTTGAGCGCCCGCCTGAAGGCGAGGTCATCGCGTTCGTTCTGGACCAAGCGAAGGTACGCCAGGAGGTCCTTGATCTCGAGGCGCTCGTAGAAGCGCAGGCCCCCGACCAGCCGGTACGGGATGGCGTGGCGGATCAGCGCTTCCTCATGGCTGCGGGACTGGGCGTTGGTGCGGTAGAGCACCGCGATCTCGCTGAGCGGCGTGCCGGCGCGGCGCACCTCCTCGATCCGGCGCCCCACCCATTCGCCCTCTTGCCACTCGTCCTGCGCGACGCCGACGCGCACCGGTTCACCCTCGCCCAACGCGGACCACAGTTCCTTCTCACGGCGCAGCCGGTTCGGCCGGATGAGGGCGTTTGCTGTCTTGAGGATGCGGCCGGTTGACCTGTAGTTCTCGGTGAGGAGGACGACGCGCGCGTGCGGGAAGTCCTTCTCGAACTCGAGGATGTTGCGGATGTCTGCGCCGCGCCAGCCGTAGATCGACTGGTCCGGGTCGCCGACCACTGCGAGGTTCTGCCGCTTCCCCACCAGCGCCCGCACCCAGCGATACTGCGCGAGGTTCGTGTCCTGGTACTCATCGACAAGCAGGTGCCGAAAGCGCTGCTGCCAATGTTCGCGAACCTCCTGGTCCTCCTCCATCAGGTGGACGACAAACCCGATCAGGTCGTCGAAGTCGAGTGCGCCGAGCTGGCGCAGCCGCTCCTGATACCCCTCGAATGCGCGGGCTACCTGCTCCTCGAAGAAGCCGCCCTCGGCGCGCACGTCGTCCGGCGTCTGCAGTTCGTTCTTCGCCTTGGAGATGCGGTGCAGGATGCCGCTTGGGGGATAGCGCTTCTCGTCGAGATTCATCCGCCCCAGCACCTGACGCATGACCTGGAGCTGATCCTGCGTGTCGTAGATTGCGAAGTCGCGCGGGTAGCCAAGGCGATCCGCCTCACGGCGCAGAATGCGCGCGGATGCCTGGTGGAACGTGAGGATCCACAGACGGTCTGCGGCCTGCGGCACCCGGCGCGCTACGCGGGCGCGCATCTCCTGGGCAGCCTTGTTGGTGAAGGTGATCGCGAGGATCTCCTCCGGGCGGGCGGCGCCGCTTTCCAGTAGGTGGGCAAGGCGCTCCGTGAGCGCCCGCGTTTTGCCGGATCCTGCGCCGGCCAGGATCAGGAGCGGGCCTTCTCCATGCAGGACGGCCTCCTGCTGCGCCTCGTTCAAACCTTCTAGTGTGCTCATGTCTCTAGTATAAAGGTCCCAGCCTGCAACGGACGAGTTCTCTCTCATTTCATCGATTCGCGGTTAAGATTGCCTTAGGCGGAAGGATGCGCGTCCGGGCGCGCGAATGCAGTATGAAGCGGCTCCGCTGGGCAGATAGTTGCGAGAGAACGCGATCTTGCAGGGAGGCTTTTCGCGCTGCATACGCTACAGGTGATCATCCTAGCCGTCATCCAAGGCGTGACGGAGCTCTTCCCGATCAGTTCGGTCGGCCACAACGTAATCATTCCAAAATTGCTCCAGTGGCACCTCAATCAGGCTGGGCCGGCGTTCCTTCCGTTCGTCGTCGTGCTGCACCTCGGCACGGCGCTAGCGCTGCTGATCTTCTTCTGGCGGGACTGGATCGACGTCTTGCGCGGCATCTTCGGCCGCGGCGAGGACGTCGAGAAGAACCGCCATCTTTTCGACCTGCTGCTGGTGGGCACGCTGCCGGCCGTGTTCTTCGGTTTCTTCTTCGAACAGGTACTCAAATCGCTCTTCGCATCGCTGGTGCTCGCCTCGATCATGCTGATCGTCAACGGGATCGGCCTTTACTATGGCGAACGGCTGCGCAAGGACGAAGGCAAGACGCTCGCCGACCTCGGCTGGAAGCAGGCACTCGTGGTAGGCCTCGCGGAGGCGACGGCGCTCATCCCGGGCATCTCCCGCTCCGGGGCGAGCATGGTCGCGGGCATGGCCTACGGTCTGAAGACCTCGGAAGCGGCGCGGTACGCATTCCTTCTCGGCTTCCCAGTGATTCTGGGGGCCGGGGTCCTGGAGGTGCCGAAGCTCTCGGCCGCGGCAATCGCACCGGGCACCGTACCCCTGGCGATACTCGGCGGCCTCGTCGCAGCGGTCGTCGCCTACTTCTCCGTCGCATTCCTGACGCGCTACTTCCGCCACAAGGAAGGCGACGCGCTGCGTCCCTTCGCCTACTACTGCTGGGCGCTCGGCATCCTCGGGGTGCTGGGAGCGGCGCTGCGCTTCTGATCCTGCCCTCGAAGCCAAAGGGGACCGCGGACCATCCGCGGTCCCCTTTGCTGTCTAGAGGAGCGGAGCCGAGGCGAGCGCCTCCAGGATCTCGGCTTGGCCGGCGTCAAACGCTTCGACGACGGCTGGATCGAAGTGGCTGCCGGCGCCCTGCACGATGGCGCTGCGGGCTTGCGCCTCGCTCCACGCCTTCTTGTACACCCGGTCGCGCCGCAGAGCGTCGAAGACGTCGGCCACGGCGACGATCCTGCCTGCGATCGGGATGGCGTCCCCTGCGAGCCCCATTGGGTATCCACGGCCGTCATGGCGCTCATGGTGGGTTCGCGCGATCTCCTCGGCCAGCTGCAGCAGGGGGATGCTGCTCCCGCCGAGGATGTTCGCACCGTGCATCGCGTGCGTCTTGACGAGGCTGTACTCCTCGGTGGTCAAGGGGCCGGGCTTGAAGAGGATCCGCTCGGGAATGACCATCTTCCCGACATCGTGCAGCTGCGCAGCCATGCCGATCATCTCGCAGTAGCGCCGGGGTACGCCCAGCCGGCTGGCAAGCACCTGCGCGGTGATCCCGACCGCCTGTACGTGGCGCCCGGCGTCCGCCATATGGTATTCGGCGGCGGCTGCCATCCGTCGCAGCATCTCGACCTGCATGATGGTCAACTGCTCCTGCTGGCTGCGCAGGTCCTGGTGCAGCACCCTCGCCTCCAGCAGCTTGTGCACGCGCAGGACGAACTCCTTGGCATCAAAGGGCTTCGTGACGAAGTCCGCGGCCTTCACCGCGAGCGCACGCAGCTTCGTCTCTGCGGTGATGTCTGCGGTCATGATCAGGACGGGAAAGAACGCCGACTCCTCTCCAAGCTCCTCGCGCAGCAGGGCCATGACCTCGAATCCGTCCAGATGCGGCATCTTGAGGTCCAGGATCAGAAGGTCCGGCCGGATTTCCAAAAAGCGCTCCAGGACCTGCCGCGGGTCCTGCAAAGAGTGGATGGAGCGATACCCCTCCTTTCCGAGCAGGCGCTCGACCAGGCGGACGTTCGCTTCTTGGTCGTCGACGACCAGGAGTGTGCAGTCGAGGACGTCACGTTCCAATGCAGTTCACCTTCCTTCCAGTTCCAGCAGGCTGGAGCACTTCGCGACGAATTCCATCACCTGCAGCGGCTTGGCCAGGTATTCGGTGGTTCCACCCACCTCTGCAATGCGCTGCGCCGCATCGGGACCGCTCGCACTCACGACGATCACAGGCACGTCGCGCGTGCGCGCATCCTGGCGCAGAACCCGCAGCAGTTCCACGCCGGACGCGCCGGGCAGATCGAGGTCCAGGAGGATCAGTCGCCAGCCACCCTCCAGGGCGCGCTCGAGGCCTGCCTCCGCCGTGGGCGCCGCTTCCACGCGCAGCCCGGGAAGGGCGCCGAGCAGCCGGCGCACGAGGAGTACGCTCTGCGGGTTGTCCTCGATGTGCAGAACCGCGGGCTGCCCTCCCGGCCCGTCCTGTTTCACGCCTGCCGCGGGTTCCTCCACCGTGACCACGACGCCTGCTGCGGGAAGCGTAAACCAGAAGGTGCTGCCCTCGCCCGGCTGGCTGACCACGCCCACTTCGCCGCCCATCGCTTCGACAAGCCGCTTCACGACAACCAGTCCGAGTCCGCTGCCCTCTTCTCCCGTCTCCTCCGCGCCCAGCCGCTCGAACGGCAGGAAGAGCTGGACCTGCCGCTCGGGCGCGATGCCGCGGCCGGTGTCCTCGACGGCGAACCGCACCATGGCGTCCTGCCCCTGCCATGACACATGCACGCGCCCGCCGCTGCGGTTGTACTTCACAGCGTTCGAGAGCAGGTTCAACAGGACTTGGCGCAGGCGCTGGCGGTCTGCGAGCACCGCATCGGACGCAGTTCCCTGCATCGTGATCTCGACACTGCGCCGCGCCGCCTGCTGCGCGACGAGCGGCATCGCGCCCTCGACCGCCGCAGCCGCCTGGACCGGTTCGGGCGAGAGCTGCAGGCGGCCCGTCTCGATGCGCGAGACATCCAGCAGATCATTCATCAGCGCTAAAAGGTGCCGCCCTCCGCGGGCGATGAACTCGACGCTTTCCCGGTCGTCTGGCGCAAGCTCGGACATCTCGAGCAGCTGCGCGAACCCGAGGATCGCGTTCAGCGGCGTGCGCAGTTCGTGGCTCATCCGCGAGAGGAAATCGCTCTTCTCCCGGTTCGCCGCCTCGGCCGCCTCGCGCGCGGCGACCAGTCCCTCTGCCATGCGGCGCTGGTTGTCGATGTCCAGGGTGTAGGCGAGTACGTTGCGTACGCCCTCCTGTTCGTCGAGGAGCCCTACCGTCCGCAGCCAGACGGCGCGGCCATCCTTGCGCAGCGCACGGAATTCGGTCTCGCCGAACCCGTTCTGCGCAAGACTCTGCAGGCGCTCCTCCTGGAGCGGGAGGTCGTCGGGATGGGTGACCTGGCGCCAGAAGCTGCGCACGTCCACCAGTTCCTCCGGATGGTAGCCCAGCACCTCCTGCAGATTCCCGCTGATGAAGATGGGACGGCCGCTGTCCAACTCCCAGGCGAAGAAGATCAGTGGGCTGCGTACGATCAAGCGCTCAAGGAACATGCTCGCCTCGCGCAGCCCCGCCATCCGGCGCGCAAGTGCGGTGCGCAGACTTGCAATAACCTGCGACACCTCCTCCAACTGGTCGCGGCCGGGCTGCACCGCGTCGAGTTCCGGGTCGGTTGCCGCGAGGTCCCGCACCTTGCGCACCAGGGCCCGCAGCCACCGGTTCAGGTCGCTGAGCAGGAGCCAGTCGAGCCAAAGGGTGAGCGCGATGCCTCCCGCCAGCGTCGACCCGAGTATCCAGGCAAAGGAGCGCTGCGCCGCGGCGTTCTCGGCGTTTGCCGCGCCAATCCGCTCACTCTGCGCCGCAGTGGCCGCATCAAGGTTCGCGACAGCGACAAAGAGCGCGCTGCTCTGCATGGTCGAGAGGAGCGCCATGCCTTGGGATCCCGTGGTCAGGCCAGTAGCCGCGCGCGAGAGGGAGACGGCCGCCCGGTGGGCCTGCTGAGCCTCGAGACGCGCTGACGGGCCCAGCGGCCGCGCCTTCGCCAGCACTGCTGTAAGAAGTACGGCGGATGCGAAGTCGCGCACGGCAACGGCCCGCGCAGACGAGTCTCCAGTCGCACTGTAGCGGTAGGCCGCACCTTGGCCGCTCAGCAGCACGATCAGGGTCTTCTGCGCCAATCCGCGGACCTGGACGGCGCCCTCGATTGCCCTTAGCGCGCCGCGGTCGACCCCCTGCAGATAGAGCATCCCGATTCCCGAAGCGGCGATGGCCATGATCGGTACGGCCATCGCAACCAGCATGCGTCTACGGATCCTATCGCTGCCAGCACGCGGGAGATGAAAAGCGCCCACGGTAAATCGCCTCGATTCCGGCCCCGCCGTCATCCTAATTCACCCAGTCAGAAATCGGAAGAGGGGCATACCCCCGAAGGTCGCACCGCGGACCAGAAGGATGCACAGCGACGGGGGCACCCGCAATGCGGGCGCCCCCGTCGCCATCACACCCATCGCCTAGATGCGCGGCCTGCCGTAGTTGACGCCGTCATGCGTCGTCTTCTCAGTCTGGCCGGTTGCGGAACGGTGGGCAATCCCCTGGGCACTGCCCGGGTTGGACCAGCTGACACCGTTCAGGTGGTTGGCCGACGCCACCGCCGGCGCCGCCATCGCGAACATGGCCGAAAGCACGGCCACCACAAAGATCTTCCGCTGCATCACATCAGCCTCCTTACGCTGCGTGCAGAGTCCGTAGCCGGTCGACCACCATCGGGTCGAGCAGGCTGCCAGCCTGCCGCTCCATCTGTTGCAGGACATCCGAGTAGGGTTGCTGGGCGACGCCCGCAGCGTACTCGCGCAGCACCCGGTAGACGCGGGCCTCGGCGGTTGCGGCAGACGGGGTTTCCTCCGCCAGCCGGAGCAGTACGCGCGCACGCTGGTCGAGCGCCCCGAACGCCGCCGCCTGTTCGACCAGTGCGATGTTCGCGTTGGGGTGCAGGCGCCCGCCGATCGCATGCGCGTAACCCGCGACCTCCGAAAGCGACGCAAGGCAAAAGAGCGCCTTGCGGGCCACCCCGAGATCCACGAGCCGATCAAGTACGTCGATCGCCCTCGGCGGAGTCTTGGAGAGCGCCTCGACAACGGCGATCGGCGCGCGCGCCGCCGCAGCGCCAATCTGCCCCTCCTCGATGCGCCCGTTGGCGAACAGCACGTCCACACCGTGCGCGGCTAACTTCTCTCCAGTCTCCGACTGACCGCCGGAGCGCGCCAGTTGGCTTCCGATGAGCAGCAGCCGCCCGAGCTCCATTCCGTCGAGCGACGCGGGCGACTCCAGAAGGTGCGATACCGCGAGGTCCAGCCAGCTGGCTGCCTCGATGCCGCTTCCATGGGCGATCTCCGCGCGCGCCAGTTCGGTCGCGCAGAGCAGGAGGTCCGGCGTGTCGCCCACCTCTTGGAACGAGCCATAGCACTCGCGCAGGCGAAGTGCGCCCTGTTGGGTATCGCCCCGCGCCATCTCCGCCATGGCGAGCGTCTGTCCGATCACGACACGGTTATACGGGTCCCCAGTGGCCAGTTCGCCCGCACGCGCTGCGAGACGGGCTGCCTGCGCCGCATCGCCCTCTTCCAGGGAGATGCCGGCCAGCAGGTGGATGAACTCCCCCTGCCGCGTCGGATCTGCCGACTCTTCGAACTCACTTTGCCACTGGTAGCCATGACGCCGCGCCTCGGAAAAGACGCCAAGCAGCGAAAGCGACATCTGCAGGTTGATCGCCGCGTTCAGGCGCAGTTCGTGCCCGCGCGGCAATCCCTCTGCGAGATGCTCTGCCAGCAGCGCGTGCTGGTATCCCGCGAACCGATCTCCCACTGCGAGCGACGCCGCGCAGAGTCCGCCCAGGCTGCGCACTGCCCCTTCCGCTGCGCCAGCGCGCCTCGCCTCCGCGTACGCAACGCGCCACTCCTGGCGGGCCGCCTCATGAAGTCCCCGGCCGAAGAGCGTGCCTGCCGTCTCGTGCCGGCCCTCCCACACCTGTCCCCACCTCCCAAGACACCGCAAACAGAGCTAGCAAAAAAAGAAGATAGTCGCCGGCAGCCTGGCGATCATGGCGGCGTGGCCGCTGTAGATCCATGGCTTTGCGTCGCCGGCTTTCGCCGGGTTTGCCGCTCTTTGCAGTGACGAATCTGGCAGTATTTTGTCATATTACCAATGCAAGTGCAAGTCCTTTCGCATTCTGTGTCCAAGTTACCGCACCGGGCGACGACGCCTTTGCACTCACCCGGTGCAAAGAGTCCTCTGCAAGTTCATCTTCACCACGTACTGGCCGCTCTGAGGTTCTAAAGAGCACCAAAGTGGACGCCTCATACTGGCTCGCTGCCTTGGCCACCGCTCTGCTTGCCCAGGCCTGCGGGCAGACCGCTTCACATCCGACAGCGGGCGCAGCACTCAGCCGATCACAGGGTTCTGTCCACCAGAAGAGCCCTGGCATCAGGGGACGCGGAAAGCGGCAATCGGCCCGCTTCATGGCATGCCCCACATCCTCGGGTCGCCGCGGTGGACCGCCCGCAGCCCCACCCCCGCTGCACGCACAAAAAAGGGGAGGGCGCCGCGCCCTCCCCTTCTGTCTCAGCGCCCCTGGAACTTCGGACGCCGTTTCTCGAACATCGCCATGATGCCCTCTGCGGCATCCTGCGTTTGGGAAAGGCGCACCATCGCCTCGCCCTCCAGGCGGTGTCCCTCCTCCGCCCCGCGGTCCGACCAGGCGGTGATGGCCTGCTTGGCGGCGGCCAGCGCAAGCGGAGGCTTTTCGGCCAGTGCGCGCGCCAGGTTGTGCGCCTGGTCGCGCAGCTCGTCGTCTGGATAGCTGTGCAGCACGAGCCCCGCCTCGGCTGCCTCCGCCGCGCGCATCTGGCGTCCGCTGTAGATCAGTTCACGCGCCCTTTGCAGGCCGATCGCCGCCGGCAGGCGCTGCGTGCCGCCCCAGCCTGGAATGATACCGAGGTTGATCTCCGGCTGGCCGAACTTCGCGGACTCTGCACACAGCCGGATGTCGGCGCACAGCGCGAGTTCGAGGCCTCCGCCGAGGCATAGTCCGTTCACGGCCGCGATCAGGGGCTTCGGGAAGGCCGCGATGCGCGGGTACACCTCGCGCCCCAGTCCCAACAGAGCGGCGGGGCCTGTCGACATGACCGATTTCAAGTCGGCGCCTGCTGAGAAGCAGATCCCCTCACCCGTCAGCACCACGACCCGCACTGCCTCGTCCTTCGCAAGGCGCCCAAACGTCTCGTCGAGCGCCTGCAGCAGTTCCAGCGACATCGCGTTCACGGGCGGGTGCGTCAGCGTGAGCGTGGCGACGAATCCGTCCCGCCGTTCGCGCAGCAGGTCGCTCTCAGTAGTCAAGGAATCCCCTCCCCGCCTCCACGCCCGTGCGTCCAGCCGCGACCAGCGCGAGCAGGCGCTCGGGCGGCTGGAAGCGCTCGCCGTACTGCGCCTGCAGCGCCTGCAGGCGCGCGAGCACCTTGTCGAGGCCGAGCTTGTCGGCGTGCCCAAGCGGCCCTTCCGGCAGCCCTGCGCCTGCCCGCATCGCAATGTCGATCTCCTTGGCCGTCGAGACGTTCTCATCGAGACAGCGCACCGCCTCCAGGAAGACAGCCAGGCTGAAGCGGTCAAGCAGTTCGGTTTCCTGGTCCTTCGTCATCGCTGCGCCCTCCTCAGCCCGTGTAGGTATAGAAGCCTGCACCCGTCTTCGCGCCGCGCTTGCCCTCGGCGATCAGTGCGGTGATGCGGGTTCCAAGGTCGAAGCGCTCGCCGTACGCGGCCTTCAGCGTCTCGGAGACGTCCTGCGCGATGTCGAGCCCCAGAGCGTCGGCGAGTGCGTAGGGGCCCATCGGCGCAAGGCGGGATGCGGCCACTGCCGCATCGATCTCCTTCGGCCCGAGTCCGAGATCCTGCTCGGCGCGGAACACTTCCGCGAGACCTGCCATCAGGATGCGGTTCACAAGGAAGCCAGGACACTCGCGCACGCGCACGCCGATCCGCCGTATGCCCTCGACGAACTCGACTGCCGAATCGACCGCCTCGTCCTCCGTCTGCGCGCCGGCGATCACCTCGACGAGCTTCATCACGGACGCCGGGAAGAAGAAGTGCATCCCGACGAGCCGCTGGGGCTTGTGCAGTTTCGCTCCGACCTCTGTGACGGGGAGCGCCGACGTGTTCGTCGCAAGGAGCGCCGTCTTCGCGACGTGCCCTTCCACCTCGCCCAGCACCGCCTGCTTCAGCTCCAGCTTCTCCGGCACCGCCTCGATCACGAGGTCCACGTCAGAAAAGCCCTGGTAGTCGAGCTGCGGCGTGACGAGCGCGATGCGGTCCTGGGCGTCGTGCTCTGAAATGCGTCCGCGCTGCACGCGCCGCGCATAGATGTCACGGATGTGCTCCATTCCCCGTTCCAGCTGGGCGGGGTCCACATCCTTCAGCACGACCGGCAGACCGGACAGGGAGATCACCTGCGCGATCTCCGCCCCCATCGTGCCGGCGCCCAGCACCGCCGCCTTGAATACGTACATCAGCCCTGCACCTCCACGATGATGCTGGCGCCCTGGCCCCCTCCGACGCAGAGCGTCGCGAGGCCGTAGCGCACGTCGCGGCGCGGCATCTCGTGCACGAGCGTCGTGACAAGCCTTGCGCCTGTCGCTCCGATCGGGTGTCCAAGCGCGAGCGCCCCACCGTTCACGTTCACGATCTCGCGATTCCACTTCATCTCGCGCTCCACCGCGAGGTACTGGGCAGCGAACGCCTCATTGATCTCGATGAGGCCGATGTCGGAGAGCGAGAGGCCGGCGCGCGTCAGTGCCATGTCGGTCGCCCGCACGGGACCGAGGCCCATGCGCTTCGGGTCGCAGCCGGAAAAGGCGTAGCTGACGATGCGCGCGATTGGCTTCTTGCCGTGCGCCCTGGCCCACTCCTCATCGGCCAGCACCACAGCCGCCCCCGCGTCGTTGAGCGGCGAGGAGTTCCCAGGCGTCACGCGCCCGCCTTTGCGGAACGTCGCGGGCGCAGTCGCCAGGCGCTCCGGCGAGAGGCCGGCGAGGATGCCCTCGTCCTGGCGGATCACCTCCGGCTCGCCGCGCCGCGACGGAATCTCCACCGGAGCGATCTCGTCCTTGAAGCGGCCGGAGCGGCTCGCTTTGAAGGCCTTCTGGTGGCTTTCGACGGCCAGTTCATCCATCTCGCGGCGCGAGATGTCGTAGTCGTCCGCCAGGATTTCCGCCGTCTCGCCCATCACCGTACCGCTATAGAGATCCGTAAGGCCTTCCCAGATGCTGTCGCGCAGTTCGGCGTGACGCAGGCGGATGCCAAAGCGCGCGCCGTAGGTGAGGTACGGTGCGCCCGACATCGACTCCGCGCCGCCTGCGAGCACGACCTGCGCCTGCCCGAGCATGATCTCCTGGGCACCGGAGACGATCGCCTGGATGCCGGACGCGCAGTTGCGCTGCACGGTGTAGGCCGGCACCTCGTACGGCAGCCCCATGTGCAGTCCGACCTGGCGTGCAAGGTTCGCTTCGGCGATCGGCATGCCGCCGGAGCCGAACACGACATGGTCCACCTGGTCCTTCTCGATGCCTGCCGTCTCGAGCGCGGCGGCACCCGCCGTCCGCCCGAGTTCTGTCGCCTTCACGTCGCGCAGCCCGCCGCCGAAGCTGCCGACCGGCGTGCGCTTCGCGCTGAGGATCACGACGCCCATCAGGATTCCTCCTTCGCTTGTGGCACCAGTTCGCGCCGCAGCACCTTGCCGATCACGGAGCGGGGCAGCTCCGTGCGCAGCTCAAACTGTCGCGGCGTCTTGTAGCCGGCCAGCTGCTCGCGGCAGAAGGCCTGGAGCTTTGGAAGGTCGATCTCTGTCCCCGGATCCGGCACGAGCACCGCCCGCACCGCCTGGCCGCGGCGCTCATCCGGTACGCCCACGACCGCCGCCTCCCGCACGCCGGGGTACTGCAGCAGGACTTCCTCGACCTCGCGCGGATAGACATTGAACCCGCTCACGATGATCAGGTCCTTCTTGCGGTCGACGATCCGGCAGAAGCCGTCCTCATCGATCACGCCGATGTCCCCTGTGAGGAGCCAGCCGTCCTTCAGGACGCTCTGCGTTTCCTTGGGACGTCCGTAGTAGCCGAGCATCACCTGCGGGCCGCGCACCGCGAGTTCCCCCTCTTCCCCCAGCGGCATGTCGCGCGTCGGGTCGTCCGGGTCCACAATGCGCTGCTCGGTATCCGGGAACGGCCGCCCCACGCTGCCGATCTTGCGCTGTCCCCGCAGGGGATTGCAGTGCGTCACAGGCGCAGCCTCCGTCAGGCCGTAGCCCTCGACCAGCACACCGCCGGTGAGGCGTTCAAAGCGCTCTTGCAGCGTCAACGCAAGAGGCGCCGAGCCCGAGATGCAGTAGCGGATCGAGCGCATGTTCCAGCGCTCTGCATGCGGGTCCATCACGACCGATTCGTAGAGCGCCGGCGCGCCAGGGAAGAAGCTGGGCTGGAATCGCCGCACCTCCTTCGCCATCTGCCCCGGCGAGAAGCGCGGCACGAGATCGATCTCGCCGCCACAGAGCACGCCGAGGTTCATCGCGACGGTCATGCCGAAGACGTGGAAGAACGGCAGCACCGCGAGCACCCGCTCGTCGCCCGGGTGGTAGTCCGGCAGCCACGCCTGGCACTGCATGGCGTTCGCGACGAGGTTGCGATGCGAGAGCATCGCGGCCTTCGGCGTGCCGGTCGTGCCGCCCGTATACTGCAGGACGGCGAGTTCATCCGGGCTGCCGGGAGCAGGCAGGTCGCCCGTCTCGCCGCGGCGCAGGATCTCGCGGAACGAGAGCGTCCCGTCCGGCATCTTCGGGCCCGGCTGTGCGATGCGCTGCAGCAGCGCGAGCGAGCGCGGCAGGTACTCGCGGATGCGCGTCACCACTAGGCGCGCTTCGCCAATCGCCCCCCGGACGCGCTCCGCGACGAGGTCCAGTGCGACGACGAAGGTCGGCTTCGCGTCCTCGAACTGCGTTTCGAACTCCCGCGGCGTGTAGAGGGGATTCGTCGCGACGACGACGCCGCCAGCCTGCAGCGTGCCGAAGTACGCGATGACGAACTGCGGCGCGTTCGGCAGCACCAGGGCTACGCGGTCGCCCGCCTTGAGACCGAGCGCCAGAAGACCGCGGGCGAAGGCATCGACCTCGCGCTGCAGATGGCGGTAGTCCATGCTGCGCCCGAAAAAGCGCAGCGCGGCGTGCGAAGGAAAGTGAGCGGATGCCTGGTGCAGTATCTCGGGAATCGTCCAGTCCGGGTAGTCGAGATGGCTGGGACTGTCCTGCGGACGTTCAGTAGCACCGGCAGTTTGCAAAGGGGGCCCTCCCTTCAGTCCTTGACGAGGGTGCTTGAGACCTGTTCCCAGAGGATTTCGGCGATGTCCTGGACCTCTGCGCCGCCCTCGGCGCGAACGCCGTCGCTCATCATGTTCAAGCAGAAGGGACAGGCGGTCGCCACCACCTCCGCCCCGGTGTCCACGGCCTCCTTGGCGCGCAGCCTGTTGACGCGCGGCGCACCCTCCTCGCGGAAGGCCCAGCCGCCGCCGGCGCCGCAGCAGAAGGAGTCGGTGCCGTGCCGCGGCATCTCTGTGAGATCCATGCCTGCACCCGCCAGCACTTCGCGCGGTGCGTCGATCACGCCGTTGTAGCGTCCAAGGTAACAAGGGTCGTGGTAGGTCACGCGCTTGCCGCCCGCCGCGCGGGAGATACGCCCTGTGATCAGTGCCGTCGAGAGGTACTCGCTGTGGTGCACGACCTCGAAGTCGGCGCCGAAGTCGCGATATTCGTTCTTGATCTGCTGCAGGCAGTGCGGGCACATCGTCACGATGCGCCGCGGCGCGACCTGCTGCAAAAGTTCGACGTTCTGCTGCGCCTGGATCTGGTAGAGATACTCCTGACCGGCGCGCCTGGCCGGGTCTCCGGTGCAGCTCTCGCGCCGCCCGAGCACCTGCACATCTTCGCCCATCGACAGAAGGAGGTTCGCCAGCGCGCGGGCGGCCTTCTGCGCGCGGGGATCGAAGGCGCCGGCGCAGCCAACCCACAGCAGCGTGTCGCAAGGGGTGCCCGGCTCCCACTCGTGGATCCCGAGGCCGTCCATCCACGTTGTGCGGCTGGCCTGGCTGCCCCGGAAGGGGTGCCCGCGCTCTTCGATGCCCTGCACCGCCTCGGCGAGGCCGGCGGGAATCTCCCCCTCCTCCATCGCGCGGAAGCGTCTCATCGCGACGATCTTGGGTACGTGCTCGATGTCGACCGGGCACGCCTCCTGGCACGCGCGGCAGGTCGTGCAGGCGAAGAGCGTCTCGTCCTTGATCGCCAACTGGAGCGGCTCCGACGGCCGGGTGTGCGCATGCTCGCGCAGGTCGAGGATCAGCTGCTTCGGCGAGAGCGGCTTGCCAGATGCGAAGGCCGGGCAGACATCCTGGCAGCGCCCGCACTCCGTACAGGCATCCAGATCGACGAGGTCCTTGACCGTGAGGTCCGAAAGGAAGTTCGCACCCAGCCGCTCCGCCGTCTCGAGGTTCGGGGAGTCCAGGCCGCTCGCGCGCGTCGGCTCCGACAGGAAGATCGCGAGGGGCCCTGTGAAGAGGTGGAAGAGCTTGCTGTAGGGGATCGCCGCAAGGAAGCTGAAGGCCAGCAGAAGGTGGAACCACCAGAGCGAACGGTGGATCACGAGCGCCGCCGGGATGCCCAGATGCAGCGCCCCCCACAGGCTCGCGAGCGCGTAGCCGACGAAGGAGTAGCCGCCCCAGGGATCATGCGTCGCGTAGATGCGCAGCGACTGCAGCATAAAGCCCGTGATCAGGATCACGAGGAGTGAGAACGGCACGAAGAAGTCGGGCCACTGCCGCGAGAGCCCCTTCGGCTTCAGGCCGTAGCGCCGCCAGAGGAAGACACATAGCGCGATGATGCCCGCGAGTCCGGCGACGTCCAGTGTGAAGGACTCGAACCAGAGGTAGAACGCGCCCTGCATCACCGGTAGACCGAAGTCCGAATTCAGCATGACGACCAGCGTCCCGATGAAGAGCAGCCCGAAGGCCACCGCAAGCGCCACATGCGCGTAACCTTGCATGCGCCGCTTCACGACCCGGGACTGCAGCCCGGCGTGCCGCAAGAGGCGCCCAAGGCGCGGCCGCAAGGGGCCCAGCGGGCGGCGCTGCCCGATCGACCAGACGCGGTAGCGCCGGTAGACGCCGTAGCCGAACACGATCACGAGGATCGCGAACGGGAGATACATCCAGGCGTGGCCCGGGATGTTCCAGTAGACGACGCGGTGTGGAGTCACGCGCTAACCCCCCGCGAGGGCCCGGCGCAGCTCGGGCCAGAGCGCCTGCCAGTCGGCCACGACCCCGACGTCCGCTGCAGCGAAGATCGGCGCCTTGTCGTCCCGGTTTACCGCAATCACGACCTTGGAGCCGGACATGCCGCTGAGGTGCTGGCTGGCCCCGGAGATGCCAATCGCGAGGTACACTTCCGGCGCGACCTTCTGTCCCGTGATGCCGACCTGCTGGCTGGGGCTGGCCCAGCCTTCGTCGACCGCCGCGCGCGACGCGCCGAGCGCCCCGCCCAAGAGGTTCGCGACCTCGCGCAGCGATCGGTAGGCTTCGGCGCTGCCGAGGCCGCGCCCGCCCGAGACGATGACCTTCGCGCGTCCCAGGTCTTCTCCCGACGCGTCGCGCACGGCGCGCCGCCCGGAGAGGAGCGGCGCTGGCTGCGCAAACTCCAGCACCTGCGGCGCCGCCTGCGGCAGCTCATCCGCCTGGTGGGCGCCCTGGCGCACACCGAGCACGGCGCCCTCCCCTGCATCGAGGGTCACCTCGGCCTTGCCGCCGAAGGCGCCCTTGACGATCTGCAAGCGTCCGTCCTCGATCGCCACACTGCCGACGTCACGCGCCGCCGGGCGGTCGATACTGCCGGCGAGCTGCGCGCCGACCGCTTCGAAGAGCGGTCCATCCGGAATCAGCAGCACGTCGGGCGGCGCAGCGCCAATCAGCGCCTGCGCCGCCGCGAGCAGCTGCGCCGGATCGGCGTCCGCGATTCCCTCCAGCACGACGGCGCGGGCCGCCCCCGCCGCGGCGTGCTGCGCCGCCGGGGCGGCAAGGATCAGGTAGGTCTCCGCTGCGTCGCCGCCGAGGGCGCGCGCCAGCGATAGGACCTCGAGGGCGCTCTGGTCGTCGCCCCGCACGAGTGCACCAACGCGCATCATGCGCCACCTCCGATCCCAGGAATGGCTCTCCTGAGTTCCTGCGCAAGGCCCTCCGCCTGCGCCTTGAGATCGCCCTCGATGCGCCGGCCGGCACGGCTCGTGACGCTCGCCTTGAGATCCGAGACACGGAAGCCCGCGCCGCTCTGTGCGCCCGCGCGCAGCTCGATCGGCTTGCGGTTTGCGAGCATCACGTCCTTCACCTTCGGCAGCCGCAGCAAGGTGCCCGGACCGTTCGAAGCCGAGAGTACGCAGGGGACCGCGATCTCGCCCTCCTCGTAGCCGCCCGCGATCTCGCGCCGTACCTTGAGGCCGGCGCCCGCGACTTCGGCCGCCTGCACGAGCGGGACGAGCGGCAGCCCGGCGAGACCGGCGAAGAGACCCGCGGTGACCCCCTGATCCCAGTCGCCAGCCTGGCGGCCGAACAGATAGACGTCGGCGCCGCCCAGGGCGTCTGCTGCCGCCTTCAGCTGGCGGGCCGTGTCGAGCGGGTCATGGAAGCCCGAAGGCACGTCGACCCGCATCGCCTGCGCCGCTCCGAGCGCCAGTGCCTTGCGCAGCCCCGCCTCTTGCTCTGGGCCGCCGAGCGCGACAGCCCGGAACTCGCCCTGCGAGGCCTCCGCAATCTGCACCGCAAGTTCGAGGGCATTGCCCTCGTAGGGACCGAGGACCTGGGGCACGTCGCCGAGCGCCTTGCCCGCATCGAAGCGGATGGCTCCTGGCGGCGCCTCCGGGTCGAGGATCGACTTCACAAACGCGATTGCGCGCATCAGAGTCCCACCTTGACACCGATTTCCTCGAAGAGGCGGCGTGCGATCACAAGGCGCTGCACCTGCGCCGTCCCCTCGAAGATGTCGAAGACGCGGATGTCGCGGAACCACTTCTCCAGGAAGGGATCGGGCGCCTCGCCCGAATCTGCTGTGAGCTCGAGCGCCTCGCGGCAGATCAGCACGGCTTCCTTGCCTGCGTACGCCTTCGCCATCGAGGCTGCCCGGCTCTGCGGTTCGCGCACGTCGCCGAGGAAGGCGGACTTCCAGGTGAGAAGGCGCGCCGCGCGCACGCGGCGGTCCATGTCGTCGAGCGCCTCGCGCAGTGCGCGGTAGCGCGGCAGGGGGCGGCCCAGCATATAGCGCTCCTCGATCAGTTCGCGCGCGCGCTCGGCTGCGGCCCGCGCGATCCCCACCGCCATCGCGGCGACCAGGGGCCGGGTCGAGTCGAACGTAGCCATCGCAACCTTGAAACCTTCCTTGCTCTGCTCGTAGTGGGCGCGCCCGCCGAGCAGGTTCTCCTCCGGGACGAAGCAGTCCGAGAAGACGAGTTCCGCCGTGTCGTTCGCGCGCAATCCGAGCTTGTGGTGGTGCCTGCCGACGCTGAAGCCGGGCGTGCCGCGCTCCACGACGAATGTGCGATGGCCTCCGCGGCCGAGGCTCGGGTCGATCGTGGCGAAGACGACGACCCAGTCGGCGCGCGAGCCGTTCGTGATGAACGTCTTCGTGCCGTTGATCTTGTAGCCGCCCGGAACCGCCTCACAGCGGCTCTTGATGCCCGCGACGTCCGAGCCCGCCTCAGGCTCCGTAAGGGCGTAAGCCCCGAAGTGCGGCTTCTCCTTGTCCTTGAAGATCGAGAAGAAGCGTTCGCGCTGCTCCTTGGTCCCGATGAAGCTCACCGGGGGTCCGCCGAGGCCGGGGCCGGGCAGAGAGAGCAGGAACGACGCATCGCCCCACGAGAGTTCCTCCGACGCCAGCACCGAAAGGCGCAGCGTGGTGTGCTCCCGCTTCTCCTCATCCTTGCCGCTGCTGCCCGGGTTGCGCGGCATCATCTCCATCGAGATGCCGCTCTTCTGGACGGTTTGGTAGAAGTCCGGCTGGATATCCTGCATGCGGTCCGCTTCCAGGGACCGGGGCCGGATCTCGGTGCGAGCGAAGTAGTTGAGGTACGCCCGTACGGTCTTCTCCTGTTCGGTCTCCAAGAAATCAGGCAACGCCGTGCGCCTCCTCGCCTTGCGCGGTCTCCTCGGACGCCTGCCCAAGCGCCGATCGGTTGCCGGTCAGGGCAGAAAGCGTCTCCACGTCGCGCAGCCAGCGCTCTGCGGGGTGGTCGTCGACGAATCCGTGGCCGCCCAGCACCGCGATGCAGCTGTTGGCAGCGAAGTAGGCGGCGTCCTTGGCCGTACGCAGCGCGTCGGCGGCGAAGCGGAACACGTCCTCGCCCTGCGCTGCCCGCCATGCCGACTCCTGCCACAGCAGCTCGGCCGCCTCGACCTCCATCGCTACGTCTGCGAGCAGGAATCCAATCGCCTGGAACCCGCCGATCGTCTTGCCGAACGCCTTGCGCTCCGCAGCGTAGCCGCGTGCGTAGTGCAGCGCAGCGCGACCGTAGCCGTGGAAGAAGGGCGCGTACGCCAGGAAGAGCTGCGCGCGCTCTTTTGCGCCGAAATCACTTTCCTCCTGCACGGCGCCGTCGAAGGTTGCTGCGACTCGACGCATCGCCGTAAGGCCCATCGCGGGCACCTCAGACAATTCGCGTCCATCGGGCGCCACCCGGCAGAGCCGGTCGCCTGCGGCGCTTGCCGCGACGACCCAGCCCTCGCCCGGTTCGGGCGACGCAGCCGTGAACGCGACGCGTCCCGTGACGCGGCCATGCTCGAGCGTCACGCCCGCGGGCCGCCGGTAGCCGAGCGCACCCGCTCCACCGTCAGCAAAGAAGCCGCTCAGGGGCGCACCGAACGCTGCACCGGCCTCAGGCAGCAAGAGCGAGGTAGCGATCGTCGGCGCCTCCGCAACGAGCGCCGTCACGGCGTGCCCCACCGAGAGCGCCGAAAGCCCGAGCCCGCCCTGGTCCTGACTGCGGCTGAGGTCGAATAGTCCGAGTTCCTCCGCCTGCTTTCTGAGCGCCTGCGGTACTGCGCCGCCCTCGGCCGCTTCGCGCTCCGCCGCAGCGGCCGACCGCCCAAACTCGCGCGCCAGTTCAGCGACCGCGCGGCTGTCGTCATCCCAGTCAAAGCGAAACATTGTCGTTGACCCTCCTCTGCAGTCCACGAAGGAACATCTGCGAGAACTGCCTGCCGATCTCCTCGGGCGTCAGGCGCCCATCCGGCTGGTACCAGCGATGCGCCCAGTTGAGGGCGCCGAGCAGCATCAGACCGGCCACGCCCGGGTCCGTGTCGGTAAACTCGCCGCTGCGCACGCCCTCCGCGATCAGATCCGACAGCAGGTGGGTGTAGCGCCGCGTGCGTCCGCGCACATCGCTTGCGAGCGCGTCCGGCACGTAGTGGGCCTCGCGCACCAGGACCGTCACGCGTTCCGGCGCCGCGCACAAGCGCCGCACGTGCGCTTCGATGACTCGCGCGAGCCGCTCGGACGCGGTGCCTTCGCCCGCCGCGATCGGCAGCGCGTCCTCGAGGTAGCCTTGGATCGTTTCTTCGGCAAGCGTCTTCAGCAGCAGTTCCTTGCCCGTGATGTAGTGGTAGAGGCTCCCCTTCTTGAGTCCCACGGCGCTCGCAATGTCTTCGACCGTCGTCGCGTGGTAGCCCCGGTGGTGAAAGAGGTCAGCTGCGGCATTGAGGATTGCCTGCGGCCGCTCCATCGGCGTCCCTCCTTTCGACCGACCAGTCGGTTGAACTTACGCATCAACCATACCTCTGCGACCGCACGCGGGCAATGGGCATTTCGCGCGGCTACCTACTGCCTCCGCCCGCGGTGCGTTTGGGTACGAGCGCAGCCATCAGGCGCGACTGGGGCGGCACTCAAGGACTTTTCGGGACCAAGGACGCCGCGCTGTCGTCGGGCAAGCTCAGTTCCCAGCCGCGCGCAACGACCCGGTTAGGCTAGGCCTGCGTGAGCCGCCGCCGCGCGCGTCCGATCTCCCGACGCAGGCGCTCGATCTCGGAGAGGACGGCGCCCAGCTCCCTGCGCACTTCCGCGCGCCGCGGCGCCGACAGCAGCCGCAGGCTGCGGGCCCCTCCGCGCTGCAGCCTTCTCGACGCGGCGCCGAGGCGCGCGGCGCCCTCGGCGCTCGGGTGTTCGACATACACCCCGAAGGCCTGCACGGCATCGGCCGCATGCTCGAGCACCGGGCGCGGCAGCGACTCCCCACCGTCCTCACCAAGCGATGCCAGGCTGGCTGCGATGCCACGCACGGCGTCCGTCGCGGCCTCCAGAGCGTCTAGCGCGGCGTTCAGCTGCTGCGCATCGCCGCGCCGTCGCCGCAGGAGCGGGCTGTAGACCAGACTGCGCCGCGCGAGCGCGACCGCCTCGCGCGCCGACTGCGCCCGTTCGCTGAGTTCCTCGGGATCGGCGCGTCCTTTGCCCGGCTGCGTCATGCGGCGCAGGGTGCGGGCCACGTCCACAGCAAGCGCCGCGACCGCGTCGCGCGCCGCCGGAATCGGGTCCGCGGGGACGAGAAACGCCTGGACCAGTACGCCGACCAGGGCACCCAAGACCGTCTCGATGAGGCGCGCCGCAGCGTACTCCGGCCGGCTGCCAAGCGCCAAAACGAGCAGTCCGGAGATACCTACCTGAGCCACCGCGCGGTTCGCAAGCCCGACGGCCGATGCGATGCCCATGCCGATGAAGACGAGCAGCGCGACGCCCAGGGCGCCTGGACGCAGCCAGTGGGCTGCGGCCAGGCTCACGGCGATTCCTCCGATCACGCCGAGGATGCGCTGCGCTCCAATGGAAACGGATTCGGAGACGGTCACCTGCATGGTCAAGATGGCGGCAAGTGGCGCAAAGTACGGCTGGCGGGTACCGAACAGGGTTTCGGAAAGCCACCAGGCGATGCCGGCTGCCACGGCGGCCTTGGCTTGCGGCACGACGCGCCGCGCGAGCGTGCGCAGCGGTCGCCAGACGTCCAAATTCTTCACCCCGTTCGTACTCTTCCCCGCCTGCGCGTTCACGGTGCTGGAAACGGCCGCTCCGCTGCGCTAGGCTGGTCATGGACGGTAGAGGGAGGCACTTCAATGCCCGCGGTCAACCAGCCGAATCCGCTTCTGGCACTGCGGCAGCTCCCGCCGTTTGCGGCGCTGCCGGATACGACGATCGCCGCCCTGGGGGAAGTAACCAGCATGCGCCACTACCGGCGCGATATGTTCATCTTTGCGGAGGGCGAGCCGGCGGAGATGTTCTGCTTCGTGCACAGCGGAGCGGTAAAGGTCTTCAAGACGACTGTCGAGGGCCAGGAGCAGACGCTCCACTTCTTGCGTTCAGGCGAGCTGTTCGCGGTCACGGGATTCATCGTGCCCGCTCCCTACCCGGGCACAGCCCAGACGCTGGAGGACAGCTGGATCGGCTGCGTGCGCAACCAGGCGCTGCGCGCCCTCGCCTCGCGCGACGTCGACATCGCATTCGCGCTGCTCGAGCACTTCGGCCAGCGTCTCACGGGCACATCGCGCCATGTGCTGGACCTCGGCACGCGGGACGCTGCGGGCAAGCTCGCGGCAGCCCTGCTGGAACTCGTCGGCGCAAACGAAGAGGTGCAGGGCGCCCTTACGGTCGACCTGCACCTCACGCACAAGGACCTCGCGCAGTTGATCGGAGCGTCGCGTGAAACGGTGACGCGCCTGCTCGGCGACTTCCGAGAGGCTGACGCCGTCGCGACCCGCGCAAATGGAGGCCTCACCGTCTACCCGAAAAACCTGCGCCGCTACGTCGAGTAGGCTGCGGAGGAAGGGCGGGATCGATCGGAGCGCACTGAAGCAGGCAAGCGGCATGCCGCTTGCCCCTGTACCGATCGACGGCGCACCTCGTGACCCGTCAGTCCCTGCAGGATAAACCACCTGATCAGATCTGCAGTTCCTCACGCGCCTCATCGTTCATCATGCGGGGATCCCAGGGCGGCGAGAAGGTGAGCTGCACCTTGACGTCGCTGATCCCCGGCAATGGCAGCATGACTTGCTCGATCTGCCGCCCGATGATCGAATGCAAGGGGCAGCCAGGCGTCGTCAGCGTCAGCATGACGGATACGGCGCCTTCGTCGGCGATCTCCACGTTATATAGAAGCCCAAGCGACACGATGTCGACGCCGAGTTCGGGGTCGATCACCTTGCGCAGGGCCTCGACTGCTTCCTGGCGGGTCGGCACGATGTCCATCGTCTAAGCCCCCTGCCGCTGGAAGATGACTTGATAGTCGCCATCGCCGATCGCTGTCGCCGAATGGGCGAAGCCCTTCGCACCGAGTACGCCATAGAGCGGGACCGGCTCAAACGGCGCCAAGACCACCAGCTCCTCGTCCGGTCCGAGCTCGGCGGCCGCCCGCATGATGTCGGCAAACGGCTCCTTGCCCGAACGAATATCCTCGCGCACATCGAGCACGCGCTGCATCGCATCCACCTCACTTGCGCATGGTTCATCGGTTCGTCCCTAGCGTTGCGCATCCAATCGACGTCGGATGTGCGCTAGCGCACACGGCAGCGGCGCAGGCATCACCGCCGAGGCGCGGCGTCCGAAGTAGAGTTTTGGCGAACGCAAGGAGGAATGCCGCTTGACCGACAAGGGACTACTCGATGTTCGCAGCCTCGTACCGATGCAGCGCCACACCGCGATCTTCGCGACGTTTGACGGATTGAAGCCCGGCGAGGCGTTCGAACTGGTCAATGACCACGACCCGAAGCCCCTCTACTACCAGTTTGAGGCCGAGCACGCCGGAACCTTTACCTGGGACTACCTTGAGCAGGGTCCCCAGGTCTGGCGCGTGCGCATCGGCCGCCAGGCAGCGTAAGGCGGCCATGCTGTCGCAGACCAGCGGGGGAGCCGATGTCCGGCTCCCCCTTTCCCATGTCGCGTTCGGCCTGCTCGCGAGCCTGACGCTGCCGCTTGTGCTGCTTTTGTCGCCGCAGTGGCTGCAGCACGGCCTTCCCGGATCCACGGCGACGCTTGTCGCGACGCACCTGTTCACGCTTGGATGGACGACGGCGACGGCGATGGGCGCGTTGCTGATGATCGTGCCGGTCGCTGGCGTCGCAGAGGTCCAGGGCAAGGGACTGGGTCCCATCGTGCCCTTCGCCACCCTGCCAGGCATCCTGCTGCTGCTGCTCGGCTTCGGCACGGGCTCTGGGAGTGTGCTGGCGGTGGGCGGCAGCCTGATCACGCTCGGCGTGGTCGCCTTCGTTGTGATCATCTGGCGCACTGCGCGCGCCGCGACCGTCTCCTCCCCGACCCCGGCGGCCGCCGTCGTCGCCGCCGGTTTCCTGCTGCTCACCGTGCTCGCGGGACTCGCGGAGGCCCTCAACCTGCAGTACGGCTACTGGGCCATCAGCATGCCGCGTTTTTGGGGACTGCACGTCGCTCTCGGCGGATTCGGCTGGATCTCCCTCGCCATCTTGGGCGTCAGCTACAAGCTCGTGCAGATGTTCACGCTCTCCCACGCACAGCCGCGCTACGCAACGGCTGTGCTCGTCCTCTGGTCGGTTGGAGTGCTCTGGGCCGCGGGGGCCGCGCTCTACGGCACGGATCCGCTGGCGGCATTGGCCGCGCTGCCGATCATCACGGCGTACATCCTCTTCCTCTCCGACATGCGCCGCTTCTTGAAGGCGCGCCAGCGCCCCATCGAGCCGGGAATCCGCCAGGCCATCCTCAGCTGGTACGTGCTGGGGGCGCTGCTGGTCCTGATTCCTCTGGATCTTCTCGGCGTCCTTGCGATCTCGCCCTTCGCGCTCGCCTTCCTCTTCGCCTTCGGCTGGGCCGGCGCGAATCTATGGGGCTACCTCTTTAAGATTGCGCCGTTCCTCGTCTGGTTCCACAGCTACGCCGAGGACGCCGCGACGAAGAAGACGCCCTCGCTCGTTGCGATGGCGGGGCCAGGGCGGCTGCGCGCCGGCTTCTACCTCCTCGCGGCGGCCGTGCCCCTCGGCTTCTTCGGTCTCGCGTTCGATGTATTTCCCGTGCAGCTGCTGGGTGAAGTGCTCCTTCTTGGCGCATCGCTCTCGTTCACCCTCTCTGGCCTCTCCCTCGCGGCGCACTTTTTCGGCATTGCGCGCAGATGAGTGCCCCTGCGCAGCCGGCGATCGTCTCGCCGCGCCTGGGCCCACCCGCCGGGGCGCCACTTCTGCCCATCGGGCTGGGCCTTGCGATGCTCTGCGCAGACGGCCTCCTGCTCGCCTGGCGGGGCATCGGGCAAGCTGACTTCCTCGCGATATTGCACCTCGCCCTCGTCGGCGGCTTGCTGCCGATCGCGCTGGGTGCCGCGCTTCAGCTCTCGGCGGCAACGACTGGCCGTGCCCTGGCGCGGCCTTTTGTCGCGTCCGGCGCTGCGACCGCCATCTCCTTGGGCGGCGGCCTCCTGGCAATCGGCTTTGCGACCCGCCTATGGCCGGTCGTCGCGGTCGGCGGGAGCATTGTCGCCCTTTCGCTCGCGTGGCTTGCCCCGATGCTGATCGGACAGGTCCTGCGCGCGCGCCCGTTTGCTCCATTGCACCTCGGCGTCGCGTTCGGCGCCGCTTCTTTCCTCTGCGCCGCAGTTCTCGGCACGCTGCTCGCGCTTCAGCGCCAAGGTCTGTCGCTGCCGTCTACGCTCCTTCTGCCCTGGCACCTCGCGGCGGCGCTCGGCAGCGGCTTCGCTGCACTCCTGAGCGGCGTCTCGTGGCAGTTCGGCGGCATGTTCGCTCAACTTGCCTACCCGTCCCGCCGTGCGGGCTTCTGGAGGACCTCCCTGATCGCATTCGGCGCGCTTCTTTGCGCCGCACTCGCCGAGCGCGGCGTGGGCCTTCCCATCGCCATCTCGCCCCTCGTGGCCGCCCTGCTGATCTGGGCAGTCAGCACTACGCAAGGCGCTGCGCCCCCCGCGCACGCCCCACGCCTCACCGCGCCGCGCCTTGGAGCGATCCTGCCGCCCTGGCAGCTCGCTCTGGCCGCCCTCGCGCTTGCCGCGGGAGAGCTTGGCCCCGCACTCATCCTTGCGTCGTTCGCCTTTGCATTGGCCGAGTATGGCTTCCTCGAGCGGATCTTGCCGTTTCTGGTCTGGCGCGCGCGCATGCAGCCTGGCGCTCGCGGCGGCGGCGCCGTACCGAAGCTCGCGGAGATCCTGCCGCCGCGCTTTGGAGCGCTTCTCCTCGGCCTGTTCGAACTCTCGGCGGTTGCGGCAGCCCTTGGGCTCATGGATGCGCTGCGCCTTGCAGGCCTGCTTGCAGCCGCGCTCTCCTTGCGCCTTCTTGGCGCGCTGCGCCACCTGAGGCCCTAACGGATCAGCCGGCGCAGCCTAGCCCAGACGAGGAAGGCTGCGGTCAGGACGAACATCAGGGCGAGGGCGTAGGCATAGCCGTGCGGCCAGGCGTACTCGGGGATGTGGAAGTTCATGCCGTAGATCGACGCCACCAGCGTCGGCGGCAGAAAGAGCAGCGAGACGATCGTCAGCACCTGCATGACCTGGTTCATGTCGTTCGCCTGCACCGAGGAGTAGGCCTCGACCGTCTCCCCGAGGGCCTCCCGCACCGATTCGACCTCATCGAGGAGCGCGGTGATGCGCTCCCGCAGTTCCTGCAGCCGCGCCGACGCTTCCTCGCCCCATTGCTCCGGGCGCTCTGTCGCGAGCACGGCGAAGGCGGCATGCGCACGCGCAACGGCCAGACGGATCAGAAAGGTGTGCCGCCGCACGCGGTAGGTCGCATGCGAAAGGCCGCGCTTTGGACCGATCAAGACGCGTTCGGAAACCTTCTCCGCTGCGGCCACCGCCGCTTCGCTCTGCTCGTGGAAGCGCTCCACGAGGTCGTCCCACAGGAGAAAGAAGAGGTCGAAGGAGCCCCTCGCGCCTTCCTCGGCCCGCGCGATCATCCGCTGCACCGATTGCGCCTCCTTCGGCGCGATGACGTAGAGCGTCCCATCTAGGGCCAGCATGGAAAGCGGCAGGAAGCGCTGCTCCCGGCGGTCCGGCATCTCGACTTCCGTGGCGCGAACGACGGCGTAGTCCGCGCATACGCGCACCTGGGCACGGCTCTCGCCGGAGAGCACGCGCAGGTCTCTCGGCGCCACCTTGCTTGGCAGCACCTCCGCGAGCTGCTCGGCATGGGCGGGTGCGAGCCAAACGACGCGTGCGGTGCCGCCCCCCTGCAGTTTTACCTCGCGCTCTGCAAGTAGGGCGCTCATTGCGGTACCGGGTCGCGCCTGGCCAGCAGGGCCAGCCCGACTGCGGCTGAAAGCCAGCCCACGAGGATGAAGAGCGTCGCGGGACTGATCACCCCGCGGGCCACGGCCTCTTCTTGCACAGGGCCTCCGCCGGCATACCCGGAGACCAGCATGATGAGCGCGGTGAAGCCGAGCGTCCACCAGCCGCGGCCTCGCTCGCTGCCGGTCATCTGGCAAATAGCCTCCCCTGCCGCCCAGAGGTGGATGGCAACGTAGGAGATGAGGATCGCACTCCAGGCGAAGATGACGACGAGTCCGAACCGGTCCAGGAAGAAGCTGTGCAAAACCAGGGTGCGCAGCGCGCTCACGACCGGCCAGGTCTGGGTGAGGACGTAGTTCGGTCCGACCATCCCCACGGTGACGACATACGCGAGCAGCAGCAGCGCACCGCTGAGGATCCCGCCCACTGCGACATGCGGCAGACCGCGCCGGCTGGCGACCTGGTAGGGCAGTACAAGCGCCACGGCATCGAAGCCTGCGAACAGGAAGAGGCTGTCGGCGTCCGCGCGCACAATCGGCGCGATGGCGAGGTGTGGCCCTGGCAGGACGGCAGCGAGTTCGCTGCCGCGCATGAGCAGCAGGAGAAAGCTGATCACGGCGAGGGTGGTGAAGCTGCCGAAGAAGACAAGCACGGAGCGCGCGAGTCCCTCCAGCCGATGCCGCGCACCCGTCCAGGCGCCGAGCGCCAGCACGATGGTGATGGAGAGGCCCGGGAATCCCGGCATCGCAACAGCGGTGGTCATGTCCTGGTAGGCGGCAAGCGCCCCATACGTGATCAGGATCTCGAAGGCCACGACCACAACGAGCCAGGGGTAGGCGAGAAACGGCAGCTTCTGTAGAAAGTAGCGTCCGAGAGCGCGATCCGGCAGACGGCTGGCGTAGTGCGAAATCAGGGCTGCCCAAAGGACTGCTAGGGCGCACGCGAATAGCAGGGCAAGGCCGCCCGCGCGTCCCGCGTCTGCGATCAGCACGCGCGGCATGACGAAGATGCCAGCCGCAAAGGTGGACGCAGCCGTGAAGATGACGGCTTCGAGAGGCGAGATGCGCCGACCCCCGCGCCGGATCATACGGTGATCCCCTCCTGCGGGACCGTAACCTTGACGTGGATTGCCACGTCGGCCTTGGAGAACGCGCTATGCCACTCGCCTAGCGCCTGCAGTGCCTCGGGATCCTTCTGGTAGAGCGCACGGGCGAATCGGAAGGGGTCGACGCCGGCCGACTGCGCCTTGCGGATGGTGCTCGCGACTCCGCCTTCCACCGTCTGCGCTGTCGCCTGCGCGATCATGCGGCTGACGTCCGCCGTGATGCGCATGGCCTTCGCGGGTGGCTGCGCGATCGTTCCAGCGAGATTGAGGTTGATAGAGAGATGCAGCTTGCCATGCTGGTCAACGCCTCCGTCGACCTTCGCTTTCGAACCCAGGCTGCGCACCACGGTCGTGCCCAGCGGCGTCTGCGATTGGATCACGCCTTTGTGCATCTGTCCAAGCGCCAGCATGAGGTAGCTCGACTCCGTCTGGTTGAAGACGACCGGCTTCTCCCCGCTGCGAAATGACGCGACAGTCCCGATGTCATACTGCCCGTCGGCGACTCTGACGATCGGCAGTGTGGCCGTGCGACCCGGCTCCACGTACTCTCTCGAAACCCTCCAGGCCTGCACGCCAAGCGACGTGGACTGACAGGATCGGCAGTTGAAGTGCGTCGAGTAGAACATCGACGGCAACTGCTCCTGGGATGGCGGAGGCTGCAGCATCTTCGCAGCAGGAGGCTTGGAGAACGCCACCCACTCCGTGTGGTCCACCTCGCCCAGGCGCTGCTCCTCCTGTGCAAGGCGGTCGCGCTCCTGCGGAGGCACGTCGAGGGCCACGAGAATGATGTGCAGCTGGCCGAGGTAGATGTCGCGGCTCGTGCGGTTCTCGACGTAGGAGATCGCCGCCGCGAGACTTGGCGCCTTTGCGGTCGGATAGTAGAAGTTGTTCCCGCCGGCGCCGGCGCCCCCGCCGCCGAGCGACTGGGGACTCGGCACCTGGAACGTGAAGCGCAGTTCGCCAGGCTTTTGTCCCTTGTCGACGGCGATGCCGACGACAAGCGCGCGCGTGTCGATCGAGGTTGCCTGCCCGCAGCCAACAAGGGCCAGAAGTGGCAGGAGGGCTGCAACCAGCAGGCGCTTCACTTGCCGCCACCGCGCGGATGGCGGGTCGCGGCCTGCCGCAGGCTGCGAGTCAGCCAGGGAAGCATGCCATGGCGCTGGTCCGATGGGCTGAGTGCGCGCATGGGCAGGCGGATGAGCGTGTCGCGGATGTCGGAACCCGTCGCCGGCACGAGCGGTGCGAGGTAGGGCATTCCCGCGACCTCCAGCGACGACATCGCGGACAGGATGACGAAGGTCAGCACGAGGATGCCAAGGATGCCCCAGATCGCCGCCACGATCGCCATTGGCCACATCAGGATGCGCCACACCGACGTGATCTCAAAGGACGGCGCCGTGAACGCCGCGACGGCGGTGATCGTCGCAACGACGATCATCAGGTCGGACACGACACCCGCCTTGACGAGCGCAGTGCCGACGACGATGGCGCCCACCGTGCCGAGCGTCGCGGTCATCTGGGACGGCATGCGCAGGGCCGCCTCGCGCAGGATTTCGATGATGAGGAACATCAGGAAGACCTCGACGAGAGGCGAGAACGGAATCCCCTCGCGCGACCCGGCGACGACGATCGCGAGCCGCGTCGGGAGAAGGTCCGGGTTGATGGTGGTCAGTGCGACGTAGAGCGCCGGCAGGTAGAGCGAGATGAGGGCGGCCGAGGCGCGGATCAGCCGGACGTAGCTCGCCTCCCAGAAGCTCATCATGTAATCCTGCATCGTCCGGTAGAAGTCGCCGAGCGTCGAGGGGTAGATGCCCGCCGTGGGATCGCCGTGCATCATGATCACGAGGCGGCCCTGCAAGAGCGCCCTCGCGGCCTCGTCGACCCGCTGCGTCATGCGGACCTGCGGGAAGATGGAGAAGGGCCGCTGCTCCAGTAGACCGGTGAGCGAGGAGATCAGCTGCAGGTCCTTCGGCTGGGCCTGCATGATCCGCTCCCTGACTCCCGTTACGATGGCGGGATCGATCTCGCCTTCAATGTGCATCACGACCACCTGGGTGCGCGTCGCCTGTCCCACCTGGTGGTTGAAGATCTTCAGGCGGTGTGTGCGCACCCGATCGCGCAAGAGCACGAGGTTGCTCTTGAGGTCCTCGAGGAACCCGATCTGCGGGCCGCGCACCGAGCTCTCCGTCTTCGGCGCGCTCGGCGAGCGCACCGGGATCTTCTTCTGGTCGATCGCGATGGCGCCGGCGATGCCGTCGACGAAGAGGATGGCATGCCCGTCTTCGTAGTGCTCCTCGACCTGTTCCCAGGTCTCGATCGAGGTCGCGACGAGCGTCGGCAGAACGCGCTGCGCGATGCTCTGCATCGCCGCCGGCGGCGGCCCCTGCGCTTCCATCAGAGGTCGCAGGATGTCGCGGTCGACCTCGCCGCGCTGTACTACGCCCCCCTCGAAGAGCAGGAGCCCATGGCGTCCGAACGTCTGAAACTTGCGCGTGACCGTGGGAAAGGAATCGAGGTAGAGCGCCTTCAGACGCTGCTCGATCCTCTCCATCCGCGCACCGATCGCGTCCTTGGGCGGCGAGTCGATCATGGCAGCGAGGAGACCGACGAGCCGACTCCCGCGCTGCTCGATGTCGCCGATCGCGTCCAACGTGCTGCCCGTCGCCTGCACCCCCTTGTGTAGCCTTGGAAGCGCCGCACCCCTTCTATGCGTTTGCGCGCGCCGGTCGTGTAGACTGGAGGCTGCAGCATGGCCGCACGGCGGTCGAAACGAAAGGAGCATCCCCTTGCAGGCGAACGAGATCACGCAAGAACTTCTTACCCTGCTTGCCATCGCGTCCCCGACCGGAAAGGCGACACCCGCAGCCGACTACTGCGCCGAGCGCCTGGCCTCATTCGGACTGCCGGTAGCGCGCACGGCGCGCGGCGGCGTCGTCGCGACCGTCCAGGGCGCGCCAGGAGCCCCGGCCCGCGCTCTGACGGCGCATGTCGACACCCTGGGGGCGATCGTCGCCGAGATCCTCGGCGACGGGCGCCTGCGGGTCACACCGGTCGGCGGCCTCCCCGCCCTCGCGTGCGACGGCGCCTATGTCACGGTGCTGGCGCAAAGCGGCCCCGTCACCGGCACGATCCTGCCGAAGTACGCGTCCGTGCACGTGTTTGGTCCGCGCTTCGACGAGTTGAAGCGCGCCTGGCCCGAGATGCGCCTGCGCCTTGACGCGCAGGTGGACGGGCCCGAGGACGTGGAGGCTCTGGGGATCCACGTCGGCGACTTCGTCGCCGTCGAGCCGCGCGCCGAGCGCACCGACACGGGTTTCGTGAAGTCCCGCTTCCTCGATGACAAGGCCAGCGCCGCGGCGCTGCTCTTGGCAGCCCGCGAGG
Organism: Bacillota bacterium; assembly: GCA_021793645.1. Classification (GTDB taxonomy): domain Bacteria; phylum Bacillota; class Sulfobacillia; order JAJZYS01; family JAJYTV01; genus JAJYTV01. Next base: position 302,071 of record JAJYSJ010000001.1, read on the forward strand.
CTGCCAAAGGACCACGGCCCCGCTGCACGACCTACCTCCACTTCAGCGTCTATGAAGAGGTCGGATCCGGAGCGCCCGCGGGCATCCCCCTGGATGCGCAAGAGATTGTCGCGATCGACATGGCAGCCGTCGGAGAGGGCCAGACGTCGCGCGAGGACATCGTCACGATCTGCGCCAAGGACAGCGGCGGCCCGTACGACTACACCCTCGTGCAGCGCCTCGCCGAGATCGCCAAGGCCGCCGAGATCCCGTTCGTCTACGACACCTACCCGTTCTACTCCTCGGACGCGACGGCCGCCGCCCGCACCGGCCGCGACGTCCGCATCGGGCTCTTCGGACCCGGTGTCGACGCGAGCCATACGCATGAGCGCACCCACGAGGATGCCCTACTTGGCACCGCCCGCCTCGCACTTGCCTATATCCAGGAGTCCTGAGCGCCAGCTCCTCCCTGCACTGGCCTAGACCCGGCAATCCTTCCAGCCAGGAGGGCTATTGCCATGTCAGCGATCCTGCGCATCGCACTCGGCGCGGCGCTCTTTGATCCGCATCCCGCAGAGCACTACGGCCTGCACGTCCTCTGAGCTTGTGGGCGGACGCGTGATCGGCGACGGGGTCTGGCGGCTCGGCGGCGGACTTGCGCGGCAAAAGCCCCGCCCGGTGCAGCCCCAGCGAGGCGCCTCATGCTGCTTCTGGGCGGTCTCGTTGCGCTCTTCCTCCTCGACCCGGCCGTAACCGCCTGGGCAGGGAAGCCGCAGGCTACCCATCTTGCACAGCATGTCGCGCCTTTGGCCTGCGGCGTGCTGCTCGCGCTGGCCGCGCGGCCTGCGCCGCACCGTGCGCCGGCTGCGCGCCGGACCGACGAACCGTCGACCGCTCCCTCGCCCTGGTCGCTCTCGAAGGTGACAGGGCAAAGGGAAGGGACCTGAGTGCCTCGCCGATGACATAGAGAAAGCGCCCCGCCGCCGCAAAACGCGGCGCGGGGCGCTTTTTGAGCCCTTGAACTAGAGCAGCGTGCGAACGGCCGCCAGCGCCGCATCGAAGTCCGGAAGGTCCGCAAATTCGGGCACGTACTGGACGTAGCGCACAATGCCCTGCGTATCGATGACGAAGATGGAGCGCGACAGCAGACCCATCTCCGCGATCTCGTTGCCGTAGGCCGGTCCGAAGGAGTGGTCGCGGCTGTCCGACAGCATCTCCATCGTCTCGGCTTCAGACGCGCCGCACCAGCGCTTCTGGGCGAACGGCAGGTCTCGGCTGATCGTGTAGACGGCCACCCGGTCGCCCAGCTGCTTGGCCTCGGCCTCGAAGCGGCGGCTCTGCTGATCGCAGACGCCGGTGTCCAGCGACGGCACCACGGAGAACACCCGAACCTTTGCCGGGGTGTCCTGCAGGGTGACTGTGTGGAAATCGCGGTCGATCATCGTAAAGTCCGGTGCCGCCTGGCCTGGCCGGACCTCTGGTCCGACCAGCGTCAGCGGATTGCCTCTGAGCGTGTGGACACCCTTGCGCAGTTCCGGCATCTTGCATACCCTCCTCGTATCGGCCGTTCCGCGCGTCCCCTTCCCCGCGTGGACCGTCGGTTGCCTGGATGCCGAACGAAAGGGGAACATCGGGCTGGAATACTTGCAGGAAGTCGTCATCTACCTGGACCCCGAGGACCCCGCCTGCCGCCAGGTCCTGCTCTTTTTGCAGTCGAACGGCGTCGGGTGCAGCGTGCGCGACGTGCGCGCTGACCCTGACCTTTGGCGGGACCTCCGGTTCATGGGCGCCCAGACAGTGCCGACTGTCGTCGTGAACGGCATCGCCGTCGAAGGCTATCGCCCCGAGACGCTGCGTGAAGTGCTGGGGCTCTAATCCGAGATGCGCGGGGCGATCAGGCGTCCGATCTCCCCTGCTTCCGGAAAACGGCCGGTCTTCGCCTTGGCATAGACCTCCTCGCCCTCGCAGGTGACGACAAATACGCCGCCGTGCGAAGGCACGAGGGTGATGCTGGCGATCGCCTCGCCGTACTCGCTGCCGATTTCCTCCGCCACACGGGCGGCTTCAGCCGCGTAGCCTCACGACGTGCAGAACGTGACGCGCAGCGCGGGTCTTGCCATAACGGATCCTCCCTTGACTGGACAGGTTCTCCTTCATCATAGGGGATCCGGCAAAGCCTCACAATTCAGCGGCGCCGCCTCTTGGCCCGCGTGCGCGCCCTCCGGGGCGCCGTGCGCCGACGGGGGCTGGATTGCTTGACGACGCGGGTGCCCAGGATCAGGTCGTGCAGCGCGAGGCGTTCACGCGTGAAGAGAGCGAAGACAAACCCGCCGCAAAGCAGCGTCAGTTCCAACAAGGAGACGAGCGGGCGCAGAATGTACTGATAGGGCGAGAGCTCCTTGCTGCCTTTGCCGACGACCTGCAGGCGAAGCAGGATCTTGCCCGGCGTGCGTCCGGAAAAGGCCCAGAGCGACAGCGCCGTGTAGGCGAAGAGTAGAAGCGCCCAGATCGCAAGCGGCAAGGAGAGCGCCCAGCCGATCGCCCCGACGACCAGGACGTCCAACAGGTACGCGACGGTGCGTTCGCGAAAGCCGGCCGCCCTCACTGCGGTCCCTCCGCTCCCGAGAGGATACGCGAGAAGAGTTCCGGGGCGACATTGCGCCCGCTGAGCACGGCCACCGCGGCGCCTTCCGGCGCCACGCCCTCCAGAAGCGCCGCGACCGACACGGCTGCGGCGCCTTCGACGATCACGCGCTGCTGCTCGTAGAGGTAGCGCATGGCCCGTGCGATCGCGGCTTCCGTAACCATCAGCACGCCATCGAGGTGTTGCAGCGCAAGTCCCACCATCACATCCGTGGTATCCCCATGGAGGCCGTCCGCGAGCGATGGGCCGTACTCCACCCGCACGCGGTGGCCAGCGCGCTGCGAAGCCACGAGTGGTGCGGATGCCTCGGACTGCACACCGTAGACGCGCACGCCGGGGCGCAGCGTCTTAAGAGCGATCGCCGAACCGACGGCCAGGCCTCCGCCGCCGGCCGGCACCAGAACGATGTCGATGTCCGCAACGGAGAGCGCGATTTCGAGCCCGACCGTGCCCTGCCCCGCGATCACGTACGGGTCCTCGAAGGGGTGCACGAGCGTGCGGCCGGTCTCCTGCAGGATCTCCTTGCAGGCGGCCTCGGCCTCGTCGTAGTCTCTGCCGCGCAAGACGACTTCTGCGCCCAGCTGGCGCACCGCATCGACCTTCACGCGCGATGCGCTTTCCGGCATCACGAGCAGCGCATCGACGCCGATCTCACGTGCAGCCAGCGCCACGCCCTGGGCGTGGTTCCCCGCCGATGCGGCGATCACGCCGCGCTGGCGTTCCGCCGTAGAAAGGCTGAGCATCCGGTAGAAGGCGCCGCGAACCTTGAAGGATCCCATGCGCTGCCAGCACTCCATCTTCAGTTGCACCGGCTTGCCGCGCCTGCGTGAAAGCTCTGGATCCTCTACCAGCGGCGTTGGCCAAACGTGAGCGCGGATGCGCGCCCTGGCGCGGACGACGTCCCGCATCTCGATCTCCACTCGCGCGCCTCCCCAGGGTGATCTCCGTATGCCGTGACTTCTGCGTTCGCCCGCATTCCCCTGTCAGAGCAGGAGACCGTCGCTTCACGACGGAATAGGATGAGGTCGCCTTCTTGCGTTTGGGCCCCGCACCTTCGCGGTGCGGGGCCTGCGCAGGCCAGGAGATCGCTAACTGCGGGGGAGGAATCCGAGTTTGCAAGTGCGATCCCAGACTGTCCGCCTGGACGACATCGTCGCCGCCCAGGATAGGCTTTCACCGTATTTGAAGCCGACACCGCTGCAACCGTCGACTGCAGCCGCGGAGGCCGTGGGCGGAGACGTGCTGCTGAAGCTTGAGATGTTCCAGCCGATCCGCGTCTTCAAGATCAGGGGGGCGCTGAACCGCATCCTCCGGCTGCGCGCGCAGGGGCTTTCCGGCGGTGTGATCACCGCGTCGGCGGGCAACCACGGCCTCGCAGTCGCCTACGCCGCCGAGCGGTTCGGACTGCAGGCGACGATCTGCGTGCCGCAGTCCGGGAATCAGGCCAAGGTGCGCGCCATCACGCGCCTGGGCGCACGCGTCGTGGCAGAGGGTGAGGACTTCCAGGCCGCCGTCGAGAACGCACGGCGCATCGCCGCGGCCGAGGGCCTTACGTTCGTCCACGCGTACGACGACCCCGACGTGATCGCCGGCCAGGGCACCCTGGGCCTCGAACTGACGCAGGCGGGCGTCGACTTCGACGCCGTTCTCCTCCCGATCGGCGGAGGCGGGCTGCTCGGCGGCGCGTCTTTGGCACTCAAGGAACGCATGCCGAAGATCAAGGTCTACGGCATCGCGATGTCCGGCGCGGACAGCATGGCGCGCTCGCTTGCTGCCGGCAAAGTGGTGGAACTCCAATCGGTGCACACGATCGCAGACGGCCTTTCGCCGCGCGGTCCGTCCGCGCTGACGCTCGAACTCGCCCAGCGCTACGTCGACGACGTGATCGTCATCGACGACGAGGACCTCTACGCCGCCCTGCGCCTGCTGCTCTTCGAAGAGCATCTCGTCGTCGAGCCTTCCGGAGCCGCAACGCTCGCCGCGTTGATGCGCCACGGGTCCGCACGGTTCGGCAAGCGACCGGTCTCCGTTCTCTCCGGCGGCTTCTGCGCCGACGAGGTCCTCCGGCAGGTGGCCCAGATGGCATAAGGATGGGCCATATGGACGGGGTACCGTGTCCATTTGGTCCCTTGCACCTCTTTCCTGACCTCTCTACTCTGGTTTTAGAGAGGGGGCCGCTTGGAGCGGCCGAGCACAGGAGGCGGGGACCGCATGGCCGTCCAGACTGCACCGGAGATGCTTTCCGCGGTCTCATCCGTTGCCGCGTTCCGCGATCTCTCGCTCCCTTCGCGCGAAGCGATCGCAGGCATCAGTTCACTGCGCCACTACCGCAAGGACATGTACGTGTTCATCGAGGGCGACGAGTCGGAGTTCCTCTGTTTTTTGCATGAAGGCACTGTGCGGGCGTTCCGCACCACCATGCTTGGGACAGAGCAGACCCTGCAGATCGTACGGCCAGGCGAGATCTTCTCACTCACCGGCTTTCTCCACAGCGGGGAACCCTACCCATCCACTGTCCAGACCATCGCGGAGAGCTGGATCGGCTTTGTGCGCAACGATGCCCTCAGGGCGCTCGTCCAGCGCAGCGCCGACGTCGGCTGGGCGCTCATGCAGGTGTTCGGCGCCCGCCTGCGCGACCAGACCCGCCAGATGGTCGAGCTGACCAGTCGCGACGCCTCGGCGAAGATCGCTGCCACGCTCCTGCGCCTTGCAGAGCGCGAAGGCAGCGGGCGAACCGGTCTGCACTTCACGCACCGGGAACTGGCACAGCTCGTAGGCTGCTCGCGCGAGACGGTGACCCGGGTGATGCGCGAGTTCCGGGAGGACCACTGCGTCGAGCAGACGGACGACGGCCGCCTCATCGTGCACCCTTCAAGACTGCAAAGCTACGCTGGATAGCATGTGCCCCACACGCCCGCCCGGCTCTGGGCGGGCTCTCTTTCTTCGCAGGCCATCGACGACCGAGAGGCGCACGCGCTAGTCCCTCCACCCGGCGCCCGAGATCTTCTTCGCGCGAGATCCCCGCGCAATCTCGGCCGTGCGCATGGTCCGCCCGCTCGGGGTCGCGTAGTTAGCCGTCCAGGCCGATGTCCGCAGTGCCCGCGCAAGACGCTCTACCTAGCGGACGCCGCGCGCGGTCAGGGACGAATCGGCCAACCCCGGAAGCGTTGCCGGGCGTTCCACTCCGTCTCGCCGTAGCGCGTCAGGCACACCTCAGTCAAGGCCATTCGCGCCCCCGCCCAAGGCCTGCAAGATCCCGGGCCCGAAGGCTTCTCCCGCCACGGATGCCCGCGCGACGCGGTTGCCCGCCGCGACCGCATCCGCCAGCGAAAGGCCGCTGCAGCGCGCTGCGAGAATCCCCGCGGCGTGGGCGTCGCCCGCCCCTGTCGTGTCGCCGGTGACCGGCTCCCCCCCGGCGATCTCAAGCGCTCTGCCTTGCGTACCCAAATAGGCGCCGCTGGACGTACTCACGACGACCGGGGGGCCTTCGCGGCTGAGCAGCGCCGCGGCGGACTTGGCATCTGCCGTGCCGCTGCGCGCCTGCGCCTCGTCCGCGTTCATCCGCACGAGATCCGCGCGGCGCCATGCGCGGCCAAGGCTGCCCGGCGACGCGCCGCGCGGCCCGGGATCGAGCAGAACCTCGATGCGGCGGGGCAGGTTCGCGACGGTCTCCTCGAGGTCCGGCGACGAGAGCAGTTCGTAGCCCGAGACGTAGAGAAAGCCGGCATGCCCGAGGTCCGCACAGAGGAGATCCCGCGCACCCACCTGGCCCTCCGCGCCGGCCGCGCTGACGAAGCTGCGCTCCCCGCTCGGCTCCACAAGCGCAATGGTCACGCCGCTCGGCGCATCGCTCCACTCGCCGCGCACGGAAATGCCGAGGCGACCTAGCTCCGCCTGCGCGAGCCGGTCGAGCGGCCCGTCGCCGCGCCGCAGTACGAACTCGATCGGCGCGCCCAGGCTGGAGAGCGCGCGGGCGACGTTGATTCCGCTGCCGCCAAGCCCCACCTGCAAGGAACTTGCCAGTACGTCGCCTCCCGGCTCTGGCAGTTTGGGGACGCGAAAGCGAAGTTGCAGGAGCGCAACCCCGACGACGACAATCTTCGGCCGCGTGTCGCCCGCCATGCCCTATCCGAGCAGCGCCTTGAGGTAGCTCGACTCGTCGCGCGGCGCGCCTCCCTGATCGGAGTAGTCCTGCAAGAGGCGCAAGGCGTGCGGTGCGATCGGCAGGGTGACGCCATCCGCCGCTGCCATCTCGACAGCGAGGCGCAGATCCTTCAGCCGGTTCGCGACCGAAAAGCCGGGCTCCCAGGCATCTTGGCGATATCGGTCGAGGAGCTTGGTCAATTCGAAGGAAGCGGCGGAGCTTTGCGGCAGCACTTCTTCGATCTTTTCCTGCGGCACGCCCTCGCGCAGGGCGAGGCGGATGCCTTCTGCGGCCACCATCAGGGTAAGGCCGGAGATCAGGTTGCCCGCGAGCTTGAGGGTCTCGCCGAGGCCTGTCCCGCCGACATGGACGATGCGCCGTCCCATCGCTTCAAAGAGCGGCATGGCTGCCTGGAAGTCCTCCGCCTCTCCCCCGACCATGATCGTCAGGGTGCCTTCGCGGGCGCCCACATCGCCGCCCGTGACGGGCGCGTCAAGAAAGCGCAGCCCGCGCTCGCGTGCGGCGGCCGCCACCTTGCGCGAGGTGCCCGGCGCGATCGTCGACATGTCGATCAACAAGGTCCCCGGCTGCGCGCCCGCGAGCGTGCCGTTCTCTCCAAAAGTCACCGCTTCCACCGCGGCGTCGGCCGTGACAATCGTGATCACCGCATCCTGCCCCTGCGCCGCCTCTTTAGGCGTCGCAGCGACATCCACACCCTTCGCGCGGAAGGGCTCCGTCGCATCCTTGGTGCGGTTATGGACCGTCACCTCGTGCCCAGCGCGCAAGAGATTCTCCGCCATGTAGCGTCCCATCACACCGAGACCGATAAATCCGACCCGCATGATCGCCGGCAGTCGCCGGCACACCTCCTTATTGGTCCGCCGCGGACCGGCTGCGCACGAGGCAGCCGATCCGGTCCGCGCGGCCCGCCGCATCGCAGCGCTGCACGAGCTCGGAAAGGTCGCTTGTCTTCGGCAGCCAGAACTCTACATGCACCTTCGCTCCGTACGTCAGGGAAAGGACTTCCCCATCGACGGCCTCGAGCGCCTTGACGAGGTTCAGGCGCTCCTGGTGCGCAACCTCTACGCCGTAGTGCACGCCGGGCACAAGCCGCGCGACGCAGGCAGCCTGAAGCGCCTCAGCACCTGCGCTTAGGTAGGCGCGATAGAGGCCGGATCGCCCGAGCTTTCTGCCTCCATAGTAGCGTACGACCACCAAAAGACCGTAGTCGACGAAGTGACGCCGCAGGCTTTCGAGCAACGGCAAGCCAGCCGTCGCCTGCGGCTCTCCGTCGTCGCTCTGGCGTTCCTGGCCGGGTCCGCAGCGCCAGGCGTAGCAGTGGTGCGTCGCATCGGGATGCTCCCTTCGCACGGCTGCGAGCGCCGCCTGCGCATCCTCCGGCGCGCTTGCGCCGAGCGCATAGCCAAGGAAGCGCGAGCGCTCGATCACGAGTTCCGATCGCCCCGGCTCGACGATGGCACGCCGTATCTCCGTCATGCGTTCCACTTCGCCGCAGGGAGCGGCGACGCCTTTCTGGAAAAGGTAAGCGCCTCTCCCGCATGCAGGAGAGGCGCCGCCTGGACTGCTTAGTGCATGGTTCCCTTGTGCTCGACGAGCTTGTGCAGCACGGAGCTCATGGCATGGCGCTCGTCATCGTTGGCGGACTGCCACATCTGCTTGAGGAGCACCTGCTCCGGGGTCCTCGGCTGAACTTCCTTCATCAGCCAATCGGCGATGCGCTTTGCGGAGTTGTCGATGTGCTCCTTCGATAGGCCCATGTTGTGGGCGGCTTCCAACTTCTCCGCGAGCTCCTTCTCGAACTGCTGGAACGATTCGGTCAGCTGTTCTGGCAAGGGTCCAGACCTCCTTGATCGCGACCTCGTTGACTAGACTGCGGCCAGGCTGCAAATCTCATGCAAGGGGGGAGCACGAGTTGTCGATGGCACGCCTTCGCGCTGCCGCGTCCCTCCTGCCGAAGCGCGGCAGAATCGCCGATGTCGGCGCGGGCGACGGTGCGCTCTCACTCCTGCTCGCAGCAGAAGCAGAGCATGTGCAGGTCATTGCGACCGAGGCCGCGAGCGGCCCCTACGCGCGCCTCGCGGCCGCCTGCCGCGGCGAGGCGCGCATCGCGCTGCGCTTTGGCAGCGGCCTTTCGCCGCTGCGCGGCGAGCGGCTCGACGCGATCGCAGTGCTGGGAATGGGCGCATCGACGATCCTTCAGATCCTGGAAGGCGCCGCGGAGCATCCCGGGACGCTCTTCGTACTCGGGCCGATGCAGCATACACCTGTGCTGCGCCGAGGTTTGAGGGAACGCTCTCTCGCGATCGTCGACGAACGGCTCGCCGTCGAAGGCGAGCGAGTCTACGAACTGATCGCCGCGCGCATCGCCCCGTCTCCCCCGCTCTCCTGGCTCGACCAGCAGCTCGGGCCGGTGGTTCGCCGCACGCACCCACCCGGCTTCGCCCGGCTTTGCGAACAGCGCCTGCGCCTGCTGCGCGCCAGACTGCGCGGTGCGAAGGGATCGCTGCATTTGGAACTTGAAGGCCACATCCGGGCGATCGAGGAGGAATACGATGGACCGCGCGACGCTTGAGGCGACGCTCTCTACCCTGGCGCACGGTCCCTTCGGAGAGGCTCCGCGCGCGGTCGGGCGCATCCCGGACAGGGTCGGCCGATTGGCGATCGGTTGGGTGGAGCCGCAGGATCTCCTGGCGGACGAGGTGGCGCTGGCACCTGCAGCGCAGCTCGGACCGGCCTATGCACTCGGCGACGCGCTTTGGGCGCATCCGGATGCGTATCCATCCGCGCTCGCACAGCGTCTCGGTTTGCGCGGCATCACCGCGGCGCTGGCGGTAGGCCGCTCGGCTTTGCGCAAGATCGCCGTGTTCGTACCGCTCACCCACCTCGGCGCAGTGCGCGATGCAGTTGCGTCGGCTGGGGCAGGATTTCTCGGCGGCTACCGCGACTGCACGTTCGCGGCCGAAGGCACCGGCACATTCTTGCCGCTTCCCGGCTCGGACCCCTTCATCGGAATCGTCGGCACGCGTGCAGAGGTGCCCGAGGCGAGGCTCGAGACCGTCTACCCCGCGTACCGGGAAGATGCGGTGATCAAGGCGGTGCTGAGTAGCCACCCTTACGAGCAGCCTGCGTATGATATTTGCGACCTGCGCAGCCCCGAACCGACCTACGGATCCGCTCGCCTTGGCACCATCGATCCGACCGCGCCAGAGCGCTTCGCGCAGAAGGTGCGGGCCGCGACGGACGCGAAAGACTTGCGATGGAGCGCGGGAACGGGTCAACGCGTCGCTCGCGTCCTCGTCCTCGGCGACCCTCGCAGCGCGGCTCTGGCCGTTCTCGAGACACCCGATGCCATCGTCTCGCCGCCACTTTTGCCCTGGGACGCTGCTGCGCTGGCGAGCGCGGGCTGTACGCTCATCGAGGTCGACAACTTTCTTCCGCAGGCGCTCGCGCATTTCGCCGACCGTCTGTTGGCGCAGGTACATCTGGAAGTTCGGTTCAACCCGGAGGGATTCAATTGGCGGAGGCTCAGGAGCCGGGACGGTACCATACCCTCGTGATCCACACCGACGGCGCCTCCCGCGGGAATCCCGGCGAGAGCGGCATCGGCATCGTCATGTACGATGGCCAGGGCAGCGTCGTAAAGGAATTTTGCCGGTTTATCGGCACAACGACAAACAACGTAGCCGAGTATTCGGCGCTGATCGAAGCGCTTCGCGCGGCGCATGGCCTCGGAGCTGAGGAAGTCGCCGTGCGCTCCGATTCGGAACTCATGGTGAAACAGATCCTCGGCGAATTGAAGGTGCGTCATGATGGGCTGCAGCCGCTCTTCGTCGAAGCCAGGAGGCTGTTTTTGCGCTTTCGGCAGTGGCGCATCGAATATGTGCCGCGCGAGCAAAACCGACGTGCGGATGAACTGGCAAACCTCAGTATCGATCGGCAGCACAAGTGAGCCAAAACGTTCCGTTGCAGCGCGCTCTTACGCGCTGTATCATTCTCAGTTGCGAGCAAGCCAGGTGATCGCGGGCCATGATGGCCTGAGGAAAGTCCGAGCTGCATAGGGCAGGGTGCTGGGTAACACCCAGTGGGGGCGACCCCAAGGAAAGTGCCACAGAGACATACCGCCCGCAAGGGTAAGGGTGAAAAGGCGTGTGTAAGAGACCACCGGGGTCTAGGTGACTAGACCGCCAGGCAAACCCCACCCGCAGCAAGACCAAATAGGGAAGGCATGACACTGCCCGTCGACCTTCCGGGTACGGTCGCTAGAGGCGCCGGGCAATCGGCGCCCAAGATAGATGATCATCCTCGACAGAACTCGGCTTATGGCTTCGCTCGCAAATCTTATAACTGAGAATTCTTGTTTCCAGCCCGTTTGTTATTGTTACGAACGGGCTTCATCCGCGTGCCTCGTTACTGGTCTACCCGTTACCCACAAGTGATTGGTAGAAGCAAGAAGATTCCCCAGTCTTTGTAGCAAGGATTTGCCAGGCGTAGTGGAGAAAGGGGTGGTAGCGAGGGGACGAGGGGGACGCCGACAGATGCTGTGGGCGACGAAGGAGTGCGGTCGGGCGGAGTTGGGAGACGCGCGGTTGACGCAGCGTCTGGTTCGACTGACAGCATCGCTGTCAGAGAATCCGGAGAGTTCGGTGCCAGTGGCGGCTGGCTCGTGGGCATCGACGAAAGGGGCATATCGCTTCTTCGACAACGCCCGGGTCGGGCCGCAGCGGGTCCTGCGCTCGCATCGGCTGGCGACGGTGGATCGGATCAAGGGGCGGCCGATCGTCCTGGCGGTGCAGGATACGACGGGGTTTAACTTCAGCACCCATCGGATGACGGAGGGGCTTGGCCCGATCGGACCGGAGTACGCCCAGGGGTTCTTCCTGCACTCCTGCCTTGCGGTGGACACGACGAAGGGCACGCCGCTCGGTCTGCTTTGGCAGCAGTTCTGGGCCCGGGACGGCCAGGAGACAGGCCAGAAGGAGAGTGCGCGCTGGGTCAACACCATGCGCGAGGTCGAGAAGGTGGTCCCCGACCAGACGCGCGTCGTCATGGTAGGTGATCGCGAGAGCGATCTCTTTCCGTTGTTCGGTGCCGCCATCGCCGATGGCTGCGATGTGTTGGTGCGGGCCACGCACAACCGCAAGCTGGAAGGCGAGGACCCTGATCTGGCTCGAGCTGTGGCGAGTGCGCCCAAGCTCGGCGAGTACACCATCGACGTCCCCCGCAAAGGGAACCTGTCTGCGCGGCAGACCACTCTGGCGCTGCACGCCAAACGAGTCACGCTCCGCACGCCCGACGTCTATCGTGGCCAGTACAACGAGCCGGTGGCGATTACCGTGGTCTGCGCCTATGAGATCGATCCCCCCACTGGCAGCCAGCCGATCGGCTGGGTCCTGCTCACCACCCTCCCGGTGGCGGACGCCGCGGAAGCCGCAACCATGGTCCGCTGGTACACCTACCGGTGGCGCATCGAGCGTTTCCACTTCACGCTCAAGAGCGGCTGTCAGGTCGAGGATCTCCAACTCGAAACCAGACGCCGGCTGGAAAACGCCATCGCCGTCTACAGCATCGTGGCCTGGCGCCTTCTGTGGCTGACCTACGAGGCACGCGAGAACCCCGATGCCCCCTGCACCACCGTGCTCTCCGACGACGAATGGAAGTCCCTGTACCTCGCCCTTAATCGCAAGAACATCGTCAAAACCCACAATGTCCCCACCGAACCGCCAACCCTCCAAACCGCCATCATCCAGATCGCTCGTCTCGGAGGCTTCCTTGCCCGCAAGGGCGATGGCGATCCCGGCGTCAAAGCCCTCTGGCGCGGCTTCCGCCGCCTACAAGACTACGTCCTCATCCGCCAGGCGGCACGCTTCATCTAGCAGAATTGCGGGTAATGCTTAGGTTACTGGTAGTCTGCCCAGACGTAGCATGAAATGCAATGGAACTTGGCGCCTCCCATTGCGGCCCGCACGCTATGGGAAATCTCGCAGATCGCCCGGGTGACGTACCCAGAGCCGCTTGACCCTTAACTGGCCTCCGTCGCCAGAGCCGGCCTCATGTTTTCTCCCTCAGGCCCTTGCGGATCCTCTGGAGGCTGGCTGAGTCGAAGGACTTTGACAGCCACGTCGTTCGCCCCGCAGTGTTGTTGAGCAGCCACTCTGGATTGCCTCCGATGTACCAGACGTCGGCACGAGACTGGACGATGGGACCCCAGATGTGCTCGTCCGTCGGCACAGGGCGAACCCCGATCAGGATGATGAGATCAGTCTCGGACAACCATGTCTGCCAGCGCTGTCGTAGCTCGGCGATGTCATCTTCTCCAACCGGCATTGGCTTTCCGGGGGTGATGAGCGACATCGCTGGGGTGCACTCGACCTGGTTCCTGCTCCTATATCGCCGCCGCGACTCTTTCGGCGGAACGTGAAGAATGCGCCCCCCTATCAGCCCACGGTTATCTATTGACACGGTCCCCTCTAAGAACACGCCATCTGGAACCTGGGGGAAAAAGTTAGACGAGCCGTGGAGTTTGAGGACAGTGACATGGTTGCCGCCGTTGGGGCGACGACCAAATCCGTAGTCTACGGCCAACGGCAAACCCTCCACAGCCTGCTCAAACAGGGTGTCGTAGTTTAGGCTGGCGAAGACCGTGGTATCGAGGAGACGGGGGCGAAAAGCCCTTACCAAGTGGGCGTACACGCCATCTCTTTGATGCATCTCCAGTGAAGCGAAATACTCTCCGACGCTTTTGGTGAGAGCAAACTGTTCAACCTTATGCCAAGCAGCGTCCATCGCCACCTCGAAATTTTCGTCCCTAAAGCTTGAAGACAGGTGGCTCCACACTTCTGGCGATCTGGCGACCAACCGGTCGAACAACTCGTCCAGAAGAGGCGGTTCCTCCCACCTTGGTCTGCCTTCACGGTCGAAGGTCTTTGCTGCACGTGAGCCCAGAGCGTAACTAGCGCCAGCTCCTATGAGGCATGCAATCTTCAAATCGGGCAGATCCTTTCCTCAGCCAATCACAGTGCCCCGCACCCAGTTCCAAGGCATCGGGCGCTTCTTGGCGCCTCACTCTATTACCGACTTCGCCCGTTCGCCTTACGCTTCCATCTTGGCTCACTCACGTAGGCGTTCTTCCAAAGGGCCTCCTCCGGATGGTAGTAGCGCATCCAGAGCCGGTTGATCAGCAGGGCTGCCTGCGCGACCTCGGCGTAGGCGTGGCTGATCCAGCGTATCGAGACCCCCTCTGGATGGCTTAGCTGGTCTCGGGTGGAGAACCCTGACTTCCAGCGCCATCTCTCAGTTGGCGCCACCCAACCCGCGCTGGCCGCCCAGTCCAAGAGCTTCCGCATGCTGTCGCGCAGGCGCTCACCATTGACGAGGACGTCGACCGCCCGTCGGCCCGCCTGGCGCCGCACCTCCTGGATCGCGTACCAGAGTCCCCCCGCTCCTTGGACCGTTTGCCGCGCCACGATTGGGTGCCCCTTCGTCTGCTCGCGGGCCACGACTTCGGCTGGGTACACCTGCTCTTGTGCATACAGGACTCTCAGGCTGGTCTCCAGCGCAACCGTGGCGGGCCACTCGGCCATGCTGAAGAACTCCCAATCGCGATAACCGTAGAGGTAGAGCTTGGCGGCCCGATTGAACACCTCGAAGACCGCTTCGGGAACAGCCCGATGCAGGCGCACCGCTTGCAAGTCCTTCTTGACGTCGGCATAGGTCAGAGGGTGTGTAGTACCGCGGCCACGATCGAAACGAGCCACGGCTTGGACCTCATGGCACGGAGCCATACGAGAGGGCACGCGCATGCGCCACTCTCGCCATCCGACATGCGCCCAGGCAGCCATCTCCTGGCGGCGCCAACCCTCGACGAGTGGGATGAGCGCTCGCCGGTGGACCGTTTCCATGAAGTCATGGACCAGCATAGTGGCCGTCAGTCGCGGATCACTCTCTCCCCACCGGCTCGGCACATAACAGATCGCCAGCGTCGGGTGAGGTGCCTCACTTGAGGCGATTGGCTCGCTCGACTCTGCCACGTCCTTTACCCAGTCTGGGGGCTCGTCCCACCTTTCCACCGCCCAATCCGGCAGCTTCATCGAAAGCTCAATCCAAATTACATCGGCCCCATGCCACGAACTCTCGTTGACCGCAGCAGGGGTAAGTGCGTCCAGTACGTGCCGGAGCGCCAGCCAGTCCGCGTCCAGGCGCGCACCCTCGGCGATCGGGGACGCACGCAACAAGGCATTGCGGTACTCCTCGAAAGCAAGCAGTATGTCCTCGCCTGTAACCACCCTAAGGTCTCCGATTGCTCTCCCCTCCCTCGCAGCGGCCCACCTACAGACCAGTCTCGGGAGCAAATAGTAGGAGGTGCCGCGCAAGCGCTTGCAAACGAAAGATCCCGGGCAGCGTGAGCTCCCGCTTATTCTGGCGGCTTCCGTGTGCTGCAACCTTGTCTCGGGTCCCAAGACATGCGCGTACGGCGTGCGCGACCTGAATCCGCTCTTTGCCGAAGAGAAACTCCTCCTTGGGATTCACGCCAATCTGTCGCAGCGATTGCTGCACCCGTTCAACGGAGCCAGGCTCGCCGATCAGGGCCTCGACCGCCTTAAACGCATTGAGGAACGCGGCCTCGGCCTCCGCTTGAGTGAGATACGGGCGGAAATCCCCCCTGTATCCCTCCTCGCGCCAGTCGCACATATCCCACCAGAGGTCGGCGATGCTCTTGAAGAGATAGCCGGCTGCACTCGCGAACCTTGTGTCAGCGAAATGCCGCGCGATGATCGGTGCCATCTCGTCCAGCCAACGGGGAGAAACGATTGATCGCGTCTCCCACTCCTGGCGCAAAATCCCTTCCCTGTAGGAGTCCCAGAACTCCTCCTCGTGCGCCGCGATGAGGTCACGCACGCTCAGTTCTTCGCGGTCCTTCGGGTACACGTCTGGCAAGGGAAACGAGTTCCATAATATGGTGCGCGCAGAAGGATCCGATCGTATCGACATTCCGAATGATTGCGAGGTAATCTAGCGCCTGTCTGACATCGACCGGCGGATGGGCACAGAGTAGCAGCATCGCCTCTTGGAAAGAGGGCGAGTCCGTCGCACGGCGGATCCAAGAGAGAGAGACTCGCGTACCTCGAAACCAACTCTCCGGGGGTATGGGCTCGTATCTGGCGAACGACGAGTCGGTAGAGAGGCCGAGCACCACATAACGCTGCCAGTCTCTCTCCTCGTAGGCCCACTCCACGTCTAGTCCCCCACCCGCCCGCCAACCTCGACCACAGCGTAGCGAAAGGTCCCGTGGCTGCCGGAGCTCGGGTTAGAAAAGTCCGTCCAGTGCACAACGTAGGAGCCTTCGAGTTCCAGCGGGATCTCCCGATTCCTCTTCGTTCCTGCCCCAGTATTCGGTCCCCAGCCGCGGCGACCCGTTAGCCGGGCACCCTCGTAGATGCGGAAGTCGGCGTCGTTCGTGTCCATACGTTGCGGAACGCTCCAGTAGGATCTGTCGTTTGTGAGCCAGATGGCGTACGCCACTGTCTGCGACCTGCCCCCCGTCACCCTCTCCAGTCGGCAGATGTCCTTCACTGCGTCATAGCGGGAGATGTCCTGTGCTCCTTGATCCTTAAGGAGGTAGGGCTCTCCATCTACCTCACACCGAATCTTTCGCGTCCAGTACTTGAGTTCCATGACGAGGAGTTCGTCACCGATCAAGCAAACCACATCCACGCTTTCGGCCCCGCCCATCGTGAGCGGGTACTCCAACCGCAGTCGTGCCTCTGGATGCTCAGCATGGATTGCCCAAGCGAGGGCGTGCTGGAAATCCGCTTCTGAGTGAAAAACAGGTCTGTCTAGCGCAAGGTGCTTGAGAACATCTTGAACATCAATCATGGTCGTTTCCTTCCGCGGCTGTGGCTTGCAGTTCGGCCGCTCGTGCAGGGATGGAGATGCGTTCTCCATGAACTTCCACCAATCCTCCGCGACACCCCTTCCGCGGAGTGCCCTTGCGGGGTTTTGGCGAAATATGGTTTAGGAGAGGAGGGATGGGCGTGCACCTGCTGTACCGCAAGATTCACGAGAAAGGTGCAGTCATCTACGAACTCGTCCGCGAGATCCATCTCACCGGCGGGACGAGTCCGTTCCCAACTGCCGAGATGGGGCTCTGGCACCGAAGCGGTGACAGGCTCCTCTTCCCGCGCCTGCAGGAAGGCGAGCGGCCGGAGGATCACGCCGTCGTAATCGACCTCAAGCCGAAGCTGGCCGACCTGAACCTCTACGAGCTGACTGATGTCTGGGGCTACACGACACTTAGCCCCCAGGACGAACTATGGGCACCCCATGGGCTTCGCCTGCAGACCATTTTCCGCGACGGTCCGGCAAGGCGATGTCCGACCGCCACGAGGGCGCGCTTCCCCCTCCAAAACACCCGCGAGTTCGTGCACGAGTTCCTCTACATCCGACAAAGCCACCCCGGCAATTGGGCGTGGGGACGCATCGGCTTTGTGAACGGTGCCCTCCTCTTCCCTGACCAATTCTGGGCGCTCACGGACGCCATGCGGCAGGCCGCGCAGGACGACCTTGAGGGGGGTGCCGATTGAATGTCCGCAGACCTCACGCATCTCACCCTGCACGAGGCCATTGAGCAAGCGATCATCCGGCTGGCCCGCCCGGCGACCGCTCGGGAGATTCTCGACTACGTCCACCGCCATAACCTCTACGTTCAGCAGGCTGGCACGCCCTTGACCATCCACCAGATCTGCGCCCGCATCCGGCACTATCCGAAGTTCTTCTCCATCGATGCGTCGGCCCGGCCGTTCCTCTACGACTTGGTGGGTCGGGAGAGGCCCTAGCACGAGGGGTAGCAATGGACCGCTCGCTGGAGTTGGAAGTAGGAGGAATTAATATGAAACGAACAATATTCGTATGCGCATTTTTGGGGATCGTTCTGACAGGGTGTGGCATTTCGCAGCATGTATCAAAGCCCCCGGCTTCCAAACCAACAACGACTACGGGTGCGACTGCCGCAGTGGCGCTGCCCAGGACATGGCACATCGGTGGCTTCACCGTGCAGGAGCTCCCCCTGCCGTCGGACTTCTTCAAGAAGGACAACCGGGAACTCGTCGTGGGCGGCACTCTGCTCAAGATGGGTGCCAAGCCCCCCTATTCCGTAACCTGGCAGTCCCTCACCTCGAAGCAGACGGGAACCGCAGTCCAGGACGGTTGTCCCGAAGGCACCCTTTCCGCCTACGCCGACCAGAACGACGGCTACAATCTCAACGGGGGCTACGCCCCGGGCTACGCGGGCTTCGTCTGCGTGGGTAGGGAGAAGAGCCAACTCACCCTCGTCCACGTCCCCGATATGAAGGTGTCGACCTTCCCGTTGCCCGGGTACTCCAAGAGTGTGCAGGACGACTATGGCGAGTACCGTCTGGGCGCCGGGATATTCGGCTCGCCGAACCACCAGTACCTTTCGTGGGAGGTGTACATCAGCGAAAGCTCTGACGCCAACCTCGGGTCGGAGATAGTGGATCTGACAACCGGCAGACCCGTTGCTTCTCTTCCCGAACCCTTCAATCAGCCATTTCTCGCTTCACCAAACGGCACACTCTTCACCCTGGACGGGCACACCCTCTCAGAGTGGAATGGGACGACGTTCAAGGCTCTCGGGACGATCTCGAACCTTCGAGTAGCGGCGGTGGGTGACAGTGGCGCGGTATGGGCCGACCAGCCGTCCCCCTCCAATGTCTTCGCGGATACGGTAATCCGCGAGACGCCCGGCTCGACGAAGACCCAGTCCTGGAATATCGTTGGCTCTAACATATTTATCAGGCCCGGGTTCGTTGCCTATACGCCGGGTGAGAGCATCGAGGGGCCCGTAAAGCTTTTCTTTCCGGAATCCCACCGCACCCTCACCTTTCAAAACACCTCGGGGCAACCCATGCTCGACTGGCCCAACATGGATAACGACCAGATCGTTACCCACTCAGACTCAGGGCCTGTTGTGATCGAGGTTATTCCGCCGTCCTGAAGTCCCTATGTAATAAGGCGCCGAGCCGGGGAGGACCATCCTCCCCGGCCTTTTGCTTTAGTGGGACCAGCGTTAGTCAATTCCCACATCTATTGTGAACAGAGAGCAAAAACGCTCGGCCGGAGCCCGCGCATCGGCATCGCCTTCGCCAGCAGCATCACCAGCGCCTCGAACAATAGCGTGAACCCCGACCCCGGCCGAGCCCAAGTAGTCTCCACCTGATGCACCCCGTGCTCGGGGCACTGCACCCGCGGTACCCGCGCGTGCAGGTAGTTATGGAACTGAAAAACGTTCAAGTGCCGCCACGTGTGCTCGCGTGTGTCGTATGGCTGGAGCTGCACCGCGTCCCCGTACGAACATGCGAACTGAGCGCCTTCTCCATACGCGAGCCAGATGTCCAGTCTCTGCTCATCCGCGGAGAACTCGACCTTGCCCACCGTCCACGGCTCTTCCAACCCGAGCGCCGCACGGAACAGTTCTTCTTGGCTCAAACTCGTCACCCTCTCTCGCTCGTCGTGCCTCGACGTGTACGATCACAGATAAGTTCATCGAGGATGCGCTCCTGATCTCCCGATTTGAAGTAGGCGTGAGTCGTGCCAAAGGCACGCTCCGCAAGGTCGGGCAGGGACTCGGACGCCATCTCCGACAAGGTGAACTCGCTCAGCAATTTCATTGAGGTCACGCCGAAGACATCGCTGAATGGCTTATCTTGCCCGTATGCAGAAAAGCCGAGGTAGATCAGCGACACCGCGCGGTTCTTCTCCTGCGCAAGCATTTTTGCAAGATGAAATCGCGCGCGGGTGAGCCGCTGGATTGACGCGAAGCGAGGATCCGGCTTGAAGGCGAACGGCACGCGCTGGTTGAAGCGCATGTACCCCGCCATCTTCGAGTTCATCGAGGTGTTCTACAACCGGCGGCGACGTCACTCTACGCTAGGCCACCTCAGCCCCGCAGAGTTTGAAAGGAGGTGTTGCCCCGGAGAGACCAGCGGACAGGAATCGGTCGCTTCGTGACCAAGAACCTTACCTGTCCACAAAACCGGGGCAACTCCAGTTACCTGGGAAAGATCGGCCTTTGCATCGGCGCCAAGCGCATGCCTGACCCCATGCTGGACGAGGCGTTCTGTTGGACCCCCATTCCATCGTTGCCATTATTGCTCTATATACGCACGTTGTGGTATATTCGGAAAAACGATAAAGGCAAACTCGGCGAAAGCCGGGGACGCAAAGCCACGGGCCTAACCCCCGCACGGGGCACGGCAGCCGGGCTGCCGAAACGACGTGACGGGGGGCCCTGCGCCGATTCGGCGCAGGGCCTTTGTCTGTTGGTCGAAATGGGGGCTGAGCCATGCAAAAGGGAATATTGGTGGCGTTTACAACCCTGATTTCCGCGAATCTGCTGCTGATGACGGTACCGCAGGTCGCTATGGCGGATCCGGGCACTTATGCCCTGTGCAGTCCGAGTTCATTCATGGTTAGCTCTTCCACCGACATCGAGTGGGACTACAGCCAGGGCCACGACACCATCATCACCGCGAGCGGCCCGTCCGGCACGTTTACGATCTACCACCAGTACTACCCCGCAAGCAGCGAGAACCAGTTCATCTGGTACGGCACGGTGAACAACACGCCGAACGGCACCCCGCTCCAGTTGGGCACCTACACGGTGACGATCACCCCGAACGATAGCGACCGGATCTACGCCAAGAGCACTTCTTGCACGTTGCTACCGTACACTCCCCCGCCGCCTCCCTCACAGCCGCCGGTGCCGTTCAACGCCAGCTGGAAGTACCCACCGGACCCCAAGATCAATTACCTAGAACCGCTGCTGATCTGGAATGACGTTGATGTCGACTACAGTGTGATGTCGCCTCCTTCGGACTTTGTCCCGTCCCTTTCAGCACAAGGCTTGTCGCTTAGCGCGGGAACCGATGCGCTAACGGTCAGTTCAGACGGCAGCATCGAGTCCACCATACCTACGTCCCAAACTACGGCCTTCAAGTACGGCACGGGTACTGACCCTATGTCTAATTTCTGGTTCGGATGGCAAGTCACCACTTCGATCCTTTCTGGGACTGTATTCTCCGGAGACATACAGGTCTTGCCGAAGACGCACCTCGCCCCAAATCGTAACGTTTTGGCTGCCGTCGTGATCGTCGCAGTGCTCGCCTTCGCAAGGTACGAACTGCCGAGGCTTGGTCCAGAGGCCGGGCCGGTCCTCCAATACTTATGGTATCTCTTGCAGCAGCTTTTCAAACTGCTTCCAGACTTTGCGTACGCCCCACCGGCAACATCTGAGTCTGAGCCCATCCCTTTCGCGGTTCGGCGGTCGCTCGCTGTGGTCGAACCGACCCCCTCTGACGCGGTTGACTCGACCACCCTGATCGATCAGGTCTTGGGTCAGGGAGCGGACCAGTTGTTCTCCGCCATGCCACTGAGTGTTCCCGCGACGCTCTACAACGGGCAGACCTTCCAGTTCGCCGGGTCTGGCTACGGGCCGGGTGACCCCGTGTCGGTATGGTCCGGCCCCATCGACGGGCTCACATTGCAGACAACGGTTCGGGCGGACAGCGGCGGACGAATCTCGGGGTCGTTCCAACTCCCGCAGGACGCCAAGGCGGGTTCCTGGTACGTGTTTGCGGTGGACAACAACCAAGTAGCGAACAACGCACAATCTGTCTTGAACGATGCCTCCACTCTGCAGATCCCGCTGGGAGTAGGGAGCTTTGACCTGGTCACGGACACGACCCCGCCCGCGGTGAGACTCGACGTCCTGCCGGGTTCGCCGAGCGGACAGCGTGGCTGGTACAACACGCCGGTCACGGTCGGGGTCATCGCCACCGACGCGCAGTCCGGCGTAGACCAGGTGGAGATTTCCCTGGACGGCGGCAAGACCTTCGCGCCGTACACCGGCCCGGTCACGCTCACGAACGGCGTGTACGGTGTGATGGCTTCTGCGGTTGACTATTCGGGGAACCAGGGCACCTCGCCGGAACTCGTCCTGCCGGTCGACACCGTCCCGCCGACGACTGCGGCCTCCGGTGTTCCCACCGGCTGGGTCAACCACGCGGTGCAGGTCGGTTTCATCGCTCAGGACAACCTGAGCGGCGTGCAGGGCACCTATGTCGGCCTGGACGGCCTGCCGGTGCAGGAGGCGACGGCCCTCACGATCTCCACGGAGGGCTACCACACGATCACCTACTGGAGCGAGGACAACGCAGGGAACATCGAAACGCCGCACTACGTGATCGTGCCGATCGACCTGACGCCGCCCATCGTGCAGGGGACAACCAACATCGCGCCGAACGCGAAGGGCTGGTTCCGCACGGACGTGACCGTCGAGTGGAACGCGACCGATCCGCCCTTGATCGACGGGCACGCGGGCTCAGGCGTGGCGGAGGTCTCGCCCCCGGTGACGGTCACCCAGGAGGGCAAGGGCATCGTGGTCACCGGACAGGCGACCGACAACGCGGGCAACGTTGGAACGGGGGAAGTCTCCTTGAACATCGACAAGACGCCGCCGACTATCACCATCAGCGAACCCCAGGGTAGCACCTACCTCGACGACCAGATCCTCACCCCCTCCTTCTCGGCAGCCGACAGTCTCTCCGGCGTCGACACGGTGGAAGCGAGCGTCTACGGTCAAGCAGCCACGAACGGGGAAGCGATTCAGCTCTGGCAGCTTCCCCTCGGACAGGTTCCGTTCACGGTGACGGCCTCCGACAATGCGGGCAACATCGCGAACCAGACTGTCACCTTCACGGTGACGACGAGTCTCACGAGCATGGAAGACCTTGTCGGACGGTTCACGTCGATGGGGCTCATCACGGACCATGGACTGGCCGAGAGCCTGACCGCCAAACTGCGCGCGGCTGAGGCTGCGCAGTCCCGAGGAGACCTGACGGCGGCAGCGAACGAACTCGGAGCGTTCGTGAACGAGGTCAACGCGCAGGCGGGCAAGGGCATCGCACCCGTTGTGGCAGCGGTGCTCCTGCGTGACACGCAATACGTGCTCAATACCTGGGAGGGATAAACCTCATGGATACTACGGCTGAGGGCAGCCCCCGCAAGCGATCCGACCGCTGGGCAGTCCGCGCGCTCTGGTTCGTCCTACTGGCGTCGGCTGGGTTCGCCGCATGGAGCTATTGGGAGGGTGGCGTGCCAGCGGCGGGGACGTTCGCTCTAACTGAACTGATCTCCTGGGTCCTGGGCGTCGTGAAGCTGGCTGTCATCTTCGCCATCCTCTCGCTGGCGCTTTCGGCATGGCCGGGACGGCGTTCGTTCTGGCTTGGCACGACGGTGACGTCGGTTCTCACGGCTGTTCCCGCGAGCATCTACAGTGCCGCGACAACCGTGTACTACCACAACATCGCAGTCTCTCGAACCGGGTCCTTCGTCACCCGGTACCTCGTCTTTCACAACTGGCCGCAGAACACGGCGTATCTCCTCTTGCTCTGCGCCGTGACCGCTTGGGTTGCACTGTTGTACTTCCCCAAAGTGCGCGGCTGGCGCTTCGTCGTCTTCTGGGTGGTGACCGTCGCCTCCGGCCTACCGATCCTCGCCGGACCGCTCAGGCCTTTCGGGTGAGACGGGGTGGGGTCTTCACGTTCGGCGACATGGCGTACCTCGGGTTCGCCGACGGTTTCCGGTCGCAAGAGATGCCGGAAGGGATGAACCGAGGGGACATCGCGGTAGACCGCAGCCCGCCGTACCGATCCGACCGCTCGGCGATCCGCGCAGTTTGGATCTCCCAACGCCGCGTTCGCTGTATGGTGCTACGCGCAGGACGGTATTGGGTCGGCCGCGATTTCTTTTCGGGCCAACTGATCACCTGGGGTTTAGGCATCATCGTGGTGGCCTTCGTCTTTGCGGCCTTCCGCCTTAGGGCTCGTAACGAAATAACTTTACCAACCTGTTAGGAGTTCAGCGTGTAGTTCCACTCGCCGTGGAAGGTGTGGGGCTCGATCTTCAAGCTGGCCATGTCTTCATCGGTGACCTTGAGTCCCGTAGGGTAGGCCCCGTCGTCTGGCTGCGCCTCGACGCGCAGGCCCGTCTTGGTGGTCGTCGCCGCGATCAACTGCACGACGACCTCCTGGCTCTCCAAGGGCCTGCCTCGGATGTTCATGGTGATGTAGGAGAACAGGCGGTGTTCGATCTTGTTCCACTTGCTCGTCCCTGGTGGCAAGTGGCATACCGTGATCGTGAGCCCGGTCAAGCGGCAATCGTAGTGAGGTGCAGAGCAACCTCGCGGGACTTGCCGAACTTGGTGCTCCGCACGGTGAGGAGCCCCTGCTCCCAAGCCACGTCGTCCCGATCGAGCCGAATGGCCTCACCCGCTCGCATTCCCGTCACTGCCAGGAGTCCAATCAACGTGGCGTAGGTGGCCTGGCTGATGCGCAGCCGAAGGGCCTGCGCGGCAGCGTGGCGTAGACCGCCGCGGGGCTCTGGTCGCAGTATCGAGAACCGCCTGGCGCTCCGCTGGCGAGAGGGCGCGCGGCTGGGGCTTGCGGGCATCCTTCGCCCGGCTGGGTCGCGGCGTGCTGCGGTGCTGCATGTAGTAGGTAGCGCGCGGCCTGCCGACAGCGCGGCAGGCCCGACGGGTGCCGATGATCGGCTGCAGTTCCGTCAGCGCAGACTCGGTTAGCGCGTGGGCTTGTCCTCCGAGCTCCCGAGGGACAGATCCCGCAAGAGCTCTGAGACTTTTCTCTGGACCTCGATGACCTTCTCGGCCCGCTCCAGGTCCCGGTGCAGCCGCGCGTTTTCCCGACGCAGCCGATTCACCTCCCCGTTCAGGGGATCTGCCGCCTTGCGTCCCCGCTTCTGGCCCAAGGCCGCTCGGACACTCTCATCGCGCTGGCGCCGCCACTTCGTAAGATGCGACGAGTACAGGCCTTCACGGCGCAACAGTGCCCCGATCTCACCAGGTTCCTTGCACCGATCGGCCTCCTCCAGGATCCGCAACTTGTACTCGGCGGTGAAGCGCCGCCGCTGACTGCGCGCCACGACTTCCGTCTCCCCTGCAGGGCTCCTGTCGTCTCCATGCAGTGCGATCGCTTGGTTACCCATGTCTCATCACTCTCCCGTGCTTGGCCGCCGGGCCGCGGAGGGAGGCAACCTTCGGTTTCCCCCCGGTCCCCTTCCCTTGCCCCCTCCAATCTATATCACTAATATGTTGGCACAGAGGGTCGCTACTATGAGCGCCCCCGACCCTGCTCTCTGCATCGGTATTGATCCTCACGGGTCTGCCGCTTCGGAAGGTTCCCTTGGCATCAGAGAGCAGGTTCCCCCGTTCCGCGCCAGAGCCTGTGCCTCGTTCCTGCCGCCTATATGCCGGTCACCGTCTGGCCAGTCAGCAGGCCCCCGCCAGACTTGTCCCAGGGCGGATTCGCTACCCTGGTTTTGATGACATCCGGAGAATTTCGACACGTCAACGGCGGTTTACGTTTGTTCAGCTCCGAGGCACTCACCTGCCGAGGTCTAGCCTCGACTTTTCCCGCAACGCTCACCACCAAGGCTTTTGACCCCAGCAGCTTACGGTGGTTTGGAATCTCCCCCTGCAGGGCGATCCCGAGGGGCCTGCCCTCATCTCTAGCGAAGCACGGCTTCAGCCCGCTACGCGAGCTTCAGCCTTCGGGGCGCACCGAACCCCTTCTTCTTCTGGTACCCTATACCCAAGTGGCGCATCTCCTTTCTACTGCACCCCGAGTCTGACAGACCCGGGGAGGAGGGCGCCACCCGCATTTTCCACTAAATTTCGGACCCTACCCACTGAACCGGCTCCAGTCCACTCGGCTCTCGTCTAGGTCCCGTACCCGCAGGCGTGTTACTAGGGATGGTCTGGCGACTCAGGGCATCCTCTGCGTTGCTACTCCAATGGTCGGTCGTGGACACGATTAGCCTGGCACTGAACCGATGAGTGCCCTGAGGGGTTTCGAACTCCTTACCAGAAGCAGTGAAGAAGGAGTCGATATCCGCCTTCTGAATCTGATGGCCTGACTCGTAAAACTTGCATTGTATCGCGCAAAACTCGCCGCTCACGCGGTAGCGTGCAACGAGGTCTATTCCGGTGTCTGGTCGGTTGTCACGATACGGCCACTCGGACCAAAGCCACACTGATCAGCATAAACTGGGTCGGCCTGGAGATACAATTTGATGAGACACTCAAAGCGATCGCCGGCCTCGCGGTTAGATCGAGATGCTGACCGGATCTGCTCCAGGATATCGTCAATAGAAATCATTGTTGGCAGCATCGACACACCTCTTGGCGAACGGAGTATCACCACGGATGTTCCAAGTCATGGTATTTCAATGGGGTATGCCGGAATCCCTTTGAGAGGTTAGCAGTAGGTGCTGATCCGAGGACTCTCACATCGCACATCGCGTTCGTCGAAGCGGGTTGCGTTTTCGATTGTTTCGTTTGTGGTATGATACTGCCGAGAGGGGTGGACCGCATGCCAACGACGGAGACATTCGAACACCTGGTGGCCGCACGACCTGACGAGGCACCCAGGATTCGAGAGTTGAGCCGTAAGTTAGCGGACGATCACAAAGAGGCCCATTACTTCCTGTCCGACAGTGACGGTAAAGGCTTGGAGATCCCCCCCTCCGTGTTTCGAATTCTCGTACGCGCAGTTCGAGATCTCTCTCTGGGCCGTTCAGTTGCGATTATTCACTACGATCAGCAACTGACAACTCAGCAGGCCGCAGATATCCTGAACGTTTCCCGGCCTCATCTGATCAAGCTCGTAGAGGACGGGAAACTCCCTTACCACATGGTGGGTACGCATCGTCGGATTCGAATGGGCGACTTGTTGGCGTTCAAAGAAGCTCGGGACAGTGAGCGGCGTAGTGCGCTTCGCGAACTTCGGAAGGTGTCTGAGAGTCTCGGGCTTTACAACGGAGAAAAGTGACCTATGGCGTTTGTCGCGTTCCTGGACGCCTGCGTTTTGTACCAAGCGACGTTAAGAGACGTCCTCCTCAGCTTGGCAGAGGAGGACGTCTATCAAGTTAGGTGGAGTCCCCACGTTCTTGACGAAATGGTCAAAAACGTGGGTGCCAGACTAGGACTTGATCCCAAACAAGCTTTGGCAGGAGCCGAATATGCTAGAAGCATGATGGAACAGGCTTTCCCCGACGCTGCTGTCGAACCCGACGCTTACGTCCCCTTGGTTCC
Organism: Bacillota bacterium; assembly: GCA_021793645.1. Taxonomy (GTDB): domain Bacteria; phylum Bacillota; class Sulfobacillia; order JAJZYS01; family JAJYTV01; genus JAJYTV01. The sequence continues at coordinate 329,041 of JAJYSJ010000001.1, forward strand.
CGTCATGGCCAATCATCCCAAGGACCGACACGTTTTGGCTGCAGCGATCGTCGCCCGAGCAGACGTCCTGGTTACATCCAACATTAAGGATTTCCCCACTGCCGCTTGCCAGCCTTACAACTTGGAAGTGCAACATCCAGACATCTTCCTACAACATCAATTTGGCTTGAATCCCGAACTCATAACGATGGTCTTAGTCAGATTGGCGAGTGAGCGCAAACAGCCACCGATGACCGACGTTGAAGACATTCTAACGGCTCTTCAGGTTGAACATCCCAGATTCGTTGCCATGGCACGGACTCATATCCGTAAAAGCAAAGACGCCTAGATAGACCGCGGCCGCTCGATCCCGGGCCTCGAACCGACGACCCAGGGCTGAACGGCTGCCATGGAAGGATCTTTCGCGGTCGAGCACGAATCCCGCATTAGCGGGATTCGTGCTCGACATCCTGTCTTTTTGTGTGTCCATTTAAGGCCAGAGGCTTTTGCTTACCTCAGTGCGGGGTCCAGAAGGCCGCGCTCAGGTTGGGTACAGAACTTGTTCTAACGCACTCCGCCAGTGCCACTGTCGACGATTCCGCCGCTAACCCTCTCGGCTTATCCCCGTCTGCCTACAACGACGAAGGGAGGATCACCATGGACTCGGAGTGGAAGGTGCCCGTAAAGATCAACGGGCAGCTGGATCCCGCGATTCCCTCAACAGAAGGGTCTGCAATCAGAGGGCAAAGGTGGCCGGCGAGCGGGCAAAAGTGTCCGCCAGACGCGGGTGGGGCAACGCGAAATGGGCCGGAGCCCTGCGGCTTCGCCGTGCGGAACTGAACCAGGTCAACAGGAGATGGCTTGAAGTCGTCGTCGCATGCGCTCGAATTGGCCATCGCGGCGGTACTGGCAGGCGAGGCGCAACGTCCATCCCCTGGCGTGGCGGACGAGGATGGCCGGGACGTGCAGTGTCCACTGGCGCAGCAGGCGGATGGTCTGCAGCGGTGCACTGCGCAGAGAGCAGAGGTCCTGATGGAAGGCGAGGGTGAGGTTGTAGGCGAGGAGCTTGATGAGGAGATCGGCGTAATTGCCATTCCAGGTGCGGCTGCTGAACTGGTCGATGCCAAAGCCGTCCTTGGCTTCGCGGATCAGGTTCTCCATGGCGCAGCGCTGGTTTGTAGAAGTGATAGACATCCTCGGGGTCAGCGGTGAGCAGAGCTAACGGTAAACCTGCGTCAGCATGAGGGCGCCATTTCTTTTGCGGATATCGTCCAGCCCGTGCGCCCCTCGGCGCTTCGCCTTGTCAAGTCCCTCCAAACCATACCCATGTAGGCAAAGGAGGCGACTGGCTATTAACCCAGAATAGGACGATTCGTTGTATCCGCTCTGTGAGCAATTTTTGCGGGAAGCAGGTAATGCTGTGGGTGCAAGCGTGAGGGCCGGTTGGCCCCTTCGTCTCCTTGCGCCGTCGATCGGACTCTTGGCCTTGGCCTTGGCCGGCTGTGGTAGCGTCGTCGGGACCTCCACGCTCGGTCCTGCCTTAACCATCGATAACCCAACGCACTCCAAGGCCAACGGATCCCCGATCTCCCTGAGGGAGTTTCCGGCTGGGCCGTACCACGCGCTTATGCCCCAAGGGCAGCGCATGTACACCCTGCACTACTGGAGCCGCGGGCTAGACCTGCAAGGATACCTCGACGTGCCGCCGGGTAAAGGACCCTTCCCTGTCCTCGTGTACCTGCATGGAGGCGACCCTACTCCTGAACCAGCCCACTGGACCGGTGCCCCCGTCTATAATCCGAAGGCTGCCGCGGAGTCAGCGAATGCGCATTCCATCGTCTTCATACCGAACTATGGCGGATACGGACCAAGCCACGGCAACATCTGCAGCCCCTACGACTGCGTCCTTGACGTTGAGAACGGGCTCAAGGCCCTCTCGCATCTGGGTGGTCTCTACGTAAAGGCGGACGCGACCTATCCCTTCGGGTTCTCCATCGGCGGGTACGTTGCGATGGCGCTCGCTGAGCACGACCCCCAGGTGCGGGCGTTGGTGCTCGACAGTCCTTGGCCGGGTGCTCTCGCGTTCGAGGCTTGGGCGCAACAAACCCACTTGTCCAGGATGGATGCCGCCGACCTAAGTTTTTGGGGAATGGTGAAGTCCGCCTTCGGACCAAACCTGCAGTCAGTCCTGTACCAGGAAAACTCGGTGCAGTTCAATAAGATGCACGTGCCGATCCTCATCATCGCCGGCACGAAGGACAACACGATCCCGCCATCGCTCGCCCGGTTCCTCTATGATCGCCTGCACGCCAGTGGTGTGGAGGTCAAACTGCAGTTCGTTCCCGGAGGGCACGCTCCCATCACGCTCCACGTATATCAATTGGTGCAGAAGTGGCTGCTTCCGCAAGGATTTCATCTATATATATCGACATGAACGGTCTGGGCTGTTCAGGGCGCGTCCACCAAATGCACGCGCGACAGTTCACGACTGCCTCCTCCCAATCCCGCGTTACGTGAAGCATGTTCACATACCTTGCTCCTACGTTGTCGAGTTTCTTGGTTGAACCTTGGCCTACAGGGACATGATGGACCGCCGAACAGCCAGCCTCGGCATGGGTCGGTAGTCGTGGTGATCAAGGGCCAAAACGGTGATCTCTATGTGCAGACGGGATCACGCCAGCAACCCTGCCGATTATTGCCGATGACGAGGCCTTCCACCGGGTTCTCGCGCAGGATGCTCTCCGCCAGCAGCCAGTGGGAGAAGCTGCGTACGACGCTCATCTTGTGGTTCACGGATGCGGGGGCGTAGTCGCGCGCCGTGAGCCTTCTTCTATAGCGCGTACGTCGCGCGCCGCGAGCTCCGAAAGCCCGAGCCCCTGGCGGCCAATGTGTGCGAGGAAGTCGTGCGCGTCGCTGCCGTACGCCTTTAAGGTCTTTGGGCTCTTGCCCTCGGCTTTCAGGTACCCGAGGTAACGCCCTAGGATCTCCTGCACGGAAAACGCCTCCTTCCCTGCGGTAGGATGCGCGGGTGTCGGTTTTCCCGGCTTAGGAGTCTGCGATGCGGCTTGGGGACAGCCCCTAGCTCGGCTTTTGCTGCTTGCTCGCACCACTATATGAGTTAGTGTTTCCAGCCCGTTTGTTATTGCTACGAACGGGCTTCCTCCGTGCGCCTCGTTATCTGGCAGTTTGCCCAGATCGCACTCGGCCGGTCGCGCTTGCGGGGGCCGAGAGATGATGTTGAGCATCGCTATTTTAAATCATGCTCGGACAGTCCGGCTTGTTGCAGGATGTTGCGCAGGGTGCCGCGCGCCAGATCTCTGCCCGTATGCACAGGCACCGTCACCTTGCGCCCGTCCGGCCTTCCAGACGGACATGACTGCCCCGTTGCCGCAGGACCTTGAAACCTCGGCGCTGGAGAGCATCAACTACGGCACGTCCGGTCAAGCCGGGACCTCGACCGTCACCGTCTCGATGCGGGTATCCTCCGCGGGGATCGGTTCTCCTCGTTCTGCCATGTCCTCGACATTGAGGAGGATGGCCTCGCGAGCGTTCTCGATGGCCTCTTCAACTGTGGCCCCGAAAGTGAAACAACCAGGAATTGCGGGCACAGACACGTTCCACGCTTTGTCCTCTGCGTCCCAGTCGAGTACGACGCGGTACGACACGGAGCATCCTCCCCACCTGGATCGTTGAGATCATTATTTGCGATGTCGAGTCACGCCCGCCGTTGATGAATCTGTCTCGTGCCAACGCTTCTCCACAGCGGTCGCTCGTCTCCCGCAACACGGACGCGTGGCAAGCTGTCGAACCCGAGGCTTGGCCGCGTTCCTCAGGCACTTCGGGCGGTGCGTGGGGGCAACCCACGTCAAGCCCAGCGTCCCTATCCCCAGACGAGGTGGAGCAGTTGACCCGGGGAAGCACCGACTCCCCGACCCTGCACGGTCGCTTCGAGGTGCCGCTCAGGGAACTCGTTGCCTGGCTCGCGGAGGGGCTACAGGGCGTCCCCACGGCGGCGACCGGGGCTATTGCGCGCACCGATAATGTTTGGCCACCCATTCCGATAAAGGTCGGCCACGGTTCCGAAAAAGATTAGGCCAGCATTCCGAAAAAGTTTGGCCACCCGAGAGGGTAGGAAAGGTCGAGGAGCCACTCAACTCCAGGAGGCCCAGGCGCGGCACTGAACTCGCAGGTTGACAAGACAAGCGAGGACGGTGAGCGTTCTTGGCCCGAGGAAGGCGGCTCCCAATGCATCAGATTCGCGAGGTTCTGCGTCTACTCCTGGATCTGGGACTTACTCAGCGACAGACGAGGAGCATGGGCGTGGCACGCGGCACGGTGAGCGACATCGTGCAGCGTGCCCACGCCGCCGGCGTCACCTGGCCGGTGCCGCCGGAACTGACCGACAGCGCACTTGAGAAGCTGCTGTTCCCCGGTCCAAGGCCAGGACGCCCCGCGCTACCCGACCCGGACTTTAGCTGGATGCGCCATGAGCTGCTCAAGGACAAAGCCCAGCATCCCGAGGATGGGCTGCAGTACTCGCAATTCTGTCGCCGCTACCGGGAATGGGAAGGACGTCTCGACATCGTGCTGCGGATCCAGCATGTGGCCGGCGATAAGGTGTTCGTCGACTTCGCCGGGCGCAAGGAGCGCATCGTCGATCCGAAGACGGGAGAGGTATGGTACGTCCCGCTCTTCGTCGGCACCTTGGGGGTGTCGAACTACGTCTACGCCGAACTCTTGCGGGACGAGACCGAGGCCTCCGTGTGTATGGCGCACGCCCGCATGTTCGCCTTCTTCGAGGGAGTTACGGCGCTGATCGTGCCCGACAACATGAAGACGGCGGTGCAGAAATCCTCCCGTTACGAGCCGGAGCTGAGCCGCGCCTTCGCTGCGATGGCCGCGCACTTTGGCTGCGCCGTCCTGCCTACGCGGGTGCGCAAGCCACGGGATTATGCCGAGGAAAGAATTATTCCGATCAGCCGACGAGCGCCAGACCGGTCCTCGGTTGTGAAGAAAACCTCGGGATAACCGAGGTCGTACTATTGGCGGGTTCTGGCCCAGGACACCTCCATACTTAGGGCACGCGGCAGAAAGCCGAATGAGGATGGGGGCGAGACGTCATGGGACCAGTAACGGAGTAACGCTCAGCGCGTTGATTGCGCAGACACGGGCGGTCGTCGATCCACTTGGTTACAGCTCGTCGACACGGGAGCAGCATGAGTATGTTTGGCGGCAACTCCTGACGCACTTTGCGGACCACGGAACTATTATCTTCGCGACGGGACTGGCCGAGCAGTATGTTCAGGAGATTCGGCAACAGTACGAGAGCGATGCGATCAAACCCTGGAAGTTCAGGCTGGTTCGCAAGGCCGTGACACTGGTGGTCCAATGTAGAGCAACTTACCTCGGCGGTGTTTCTTGACACTCTCTCCCCACGGCCGTGCGATGTGTTGTTTGTCTTTGGCGGGACCCACCCTGGACACTGGCAGGCCGCCGTCCGTGCCTATCACTCGGGATACTGCTCCCGCATCGTCGTGACTGGGGGTAACCCCGGTGGGGCAAAAGCATCCATCCTGGTCTGCCGGGGACGCGCCCGAATCGCACGTCATAGTTCAGCATCTTATCGCGAGCGGTGTACCGAAGTCCGTAATCTCGTGGGAAGACCAGTCGCGCAACTCCCTAGAGAACGTGCTCTACGCCTTGCGAGTGTTTGGTCCTACTGCCGTCCAAAGCATGAGGTTTGTCGCCAAGAGCCACTGCGCCGGCCGACAGGTGGCCACCTTAATGAAGTTCTTCCCCCGCCGTATCAACTATGTTCCATCACCTTTGACGCCGAATATCAGGGCGCCGTCATCAGCCGAAGCCTGTGGGCCGATACCCCTATAGGCAGGACACGGGTATGGGGGGAGTACCTGCGCACGCGAGTCTACGGTGCGCGCGGTGACATTGCAGACGTGGTACCGAGAACAACCTTGAGGAGTACGTTGACCCATATCTTTCCTTGACAGATCCCAAGGCTTGAGGTCCTCCGCAGTTTCGGCGACTCCGTTCACGCATAAGTGGAATTGGGACGCTTTTTGAGTGAGCACCCGGAGCACAGCTACGTCGTGGCGACGCACTTACTGGTGCTCATCGACGTCACGCCGCGCGGCCCCCTGCGCGGATGTGCACCGTCACCTCGACGGCTACCGGCAGGCGTGCGAACGATGCGATCCAGTTCTCCGTCGCCCGCGGGCTGCGCTCGCGAAGCCGCTCCCCGAAGCCGACCACGTCGCTGCCTGCCGCTTGCAGGTCACGGATGGTGGATTGCACGTCGGAAAGCGCGGTCTGGGCGGCGACGCTCTCGAGCCCGCGCAGGTCTTCCATCGAGAGGTTCACGCGGTAGCCTTCCTGCACCTGGGTGCTCAGCACAAGGCGCAGATGGGCAATCCCCTGCTGGTCGACCGACTGCTGCACGCTCGTGCTCTGTACGTGCAGGCTGAGGGGCGCGCCGCTCCCCGGCGCCGCGGTGGTGATGTCTTGGTAGCCGGCCACATGCAGGATCCAGCTGAGGCCAGCCGTCTGCGAGCGCCCGAGGGCGCCGGTCATCCGGTCGCCCTGGAACACCGCAGTGCCGACCGAGGCGAAGTGGCCCTTGTCCAAAGTGAGCAACGGAGCCCACGGGTCCTGCACCTTCGCGTAGGAAAGCGCGAGGAAGCGCCAGAACGGGATGGGAACGCTCCCAGCTGCGGCAGCTCTCGCAGTCGACATGTACTGGTAGAGGCGGAACGCGGTGCCGCTGGGGCCGCCGGCCTCCAGCATCTCGGACGCCTTGCCCCGCACCACGATGATCTGCGCGAGCTGCGAGAACTCCGGCTTGCGCCAAAGGTAGTCGAGGTAGGGCGCTACCCCCTCGCGCGCGAGATCCTCCGAGACGAGGATGATCTCGGTCACGCCAAAATTGAACTGGCGGTCGGTGCGGGCCTGGATGGCCGCCACCGCGTCGGCGATGCCCGTCCCCTTGGCACTGCGGTTTGCCAGCAGCACGCTGGCTCCTCCACCACCACCTCCACCGGTGGAAGCCTGTGCCGGCTCCCCTCCGTGGTACCACTGGAGCATGACTTGCACCGTCCCAGGCTCCTCGCCTCGATCGATGGCGACGCCAGTGACCATGGCGCGTTCGTCGATCGAACGGAGCTGTCCGCACCCTGCAAGAAGGGGCATGAGACCTGCAACGAGCAGCATGAACGCGACGCTGGCCGCCCCCTTAGCCGTCACGTGCGCGCTCATCGCTCCTCCACGCCCCGCCGGCCCGGATAGCGCGATCTCCTGCGAAGGCGCATCCAGAGCAGCGCCGGGACAGCGATGCCGAGCACGACGACCGCGTCGTTCCAGAGGCTGAAGAGCAGCGATACGGCCTCGGAGGACAAGGTGGCCGAAGCGACAAGCGCACCGCAAAGACCGGTGCCAACTACAAGCGACATCCACGGAAGGCGGGCCAAGAGGCCCTTCCATAGCCACGCGGCGAGCCACGTGTACGTGGCGAAGACGACAAACACGATCGCATGCCAGAAGATCAACAGCAGAACCGTGCCGTGCGTCGGGATCCACTGCCAGCCGGTGGTGCCGACCGCGGACACGAACGGGAAGCGGTCCATCCCCGCGAAGGTGGCGCCGAAGACGGCGACGGGCAGCGCACAGCTCAGCGTGATCACCACGGCGGCGATCAGCGTCCCCGCATGCAGTGATGCGCTGCTCGGAAGCGCATGCGCGAAGGCTCCCAGCAGGAGGACCAGGAGAAACCCGCGGGCTGTCCCCAGGGCAGCGAGCACAGGGGCGCTCCCCATGGCGTTCCAGGGGATCCCCAGAGGGAGCAGTCGGCCGAAGCCGGCGTTCGAGAACGCGAGGATGTTGATGATCACCAGTCCCAGGATGATCAGCGGAGCCAGCACCTCGGCGCTTCGAGCGATGACCTCCGGTCCGAAGTACGCCGCAAACGTGCCGACGGCGGCGATCAAGAGCGCGGGGTACATCGTCGGAAGCAGCGGCAAGTCGTGTCCCGCGACAACGGCGACGAACCCATGCAAGTTGACCCCTGCACCGACGGTGAACAAGAGGGCGAGCAGCGCAAGGTACACCCTGGACAACACGGGGCCGAAGGCAGTGGCAACGACCTCGCCCAGCGGGCGGTCCGGGAACTGCCGCACCACGGCAGCCGCGAAGCCCATCCCGAGGAGCCCTCCGAGGAGCGACACGACGCCCGTTGCCCAGGCGTCGTGCCCCAAGAGCGGGATGACGAGACCGGGCAGCACGAGCGGGGTCACGCACACGCTGAGAAGGGTCGCGAGTAGCCAGAGCTGTCTTGAGGAGACGCGGTAGACGCGGCTGCTCAACGGACTCGTCCACGCTTCGGTTGGCGCACGAGGTCTTGCGCGCGCCACATGCCCGGACGCAGCCGCTGGTTGCCCCTGCTCGGCTGCCAAAGGCCATAGTGCGTCAGGTCGTACGGCCTGAAGGGACCCAGCGGCGACAGGTACGGTACACCGGCCGATTTCAAGCTCGCGAGGTGCACCAGTAGCAAGAGGAATCCGGTGAACCAGCCGATCAGGCCGGCGAACGCGCTCAGGAGGACGATGACGTACTTCCAGATCCGCAGCGCGTAGGAGAAGGAGAATTTCAGCGTCAGGTATGAACCCATGATGCTGCCGGAGACGATGATCATCAGAAGGCTCGAAGCCAAATGCGCCTGGACCATCATCTGACCGATGATCAGCGTGCCGACGATGGCCAAGGTGTTGCCGATCGCACCGGAGGACTGCGTGGTCGCCTCTGCCAGGATATCGACGACAAGCAGCATGATCAGCGCCTCGGTGGCGACCGGATAGGGGACAGCGAACCGTGTCGTGCTAAGCGTCAGGGCGAGGGGGAGCGGCAGAACCCCCGGGTTTGCCGTCAGAATGGCCACGTAGAGGCCGGGTGCGGCCGTGCTGAGGAAGAGCCCGAGGAGGCGGAGTGTCCGGACGTAGACGGAGATGATCGGACCGGGCAGCGCGCTTTCCGCGTCCTTCTGGAACTCCATGAACGTGACCGGCACGAGAAGGCCGAACGGAGATCCCTCGACGATCAGTCCAATACGTCCGCTCGCGAGGGCCGCCGCAAAGCGGTCCGGGCGTTCGGTCTCCTCGTACAGGGGGAACGGCGTCAGGCTCCTTCCGAAGATGACCTCTGCGACGTCCGCTGCCGTGCGCACGAAGTCGATCTGGACGGTGGGAAGGCCGCGCTGGGTGCGCGCCACGAGTTCGCTGGAGGCGACTTGGTCGAGGTAGAGCAGCGCGACCCGTGTCCGCGAACGCGTTCCGACGATGTGCATCTGCACGCGCAGGGCGGGGTCCCGCAGTCGGTTGCGGACAAGGCCAATGTTGGTTTCGAGATCCTCTACCAGCGCTTCTTTCGGTCCGATGATCTCCCTCTCTGTCGTCGGCTCGTCGACCGAACGCTGCTGAAGTCCCTTCAGCGGGAGGCCGACAGGCATGCGCCCAGGAGGAAAGAGGATCACCCATCCGAGCAGCATCTGCCGGAGGATCGCCTCCATGGTCACGAGGCGCTTCGACCCTGGCAGGGCGTCGACCGCGACCGTCCTGGTGAGGAGTGGATCCAGCACTTCTTCCCAAAGGCGCTTCTTGTTCACGAGAGATCCAAGGTAGACTACGTCGGCCGTTCCATCCGGCAGGCTCAAGGCGGCCGTCTCCAGGTCATCCCCAAGGAGTTGTGCCTTGATGTCTTCTGCCGTCGGTGGATGGGAGAACGGTAGAAGCCTGAGAACACCAGCGGCGGATCCAACAATCTCTTGGAGATGGTGCAGAACGGAAACGTCGTTGGAACCGCTCTCCTCGCCAGCCGCAGGTGCGTCCCTCCGCCGCCGTCGGCGCTGTGCCGGCAAGTCCTTCGCCTCCCACGCGATCTAGTATGCGCGCGCTGCAGCACGACAATGCCGGATGGCTGCGCAGCATGAGAGCAACGACGACCTCAGAGCGAACACCCGCGAACACACCAAACAGGCAGCGTGATGCTCTGTTCGAGGCTATCGGCCCAGGAGCGTCACGCCGGTGCATCTCTCGCTACGGCCGCATGAAGAGGCCGCCGCACCCGGAATGCGGCGATGGACGACCCCGTTCAAAGCATAAGTGGACTACGGCAGGTCAATCACCCCGGTCCACACACCGCGTCCGAGAACTTGCGATACGTGCGTATACTTGTGCCGCGCAAGCCGATCTCGGACGAGCCTCGTGCAGGAGCCCGGCCATGTCGAACCGGTCAGGATCGCGCGCAACCGTGCGTTGGCAACGGATGCTGTGTCTCTGGGCATATCCCCGAGCCTATAAGTCGCCGGCAACACCATTGCTACTCCTGCTTCGGCGTCATCTTGCAAGTGGCGTCTTGTCCGCGAGCTTGGCGAGGAAGACGAGAACGGACGTGACCGCAAACACCTTGAGATCCACTTGCGCCGCACCCCTTCTCGGTGGCCCTATGCGGCGCGGTCCTGCGTCCATCTCCTTCGGCCTCCGGGCTCATGGTACCAACGGACGCTGCAGGCGCCGCGCGTCCAGTCTACGCTGGAGCCCGAAGGGATCCCGAAGGACGGCGACGCCATGGCCACGGCTCGAGCGGTCGAGCGGCGCAACTTCACCGGACTCGCCTGGCACGGCACCTTCCTCGCGGCAGCTACGGCGCTAGGCCAGCCGACAACGATCCTGCCGGCCTATGTCGCTCTGCTCGGAGGTTCACCACTACTCGTAGGCACGATGCTCAGCGTGCTGCTCGCCGGCAGCGTTCTGCCGGAGCTGTTCTTCGCGCATATCGTGGAGGGCAGCCCACGCAAGCGACCCTACCTGCTTTGGGCGGTCTACAGTCGTGCGGTCGCCTGGCTCATGCTGGGCACCCTGACATGGCTCTTCGCCCGCAGCGCCCCTCTGCTGCTCCTACTCCTGCTCTTCGCCCTGCTAGCCGTTTTCGCCGTGGGCGGCAGCCTCTGCAGCGTCGCCTACACCGACATCTACGGCCGAAGCATCGCACCCGGCGTGCGTGGCCGCTTCTACGCAAGTCGCCAGTTCCTCGGCAGCATCGCCGCGCTCGCGGTCACCTATCTGGCCGGGATACTGCTGAGCCGCAACCACGGCGGCTCCCCCGCGACCTACGCCCTGCTCTTTCTCGGCACGGGGCTCCTCATGCTGCTGGCGGGTACGGGCTTCCTGCTAGTGCGCGAGACCCCGGTCGAGGCGACGGCCAAACCGTCGCTCTCCGCCTACCTGCGGCAGGTCCCGGTGCTCTGGTCGCGGGACCCCGGCCTGCGCGCCCTCGTCTGGATCGAGAATGTAGCCTCGCTGCACCTCATGCTGCTGCCGTTCTACATGCTGCTGGCCGCAGCGTGGCTACACTCCCCCGCCAGCGCCGTCGCCTTCTACACCATGGCGCAGATCGTCGGCGGCGCCCTCTCGAACGTTGTCTGGGGCTGGCTGAACGATCGCTTCGGCAGCGGCGCCGTGCTGCGCACCTGCCTTCTGCTAGGCGCCGGCATGCCGCTCCTGGCCCTGGTCCTGGCCGCGTTCTGGCCCTCGGGCTACTTCCTCATCTTCGTCGTACTCGGCGCCGCCATCGCGAGTCGCAACCTCGCCTACAACAACGTTCTCGTCGACATCGCGCCCGTGCCTTTGCGTGCCACCTACACGGGCCTTGTCGGCACCTTGACGGCGCCTACTCTGCTCCTGCCGATGCTGGGCGGCAGCCTGATCGGGCTCTTCGGCTTCCGCGACGTCTTCCTTCTGGTGGCCCTGGCGCTTGGTCTGGCTGCCTTCACCGTCGGGCGCAGCCCCTATCTCAGCGTAGCGCCCAAGGTCTGAGGCGGAGCCCCCTTTGACAAGGAGTGAACGAGTACCACCTGCGTGTCTCCCCCTCTAACGAATACGCAGTCCGCTTCTATTCAAGATGCGGCTTTCAACGCATCGCCGTCGAGCAGCTTGAACATCCCGTCTGGCGCATAGCGAAGAAGATCGATACCACTAACGCGGCGCCCAAAACGTCCTGACTTGGCAGAAGTCGTGTTTTGCTCTTCTCTCAAGTCGTCACCTACTGCGAAAGATCGCCTTGGTCGATTAGTTCCAGCGCCAAGCTGAGGGAGGCATGCGGATCAAAGCCGTACGTGCAGAGGTGCTGATAGGTAAGCTCATAGCGTGGCCTCAGAAGGGCTCCCGACTCTGGGTCTTCAGGATAGAGCAGACTCTTCTTGAACGAGATTGTTCCGGCAAGCCTCGAATGCGTAAGTTGAAACCTTAGGGTATCGATGAAGCAGTTCCCGGCTTGGCTCGACGGTACTCCAACGTGCACAGCTCCATGGCGGATCAGCATCGCGGCTACATCGAAGCCAGCACTGTAGGTCCAGGCGGACGTGACGACCACCACCTGAGGGGTCCATGCGCCGGACCACTGTTGCTCAGCTACGGCAGATGCGAACGTCGGCACGAACTTCAGTGACTCCATGAAGTCCTCTAGCGCTGAATCTCGCAGCTGACTCGTCCAGGACTCGCTTCGACGCTGGTACCATTCGGACTCCTCTCGAAAGTCGTATCCTCCGTTGCCAAGGCCCGCTCCGTCTGGCAGGTCCCCATAGTTCTCAAGGTACAAAGGGGAGTAGCGCCGAATCTGATAGCCTTCCTGGTCGCGAATGAGCGCTTCGAGCCCAAAGAGGAAATAGCCCAGGATGGCGGCGAACGCCGAATTCCCACCGGGCGCAGAACGGAGATCGACCAGGAGCCATTTCGTATGGGCGCTCCTCATCTCCGTGAACAGTGTCTGTAACAGCTCCGTGGCTGAGGGGACCTGCGCCACCATGCGATCCAGGTCCTCAGACGTTGGCGCCCGCCCTCCAGGGAACTCTTCTTCATACCGGCGTTCCAGCGGGTGCGTATAGCCCGTTTCCCTCCACACCTCGAACGCTTCTCGATAGTGCATGAGCTCGCCAACGCGAAGGATGGCAGTCCGCTTGTGCTCATCCAGGAAGCCCCATGAGATCTGTGCCGGCCCGAGCGGTGGACACTGACTGTTCGAAGGGACAAAAATCGGGTCACCGGGAGCACCTACTGACCACGGCACGACCAGCAAGGCCTCGGTGCCATCCGGCCTCTGCAGAAGCAGCGTGCTATTCTCTGGGGCTCTGTCCAAACCGAGCAGCTCCAACGACAAAGAAGGATGTGCTAGGGCCTTGGAGAGCCGTCTCAAGAGGTCGACATCGTTGTCGTACCCCTCAAGTTCCGCCATTCTCGCCGCAAGTTCGCGGAACGGCACCTCCGAGACTCCAAGCAGTCTGGCGCCGACAAGTGCAACATGCTCTGGTCGGTAGACCTGACTCAAGTAGAGGCAATCACCGACTACGTCCCAATCCAGCCACATTCGCGGATTGGAGTTCTCATGGACTTCGTCTGCGAGGCGAATGGTGGTGTGCCCATCGTGGAGAGAAGCCACCAAAGGTCGGAGAAGCCGTAAGAACGCCTCCCGGGATGCTTCCTGTGGCAAGGAGCACTCCAGTTCTGCCACTCTGCGGTGAAAGGCGATGGGACCCCCTACGTGATAAGGATCTGGATGTGAGGTAGCCAAGACATTCGCAAGTTCCATGAGGTCCTCTCGCATCTCCTGCAGACCAAGGGAGCTCATACGTTTCCTCCCATCGCCAGAATGAACGTTCAGCGCATTCCCGCAACCAACTGAAAATTGTCTAGCCCGTCCACCCCGTGGCAGGTCCTCCAGAACAGCACGCTCGTTCGAGGGCCTTCCCATCAGAGCCTAAGTAGACGCCAGCCGGTCGCTGCTGAGAACGTTGTGCATCTCCCTATCCACCGCGGTGGAATGCATCGGATATTCTCCACGCGGGACACGCCTCTCTGTAGAGCGGGACGCGCCGCCGCCAATCGTCCTCGGCCAGACGTGCGAGGGGCAGGACACGGATTTGCCCATGCACAAGATCATATCCCCACCGCACACCCAGTACCGGTATGACGTTCCTCGACCGGGCAACGTCTGGGACAATGAGCAGGTAGCTTTCAGCCTCCCACCGCTCGTCGTAGCGCGGTGGATTCGGCCCTGGCGCATCGAACAGGCTTGGCTGGTAGCTGAAGGCCGCCGGTGCTCTCGCGTCGTCGCCGATCGGAGCTAGGTCGATCGCAGTCCACGGTTCTCCCCCATCATGGGGAGTCACCACAACGACCTGCGTCCACCCCATCACCGCGCGGTATCCCGCCCCTGCGTACTCCGTTGTCGCCAAAAACACGGGGAATCCCACCACAGTCGAAAGGTCAAACGGCAACCCCAACAGGTCGAACCCATACAACATCGGATCATGATTTGTTCCGTAGTAGACGATCGCTTCGCCACCGTACCCCCGCAGCTGGAACGGGATCCTGAGGGCAGGCCCCTCGAATCCTGGAAGACTGTTCATGGTTATATGGTCGTGGAAGAGCACGCTGGTTGCAACTGGTCCAGCGACCGGGCGGCCTCGCACTGATTTTGAAGGGGGATGTCTGCACTGGCGCAATTCTCCTGGTCCACAATCCAATCGGCGGAAGTTCTCGAAGAAAGCAGATCTGTAAGGTTTCGGCCGGAATGGCGGGGTATCCTTTTCGGCTACCTCGGCCTGAAGTCAGGTATGGACGTGCTCGAAGTGTGCTGCGGCCCGGGCACATAGGCTCCCCTTCTTGCTGAAGGGGTTACCCCAGGACGCGTCAACGGACTGGACCTTGACGAGGACTTCATCGCACGTGCACTGGCCAAGACCAAGGCCGCCGGCACGCCTGGAGTGAGCTATGTCGTTGGGGACACGTACGCTCTACCCTTCGGCGATGAGACGTTCGACGCAGTCACGAGCTACACGGGAATCGGCGTCCTGTCCGATCCCGCCCGGGCGGTGGCCGAGATGGTGCGCGTGTGCCGACCTGGCGGTGTCGTAAGCATTGCCGAGGCGGTGGCGGGTCCATCTCGCATCACGTTCACCGGCATAGACGGGGTCCAGAGCCCCGAGCCGTATTCTGGCGCGCTCCGTTTGCGGGAACTGGCCGAACGACTGCGCGCCACCCAAGGCAACCGGTGCCGGGTGTCGGAAGTACGTGTCGCGGCTGCCGGATGGAACCAGCGGCACAGCGCCATCATCGGAGCAACGTACACACGGCCGCCTCGCTTCGGGGTGGTTAGGAACCAGCGTGTTGTGCTTTGCACCAAAGGTACAGCGCATCGTACAGTGGTGTTTCAAGCCGGATTTTTCCTTGATCGTCTTCTCCGTGTGCGAGGGCAAAGCCGTGGGCGATTGCCTTCAGACCAGCCGCCTGTGGCACGATGTCGATGTCTGCGGCAATGTCAGCTCCGTGGACGATCTTGGCCAACAGCTGCAGGCCGGGGTCGTCGAGACCATACTTGAGCATGATCGACTCAAAACTGCACCGTCCTT
The DNA here is from genome assembly GCA_021793645.1 of Bacillota bacterium. Taxonomy (GTDB): domain Bacteria; phylum Bacillota; class Sulfobacillia; order JAJZYS01; family JAJYTV01; genus JAJYTV01. The sequence continues at coordinate 344,486 of JAJYSJ010000001.1, forward strand.
GGACGTGACCGAGTTCGACGCCACTCACGTCGAAGGGAGTCGCACCCTCGCGCTCGGCGACCGCCATCACCTCTTCGGCACCGACGAAAAGGAACTCAGCATCCGTATCAACAAAGCGGCGGATCAGCCAGGGGCAAGCAATACGATCGACGTTTGCGTTCTTGCGAGTAACCCATTTCATCTGGATCTCCTCCAAACTCGTTAGCTGGCGACGCCCCTTATCGATCTCTCGGAGCCCGCGCTCCGTCCCAAGGGCAGAGAAGTAATTCCGCTGGACCTCAATGATGACCTCTTCCATGCCCTTCTCGGATTCCTGCGCCGCAGTCTTCTCCGCCTGTTCGCGTCGCCACTGGACGAGCCTGGCCTGCCAGACAGCGCCCACGGAAGCCGCAAGAGCGGCACGTTGGCCGCGGCAAGGATCTGGTTCTTCAACGCGTCAGTCGCGGCTGCACGCTCGGTTCGGTGTGATCCCCCGTCCACCTCGACCGCCAGGATCGGTCGGAAGTTCGTGTCGGTGAGCAGGACGTCAAGGTGCCTGGACTTGATATATCCGCGATCTGAGTCCCTGGAGGAGTTGTCCGCGGCGTCCGCCGAGACGACGTCCTCAAGGCGAACCTTGGCAAGACCTTTGCCTGGCCGAGATCTCCCCGGTTGAGGAAATCCCACGCCGACCGTTCGCTCTGATTCACGACCAGAGGCTTAGGGCGAACGCTTGCGCCACGGAGCTTGTCCTCGACCTGCCGCCGCCGCTTTCTGCTGCCCAATCAGCAGCTAGTGCAGCCACTGCACCAAAGATGAGACCAGAACCATCCAGGGGCCGGCACTGCAGGGCCCCTGGATGGACTACACCTGCTAGGCGCAGTCTTCCAGACTGCCGCGGAGCACGGTCGGCCCCGTCGCCGACGTGGACGAGTTCGCCAGACGTATCTGCACGCGGAAATTGGCCGTGATCGTGGCGCTGATGACATTGACCATCTGTCCCGCCCATGCGCCGTCCGGCGTCTCGTTCAGGTCGAGCACGAACGCGATCCCACCGGGCTCAAAGAGCACCGCCTGGTAGTGGTCGAAGTTGCCGAAGGTTGTCGGATCCGGTAGCAGGGTCGCAACTACCGCCCAGACTCCCGGCCGGAGCAGTTGGGGTCTCGCTCCCACGTAATGCAGCGAGGAACCGCGCACGTAGGGCTGGATCGGGAGAACCACATCCGTCGGGAAGAGCACGATGCAGCACGGAAGAATCGACGGCGGCGCCGGCGGCCACGCGATCCCCAGCGGCGAAGGCGCCGCGACCGCGTTCTGCAGACCAAGTTGGTAGCAGGTCTGCTGGCCAACGACCCCGTCGGCGGTGATGCCGGATGCCGTCTGGAAGGCCTTCACCGCCGCGATCGTCGCCGGGTCGTAGTAGCCGGTGATGCGCCCGGAGTAGTAGCCGAGGTTCGTCAGCAGCACCTGCAGGAAGACGACGTCGAAGCCGTTGCGTCCCATGAGGATGCCGCGGCCGCCGAGAAACGTGTAGAGCCAGAAGGCGTCGAACGTGCCGGAGCCTACATTGGAATCCGGCGTGAGGCCCGTCTGGCCGTTCGCCTGTGCGTCCTGCTTGAATGCGAGAACGGCCGTCGCAGTCGCAGCGTCGAAGATCCCGTTCGCCGGATGGCCAATGAGCGAGGCGTAGCGGAAACAGTTCAGGCGGTTCTGCAGGACCGTGACATCGCCACCCGTCATCCCCAGCGAAAGGGTGCGGCTGCCGAAGGCGGGCCCTCCGTAGGTGACGTGGGCGCCGACGCCCTGGCCGAAGACGAAGAACGTGTTCGGCCCGACCACGCCGTCCGGAGAGAGGCCGAAGTAGGACTGGATGTTGATCGCCGCCTGCCGCGAGTTAGGCCCGAAGATGCCGTCCAGCGTGATCGGGGAGCCGATCGGGCCGAGTGGTGGGTTCATCGTCTGGAGCATCAGGTTGTAGACAGCCTGAAAGACCGCCACATCGGTGCCGCGCTGCTGCGGGGTCTGCAGCGAAAGGGTGCGGCTGCCGAATGGGACGTACGGCGGGAACGTCGTCTCGAACAGGGCCAACGTCGGTTCCCCCTCTTGATATGCTCTCTCAGCGGACCCTTGCCGGAGTAGATTATGTCGCGAAGAGGGAACCTGACACCCCATAGCGGCTTCTCAGCCCTTCTAAGCCGCAGACAACCCCTGATGGCGCCGCCTGAGCCGCGATGGCTCGATATCTTGGACCCCAGCTCCATGCATCGCGCAGTGCCGTCTATGGTCTGCACAAACTCCGAAGCAGGGCCGATCAGACATGCGGGTCGATCCAGGGTGGAGCGTCAGCCCTTCCCCGCTGAGGGCGACGGGAACCTCGGGATGCTCACTTTCATCTCACGTCCGGACGCAGCCTCAATGGCCAATAGAAATCTGCAGCATTCACAAATTACGCGTTCACAGAGCAAAGAAATGCTGCAGCAGCCATGCGGCTCCCATATAGTAGATGCCAACATACTGATTACCCTACCACCCCGGCATCGGCGGTCGTCGGGTTTGCAGGGAGTGTGCGATGTTGGCGGTGGTGATTCATCTACGGGCAGTCGGATACCGGCGTGGGACCGAAGCAGTGTTGAAAGACATCGACTGGACCGTAAAGCATGGCGAGCACTGGGCCATCATCGGTGAGAACGGCGCCGGCAAGACGACCCTGCTCAACATCGTCAACGGCTACATCTGGCCGACGACAGGCACGGTAGAGGTCCTCGGCGGGCGCTACGGCGAGATCGACATCCGCGAACAGCGCAAGCGCATCGGCTGGGTCAGCTCGTCGCTCGGACAACACGTCACCTCGGTCCGTCCGGACGAGACAGCGCTAGAGGTCGTGGTAAGCGGCCGGTACGCCGTGATCGGACTCTGGAACACCCCGAAAGAAGAGGATGTAACGGCCGCGCGCGAGATCCTCACAGCGTTCGGCGGCGAAAGGATCGCCGAACGGCCTTTCCGCACACTCTCCCAGGGCGAGCAGCAGAGCATCCTACTCGCCCGGACGTGGATGGCGCGAGCCGAACTCCTGATCCTTGACGAACCGTGCACGGGTCTCGATCTCAGGGCGCGCGAGCAGGTGCTCTCCGCCATTCAGCTCCTCGGCAAGCGCGAGGGTGGGCCGACTCTGGTCTACGTGACGCACCACGTCGAGGAGATCTTGCCGATCGTTACCCACGCTCTCCTGATCAAGGAAGGACGGATACTTGCCGCGGGTGCGAAGGGCGAGGTGCTGACAAGCAGCCGCCTCACCGAGGCGTTCGAGATCGGCGTCGATGTGCGCTGGCAGGCGGGCCGTCCCTGGGTTGCGGTTGTATAATCCGTCTTCGCTTCCCTCACACCGACGACCCCAGCCTCAAACTGTGGCTCGCATCGACGATGACGCCGGCCGGCGTGTTGCACCACGCTAGTTCCTCCCCACGGTGCCAAAGGCTCAGACGCGACTAGTGGCCCCGGAACTCCGCGAGCGGCCGTACCGCGATTCCCGCTACAGGCCGCGCGCAGGCGCGGCCCCCGGCGTATCCCCGTGGATGCAGATGGATCCACCCACTCGCCCGTGAGCGCCCGCACGCCACCTTCCTGGACCATAGTGGAAGGCCGTTTCGAGAAGGCGAGAGGTCCCGCTGCCTAGGCTGCCGATGAGCGGCCATACACCGAAACCGGCACCGGCGAGCAAACTCGCCAGTGCCGGTGCGGACCTGAATACGCGCCGTTTGTCTACTGTCAGTTGTCTCAGTACGGTTCCCGCGCCACGGGCTACCGCATGCTGCCGCGGGAGATCTCCTCGACGATCTGGTTGACGAACACCACATCGCCCGGCTCGGCCGGCTTGTGCATGAACTGGCGCCGTACCTTCTCGTCGATGGCATACTCCAGGCGGGAGCGGTGCCACGCCCGAACCCATCCTTCCGCCAGCCGTTGCCACACACCTGTGCGCCGCGACCCGCGCGGGACCACGTACGGCGTCTGCGAAAGGGCTCTAGAGGTAGTCTCGTTCTTGATCATCACTACTTCCTCCTAGTCGCCCGAAATGGACTGTCAAGATCGGTGATCAGGGCTGCATTCCCTGCACCTCTACGATAGGAGTCGGATCCATATATGTCTAATACCTGATTGTACCCAACGCCATAGCCGCTACCTATGGCAGGCTCGCGCAGACGCCCTAGACGCGTCCTCTCGAGCCCCCCTGACGGCTCCGCAGGAGGCGGCCCAAGCCGACCGACAGGTCGCGCTGTCCGCGTACGCAAGGGAGGTAGGAACATGGAGCTTCGGCAGCTCGACATGTTTGTGGCAGCGGCGGATCGGAACAGCATCACGGATGCGGCGCAGGCGCTGCTGGTGGCGCAGCCTTCCGTCAGCACCCAGATCAGGGCGCTCGAGAAGGAACTCGGCTATCCCCTGTTCGACCGGCTACCGCGCGGCGTGCGGCTGACGGACGTCGGGCGGGCGGTCTTGCCGCACGCGCGTCAGATCTTGCGTCATGTGGGGGAGATCCGCGAAGCGATCGACGAGCTGGCGGGACTGCAGCGGGGACAACTGGTGCTCGGAACCATGCCCTCGATCACCGCGCACCTCATCCCCACCGTGATCAAGACCTTCCGCCAGGCGTTCCCCAACGTGGACCTGCGCGTCGTGGAGTCACGCGCCAGTTCCATCGTCGATGGCGTCATCGCGCACCGTTTCGACCTTGGTGTGGTCACAAACGCGCAGCCCCATCCGCAGATCGAGATCGCCCCCCTGCTCGCGGAGGAGATCTTCGCGATCCTGCCCGTCGATGACTCCCTCGCCGGCCGCGACGAGATCGACCTCGCGGAACTGGCGGACCGGTCCTTCATCGTGCTGGAGCCCGGCTTCAGCCTGCGAAGCGTCCTCCTCGAGGCCTGTAGACAGGCAGGATTCTCGCCCCGGATCGCCCAGGAGATGTCGAGCATCCAGGCGATCAAGGGACTCGTCGAGATTGGGATGGGGGTAAGCCTCGCCCCGCGCATGGCAGTCGTGCAGGAGGAGCGGCTTGGCCTTCTGCGGGCGCTGCACCTCAGGTCGCGCCCGTACCGGCAGCTGCAGATCATCACGAGCAAGGGCTCGTACCTCCCCCGCTCCGCACAGGCCTTCATCCGCATCTGCCAGGAAGAGGCCACGCGGTCCGAGCAGGGCCCATCGATGCGCATCGACCCCGCGCCCGAACGGGGGTAGCCTCGACTCGCACGCGTCCACATCATAGGGCGGCGTCCGCTTCAGCCGTCCGTCTCCTCTCCGCACGCGAGGGGCGGCGAGGCCCTGGCTTGCGCACCCCTTCGGCCCGCGTCAGCGCATGCCTGCGGAGTCTGCCCTGCCATCAGGCCGGTCTCGGATCCTATCCGATGCCGCTCGGTCTTCCTCCCAGCGCCTTGCGCCGCCAGGCGGCTGTGATCATGCCCAGGAAGACGATCACCCACGCCGCGTACGCGAACCACACCTCACCCCACGCGATTTGGGGCAGCCACGGGAGCCCGGCCGTCTTGCCGAAGAGATCGGTTGCCGTTCCGTACATGCCCAGCGGGAAGACCATGCTCCAAAGCGCTGGTTCGTAGGCGAGAGGTTGACCGGCGGCACCGTAGCGCCACACGCCAAAGAGGACCACGGCAGGGATCCAAAAGCTCCCGAAGGCCCAGAGCATGAAGGATATCCCCAACACCACCGGCTGCAAGGCTGCCAGCTCCGCGGGCAAGGGCACAGCAAGTAGACGGGCGCCGGCGAGCACGGAGATCGCCGTGGCCCCCATGTTGATCCAGTACGGCGGCGTAAGTTCCGCCGCCGACATTCCGGACAGCAGCAGGCGCCCTGTGATGATCGTGATCAGGACAAGGTACAGGATCGTGCCGATCGCCCAGTACGTTGCGGCAAGGAATGCGAGCAGCGCAGCCTGCGAGCCGCCGGTGGAGGCGAACACGGACGCGACCGTCGACACAGACTGCGTTGCGACGACCCAGATCAGCCACGATCCATTGACGCTCGGTCCCAGGCGGTGGTCAGAGGAACCCAGCATCAGACCGAGCGGAATCGTGTACGTCAGTGCCAGCCAGGCAATCGCCCCGATGCCACCCAGCAGGACGGCGATGCGCAGATCCCCGGCCGTAACGTAGCGTACCGCGAGTACATTGGATGCCGCGACGAACGTGAAAAAGCCGAACGCCTTGCCCGGATTGATCGCATCCTCGCGGGTCTCTTGAGGAAACGCAATCAGGCGCCAGACGTACAGCACGATGAGGACGCCGTAGCCGACCGTTGCCAGCAGGAGCAACAGAAGCGAAAAGAACTGCAGCTGGAACAGGTCCGCGGCAGTGGACACGATACCGGTCGCCATCACGAACGCAAAGTAGCCGGGATAAAGGTTCGTCAGCGCCATTTGGGCGTGCGGCCGCGAACCTGCAGGTTGCATGGAGCATACTCCTTCGCATGCCGGTAAGCTCTCGGCTACTTCTTGGGCTCAAAGGCCTCGGAAAGGATACGAAACGCGGGGATCTCCGAGGAGATCTCGCTGCGCAACGCCTGCAGATCGGGTGCGTTCGCGGCCACCAGGACCAGCCGGTTGGTCTGCTCGATGTCCTGCAGGGCCATGATCTTCTCTTCCACGTCGGCGGGCACGCCCCCAAAGCGCATCAGAAGGACTGTGCGAAGATCTTCGCGATCCGCCTGAAGAAGCTGGAGCTTGCGCTCGTCGAGCGCGCCGTCGTCTCTTGCGTCTGCCATGCGTTGACCCCCCTGAAATGAAGAATGTGCCTGCGTCCACGCCGCTCAGTCGCTTCCGTCTCTTCCCGCATCACCGACAGGCGAGACGACGCCCCTCCTTCTGTACTGCATCGGCGCGCGTCGGAGATACGCGAGCGGCAGACTCCAGATGTGCACAAGCCGTGTAAAGGGAGAGATCGCGAAGAGGCCAAAAGCGGTCAGGATATGGATCTTCAGTACGAGCGGCACACCGGCCATGAGTCCGGCGTCCGGATGCAGCAGGAGGACACCGCGGATCCACGGGCCGACCGTTGTGCGGTACTCGTAGGGCAGGTGCGTGACGTTGTATCCGAGCGTCATCAAAAGCCCCATGGCCACCGTGGCAATCAGAAAGCCAAGCGCTGCCCAATCGGCTGGCGCCGTGTTCCGCATGACACGCCGTACTCCCAGCCGCCGCAGCAGAAGAATTCCTAATCCCGCAAGGGTCATGAGACCCGTCAGGCCGCCCATCGCCATGGCGCCAAGATGGTAGAGATGCTCTGAGATGCCGAGTGCCTGGTAGACGGATATGGGAATGAGCAGCCCCGCGACGTGGCCGAAAAAGACGAAGATGATCCCCCAGTGGAAGAGCAGGCTCCCGACGCGGAGGAGCCGCTTCTCCAGAAGTTCGCTCGACTTCGACGTCCAGCCGATCTGGTCGTAGTTGTAGCGCGCGAGCGTTCCCACCACCAGCAAGGTGAGGCTGAGGTAGGGATAGACGACGAAGAGGAACTCGTTCATGCCATCACCTTCCAAGTTCACTAGAGGTAGCGGACCGGATACGGAAGCGTACGGTCCTCTTCGTCGCCTCTTGGCGCCTCTGGCTCATCACCTTCCGCCACGGCCGGCAGCGCCACTAGAATCGCCTGGAGCAGCGGCAGGTACAGGGCCTGCGGGTCCATGCGCCCGGCGATCCCTCGCAGCGCACGCGCGACGCGCAGTGAAAGGCCGCGATCTTCGCACTCCGGAGGCCGCTCGGCGAGGAACTCGAGCATTAGGGGCAGGTAGTCGGGCAGCTCTTCTTCGGGGCACTCGAAACCGCCGCGTCGCAGCTCCTCCTTCAGCGAGAGCAGCTCCTGCGCGCGATCCCGTCCATCCCCGAGTTCCTGAAAGGTGAGGTAGAGCGACAGCTCCTCTCGGAAGTCGAAGGTCTCGACGTAGCGCGCCTCCGCTTCCGTCGGCGGGAGTGCCTGGGCAGCCGCAAGGAACTGGCGCAGCGGTTCCCGCCCGGAAAGATCCGGGAGATTCGGCAGCGCCTCCGCCACCGCGCGCAGACGCGCTGGATCCGGATAGCCCAGAAGAAGCGCTCCGATTTTCAGCGCCGTCCGCTCGTTCATCTCCCGTGCTCCTCTCCAACCTGCCGGATCTCGATCGTCCGGCGTCCCTTCGTGAAGGCCCCCTCCGGAGGCAGCACGTCGTCGAGGCTGCAGCCGCCCTGCAGCGCTTGCAGGTCCGCCTCTCCCTCGCGGCGCGCCGTCGGGATGACGAAGCGCTCATCGTACTTCGCGATGCCCAGAAGCCGCATCATGTCCTCGACCTTCTCTGCGGTAAGCCCCGCCGCCTGAAGAAGCTGCGGGTCCTCGGGCATGCCGAGGTTCCGGCTGCGCAGGAATGCCCGCATCGTCGCAAGCTTCTGCAGCACTGTCCGGATGACGCTGACGTCACCGGCCGCAAGGAGATTCGCGAGGTACTCCATGGGAATGCGCATGTGCTCGATCGCGGGCAGAATTTCCGCGGCCGTCGTAGCTGGCCCGGCTTCCTCCACGTGAGTCATGATCGGACTGAGCGGCGGCACGTACCAGACCATCGGAAGCGTGCGGTACTCCGGGTGCAGCGGGAGCGCAATCCCCCACTCGACGGCCATCTTGTAGACGGGCGACTTCTGCGCCGCATCGATCCAAGCATCCGTGATGCCCGCCGCATGTGCCGCCCTGATCACCTCGGGATCATGCGGATCGAGAAAGACGGAGAGCTGCGAGCGCAATAGGTCCTTCTCGTCAGGCACGGACGCGGCTTCCTTCACGCGGTCCGCATCGTAGAAGACGACGCCCAGATACCTGATGCGCCCGACGCAAGTCTCCGAGCATACGGTCGGAAGTCCGGCCTCGATGCGTGGGTAGCAGAAGGTGCACTTTTCCGCCTTGTGGGTCTGCCAGTTGAAGTAGACCTTCTTGTACGGGCAGGCGCTGACGCAGAAGCGCCAGCCGCGGCAGGCGTCCTGGTCGACGAGCACGATGCCGTCTTCCTCGCGCTTATACATCGCGCCGGATGGGCAGGCAGCGACGCAGGAAGGGTTCAGGCAGTGCTCGCAGATGCGGGGAAGGTAGAACATGAATGCCTGCTCGTACTCGAAAGCCACATGCTCTGCGAGGCCCTTCAGATTGGGGTCTCCCAGTGCGTGCTCCGGAGCGCCCGCCAAGTCGTCCTCCCAGTTCGGCCCCCACTGCGGCGCGTCCATCGGCTCGCCGGAGAGCAACGATCTCGGCCGGGCGACCGGCTGGTGCTTGCGCGAAGGGCTGTCGATCAGCTTGTCGTAGTCGTAGGTCCAGGGCTCGTAGTAGTCGTCGATCTCAGGAAGGTCCGGGTTATGGAAGATGCGCACGAGCTTCTCCATCGGGCCGCCCGCGCGCAGCGTGAGCTTCCCCCCGCGAAGTACCCAGCCTCCTCGGTACCGCTCCTGGTCTTCCCACTGCTTCGGATACCCGACGCCGGGCTTCGTCTCCACATTGTTGAACCACATGTACTCGGCGCCGGACCTGTTCGTCCAGGTGTTCTTGCAGGTGACGCTGCAGGTGTGGCAACCGATGCACTTGTCGAGGTTCATCACCATGGCGACCTGGGCTTTAATCTTCAAGCCAGTCCACCTCCCCAAGACGCCGCACGACTGTCATCTCGTCGCGCTGATGGCCGGTCGGGCCGTAGTAGTTGAAGCCGTAGCTGAGCTGCGCGTAGCCGCCGATCATGTGGGTGGGCTTTGGCAGCACGCGCGTAAGGCTGTTGTGGGCGCCGCCGCGGTCCCCTGTGGCCTTCGTGGCCGGCACCGCGATCGTCCGGTCCTGCGCGTGATACATGATCGCAACGCCCGCGGGTATGCGGTGGCTGACGACGGCGCGCGCCGCAACCGCCCCGTTGCGGTTCAGCGCCTCCACCCAGTCGTTGTCCTTGACTTCGAGCACCTCGGCGTCCTTCGGGCTGAGCCAGATCGTCGGCCCGCCGCGGAAGAGGGTGAGCATCGTCAACGTATCGCCGTAGGTCGAGTGGATTCCCCACTTGCCATGCGGTGTCAGGTAGCGCAGCGTCAGCTGCTTGCCTTCGACGGGCATCTCCTGTCCCACGGGGAACGGCAGCTGGGCAAGCGGCGGACGGTAGAGAGGCAGTCCCTCGCCGAAGTCGAGCATCACCTCGTGGTCGACGTAGAAGTGCTGGCGACCGGTGAGCGTCCGCCAGGGGATCAGGAGCTCGACGTTCGCCGTGAACGGCGCATAGCGCCGGCCATGCGCCTCAAGGCCGCTCCAGACGGGCGCAGCGATCGCTAGGCGCGGCTGCGCCGTCAGTTCCTTGAGGGTGTAGGCGTCCTCCTCCCGGCCCTTCGCCACATCGCCGAGCGAAAGCCCGGTCGAGGGTTCGAGCGCCTTCCACGAGGCCTGCGCCCGCCGGCCGTTCGTCGCACCCGAGAGGGCCAGGATGGCATTGGCGACCTTCTCCGCGGTGTCGAGGGACGGTCTTCCCTTGCCTGGTCCCTCGCGGCGGCTCCTCCCGATCTCCTTGCCAAGCGCTTCATAGGCTTCCCCGCTCGGGACGGCGATGCCCTTGGAGACGATCTGCTGCGCGGCGCGCGGGCCGAGGGTTGTCATCTGCTCGTAGACGTGGGGATAGTCGCGCGGGACGAAGAGCAGGCGCGGCATCGTTCGCCCAGGGACGGGCTCCACCGCTCCGCTTCGCCAGTCTCGAACCTCTCCGAACGGCTGTGCCAGCTCCTGCGGCGTGTCGTGCAGGAGCGGCGCCATCACGAGATCCTCCTGCGCCGGGAGGTGGTCTTTGGCCAGTTCGGAGAACTTCCGGGCAATCGCGAGAAAGGTGTCCCAGTCGCTTTTGGTCTCCCAGGGCGGCGATATAGCGGGGTTGAACGGGTGGACGAACGGGTGCATGTCGGTTGAGCTCAGGTCGTGCTTCTCGTACCAGGTGGCAGCCGGCAGCACGATGTCGGAGTAGAGGCCGCTTCCTGTCATGCGGAAGTCGATGTCGATCAGGAGATCCAGTTTCCCCCTGGGTGCCTCCCCATCGCAGCGCACCGTCTCGGGCCGCCGTCCCTTGGATTCATCCGAGAGGATGTGTCCGTCTGCCCCGAGGAGATGCCTTAGGAAGTATTCGTGTCCTTTGCCGCTCGACGTAAGGAGGTTCGCTCGCCAGAGGAAGAAGACGCGCGGGAAGTTTTCCTCGAGATCCGGCGCATCAACCGAAAGCTCGAGGTCACCGGACTTCAGCCGGTTGACCACAGACTCCAGGGCCGTGGCATCGCTTTCGCCCTCGCTGCGCGCCCGCCGAGCCGTCTCGAGCGAGTTCTCGCGGAACTGGGGGTACGAGGGCAGCCAGCCCAGGCGCGCCGCAAGGGCGTTCACGTCCGCGGGGTGCATGCTGCCGAAGCGGCCGCCGCCCGGCCAGACCAGTTCCTTCGTGTCGAGATCCTCGTAGCGGTACTGGTCTGTCGCAAAGTAGAAGAAGGACGTACCGTTCTGCTGCCGCGCGGCCTCAACCCAGTCCCCGGCGAAGGCAATGGTGCTCCAACCTTCGAGCGGCCGCACCTTTTCTTGCCCGACGTAGTGCGCCCAGCCGCCCCCGTTGACTCCTTGGCATCCAGCGAGCAGGACGAGGCCGACGATGGCGCGATACGTCACATCGCTGTGGTACCAGTGGTTGATGCCGGCGCCCATGGCGATCATGGCGCGTCCGTTCGTCTGCTCGGCGGACTGCGCGAACTCTCGGGCAACCTGGATGGCGAGCTTCCGATCGACCCCGGTGATCGCCTCCTGCCACGCCGGCGTGTACGGGCGAGGGTCGTCGTAATCTAGGGGGTAGTCGCCGGGGAGGCCTCTACCTACGCCGACGCTCGCAAGGAGGAGGTCGAAGACAGTCGTGACGAGGACCGCCCCTCCGCCTGACGGAAGCTCCTTCACCGGGACATGACGCTGCAGTGACTCGCCGATCCCGTTCCCGAAGTAGGGGAAATCGACGGCCACGGTGCGATCCTCGGACCCAAGGAAGCTCAAGGATGGAGAGATCGGACTCTCGTCCTCTGCCTCAAGGCGCAGGTTCCAATTCCCCGATCCGTCCCAGCGGTGGCCTAGGCTGCCGTGCGGGCACACGGGGCACCCGCGGCTTTCGTCCCAGACGACCGTCTTCCATGCTCCTCCATCACCGCCTTCGCCGAGATCCTCCGCCCGCAGGAAGCGGTCGGCGTAGTAGGAATCGCCTCTCTTCACGAGGCGGATCAGGAAGGGAAGGTCCGTGAAGCGCCTGGCGTAGTCCTGGAAATACGGCACCTCGCGGTCAACGTAGAACTCTTTCAACAGTACGTGCATCATCGCCATCGCGAGCGCTGCGTCCGTCCCCGCCCGCGCGGGAAGCCAAAGGTCCGAGAACTTGACATACTCCGCGTAGTCCGGACTGACAGCGGCGATGCGTGTCCCTTTGTAGCGCGCCTCGACCATGAAGTGCGCGTCGGGGGTGCGGGTCATCGGCAGGTTGGTGCCCCAGATGATCATGTACTCCGCGTTGTACCAGTCGGCGCTCTCCGGTACATCCGTCTGCTCGCCCCAGATCTGCGGAGAGGCGATCGGCAGATCGGCGTACCAGTCGTAGAAGCTGAGGATTGTGCCACCGATCAGCGAAAGAAAGCGGGAGCCGGCGGCGTAGCTAACCATGGACATCGCGGGAATCGGCGTGAACCCGACGACGCGGTCGGGACCGTACGTCCTGATCGCATCAATCGTGGCGGCGGCGATCAGTTCGGAGATCTCATCCCACCCTGCCCGGACGAAGCCGCCCTTGCCCCGTTGCGATGTGTACGCTGCCCGGTGTTCGGGACTAGAGGAAAGCATCCGCCAAGCCTGCACCGGGTCCTTCGCCTCGCGGCGCACTGCCCGCCACGCCTCGATGAGGGCGCCGCGCACGTACGGATACTTGATGCGCAGCGGGCTGTATTCGTACCAGGAGAAGCTCGCTCCGCGCGGGCAGCCACGCGGTTCGTACTCCGGTGTGTCCGCGCCGAGCGACGGGTAGTCCGTTTGCTGCGTTTCCCAGGTAATGATCCCGTCCTTGACGTGGATCTTCCAACTGCACGAGCCGGTACAGTTCACGCCGTGCGTGGAGCGGACGACCTTGTCGTGCTGCCAGCGGTTCCGATAGAGCTTTTCCCACTCGCGCCCGCGTGGGCTCTCCTCGCTCCAGCCCTCATTCAGACGCTGGCCGCGCCGAAGATAAATGAGCGCGTTCTCCAGTGCGTTCACGCGCCTTGCCATGGCGGCTATTCCTCCTTCGAGGATCGATGCGAGCTGCGCGTCACAGTGGCGATCTCGGGCAGGAATCTCTGTTCCTCGAAGTCCGAGTGCAGGCGCTGCAGGTGAAGGAGCGCCGAGAAGCGGCTCAGAACTGAAGGCGTGACCTTGCCCTCCTGCTCCAGCACTTGCCGAACTTCTCCGACCAGAAGCCGCAGAAGTTCATGGTCCCGCCTAAGGGCCGCAACTGCAGCCGCCTGCGCAGGGAATCGCGCAAGCACCTGCGGAAATAGATCCTCCTCCTCGGCGTCGGCATGCGCGAGCACCCGTTGCTGCCAGCCATCTGTCAGGGCGAAGGCGACCCTCAGCGCCGTCCGATCATCGCCGCTGCTGACGGACATGAGCAGCACTTCCGTGCCGGCATCCATCTCGGTGTGCGCTGCGTCGTGGATGTCGTGGTGCGCATTCTTGTCCGCCAAGGACGGTCCCATCAGCACCCCCCAGTCGATGCCCATAGCGTGGTTCATCGCGGATCGGTATGGATGTGAGCTATATCACGAAGCATCCGGTCCGTTTGGCCTCTTAAGGGGGGCCCATTCGGCCATGGCGTCCCATCCACGTGGTGCGTGAGATCAGGGGGCCTCCCAAGACGCACTCTGGACGATCCACGTCGGCGGCGGAGTTTCCCGATGCAACGAGGAACCCCACAGCCCTGCAGGCAAGGGGGCTTGTCGCAGCGAGGCCGCACCCTTCCGCAGCGGGCGACTACGCAACGGAGCGCGCTCTCGAGTGGACGCCAAAGCAGGGGCCGATCCATCGCCTCTTCCTGCGCCGAAATTATCAGCGTCGCCGTAAAACCTCGTCGTAGAGGGCGAGGATATAAGGCGCGGCCGGGAAGCGTTCAATGCGGGGTCTCCTGGTGTTCGAAGTACTGCCGGATGATGGAAAGCGGTGCGCCCCCGGCCGATGCAGCG
>JAJYSJ010000014.1 GCA_021793645.1 Bacillota bacterium
TTCCCAGGGTCGCCCCGGGGATTTCCTGCTTCAGCGGAGCGTGCCGGCACTCGTGCGCGCCGGTCTTACAGCCCCTCCACAGGCAGCTGCCGCAAGCCCTGCGGCCAGGATGTTCTGCGCGGAGTTGATGTCGCGATCATGGGAGCTCCTGCACTTCGGGCAGGTCCAAAAGCGGACGGAGAGAGGGAGGTCATCGAGAACATGCCCGCAAGCATGGCACTGCTTGCTACTCGGATAGAACGTGTCGATCTGTACGAACGTGCGCCCGTACCAGGAGGACTTGTATCTGAGCTGTCGCAAGAGTTCGCCCCAATTGGCGTCAGCGATCGACTTTGCGAGATGCCGGTTTCTCAGCATGCCCTTCACCCGAAGGCTCTCCGCGCAGATGGCTTGGTTCTCGCGCACCAGGCGGGTGGTCAACTTGTGGGTGAAGTCGCGGCGACGGTCGGCGATCCTCGCGTGGATCCTTGCGACGTGCAGTCTAGCCTTCTCCCGGTTGCGCGAGCCCTTGCGCTTTCTCGCGAGGCTCCGCTGGGCATGGCGCAGGCGCCGCTCGTCGCGCCGCAGGAAGCGATCTGCCTTCACCTTCTCTCCCGTGCTCAATGTCACGGCGTGCAGGAGCCCAAGGTCGATCCCGACCGTCTTGCGTGCGACCGGCAGGGTGTGGATCTCTTCTTCGACCAGCAGGCTGACGAAGTACCGTCCCGCACGGTCCAGCGTCACCGTGACGGTCGAGGGACTGCCGCGCAGACGGCGCGACCAGCGGATGGGAAGCGGCTGCGCCATCTTCGCAAGGTAGAGGTGCTCCCCGTCGAAGCGGAACCCCGAGCGCGTGTACTCCGCCGCCTGCCGGTCATGCCTTCTCTTCCTGCGCGGGTAGCGAGAACTTCCCGCGAAGAAGCTGCGATACGCCCGCTCGAGATGCCGCAGGCACTGCTGCAGCGGCACAGAGGACACCTCGCTAAGCCATGCGTAGTCCTCCCGCTTCTTGAGCGCGGTAAGCGCCGCCGAGAGGTCCCGGTAACCGAGCCTTTCCCCCCTCACATTGTAGGCCTCCGCCCGCAGCTCGAGGCCGTAGTTATATACCACGCGGACGCATCCGAACGTCCGCGCGAGCATCGCCCGCTGCACTGCGGTCGGGTAGCACCGAAACCGGTACGCTCGCTCGTGTCGAGATACCATATCCCACCATTCGACAACTGGAAGACGCTTCCTCCTCGACCTCAAGGTCAAGGTCTCCGCGTGATAGGATGATGAACCCAACGGCGATGCCTGAAGGTTCTCGGGCATTCAGGGCGAAATCGTCGCCGCAAGGGGGCGAGCCACTTGGAGATGCCGAAGCCGCCCAAGGCATTTTTGCAGAGCCTGATCGGCCAGGAGATCCGTCTCAACTTTGCACGGGCTGACGCGGCGTCCGCGGAGGGCATCCTGCTCGGGTTCGACGAGCTGGGTGTCCTCGTGCGCCGCGCCGAGCGGTCCATCTTCTTCCCGTGGCATGTGCTGCGGTCGATCGATGCGGTGCAGCAGGGGTAGGTGCGTTGAACGCGCCTAGGCGGCGGACGACGGTCCGGCGCCTAGTGCGCGCTAAGCCGGCATGGGCGACGACTCGAGCCGTCCCGCAAAAGAGCGGCCAGGGCCCTCGGCGCCCTGGCCATCGCTGTCCCGCTCGCTTTCGCCGCTGGGCGCGCCGCTCCGGGCTCGCCAGCTCCTCCTCGCTCTGCGTCAGAAGAAGCTTCCGAACCCGGAGAGGCGCGCAAGGACGCCGGAGATCATCAAGATGCCTAGCACGATCAGAAGGGCGCCGCCGACCTGCTCCATCAGGCGGCCGTAGCGCTGCAGTCCCCGCAGGCGGGAGACGATGCGGTCCGCGAGCAGGCCGAGCAGCAGGAACGGCACCCCGAGACCGAGCGCGTACGCGGCGAGCAGGATTGCGCCTTCCTGCCAGTGGGCGGTCTGTGACGCGAGCACCAGGATCGTGCCGAGGTACGGAGTGACACAGGCCGTCCAGCCGAAGCCGAAAGACGCGCCAACGAGCATCGAAGAACCAAAGCCGAGGTGTTCGGGGGAGTAGTGGAAGCGCGCGTCGCGCAGGAGAACGGACGGCTGCAGCCCGAGCATGAAAAGGCCGAGCAGGATGACGATGATGCCCCCTGCATAGCGCAGCACGGTGCGCTCCCGCAGGAGTAGGTGGCCGATCACGGTAGCGGAGAGTCCCAAGAGGATGAAGACGAGAGCGAAGCCCAGCACGAAGCCGAGGGCGTGCAGCATCCTGCGGCCGGAAGACAGGCTGCTGCCGGCCGAGAGCAGTGCGAGGTAGCTGGGCAAGAGCGGCAGAACGCACGGAGACAGGAAGGAGAGAATCCCGCCAACGAAGGCGATCGGCAGAGAAACCGTGCCTCGCACCCCCAAAAGAAGCCTCTCTTATTCTCGCAGTCCGGTGTAGCAGGGTCAAAGCCTGCGCCATGCCCACTGACCTTCATCCGGTCCTCGGCTGCTGGTCAGCAAAGGCGCGGCTTCACAGCAGCTTCGGAGTGGGAATCCGCCTTTAGAGGACGCAGCCGCCGCACGGACGCGACCTGTACGTTGCAGGGCGGCGTCGCACCCACCCCCGCGACCGTGACTCGTGGAGCAGAAGGTGGAGAGGAACGACAGGGATCTGCCCATTTCGGTCCTCCCGCGCTGTATCAAGGCGACCTTCGTTCCTTCGGCCCGTCTTCGGCACGATCTCCTGCAGAGTGCAGGACAGGGCGCGGGCCCGACCCTGAAAGCCGCAAACCCTTGCAGCAGGCCCCCTCAAATGGCAAGTTCATGCAGGAAGGCCTCGGATCTTGTCGAAGACGAGGAGGCCAACAGTGCCCGCTTCTGAGGAGACAACCCCATGCAAAACCTACGCATCGGCCTGAAGCTCATGCTCGCGTCCGCGGTCGTCGGCGTACTCGTATTCGGTGTCATTGTCTACGCCATCGTGGCCGCCGGAGCGCAGCGCGCAAGCTACGACACACTTCTCGGCACAGTCATGCCCCGTGAGATGGCCTCGCTGCAACTGGAGTCCGACGTCTTCAAGATGGTGCAGGCGGACCAGCAGGCAACGCTACAGGTCGGGCAGTCGAACGGCTTCGTTGCGGCGCTCGGCGACGCGAACGTGCAGCTCGACGCCGTCGGCCGCTATTCGACGACGCCCCAGGAGAAAGCTTCGTACGGACGGCTGCACCTCGCGTACACTACCGAAACATCCACACTGCAAGAGGCGCAGACCCTCCTGACCGCAGGCAACCTCCCTGGGGCCACCCAGCTCCTCCGATCCACGACGCAGGAGCGCCAACAGCTGGAGCAGGCAGTGGCGAAGGTCGCTCAGCAGAGCCAACAGATTGACAGGCAGACTTCCGCAGCGCTGAGTGCGTCGGCGACGCGCAGCCTCATGCTGGAGATCTTCCTCGCGATCGCCGCCGCGGTCATCGGCGTCCTGCTGATCCTCGGCATGGCGAAGGCCATCGCCCGTCCGATCGTCCTGATTGCGGAGGCGGCTGAAAAGATTGCGCAGGGCGACCTGCGCGTGCGGGAGATGCGCGAGCAGGGCACGGACGAGGTCGGAATCCTCTCGCGCGCCTTCAACCGCATGGTGCGGGATCTGCGCTCCCTCCTGAACCAGATCGGCCATGCCGCGGAGCAGGTCGCGGCCTCCAGCGGCCAGACGGCCTCCACCTCGGCCCAGGTTGCGCACGCGACGCAGCAGATCGCGTCGGCCGTACAGGAGGTGGCGCGCGGGGCCACCGAGCAGTCCGCGAGTGCCGAGGACGCCGCAGGCGTGATGAGCCAGCTGGAGATGTCCACCCTGCAGATGACGCAGGGCGCAAGCACCCAGGCTGAGGATGTCGCCCAGACCTCGGCCGTCATCAAGCAGATGGCCCTGGCGATCGACCAGGTCGCCCGCGGCGCCCAGGACGTCTCGTCCGCCGCAGCGCGCGCGCTGAAGGCGGCGGAGGACGGAGGGAAGGCGGTCGATCAGACGATCGCCGGCATCCAGGAGATCCGCGACACCTCGGGCGTGGCGGCGCAGCACGTGCAGGTGCTCGGCCGCTCCTCCGCGCAGATCGGCGAGATCATCGAGGTGATCGGCGGCATCGCTGAACAGACGAACCTTCTTGCGCTCAATGCTGCGATCGAGGCGGCCCGGGCAGGCGAGAACGGCAGGGGGTTCGCGGTCGTCGCCGACGAGGTCCGCAAGCTCGCCGAGAGTTCGAGCCAGGCGACGAAGCAGATCGCCGAGCTGATCGGCACGATCCAGCAGAACGTGAAGGCGGCGGTGTCGGCGATGGAAGCCTCCGGCAGCCGCGTAGCCGACGGCACCCAGCGGGCCGGCCACGCGGGAGAAGCGCTGCGCACGATCCTAGACGCCATGCGCGAGACGAATGGCTACGCGCAGGACATCTCCGCGGCGGCGGAGCAGGTTTCGGCCAGCGCCGAGGGTGCAGTGCAGTCGATGGAGTCGGTCGCGAGCGTGACGGAGGAGAACTCCGCCGCGACACAGGAGATCGCGTCGTTCGTCGGAAGGGTGAACAGCCAAGTCCGGTCGGTCGCCGAGATCTCCGCTAGCACGGCTGCGTCCGTGCAGGAGGTCAGCTCCACCTCGGAAGAGGTCGGCGCGTCGGCCGAGGAGATCAATGCGACGGCGAATGAGCTGGCGCGGACGGCTCAGGAGCTCCGAGAGATGCTGACGCGGTTCCAGGTGTAGCGCGCAAGCGAGGAGGACTGAAGGTGGCCGAAGTGACGCAGGTCCAGTTGGTGCTCTTCGAACTGCAGGGCGAACTGTATGCCGTGGAGGCTGCCCGCGTGCAGGAGATCGTCGCAAGGCAGCCGGAAACGCGGGTTCCGCGCACACCGGGCTACGTGGTGGGAATCGTCAACCTGCGCGGCCGCGTCATCCCGACGGTCGACCTCTTGCGCCGCTTCGGCCTGGGCGACAGCACCGGGACTGCGACGCAGGTGGTGGTCGTCGAACTGCGCGGCAGCCTGGTCGGCTTCATCGTTGACCTCGTCACCGAGGTCCTGAACGTCCCCCTCAACAAGATGGAGCCGCCGCCCGAGACGGTCGTCGCCGGGCCGGTACGGTCCGTGTCCGCGATCCTCGAGGTCGGTGGGCGCCTCGCCAGCGTGCTCGACCTGGACCTTGCCTTCTCACCGGAGGAAATGCAGCAGGAGGAAGCCCTGCAAGGCCACGTTTCCTGACGCCCCGCTCGCAGCCCCCCGCAGCCTTCTTGGCGCGAGGGGCTGCGCCATATCGGTTGTTTTTTCGGGGGACTGTACGAAACGTCTGATCCAAGCCTGCGCCGCATCGTCTGCATCGGCGACCACGGCCACTGGATCTGGGCGCGTTTTCAGGCTCTTGGGGCGGTTTCGGTCAGAGAGCTGTCCGCAGGGAATGGGCTGCCCTCGTCGCACAGGGAGAGGAACACCTCGGGCCTTGTCGGCCAGACGACGTCAAAGCCGAGCCTGCGAGAGATGCCTAGCGCGGCTGCGTCGAGTGCCACGAGTAGTGACTGCAGACTCTCCCTGCCGAGGTAATGACGCTCGGCGCCGGCGACGCTCAGTGCGCCTACGACCCTGCCGCGCGCACCGATGATCGGCACCGCGAGTTCAGCGGAGTAGGGTTCCATCTCCCCAAGGCTGAGCGCGCACCACGTCTCTCGCACCGTGCGAAGTTTCGCGAGCACCTCGGCCTCGCTCCGCGGAGTGCGGTCCGTCAGAGGGTGCAGCTTCAGTTCTCCTAGGATGGCCAGCACCTCGTCGTCTTCCAGCGCGGCCAGTAGGAGGCGCGTCGAGGCACCGGCGTAGAGCGGCGCGCGACGCCCTGGCCGGATGTAGAGCCGCGCGGGCGACGACGCAGGTAGCACCTCAACGTAGATGCCATGGCAGCCGTCGCGGATGACGAGCTGCACCGACTGGTCGACCTCGTCGCGCAATCTGTCCATCAGGTCCATGCCGACGTTCCAGGGTTCGACAGAGCTCTTGACATGGGCAGCGAGTTCGAGGATGCGGTAACCAAGGCGATAGCCGTCGCCCTCGCGATCCACAAGTCCATACTGCTGGAGTACCCGGAGCGTGCGGTGGCAGGTCGCCTTGCTGACACCGGACGCCTTGGAGAGTTCGGTGAGACTCTGGGTGCTCTGTCCCTGACCGAAGAAGTCGAGGAGGTAGAGCGCCTTCTCGATCGCACCGAGACCGCCGCTGACCGTCATGTCGTCCTCCTTCAAACGCGTGGGATTTTGACAGGTCGCCTACGAAGGGGAGTGCCACGTACACTATCGAAGCGATCACACGTTCGACAACGATAATCCTCTTTCGATGACCTAAAGGAATTTGCCTTCCACACAACGAACAAACGGGTCCATCAGGCGGACCATAAGGTCTGTTGTGTGAGAAGGGGTGAGACTGATCGTGTTCCGCAAGGAAAGGCTCTTGGCCCTTGCCTCCGTCCTGACCCTTGCCTTCGGTGTGGCCAGCTGTGGTACCAGTACCCCGCCTCAGGCGGCATCCTCGTCCTCAGGCGGCACCCTCGTGATCGGCGACCAGTATGGCGACCCCAACAACCTCGACCCGATCGCAACGTTCACGCTGGCTTGGGGCGAAATCGCCTCGAACGTCTTCGACGGCCTTGTCTTCCGTACACCAACGCTCAAAATCGAGCCCGGCCTCGCCACCTCATGGCACTGGCAAAACAGCGATCATCTCGTCATGAATTTGCGGAAGGGCGTTCTCTTCCAAGACGGTGAGCACTTCAACGCGCAGGCCGTTGTCTTCACGTTCGACCGGTTGCTCGGACCCCAGGGTCAGAAAGGACCGCAGTACGCGAACTACAACGCGATCCAGAAGGTCGAGGCTCTCGGCTCCTATCAGGTTGAGTTCTTCCTCAGCCACCCTGACCCGACGCTGATCACCAAGCTCGCGGGCTACGGCGCGATGATCGTGCCGCCGAAGTACATCCAGAAGCACGGCAGCACCTACTTCGGAACACACCCGATCGGAACCGGCCCGTTCAAGGTCGTGAAGTACGTCAAGGGGTCGGAACTCGTCCTCCAGCGCTTCGGTAAGTACTGGCGCGGTCCTGCAAAACTCTCGAAGGTGATCTACCAGTTCATCCCCGAGGACTCGACGCGGCTTGCAGACCTCCAGACGGGTAGCATCGACATCATGCAGGGCGTTCCGGTAGCACAGGCATCCATCGTAACCGGGAACTCCTCGCTGCACCTCTACCCGGTGAAGTCGCCGACAGTCTTCGAGCTCGGCACCGACTTCAGCGTCTACCCGACCAACAAGCTTCAGGTGCGGGAAGCAATCGCCGAAGCGATCAACATGAAGGCGATTATCAAGAGCGTCCTCCACGGCTACGCCGCACCGATCTCCACCTTCCAGAGCGCGCTCTCCTTCGGCAACGACCCGAAGCTGAAGCCGTATCCGTACGACCCCACCCAGGCCAAGAAGCTGCTCTCGGCTGCCGGGGTCAAGCCTGGCACCACCATCACGCTCGGCTACGACGGCAGCGACTCGACATTCCAGCAGGTCGCGCAGGCCGTCGCCGCATACCTCCAGCAGGTCGGGCTGAAGACCAATCTCCAGCCGTTCGACACCAACACCTTCTACAACACCCTGATCCCTGCCGGTCACGGCAAGGCCGGAGCCCTCTGGGAATTCGAATGGGGCGGCTGGACGCTCGATTTCGACAACACCGCGGCGCTACTCTACACCCCGAAGCAGTTCTGGAACCCGACCTACTCGAACCCGCAGGTCACGGCGCTCATCAACGCCGAGCGGAGTACTCTTAACACCTCCAGTCGGCTGCAGGACTTCTACAAGCTCGACCAGATCCTGCACAACCAGGTCGTCGGCATCCCGCTCTACAACACGGAGAACCTCTGGGCGACCGATAGCCGCGTGCGCGGCTTCGTAGCTCCGCCCGACGACCGTCTCTGGCTCTGGCCGGTCTCCGTTCAGTAGAAGCGCCCCCCATCTGATGTGGCTGTACGCCGCTCCCTCTGGCGGCGTACAGCCGTACGGCGGCCCCCCAGCCCGCACCGCGCCCCGGGATTCCAGCGGACCCGAGGCCCGAAGGAAGCCGAGGTGACAAGATCTTGGGACTCGCAGGATACATCATCCGGCGTATCTTTCATTCTCTCGCCGTGCTGTTCGTCGTCTCGGTCATCGTCTTCGTGACCATTCGCCTCACCGGCGATCCGGCCGCGGCGATGCTGCAGTCCGGCCAGCCGACAAGGCAGGCGATCGACGCCCTGCGTCACGCACTCGGGCTCGACCGTCCAATCTGGGTTCAGTACTATCTGTTCGTCGTCGGAGTGCTGCACGGGAACCTCGGCGTGTCATACGCCACGGGCCAGCCGGTCAGTTCACTGATCGCCAGCCGGCTTGGGGCGACTGCCGTCCTCGCTGTCGCGGGGATCTTGGTGGGTGCGCTGATCGCCTTCCCGGTCGGCATCATCTCTGCACTCCGGCCGAATACGGCGATCGACCTTGTGGGGCGGGTATTCGCCCTGTTCGGCATCTCCTTCCCGAACTTCTGGCTTGGGATCATGCTGATCACCATCTTCTCGGTGGGCCTGCACTGGTTTCCGGCGTCCGGCTACGGCACCGTGCAGTCACTGGTGCTGCCGTCCGTGACGCTCGGGCTGATCCTGGCCGGCATCCAAAGCCGCCTTATCCGGTCGAGCCTCCTCGAAACGCTGCGGCAGGACTACGTGCGCACCGCGCGCGCCAAGGGGCTAGTAGAGCGAGTCGTGATCTTCCGCCACGCGTTGCGCAACGCCCTCATCCCGGTGGTCACCTACATGGGGTCCACCTTCGGACTGCTACTCGGCGGCATCGTCTTCGTGGAGGTCGTCTTCGCTTGGCCCGGCATCGGCAGCCTCGCGCTGACCGCCGTCGAGCAGCGCGACTTCCCCCTAGTACAGGGCATCGTCATCGTCACCGCGGCGCTCCTCGTGCTGATGAATCTCCTGGTCGACCTCTCATACCTGCTCCTAGACCCGCAAATTCACCTGGAGTAGGTGAACGTGCGATGATCCGTCCGGAAGTGAACCCGCAAACGGAAACTCCTTCAAAGATCAAGGCGGCCCCGCGTGTGCTGCGGGAGTTCTTCCGGAGCCCCGGTGCGATCGCAGGTGCGCTGTTCGTGCTCCTCACCCTCTTCGCGGCTGTCTTAGGACCCTGGCTCGCGCCGCACGTGGCCACCTCCATCGACTTTGCACATATTTTTACACCGCCTTTCTTCCTGCACGGCGGTATGCTTGTGCACCCTCTTGGCACCGACTATCTCGGCCGCGACGTCCTCGGAATGATCCTCGCCGGAGCGCGCGTCTCCGTGGACATCGCGCTGCTCGCGGTGATCTCCTCGCTCGTCATCGGCACGTTGATCGGCCTCTACAGCGGCTATTTCGGCGGCAGGATCGGGGAACTCCTGATGCGTCTCACCGACCTGCAAATGGCGTTCCCATTCATCCTCATGGCGCTCACCCTGATGGCGATCTCCGGCCCCGGCCTCTGGAAGGTGGTCGCGGTGCTGGCGCTCTCCGGCTGGACGGATTACGCGCGCATAGTGCGCAGCCAGACGCTGCAGCATCGCCAGATGCTCTACGTGACTGCGGCTAAGGCGACTGGCGGCTCGGACGCGCGGATCCTCTTCCGCCATGTGCTACCGAACATCTCCGCGTCGATCATCGTCATCGCGACGATGAACATCGCGGTAAACATCCTTCTCGAGGCCGGTCTCAGCTTCTTGGGACTGGGCATCAGCCCGTCGACCCCGTCCTGGGGAGCGATGGTCGCCGACGGGCGCAACTACGTGCAGACCGCGTGGTGGCTCACGGTCTTCCCGGGGCTTGCGATCTTCCTGAGCGTCCTCGGGTTCAACCTCCTCGGGGATTGGCTGCGGGACGTCATGGACCCCTCGCGCCGACACTGAAGGAGGCATGGGCTTGGACACAGCTATACTCACGGAGTTCCTGCCGAGGACGGCACCGGAGGGCGCCTTCGACATCGCCATCGATGTGGAGACGGGGACACCCGCCGGCGCCCTGCTCGGCCTTCCCGACTGGCTCGCAGCGCTTGCGCGCCGGAAGACATTCCTTCGCCGCCTCGCATGGGACGGCGAGGCGGCGAAGCTGCGCATTGAGGTAAGAAGAGCTTCAGTGGATGGCGCACGTCTCTACGCGCTCGCGGGTGACCGCGCTAGACTCGACTGGTCAGATGAAGCGTCCGCCGTGTCCCTCGAGCGGGCGCTGGCGCGCCCGCTCGACCTTCCAGGCGACATTGTCGAGATTGCCTGGAAAGGGCAGGCCATCGTCGCGCGCGGCACCGGCGGGCAAGAGTTCCAGGTGGCTATAGACCCCCTTGCCGCGGTCGGCGAGGCGGCTCTGGATCCCCTAGCCGCCCTTCCCGGGCAACCTGGGCTGATCGGTCGCGTCGCCGTCCCGGCGACCGTGTCCGCATTGTGGGTTCTGGCCTTCACGACATGGGCAGTGCGTCAGGGCATCTCAGCCGTCGAGCAACTGCCCCTGCCGTTCCTCCTCCGGCCGGGAGAAGAGAAGCCCGCCGCCTATGCCGAGGCAGTGGAGGACGCAGTCCGGCTCGGCGCGGACGGCCGGTTGCGCCTGCCTGCCAGCTCCGGTGGAATTGCGCTCTTCAAGGCGCTGGCGGCGGTCCCGAGCTATGCGGAGCGGCCACTGCGGCTGCACCGCGCGCCGCGAGCGGAGCATCAGGAGGAGGTCCTCTTCGAGCGGACGTGGTCGGTGCCCTGGGAGGGAGAGCGTTTGCTCCTAGCGCTCCAGGACCTCCTCAAGAAGGGCGGAGAGCTGCCCGCGGCCGTGGAGGTCTTCGCCTCGGAGACGGAGGATGTGCGCCACGAGATCTCGGGGCGGATGCGGCAGCAGCTCGCGGCCCACGGACTGGAAGACGTTCGCCTGACGCTCATCCCCGCCTACAAACAGGCGTACCACTACGCGGTCGAGGTCCTGCTGCCACGCCTTTTGGGAACGTCGGTGGCGGAGGTCGAGATCCTGGTTCCGGAGGTGTCCGCGGGTGACTCCGCTCTCGAGCACCGCTGCTCCTGGGTGCCGAGCGTGGCGCCCGCCGATGAGGTGATGCGGATTCGGCTGGGGTTGCCGAAGGACAAGGTTCGTCTGGGTTTCGTCCCGGGCGACGCGTTCCGCTTGCGCGCCTATGACGCCGGCCGAGTCGTGCTCCTCGACGAGGAGTTCCGACCCCTCGCGCAGGACTACCAGATGGAGGAAGTCTATCCTGGCCGCAGCTCCTCCGTGGAGACCGGAGGCATCCGGTTCTACGGAAGCCTTGGGCAGCTCCTCGGTGAGGTGAAGGTCCCGACCGACACCGAGGCCGCGATGACGGCCTTTCTCGAAGGCATTGCGGACCTGAAACACCGGCTTTCGGAGAGCATCGACCTGCCGTTCTTCGAACGCCTCGAGGTGGAGGTTGCCCTCTCCGAGCCGGACGAGGACCTCCCCGCCCTCTGGGAGCGGTTCTCGCCCGCGGAGGAGCTTCACGAGGAGATTTACTTCGGCGCGCTCGCAGCGCTCGAACCCCTGACGCGTGCTCGCAGCCTAGGTCAGCTCAGGGCGCCCGGCAGTGTTGTCCCGCTCGTGCAGATTCGTACGGCTGCGGAGACGACCGTGCGCATGCGTGCGCTGAAGCCGGTGGCGGCGCTCGCCTCCGCGGAACCCCTGGCCATCTCGGTACGGGAGATCGCGTACAGAGATGGCGAGGTCGTTTGCCTAGCAGAGCCGCCTGCCGCAGGGTACGCGCCGCTTGCATCCGACCTCCCCGAAGGTGTCGCGCTCGAGATGGCCGGCTCGGACCGCGTGCGCGCCCTGCCACCAGCCGACGGTGCGCCGCCGCCAGCAGCCGCATATCTTCCCGAGGAGACGTGGCCGCTCACGCGGGCGGTCGCCGCCGCGGCCGGGGGCATCGCCTGGATCGAGGAGAGGACATACCAGGGCCGCGAGATCCCCGTCGCCCTCTGGGCGCCGGAATTCTCTCTCGGCATCGCTTCGCCGCGCCGGCTCCTGGATCTGCACCCGGCGCTCCTGGTGGTCGCGGGCCATCATGCCAACGAGACGTCCTCCACGGTGAGCGCCCTCCGCTTCCTTGCACGGCTGCCGGAACTCGGCAGACGCGCGGCGGTGCTCGTCATCCCCATGGAGAACCCCGACGGCGCCGCCCTTCACCGACAGCTTGCGCGGGCGAACCCGTATTGGAAGCTCCACGCCGCACGTTTCAATGCGCTCAGCCACGAGTTTGGCCTGAGCGGCAAGGGGGCTCCGTTCGGCGAATCGCTGGTGCGCCCTCGCCTTCTCGAGGAGTTCCCGATCGACGTGCTGGTGGACGACCACGGCGTTCCAGGACACGAGTGGGCGCAACCCTTCAGTGGACGCTCCTCCCCACCGCTCTTCCCAGTCGCCTACACCTACCCGAGCGGCCTCTTCTACGGCATCGGCGAGGGAAGTGAGGAGGAAGGCCCCGACGAGCGCACGCTGCCGTACTGGCGGCGCGTCACGGAACGCCTCGATGCCCACCCGCGTCTGCGGGAGGTACAAGAGCGCCTCTGGGAACGGTACGAGCGTTACGGAAAGGCGCTCTGCCCAGAGCGCTACCCCTCGCGCTGCAATCTCGGCTGGCCGTTCCAGCCGACGTCACGCGCGACGCCGCGCATGCAGGGCGGAATCTGGCCGATCACGTTTGTGACCGAGGTTGCCGACGAGGGCGCTCCTGCGGAACTCCTGGCGGCGTGTATTACGGCTCATCTCGAAGCGAATATCGCCTTCCTTGAAGTGCTCGCGGGGGAAGGCGGGAAACCGCCGAGGAATGCCCAACCCCTCCCGCGAAAAGGAGACTCGATTTGAGCCCAGTACGTATCTGCGCCCGCGCGAAGACGCCCTGGCGGCGTGCACTGCCGGCCGGGGACGCGGCGGTCCTCCTGGAGTTTGGGGACCGCATCGCGGAAGACGTCAACGAGGAGGTGCAGAGGTTCGCGCGCACGCTGTTCAAGGCGGAGATCCCCGGGATCCGCGGCATCGTGCCGAGCTATGCATCTCTTCTCGTCGAGTATGACCCGTTCGCCTGGGCGTATGAGACGCTCCTCGAGATGCTCGCAAGTCTGCCACTGACGAAAGGAGAAGGGCCGCAGCGGCGCCGCCATGTCATTCCGGTGCTCTATGGGGGTGACGCAGGCCCCGATCTCGAGGAGGCGGCACAGGCCCTCGGCCTGCCACCTGCGGAGCTTGCCAAGAGACATGCCGACCGTGACTACCGCATCTACTGCCTCGGCTTCTCGCCGGGTTTTCCCCTCTGCGGCGTCCTACCGGAGGAATTGCGGCTACCCAGGCGTGCGACGCCGCGCACCAAGGTACCGCCGGGCTCCGTGGCCATCGCCGGGATGCAGACGGGCATCTATCCGCTCGAGAGCGCGGGCGGCTGGCACCTCATCGGGCGAACACCCTTGCGGCTGTTCCGCTGGGATCAGCCGGATCCCGTGCCCTTCCAGCCGGGAGACACCCTGAGATTTCGTGTCGTGACGAAAGAGGAGTACCGTACGCTTGAAGAACGCGTGGCGTCGGGCGACACCATCCTGGAGACGAGCGCGTCCCCGGAGGAGGCGGCCCATGGCGGCGATCCGCGTCGTTAAGCCCGGGCTGCTCACGACGATCCAGGACCGCGGGCGCACCGGCTACGGGCACCTGGGCGTGCCGCAGGGCGGCGCGCTCGACGGCTACGCCATGCGCTGGGCCCAACGTCTCGCGGGCTGTGCCGAGGTGGATGCCGTCCTTGAGATTACGCTCCTCGGGCCTACACTCGAGGTTCTCGGGGACACCTACGCCGGACTCGCCGGAGCCGACCTCGGCGCCTTGGTGAACGGGGAGGCGTGGCCTGCGGGAACGGGCCGCAACCTCCGCAGCAAAGACGTCATCTCCTTCACGGGACCGAAGGAGGGACTGCGCGCCTATCTCGCCTTTGCGGGAGGCGTCAGCGGGGACCTGGTGCTCGGCAGTCGCGCGACGGACATCCAGTCACGGGTCGGCGGGCTCGCAGGTCGCGCCCTTCGGGCGAACGACGAACTCGAGGTGGGAGAGGGCGCCGGCAGCCCGGTGCAGGCACCCGTGCCCACGCTCTGCGGCGGCGAGCGAGTCCGCATCCTCCCGGGACCACGCCACGACCAGTTCCCAGAGGACGCCCTCCCCACCCTCACCGCGACGCGGTACCGGGTGACGACCCAGTCAGACCGCGTCGGCATGCGCCTCGAAGGTCTTCCTGTCCCCAACGCGGCCGGAAGCACCATCTCTGAAGGTGTGCCGATCGGCGCCATCGAGATCCCGCCAAGCGCGCAACCCATCGTGCTCCTCCATGGACGCGGGACCATCGGCGGCTATCCGGTCATCGCGACCGCGATCACGGCGGACCTTCCGGTGCTCGCGCAACTGCGTCCGGGAGACGCTTTACGCTTCGAACTCGTGGGTGCCCAGGAAGCTAGGTTGGCGCTGGAGGACCTTTGCGGGGTGTTCGCACTGCCTTTTCTGCCTGCGATTGCAGGCGAATCCCGCAAATGACGAGGAGGGGTCCAATGAAGGAGCGCGTCGTCGACATCAACAGCGATATGGGCGAAAGCTTTGGCGTCTTCCGGATCGGAGAGGACGCAGAACTGATGCGCAGCGTGAGCTCCGCGAACGTCGCATGCGGCTTCCATGCGGGCGACCCGTCGGTGATGTTGCGAACGGTCGGCCTTGCGCAGGAGGCGGGTGTCGGCGTCGGCGCCCACCCGGGCTTCCCCGACCGCGTCGGCTTCGGCCGCAGAAACCTTGCCCTGAGCCCGGACGAAGCATATTCCGATACCCTATACCAGATCGGCGCCCTTGCCGCCTTCTGCCGCGCGGCGGGCGTGGATCTGCAGCACGTGAAGCCGCACGGTCAGCTCAACAACATGGCCGTCCGCGACGCCGAACTCGCGCGAGCGATCGCGCAGGCAGTACGGGATTTCCGCGAGGATCTCATCCTCATCTCCTACGGGGGTGAACTCACCCTGGCAGCAGAGCGGCTTGGCGTACGAGTCGCCCACGAGGTCTATGCAGACCGCGCCTACAACGCCGACCGGACGCTTTTGTCGCGCAGCATCCCGGGTTCCGTGCTGCACGATCCCGAACTGGTCGTCGAGCGTGCGGTGCGCATGGTTCTCGACGGGGGCGTGCACGCGCTCTCGGGGGAGTGGATCGAACTGCAGGCCGACACCATCTGTGTCCACAGCGACACGCCGGGCGCTGCCTCCCTTGCCTCACGTCTGCGCGCGCGCCTCGCGAAAGCGCAGATCGAAGTACGGCCGCTCGCGCAGTTCCTCGCCTAGCACCGGTCAAGCACGCAACCGCAGGCGATGCGATCACCTCGTCAGCGCAGCCAAGCGGCAGGGCTTTAGCAGGTCCAATCGATGGGGGGTACCGCTTGCCGAGTGCGAACTCTCGGGGACAGCGGGCATGCGTAAAGTATCGCACTAGGCGGAGAGGCGATTCCACGAAGCGTCGGTGTGAGTGAATCAAGGAAAAGGCTTTGGACTTTCGTCGGGTGCGGTGCGGGATCGGACCCTAACAAAAATGCGCTGGCGCCAGAGTCTTCGCCGTAGAACTGCGAGCACGGCGGGGCGTAGTCCTTTGCGGGTACCAGGGAGGTTGGCCACCTGCGGTCGGTACCGTGGAGGAGATGTACTAGATCCAGATGGCGGACGCAAACGAGAGGACAGCAGCACGCTCGGGCCCACCGCCGACGCGGCTCTGTGGGTCCTCGGCACCGAGGAAGTGCCTCGATGGACCCTCGGGCAACGTGGTAAAGCCATAGTAAACTCGCGTTTGCTTGCCGAAAGAAGGCGAATTGGGAGGAAACATGATGGAATGCCGCGAAAGTTCGCCAATCGAGGAAACCGCCGGTAAAGGATGACCGCCCATGGACATCGGACTCTCGATCGCGACGAGCGCGCTGACTGCTACGCAGCAGGGGGTCTCCGTCTACGCGAACGATCTGGTGAACTCCAACACACCGGCGTTCTCGGCAACGGCGCCGATCTTCGCGGGTCTGCCGGCTGCACTCCAGCCGAACGCCGCACTCGCTGCAAACGTAAAAGGCGCGTCCTTTCAGGCCAGCATCGGCCAGGGAGTGTACCTTGCCTCCGAGGAACCGATGTCGCAGTCCCCGGTCGTCGTGACCGGCATACCTACGGACGTCGCGATCTCCGGCAGCGGCTACTTTGCCGTAAAGACGGCCGCGGGCGTCGGATACACGCGTGACGGGCAGTTCACCGTTGACGCCTCCGGAAACCTTGTGACGCAGCAGGGGCAGCCGGTCCTCTCGACGACCGGCCAGCCGATCACAGTCCCCTTGAAGGATACGCAGTCGGTGCAGATCGACGCGATGGGCAACGTGCGGGCTGCAGGTGCGCAGGTAGCGCAGATCGGGATCGCCACCTTCACCAATCCGCAGGGTCTCGTGGCGGCGGGCCAAAACACCTTCGTGGCCGGCCCGAATTCCGGAGCCCCGACGCTGGGTGCAGCTGCATCCGGCGCGGCCCTTACGCCAGGGGCGATCCTGGGGTCCAGCACAGACCTCTCGCAGACCCTTGTATCCATGGAGGATCTCTCCAGGAGCTTCGCCCTGGATGCCCACGCCGCACAGAACGCCAGCCAGATGCTGGCCTGGGCTGCCCAGATCGCCTGACATCCGCTGAAGGGGGGTCACGCGGATGGACATCATCACTCCGATCGCATTTGTCTTCGCGGTCGCGGCGGTCGTAGCCGCGGACGTCCTCGACGGCGGCGCCATCCGCGCACTCATCAACGTGCCGGCTATGGTGCTGGTGCTGGGCGGGACGATGGGGGCAACCGTGATGAGCGTCGCCAGCAGCGACCTTCGCAAGGTGCCAGCCTATCTGCTCAAAGTCCTGCGGCCGAAGCTGACCCGCGTCGATCAAACGATCGACGACATCGCTGCACTCGCCGAGGTGGCCCGCAGGGAAGGTCTTCTGCGGCTAGAGGACGAGCTCTCGAAGCGAACGGTCTCGCCGTTTCTCGCCCGTGGCGTGCAGCTGATCGTCGACGGCGCGGACGAGGACCGCATCCGTCTTCTGATGGAGCAGGAACTCTCCATCTTCGAGGCGCGCGAGGCCGCCGGCGCCATCTTCTTCGAGACGGCCGGCGGCTTCGCGCCGACGCTCGGGATCATCGGCACCGTCGTCGGCCTCGTGTCGGTGCTCTCCAACCTGTCGGACATCCAGAGGCTCGCGCCTTCGATCGCCACCGCCTTTATCGCCACCTTGTGGGGCGTCTCCTCCGCGAACCTCTTTTGGCTGCCGATCTCCAACAAGATGAAGAACACGCTTCGCTACGAGGTGCAGGCCCGCGAGATGGTCATCGAGGGCTGCATCGCGATCGCGGCTGGCCAGAACCCGCGCCTGATTACGGAGCAGCTCGCGGTCTTCCGCGAGGAGAAGCGCACGCGCAAGGGCGCCGCGGCTGCCGCGGAGGACGCTGAAGGGTCGCCCGAGCTGAAGGTGGTGGGCAAGTGAGCCGCAGGAAGGCCGCAGCCCACGATTCCGGCGAGGGCGCGGGGATGATGCGCTGGCTTCTGACCTACGCCGACATGATCACCCTGCTGATGGTCTTCTTCATCGTCCTCTACGCCATTTCCCAGGTGAACAAGGCCCGCTACGAGGTGCTGATGAAGGCCCTCAAGCAGGTGCTCTCCGGGCAGAAGGTGGTGACGCAGGTCGGCGGTACGATCCCGATTCCGCCGCCCGTCCTGGGCAAGCTGCCGACCCCCAGCCAAGTGGAGACGCAGACGCTGGAGAAGCTCGCGCAGCAGATCCGGGACGCTGCGGCGCAGCAGGGCATCTCGGCGGATGTCTCGGTCACGGTGGCGGCGGTCGGGGTGCGGGTCTCCTTCCATAATGGCGTCCTCTTCGCCCTCGGCCATGCGACGATCCGGCCGGACTCCCTGCCGATCCTCAGCCGGCTCGCGGTGATCCTGCAGGGCCTCCCGAACGACATCATCGTCGAGGGCTACACCGACGACACCCCGATCGATACGGCAAAGTACCACTCGAACTGGGATCTCTCCGCGATCCGAGCGACGCGCGTCATCGAATACTTCGTCTCACAGGGGCTGGACCCGATGAGGTTCTCGGCCCAGGCCTATTCGCAGTACCGGCCGGTCGCGCCGAACTCAACGCCGCAAGGCAGACAGCTCAACCGGCGCGTCGACCTCGTGATCCTGCGCGCGACGCCCGCCGCTCTCGAGAAAGTGCTCCAGCAGGTGACCCAGCAGACGTCGAAAGGAGGCGGATGACAACATGCTCAGAGGAATCAACACCGTGACCTCAGGCATGATGGCGGACGAGAGCTGGCAGCAGATCCTCGCGAACAACCTCGCGCAGATCGACACGCCAGGGTACCGCAGCGAGACGGCGGTCATCGGCTCTTTCCCCCAGGTTCTCCTCTCGCGCACCGGCTCCCAGCCCACGACCCTGCAGACGGTCTCCTTGGGCGCGGGGCTGGTAGCGACCGTGCCGAACCTCACCGAGGGCGCGCTGCAGGCCACCCACAACCCGCTGGACGTGGCGATCGTGGGACAGGGGTTCTTCGCCGTACAGAGCCCGACAGGCGTCCTCTACACGCGTGCCGGGAACTTCTCGCTCGATGCGCAGGGCAGGCTTGTCACGCCGCAGGGCTACTACGTCCTCTCGACGGCCGGGACGCCGATCCAGGCGGGAGGGGGCGCGCAGATCGGTCAGGACGGCACGGTGTCCTACCAGGGCAAGGCGGCGGGGCGCATCGCGGTCTTCAATCCCGCGTCCGGCCAGATCGCCGATGCGGGCGGCGGGTTCTTCCAGGCGACGGGTGCCGTCCCGCCGCTCGCGACCCCGCAGCTCGCACCTGGGTACATCGAGGGATCGAACGTCTCCGCACCCGAGGTGCTGGGAGCGATGATCCAGGTGCTCCGGCACTTCGAGGCCGGCCAGCAGTTCCTGAACCAGGACGCGACGACCCTGGACCGCTTCATCCAGGTGGCGAGCTGATATGTCGTACTCAGCGCTCTTCCCGCAGGGTCCGGTGCAGTCCACGGCGCAGGGGCTGGCGCAAAGCGTGGGCACTGTCCCCCAGGCTGTTCAGCCCGGTTCGGCCGGGGCGGCGCAAGGGTTCGCTCAGGCGATCGCCCAGGCGGCGTCTTCTACGGGACTCGACCCGCGCCTCTTGACGGCGGTCGCGAAGCAGGAGAGCGGCCTGAACGCTGCGGCGGTCTCGCCGGCCGGCGCCGAAGGACTCATGCAGCTGATGCCGGGCACGGCGGCGGCGCTCGGCGTGCAAGATCCCTTCAACGCCACCCAGAACGCCTTGGGCGGAGCGACGTACCTCAAGGAGATGCTCAGCCACTTCGGCGGTAACCTCTCGCTGGCGCTCGCCGCATACAACGCGGGACCGGGTGCGGTGGAGCAGTATGGCGGCATCCCGCCGTATCCGGAGACCGAAGCCTATGTGAGGGGGGTGTTGCAGTCCTACGCGTCAGCCATGGACGGGCAAAAGGGCTAACGGCCCCAGGATCCGAACCTTGGTCGGAAAGGGATTGATCGCGGATGATGCAGGCGCTTTCCAGCGCGGTAGCCGGCCTCGACGGCGAACAGACCGCGATGAACGTCATCGGCAACAACATCGCGAACGTGAACACGACAGGCTTCAAGTCGAGCTCCGCGGACTTCACGACGCTCCTCTCCCAGGTGCTCTCGTCCGGATCCTCGCCGGTCCTCACCGGAACGGCCCCCGGAACGCCCGTCCTCGGCGGAACGAACCCGGTGGAGGTCGGGCTCGGCGTCGGGATCGGCTCCATCAACCAGAACATGGCGCAGGGCCCGCTGCAGCAGACAGGCAACCCGCTCGACGTGGCGATCCAGGGCAACGGCTTCTTGACGCTCTCCGGAGCGCAGGGCACCGTCTACTCGCGCGACGGCGGACTGGAGATCGACTCGAACGGAGACCTCGTGCAGGCCTCCACGGGCTCGCTGGTGGAAGGCTGGCAGGCCAGCGCGACCGGCACGATCACCCAGAGCCAGACGGTTACCCCGCTCCAGATTCCCCAGACCTACACCCCGTCGGGCGGCACCCAAGAGTCCCTGGCCGCTGTCGCGATCGGCTCGAACGGCGTGATCACGGCGACCTACCAAGGAGCGAGCGGAACCTCGAACCAGGTGACGGTCGCGCAGATCGCACTTGGAACCTTCCCGAACGCGAACGGGCTTGTGGCGGTCAGCGGCACCTCATACGTCGTCGGACCGAACTCGGGCAGCGTCACGTATGCGGGACCCGGTTCCAGCGGTGCCGGCGCGCTCGCCGTCGGGTCTTTGGAGCAGAGCAACGTCGACATCTCCCAGGAGCTCACCAACATGATCGTCGCGGAGCGCTCCTACCAGGTCGACGCCAAGGTGATCACGACCGCGGACACCATGCTGCAGTCCCTGATCCAGATCCAGTAATGGCCGGCATCTTCGGACCCGTCCAGGACATGCTGGCCGGTGCGCTCGAGGGGCTCTCCATGCGCAGCCAGATCGTCGCCCAGAACATCTCGAACCTCGGCACGCCGGGCTACCAGGCGCAGGACGTGCGCTTCGCGGCCACGCTGCAGCAGGCGCTGCAGACGGGCTCTGTCAATCCGCAGGTCGTCGCGGCCCCTGGCGCAATGAACCAGAGCGGCAACGGCGTCGACCTCGAGCAGCAGCTCGGACTGCTGAACCAGATCGCCCTCGTGCAGCAGGGCGTGATGAGCGGGATCGACGAGACCCAGAAGGGCATGCACCAGATTCTCCAGGACCTCGGCGGACCGGGAGTGTGATCGTATGAGCATCGGCATCCAAGGGGCGCTGCAGGCCGCCGCGGCCGGAGCCGCGCAGGGGGCTGGAGCCGCCCAGAAGAGCGCAGGCGCTACCTTCGCTCAGATCCTCAACCAGGCCGTCTCGCAGGTGACGACCGCCCAGTCCCAGGCGAACCAGCTCCTCTCACAGTACGCGATCGGCGGGCCCGTGACCCTGGAGCAGGTCATGCTCGCAACCTCGAAGGCCGAACTCCTAGTGGAGACGGCGGGTGCCGTCACGACGCGCGCCATCTCGGCGTACCAGAGCCTGATGCAGACCAACATCGGCTGATATCCGCCCCCGGGGTCGGGGGCAAGGCGGAGGGCACGGAATGGTGGAACTCACGGGCCGACGCAAGGCGGCCATCCTGATTTCAGGCCTCGGGCCGGAGATCGCCGCCCAGGTGTACAAGCACCTCGGCGAACAGGAGATCGAGCAGGTGACCGTCGAGCTTGCGCGGGCGGAGACGTCCCGCAGCGAGGAGCGGCTCGCCGTGCTCGAGGAGTTCCGTGATATGCGTGAGGCGAACACCTTCATCGACGAAGGTGGCATCTCTTACGCCCGTACCATCCTGGAGAAGGCGCTCGGCGTCACCAGGGCCAAGGACATCCTGGAACGGCTCACCACTTCGCTCGCACCGCGTCCCTTCGACTCCATGCGCAACGCGGACCCGATGCAGCTCCTCACATTCCTGCAGGGGGAACACCCCCAGACGATCGCGCTCGTCTTGGCGTACATCCGCGCTGATGCCGCAGCGGCCGTGCTGAAGAGCCTGCCGCCAGAGCTGCAGGCCGACGTCGCCCGCCGCATCGCGACGATGGAGCGGACGAACCCGACGATCGTGGCAGAGGTCGAGGCGATGCTCGAGGGCAAGATGGTTTCCCTGTTCGGCGGCGATCTCTCCCAGCCGGGCGGCGTCGACGTGATGGTCCAGGTGCTCAGTCAGGTGGACCGCTCGACGGAACGCACCATCCTGCAGAGCCTCGAGGACAAGAACCCGGAACTCGCCGACGAGATCCGGCGTCGGATGTTCCTCTTCGAGGACTTCGCCCTGATCGACGACCGCTTCATCCAACGGATCATCCGAGAGGTCGACCAGCAGGACCTGGTACTTGCGCTCAAGGGCGCTTCGGACAGCATCTCCCAGAAGTTCTACACCAATATGTCCTCTCGCATGGCGGAAGTCGTGCGCGAAGACCTGAAGTTCCTCGGTGCCGTGCGCCTGCGCGACGTCGAGAGCGCGCAGCAGCGCATCGTCTCCATCGCCCGCCGCCTCGAAGAAGAGGGCGAAATCATCATGTCCAGCGGAGGCCAGGATGAAATCATCGCCTGAGCGTGCCCGGCCCGCGCGAGTCATCAAGGCAGCACAGCTGAGACGGGAAGTCCCGCACGGCGCGGCAAGCCCTGCGCCTCTCACCCCGCCCCAGGCACATGCGGAGCCCGCATCGGACCACCTGCTGCGCGTCGCCCGCGAGGTTGCGCGCGCAACCATCCTTGCGGCGCAGCACGACGCCAAGAGCATTCGCGACACGGTGGGACGCGAAGCCAGGCGGCAGGCGCTTGCGGAAGGACGGGCAGCGGGCTACGCCGAGGGGATCAACCAGGCGAAGCTCGACTCCGAGCGCATCTTGCAAGATGCAGCCCGGGAAGCGCAGGAGATCCTGCTTCGCGCCGAGTCGCAGGTCGGACAGCTCGCCTGCGAGATCGCGGCGCACCTCCTGGGCGTGGAGATCAGGCTGAACCCCGAGATCGTCGAGCGCGCCGTACTGACGATCCTGCAGGAGACGACACCCAGCGGACCCGTCTCGATCGAGGTCTCGGCGGCCGACTACCAGCGGGTGCTGGAGGCCGCTCCAACCTTCCGCGCCGCACTCGGCAGCGCCGCAGAGCTGCGGGTGACGGAGGACCGGAGCCTGCCGCAGGGCGGGATACGGGTCAGCGGGCCCCATGGCTCGGTCGAACGCAACTGGCAGGAGGGCCTCCTGGCGATTTCCGAGGCCTTCGAGGAGGTGGCGCGTCGTGGCGTATGACCTCGAACGCTATCGCACCGCGCTGCACGAGACGCCTGGCAAGCTGGAGTACGGGCGCGTGGTGGAGGCCGTCGGCCTCGCGATCCAGTCCCAGGGGCCGCGGGTCGGCATCGGCGAACTCTGCTACATCGAGCAGGAGGGGCGCATCCCACTGCCGGCCGAGGTGGTGGGGTTCCGCGAGGGGCGCGTCATCCTGATGCCGCTCGGAAAGGCGCAGGCGATCACGCCGGGCGCCGCGGTCCGTCCGGCACGGCGTCCGTTGAGCGTCCCGGTCGGCAAAGGCCTCGTCTCCCGCGTCGTGAACGCACTTGGAGAACCCATCGACAGCCGCGGCGCCGTCGACGCGCAGGAGCGGATTCCGACGGACCGCCCCGCACCGAATCCGCTGCAGCGCCCCATGATCGACTCCGTGCTGCCCACGGGCGTGCGGGCGATCGATGCGCTCGCCACCCTCGGCGAAGGCCAGCGCGTCGGCATCTTCTCCGGCCCGGGCGTCGGCAAGAGCGTCCTCCTCGGCATGATGGCGCGCGGCTCGGCAGCGGATGTCGCGGTGATCGCGCTCGTTGGGGAGCGCAGCCGCGAAGTGCAGGAGTTCGTGCAGCGAGACCTCGGTCCGGACGGCATGGCCCGCTCGGTCGTCGTTGTCGCGACGGCGGACGAACCGGCGCTGGTGCGGGTGCAGGCAGCGTTCACCGCGATGGCGATCGCGGAGTACTTCAGGGACCAGGGCCAGCGCGTGCTGCTGCTCTTCGACTCCCTGACGCGGGTCGCCACCGCACAGCGCGAGGTCGGCCTCGCGGCCGGCGAGCCTCCGGCGACGCGCGGCTACCCGCCCTCCTCGTTCGCGATCCTGCCGCGCCTGCTGGAGCGTGCCGGCACCGCGCCGCGCGGTTCGATCACCGGCTTCTACACGGTGCTCGTGGAGGGCGACGACCTGCAGGAGCCGGTCGCAGACTCCGCCCGCAGCGTGCTGGACGGACACCTCGTGCTGACGCGCGAACTGGCGGATGCCGGCGTCTTCCCGGCGCTGGACGTCGGCCGCAGCCTCTCCCGCGTGATGCGGCAGATCGTGACTGCGGAACACACGGCCTGGGCCCAGACCCTCAAGGGGCACTGGTCGACGTACGAGGACGCGAAGGACCTCCTGCGGATCGGCGCATACCAGGCGGGCTCGAGTGCCGAGGTGGATGCGGCGGTCGCGATGCACCCGAGGATCCTCGCCTTCCTGCGCCAGCCTGAACACGAGACCGTCGGGTTCGAGCAGGCGCGGCAGGCGCTGATGGAGGTGGCGCTGTGAGCGCCCAGATGCGGATCGCTCGCCTGCACCGGGTGCGAGGGCACGAGCGCAGCGCGGCTTCGAGCCGCCTGCAGGAAGCCATCCAGGCGCTCTGTGAGGCGCAGGCTGCCGCCCAGGCCACGCGCCAGGCGCGCGAGGCTGCGGAGCAGGCGGCCGCGGCGGCCGGTATGGAGCCCCAGACGGCGGACCGGTGGCTGTCGCAGCGCGCGCTCGTCGAAGGGCGGCTAGAAAGAGAGCGCCTCGCAGACCTGCAGGTGCGGCGCCTCGGACGGCAGGAAGCGCTGCGCCGCGTAGACCTGCGGGCAGCCCTCGTGCGGGAAGAGCAGATGCGCCTCTTGGGATCGCAAATCCTCGAACGCCGGCAGGACGCCGCTCAACGTACCGAACAGAAGACACTTGACGATCTGCGCAGGGAAGGAGGTGGCGGACGATGATCGCAGCATCAGCGGTGTCTGGGGCTGTGCCCGCAAAGGGACCGGTCAGCGGCGGCGGGGCGAAGCCCCAGCCCGCGTCCGGCGCCTTCGCCCAGTCGCTCGCGGCAGCGCTGCGGGCAGAGCCGCTGCATCCCGCGAAGCACGGCGATCAAAAGACGCCGCTTGCGGCGCTCGGCCTGCTACACGCCGGGAGTGCGCTGCCGCAGATCCTGCATGGCCTTGGCGAAGCCACGGCGCCTGCCGCGCAGGCGGCGGGTCTCGCGGGCACCACCCACGCCCTTGGGCAGTTCTACCTGCCGACCTGGGCGACGGGCACTCCCGCAGCCTCAGCCAGCCAAGTACCGACGGGCACTCCTGCAGCCCCAGCCACCGCCTACGCCCCGACGGGCACACCTGCAGCCCCTTCTCGCATTTCGCCGACGCAGACGAAGGCAGCCAGCGCGGCGGTGAGCAAGCCCGTGACGCGGGCGCAAGCAGCTTTGGCGGAGCAGCCCTCGGCAGCGAGAGTCTCCACTGCGGGAATGCAGTCAACGCAGGCGGTCTCGGCGAAGACCGCGGCAGAGGCTGCGGTCCAAGCTCCGATCACAGACCGGGCGCCGTCTCCTGCCCCGGCCGCCGCGAGCGCAGTGCCGCGGTCTGCGGGGCCAGCAGGACCAAATCCCACGCACGCTCCAGCAAAGCCAAGCCAGGCAGCCGGATCGCAGGCGGCGGTGCGCAGCCAGCTGCCCCAAGAGAGTGCAGGGATCCCACAGCCGGGCCTGCAGCCAGGGAGCGGGACCGAGCCAGTCACTGCCGCAGAGCGCGGAGCGGGAATGGCAGCCGCCCATGGCGAACCCCGACGAATCATCGCGAACTCGGCGCCCCAGGACGTCTCGGCTTCCCTGGGACAGGCCCAGCAGGTACCCCTGACCAGTCAGGCGCATGGACTTTCGCACGAGGTGTCGGTGCAGATCGCCGATGCAGCCCGGGCGGAGGCACCGCACGTCCAGCCGGGCGGTGCATCGATGGTGCGCATCGCCCTCACACCGCCGGAGCTCGGACATGTCAACGTGACGCTGCGGGCGGGGGTCGACGGTTTGAGCGCCGTATTGCGGGCCGAGGAGCCTGCTGCGGCAGCCCTGTTGCAGCTCGGCCAGGGAGAGCTTCGCCAGCGCCTCGAGGCCCTCGGCCTCGGGCGGGCGCACGTTGAGGTATCGACCCAGGACCAAAAGGAGAGCGTCCGCCCTGCGCGGCGCAGTGCACCAGGAGGGAGGAGTTAGCATGTCGGCGATCAACCCGCTCGGCACGAGCACCCAGTCCACGACACAGGGTTCCAGCCTGGGGGGCCTTACGCAGAACAACTTCCTGCAGCTGCTCGTGGCGCAGATGCAGAACCAGGATCCCTTGAACCCCATGTCGAGCGACCAGTTCCTGCAGGAGATGGCCTCCTTCACCGAGGTTGTCGACCTGGGGCAGCTGCAGCAGTTGACCCAGAGCCTGGTCAACAACGAGGTCGCGAGCCAGGGACTGCAGCTGCTCGGGCGGACGGTGACGGCCGTCGACCCGTCCTCTGGCCAGTCGGTCAGCGGCACCGTGAGCGCCCTGACGATGCAGAACGGGCAGCCCATGCTCACGATCGGATCTGCCCAGCTACCGGTCAGCAGCGTCGTCACCGTTCAGTAGCCTGAAGCGAGCACGCGGAAGGGGGGCGAGTATGGCCAAGGCGAGAGTGGACGGGCCTGCGCAGCTCAAGGCGCCTACGCATGCCTATGACTTCCGCCGTTCCCGCCGTCTCTCCGCTGACCAGATGCGCAGCCTGGAACGGATCCATGAACATTACGCCAGCCTGCTTGGCACGTACCTCACCGCCTATCTGCGCACCCGCGTGACCTGCGAACTGCGCGACGTGACCCAGACGATGTTCGAAGACATCGTCCGTGCTCAGCCGGCGCGCAGCATCGTCGCCACCATTTCCGCAGAGCCGCTGGCAGGCCCCGCGATGATGCAGCTCAACGCGGACATCGCGCATGGGCTGATCGACCGCCTGCTGGGCGGCTCCGGTGACGTTCACGTCCTCGAGCGCGCGTTCACCGACATCGACGTGCATGTTCTCGAACGCGGCGTCCCGATCTTCGTCGAGACCTTGGGCGAGGCGTGGACCTCTGTGGAGCGGCTGCGTACGGGCATTCGCCTGCTCGAGGCGTCCCCGCAGTTCCTGCGCCTCGTGGGGCCGCAGGACGCAGTCGTCCAGGTCACGTTGGAGGTTTCGTTCGCGCACATGACGGGCGAGATCGGCGTGGTGCTGCCGTATGACGCCCTGAAGCCGATCCTCCCCAAGCTGACATCCGTCGCGCTTCTCACCGAGCAAGTGGACCAGCAGCCGGGAGATGCGGACGGTGCACGGATGCTGCAGCGCAGCGCCATGGGAATCGAGATGGAGCTAAGGGCGGTGCTCGGCAGCGCAGACATCACCGTGTCGCAGTTTTTGGACCTCGACGCGGGGGACGTTGTGCTGCTCGGCACCAGAGCCGACCAGCCTGTGACCGTTTACGTCGAGGGCCGCCCGAAGTTCCGGGCCTGGCCGCGTGCGCGCCAGCGCAGGATCTGCCTCGAGATCGACGCCCGGATCGCCGAAGGAGGGGTTGGCCGTGCTGAATGACCAGGACCTCTCGACGTACGGCATTGTCCAGAACCTTGCCTGGGGTGGCAGCGTCCCTGCACTGGCGGAGCACCTCGGCTGGGACGCCCAGGCGGTAGTGAGCCGCGTACGCGAGGGAGAGGGGCCAAAGGAGGCCGCCCGGGTCTACCGCGTCAGCGGCCAGCTGATGATGGAAGGAGCCATCGAGTGCGACGCGGACCTCCTGGAGGCCCTCGGGGCCGGTTTGGACAGCGTCGCGATCGCGGCGCTGTCCATGCTGGGCGAGGTGCTGCGGCGCACCGTCGAGGTGCGCACCGCTCCCCCGCCCGAGGACACCACGTCCCTGCACGGCGACTGGGTGCAGACGGCGGTGCGGGTGCTCGTCGGCGAAGAGAGCCACGAGATCCGCCAGTACATGCGCCCGACCGACGTCGCCGAGGTAGTGCGGGTCTTCTCGGCGGAAGACGAGGCTACGGGCGAGGCGGACGAAGGGCCGATCCTCGATGAGTCCCAGCTGCCCGAGGCGGCGAGGGAGCCGGAGTCTGCACCGGGCTCCCAGACCCCGCCGCGTCAGGCATCGGCGCCCAAGGTAGGAGGTGCGGCCGAGACAGCCGCTGCCATGGCACCCGAGGTGCCGTTCCAGGTCCAGCAGTGGCCGCAGGTCTCAGAGCAGCGGCCGGCAGCGGGTCCGCCCGCGTCCTTGGACCTCCTCTACGACGTGCCGCTTACCATGCGTGCGGAACTGGGACGCACCCGTCGCAAGGTCGAGGACATCATCGGCTTTGGACCGGGCAGCGTCGTAGACCTCGACCGCATGGTCGGGGACATGGTCGACCTCTACGCGAACGGCCAGTGGGTCGCGCGTGGCGAGGTCGTCGTCGTGGAGGACAACTTCGGCGTGCGCATCACGGAGATTGGTTCCGCCGCGGAGCGTGCCCTCAAACTTCGCCTGCGGGAAGGGAGCTAGAGCGTGGGTCAATCGGTGCCGGGCGTGTCCTGGGGTGCCTGGTTCGTCGCGATCCTCTTCCTCTTGGCCCTGGCACTTGCGGCCTACTACCTGGTGCGCATCGTGCGCCAGGGTCAGGGGCGTGTCGGCGCGTCGGCCGGCATGCGGGTTGTGGGCCGCCTGCCGCTCGCGATGAATCAGTCGCTCGTCCTCGTCTCGGTCGGGGGACAGCTCCTCCTTCTGGGCGTCGGCCAGCGCATCGAGCTGCTCGAGCGCATCGAGGATCCGAGTCTCATCTCGGAGCTGACGCAGATCGAGAAGACGCAGCAAGCCGCGCCGATCGGGCTTGGCCGGCTCGGTGAGGCAGACTTCCGCAGCCTTCTGGAGGAGAGCCTGCGCCGCGTGCGC
Organism: Bacillota bacterium; assembly: GCA_021793645.1. Lineage (GTDB taxonomy): Bacteria > Bacillota > Sulfobacillia > JAJZYS01 > JAJYTV01 > JAJYTV01. Next base: position 28,680 of record JAJYSJ010000014.1, read on the forward strand.
GACGGGCGCCGGCTCTTGCGCAGGGGGCGGGACGACGGCGATGCGTAGGTTCCTGCCGCTCGCATTGGCGCTGGCTTCTTTCCTGCTCTTCCTGCCGCAGCAGGCCCTTGCGGCGGCGCCGCCCCTTCCGAGCGGACCAAGCGTTTCCCATGCGCTGCAGACGAATCCGCAGATCACACTCCTCGCGCTCCTTTCGATCCTGGCCATCCTGCCGGGCGTCGTCTTGCTGATGACATCCTTCACGCGGATCGTCGTCGTGCTCTCCCTCTTGCGCACCGCGCTCGGGTTGAACCAGGTGCCGCCCAACCAGGTGATCATCGGCCTCTCGCTGTTCCTCACGTTCTTCACGATGGCGCCGACGCTGTCGCGCGTCGAAACGACCGCGCTCCAGCCGTATCTCTCAGGGCGGATCAACCTCTCTCAGGCGGCGGCGCGCGCCCAGACGCCGATCAAGGCGTACCTGGCGCGCGGCACGCGCCAGCAGGACCTTGCGGTTTTCCTGCACGCCGAAAACGCACCGGTTCCGAAGACGGTGCAGGACGTGCCCTTGAGCGCCCTCGTGCCGGCCTACACGATCAGTCAGTTGACGCTCGCCTTCGAGATGGGCGTACTCCTCTTCGTCCCGTTCGTCATCATCGACTTCATCGTCGCCTCCGTGCTGATGGCCCTCGGCATGATGATGGTGCCGCCGACCCTGATCTCTTTGCCGATCAAACTTCTGCTCTTTGTGTTGATGGACGGCTGGGGCCTCGTCGTCCAAACGCTGCTGACGAGCCGATAGGAGGGCCAGCATGGGCGTCGACTCCGCGATCCAGGTCGCGCAGAACGGACTGATTACGGCGCTACTCGTATCGGCGCCGATCCTCGGCCTCGTGCTCTTCGTCGGTCTGATCATCAGCCTCGTGCAGGCCGTTACGGGTCTGCAGGAGCAGACCCTCTCCTTCGTGCCGAAGATCTTGGCCGTCGGTGTGGTCCTGCTGGTGCTTGGGCCGTGGATGCTCCTGCAGCTCGTGGGCTTCTCGGCCCAGCTCTATGCGCACATCGGCGTCATCGTGGGCCAATGAGCGCCATCTTGACGACGCCCTATGTGGTCTGGGGCCCGGCGCTCCTCGTCTTTGCCCGCGTGGTGTCGCTCTTCGGCACCGCACCCGTGACGGGCGCGCCCGTGCTGCCGCCGACGGTGCGCATCCTCTTGAGCATCCTCGTGGGCTGGTTCGCGCTCTCCACCGGCATCCCCGCAACCCCTCCTCCCGAGGCGGTTCTGCCGCTGGCGCTCCTCGCACAGGTCCTGGTCGGAGCGGGCATCGGGCTCCTCTCCACCCTGATCTTCAACCTCTTCCACACCGCCGGAGCCATTTTGGACGCAGAACTCGGCTTCACCATCGCGCAGGTCTTCAACCCCTTCAGCGCCGCCGGATCCGAGACCCTGATCGCCAACTGGTTCGACTCCTTCGGCACCTACTTCTTCCTGGCGATCGGCGGCGTCGAACTGCTCGTACTTGCCGCGGTGCAGAGCTTCCGGGTCGTGCCGCTCGACGTGACGCGGCTCGTGATCGGGCCGCAGGCCCTGGCGGCCACAGTACAGGCGTTCGTCGGGAGCTTTCTGGTGGCTGTGGAGATCGCGGCGCCCGTCGTCCTCGCGCTTCTCTTGATCGACCTGATCGGTGCGGTGCTCGGGCGGCTCCTGCCGCAGCTCAACATCCTGACCTTCAACATCCCGCTGAAGATGTGGCTGGGCATGGGCCTCGTCGCGATCGCTCTGCCGCTCTTGACGGATGGGGCGCGCCTGGGGCTTCTCCAGCTCGGGCAAAGCATCACGGAGTACCTCGGAGGAATCTAAAGACAGGACGCCGCTGGGAGGTGATGGAGCATGGCGACACCGGAGCAGAAGACAGAAGCAGCCACACCTAGACGGCGCCAAGAGGCGCGACGCCAGGGGATGACGCTGCAGGCTCCCGTTGTCAGCCGTGCGGTCGCCGTCGCCGGCGTATTGATCATCGTCCTCGCGGTCGGCGCCACGGGGCAGGGCCTCTACATGTCGCTGCTCACGTATCTCGGCAGCCCCGCGACCACCCAGACGCCTACGGTGGCCTGGGCGGCTGCGGTGATGCGCGGCGTCGTCTCTACGACGCTCCTCCAGATGGCGCCTGTCCTGGCGATCGGCCTTCTGCTCGCAATCTTCGGCCCTGTCGTGCAGCACGGCATCTCGGCGCAGCCACTGCGTTTTGACTTCTCCAGGCTGGACCCGGTGAAGGGATTCTCGCGCCTATTTTCCCGCCGGTCCTTCCTCGAAACCATGCTCTCTGCGATCACCCTGGCACTGATCGTACCGGTCGCGGCCGTCATTTGGTGGAATCTCCTGCACCAGCTGGAAGTGGGCATCTACCCGCTGCCGGCGCTGCTCTCGATCGCCTACCGGGGCGGCACGGGCCTCCTCTATGCGCTGGTGGCGCTCTCGCTCCTCGCGGGGGCGGTGGACTACTTTTTGGCCCGCCAACAGTTCGAGCAGGACATCCGCATGACGCGCCAGGAAATACGCGAGGAGCAGCGGCGCAGCGAGGGCGACCCGCTCGTGCGGGCGCGCCTGCGTTCCTTGCAGCGCCGCACAGCCCAGATGCGCATGCTCGCCCGGGTCAAGGAGGCTGATGTCGTCGTGACGAACCCGACCCACTTTGCCGTGGCGCTCAAGTACGAGCAGAACAAGATGAACGCCCCGCAGGTCGTCGCGAAGGGCCGCGGCTTCGTCGCAGAGCGCATCAAGCAGGAGGCGGCCGAGCACGGCGTGCCGATCGTGCCGAACGCTCCCTTGGCCCAGGCCTTGCACCGCTCGGTGGAGGTCGGCGCCCCGATTCCGCCGGAACTCTTCCGCGCCGTCGCCGAAGTCCTGGCCTTCGTCTACCGTCAGAAGGGCTCTGCGCCGGGGGGTGGCAGCGCATGATGCGGCTGGGTCAGTCCGGCACTGTCGTCTTCGTCCTCGTCATCATGACCATGCTGATCATCCCGCTGCCGACCTTCATGATCGACGCGCTGATCCTGGTGAACCTCGCATTCGCCCTCCTGATCCTGCTGGTCACCTTGAATATGAAAGACCCCTTGGAGTTCTCTGCATTCCCCGCCCTCCTCTTGCTGACGACGCTGTTCCGCCTGGCCCTCAATGTCTCGTCGACCCGTCTCATCCTGCTGCAGGCCAATGCCGGCACGGTCATCTCGACCTTCGGCAACTTCGTCGTCGGCGGGAACGCAGTCGTCGGCTTCATCGTCTTCCTGATCCTCGTGATCGTGCAGTTCATCGTGATCACGCGGGGCGCAGAGCGCGTCTCCGAGGTCGCGGCCCGCTTCACCCTCGACGCCATGCCCGGCAAGCAGATGTCGATCGATGCGGACCTCAACGCCGGCCTCATCTCCGACACCCAGGCCAGGCAGCGCCGCAAGCTGATTGCCGCGGAGGCCGACTTCTACGGCGCCATGGATGGTGCAAGCAAATTCGTCCGCGGCGACGCCATCGCCTCGATGCTGATCGTCGGCATCAACATCATCGGCGGGTTCGTCATCGGCATGCTCTTCCTGCACCTCGGCGCGCTGCAGTCCTTGCAGACCTACACCGTCCTGTCGGTAGGCGACGGTCTCGTCAGCCAGCTGCCGGCCCTGCTGATCTCCACCGCCACCGGTCTTCTCGTGACGCGTGCCGCGTCGGAGGCCCACTTCGGCGGGGACCTTGTGCGCCAGCTGCTGCAGACGCCGCGCACCCTCTACGTGCTCGCGGCCGTGATCGCCTTCCTCGGCATCTTCACGCCGATCTCGAAGCTCGTCGCGCTCGTCCTCGCGGCCGGCTTCGCACTGCTGGGCTACCGCGCCTCGCAGGGTCAAGAGGAACTGGCCACCGCCGGCGGCGGGATCGCCGGGGCGGATGTCTCGCGCCAGCAGGCCGCTCCGGGGGCCCCGGCGGAGGCGCAGAGCGGCCTCGCGCCGGTTGACGCGCTATCGGTGGAGTTCGGCTTCGGACTGCTGTCGCTCGTCGACAAGGCCCAGGGCGGCGACTTCTTCGAACGCGTGCAGAAGGTGCGCGAGCAGGTCGCGGAGGAGATGGGCCTGTGGCTGCCTCCCGTACGGGTCAAGGACAACCTTTCCCTGCCGCCGAATAACTACCGCGTTCTCTTGCGCGGCGCCGAGGTGGCCAGGGGCGAACTGATGCCCGGCAGGCTCCTCGCGATGGGTCAGGAAGGGCACGTGCCGGGCATCGCGACCCGCGATCCCGCGTTTGGCCTGCCGGCACTCTGGATCGCGCGCCAGCACCAGGACCAGGCGGTTTTGCAGGGCTACACCGTGATCGATACCGCCACGGTGCTGACGACCCACTTCGCGGAGACGGTGCGGCGGCACGCCCATGAGCTCCTGTCGCGCGAGGACGCGAAACGCACGCTCGACCGCCTGCGTCAGGTCGATCCGGCAGCGGTGGACGAGCTGGTGCCGGGGCTCTTGCCGCTCTCGACGGTGCACCGGGTGCTGCAAGGCCTCCTGCGCGAGGGGATCCCCGTCCGGGACCTCGTCACGATCGTCGAGACGCTGGGAGACCGCGCCAGCGAGACGAAGGATGCGGATCAGCTGACGGAGTACGTGCGCCAGGCCCTCGGACGGACGATCAGCCAGGCGATCGCGCCACCGGGTGAAGCGCTTGTCGCGGTGACGCTCGATCCCAGGCTGGAGGCGGAACTGCGCGCACGGGTCCAGACGCAGGACGGCAAGACGTTCCTTGCGCTCGACCAGGACACCGCGCTGAAGCTCAGCCGGTCGGCGGAGCAGCTGGTGCGGGACCCGGCGCGATCCCAAGAGCACATTGCCATCGTCGTCGCACCGCAGCTGCGCTCTCACCTGCGGCGGCTGCTGCGGCCGGTCATGGAGGATGTGCCAATCCTCAGCTACCAGGAACTCGATCCCGGCCTGAAACTTCAAAGTGGGGGGGTGATCCGGATTGACGACGAGCGTGGAGCGGTTCAGGGCTCCTGACATGACGGCCGCACTCCTCAGGGTGCGCGAGGAACTCGGGCAGGACGCCCAGATCATCGGCACGCGCACGTATGAGCCGACCGGCATCCGCCGGCTCTGGGAGCGCCCTTACGTCGAGGTGTTCGCGGGCCGCGGCCGGGCCGCGGAAGAGCAGGCCGCGGCGCGCGGGGCGGCCGCGACTGCGGTGCGGTCTGGCGGTCCACCGACACCGGGCGGGAGCGAATTCGAAGCCTGGCTTGCGGGCCGCATCAGTCGCCTCGAACCGCGCTCTCTTGCCCTTGTCGGCCCGACGGGCGGCGGCAAGACGACGACGATCGCCAAACTCGCGGCGCGCTACGCCCTGGACCGGGGCGAACGCGTCGGGCTCATCACCACCGACACCTACCGCATCGGGGCCGTGCACCACCTGCAGACCTACGCCGAGATCATGGGACTGCCGTGGCGCGTGGCGCAGGACCCGCCGGCGATGCGCGAAGCGGTCGCGGCGCTCGCCTACTGCGATCGGCTCCTGATCGACACGTCCGGCCGCAACTTCCGCCGAGACGACGCACGGCGCGAACTGATGGCACTCTTATCAGCCGCCTCCCCCGAATCGGTGGAATTCGTGCTCTCCCTCACCACGGGCAGGGAAGAGATGGAGGAACTTTGGTCCTACTTCAAGAACGGACCAGCGACGCGCCTTCTGCTGACGAAGCTGGACGAGGCGAGCTCGGTCCAGAAGCTGGTGATGGCGCTTCAGCACATCGACCTGCCCATCTTCGCCGTCACCAACGGGCAGATGGTGCCGGACGACATCTGGTTCCCGACCGCCCAGCAGCTGGCCCAGGCGGTTGCTCGGGAGGCGGTATCGGGCAATGCGTGACCAGGCTGCACAGCTGCGCGAGCGCCTGAGTCCAAAACGGCCGGTCGCGGAGGTCTGGGCGGTCGCGACCTGCGGCGGCGAGCGTGGGGCCCTTGCCTTCGCCCGCGAGATCCAGAGCCTGCTGCAGACGTCACGCCTCAAGGTGAGCCTCTGGGGTCAAGTGCTGGAAGAGGCGCAGGTTGTCCTCCTGCCCGCAGGCGACGGGGTCGCGGGCGTGCGGCGGCCGTACATGCGCGGCGCGCACACCTGGCTGCTCTTGGCGCCCGGCTCACCGGAAGGCCTCACCGAGTCCCAGCAGCTGCTCGCCGAGATGTCGGACGGCTCCTTGCGCTCTGTGTACCTCGCCCTCTCCGGCGTGCCCAGCGTGGCGGCCGGCGAGGCCATGGTGCGGACGTTCGCGGAGCAGGTGCTGGCGCAGATTCCCTGCCACCCCGAGCCCTTCGGCTTCTACGGCCCGAGCGAGACCGGCGCCCTGACGCTTTCACCCGTGCTGCTGCGGCGGTTCTTCGCGGGGGGGCGATAGAGCATGGAGCGCGGGCAGCAGGCCTACGAGCGCTGGCGGGAGGACGGTGGGGCGCAATCCCGGGAGGCCTACCTGCCGCTCGTGCACGAGCAGGCGGCGCGCATCCTGCGTCGGCTGCCCACCGGCATCCTCGAGCGGGATGAGGTGATCTCCTACGGGGTCATCGGGCTCCTCGAGGCGCTGGAGCAGTACGACCCGCGGCGCGGAGTTCCGCTGGAAGCCTACCTGCGCACCCAGATCCGCCGGCGCATTCTGGACGGGCTCCGCAGTCAGGACCGCCTTCCCAGGCGGCTTCGTGCTCGCGAGCGTCAGGTGCGGGACGCCTACGCCCAGCTTGAGCAGGAGCACCTGCGCAGCGCCACCGACGACGAGGTTGCCGAGCGGCTTGGTCTCTCAAACAAGGAGTTTCAGGAATGGCTGGTGGACCTCGGCTTCACCACCGTTTGGTCGATCGAGATCCTCGAGGAGCACGGCGTCGAGCCGGAGGACGGCAATCGGACGCCTGAGGCGGCGCTCGAGGAAGGCGAACTGCTGAAGATCCTCGCGACCGCCGTCGAGAAGCTACCCCAACGCGAGCAGGACGTGCTCGCCGCACACTACGACCTTGGGTACAGTCTGCAGGAGGTGGCTCAGGCAATGGACCTTTCGGAGCGTTACGTGGCGGCGCTGCACAGCCGGGCAGTACTGCGCCTGCGCGGCGCACTCAGCCGCTATCGCGCAGTGATGCGGGGAAGGGACCCGCGTTGAACGCGCGCGAGCGCACCGACCTCGAGACCCTGCTCGGGGAGTTCAGCCGTTCGCTCGAGCAGGCGAATCGCGAGCTGCTCGAGGAGCTGCAGGGGGAGCTGAGGGACCTCAGGGCCCGGATCGCCGCACTGGAGGGCCAGGTGGGGGTGGCGCGCGCCGAGTCTGCGGCACTGGCCCAGCGCGTTGCGGAGCTGACAGAGACCGCCTCAGGCGCACCATTTGTGCCGGCGCAGACCGATCCGGCCGTCGATCGGGCGACCGAGGAAATTCGCGAACGGCATCAGGAGGTCTGGGACCGGCTGCTGGCCGGAGACGATCCAGAGGAGATCGCGCGCAGGACAAACCGGCCGCTCGGCGAAATACAACTGATCGTCCGTTTGCTCCAACCACGCAACCCGGCCCCCGGCCGCCAAGGGAGGTAACCCGCATGGGACCGCTCGTCGCGATGGATATCAGCACTTCAGGCCTCACCGCCTACCGCGAGATGATGAACGTCATCGCGAGCAACATCGCGAACATGTACTCCACCGTGACGCCGCAGGGAGGGGCCTACCAGGCACAGCAGGCCGTCCTCAGCCCTGGACCGTCCTTCCAGACGACGCTGCAGCAGGCATTCTCGCCGCAGGGCGTCGAGGTGGCGGCAATCGTCCCGCAGGGTTCCGCCGCGCCCCCCGCGGCTGCGGGGAGCGGTCTGCAGCAGCAGACCAACGTCGACCTCGTGCAGCAGATGAGCCAGCTGATCGCTGCAAGCCGAGCCTACGACGCGAACGCTTCGGCGTTCTCGGTGGAGAAGTCGGTCGAAACGAGGGCGCTGCAACTTGGCCAGAACGCCTGAACCGGGCTCGCCGCCCGCGGGCGGCGCCGATCTTTCGCGGATCTTCTCGTCGGCACAAGGCTTTTGGTCTTCCCGCGCGCCAAGCGAGCGCAGACGCTACGTCACCTTGGGCGTGGCGCTGGTTGTGCTCGTTTTCGCCGCGACCTACTTCCTGACCCGCAATCCGATGACGCTCGTCTTTTACAACCTGAATGCGGCAGATGCCGGCCAGGTGACGCAGCAGCTCACATCGCTGAAGATCCCCTACCAGCTGAAGGGGACCAGCATTTACGTGCCGTCGTCGATGGCCGATCAGGCGCGCGTAGACCTCGCGACGCAGGGCCTGCCGGCGCAAGGCAGCGTCGGCTACAGCAGCGTGCTGCAGTCGAGCGGCCTCGGCGAGACGAGCCAGCAGTTCACCCTCGCCACCTTGAACGCGCTGCAGGCCGACCTCGCGACGACGATCGAGTCGATCTCCGGCGTGCAAAAGGCTAACGTGTACATCTACCAGTCGCAGCCGTCCGTATTCGTCGACCAGGCCACCTCGCAGGCCACGGCATCGGTCTTCGTCGACCTGATGCCGGGCGTCAGCCTGTCGCCGCGCCAGGTGCTCGGCATCCAGGACCTCGTGGCGCATGCGGTGGGCGGGGGATTGCGCTCCGCAGACGTCTCGGTGGAAGACCAGAGCGGCAACTCGCTCGCATCTGCAGGCTCGGCGACGAATCCGTCGGCGAATGGCGGCAGTTCGGAGATCGGGCTGCAGCAGCAGTTCCAGAATGAACTGGACGGGCAGATCGCCGCACTGCTGACTCCGATCGTCGGCAAAGGCAACGTGATCGTCCAAACGAACGCCACCTTGGACCTTACGCAGACGAGCTCCAAGTCGACGATCGTGCAGCCGCTTCCCTCGGGCCAGGGCGTTCCCGTCTCGGACCACACGATTAAGGAGACCTTCACCGGCACCGGCACACCGCCGACGGTGTCGGGCTCCTCCTCCGTCCCGACCTATCCCAGCAGCACCGGAGGCACGAACAGCCTCAACTATACCGACAGCACGATCAACTACGACGTGACGAAGGTCAACCAGACCGTGACCTCACAGCCCTTCACCCTGAAGGGGCTGACCGTTTCCGTCACACTGAACTCGCGCGTCTACCACCTGACAGGGGCCAACCAACGTGCAATCCAGAAGCTGATTGCGACGGCCGTGGGCTATACGAACAGCAAGAAGGCCGCCGCGGACATCACGATCTTCTCGGCTCCCTTTGCCAAGGCGCCAGCGCCGAACTTCGGCAATACCTCCACACTCCCGTCTCCGATCGTGCTGGCGGGCGCAGCGGCGGGAGTGGTGGTGCTGCTGCTCGTGCTATTCCTGATCCTGCGACGCCGTCCCAAGGTACAGGTCCAGCGGCTGCAGCCCCCGCCGCTCTCTCCGCCGCCAGCGCCCGATCCCAGCCGCCAGGTGCTAGATAGGGTCCGTACGCTCGTGCAGGACGATCCCGAGGAAGCCGCGCAGCTCGTGCGCGGCTGGCTGCGCGAAGACTCGAAGGACCGCGCGCGGCGCCGAGGATAAGCCAAATCGGCACCTGCGGCGGCGAAAAACGCGTTTCAGCGACGCTAGCAGTCATATCAGGCGCTATATGGCCAGACGAAAGATATCCTACTGTGCGATAACGATGGCTAGAGGGACTTGGACGGGAGGTGGGTGCGGTGAAGATTGACGAGGTCTCTGGCGTTCCAGAACTGCCTTCGATCCGGCAGGGCGACCTGCAGCGGGAGGCGGAGCTCCAGCGGCAGAACGTCCAGCCGCCAACCCCGCCCGATCAGGTCGAGATCTCCCAGGCCGCACGCTTCGCGCCGGAGGCAAATCCTGCGGCGCGCGTCGAGAAGCTCCGACAGGCACTCGACCGCGGCCTGCAGGTACACTCCGCGGAGGTCGCCAAGGCACTCGTTCGCGACGGGGTCGTGAAGTGAGCGTCGAGAGCGAGGTGCAGCAGCTTGTGGACCTGTACCACAGGCTCGCGGCCCTTCTCGGCGAGATCGAGCAGGCGGTGATGCTAGCCGACACGGACCGCCTTTCGGAGCTCGTGCCGCAGCAGGAAGAACTGATGCGGCGCGCTGCCGAGATGCCGTTGCCAAGCGAGGCACCGCCCGCGCTGGTGCAGCAGCTGGAAGAGGCGGCGGGGGAAGCGGTGCGGCGCAATACGACGAATGCCGTGCTGCTCTCGGAGCAGCTTGCGCTCATCCAGGAGACGATGAAAGCCATTTTAGGCGAGCAGCGGGCGATCGACCACCTCGCCTGACAGCCTTTTTAGGGGGGATTACGGTGCCAGGAGCGTTCTTCGGCCTCGACATCGCCAACACGGCGCTCTCTGCAGCGCAGGTGCTGATGGATGTCGCGGGTCAGAACATCGCCAATGACGCCACCCCCGGATACTCGCGCCAGGTCGCCGAGCCTACGACCACGACGCCATACGCCCAGCCGGACATGGGCGGGACCTACACGCCGCAGCTCGGCACGGGAGTGGAGATCTCAAGCGTGAACCGCGTGCGCGCGAGCTACCTCGACGGCCTGTTCCGCACGACGCAGAGCGCTGTCGGCCTCTACAGCACGCGTCAGGGGTACCTTTCGGCCCTGCAGAGCGTGCTGAACGAACCGGGCCAGAACGGTCTTTCGTCCGCCTTGAACCGCTTCTTCGGAGACTTCCAGACCCTCAGCCAGGACCCGCAGAGCAGCGCAGCGCGCACCGTGGTGCAGCAGGACGGCGAGGCAGTCACCGCGCAGATCCAGCAGATCTACCAGGGGCTGCAAAGCGTCGGTCAGCAGGCGCAAAGCCAGGCGACGCAGGACGTGCAGACCGTCAATAGCGATCTGCAGCAGCTCGCAAACCTCAACACGACGATTGCGTCGGCCCAGGCCCTTGGGCAGCAGCCGAACGACCTGCTCGACCAGCGGGACAACGTCCTGGATTCGCTCTCGAAGCTGATCAACATCAACGTCTCGCGGACGGTGACGCTGCCTGGCGGAGCCCCGGCGCCGCAGGGCCAGTACACGACCAATGCGATCACGCAGGTGAGCGTCTCGATCCAGGACACGAGCGGCAACCAGGTCACGCTCCTGAGCGGAGGAGACGCGGGGTCGCTTACCCTCACGCCGAGCACGACGGCAGGTGCGCCGCAGTTCACCCTGAGCGCGACGGCGGCCGCGAATACGACCTACACCGGAAGCGGCAGCATCGCACCGACAGGCGGCACGATCGGCGCGGCGTACGGCTTTGTCAACCAGGACCTGAACCCAAGCCAGGCCGGCCCGCCCCCGTCCTTGATGTACCAGTTCAACCAGGCGGTCTCTCAGCTCGCGAGCGCTGTCAACGCGCAGCACGCGGCGGGCTACTACCAGGACCCGACGAACGGCGCTTGGGCGACAGGCCTCAACTTCTTCGCACCCTCCAGCGGCACGACGATCACCGCGGCGAACATCGAGGTCAATCCGCTGATCCAGGGAAACACCGCCTACATCGCTGCCGGTGCGACGGCGAGTCCGGGCGACGGCCAGAACGCCACGGCGATCGCGAACATCGCCCAGGAGCCAAGCGGTCCGCTGTCGCAGTACGGAGGCTTCGTCGCCAACGTCGGCAGCCAGGTCGACCTCTCACAGAATCTGCAGAACACGGCGCAGTCGCTCCTGAGCCAGGTGACGAGCCAGCGCCAGCAGACCGCGGGGGTCTCGATCAACGAGGAGATGACGAACCTCGTCCAGGCCCAGGCCATGTACACGGCGGCCTCCAAGGTGGCGCAGATCATGGACAGCTCCCTGCAGTCGCTGATCAGTGCCATCCAGCCATAGTTCTGTTCGATCGCCTACCCAGGGAGTCCCGGCAAGGAGGGAGACCCGGATGCGAATTTCCGACCAGATGATGTACCAGAGCATGACCCAGAATATCGACCAGGCGCAGGCCGCCTACGTCAAAACACAGCAGGAGGCGAGTTCCGGGCTCTCCATCTCGCAGCCGTCGGACAACCCCGCGGGCACTGCGGTCGTGCTGAATCTGCAAGCCGCCCAGTCCCAGGTGCAATCGTTCCAGAGCAACGCCCAGGCGGCGCAAAGCCAGATGACGACGGCGGACCAGACGCTCTCCCAGTTGCAGAGCGTGGTCACTTCCGCGATGTCGCTGGCCAATCAAGGACTCTCCGGCAGCGCGACCGCAACGGACATGGGGGACATGAGCCAGCAGGCCGGGGGCCTTGTGAGCCAGTTCGGCACGCTGGCGAACACGACCTACGCCGGACAGTACGTCTTCTCCGGCACAGCGCAGCAGGCTCCCCTTTCGGGGTCGAGCAACACCCCGAGCAGCGAGCAGACCGCCGGGACGTTCACCTCGCAAAGCGTCGAGATCGGCGCGGGCGTGATGGTTCCCACATCCGTCAACGCAACGTCGGTTCTCGGAGGTCCGCAGTACGCTTCGGGCACGCAGGTCTCCACCATGCCGCAATGGGCCCAGCAGTACGCGACGGCGCATGGTGACGTGACGAGCAGCGCAACGCCGCCCCAGACCACCACGACCGCGCTGACCTTGTCGATCCCGAATATCCTCAGTTCTCTGCAGTCAGACCTTGCGGCCGGCAACACGGCCGCGGTGGAGGCTGACCTCGGCGCCCTGCAGGCGCAGGCGGGCAACCTCAACAGCGTCCGCGCGGCGCTCGGGGCGAACATGAACCGGGTCCAGGCTGCGATCTCCCAGCTTACGACTACATCGACTACGCTGCAGACGCAGCAGGGGAACGTTGAGAACGTGAACATGGCGCAGATCATCACCCAGCTCACGGCGCAGCAGACAGCCTATCAGGCGGCGGTTGCCGCAGGTGCGAACCTGAAGCTGCCGACGCTTGCGAACTACCTGACGTAAACGGGTTGGGAGCAGAAAGAACGCGCCCGCCAAGGTGGAGGGCGCGTTCTTTCTGCTCCCCGGTCAGCCGCGTCGGTCGATCAGTTGGGGTGCCAGGGCCGCTCTGCGCAGCGTAGCGCGGCGGGCGGATGCGCCCGTTCGTGCGATGCGCCCTTTGGAGACGTCGAGTGTGGCGTCCAGAAGAGATTCGACGCGTGTGCGCTCCGCCTCTGTCGGAGGGGGGCCACCCTCCAGGGATGCGAGCACCGCCGCGATCTGCGGTGAGAGGGTCTCCTTATGGCGCGTGAAGTCTTGATCCTCAAGGCACGCCTGCTGGGCCTGCAGGAGCTCGATCAGCCGTTGCCAGCTCACGCGAGCCACCGCGCCATCAGTACTTCGTCGATGAACTCCGAGCCAACCCGCAGCTGCTCTTTGCGCAGCGCCTCGTCCACGAAGCCGCAGGATAAGAAGAGCGCTCTGCCGGGGAAATTCGTCGCGAGGACGCTCAAGGTGAGTTTGCGCACGCCTACGCTGCGCGCCCACTCGGCGCCTTCCTCCATGAGTGCGCGACCGACCCCGGCACGGCGATGCGCGGGGTGGACGACGATGGAGAGCACTCCGACATGTGCGAGCGACGGGGTGGTGTAGCGGCCAATAAACGCGTATCCGGCCAAGTCGCCGGCGTCCGTTGCAACGAGGAAGGCCGAGACGCCAGAATGCGTGCCCTCGATCTGCTGGCGCAGCCCCGACGCACCCCCGGGATATCGGTCGAGACCGAGGGTTGCGTCCTGCTGCGCTACTAGGTCGATCAGTGCGGTGATGGCTGCAGCGTCATCTGCGTGGGCCGAACGTATGTCCATGCTTTCCTCCGTCTAGCCGCCGGATCCGCTGCTGGAACCGCTCTGACTGCTGGAACCGCCGCTCATCTGGTTGATCAGCGACGTGACGGTCGACTTCTGGGAGTAGACCGCCAGAAGGCTCGAGATCTCCTGGTTGAAGAGATCGCTGAGCGCGCTCTGCTGCATCTGGATGAGGTTCTGCTGCTCCTGCTCCTGAGCGGTCAGGGTTTGGATCTGTGTCGCGATGCCCTGCTGGACCGAGTGGAGCTGGCCAGTCGGGCCGGTGAGTTGATTGAGGTAGGACTCCAGCTGTCCCATGATGCTTGTGCTGCCGACGAAGAGGTTCTGCACGGCGGTCGCGTTTGCCGTGTACTGGCTGTCGAAGGTGCCTTGCGTGAAGTTCAGCTGCGGTGCGGTGTTGGACTTGCTATAGGAGAGTGTGAGGCCCACCGAGGTGAGGTTCTGGAACCCCACGGGGGCGGAGCTTTGGGACTGCAGGAGGATGCCGTTGACCTGGCTCAGGATGCCTTCTGCGGTGACGTCGCCGGCCAGGGGCTGCCCCTGCGCGGTGAGCTGGGTCAGGGTGCTCTGCAAGGTCTGGTAATCGGACACGACCTTCTGCAGCGCTGAGACCGCCGGCTGGTTCGTATTCGTGACGTCCACCGTGGTGCTGCCGGTCGCTGCAAGCGTCAAGGTGAGGCCAGGGATCGTGGTGGAGTCGGTGTTGGTTGCGCTGTACGTCTGTAGACCGTTCACGGTATAGCTCCACGGCTGCCCAGCTTGCTGCTGCGCCTCCCCGAGCCCGGTAGTGCCGGTTCCCGCGAAGATGCCGCCCGGATCGCTGACCGTGATGCTGGCGTAGGTCGTCGAGGCGAGTGCGAGGTAGTAGGACGTGGAGCCGGTCGAGGAGGTCTGGGTGAGGACGGTCGCCGTGACGCCGGCGTTGGCCGCATTGATCGACTGGGCGATGCTCGTCAGGCTGTCCGTGGACGCCACGTTGACGGTCTTGCCGTTCAGGGAGAAGCTCCCCGTAATGCCGAGGGCATTGCCGGAAGACGTTTCGCTCTGGCTGAGATACGTGTTGTACTGCCCGGCCGCGCCGACGACGATCTGATAGACGCCGCTGACAGGAGTGCCGCCGCTTGTGACCGCCGCGGACAGCACGCTTGTCTGCGAGGAACTCGCACTGGGCGATTGCCAGTTTCCCTGCGTCGTAGCGGTCGTCACGTCCGACTGCAGCTGCTGGAGCGAACTTTGGACCTGGCTCCAGGCCTGGGAGGCGGTCGTGAGGGACTGCACCTGGGTTGTGATGTTGTCGAGCGGGATCGCGAGCGCCTGCGACTCCGCCTGGTAGAGCTGCGCAAGCCCGCTGAGGTTGAGACCCGGGTACATGGCGGAGAGCAGCGCGGGGTTGTTGAGCAGGCTCGAGAGGCTTGAGGGACCGCTCAAACTCACTGTCCGTCACCTCCGTACAGCCGTTGGCTCGCCTCCAAGAACGCGTCCCGCAGGGTCGTCAGGACGGAAAGGACGGGCGCAAGGCGCTGAACGTCCTTTTGGACATTCGCCTCCATCAGTTCCTGCCTGCAGTACAGCAAAAGCGACACGAGGTTGTCTGCTCCGGCGAACTGGCGGTCTTGCGCCTGCCCTTCCGCCAAAGCAGAGAGCACGTCCTGGCTCGCGACGAGATTGCGGTGGGCCTCCTCGAGCCGGCCCGCCTGGATGGCGCGCTGCGCGATCAGCACGGACTGGACGAGCTGGTCGTACACTGCGACGACGGCGTTTTCCGCACTCGGGACTTCACGCGCGTAGGTCTTGTAGAGGTCTTCGGCCCGTCTCACTGCAGTGCGCCTCCCTCAATCTCTTGACCGGTCCCTAGCAGTCCGAGGCTCTTTGCGACGCGCCGGGGCGTCTCCAGAAGGTCGGTGTCCACCGTGAGGGGGGCTCCGGCATAGTGGGTGTGCTCAAGGTCATGCCAAAGCGCGTCGGCCAGTGCGGGCTCGCCACATCTGCGTGCGAGCAGCGCGCCGAGGTAGAGGTCGATCGGAGCGTCCAGACTCCCGAGCGTCCCGAGCTGCCGTTTGGACGGACGTTCTGACGAGAGGATGGCTTGCCAGGCCGTGAGCTGCTTTGCTGCCTGTTGGGGAGTGTTGAGGATCAAAAAGCGCGCGTCCGGAGCCGCGTCCCCGGCGAGCAGGATGCGGGCGACGGCCAGGATTGCCGGCGCGCTGGACTTCTCCGACATGCGGGCAAGCACTTCTGGCCGGCCGTGCGCGCATTGCGCGAAGACGGTCGCGAGGGCGAAGGAGTGCGGCATCTGTTCGAGACCCACCCGGGCGATTTCCGACGCCGCATCGAATGCCCCCGCGTTCGCGAGCTGTCCCGCCGCGCGCGTATAGGAGCTCTCCCAGCGTATGGGGGAGCGCAGAACCTGCCGGTTGCCCGCGCGCTCCACGAGCGCGCAGGACCAGAGCAGGTGCGTCACGCCCTGCGAGAGGTCGCCCCGATCCAGTTCGCTCGAGCCGAGCAGGAACCAGGCGTCGGATGAGAGCGGGAAGTTTCCCACGACGAACTCGCAGGCGCGGTGCGCTGCGTCCAGGTCCTTGCACTCGAGGGAGGCTTCCGCGAGGTAGATGCCCAGGGCCTCGGCGAAGGAGGGCGTCTCCGGCAGCGCCATGATGATGCCCAGCCCCTCCTCGAGGTACGCCTTGGCCTTCGGGAAGGCGAAGACGCGCTGGTATTCGCGCCCCAGCTGCATCAAGAGGTACGCCCGATAGTCGGGCGGCGGCGATTCGGCGAGACCGGCCTCCAGGAGATCGAGGTTGCGCTGCACCTTGTTGCGGTCCAGGACGACGCTGGGGTCGTAGCCGTAGTGATCGAGCTGGATCTCGCTTTCAAAGATGAGACCGCGTTTGGACACGGCCGGAAAGATTTGTTCATGAATTCTCTGCTGGAAGCGGTGGGCCGGGTGATTGCGGAAGACCCGCAGCGTACGCACGACGTCCATGGGCGCAGTGCGCTTGGGATCCGAACCGAGCCTGCGGTTGAGGATCTGTACGTTCATGCCCTGAACATCCGGGCGAACCAGCGGGAGATGCCTTCTCATCCACTGCGCAGACTGCGGGGTGAGCCGCTCGTCCGCATCCACTACGAGGATCCACTCGCCACGCGCGTGCTCGAGACCTGCGTTGCGCGCTGCGGAAAAGTCGTCCTCCCAGGGATGCTCTACGACGCTCGCACCCAGTTCGCGTGCGATGTCCGGGGTACGGTCGGAAGATCCCGTGTCGACGAGGATCACTTCTCCGCCGAGGGCGGCGACCGATTGGATGCACTCGCCGATCATCGCCGCTTCGTCCTTGGCGATGATGCAGGTGGAGACGAGGGGCCTTCTTCCGGCAACTGCCATCCTGCATGCCTCCTCAGGCTAGTGGAGGAGGAGACCGGAACCCCCGGTCTCCTCTCGAAGCGGCGGAACTTGCGGGATTAGGGGAACAGCTTCAGGAGTGCCTGCGGCATCGCGTTCGCCTGTGCGAGCATTGCGACGCCCGCCTGCTGCAGCACCTGATCCTTGGTCAGGTTGACCATCTGCAGCGCGACGTCCGCGTTCACGATGTTCGAGCGCGCGGTCGTCAGGTTCTGCGACGACGTCTGCAGGTCGGTCGATGCGAACTGCAGGCGGTTCTGCAGGGCGCCGACCGTCGCGCGGGTGCTTGACACCTGGTTGATTGCGTTCTGGATGACCGTCAGTGCCGCGTTGGCGTTCGCCTGGTTCTGGATGTCGATGCCGTTCGACACGGTGCCGGCGGTGAAGCTCGACACGGTGCCGGAGCCCGACGTGCCGGAGTCTGTGAGCACGACATTCTCGTTGGGCGAAACAGTGTAGAACGCGTTGCTAGAGGTGTAGGCGAAGTTGGTTCCAACGGCGCTGATCGTCGCCGTGCCGCTCGCCACGTTATAGGTCACCGTGGTCGTCGTGGCGTTCTGCAGTGCGTTGAAGCTGAAGGCTTCGGTGTTCGCCGAGTTCGACATGCTGATCGCCTGGTCCGGCCCGATGCCGCCGGAATAGGTCGACGAACTGATGACCGTCGACGACCCGTTGTACAGGCTGAACTGCGTCTGCATCGCACCGACGTACACGGTGCCGGTGGTCACGGTCGACGCCGTACCGGCGGTGATCGTGCCTGTGTCGAAGACGAGCGTGCCGGAGCCAGTGTCGATGGTGACAGCGCCGCCGGATAGTGTGATGTTGACGGTGGTCGTGGCGCCGCCGTTGACCGAGTACCCCACGGCGGTCGTGGTCGCGCCGACTGCGGTCGCCGCGACGTCGAATGCGACCGTGGCGGTCGTTGCACCGGTGTACTGGCCACTGACTGCGGAGAAGTCGGAGAGCATGTTGGACGTACCGCTACCGCTCGTGAGCGAGAACGGGGTCACGTTGGCGCCGACCGTGTAGGTCGTCCCGCTCGCGGACGCCGTGATGCCGGTCGCGTTTGCGCCGAGGGTCGTGTCGATCAGGGGCTGGCCCGTCGTGTTGATCGTCGAGACGGTCGTGCCGCCGACGCCGAGACTGTGCGCGTCAACCGCACCGATCGAGATACCGAGCGACTGGCCGGCGTTCGCACCGATCTGGATCTGCTGACCCTGGAACACGCCGCCCAAGAGGTTCAGGTTGTTGAACTGGGTCGTGTTCGCGATCTGGGTGATCTCCTGCGCGTACTGGTTCATTTCCTGCTGCAGGGCCTGAAGGTCCGTCGAGTTGTTCGTGCCCGTCGCGGCTTCCGACGCGAGCGAGTACATGCTCTGCAGGATGTTCTGGACCTGGCCCATCGCGCCGTCAGCGGTCTGGAGCAGGGTGATGCCGGACTGGGCGTTGCGGTACGCCTGGTTCATGCCGCTGATCTGGCTCTGCATCTGCTGGCTGATCGCCAGCCCTGCCGGGTCGTTGGCAGCCGAGTTGATGCGCTGGCCGGATGACAACTGCTGCATGACGCTGGTCATGTTGTTCTGCGTGTTGTCGAGGTTCAGCCAGGCATTCAACGCAGCTACGTTCGTGTTTACGAACATGCCGTTTCCGCGCCCCTCAACGCGGAATCCCTTCCTTTCCTTGGTAGTGTCGCCTCCCCGTCGGGAAGCATCCTGAGGGGAACCCTCGAGAGGTTCTACCTGCCATATCGCCCAGTGCCAGCGAATCGGAACAGCCGTATCGGGTGCTGAGCGGTGATGAGGGGCGAAAAGGTGGCACCTCTTGCGGCATACGCCGCCGAGGTGCCGCTTTTCGCCCGATTTCGCGGTCGAAAGGATCAGAGCCCCCGGAGTTGCTGCAGCCGCTTGCGCTCTTGGCGCAGGACATAGGCGATGACCCGGTCCTGATCCTTTTCGGAGATCTCCAAAAAGTCGAACCCGACCAGCCGGCTGCGGTAGGGACCATCGCCCGTGCGGACGGCGTACATCCGGACCGCCACCAGCGGGCCCTGGCCCAGGGAGAGCATCGCCTCGACGACGTCGCGGTGCAGGATCTGCGTTTCCGGCGGACAGTGTGCCAGAAGGCCGCAGCCGGAGAGGTCTAGTGCGCGGCAGGCCCGGTCGCGGATGGTCAGCGGCAGATCCACAGGCGTCCGATGGAAGCGGCGCTTGGCGAAGCGGTCGACCTGCGTCGGCACGCGCGCCACGAGTTCGCCCCCGGCGGTGGTGCCGATGATCGAGAACTCAGCGACGAGCGTCGCCATATCCGCTTCACTGCGGGCGATCAGCCGGGTGCCCGGCGGGTAGGCGTTAGGGAGGCCCCGCTGCCTCTTATCCGGACTGAGGATCAGCAGGCCGTCCTCATATCGGGATAAGATGATATGCAGGACGTCTGTGCCCTCCTGCTCGATGCGCTCTAAGGAAAGCCGAGCCCCTACCGGAAACGCTTGCACCGATTCCAGGGAATCCACCCCCCCAGCACTGTAAAGGTGGCCAGCATTACATGAATGTGGAATTGTGTCGATTTTTCGCAGGATTTATGCTGCGCACGACAGAACCTAAAAACGCCAATGACTCCATCTGAGCCCAGGGTAGCACCCAAGGACGGTCTGGGGAAGCGCAATATATGAGACGCATGCCGGATTGACTCCGTGGCAGCGATCTCCTATTCTCACGCGCAACGGAGGTGCGATACATGCCTGAGGATCCAATGCTGAGCCAGGCGGAAATCGACGCGCTTCTGCGCAGCCTGGGTGAGGCGGCGGAGACTCCGCAGGTCGAGGAAGTGCCAAAGGCCCCGGAGCCCTATGCGCCACTGGAAGTGGCGCGCCCGGCTACGCCCCGCACACTTCCCGAAGGCATCGAGATGCTGCTGGGCGTCGAGGTGACTTGCAGCGTGGACCTGGGCGAGATGGAACTGGAATTCGGGGAGCTCCTTTCGCTTGGTCGCTCGTCGCTCGTCGTGCTGAGCGGCACGCTCGACGCCCCATTCGTGCTGCGGGTCAACGGTGTGCCGTTCGCCTATGGCACGATCGTCGAGACGAATGGGCGATACGGCCTGCGCATCATCGAGCTCGCGCAACCGCAGGAGGAGGCACACGCGTCTTGAAGGTCGAGTGGATCAATCCCTTTATCCGCGCCGCGAACCACGTCCTCGGTGAGATGGTCTCCTTCGAGCACCCGCAGCTTGGGCGCATCGAAATGGAGGAGAAGCCCTACACGACCGAGGAAGTGACTGCCATGCTCGGCGTCAGCGGCGTCCTCTCCGGTTCGGTGCTGCTCGGCATGACAAGGGACGTCGCGGAGCAGATCGTCGAGCGGATGGTCGGCGAACGCACTCCGATCGAAGATCTGCTCGGCGAGTCGGCGCTCGGCGAGGTTGTGAACATGATCTCCGGCTCTGCGCTCCGCTTCCTGGAGAGTGCGGGCTATTCGTGCAACATCACCCCGCCCGTCGTCATCCGCGGCCAGGGCGCGGTCGTCTCGACCATGGAGCGCCAGCGCCTCGTGGTCCCCATCCACTTCCCTACGGCTGTCTTCCAGCTCTCCGTCGCACTTCGGCAAGCCTAAGGACCCGCAAGGAGGGAAGCGCCATGCGGCGAATGCGGCTTGACGCCTCAGCCATCGGCATGGTGGTCGCGGAGCCGCCGACGGACCAGACTGGACGCCCACTTGTGGCTCCCGGCTCGACGCTCGATGCGGAGACCCTCGAGCGGCTGCGCCTGGCCGGCGTGCAGAGGGTCGCCGTCGACGACCCTGCCTTCCAAGACCTGCGCTTCGCGAGCCTCGTCTCACCCGAGACCCAGCGGCTGGCCCTCGCCGTCTTCGCCGAAGTACGCGAGCGCGTGCGCGCGCATCCCGAGACGCCGGTGCTGCGGGCGCCGTTCCACCGGCTGGCCCAGGCGGTGATCGAGGATGCGAACGACCTGCCGCTGGACCATGCGTCGTACCTCGAGCCGGCCAACATGGTTCAGCGCGACGCTGTGCACGCGCTGAACCGGGCGAGCCTTGCGGTGCGCCTCGCGGGACACCGCGCCATGGGACGCTACCTCTCGGACCTCACCTACGCGGCCCTCACCTGCGACCTCGGCATGCTGCTGACACCGGAGGACCTGCGCATGCGTGATCCTCTCACCCCCGAGGAGTGGGAGGCAATCCGCGAGCACGTACCGGTCGGACTGCGCTTCCTCGATGCGTCCGAGGGCTGGACCGCCGTCACGCGCACGGCCGTCGGCCAGCACCACGAGCGGCTGGACGGCAGCGGATACCCGCAGGGCCTGCAGGCCGCCCAGATCCACCCGACAGCCGCGCTCCTCATGGTCTGCGATGTGTACGCAGCGATGCTCCTGCCGCGTTCAGACCGTCCGGAACTGACGCCGGAGGAAGCGCTTGCGGAGGTCGTCGGCTCCGCGGGCGCAGAGCTCGACTACGATCACGTCGCAGCCTTCCACCGCATGGTGCCGCCCTACCCCGTCGGCACCGAGGTGGAACTCTCGACGGGCGAGCGGGCCGTCGTGCTGAGTGTGCCGGCGAACCTCAAGTCCCGCCCGGTTGTCCGGGTGTTCCAGGATCGCGACGGCAACCGCCTGCAGCCCTGGTCCGAACTGGATCTCAGCGAGCGGGCGCAGCAGACGACGACCGTGGTCCGCGTCATCGCATAGCCACCTGCTTTTTGGAGGGACCTGAGTTGGCGAAAATTCTTGTTGTCGACGACGCGATGTTTATGCGCAGCCGGCTTCGCGGACTCCTGGAGGGCGCGGGCCATGACGTGACCGAGGCGCCCAATGGCAAGGAAGCGGTGGACCGCTTCACGGAGCTGCAGCCGGATCTTGTCTTGATGGATGTGACCATGCCGGAAATGGACGGGCTGGAGGCGTTGAAGCGCATCCGCGCCGCGTCTCCCACCGCCCGCATCATCATGTGCTCTGCGCTCGGTCAGCAGTCGATCGTGCTCGAGGCGATCAAGGCTGGAGCCAAGGATTTCATCGTCAAACCCTTCCGCCCGGAAAAGGTGCTCGAGGCGGTCGGGCGGCAGATTCCGAGTTGAGCGGCCCTGAGGGCGAGGCAAAGCGCATGAGCGACGATGGGGAACTGCAGTTCGTACTCTTCGAGATCGAAGGAGTCCACTACGGCGTAGAGGTCGAGCGCGTGCTCGAGATCATCGCCCGTCCGGAAATTAGCCGCGTGCCGTCTGCCTTGGACTGCGTCGAGGGTGTCATCAACCTGCGCGGCAACGTCCTTCCGGTGATGGATCTGCGCATGCGCTTTCGCCTGGGCGGCGATGCGGCGAAGGCGACCCACATCGTCATCGTGCAGCTGCAGGGCGCCCTCGCCGGCATCTCCGTCGACGGCGTCTCGCAGGTGGTGCGCATCCCGATCGCCTCGATCGAACCGGCGCCGCCTGCGATCACCGGGCCGCAGGTGCGCTACATCGAAGGCATCGCCAAGCTCGAGGGGACGCTCTGCGTACTCATCGACCTGGATCGCGCCTTCCGTCCCGAGGAACTCGCACTAGGCGCGGCAGGGGGTGATCTCGATGGCCGCTGACGGAGGCTGGACGCTCACAGACGACGATCGCCAGCTGTTCTTCGCCGAGGCGGAGGAGATGGTGCAGACGCTCGAGGAGGGTGCCCTCGCGCTGGAGCGCGGTGGCGAGAACCCCGAGATGCTGCAGGCCATGTTCCGGGCCGCCCACACGCTCAAGGGCAACTCCGGCCTTGTCGGCGAGGCCGGCATCGCCGGCCACATGCACCACATGGAGGCGCTCCTCGACGACCTGCGCGAAGGTCGGGTGGCGGTGACGCCCGCACTCGTGCAGCAGGTGCTCTCGGGCATCGACGCATTGCGCGAGATGCTTGCCCAGTTCGCGCAGGGCGTCTCGCCAACCGCGGCCCCGCAGGCGCCGGCGGTGCCTCTGGCAGAGGGCGAGGCGCCAACAGCCGCGATCGGGCTGCCGCGCTACGTGGTGCAACTCGCCGTCGATCCGTCGTGCGCCATGCCTGCCGTACGGGTCTTCCAGGCCTACCAGGCACTTTCGCGCCTGGGCCTCGTCGAGCGTACCGACCCGCCGCAGGACGGCCTTGCACGGTTTGAGGGACGCAGTGCGACGGTCATCGTGCGCCTGCAGCGCCCGGATGACGTCAAGGAGGCCCTGGCGGACGTCGACGAGATCCAGCTGGAGAGCGTGCAGGCGGAGTCCGTAGTGGCGGCCGCAGCGCCGATGGCGCAGTCCGCCGAGGCTGAGCGCGAGGCGGCGACCCAGACCGTTCGCGTGCGCGTCGACCTCTTGGACCACTTGATGAACCTTGTCGGGGAGCTGGTGCTGGACCGCACCCGCGTCGCGGATCTGGTGTCCCGCCTCGATGGCGGCAAGGACGAACAGAGCGAAGAGGTCCGCCAGGAGCTCTCGCGCTCTTCGCTGCATCTCGGGCGCGTCACGCTCGACCTGCAAGAGACGATCATGAAGGCGCGCATGCTGCCGATCGAACACCTGTTCCGCCGCTTCCCGCGCCTTGTCCGGGACTTGGCGGCGAAGTCCGGCAAGCGCATCGCGCTCGACATCTACGGCCAGGACACCGAGCTCGATCGCATGGTCATGGATGAGCTCGGCGATCCTCTGACCCACATCTTGCGCAACTCCGTCGACCACGGCATCGAGCCTCCGGAAAAACGCCTGGCCGCAGGCAAGACGGAGGAGGGGCACATCATCCTGCGCGCCTCCACCGAGGAGGGCTACGTCGTCGTCGACGTCGTGGACGACGGCGACGGCATCGACGCCGAGGCGGTGAAGCGCACGGCCCTAAGGCGCGGCGTCCTGACGCCGGAGCAGGCGGAGCGCATGACGATGCGCGAGGCGCAGGAGCTGATCTTCGCACCCGGCTTTTCGACGTCGGAGGAGGTAACCGAGATCTCCGGGCGGGGTGTCGGGCTGGATGCGGTGCGCGCGTCCCTCGAGCGCCTGTCGGGTGTCGTCGACCTCGTCACGGAAGCGGGGAAGGGCACGACCTTCCGCCTGCGCATCCCGCTGACGCTGGCGATCATGCGCGCACTGATGGTGCGCACAGGCGACTCCGTCTACGCACTGCCGCTGGGCGCCGTGCGCCAGATCGTCCGCCTCAACGCGCAGAACGTCCAGGTCGCCCATGGCCGCCCGCTGCTCGCCGACCGCGGCGAACTGATCGGGCTGCTCTCGCTGGCGGAAATCTACGGCGAGCCGGGGCGGCAGGACGAGACGTTCGCGGTGGTCGTCGGCGCCGGCGAGCGACAGGTGGCGCTGAAGGTGGGGGCGCTCCTTGGCGAGCAGGAGATCGTCCTCAAGGCGTTCGGAGACTTCCTGGGCGCGGTGCCGGGCCTCACCGGAGCGACGATCCTCGGCAACGGGGAGCTTGCCCTCGTCGCAGACGTGCGCTACTTCCTGCGCGGCAAGGAGGCGTCGTGATACCAAAGGAACCGGTGGAGCACGACCCGACCGGCCTGCAGGACGCGCTCTCGGAACTGCTCGGCGTCCATGTCGACCTGCAGGAGAGCGCTCCGCAGCGCTACGCCCTGCGCGACATCCCGAACCTGGCCGGGCCGGCGGACAGCTCGGCCGTGGCCGTGTACCTGAGGGCAGCCGGGGTATTCCAAGGGCAGATCCTCCTGATCTTGCCGCCGCAGAGCGCCCGGCGGATCGGCGACCTGATGCTCGGTCCCGGCAAGTCGAGCGAGCACGTCCTCGACGCCTGCCGAGAGCTTGGGAACATCGTGGCATCGCGCTATCTGTCCCGGATGGCAGATGCCATTGGAGGGCGCGCAATTCCCTCGACGCCCCTTTCTACAGTGGATATGGCGGGTGCGGTGATCAGTTCAGTGCTGCAGCGCGCAAGCCACGATCCAGTGGTGCACGCCATCGAGCTGCGCATGCAGGCGGCGGGGGACGCGATCCGCGGCACCGTACTCGTACTCCAGGACCAGACAAGCGAGGCATAGATGGTAAAACGCACACCAGTGGGACTCGGTGAACTGTGCATCAGTGCGGATCCCCATGAGCGCCTATGCATCTTTGGCCTCGGTTCCTGCATCGCCGTCTACCTCTACGCACCTGGAACATCGGCAACCGCTCTGGCGCACGTCGTCCTGCCGGAGAGCCAGGGGCGTCCAGGGGAACCGGGGCGCTACGCCGACACAGCGGTGCCCGCACTGGTCGCCGGCCTGCGCAGCCTGGGGCATGAACCGCACCGGCTGCGTGCGGCCATCGCCGGAGGCGCAGCGGTGCTGGGCTTCACAAGTGAGATCGGGCAGCAGAACATTCGGGCGGTACGGCGCTACCTCGAGGACTTTGGAATCCCCGTCGTCCAAGACGACACGGGAGGAATCCGCGGCCGTTCGGTGGAGTTCGATCCGCAGGGTCAGCACATCGAGGTGCGGGTGCTCGCTGCACCGCAGGTGTCGATTTAGGCATCCTGGCTGCGTTGAAAGGGGCCGACCCTTTTGCTGGATAGATCGCTCCGCGTACTGATCTGTGATGACTCGGCGCTCGTGCGGCAGTTCCTGGCGCATGCCCTCGAGGGGGTACCGGGGATCGAAGTGTGCGGGCGAGCCACCGATGGGGAAGAGGCAGTGCGCCTTACCCGCCTCCTCCGCCCCGACGTCGTGACCATGGACGTCGAGATGCCCCGCCTTGACGGCATCTCCGCGGTCCGCAGGATCATGACCGAGTCCCCCACCCCGATCCTGATGGTGTCGAGTCTCACGACGGAGGGGAGCCGCACCACGATGGCGGCGCTCGAGGCAGGCGCCCTGGACTTCATCGCGAAGCCGCAGGGACGCGGCGATCTGCATCAGATCGGTCCGCTGGTGGCGGAAAAGATCCTTCAACTGGGCGAGCGCGGCGGCCTCGTGCTCGCCGCCGGTCCCGCGTTCGCCGCCAGTCCCGCGCGGGGAAGGATTGCGCCGCCCGCCCTTGGCACTCCGCCCCTGGTCGTGATCGGCTCGTCGACCGGTGGGCCGCGGGCCCTTTTCAGTGTGGTGCCGTACCTGCCGGCGGGCTTCCTCGCACGGGTGATCATCGTGCAGCACATGCCGCCCGGTTTCACGCGCTCCCTCGCCGAACGCCTCCATGAAGCGGGGCCGCTTCCCGTGAAGGAAGCGGAGGATGGGGAGCCGCTGCACCCAGGTACGGTCCGGGTTGCGGCGGCGGGGCATCACCTTCAGGTCGACGGCCACGTCCTGCGCTACGCAGACACTGCGCCTGAGCATGGTGTGCGCCCGGCACTGGACGTCACGCTGCGTTCGGCAGCGCAGAGCTACCGCGGGCCGATCGTGGTCGCGGTGTTGACCGGCATGGGGCGCGATGGCGCACTGGGCGCCCAGGAAGTGCGCGAACATGGGGGCAAGGTGATTGCGGAATCGGAGCGCACCGCCCTGATCTACGGCATGCCGAAGGCGGTCGTGGACCTCGGGGCCGCCGACAGCGTACAGGACCTGCCCGATGTCGCGGGCGAGATCGTGCGCCTGTGCGCGGAGCTCTCGAATGCCCACTGACGACTACGAGGCATTCCAGGAGGCCGTGCTCCGGGTGATGCACCTCGACCTGCGGCTTTACAAGCGAGAGCAGATGGAGCGGCGGCTGCGCGCCTACGGTCAGCAGCACGGCTTTTCAGATCTCAAACAGCTTGCAAAGGCACTCGGGTCTGAGGCTGCCTTGCCGCAGCAGCTGCTCTCCTACCTGACCATCCATGTCTCGGAATTCTTCCGTGACCCGCGCTTTTTCGAGCAGCTGCGTGCGCTGTTGCCGCAGCTGCCGGGAGCGCCGCATGCCCTGCGCGTCTGGAGTGCCGGCTGCTCGATCGGGGCAGAGGCCTACAGCCTCGTGATGCTGCTCTCCGAAGAGCGGCCGGGTCAGCCGTATCAGGTGCTCGCGACCGACCTCGATGACCAGAGCCTGGACAAGGCGCGACGCGGACTCTATCGCGAGGAGGAGCTGCGGCAGGTCGACCTGGGGCGGCGCAGGCGCTACTTCGCCGCGGAGGGGAAGGAGTTCCGCATCCGGCCCGACCTGCAGCGCTCCATCACCTTCCGTCACCATGACCTCCTTGCCGATCCGTACCCTGCAGAACAGGACCTGATTCTCTTCCGCAACGTCGCGATCTACTTCACCGAGGAGGCCAAGGACCAGGTGCTGCACGGGCTCGCACGCTCGCTCGCCGCACAAGGCATCCTGATGGTCGGCTCCACGGAAGCGATTCTGCGGCCCCAAGACTATGGGCTGAGGCAGGTCCGTCCGTTCTTCTTCGTCCGGGTCTAGAAGCCATGTGGGAGGAAAGCTTTCCCGGCTCTGCGAATCTCCAAAGGCATTGACCATTGAGGAGCGAACTGCGTGCCCTACGAGCCCATGACCCACGTGCAGGTCCGCATGCGCATCCGCGGTCGGGGAGAGCAGTACATCGCCTGCCCTGTGAGCGCCGCGGGCGGGCGAAGCCTGCACGTCCAGGTGCCGCGGGGCGAGGGGGGTCTGCCCTGGGTGCCGGAAGGCACGCAAGTGGAGCTCTTGCAGCGCGACGGTCTGCACATGGCGGTCGGACGCGTGCGGGCGCGGTCGCTTCGCCCCGTGCCGAGCTACGCGGTGGAACTCGAGGAGCCCTTGCTGCGCCAGGTGCTCTTCACCCCCAAGGAGGGGCGGGCGATCCTCGTCACCGGCGGCAAGGGCGGCACCGGCAAGACCTTCGTGTCCACAGGGCTCGCGGTCCTTCTCGCCAAGCAGGGCGCACGCGTCGCGCTGCTGGACGCAGACCTCGGTACGGCCGATGTGGCCGTGAACCTGCGGCTTCCGAAAGAGCCGCACCTCGGACACGTGCTCGAGGGCAAAAAGCGCATCGAGGACGTGCTGCAGCGCGACGTGCGGCCGAACCTGAGCGTACTGCCTGGAGCGACCGGCAGGCGCTTTTCCGACCCCTCTTCCTGGAAGCTCGGGGCGATCCTGACGCTCGTGCAGACCCTGCGCCCGCAGTTCGACTATGTGGTCGTCGACTCACGCGCAGGGATCGGCAACGATGTCACGACGCTCTTCGCCGGCGTCGACCGCGTGCTGTTCGTCACCGCCGACGAGCCGGCCGGCCTCTCGGACACGCTGGAGCTTCTGCAGGCGTTCGGCGAAACCGGCCGCAGCCGGACGGGCGCGCTCGTCGTCAACCGCGTGCGCAGCTACCGCAGTTCCGTCGACCGCCTGCTCCAGTTCCGCACCGAGGTGCGCCAGCAGACCGGCAGCGACGTGCAGCTCTGGGGCGTTCTGCAGGAGGACCCCCGCGTCCACGCGCTCGCCGTGGAGGGTAAGCTGTTGCTGGACGAGTTCCCCCTGGCGCCGACGAGTGTCGCGCTTCGGCAACTCGCTGCGCGCGTGCAGGCGCTTTGACCTCGCTGGGGAATCCTGAAGGGATCGAAGGGGGGATACCCGGTTGGTCAAGTTGAGCATCTGGGAAGGCGCGGCATTCCCGCGGCTGCCGAACCTTGATGACCTTGAGGGACGCCTCGGCAAGGATGCTGTCGCGCTCTTTTTCTACCCCGCGGCCAATACCGGCGGCTGAACGCGCGAGGCGCAAGCCTTCGAGCGGTCGCTCGAAGCGTTCCGTGAGATCGGCGTCGCGGTGATCGGCGCAAGCACAGACGAGCGGGATGTGAATGCGGACTTTGCCGAAAAGGCGGGCCTGCACTTTCCCTTGATCTCCGACGAGGGCGGGCCCGCGTCGCGGGAGATTGGCATCTTGTCCGACGGCGGCCGGGCGGCGCGCACGACGTTCCTGATCGACCGCACAGGCAAGGTCGCGAAGATCTTCACCGACGTGCAGGTCGACGGGCATGCGGAGGCAGTGCTCGCGGCGGCCCAGGAGATGCAGTCGAAGTAGCTGCGGTTCATCCATCGGAGAAGGCCTTCCCGGCCATTTCGTCGGGAAGGCCTTCTCGCTTGGCTCGCCTGCCGCGTCCCGTGCAGCGGCTGAAAAGACTCCTTCT
This sequence comes from Bacillota bacterium, assembly GCA_021793645.1. Lineage (GTDB taxonomy): Bacteria > Bacillota > Sulfobacillia > JAJZYS01 > JAJYTV01 > JAJYTV01. The sequence continues at coordinate 57,799 of JAJYSJ010000014.1, forward strand.
GCCTGCTCTCAGCTCCGCCGCCGGCGCGCCTGCCGCCACTCGTTGAAGCGCTGCAGGAACTGTGCGGCATGGTGTTCCTCGAAGGGGACCTGCAGCTGGTAGCGTGCGCGCTCATACGCCGCAAGGGCATCCTCGGGCCAGCCTTCGCGCTGCGCGACACGGCGCGCGGTCTCGGAGGGGCGGACGGTCTCATGCAGCACATGCCTTCCTACCGCAGCCCGCACCTTGCCTCTCGCCCCGGAGCCGAAGTCCAGGCGCCCGCGCCCGAGGCGCCCAATGCGCTGGAACGCAACCGCTTCAGTTGCACCGGGCGCGTTCACCTGCCCGCTCTCTTCCAACTCGCGGCGCTGGCGTGCGTAGAGGTAGTAGATGACGCCTGCGATCGCCAGCGTGAAGATGGCTGCGACGGCAAAGTGCAGCCAGAAAGCGAACTGCGGCGACGCCGGATGCACATGGAAGTGCTTCGGTGGAGGGACCTTCACCTGTGTGTTCGCCTTTTGCGGATGCGCCTTGAGCCGAGTGTGCGGGATGAACAGCGCGAAGAGCGAGAAGATCAGGGAAAGCAGCGGCGAGACCGCTTGGAACAGCGCACTCAGGAGGGCGGAGATCGCTCCGCCGAGATAGAGCAGGCGAATGCCTTCGATGAGCAGGCCGAACCCGACGCTGACAAGGAGGATCAGGCCGCCGAGCCGCAGCCCAGGCCTTGCCGGGGCGAGGACGTCCTGGCCTTCGCCGAGCGCGTCGAGGCTGTGGACGTACGGCAGGCCAAAGAGACCGGCCGCAATCAGCACTGCGGCGGGCAGAACCATCGTGTAGGCAGAAGGCGTGCCCTGGATCAGGCGGAAGATGTTCACGAGCAACAGCACGATCATGCCGATGGAGAACTGCTGACGCAGCGCGTAGTAAGGTGCGCTGCGCGGCAGGCTTTGCGCGACGTAGGCTGCGGCGAGCGCCGCGAAGAGACCGAGGAAGATATGCACGAGGGAAGACGCGGCGAACGCTGGCAAGCCGCCGGCAAGGGCACCCCCGAAGCAGGACACGATCAGGGCCGCCATGCCGACCTTCTGCGAGATGCGCCGGCCGATGGCGGTGATGATGAAGGCGAGCGCGGGAAGCCACATCGGCACGACAATGTGCATTAGGGCTGCGGGGATCGCGTAGCTGAGGGCGACGATCCAGCTGCCGGCGGCCGCGTCCAGGAAAAGACGCGCCCAGGTGCGCCGGCTCACCTTGGGAAGACGCGCAAGGGCCGCACGGTCGGCGGCAGCGTCGCGTCGCGCGCGGGGTCGGCTTGCCCTGTCGCGAGAAAATAGGTCGAGTGGTTGCGTGCCGAGCGCATCAGCGCGCGCTGCAGTTCATGCGTGAGGTAGGGGGTGATGACCACGACGTGCACATGGTACGGCAGGCGCGGCACTTCCTCGACGATGATGCGCGGCAGGTCGCGGAAGATCCCGGGCGGGCGCACCTGCGCCAGCGCCTCGAGCATGCGCGAGAGCTGCTTTTGGCCGGTGCGCGGCCGCTCCCGGTAGGAGAACGCCCGCCGCCCGGCGACCGCAGAGAAGACGCCCGAGACGTAGAGTCCGACCGCATCGCCGCGGCCGATCAGGTCGCTTGCCAGCGACGCCGTGATCTCCACCGTCTCCTCCAGCACCTCTGTGTCGATGCCGTCCCAGGGGTCTCGGGCCGTCGTCGGGTCCAAGAAGAGGGCCGTCGCGGCCGTCGCTACCGTCTCAAAGGTTTTGACATAGAGGTCGCCCCGCCGCGCACTTTGGCGCCAGTCGATGCGGCGCAGGGGGTCGGTGGGCTGGTAGGCGCGCGGACCGAGGTAGTGGGTCTCCTCGTCGAGGAACGAGTGGCCCCGGCGATCGCCGATCGGCAGGGAGCGGCGAAGCTGCGCGCTCAAGGGGCGGATGCGGGGATAGACGAGGAGTGTCGAAGTCTCATTGCCCTCGCGCAGCGTTTCCTGGATACCAAAGGGGTCCGAGACGAGGGCATCGACCGGACCGAGCTTGTAGAGACCGCGATGGCTCAGGTGAACGGCCGCACGCCGTGCAAGAGCCTGCCTGCCGCCCAACGAAAACGGGAGCGTGAGCACCGCTTCAATGGGCGAGCGCTGCACTTTGAGATCCGAAACCTCCATTCGGCGGGGCAGGTGGACAAGGACGTTCAGCCAGGGAAGCGGCAGCCGCGCGGAATTGCGCAAGGATACCTCCAGCCGCGCCGTCTGCTCAGGGAAGATGCGGCGAGGCTGCACCTTGACGGTGAGATCAAGCCCGCGTCCGGCGAAGCGCTTGTAGTACCCCGCGACCGCGACCGTCGCAAGCGCTACCCCGAGAAGCACCGTCAGCAGTGCATCTTCGTAGAGCACGGCGAAAAAGAGTGCGACGAAGAGGAGCAGACCGATGCCCTGATCGCTCTGGTCGTAGCCGGCCGTGCCGCGCACCGGGTGTTGCAGCCAGTTGGTGCTGGCTCGGCTGCGGCTCACTGTCGCGTTCTGCCTTCGAAGGGCGCCGGGAGTTCCTCGAGCGCCATCTGCACCGCCTCTGATACCGTCGTGCCCGCGAGCTCCGCACTGGCATCCAGGACCAGGCGGTGGGCGAGCACGGGATCCGCCAGCGCCTGCACGTCATCCGGCAGTACGTAGCTCCGCCCATCGAGGAGCGCACGCGCCTGGGCTGCGCGCGCCAGGGCGAGCGTCGCCCTGGGACTCGGCCCGAGCGCGATGCCGGCCCGAGCGCGAAGACTTCGCGTCAGCCCGATGATGTAGCCGAGTACGGGTTCAGAGAGCTCGACGCCGCGTGCTGCATCCTGCAGCCCTTCAATCTCTGCGGGTCCCGCCACGGACTGCACCTCGGCAAGGCGGTTGCCGCCGAGGTGCAGTCGCACAAGCTCCGTCTCCGCCTCGAGCGCGGGGTAGCCGATCGCCGTGCGCAGCAGGAAGCGGTCCAGTTCGGCTTCGGGCAGCGGGAAGGTGCCTTCCTGCTCGATGGGATTCTCGGTCGCGAGGACGAAGAAGGGCATGGGGAGCGGCATCGTCTGTGCATCGACCGTCACCTGGCGCTCCTGCATGGCCTCGAGCAGTGCGGACTGCGTGCGCGGGGTGGCGCGATTCAGCTCGTCCGCCAAGAGAAGATTGGTGAACACGGGGCCGGACCGGAACTCGAAGCGCTCATCGCGCCGACTGTACACATGCAGGCCTGTCACATCCTGCGGCATCAGGTCTGGAGTGCACTGCAGGCGCTGCGTCTGCAGCGAGAGCGCACGCGAAAGGGCGCGCACCAGCATCGTCTTGCCGACGCCGGGCACGTCCTCCAAGAGTACATGACCATCTGCAATGAGCGCTGTCAGAACGAGTAGGATGGCGGAGCGCTTCCCGACGATGACCTTTTCCACTTCATCCGCAATGCGTGCGGCAAGCGCCGCAGGTTCCTCCAAGAACTCGCCTCCGTCGAACATGGCGTTCGCCGTCGGTGCGCGGATTCCTTGCCAGCGACTGGGAGAATGGACCAGCATCGCCGGCATCGCCCTGACCAAAGGGAGCGAAGCGTACACTTCGCAGACCTGCCCGCACTGTGGCCACCTTAGCAGGGTGGCGGGAAGAACCTACCGCTGTCGGTCGTGCGGATACAAAGCACACCGCGATGCGGTAGG
>JAJYSJ010000093.1 GCA_021793645.1 Bacillota bacterium
CGCCCCGCAGACGAAGCAAATGTAGCTCTGGCTGTCCCGGTAAACGACAAAGTTCGGCCGCCCTCCGTCCTGGTGGAACGGACAGCGGCCGACCAGGTAGCTGCCGTGGTCCTGTAGCTGGATATGCCGCGCTACGACGTCTTCAATCTTTGTTCGCTCTTTCAGTTCACGAATTTCCAAGTCAATCAGTCCCCCACCGCCACGGCCACCCCAAGGTCGCGATGTATGCCCTTCAGGGCCAACATTACATCTCGGCGTATCTCGGGTAGGACCAGATCAAGGTCGTGCTTGACATCACCGTCGACGACCCGCGCCTGCATGATGTACAAGTCGACGTAGGAGATGAACTCCTTGCCCACAGTCACAGCCTCGTGAATTCCATGCTCGACGTCGTACTGCCACCTGCGCTGGATGAGTACGCCATGCGGATACGTCGCCGCGATCCAGCCCACGATGTCCGCAGGCTTGCTTTTGTTGGACGTCTTGATGCGAATGACGACCTCCTCGCCGACGTGCGGCTTGAACGCCTCACGCAGCATCCGGTCGAGATCCCGCGCGTCGAAGGCCATGCGGACCACCACCTTTGCCAGGGCAAAAAGAGCCAGGGGCATGAGATTTGCCCCTGGCCTGTGCTGCTCGAGTTGCGTTCTAGCCGACCGACCCGGAGAACTCAATGTAGGCCATCTGGGCCACGCCGATCGCCATGAGGGCGGCCGACACTGCGCCGACGATCAACGCCGGGGTTCCCGAGAACCCGAACCCACCGGCGACGCTCTCCAAAACGAGGATCGAGCCGCCAGCGATGCACCACCACTCCGCCGAGAACTGGACACGAGACTTGATCGCTCGCAGCATACACACACACCCCCTACTTAACGGTGGCGTGTCTGCGTTTCTAGATCGCGGAGTTGGCGGCCTCACCCGCAAGGACATCGCGCAGGTGTTCGGCGTCCATGATGGTCAGCCAGTCGTGCCGATCAGCCTTGTAGAGCAGCGCGTCCGCGTTCTCCGCGGCGAGCCAGGACCGGATCGTCGCGAAGCCGGATTTGCGTTCGTGCGCGACGAGCCGAACCCCCTGCGCGATCACGAGGTTCGCCTCGCCGCGCCGGAGCGCCGCCAGCGCCGCAGCCACCGGCTGGCGCCGCAGCCTCCCGCCACCCAGCCACAGTTTGAAGTGCTGCAGGGTCATCGCGAACAGCCACTCTTCGCCCGTCTCGCGAAACGCCACAACCTCCGCGTCTCCAAGCCAGCCGTAGATCAGCCCAAGTCCGCCGCTGCGCGCCTTGACCTCCGTCCGCCAGCCATTGGGCAGAACGACGTCGTTCGGGTGCCCGTCGAGAGCTCCCGAGAGCGGGACCCTCTCCCCACCCAGAAGCTTGGCCACCTCACGCTCGCGCCGTTTGCCTTTGCGGTTGCTCTTCTTGCCGGAACGGTACGCGGCGGACTTCTTATGCTCGCGCCGGGCATCTGCTCGAGCGCGGACCCGCTCTGCCTCCGCCGGAAACAGCACATGCTTGTCGACGGGCCGGTACTCGCTGCCGTTCACACAGTAGGGGCAGTTCTTTCCCGCGACCTTGCAGTTCTCGGAGACAGGGCACTGCACCAAGATGATCCCCTCCAGACACGAAGAGCGGGCCGCCGGTGGGTGGCGACCCGCGACGCTGCCTATGCCGATTTCGCTTGCAGCTTGTCCCACACGATCGAGGCCCGTTCGCCGCTCACCGGGGCGTACAGTTCGTTGTACTTGTTCACTGCCTGGAAGAGCCGTTCCGTAGCCCGCCGCGCCTGTTCCTCGAGAGAGACCTGATCCTTCGCGTCGTTGATTGCGCGCCGCAGCTCCGCGATGCTGTAGCCCTTCTCGGCGGCAGCGTCGAGCCACTTCTCCGGATCTCCCGTCATCGCCGCGAGCCGGTGGTGCGTGAAGGTGAGGTCCTGGCCCCGCGACTCCGGCGTCGGGAACGCCTTCGCGGTCGCGACCATCTGGCGAACGTAGGAGGCCGACAGCCCAACATCGGCTGCTAGCATCTTCGCTGTCCCGCGGCCGTGCCGACCCGTCATCTCCATCGCCCAGGCGGCCTGGGCCCAGATTGCCGCCTCGCCCTGTTGGACGAGGTTGATGAAGACCTGCAGGTCCGTCTCATACGTCCGATCCGACAACTGCGCCACTCCGTTCTGAAAAGCCTGCGCAACCTTGCGCAGGCTTTTCCAGTAGTCATTTCTACCGCCGGGACTTGCCCGCCACAGGCGCGGCGCCCGGTTCCCGCTGCATTCGGGGCCGCCTGCCTCATGGCAGGTCTTCCGCCCCGTTCACGGGCGTTTTGCGTCTCCGGGGAACTCCCGGCGACGGGCGACCTACTAGGCCACCGCTGCGTTCCACAGAAACTCCTCTGCCAGCTTCTCCAGGTTCCTGGCCGCGTTCAGGTCCCGGTCCAGTTCCAGATCGCAGGCGCCGCATCGGAACACCCGTCGCGACAGTGGCAGGTCCGGCCCCTCCCAACCGCACTCCGAGCAGGTCCGCGTGGCTTTGTAGCCTTTGGGGGCCGCCAGCAGCACGGAACCGTGCCAGGTCGTCTTGTAGGCCAGCATCCGCAGGAACTCCCCGATCCCGGCGTCAATCATCGCCCGAAG
>JAJYSJ010000094.1 GCA_021793645.1 Bacillota bacterium
TGTCGACATCGAAGTAATCCGGACCGATCGCGGTGAGGGCCACCCAAGACCACATCCATTCCACGAAAGATCTAGCCGCATCGTACCACTCGGAGATATGAAACGTCCAGAGTATGCGATCAACGCCTTGTCTTTGCGCAAAGTGTATCGCACAATGAAACGCAAGGTGATGGAATGGACGGGCCCCTGCGCACGGTCGAGCGCACCATGCGCCTGCTCTCGGAACTCGGTGCGAGCCTGGAGCCCCTGAGCCTCGCCGAGCTCAGCCGGCGGCTCGGCCTCGGCAAAGCGACGGTGCGCCGCTTCCTGCTCAGTCTCGAAGAGCTGGGCTACGTCGGGCGCGATGCGCGCGGGGCATACTCGGCCCTGCCTGCGCTCGGCCGGATCGTCGCGCAACCGGCCGCGGCGGTCTCGCGCCAGGTGGCGGGAGAGCTGCGCGAGCTCGCGGCCGAGACCGGAACCGGCATCAGCCTCGGGGTGCTGCGCGGCCAGGAGGTCCTCTACCTCTGGCGAGAGCCGCCGGGTTCGGCGGCAGGCGTGGTGCTCGGCGAAGGAGCGCGGTTGCCCGCCCATGCCACGGCGATCGGCAAGATACTGCTCGCGCAGCTTGCCCCGGAGGCCGTCGCGGAGATATACGGCGATACTCCGCCCAGGGCGTTCACGCCCCGTACGATCGTGAGCCTGCCGCTGCTGCTGGGAGCGCTGCAGGAGATCAGGCGCCAGGGCTGGGCCCTCTCGGACGGCGAGCTCGAGGAGGGACTGACGGCTGCCGCGGTGCCGGTCTACGACAGGGCAGGCGGCCTGCGCTGGGCGCTCAACGCCGCGTCTCCGGGACATCGCCTGGCACCGGCCGCGTTCGCCACCGACGTGGTGCCGGCCCTGATGCGGGCTGCGGGCCGGATCGGCGCCATCGAAAGCTAGTCGCGCACGTCGCAAGGCAAACCAAGTTGCAGGACGCAGCCTTGCGCCTCTGGCGGCACCCGGCGGCGCAATGCTGCGGCGTGCCTGCTGCGGATGCTTCAGCTGACGGGGAGTGGCGCTGGCTACCGAAGGCACGAGCTTTGCCTGGGTTAGGACCTTTGACGTTCAACGTTCTGCAGGCGCAGTTCGCCGACAGCGACAAGCCTGCCAGCGTCATCCGTGGTTTCCACGGGCCACAACTGCTGGCTGCGCCCCTGCGTGAGCGCCACAGCCTCGACGTGGACCGTGCCGGACGTCATCGAGCGCACGAAGTGGCTCACATTGGTCAGGCCGACGGCCACCTGTCCGTGCTCGCGCACCGCGAAACTGGCCCCCACGCTTGCCGCGCTCTCGATAGCGGCGGCGTAGACACCGCCGTGCACGATGCCCCAGGGCGTGTGGTGTTCCGCACCCAACGCGGCGTGTGCAGTCACGCGAGACGCCGTCACTTCGTCCAGCACCAATCCTGTGGCGCGCAGGAAGGCACTGGGCGTGTGCTCAGGATTACCGGACGTCACGTTCGACATGAGGATCCCCCTTCATTCCGTCCGTCCAGCCTCAACTTGACGACTTTCAGGAGCGCCTCGGCATCTCGAGGAACATCCTGCAGCAGCGTCTGATACGGCTGGTGGCGTCGGGCATCCTCGTGCGGGTGCCATACTCCGAGCATCCGCCGCGCGCCGACTACAGGCTGACAGACGAGGGTTCGTGACAGCTGCCGAGTTTCACAGACAAACATGAGTATTCAGGGTAGTTCCGGGGCTAGGCAGGGCAGTAGTTGGGACGAACGCGCAGTGCAGCAGTGCGACTCTTCTGTTCAATGTCGTGAAAACAGGCAGAAACTGGTATGAAGTCAGCGAAACCTGCACCTGTGCATCAGGAACTGGGTGCTGGTGAGAGCGGGGGTGGCGGCCATGATGGTGACTTTCGAGGCAAAGGTGCCGGGACTTGGGCCGGTCCCACTCCTCTCCGCTTACGCGAGCCTCTTCGCCCAGGCCGAACACGCCCTCTACGTGGACTTGGAGGTTCGGGGGCGACGCTTGAACGAGTGCAAGAAGGAGTACCTGCAGGGCTTCGGCCTGACGGCCAGGCAGTTCAACGCTGTGGCCACCGACGTGCGCGGCAAGGTCGAAGCCGCCAAGGAGGCCCAGAAGCTGCACATCGAGCAGATCAAGGGGTCCATCGCCTCCGCTGAGAAGGGCCTGAAGAAGGCGGAGCGCCGCCTCGCGCAGATTGGGAAGCGCTCCCTGAGGACGCGGCCCAGGCAGAAGGAACCCGTACACGACGCCGATGTCGCGCAGGAGAGACGCCGCCTGCGCTTCGGGCGCCACCAGCGCAGGCGCCGGCTCGTCTGCCTGCGGGCGCGTCTCGCCCGGGTGGAGGCAGACCTGAGCGCCGGTAGGGTGCGGATCTGCTTCGGCGGCAAGCGGCTCTTTCGGGCCCAGTTCCACCTTGCGGAGAACGGCTACACCTCCCTTGCCGAGTGGCGGCAGGAGTATCGCCGCGCGCGCACCTCGCAGTTCCTCTGCCGTGCGCCGTGACAGCTGGCTGCACAGAGCGGGTGCGATTCCCGCCGCCGAAGGGCTAGCCACCCACGGCGAAGCGAGTCTTGCGTGGTCGACCCGCGAGGGCGACTGCGAA
>JAJYSJ010000041.1 GCA_021793645.1 Bacillota bacterium
CGCTGCATCGGCCGGGGGCGCACCGCTTTCCATCATCCGGCAGTACTTCGAACACCAGGAGACCCCGCATTGAACGCTTCCCGGCCGCGCCTTATATCCTCGCCCTCTACGACGAGGTTTTACGGCGCCGCTGATAATACCGGTGCGGCTTCGGGATCCGGAGCCGCTGCAGCCTGCCTGCGGTCTGGACCGATGACGGGCTCGATCCTGCGCCTCGGATCCGAGCAGTGGCAAGTCCGCTGGATCGAAGATGGGCCGTCCCTCGGATGCGAGGTCGAGGTGGAGCGGTACGTCCGCGGCCGGTGGACGAGAATCCAGACGCTGCGCACAAAAACTCCCGTGGATTTCGCACGCCTTTCGTTCATCAACCCAAGAGACGGTTGGCTGATGGTTACATCCGGTCCCGGATACCCCTCCGACACTTCGGTCTATCGCACCGAAAACGGCGGTAGGTCCTGGTCGCAGCAGCTGTCCGCCACCAAGTGGCGCAGCGCGGCCTGGGGCCAGAAGGGCTTCTTCGGAGACCAGATCGCGTTTGTCGATGCCCAGGACGGCTGGATCTTCGCAAGCCAACTGCCGGGCGCTGGTTCGGCTCCGAAAGAGCTGATGCGCTCCCGAGACGGTGGCGCGCACTGGTCCATGGTCGCGGACAGTCAGGCGCTTTCGGGTTACATCGGGACGGATCAGCCCACCCAGATGGCGTTCACCACCCCCGAGATCGGGTGGATCGCCGCCTCCACGGATGCGACATCGCCAGGCGCCACGGCGTACCTCTACAGGACGGGGGACGGCGGCCGGACCTGGGCGCCCGTTGCGCTGCCAGTGCCGTCCACGGGCCCGAAGCAGTGGATCGCGTACAGGGCACAGCAGCTGACCTTCGAACGCCCAAGCGATGGCCTTCTGGTGTATCGCTTCATCCCCGCCGGGGGCTTTGGCCGCACGTATTGCTACACGACGCACGACGGGGGGCGCGGGTGGACGGTGGCCATCTGCCGGAACTGATGGAAGTGAATAGAGCCCGGCGCGAGGCCGAGCCCTTTTCGCTGGCTCCACTGCCCGACGCGCGGGGTGCTAGTGGGAGAGCGGGGAGAGCGCGTCCATGAGATCCGCTTCCACGCTCTCGGTTTGGACGGCGCCCTGTTCTCCCTCCAAGGAGAGCAGGGTTGGGCGAAACGCCGGTTCACGACCAGAGTGAAGACGTCCGCGCGGTTGTAGTGCCCCGCGAAGTCGTGGAGCACCTTCTCCTCGATGCAGTTGTGCAGGTCGATGTCGGCCCCGAGGATGGCATCTTCCGGCCCCATCGGGCCGGCGGCGACGTTGCCATTGGGGCCGATGATCGAGGGTCCACCGCTGAACGGGGGTCTCCGATCCCGATATACTCCCAACATTCCAGTTTTGTGTTCAGTTCGCTGGCAGCCGCTGGGCACCTTTGCGATCGCGCCCTTGCCGGACTGCACGTAGGTAGGCGCTCGCCTCCAAATACCCCCATCGGCAATCGTGGATACCACAGAGGGTATTGGACAGGCGACCTCCGATTGAGTGGCAGCTCAGTCTTGACGGAAGGACTGTCAACCGCTACGCTACGCGGTACAACTGAACATGCTCTTATCCAGAGCGGCGGAGGGACTGGCCCGATGAAGCCCGGCAACCTGCCATTCGTGGCGAGGTGCCAATTCCTACAGGGGATACCCCTGGGAGATGGGAGCTACGTGCCTTGGCCGTAGTACCCGCCTCCACCGAGGCGGGTTTCTTGTTGCCCTACGAAAGGGGTGGGGGTATATGGCACCTCCTGAACGCGGCGGCAGGGAGCGACAGGCATTCCGAGATCGGCTTGGGCGCGGGCTCATGCTGGGCGACGCCGCCTACGGCACGGCGCTGACAAGGGCGGCCAAGGGGAAGCTCGTAGAGCTATTGAACGTCGAGGACCCGCAGGCGGTGGAGGCGCTGCACCTCTCCTATCTGCGCGCAGGAGCCGAGATCCTGCAGACGAACACCTACGCCGCGAATCGGCTGCAACTGGCGCCATACGGTCTTGCGGACCGCGTCTACGTCCTCAACTTGCAAGGAGCGAAGATTGCGCGGGCGGCGCGCGAGATTGCAGGGGAGGGTGTGCTGATCGCGGGGTCGATCGGTCCTCTGGGTGTCTCGCCGCGCGGCGCGCAGACACTGCCCGCCGAGGCGGCGGACGCTTTCGCGCAGCAGATCGACGCGCTGCTCGCGGGCGGCGTGGACCTCCTGCTCATCGAGACGCAGGCGGACCCGCAGGAGGCAGCGCTTGCGCTCGGCGCCGCGCGGCGGGCCTGCGATCTGCCGGTCATCCTGAACTTCTCGTTCGCCGAGGGCGACCGCACCCTGAGCGGCCACGCCGTCGCGGACATCGCAGCGATGCTTTCGGAGCAGGAGGACCTGCCGGATCTCTTCGGCGTCAACTGCTCGCTCGGCCCGTCGCACGCGCTGCGCCTCCTGCGCCAGCTGCGCTCAGCGGGGATCGAAGGGCCGTTCGCGGTGTCGCCCAACGCGGGCCCGCCGATGCGGGTCGGTGCGGAGATCGACTACCTTGGGACGCCTGAGCGGTTCGCAGCGCTGCTCGGGGACCTGCAGGCAGAGGGCGCGTGCTACGTCGGCGGCTGCTGCGGCACGGACGCCGCCTACATTGCGGCCCTGCGCGATGCGCGGGCGATGCTCCCCTCTTTGGAGGCGGCGAAGCCCCTGCGCGGAAGCGTGCTCGTGCGCGAGCGCGGGGATCCTGTGCCGAAGCCCGTGGACCTCGGCATCGCGCCGAGGGGTTTCTTGCGGGAGAAGCTCGGCCGGGAGTTCGTCGTGGGGGTCGAACTCGATCCGCCGCGCGGCAGCGTCATCGGGAAGTTCCTCGAGGACGCCGCGCTCGTGAGGGAAGCCGGCGCCGATTTCGTCAACGTCGGCGACAGTCCGATGGCCCGCGTGCGCATGGGCGCCCTGGGGGGAGCGCACCTCCTGCAGCAGGAGGTGGGCATCGAGGCGATCCTGCACATGACGACGCGGGACCGTAACCGGCGCGCTCTCGAAGCGGATCTCCTGAGCGCCCATGCGCTCGGCCTGCGCAGCATCCTCGCCCTCACGGGAGACCGCCCGCCGGGCGGCGGGGTGTTCGAACTGGATTCGATCGGCCTCCTGGAGGCAGCGCGCAGCCTGAACGCGGGCACCGACCTCGGTGGTGCGGCGATCGGCACGGCGACGGACTTCTTCCCAGGATGCGCCTTCGATCCTGGTGCGCAGGATCTGGCTGGCGAGATCTCGCGCCTGAAGCGCAAGGTGGCGGCGGGTGCGCGATTCGTGATGACCCAGCCCCTCTATGAAGCCGGGACCCTCCGTCGCGCGCTCGACCAGCTGGGGCCGCCGGGAATCCCGCTGCTGTTGGGGGTGATGCCGGTCTACAGCCACCGCCACGCTGTCTACCTCGATCGCGAGGTGCCGGGCGTGCGCGTCCCAAAGTCGCTGCAAGAGCGCATGCAGGAGGCGGGCGAACGGGGACTCGAGGTCGGCCTCGAGATCGCCTGGCGCCTTGTGGAGGAGCTCTCCCCGCTCATCGCCGGCATCTACATCGTCCCGTCGTTTGGCAAGGTGCGCCCGGTTGCGGAGTTCGCCGCGCAGCTGCGCAGTGCGCATCTTGCCCGTCGTAGGGTCTCTTCATAGCAAGGAGGAAGACATCTTGGCCACGTCCTTGAATCTCGGGTTTCCCAGGATCGGCGCCAGGCGTGAACTGAAGCGGGCAACGGAGGACTATTGGGCTGGACGCCTCGATGCGGCAGGTCTCGAAGCCGCAGGCGCGCAGATCAGGGCCGAGCACTGGCGCCTGCAGATGGCGGCAGGCATTGAGTCGATCCCGGTCGGGGACTTCTCGTTCTACGACCAGGTGCTGGATGCCGCGGCGCTCGTCGGCGCCGTGCCGGAGCGCTACCGGGCACTTGGCGACGCGAGCGAGTTTCCGGCCTACTTCGCGCTTGCGCGCGGCGTTGGTGGGGAGGGCGGCCTCGCGCCGCTCGAGATGACCAAGTGGTTTGATACGAACTACCACTACATCGTCCCGGAGTACGCGCGTACGACGAAGTTCCGCCTGCAGAGCGCACGGCTGCTCGGGCAGCTGCGCGAGGCGCAGGGAGTGGGCGCTGCGGCGCGGCCGGTGCTGCTTGGTCCGGTGAGCCTCTTGCGCCTCGGGAAGTCCGTCGACGCCGGCCTCGATCCCCTGGACCTCCTCCCGCAGCTCCTGCCCGTCTACGCAGAGCTCCTTGAAGAACTGCAGGCGGCCGGGGCGAGCTTTGTGCAGATCGACGAACCGATCTTCGCGATGGACCTCACTGATGCTGAGCGCGCCGCGCTGCGGACGAGCTATGCCGTGCTGCGCGAGGGTGCGACGGGGCTGCGCGTCCTACTTGCGAGCTACTTCGCGAGCTACGGCGACGATCTGCCGCTTGCGCTCTCGCTTCCGGTCGACGCCCTCCACCTGGACCTCGTGCGTGCGCCGCAGGATCTCAAGGCGGCGCTGCGCTATGGCGTGCCCCAAAGCATGCAGCTCTCCTTGGGGGTCGTCGACGGACGAAACATCTGGCGCACCGACCTGCGGCGTGCTCTCGCAGTGCTCGAGGAGGGCAGGCAGGCGCTCTCCGAGGAGCGGATCCTGGTGGCGCCGTCCTGCTCTCTCCTTCACGTACCGATCGACCTCGACCTGGAGATGGGCCTGGACCCGGAACTGCAGGGCTGGCTCTCCTTCGCGAACCAGAAGCTCTCCGAGGTGACGGTGCTGGCCGCGGCACTCAGCGGAGGAGAGGAGGCCGCGGCGCAAGCATTTGAAAGCAACGAGCGCCAGCGCGCGCTGCGGGAAGCGTCTCCGCGCAGCGTCGACCCGGCCGTGCGCAAGCGCCTCGCCTCCCTGAAGGAGGCTGACGGCCGCAGGCAGAGTCCCGGTGCCGCGCGGCGCAAGGTGCAGGAGGAGCGTCTGCCGCTCCCGCCGCTGCCGACGACGACGATCGGCTCCTTCCCGCAGACCGAAGAGCTGCGCAGCCTACGGGCGCGCAAGCGGCGCAACGAGCTCAGCCAGGAAGAGTACGAAGCGGGCATCCGTGCGGAGATCGCCCGCGTCATTCGCCTGCAGGAGGAGATCGGCCTCGACCTTCTGGTGCATGGCGAGGCGGAGCGCAACGACATGGTCGAGTACTTCGGCGAGCAGCTCGAGGGCTTCGCCGCGACCCAAAACGGCTGGGTGCAGAGCTACGGCACGCGCTGCGTCAAGCCACCGATCATCTTTGGCGACGTGCATCGTCCCCAGCCGATGACGGTCCGCTGGTCCGCCTATGCCCAGTCGCTGACAACGCAGCCCGTGAAGGGCATGTTGACGGGTCCCGTGACGATCCTCCAGTGGTCCTTTGCGCGCGATGACCAGCCGCGCGAGCTGACCGCGAAGCAGATCGCGCTTGCGATCCGCGACGAGGTCCAGGACCTCGAGGCGGCAGGCATCCGGGCGATCCAGATCGATGAGCCGGCCTTCCGTGAGGGACTTCCTCTGCGCGCGGCCGAGCGCGAGGATTACCTGCGCTGGGCGACCGAGGCCTTCCGCCTGGCGACCTCCGGCGTAGAGGACGAGACGCAGATCCACAGCCACATGTGCTACTCCGAGTTTAACGACATCGTGGAAGCGATCGCGGCCCTCGACGCAGACGTGATCTCGATCGAAGCGGCTCGCTCCGGGATGGAGCTCCTGGAGGCGTTCTCGCGCTTTTCCTACCCGAACGAGATCGGGCCGGGCGTCTACGATATCCACTCGCCGCGCGTGCCAGACAAAGACGAGATGGTGAAGGCGCTGCGCGCGGCAGCAGGGGTGCTGGGCGCAGGCATGCTCTGGGTCAACCCGGACTGCGGCCTCAAGACACGCCGATTCGAGGAGGCTGTGCCGGCGCTGCGGAACATGGTGGCGGCCGCAAGGCAGGTGCGGGAAGAGTAACGGCCGATGCTCGGCCCGAGGGTGACAGGCAGTAGACAGGGAAATCCAGATACAGTAAAGTAAGGGCAAAACCTACAGGGATCCCCCGAGGGCAAAGCCGGCGAAAGTCGGTGACGCAAAGCCATGGGTCTACGGCGAGAGCTAGGACTGCCAGGCTGCAGGGCGGAGGCGACCCCTCTGCTGCGGCGGAGGGGTTTGCCGTTCTGGCTGGCGTGCAGTACGACGCCCGGGGGCCACGCGCGTGCACGGGGCTTGATATTTGCCGCACTGCGGACTGCTCCGTAGGGGATGGTGACGTGTATCAGCGGGTCGTGGCTGCCGCGCTGTTGGCGACGCTGCTCTCCTCGCAGGCACCGGTGGCCGCCATGGCGGCTACCGGGTACTGCAGCGCGTGTCTCTCGCCGTCGTTCGCGGCCGGTCGGCGTGCGGCAGTCCAGTTCCGGGGAGCGGACGCCGCCAGCCCACCGACGCTGCGCAGCGCGGGGGCTCAGACGCCAGGTTTTTCCCGTCTCGCGTTTTTCCCAAAGCGGCTGCCCTCGTCCGCCACCTACGCAGCGAGTTGGGCCTATCCCAAGGAGCCGGCCATCAACAACACGGCAGTCCTTCCGACATGGCTTACCTACACGGTCAGCATCAGCCTCACGGTGGCTGACGGCGTGTCCCTGTCGCAGGCCTCCTCGTACTCGATCCGTCCGACCCGGCGGTGGTGGTGACCGTCGGGCTGCACACCATTCTCTCGATCGACAAGGATGGTGTCGTCACGACGAAGCTGCTGACAAGGCAGTCGCGGCACGCCGACCTCGGCGCAAGTTCCGCGCCGCTGCCCAACATCTACGTCGGAGAACAAAGCGACACCACGATCCGGGGCAACCCTTACGTCACATGCCAGATCCACGTCGCCACCGACACGCACTACGCGATCAACACGAGGCTGAATCCAATGGTCGGGCCCCTAACCGCTGCCCTGCTATGGCGCCGGCTGGGACAAGCGCTGCGGGCAGCCGCCGCGCCAGTGCTGCGGCGTCTGCCGGATATCCCCGCTCCAACCGACTCCGCTGGGCAACATGCGATTCCAGGCCTATTGCCTGCGCCGCTGCCCTGTCCCTTCTGCCTGCTCTTCGCCCCCTTCGCCTCGCTGCCTCCCGTCACTGCCGCGCCGGGCAGCCTTGCGGTGAGGTGGGGGGGCATGCAATGCCCCATGCCGCTGCCGCAGCTACCGGAAACACGTTGCCCTTGGGCCGCAGTCTATGACCGCGCATAGCCTGGCGGAATGTCCCTCCATTGCGCCGCAAGCATCTCGACCTTCGGGCCAGGGAAAACGTGGGAGTATGCAGAATACCCTTCCACCAATCGCAGATGCGGTCCATGCGTCATACACCGCAATCGTATCGCAGTGCTGGAGGGAACGAGGCAATACCACCGCAAGCACCTGACCGGACATTCAAGAGATTCTTCCTCATCTATATCGTCCTTGTGGCGGCGTATCTGGCCTGGGTTTACGCAGGGGCAGGTGGCGTCTGGACTGCTGTCTCCGCAGCCCAGGTTGTCTTGCCCATCCTTCTGACCTCCGCGGTCCTGGCGGCGTACCTCGGGATCATGCTCCTCTTGCTGCACGCCTGGCCCGGGCACGCTCCGTTCTGGAGGAGCGTCGCGATCTTCGCGAGCATCCTTGCGGTGCCGGACATCCTCGTCTCCGCCGATGGAAATTGGCATTCCTGGGCAAACGTGCCCTTTGCGCACCAGGGCATCCTCGAAACGGTCATCACGATGAACGCCGCACCGGTTTCGGTGCTCTACGACGTCCTCTTGGCAGTCGGATCCCTCTGGCTGGCCTGGCGGTACTACCCGGCGATCCGGGGATGGCGCCTCGCCGTCTTCTGGATCATCACGGACGCTGTGCTTCTTGGGTTGCCAGGCATACTGCGCGCATGACGCCGAGCGGAATCAAACAGCTCGTTTAGAGTTGGCATCGCCTCCAAATGGAGTAAGGTTCAACGGTCGAGGTGTAAAGATGGGAGTTTGTGAGAATCTCGCGGCAAGCATGAAAGTGACGCGCTAGCGCCACAACGGGCACGGTATCATCCAGTTTGTCTGGGTGTACCGTGCCCGCTCAATGTCAACAAACTCCTTGAACAGAGATTTTCAAATCCTGCCAGCGCAGCCAAGTGACCTGTCGAAGGGCAAGGCGCCGAACTGCGAGGGGAGGATTGCGGGTGTCCGGATGCGAATTCGTTCCCCCACACCATAAGGCCGGCCCGGCGGTTGTCCGCCGCAGGGAAGGCGGATCTCGTGTCTCGGTCTGCGACAGGGGGACGTCGCATGAATCTAGACGCCTGTGAGGCGTTTGTCACCATAGCGCGCGAGCGCAACTTCGGAAAGGCCGCGCGGCTCCTGCACGTCTCGCCCTCGGCGATCAGCGTCCGGTTGAAGGCGCTCGAGGACGAATGCGGTCTTCGCCTATTGAACCGCGAACCGGAGGTCTCCCTGACGCCAGCGGGTGAGGCGCTCTTGCCGCACTGCGAGTCGATCGTCTCGCGCGTGCGCGAAGTGAGCACCCTCGCGGACCAGATCGCTGGCCGCATCGAGGGCGGCGTTGCCATCGGCGCGTCCCAAACGGTCGGGAGTTACGTGCTGCCCGCGCTGCTGGAAGCCTTCCAGGAGGCCTACCCGCAGATCGGGGTGCGCCTTGAGATCGCGAATAGCCACAGCGTCCTCGCGGGAGTGGACCGCAGCCATCTGGACTTCGGGCTCGTCGAGACACCCGAGGTCGGGCGCCTCGTGCGCCAGCGCTGGATGGAGGACCACCTGCAGCTTGTCATGCAGCCGTCGCATCCCCTGGCTTGTGCGGAAATAGTGCGATTCGAGGACCTTCAGGGAACGACGCTCGTTGTCCGCGAGCGAGGCTCTGGTACGCGCGCCGTGCTGGAGGCGGAGATTGGGGAGCAGGGCCTGCGGCAGTTCTGCACCGTCGAGGTGGGGAGCACCGAGGCGATCAAGCGCTGGATCGAGGGAGGGCGCGCGGTCGCGTTCCTCTCATCGCGCGCCGTGGAGCGGGAGGTGGCGATGGGCATGCTCGCAGCGCGCCCCGTCGCGGGTCTGCGTCTTCGGCGCTGGTTCCTGCTGGTGCATCGTTCCGAGGCCTTCGCCTCCACCGCTGCGCAGGTCGCCTATCAGTTCCTGCAGCAGGCGGCGCGCGAGGCCGGCGTTGCTTTGTGATGCCCCGGCCTCAGGACCGCAGCGGCGGCGCAGAGCGCACCGCGGCCGCCGCCGAAGGCAGCGAGGGTTGCTACCACCGCAACCGCTGCAAGCAGGATGACCAGCACGTACTCGACCAGCGACTGTCCGCGCTCACGACTGAGAGCCGCACGAATGCGTGACATCCTTTGCGCATCGAAGATCGCCGAATGACCAAAAGCATGCGTTCGACCCAGCAATTCTCCGCGGGGCGGGGAGACGACCTCCCGGACGAGAAAGGCAAAGCCTGTGTGCACGTACGCGGGCTTTACACGGCGCCCTGCCCTCTACCCTACGGACCGTTTGTGATTCCTTGAACAAAGGGCCGTTGCGATAGTCGAAACGCCATGCCCGCTTCCCATCCTTAGAATGGTACTCATGATTCTAGGGGGAGGGCTCAACGGGTGCGCCTTGGCTTTTTGATCGACCAGCGCAAGTGCATCGGCTGTCACGCCTGCACGGTGGCGTGCAAGGCGGAGCACGACGTGCCGCTGGGCGTGAACCGTACGTGGGTCCAGTACGTGGAGCGCGGCGAGTTCCCCAATACGCGCCGCTTCTTCCAAGTGAACCGCTGCAATCACTGCGACAATGCCCCATGCGTCGCGATCTGTCCGACAGAGGCGCTCTTCAAGCGCGACGACGGCATCGTCGACTTCGACAATTCGAAGTGCATCGGCTGCAAGGCCTGCATGGAGGCCTGTCCCTACGACGCGATCTACATCGATCCGAACGAGCACACGGCGGCGAAGTGCAACTTCTGCGCCCACAGGGTGGAGGAGGGACTCCTGCCGGCGTGCGTCGTCGTCTGTCCGGAAGAGGCGATCGTCACGGGCGACCTCGACGACTCGACGAGCCTGATCGCACAGCTCGTCGCCCGTGAGCCCGTGCAGGTGCGCAAGCCCGAGCAGGGGACGCGCCCGCACGTCTTCTACGTCGGCGCGGACGAAGCGACCCTGAACCCGATGCAGGCCGCATCCGTCGGCGCCTACATGTGGGCAGACCAGCCGGACTACGCCCCGATCGTGATGGCGGAGCCGAGGCGCGACCGCGCGCAGGCCGTGAAGGTCTACGACGCGCCGCACGAGCGCCGCCCCTGGGGCTGGATGGTCTCCGCCTACCTCTGGACGAAGTCCGTCTCGTCGGGCGCCGCCATGCTGGCCGGTTTCTCCGCGCTGCTCGCGGCACCCGTCCCGCAGCGCCTCACAGGCATCGTCAACCCGCTCCTCGCGCTCCTCTTCCTCGGGGCGACGCTCCTCCTCCTGATCGGGGACCTCAAGCGGCCGGAACGCTTCTGGCGCCTCCTGCTGAAACCGCACCTCACGTCCTGGCTCGTCTGGGGCGGCTACATCCTGACGGCCTTCGGCCTCTTGACGACTGTCTGGCTGGCACTCGGAATCTTCGGCACTGTGCCGAAGGGCCCCGTGCTGCCGGTGCTCCTGATCCTCCTCGGTGCGGCGGCCGCAGCCTACAGCGCCTTCCTGTTCGGCCAGGCCGAGGGCCGAGACTTCTGGCAGAACCCGCTCGTCTTCTGGCACCTCCTCGTCCAGGCCGGCATCGCGGCCGCCGCCCTGGGGGCGATCGAGGCCTTCCTCCTGCACCTGACGGGCGCGCTGTGGCCCATGACCGACGCCTTCCTCGGCCTGCTGGCGCTGCACGGCCTGTTCACCGCCGCGGAGATGGTGCTGCCGCACAGCACGCGCGAGGTGGAGCTCGCGGCGCACGCCGTGACGCACGGCCCTTTGCGCCGCACCTTCTGGGGCGTCGCGGTGCTGCCGGGACTGCTGCTTCCGTTCGTCCTCGGCGCCGTCGCGCTCTTCGCGCAGGGTTCCGCGCTGGTGCCGATGGCCGCGATCCTCGCGCTGATGGGCCTTGGGGCCTACGAGCACGTCTGGGTCCAGGCCGGGCAGATCGTACCGCTCACGTAAAGGAGGCGAGAACATGGCTGATTCCCACGTCTGGGAGCCGCCCTTCACCCCGGAGCAGACGAGCGGCCTGCGTGCGTATCCGAAGCCCGAGGAATGGGACGACTGGACGGAGTACGACGCGAAGGCATGGCCGAAGAAGGTGGAGCGCCACTACGCCCTCGTGCCGACGATCTGCTTCAACTGTGAAGCGGCCTGCGGCCTGCTCGCCTACGTCGACAAGGAGACCCGCGAGGTGCGAAAGTTCGTCGGCAATCCGACGCACCCCGCGAGCCGCGGGAGAAACTGCGCGAAGGGCCCGGCGACGATCAACCAGATCAAGGACCCCGAGCGCATCCTCTACCCGCTGCGGCGCACGGGCGAGCGCGGCGAGGGCGGCTTCGAGCGAGTCTCGTGGGATGCGGCGCTCGACGACATCGCGGCGCGCATCCGCAGGGCGATCCTGGAAGAGAGAAACCAGGAGATCATGTACCATGTCGGCCGCCCGGGCGAGGACGGGTTCACGGAGCGCGTGCTCGCCGCCTGGGGCGTCGATGGGCACAACAGCCACACGAACATCTGCTCCTCGGGCGCCCGCACGGGCTACGCCTTCTGGATGGGCATCGACCGTCCAGCCCCGGACTTCGCGAATGCGCGCTTCATCCTGCTGCTCTCCTCGCACCTTGAGACGGGCCACTACTTCAACCCCCACGCCCAGCGCATCATCGAGGCGAAGATGAACGGCGCGAAGATCGCCGTGATCGACCCGCGGCTATCCAATACGGCGTCCCACGCCAACTGGTGGATGCCTGCGTGGCCTGGCTCCGAGGCGGCGATCCTCCTCGCGATCGCCAGCATCCTCCTTGAGGAGGGGCGCTACGACCGGCGCTTCCTCGAGGAGTGGGTGAATTGGCAGGAGTACCTGCGCGCGGAGCATCCCAAGGAGCCCCTTGAGTTCGAGCGCTTCGTCGCCCTCCTCAAAGAGACCTATGCCCGGTACACCCCGGAGTTCGCGGAGCGCGAGAGCGGCATCCCGGCGCAGCAGATCCGCGAGGTCGCCCGCGAGGTTGGGCTCGCCGGCAGCCGCTTTTCGGCGCACATCTGGCGCTCTGCCGCCGCAGGCAACCTCGGCGGCTGGATGGTCGCGCGCGCGCTCTTCTTCCTGAACGTCCTCACGGGGTCCGTCGGGACGGAGGGCGGCACGATGCCGAACGCCTGGGCGAAGTACGTGCCGCATCCGCCCGTCGAGCCGCCGCCCGTCAAGGGCTGGAACGAACTCACGTGGCCCAGGGAGTATCCCCTGGCGCACAACGAGATGAGCTTCCTACTGCCGCACTTCCTCAAGGAGGGACGCGGGCGCCTCGAGGTGTACTTCTCGCGCGTCTACAACCCCGTCTGGACGAACCCGGACGGCCTCACCTGGATCGAGCAGTTCAAGGATCGGGAGAAGATCGGGCTGCACGTCTGCCTGACGCCGACCTGGAGCGAGACGGCGCAGTTCGCCGACTACATCCTGCCGATGGGACTTGCGCCGGAGCGCCACGACCTCTTCTCCTACGAGACGCACGGCGACCAGTGGATCGGCTTCCGCCAGCCGGTGCAGCGCGCCTACGGCGAACGCATCGGGGAGAAGACGGAGTACACGTGGCAGACGAACCCCGGCGAGGTGTGGGAGGAGAACGAGTTCTGGATCGAGCTCTCCTGGCGGATCGACCCGGACGGGAGCATGGGCATCCGGCGCAACTTCGAATCTCCGTATCGCCCCGGCGAGAAGATCACGATCGAGGAGTACTACCGCTGGATCTTCGAGCACAGCGTGCCGGGCCTGCCGGAGGCGGCGGCCAAGGAAGGCATGACGCCGCTTCAGTACATGCGCCGCTACTCCGCCTTCGTCGTACGCCAAGGCGCCTACTCCCAGCACCTCGAGCCGGTGCCCGAGGCGGAGTTGCACGGCGCGCAGGTGGAGGCCGAGACTGGGCGCGTCTACACAGTAGACCCGGCCCCGAGGCGCCTGGACGTAAAACCCCTGCCTGCGCCCCAGGCGACGGAGCTCGGGCGGCCGGTCGGGGTCATGGTGAACGGGAAGGCGCTGTGCGGCTTCCCGACCCCATCCGGCAAGCTCGAATTCTACTCGCCGACGCTCAAGGAGTGGGGCTGGGGCATCTACGCCATACCGACCTACATCCCGAGCCACGTCCGTAGGCAGAACCTCGCAGAAGGCCAGTTCGTGCTCATCTCCACCTTCCGGCTGCCGACGTTGGTGCACACGCGTTCGGGCAACTCGAAGTGGCTGAACGAGATCTCCCATGGCAACCCCGTCTGGATCCACCCGAGCGACGCCAGGCGGCTGGGCCTTCGCCGCGGGGCCCTCGTGCGGGTGGAGTCCAAGACCGGATACTTCGTCAACCGCGTCTGGATCACCGAGGGGATGAAGCCTGGCGTCGTGGCCTGCTCCCACCACCTTGGACGCTGGCGCGTGGAGGGCACAGAGGGAAGCGGCTGGACCTCGGCCGTCGTCTCCCTGGAGGAACAGGAGTCCGGCAAGTGGCTGATGCGCAGGAAGCGGGGGGTAAAGCCCTTCCGCAGCGGCGATCCCGACACGGAGCGCATCTGGTGGGAGGACACCGGGGTGCACCAGAACCTGATCTTCCCGGTGCACCCGGACCCGATCTCCGGCTCGCACGCCTGGCACCAGGCGGTGACGCTTTCGAAGGCGCAGGAGGGCGATGCGCTCGGGGACATCTATGTCGATCTCGACAAGGCGCACGCCGTCTACAAGGACTGGCTGAAGCTCGCGAAGCCCGCAGGGGCTCAGGGCATTCGGCGCCCGCGCTGGCTCCTTCGGCCGCTGCGGCCCGTGCCGCAGGCCTACGTACTGCCGCAGGACGACGAGCAAGCGGAGGAACAAGACGCGTAGGCTCCAAACCTGAGGCCCTCCGGAACTTCCGGAGGGCAGATC
>JAJYSJ010000042.1 GCA_021793645.1 Bacillota bacterium
CCCTCCATGCAACGAGGACCGCCATCTGGCGGCCCTCGAGGTACTGGTCTTCACATATACCGCCGAATGTCATACATCGCCCGGTAGCGCCGCCAGCGGATGAAGAGCACCGCACCGACGACGACAGCCGCGGCGACAAGGATCTCGATGATCAGCCGGACTGGTGAGGTCTTCGAAACGGTCTTGCCCTTGCCTGAAGCCGCGAACAGCTTGTCGTCCCGCTTGATGCCCTTGGCCGCGCGTGTCGCACTCCCCGCAGGCGGGTTCGTTACGACGGGAGGATAAAAGAGGGCCGTGGCGCTTGCCACGGCCCCTGTCGTCGTCTTCGTCTGCCCGGTGTTCTCGGAGGTCGGCGGTGTCCCGATGTCCACCGAGTACCGCGTTCGATCCCACTGGATCGTCTGCCCGAGCAGTTCTGCCGCCAATCGGATCGGCACGTACGTCGTCTTGTCGTAGATGAACCCGTCGAGCGTCGTTACGCCCTGGTTGTTGAAGATCTCACCCGGCGGGGTTCGGTCCGACCCCCCCACATAAAACCGCACTGGCGTCGCGTCCACGGTGATCTGAATGGTATTGGACCGCGAGGGCGCACGCAGAACCGTCGTGGAGGCCGGAGGCGCGGTCGCGGTGGAGTTCGCCGTGATGTCGACACCGTGCTGCGAACCGTTCCAGGCAACCGGTTGTCTAAGCAGCTCGGCCGCAAATCGGATCGGCACGTACGTCGTCTTGTCAAAAACGAAGGAGTCGGAGACTGTCACGACGCCTTGGTTGTCAAACTGCCCGCCGGGCGGCGTCGCGAGCTTGCCGTTCACGTAGTAGTTCACCGGCGAGGCGTTCACGGTGATGGTCTTTGTGGTGGCTCCACCGGTGCCGGAACCGCCGCTAGCGATCGGGTCGGGGACTACGTTGCCGTTCGGGCCGATCACAGGCCCCATCACGCCACCGATCATCGTCGGCGAGAAACCCTGCGCCGCCATCTTCTGTGCGGCCTGGAGCGTCCACTGCTGGCAGGAGGTGAAGAGCTCGTTGATGTCTGCATACGAACCCGGCACATTCTTGGCGAACCACAGGATCGGAGCCGTGTCGTCGATCTGCTGCCAGTTCTGGTCCACCTGGTTCACGCTCGCGGGGTAGGGGCCGATGGAGAATGATTCGCTAGTCACGCTGTCGAACGTAACGTTTCCTGGCACGCCATTCGCGGGAGGGTTCCAAAACCACATTTCAATGGCGTGTCCCGTCGCGTTATTGCTGCAGCTCCCGCTCGCGGCCAGCGCCGGTGCGGGCGCTCCGAGGAACGCGAGACTTATGCTGCCCAGGCTAAGCAGCCCCGCAGTCAGCACAGCCAGGAGCTTTCGCTTGAGTTCCATCGCGCGTATCACCGTTCCTCTCAATCTGTGCAAACCCGCTCAACTCTGAGCAAATCTGAGCATCTCTTGATTCCTGCTTCCCCGGACACCGCCCGCGCCTCCTGATCGCTCAGGCAACTGCGGGCCTTACACGTCCTCCACAGGCGTTTATGGTCTCCGGGGAACTCCCGGCGACCTTGGCGAGGTTCCTCGCTGCGTTCAGGTCACGGTCGATCTCCAGCCCGCACGCGTCGCAGCGATAGACGCGTTCCGAAAGTGTGAGGTCTGCCTTCACCGCCCCGCAGGCGCTGCACGTTTTGGATGACGCGAAGAACCTCGGCGCCACCACGAGCTGCGAACCGTACCAGACCGTCTTGTAGGCGAGCAGCCGGCGGAACTCCGACCAGCCCGCGTCCGCAATGTGCCGCGAAAGGTGCCGGTTGCGCACCATGCCCCGCACGTTGAGATCCTCGACCACGATCACCGACTTGGCTTTTGCCAGTGCCGTGGTCGTCTGGTGCAGGAAGTCCTGCCGTTGGTTTCTGACCCGCCGGTGTAGGCGCGCGAGTCGCATCGCCGACTTGCGCCGGTTGCGGGATCCCTTCCGCTTACGACTATGCGCCTTGGATGCCCGCTGCAGGCGCCACAGGGACCGCTCCAGTGCCTTGGGGGACTCCAGCACCGTCCCGTCCGACAGCACCGCAAAGGACGAGATCCCGAGGTCCACCCCCACGACCGGCCCTATCACGAGTTCCTGGTCCGGCCGCTCCCGCTCGACCGTCAGGGAGACGTACCAGCGATCCGCCTCACGCACGACGCTGGCTGAGAGGAAGAGGCCCTGGAACTTAGCCGTGGTCTCCTTGCTGTGGATCGCCCCCAGCCGGGGCAGAACAACGTGCCGTGGCTCCACACGGATGCTGCCCGTGAGCCGGAAGCCGTCGTGCTCCCCCTTCTTCTTGAAGCGCGGGAAGCCGACCCGTCGCCCTGCCTTGCGCCCACGCCAGAAGTTGCCGAACGACCGGTCCAGGTCGCGCAAGGCTTCCTGCGGGCTGCACTTCGAGACCTCGGCCCACCAGGGAGCACTCTCGCGCTTGAAACCGTTCCAGATGCGGTGCAGTTCGGCACTGTGCGGGACAGGCTCCCCGTGTTCGAGCCGGGCCTTGCAGAGCGCGAGGCCCCAGTTGAAGGCAAACCGTGCTGTCCCTGCGTGTTTGGCGAGGAGGACGCGCTGGGATGCCGTGGGGTCCAGCTCGTAGCGGTAGGCTTGGTGGACCAGCATCCGGCATCCCTCCCTACTATGGCTTCCTATCCAAATTGAGTAGTTGGGGGTATCCATTTAACCGGAGTCAAGCGCCGCCGCTCCCGTAAGCAGTGGCTTGGTGTTCTACCGGGTGCTCGAACTGGCCGTCGCCCACGACCTATCCGCCACCGTGACCTGATCGCGACCCGTCAACCGAGTGACCGACCGCCATTCCGTGCGGTCGTCAGCCGGCGCCGCCCCCCTACTCTGGCCCGAATCCCTACCAACCGGCCGTGGCGAACAGCAGAGCATGGCCACTCCGGTTAAATGGATACCCCATTGAGTAGTAATGATCAGATGCAACTAGGTTCTAGCGAGCAGATTCACACCCTCTCTACCTAATTGCACGAGAGCGCTCCAGTTCCTTCCGAAGAAGCACCACAATACACGGCCACACCTCGAAGCGGTCGGCAAGGGAGGCGCAGCCGAGCGGAGCGATCCCTTGCCGAAAGCGGAGAGGCGTGGCACATGGTCGGCGTCGGGAGGCTATGACCGGGAAGATGCAGGTGCGTCTGCACCGAGAGGTAGATCTGCGTCGGCGACAGACTCGGGTCGGACACCATGCGCGTGCGTCCGGTGTTGCCGTCGTACATCGGAATGTTGGCGGCTTGAGCGCGGGGGGTGGCCGGTGCCTCCCCCATCACGAGCACCACCAGCAGCGCCGCCCACAAGCGAGACACTCTTAGCACTCGCCTTCCCCTCCATGCCTCGAGGACCGCCATCCGGCGGCCCTCGAGATGCTGGTCTTCACATATACCGGCGCACGTCGTACATCGTCCTGTACCGCCGGCGGCGAATGAGGAGCACCCCCGCGATCAGCAACGCCGCGGCGCCGCGACAAATCGTCTGGAAATTGAGATCGGAGTCGGCTTAGGCGCCGATCTTCGCGAGTAGGCTCTCTCGTACCATCCGACGAGCATCCTCCTCCGATCTGAGCGGTACCACCTGCGCGCATTCGGAAAGAAATTCGATTGCAGCTTCTTGGTCCTCGTCAGGAGGCTTGATCCCCACGATCGTCGATTCTCGGCGCAGACCGACTTGTTGCTGTAGATACTCCACCATCTGACGCACCTGAAAGAGTCGATCTTGGGCGTTGCCAACCCTAAGATTAGCCAACTTGACGCCTGCGGATCCCTGTAACCAGACATCCAACTCCAAGTTCTGTTCCAATGGGCCTGCTATAGCCACCGACTTCAGCGCACGGTCCTTGAGGGCGGGTAACCGATCGATCTCCTCGAACATCCTCTTCCGGAAAACGGCTACGCCTCGCTCGCGAGGCTGGTGGTCGCGCATGGACCTGTTGACCAAGGTTGAATAAAGATGGTCGAGAGTCTCCGAGAAGTCATCTACCAAAACCGCTCCAGGTGGGGTAAATCTCAAGTTGACAGTGCTCATCCCCGGCAGCGTGCCAAGAAAATCAGAGCCCACAACCCAGGTAAAGAGTTTTTCACCTGAAAGGACGCTCCGTAATCCCTCCAAACTTTCACGGTAGACGTCGAGGTTTACGTTTGGGTCTATAAGGCGGGCGCGCTTAAGATCTAGCCGTAGATCATGTTGGTGGCCGTCAGTTAGGACGACGCCCACGTTTATAACTTCACCTCGTGCCACGTTGGGCGTGAGCTGAACTAAACAGTACTGTCCAACCTGACGCTCTACACCTACCACCAAGGGAACGCCCCCTTCGGATTCCTGATCACTGCCCCAACAGAAGGTTGCCTAGCCAGTAGAAAGGTTATGACTGCGTTCTTCGCCTCATCGCTCAGCCAGCCATCCGGGGCTCCCTCCCAAAGGCCCTCAAGTGTGATCTTGTCAAGCGCCTCTACGCGGTCGATGAACTTGTCGAAGGTGGCTTTCGAAAGCAGATGCTGGATACCAGCATACACCGGACCGGTCATACCTTTCTGAATATCCATCCACTCGCCGGCGAGCCGGGGGAGATCGTCCAGTGAGAACGGTCGGTTGTCAGGAGCAAAGCAATTGCCGAAGTCTACTGGGACAATATGCCGTTTATCCTTGTTGTCGGCAATGATCAGCAGGTTTCCGGCATTCCTAGCCCTATCCCAGTTGTGAGTCCATATATCAAAAGCGAGTATGCCTGCGCAATCATCAGGGTTCTCCACTCCCTTGACCCTTTCGGTGTTAAAGTTCGGCGCCTGGTCCCTGTAACTGGCTGTCGCCAAGCACGGGCCGGGAAGCATGCCTTTCATTGAAGCTGTTGCAGAAACGAAAGCCTGATCTATTTCGAGGATAAGCGGTTCCGGCGTTTTCAAGTTGAGCGCCCTCGCCAAGCGTCCGCCAAACAACTCCATAGCCAACTGCTCAGGAAGCGCGCCTCGCCCAGGTGTTACTGCGGGTAGCTTGCAGACGTAAAGTGCTCCATCAGTAAACTCTATGAACTGCGGCCGCGACTGCGACGTGTATTCGCGGCGCCAGATACGTGGCAGAGGACGCTCAGGAGGCAGGGGAGAAAGGGGTGACTGCACAGCGACACCTCTAGTAACACGGGATAACGCCCGGTCACTTCGCCCCCAACTTCTGCAAGTCCTGCGCGCAAGGGAATGAGCAGGAAAACAGAGTGTTGTTGGAACGCACGGGGTGACAACACTCTGTCGGTATCGTCGAAGGACTCGTCCCAAAGCCGAAACGCTACTCGTGTTGCGTTTCCAACGGTTTCCCTCCCTAAGCGCCTAGCGCGCCATGAGAAGCCCGGCCGCTGCCCCTAACGCAAGCAGGACAGCCAGCCGGACGAACGGAAACATCCTCCACAAGATGGAGGGTGTGAACCGCTGGAAATCATCGCCGAACTCGTTCTGCTGGTCCCTGTCCTGTATGCGAGTGCTCTCATTCATGAGCTTGGTCATGCCGTCGCTCGCAGATTGTGCGGCGTCAAGGTCCTTGCCGTAAGAGTCGGCTTTCACCGGGCAACGCGAGTTCTGAGCAAACCTTTCCCCGTCTACGTCGGTTTCCCGCAGACGCTCTTCAGCATAGGAGGAGAAACGTTCGGGCCATACCCCGACAACCCGCGCGAGATCGCCTTCATCTATGCCGCCGGTCCCGCGGCAAGCCTGCTTGTTGCCGGCCTTTCGAGTGTTGGGATGCTTCTCGTTCACAGCTTCGCTGCCGCCTGGTTTCTGGCCTTGTCCGAAATTAACCTTATGAACGGCTGTTTCAGCCTTCTCCTGCGAACAGATCAGACCAACAAAATCTCGGATGGCTTGGGCATTCTTCTCTCTCGTATCCGACCCGGTTTCTGTCCGCCAGAAGCGGACGAGCGTCCATCCTGCGCAACCAGAGTCAATGTGTTCGTCCTGGCTGCCTACTTTCTCGCCGCGCTGGCGGCGCTTGGGTATTACTACGCCTACCATTGACAGAACAAAGGCCGCTGCGTAGTCGACGGCTGTCGTGAGCCATCCGATCTGCCCCTCCAGACCGAGCAAAACGATCCAGCCCACCATGAATATCACGGGTGTTTCGTAGAACCAGACTGCATGCGTGGCGAGCAGCACCCCCAGGCTGACAGCTATCGCCGCGAGGCAGGTCACGTTTGCACTGAGAAGAACGCCATCTCTCCCGCCCTCGTCGATGAACACGGAAATGTCGGGATAATCGCGAAATTCGGGAGGCGACCGCCGAGCGACTCGCTTGGCGATCGCCAGCCGAAGATCTGCGGCGAGTCTGCTGTCTATGAGATCGCCTCCCCCGAAGCCGGATACCTAGACCCCCAAGAAGATCCCCGCATGGCTGACAATATAGTTCGCGATCGCCCCGATCCCCAGCGTCATCACGCCGAACGCGAAGGCGAAGGCTACGAAGATCATCTGCGCCTCGCCGGCCGCGAGCGAACGGGCCAGCGCGATCTCCCGCACCGCATCGAACTGCGCGTTCATGTCGCTCAGGATCTCCGGATCGATCTGCTGGTTCCAAAGCATCGCGAGACGGGTCAGCACCTGATCGAGTTCGGGAATGCCAACCCGCGCCACAAGCGCCTCGAACGCTGCCTCGGGGCTGCCGAGCCGCTGCACCGTCCTGATCGCCGTCTCCATCTCGCCCCGGAAGGGCTGCGGGGCCAGTGCCGTGGCCCGCTCCATCGCCTCGCGCGGAGTATAGCCGGCCTTCAGGTAGACCGGCAGGTAGGTGACGAACGATGGCAACCCGACACTCACCTCGCGCTGCCACTTGCGGTACGGCCCGACGGTCGCCCAGAGCGGCACGCTCCAACCGGCGAGCCCACCGAGCACAACCGCCAGGGCCAACCCCATCCATCCCAGGTGCATCATCTCGACGAAGACCAGAAAGAACAACATTGCCGTGAAAAAGGCCAGTCCGACGATCCAGTTCACCACGTTCTCCGTCGAGATGCCGGCCATCTCGAGGTGCTTGCGCCTCTCGACGTTGAGCCTGCCGATCTGGCCTGCGACAACCCCGGCGACGAGATCGCCCGCCAGCGTGCCGGAAGGGCGCGGCCACAGTGCGACGGCCAGCACACCACCCCAGGCGGCTCCCGCGAGGAGCCACATCAGCGTCCAGTTCACAGGCCGCCCCCTCTTTCAGATCGCGGCGTTGGCCGCCCTCTCCTGCCGCCGCCACACCGTCTCGGCCAGGTACAGCCCGCCGACCACGAAGAGAAATGCGACCCCGGCCACCACATGACCGAGGCCGGAGTCCACGAGCATCGTCCTGGTGCTCGTAAACGCCAGCATGCCGAGCAGCACGAGCACGAAGATCCCCAGCATGGCGACGCCGGTGATCGTGAGACTCGTGAGTCCCTTGCGCAGCTCGACTTCCCGCTCCGACCTCGCCTGCACCTGCCGCAGGAGATCGTTGAACGCCCCGATCGCCCCGGACCCTAGCGTGTCGGTGGACACCTGCGCGATCTGCCCAAGGATGACGAGTTCTGCGACTCCCCACCGCTCGCCAAGTTGCCGCAGCGCCTCTGCCGGATCGTAGTCCGCCCGCACGCGGCTCGTCGCGACGATCAGGCGCACCTCGGCGCCGATCGTCGGCGGCAGCTTCGCCATGGCGTCCCGCATCGTCGTCCAGATCGGCTTGTCTACGGCTACGCCGTTTGCCACAAGCACGATGAGCAGGTACGCCTCTTTGCGCCGCTTCCGCTGCAGACTTGCGTCGCGCATGACCCTCACGAGCGCGGGCACGCGCCACGCCCAGAGAGCGATCATCACCGCAGCCAGGGGGCCGAGGACCGCCCCGACCGCGAGCGCCGCCACCGCTGCCGAGAGTAGCGGCATGGGCAGCACGCTCAGAGCGGACACCTTCAGCCAGACGAACATCACCGCGAGCCACGCGGCGAACACCAAAAGCCAGGTCATAGTAGAACCTCGCCGCCCGCGAAGCGTACGCGCTTCACAAACTCGGGGGACACCTTGTTGACGCGGACGTAGGTGTCCGTCTCGACGTCCAACTCGTAGAGCAGGCGGAAGCCATCGCGCTCGTGCGCCTCGTAGATCTCCGTCACCCGACGCCGCTTATCCTTGTCCTTGTCCATGAACACGACGAGGTCGAAGGTGCCGCAGATGGTGTTCTGCGCCTCCTCGACGGTTAGCGCACGGCCGGCGTAGGAGAAGAGCGTGATGACGCGCTGGATCAGACTGAACGTGGACCAGGCGTGCATGGTCGTCAGGCATCCGCCGCCCACGCTTTGCATCTCGTCGAACGCTGGCTGGATCTCGGCATACCGGATCTCGCCGTAAACCGCGCGCCGAAAGTTCTGGCGCAGCAGCGCCTTGCCGATATCGGCCGACGTCACCACATCGCGCCCCGCACGACGCACCTCGACGAAGTTCACGGCGTTCGGCAGGTGCGGCAGGTAGACTTCCCATGACGTCTCCACGACGGCCACATGGTCGCCGGGGTCAATGAACTGGGCACAGGCCCGCAGCAGCGAGGTCTTCGCCGAGTCGGTGGGCCCGCAGAAGAGCATGTTGCGGCAGCCCTTGATGCCGGCCTTGATGAGCAGGTCGGACATCTCCTCGTTCAGCGAGTTGAGCTCGATCATCCGGGACATCGGCACGGGGTCCACGAAGGCCGGACTCTTGCGGATCGTGACGATCGTTGCGTCGCGGCTGAACGGATTGACGCCGAAGCCGACCGCGTTGATGCGACTTCCGTCGTCGAGCCAGAGGTCCACGATCGGGTGTTGCTCGTTCCAGGTGACGCCGAGGCTGTCGGCGGTCTTGCGCACCCAATCATGCACTTCGCGATCCGTGCCGAAAAAGGCTTCCGGCCAGGGCTCCTCCCTGCCGTGGCGCACCACAAAGATCCTGGGGGCTCCCCCGCGCACGGGGGTAACCTGAATCTCCGTGATCTCCCGCGATCCCGCGCCTAGGAAGAGCGGCTCGAGCGGCCCGTAGCCGCGCATCTGCTGCATCAGGTCGCGCAGAATCTCGGAGACGTGCCCGGGATTGTCGGGCACCTGCCTCTCGATCGCCGCACGAAGGACTGGCGCGATCTCCTCGATCTCGCCATCTGTCATGGGATGGTCGAAACGAATGTCAACCTCGGACAGCACATCCGCCATGATGCGCTCGTCCTGTTGAACCTGGGACACCTCGAGATCTCTGGCCCAGTCTCGAGAGACATCAACCTCATTCTTGCGCGCCGGCATCGTCCACCACATCCCGTCCCGCCGGCAACAGCCGGGCGATGATCTTGTCCCATCCGTTGCGAACATCCCAAACCTCGTCGGTCACGGCCCGGCCACCAAGAGACACCAGGCTTACCGTTCTCGCGGGCAGCAGGTCAAGACTCTCCCAAAGCGCACACCACTGGGCGCATACATGGGAGTCCTCGGCCGTCTCCATGACCAGTAGCAGGACGTCGAACAGAGGCCAGCCCGCCCTCGCCAGAGGGTCGAGCCACGGGTTGCCGAAAGCCAGGACGGTGGCGGCGGCCTTACTGCTTCGACGGCGGTAGATCCCGCGCACGGTCTGGGCCACTCCCTCCCGCCACCTGGGGTCCTGCTGTATGTCATCGAGTTTCGGTAGGGTTTCCTGGGTCAAGAGGGTGCCGAAGCCGTACCACCGCAAGCCGTCGCGACGTGTCTCGTAAACTTTGAGGCCGCTGCAAGGGCCCGCAGGCCAAGGGTCCGTGAACAGGTCCAGCGAAACAGCCGCGGCGTCTCCTCCGGCGGCTCTCCATGCGGCTCCCATCCCCTGCGCCGCCCGGAACGCCGCGCCCGGAGACGGGGAAACGATGCCATACAGAAGATGCGGCACCGACACGCGACGGTCCCGGTGCTTGTCGCCACCTGCCATAGAAGGAGGCAGCGGGATCGAGGAGACAGAGATCGAGGGGAGACGCAAGCCGCGGCGGGGCCGCCCCGCTTCAGGCGTCGGCTCGGGTTCGACAGGCTGTGTCGCATCAGATCTCTGTGGGCGCACCGCCTCAGGCGGCACCTGTCCCACCACGTCCGCAAAGCTGCGGGGACGCTCGATCATGTCGACAACACTCGAGTCCACAGAGCGGCCGACATGCCAGTCGTAGACGCCAGCGGACACCGCCGCCGCCTTGATCCCCTTGGCGTCGTTGTCCTCTTCGCCAAGGAGCAGCATGACCCGCAGATCGGGACGCTGCGAGCGGACTTGCCAGAGGACGCCAGCCACGGTCATGGTGCCTGGAGTGTAGCGGTTGAGGAGGATCACGTCCGCCTGGACCTCGGACAGGATCTTCAACAGGTCGTCGAGGATGGAACTTGATCCGACCACTTCCTGCCCGTGCTTTTCCAGCAGGCCGGAGAATGCCTTAAGAGGCGGGTCGGGGGAGACGATCCAGATGCGCATGCATCTCCTCCTCCTCCCTTGGCCGGCGGTATTCGGGCGTCCCCCCGATGCGCCAAATCTCGGAAAGACGTATTCGACAACTCCGTCGGCTGCGCAAGGCGCCAAAACTTGCTTTGCACCGGAACACCCAACCACCTCACACTTAACGGTGAAGGCGGACCGCCAGCATCGGCGGCCCGCCTTCACACTCCCAGATCACTCGTTGAACAAAAACTCTTCGTCGTTTTCAGGCTTAAAAATATCCGCCGCTTCCTCGTCATCAAAGGCGTCGTCGTCGTCCCGGTTGTCTTCCAGGTCGAGTTCCAGGAGCATGAGCTGCTCCTCGACCTCCTGCCGGATCTCCTCGGGTGTCGGCCTGTGCACTATCTCACCCCCTTTCGCGGGTAGTGAAGGCCCCCCCCACTATAACGGGCGGACCACCTTCTCGGCGGGCCGCCCGTGTTCGTAGCTTACTCCGGTTCCGCCATCGCGGCGGTGGACTCTACCGCGTCCGCTCGGCTCTCCGTGCCGACATGCGTTGGCGTGATCGACTGCAGCAGTCTTGCCTTCAGCTCGCCGTACTCGGTGAGGCGCGCCTCGATCGCCTTGTCCAGATCCCGCCGGCGACGGCCCAGGCTGTCGAGATCACGGGAGAGGACGGCGAGCTTCTGCACCGTGGCCGCTACACCTTGACTGCGAGGTGCGGTCGTCCGGCGCTTGGGGCGTCTCGGGTTCTGCCGGGCGAGCTCGCGCCCGATCGCAAGTGTGAGCCCTCTCGCAGAACGGTCAAAGCGTTCGGCAATCTCTTTCGCCAGCCTGCCAATCGCTACGCCCTCGCGGACCTTGGCCACCGCACTGCGGATCTCCGCGAGTTCTTCCTCGGTGTACGCTCCAGATACGGCCAACTTCACGCCTCCCGACAGCATGTGTTTTGGCTATGGTACACCGCGAACGCCCGCAACATTCAGCGGCGCTTCCCGTGACGTGGGCGCTTGCCGGGTGGCCCGTATGTGAGATGCTTCTTCTCCGGCAGGGGCAAGTTGCGGTAGCGCTCCAGCTCTTCCGGCGAAAGCTGGTATACGGTTAAGCCGCCCGGTTTCAAAGTGTTGCCGTCTCGCGCGGCTTCAACCATGGCAGACGCGACGCGCGGTGGCGCCGCTTCCCTCCTTCCTCGTTGTCCCCATGATAAACCTCTGCGCTACAGCGCGGCGCTCTGCTCGCCGGGTGCCTCGATCGGTTGTGCCTCGTCGAAAAGTCCCTGCTCCCGGAACGCCTCGACCTCCTCGGGCCTGGTCGTGATGAAGGGATACAGCGCGTCGGTCGCCAGAATCCGCACGAGCGCCCTGTCGTTCCCCGCGATCACTATGCCGTGCCCTGGCTGGGCGGAACGCAGCAGCTTCTTCTCCGCCTCCGTCAGCCCGTAGGTGTTCTGCAGAAGGTCGAGGTCTGGTACCTTGTCGTTTCTCAGCAGGATCGTGATGCCGGTGTTGGTCAGCACCGACCGCGCCTCGGACTCGCCGGGGGCTGTCATCCCGGTCTTCGGGTCGCCCAGCAGGTCCGTGATCCCCTGCGTCGCCAGCGCCACGCGCCCGCCCTGCTTCCCCGCCATGCGGTAGAGCCGCGAGATGAAGAGCGCCGTGTCCTCTCGCCGGAACATCACATGCCCCTCGTCCACCACCACCAGCGCCCGCCGCCGCGCCTTCGCCAGCCGCCAGCGCACGAACTCGGAGATCATCGCGTAGGCCACGGCCTGCAGGTACTCCTGCTGCCCCTGAACGAGGTTGTAGACGTTGAACACCGTCAGCCGACCGTCCATGTCCACGGTTGTCTCGCCGGCGAACATGTCAAGGGTGCCGTCCACGTACGGCCGAAGTTTCACCGTCAGATGCTCCAGACCCGGAGTCGCCGCAAGCAGGCGCAGCGCATCCTTGAGCGTTGGTGAACGCTTGGCCCTCGGGATGACCGTCAGGGCGGCGTCGTCGACGATGCTCTGCCAGTCGTCCGTCATGCCGCACTCCGTGTACATGTCGAAAAGCGGCTTCTCGACGAGCGCCATCTCCTCCGGGGGCGCGTCGCCCTTCGGGTAGGCCATCAGGCCGAAGAGGGCCTTCAGAAACGCCACCTTCGCCGTCACGGGCCGCACCATGTCGTCGTCGATCTTGGTCATGTCCGCCGGCAGCATGATCTCGCAGGGGTTGATCCGGTCGTCGGAGCCCACGGCGAAACGGGCGTACACGCCGCCCATCCGCTTCGTCCAGCGCTCGTAGTCGATCGCGGGCGAGGGGTCGAGCACCATCACATCCTCGTCGGGCGTGAAGAGCGCCTGCGTCGCGAGCACCTTGATGACGAAAGACTTGCCCGAGCGCGTCTGCGCCACCAGGAGCAGGTGCGCGGGACTGTAGCGCCTGGGGTCCACGATCACCGCGTTGCCGGTCGAGAGGTTCAGGCCCCACAGCTCACCCTTCTCATGCAAGAGCTCGCCGGCCGTGAACGGGAAGGTCGTGGCCAGGGGGATCGTCGGCACCGGGCGCACCCGGCGCACGACAGGTTGGTTCAGGGGCATGGTCGAGCGGAACGCCGCCTGCTCCTCGAGCCAGGTCTCGCGCAGCACGAGCGAGAAGCCAGCCGCCGCCTGCTTCAGAAGAACTACAGCCTCCTGCAGTTCCTTGAGATCCGGCGACATCAGCGTCACGGCGAGCGTCAGGTCGAAGATCCGCGTCTGCCCGCGCGCCACCTCCTGGCGCAGCATCTCCGCGTCCTCGTAGCCAAGCTCCACGTTCACCTCCGGCCGCATGCCGCGCCGCTGGGACCAGCCGATGTTCGTCTGCAGGTCGAGAAGCTTGCGCGAGATCTCGCCGATCGCCTTCGCGGGTGCCACGGGCTCGATATGCATGGCGACCCGGCGTCGCACGCCGCCGTGGGAGAAGTGCAGCACGTCCTCCAGCCAGCCGTTCGCCACCTGGTCCGGGAAGGCGACCGCCACCAGGGTCGCGGCGTACATGCCGCCGAGATCGAGGTGGCCGGGGTGCTCCACGAGCGCGGAGGGTGCCAGAAGATCCAAAAGCCGTGGCGCGTTCCTGCCGAGCACCTCTTCCGTCACAGGCGAAAGCTCCACCTCATCGACCCCACGCCCACTGTGAGCCGTCTTCTTCTGCGACTCCCGCTCTTTGGGCAATGGCCGGCGGATAAGCGCGTTGAAGCCCCCGAGCACGGACGAGAGCGCCACCTGTGGCTGCCCGTAGGATGCCATCAGAATCTCGCCGAGCCGGTCTGAGGTGCAAATCTCCGCGTGGAAATCGTTGCGCCGCAGCGCCTGGAGCACCTGCTCCGCCCGCTTCCCCACCTCGTCCGAACTCTGCCCGCTCACCGTGACGACCGTGTGCTCCGCCAGAACGTCGCCCGCGAGCTCCTCGGCAAGGTGCATCTGCGCCTCCGCGAACGCGGAGAGGGTCCCCTCTTGGGCCACAACCCCC
>JAJYSJ010000015.1 GCA_021793645.1 Bacillota bacterium
CCCCGCCAAAGTTGCCGCTGGGATAACCGGGACCAGTCAGGAGAACTACTCCCAGGGTCTTTGCACCCGTGACACATTCCCCGGGCTTCCCTTCGGAATCTCCGCCATTCAGGGCGGGGAGGTTCAACGATATCCGCAGGATGAGGACGCAAACGTCACGGTATACCTTCATCGCGTCAAGGATCTGCCGATTGACGCAACGGCGATCTGCTGAAGCCTCGACCATCTGGCGAGGTCGAACGCCCTTAGGCGTCGTAAAGACGTCTCGCGAGAGCCGCTGCCTCACTTCCGTTGGGAATATCCAAAGGGCCGCCCCCGCGCAGTTGCGCTGGGGCGGCCCCATCCGTCTCTCTACAGTCCGTAGATCGCGTGCACCGCGTGCTGCAAGGGCCCGGTCAACAGGCCCGGCAGGATGCCCAGCACCAGCGTGCCCACCAGCATCGCGCCGACCGCAACGTGTGCCGTCCAGTGCGCCTTCTCGGGAAACAGGGACGCCTCTTCGCTGTGCGTGAACATCAGCAGCACAGGCCGCAGGTAGTAGTACAGGCTGATCATCGTGCCCACTACGATCGCGACCGCCAGCAGGATTCCTCCGCTCGACACGGCCGCACGCAGGATGTAGAACTTCCCGGGGAAGCCGACCAGCGGCGGGATGGAAGCGAGGGATAGCAAAAACAGCGTCATGGCGACCGCGAGCCATGGCCGGCGGTAGACGAGACCGCGGTAGGAGGCAATTTCCGCCCCTTCCTCGTTCTTGCCTGAGAGCGCCGCGATGACCGCGAAGGCGCCAAGATTCATGAAGGCGTAGGCGACGAGGTAGAACATCCCAGCGCCAATGCCCATCTGGCTGTTCGCGGCGATGGCCACGACAAGGTAGCCGGCCTGTGCAATGCCGGAGTAGGCGAGCATGCGCTTCATGTTCGTCTGGCGCAGCGCTGCGAGGTTGCCAAAGAGCAGCGTCAGAACCGCGATGAAGGCGATCAGCGGCTGCCAGTGCACGAGTCCCGCGGGCAGAGCGACCGTCAGGATGCGCACAAGCGCACCGAATGCCGCGGCCTTCGTGCCAACCGACATGAATGCCGTCACCGGGGTCGGTGACCCTTCGTACACGTCCGGCACCCACTGGTGGAACGGCACCAGGGCCAGTTTGAACGCCAGGCCGACGATCACGAATGCAGCCCCGAGTTCAAGGAAGAGGGGGTGCGACGTGAAGTTCTGCAAGATAGCGGTCTGGATTCCGCTCAGCGAGACCTGGCCTGTCGCACCGTAGAGGAATGCTAGGCCGTAGAGGAAGATACCCGAGGAGAACGCCCCCACAAGGAGGTACTTCATCGCCGCTTCCTTTGACGTCGAACGGTCGCGGCGGAAGCCAGCGAGGATGTAGAGCGGCAGCGACAGCACCTCGAGTCCGAGGAAGATCGAGAGCAGTTCGACCGCCGAGGTAAGCACCATCATGCCGATTGCGGCCCAGAGGACGAGCGCGACGTAGTCCGGTCCCGGCTCGACCTCACGCATCCCGAGCAGGAACGCGACCAGCGCCGAGATCAGGATGGTGGCGTTCATCGCGATGGCGAAGTGGTCTGCGACGATCGCGCCGCCGAACCCGACCTCGACCTTGCCCCAGAGTACCGGCAGAACCGCAATCGCCGCGAGCACGCCGATCATGCCGAGGTAGTTCAGCAGATGCCCGCGCCGCTCCGGCAGAAACAGCGCCACGAAGAGCGCGAGCACGGACGTGGCGAGGAGGATGATCTCAGGAAGCACGCTCAGGGGGTTGATGACTGGGAAGTTCACTTGCCTGCCACCTCCGACGTCGCAGTGGCCCTCGTGGTTGCCGCCACCCCGACCGACTGCGTCACACTCTTCAGCGGGCGCGACACCGCGCGCGGCACCGGGTTCGGGTAGAGGCCAAGGACGAACATCAGCACGATGAGCGGTGCCACGAGCGCGATCTGCATCCCGCCGATCTCCGGCCTTCCGCCCGGCTGGTCAGTAGACGGCGCCGTTCCATGCGCGACCTTCTGGAACAGACGGATGAAGTAGGCGGCGGCCAGGATCACCGAGATCACCGCAATCCAGGCCCAGACCGGCTGGACGAGGTAGACGCCGGTGAGGATCGTAATCTCTCCGGCGAAGCCCTGCAGTCCCGGCAATCCGAGCGCCGTGAGGACGGTTATCAAGAACAGGCCCGCAAGGATCGGTCCACGCGCTTCAAGACCGCCCATGGCCTGCAGGTCGCGCGTGCCCATGCGCTCCTCGACGACGCCGAAGAGCAGGAAGAGTGCAGTGGCGTAGATGCCGTGGTTGACCATCTGCAGCACGGCACCCTCGAGTCCCGTGTAGCTCAGTGCCGCGATGCCGAGCAGGACGAGCCCAAGGTGCGACAGCGACGAGTATCCGATGACGAGCTTGCCGTCGCGCTGCGTAAGGGCGACGAGCGCGCCATAGAGGATGCTCGCGAGGGCGATCACCCCAAGTGCGGGGGCGAAGCGGTGCGCCGCGACCGGCATCAGCGGGAGCGCGATGCGCAGGAATCCGTAGAGCGCCGTCTTCGACAGCACGGCGGACAGCATCGCGGTGACCGGCGCCGGCGATTCGGCGTAGGCTTCCGGCATCCAGCTGTGGAACGGGAACGCAGGGATCTTTACGAGGAAGGCGATGGCGAACCCGGCGAACACCCACATCT
The DNA here is from genome assembly GCA_021793645.1 of Bacillota bacterium. Classification (GTDB taxonomy): domain Bacteria; phylum Bacillota; class Sulfobacillia; order JAJZYS01; family JAJYTV01; genus JAJYTV01. The sequence continues at coordinate 2,687 of JAJYSJ010000015.1, forward strand.
GCACGCTCGTGGGCAGCACGAGGTGTTGCAGCACCGGCAGCGAGAAGCTCCAGCTGCCGAACTGCAAGAACGCTTCGTAGCCCAGCGTGACAATCGCGACCAGCATCAGAAGGCTCGGCGCCAAGGAGTAGATGAGGAACTTGATCGCTGCCTTTGCGCGGCGCGGACCGCCGAAGCCGGCGATCAAGAGGTACGCGGGGATGATCATCGCTTCCCAGAATACGTAGAAGACGAAGAGGTCGGCCGCCAGGAACGTGCCTAGACTGAACGCCTCGAGCAGGAGAAAGAGCACATAGTAGGTTCGAGGCCTAGCCGGCGTCCAGGCGATCGCGACCGCCGTGACAAGCGCCGTCAGGATCGTGAGAACCAGCGACAGCCCGTCGAGTCCGAGTGCCCAGTGGACGCCCCAGGCCTCCACCCAGGTGACGCTCGAGAGCATTCCGTAGGCGCCGGAGTGGCCGAACGCCGATGGGATCAGCACCAGCGAAACCGCCAGCGTCAGCAGCGCCGCAATGAACGCCCCACCCCGCGCAGCCCGTTCGGGCAGGAGGAGGAGCAGGAGCGCGCCGATGATCGGCAGGAAGAACAGCAGCTCTAGCATCCCAACACCTCCCATTACACCAGGGTGAGGTAGGCGACCACGAACACGCCGCCGATCAGCACGGCGAGGCCATAGCGCCTCAGGTAGCCGCTCTGGAAGGGAGCGAGCGCTTCGCCCCAGCCCTTCACGAGCGCTGCGATGCCCATCACGATGCCGTCGACCACGACGCGGTCAAAGAGGTCCGCCAGCACCGCAAGGCGGTCGACGGTCCAGACGAACACCGCGTGGCCGATCTCATCGATGTAGTACTTGTTGTAGAGCACCTTGTGGATTGGCCGGAGGCCTTCGGGCAGCTCCTCGCGCACCTGACGGCCGAAGAGGTTCCAGGCGACCCAGACCGCCGCGAGCACCAGGACGCTCGTCAGTGCAATGGCGCCCCAGTTCGGCGCGGTGGCCGCTGCCGGCAGGAGTCCTCCGGGATAACGCGAGTAGACTGGTGCGAGCCACTGGTCGAAGAGGTTCCAAGCGCCCGGCACCGCAAGGTAGCCGCCCAGCAGCGCGCCGATCGCCAGCACGACGAGCGGCACCGTCATGACGGGCGGAGACTCGTGCGGGTGCCCGTCGCCGCGATACGTCCCGTGGAAGACCAGGAAGAACAGGCGGAAGATGTAGAGTGCCGAGAAGAACGCGGCAACGACACCCACCAGCCAGAGCCAGAAGTGGCCTGTAGCCAGCGCCTCGCCGAGGATCGCGTCTTTCGAGAAGAAGCCGGAGAAGAACGGCACTCCGGCGTTCGCCGCCGTACCGATCAGGAACGTCCAGTAGGTGATCGGCAGGAACTTCTTCAGGCCGCCCATCTTGCGCATGTCCTGCTCGCCGGAGAGGGCGTGGATCACGGAACCCGCGCCGAGGAACAGCAGCGCCTTGAAGAAGGCGTGCATCGTCAGGTGGAAGATGCCTGCCGCGTAAGCCGAAATGCCCACCGCGAGGAACATGTAGCCGAGCTGGGAGACCGTGGAGTACGCGATGACGCGCTTGATGTCGTTCTGCACGAGCGCGATCGTCGCCGCGAAGAGCGCCGTGAAGGCGCCGATCCCTGCGACCCACTCCGCCGCCACCGGTGCTGCGTGGAAGATCGGGTAGGCGCGCGCTATGAGGTAGACGCCCGCCGTAACCATCGTGGCCGCGTGGATCAGGGCGGACACTGGAGTCGGGCCCTCCATGGCGTCCGGCAGCCAGACGTGCAGCGGGAATTGCGCCGACTTGGCGGCGGCGCCGAGATACAGGAGGAAGGCGATCAGCTCGACCTGCAGGCTCGTCAGCGACGAAATGTGCGAGAACACCCCGGAGTAGCTGACCCGTCCGAGCGTCATCACGAGGATGAAGATCGCCAGCATGATGCCGACGTCGCCCGCCACGTTCAACACGAGGGCCTTGCGCGCCGCGGACACCGCAGACGGCCGCGTGTGCCAGAAGCCGATCAGGAGGTACGATGCGAGGCCCACGGCTCCCCACCCGACCAGCAGGAAGAGGAAATTGTCCGCCGTGACGAGCACCAGCATCGCGAACGCGAACAGGTTCAGATAGGAGAAGAAGCGCTGGAAGTTCGCGTCGTCGTGCATGTACCCGATCGAGTACAGGTGGATCAGGAACCCGATGCCCGTGACGATCAAAAGGAAGATCGCGGACAGCGGATCGATCAACAGGCCGAAGTGCAGGCTGAGGGACCCTGCCTTGATCCACTGCCAGTACACGGGATCGAAGCTGCGCTGAGCTGGCGGCAGCGAGAGCATCCTTAGGAAGACCGAGACTGCCCAGACGAACGCGAGGGCCATCGCCCCAACCGTGACGTAGGACGTGGCCTTGCGGCCCAGGCTGCGCCCGAAGACGGCAGCGATCAGGCTGCCAAGCGCTGGTAGGAGAAGGATCCCGATTGCGTCTTGCATATCCTACCCCTTCATCACGTTGAGTTCGTCGACGTCGGCATGCTCTCGGTTTCGGAACACGAGAACGATGATAGCCAGACCGATTGCCACTTCGGCCGCCGCGACCGTGATCACGAGGAAGACGAACACGTGGCCAGCCATGTTCAGGTACTGACGGGCGAATGCGACGAAGCTGAGATTCACCGCGTTCCACATCAGTTCGACCGACATGAACATCTGCAAGGGGTTGCGGCGGATAAGCACGCCGACCGTGCCGATCGAGAAGAGCAGGGCGGAGAGGATCAGATAGTACGAAATCGGCACCATGCTGTGTCCTCCCTCCTTATCGGTTCGCACCGTGCTCTCGGCCGAGCACGATGACGCCGATGACTGCGACGAGCAGCACGACTGCCGTCAGTTCGAACGGCAGGAGGTACTGCGTGAAGAGTGCTGTGCCGAAGGCCGCGATGCTGCCGAAGCTGCCGACATTCGGTCCAGCGAGGCTGCTGATCCAGTCGGCGCCGAGCATCACATGCGCGACCAGCACGAGCAGGATGAACCCGAAAAGGCCCGCGAGCAGGAACTGGTAGGCAAGGCGGAAGCGGTGCTCTTCCTTCGGCGTCTTCGTACCGGCCATGAGCAGCGTGACGACGAAGAGGAAGAGGACCATGACCGCGCCGGCGTAGACGAGGATCTCGACGACGGCCAGGAACTCTGCGTGCAGCAGCAGGAACAGAACGCCCAGCGCCGCGAGGTTCACGACGAGCGACAGCGCCGAGTGCACCGGGTTCCTCGCCAGCAGCACGCCGCCGGCCCCCACGATCGCTACCGCGGCCGCGAGCCAGAAGACGACCGAACTCAGCATCCGAAGACCCCCTTTAGAGGGGCCGGGGAACATTTCCCCGGCCCGGTTATCGTGCGATGGCTACCCAGACGGCGGTCGCGAGTGTGTTCAGGAGCGCCACCGGGAGCAGGACCTTCCAGCCGAACGCCATCAGCCGGTCGTAGCGCAGACGGGGCAGCGTGGCGCGCAGCCAGATGAAGAAGAACATGAACAGCGCGATCTTGATCACGAACCAGATCTCCGGCGGCAGCCACGGACCGTGCCATCCGCCGAGGAACAGGGTCGTGGCCAAGCTGGATACCGTTATCATGTTGATGTACTCGGCCATCATGAACATCGCCCACTTCATGCCCGAGTACTCCGTGTGGTAGCCGGCGACAAGCTCGTTCTCTGCCTCCGGCAGGTCGAACGGCGCTCGGTTCGTCTCTGCGACCATGCAGATGACGTAGATCACGAAGCCGACGATCTGGGGACCGACGAACCAGAGGTTCCGCTGCGCCGAAACGATGTTGTTGAGGTCGGCAGAGCCCGCAGCGATCAGGACTCCCGTCACCGAGAGGCCCATCGCCAGCTCGTAGGAGATGATCTGCGCAGTGGAGCGCAGACCGCCCAGGAGGCTGTACTTGTTGTGCGAAGACCAGCCGGCGAGGATCAGTCCATAGACGCCCAGCGAGGTGATCGCGAAGAGGAAGAGGATGCCGACGTTCGGCCCGCCGATCTCCATGGGCACCGTCTGTCCGAAGATGTGCAGCGGCGGTCCCCACGGAATGACGGCGAACGCGAAGAGTGCAGCCACGAGGGAAATCAGCGGAGCGATCAGGTAGACGAAGCGGTCCGCGCCGGTCGGGATGATCTCTTCTTTAAGAAGAAGCTTCAGTCCGTCGGCGACGAACTGGAGGGACCCTCCAGGTCCGACGCGGTTCGGGCCCGGGCGGAATTGGAACCGCCCGAGCACCTTGCGCTCGGTGAGGGTCATGATCCCGAAGACTGAAAGCAGCAGGATCGCCAGGACCAAGCCCTTGACCAGGATGATGATCACGGTCGCCATCCTACTCCGACCTCCCCGCGAGTGCGCGAACTGCGGCTGCGCGTCCCAGCGCCCGGTTTGCGCCATCCTGTCCTGCGCGGACAAGCACGGCGCCCGGCGGCAGGCCTGGATCCTCGTGCAGTTCGGCGCGATAGCCGCCTACCTCGACCTCTTCCCCCTCCGCGACGCCCGCCTGGGCAGCCACATCGGCTGCGACCGCAACGCGCGCGCCGGGGATCAGGGAGTTGAGGAACGGGTCGGGGGTGACGCCCTTGTAGTAGATGCTCGCCGCGGCGATCGCCGCGCCCTCCGCGGGGCGGTAGCCGCCGGTAGGCGCCTGCGCTCCCTGGCGGCGCTCCTTGCCGAACAAGGGGGCGAGTGCCGCCTGCACCTCGGCGAGAATCCGGTCGTAATCCGCTTCGATGCCAAGCAGGCGGGCCATCAGCTCCCAGTCGTCTACGACGTTGACACCGCGGTCGGAGCCGGCGTAGTAGCGCTGGGCGCGCCCTTCCATGTTGACGAAGTGACCGTCCGACTCGGCCCAGGCTGCAACCGGCAGCACGAGGTCGGCACGCTCGGTCGTCTCGCTCGGCACGGTGCCGGCGACTGCGAGGAACGGAACCTTCTCGATCGCCTGTGCGGCAAGTTCCGCGTCAGGGAATTCCGAGAGGATGTCGTGGCCGAAGACAAGCAGCGTGTCGAACTGTCCCGCAGCGGCCGCTTCCAGCATGCCGCGCGCGTCGAGCCCGCCGTCCTGCGGCAAGAGCCCGGCCGCCTGCGCTCCGAAGGAGTTCGCAAGCGAACCCACGACGAGGGTCGCCGTCTCGCCGCTGCGCGCCTTGACGGCGGCGTCGAGAGCCGAGAAGACCGATTCGGACTGCCCGTTCCAGATGAACAGCACCTTCTGCGCCGAGAGGAATGCCTGGCCGAGGTCGCCCTCTCCCTGCGCGATGGCGCGCAGCGTAGCGGCGATATCGGGCGTCTGCGCCTCCTGGTGGGGCATGTCGAGCAGGCCCTCGCGCGGCGAGACGCTCACGATGCGCAGTCCGCGCTTGCGCTCGAACTGGCGCAGGCGCAGGGCCAGCACTGGTGCCTCCTCGAGCAGTTCCGCGTCGAGCGAAATCACGAGATCGGCGTCGTTGACGTCATCGATGCGCCCTACGGGCCCCGGCGCGATCGCCGTGTAGAGCGGCAGAACGCGGTGGTCGACGTTCTTGATGCCGGCATCTTGCACGAAGCGCCGCAGGAGGTATGCCGCCTCCAGCGAGTGACGGCCGCCGCCGAGGGCACCGCTCTTCCCACCCTGCATGCGCTCCTTGAGCACCGCGATCGCCTCGTCCCAGGAAACCGGTACGAGACGGCCTTCCTTGCGCAGCATCGGCTGCTCAAGCCGGGTGCCATGGCTGAGGAAGCCGTAGCCGAAGCGGCCGCGGTCGCACAGCCAGCCCCAGTCGATCTCCTCGTTGTCGCGCGAGAGGATCCGCTTTACTTCGCCGTGGCGCACCGACAGCCGGATGTTGCAGCCGACCGGGCAGTGCGGGCAGACGGAGTCCACTTCGTCGAGGTCCCACGGGCGGGCCTTGAAGCGGAACGGACGCGATGTGAGCGCGCCGACCGGGCAGATCTCGATGGTGTTGCCGGAGAAGACGGAGTCGAACGTGCGCCCTTCGGCCGTGTCGATCACGGCGTGGCCGCCGCGGTCGTGGATCGTCAGCACGGGGTCACCCGCGACTTCGTCCATAAAGCGCACGCAGCGCGTGCACTGGATGCAGCGCTCCTGGTCGAGTTCGACGATCGGGCCGAGCGGGCGCGCCTTGTCGAGGTGGCGCTTGGGGTCCGCAAAGCGGGTCGCCTGCGGGCCGTAGCGGATCGAGTTGTTCTGCAGATCGCACTCGCCGCCCTTGTCGCAGATCGGGCAGTCGAGCGGATGGTTCGCCAGCAGGAATTCCAGCACGCCGGCGTGGGCCGTCTGCACCTCATCGGTGTCGGTGGAGACGACCATGCCCTCCGAGACGGGCGTGGCGCAGGCGGGCTGCAGCTTCGGCATCTTCTCGACGCGTACAAGGCACATGCGGCAGGCCGCCGCGGGATCCATGCGCGGATGGTAGCAGAAGATGGGGATCTCGATCCCCACCTGTTTGGCGGCGTCGAGGATCAGGGTCCCAGGCGGAACCTGCGCCTCGCGGCCGTCGATAGTAAGGGTGATCAACGCACTACCTCCCCTAGCGGGCAGCAGCCCTGGTCGATGTGCGCCTGGTACTCGTCGTGATAGAGCTGGAGTCCCGACTTCAGGACGCCGATCGCGGCGTCGCCCAGCGGGCAGAAGGTCCGCCCCTCGATGTTGACGCAAAGGTCCGCGAGCAGGTCCAGGTCGCCGGGGCGGCCGACCCCGGACTCGATGCGCTCGAGCACCTGACCCAGCCACACCGTGCCTTCACGACACGGCGTACACTTTCCGCATGACTCGTGACGGTAGAACTCCATCAGGCGCAGGGTGGACTTGACGACGCAGGAGCGGTCATCTAGAACGATCACGCCGCCGGATCCGAGCATGGTGCCCGCAGCCTGAAGCGCCTCGTAGTCGAGCAGCGTGTCGAACTTGTCTGGCGTCAGGATCGGCACGGATGATCCGCCCGGGATGATGCCCTTGATCTCGCGTCCTTCGAGCGGACCGCCCGCGAGGTCGAACACGAGTTCGCGCAGCGTCACCTTGCCGAGTTCCAGCTCGAAGTTGCCGGGGCGGCGCACGGTGCCGGAGACGGAGAACAGCTTCGTGCCCGCGCTCTTCTCGGTGCCGAGCTTGGCGTATTCGGCGCCGCCCATCGCAATGATCGGCACGACGGCGGAGAGCGTCTCGACGTTGTTTACGACGGTCGGCATGCCGTAGAGGCCTGCCGTGGCGGGAAATGGCGGCTTGAGGCGCGGGTTGCCGCGCTTGCCCTCGAGGCTTTCCAGGAGCGCCGTCTCCTCGCCGCAGATGTAGGCACCGGCGCCGAGGTAGAGCGTGATGTCGATGCGGCGCCCGGAGCCAAGCACGTTGTCTCCGAGATAACCCTTCTCGTGGGCTTCGGCGATCGCCCGCTCGAGGATCTGGTAGCCGACCTTGAATTCTCCGCGCAGGTAGATGTACGCGTCCTCCGCACCGATCGCGTACGCGCTCGTCGCGACGCCTTCGATCAGGAGGTGCGGGTCCTTGTAGATGATCTCCTGGTCCTTGCAGGTGCCCGGCTCCGACTCGTCTGCGTTGCAGACGAGGTAGCGGGTACGCCCGTCCTTCGGCAGGAAACTCCACTTGCGGCCGGTCGGGAATCCTGCGCCGCCGCGGCCGCGCAGGTTGGAGGCCATGACCTCCGACACGACCGCTTCCGGCGTCATGTCGAGTACGGCCTTGCGCAGCGTCTGGTAGCCGCCGTGCTGTTCGTACACGTCGATGCGGTCGATGCCCGGAACGTCGATGTTCTTGAAGAGCAGCCTGGTTTCAGGCACCGCTCCGCACCTCCTCCCGTGCCTTGTCGAGGAAGCCCTGCAGCTTTTCTTTGGTCATGTTGGGGTAGAACTCGAGGTTGATCTGCACAGCGGGGGCGTTCTTGCACAGCGCGACGCACTCGACGGCCTCGACGGTAAACATGCCGTCCTCCGTCGTGCCGTTGCGCTCGACGCCGAGGTCCTCGTAGAGGAACTTCGACAGTTCATCCGCGCCCATCAGCTGGCAGGAGAGTCCGCGGCAGACCTGGATGAGGTACTTGCCGGTCGGCTGACGGTGGAAGAGCGTGTAGAACGAGAGCACCGACTCCACGTAGGCGGAGGTGACGCCCATCACATCGGCGACGACGCCGACCTCCTCCTGCGGAATGTAGCCGAACTCTTCTTCCACGAGGTGAAGGATGGGGATGAGCGCCGAGGACTTCTGCGGGAAGCGCTGGATCAGTTCCTGCGCCTTCGCGAGATTTTCCGCGTTCATCGGTCCACCTCCCCCAAGACGATGTCGATCGATCCGATCGCGGCCACGACGTCCGCGAGCATGCGGTCCTGCACCAGAACGGGCAGGGCCTGCAGGTTGTAGAACGAAGGTCCGCGCACCCGCACGCGGTAGGGCTTGCCTGAGCCATCCGATACGATGTAGAAGCCGATCTCGCCCTTCGGGCCCTCGACCGCCGCATACGTCTCGCCGGCCGGCACGCGGATGCCCTCGGTAAACAGCTTGAAGTGGTAGATCAGCGCCTCCATGTTGCGGCCGATGTCGGCCTTGTTCGGCGGGTAGATCTTCCAGTTGTCGACGTGCCAGTTGCCCTCCGGCAGGTTATCCATCGCCTGCCGGATGATCTTGAGGCTCTCCTCCATCTCGCGCATGCGCATGGTGTACCGCGCGTAGACATCGCCCTCTTTTGCGGTCGGCACGTCGAACTCGAATTCCTCGTACGAGGAGTACGGGTTCCACTTGCGCAGGTCGCGGTCGATGCCGGAGGCGCGCAGCGCCGGCCCAGTCCAGCCGTAGTCGAGCGCCTGCTCGAGCGTGATCACCCCGGTGCCCTTGAGGCGCTCGAGCCAGATCGGGTTCTGGGCCAAGAGGCGGTCGTACTCCTTGATCCAGGCCGGGAATCCGTCGAGGAACTTCTTCAAGCGCTCGACGAAGTTCGGCGGCAAATCGTTCAGCAGTCCGCCGACGCGGAAGTAGCTCGGGTTCATGCGCGTGCCGGCTGCAGACTCGATGAGGTCGAGGATCAGTTCGCGCTGCTGCAGGCAGTAGAAGAAGGGCGACATCGCGCCCATGTCCATCGCCGACGTGCCAAGCCACACGAGGTGGCTCGCGATGCGCGACAGCTCCGCGAACAAGACGCGGATGTACTGGCAGCGCTTCGGCACTTCGACGCCGAGCAGGTTCTCCACCGCAAGTACGTATCCGAAGTTGTTCGTGATCGGGGAAAGGTAGTCCATGCGGTCCGTCAGCGTGATCGCCTGATTGAAGGTGAGGTCCTCGCAGTTCTTCTCGATGCCGGTGTGCAGGTAGCCGATCACCGGCTCGCAACCGCGGATCTGCTCGCCGTCGAGCGCGAGGCGAACGCGCAGCACGCCGTGCGTACTGGGGTGCTGCGGTCCCAGGTTAATGACCATGGGCTTTAGGCCGGTTTCAGGATCGACCTTGCCCAGCTCGGTTTCAGCCACTGCGAAAGCCCCCTTACTCTCGCACCAGCGGCGGCAGGGGATCGGTACCCGTCAGCGGGTAGTCCTTGCGCAGCGGGTGGCCCTGCCAGTCGTCGGGCATGAGGATGCGCTTGAGGTCGGGGTGGCCGCGGAAGCGGATGCCGAACATGTCGTAGCACTCGCGCTCGGCCCAGTTGGCCGAAGCGAAGACGTGCGCGATGCTCGGCACCTGCGGTTCCTCGCCGCCGACTTGAACGAGCAGCCGAAGCCACTGGCGCTGCTCGAGGTGGTACAGGATGTAGACGACGTCGAAGCGCGGTTCGCGCTGCAAGTAGTCCACAGCGGACAGGTCGATGAGCATGCGCAAGCCCTGGGACTTCAAGAATGTGACAACGCTCACGATCTCGGCCGCAGCAACGTGGACAACGGTCTGATCGATCGACTGCGAGACGTTGACGCGATCGCCGAACGTCTCCTGCAGCTTCTCGAGGATCTCGTTCATGCCTGCGCCTCCCCTTGCGCGGCCTGCATGGCCGGCGCAACAGGACGTCCGCCCTGCATGATCTTCTGCTGCAGCTTCATGACGCCCTCGATCAGCCCTTCCGGGGTTGGCGGGCAGCCCGGCACGTAGATATCGACCGGCACTACCCGGTCGACGCCCTGGACGATCGCGTAGTTGTTGAAGACGCCTCCGACGGAGGCGCAGGCCCCCATCGAGATGACCCACTTCGGCTCGGGCATCTGGTCGTAGAGCTGGCGCACCACAGGCGCCATCTTTTGCGACACGCGGCCTGCGACGATCATCACATCGGCCTGGCGAGGCGACGCGCGCATGACCTCGGCGCCGAAGCGCGACAGGTCGAAGCGAGATCCCGCCGTGGCCATCATCTCGATGGCGCAGCAGGCGAGCCCGAACTGCGCCGGCCATAGCGAATTCGCACGCGCCCAGTTCGCGAGCTTATCCATGCTGGCAAAGAGGATCGGACGGCCCTCTACTCCTGCCACTGGAATCCCCCCCTCTTCCACACGTACGCGTACCCGATGCCCAGGACCAGGATGAACAGCGCCATCTCCATCAGGCCAAAGAGGCGCAGCCGGTGCATCAGCACCGCCCATGGGTAGAACGACACAGCTTCGACGTCGAAAATCATGAAGAGCATCGCGACAAGGTAAAACTTGACCGAAAACCGCGGGCCGACCTCCGTCTCCGGAGTGACACCGCACTCGTACGTAGCCATCTTCTGCGGATTCGGCTTGCGCGGACCCATCACCCTGGACGCGCCCAGCAGACCGGCGCCGATCACGACGGCGACGATGAAGTAGAGCGCGATCGGAAAGTATTGTGAGAGCAAGCGCCCACCCCCAGCGTTACGGAATCCACCCGACAGTGTATCACAAGGGCCCATGGGTGGGAACGCTAAGCGATTGGCTGTATATTCGAACGATTGGTCCGCGCCTACGTAATTGGCAAAGGCTAATCTGCTGATTGCGTAAGCGCATTCTAAATGCATGAATCATTGTCGTTCGATTCCCTACTAGTTGCGTCAAGTATCCTTATTTATTTTGAACCCTTTCTGTCGGTTTTTCAATAATGGACATACTGGCGTAATTGCTGTACAGCTTCCGTGAATCCGGCCTCCTCAAACAGCACCACCAGCTTGCGTGCACGGGGCAAACGACCCCGGTTGAAAACGTTTCACGTGTTGAACTGCGGCGTGCTTTGCCAAAGCGCCGCAATGTCGAGTAGGCAGACTTTGTCGACAGGTGCAGGTCCCATGTTTTTACGCACGGCACCGGCATTATCAGCGGCGCCGTAAAACCTCGTTGTTGAGGGCGAGGATATAAGGCGCGGGCGGGAAGCGTTCAATGCGGGGTCTGCTGGTGTTCGATGTACTGCCGGATGATAGAAAGCGGTGCGCCCCCGGCCGATGCAGCGAAGTAGCTCTTGGGCCACAGGCTGCCTCCCCACAGTGCCTTCTGGATGGATGGGTAGTTCTTCTTGCGGATCAGCCGGGCAAAAACACCTTTGAGGCTGTTGACCAAGCGGGAAACTGCCACCTTCGGAGGGTAGTGGACCAGCCGGTGCACGTGATCTTTCCCTCCGTCAAACGCGTCGAGGGTCGCCTCAAAATCTTCGCAGACCGCAGTGAAGATCTCTCGCAGGTCCTCCAAGATCTCCTTGGTCGAGGCGCCGGTATTTCGCGACGAAGACCAAATGCCAGGGTCTTTGCACCCGTGACACATTCCCCGGGCTTCCCTTCGGAATCTCCGCTATTCACGGCGAGGAGGTTCAAGAGGGCAAGTGCTTTGTTGAGAGCGATCAGTAGGGTTCGGGTCCACGGAGTCTAATGCGCGCCATGCCTTTTCGACCTACTCCTCCCAGAGCAGATAGAGCACCTCACCCGGGCCGTGCACGCCGATCGACAGGTCGTTTTCGATGTCGGCGGAGCGGCTGGGTCCGCTGACGACATGGACGGTGCCGTGTGCTGGCGCCTCTTGCAGGTAGTCCCCGAGTTCCCAGACAAGCGTCTTCGCCCGCACGACGATCGCCGCGCGCGGCGGCACCAGGGATGCCAGTAGAGACCGGCCCTTTTCGCGCCGAATGCAGGCACTGCCGGTATGCGCGAGTCCAGCCTCCGCGAGCGAGAGGCCCCAATCGGCGGTGAACGGGTCGGTATGTGGCGGCAACAGGGGCACTCCGTCGAGCAGCGTAGCGAGTTCCTCAGCTTCCTGGGCAAGTACCGCTTCCCCGCGACTGAACTCCCGCAGCGCGCGACCGATCGCTGCCTTGTCCCCGCGCAGGGTCCGACTGCCGGTAGCGCGAGCCGCCTCGCAGAACGCTACGCACAGGTCCTCGGGCAGCGTCGGGCGCGGCGGCGCCTCGCCTTCCTCAGGGAGATGCGCTCCTGCAGGCCGCGCGCGCAGGCGCGCGAGGAAGTCCTCTCGGTTCACTCGCCCACCCCCGCCCGATCGAGCAGGACCGCTACGTGCATCGGCTCTATCTTCCGCCCCAGGGCCTCTAGACGCCCGCCCAGCTGCATGAGGCACCCCTGGTCGCTCGCAACCAAGAGATCCGGTGCCTGCGATGGCAGCTGCGCGACCTTCTCGTCCGCCATGGCTAGCGAGAGCTCCTCGAAATGCACGGCGAAGGTGCCGCCGAAGCCGCAGCAGAGCTGCGGGTCCGGGAAGTGCAGGAGTTCCAGACCCGCGATCCCCGAAAAGAGGCGTTCCGCGCGCCCCGCTTGGTGCAGCCAGTGCGCGAGGTGGCAAGACTCATGGTAGATGGCGCGACCCGCATAGCGTCCTTGCGGTCGGTCGAGTCCCTCGACGTCCGTGAGGAACTGCGTCAGTTCGTACGTCCGCTCCGCGAGCGCCAGGGCCTCCGGATCCTCCGGGAAGAACTGTCGAAGCCCGTGGCGCAGCATGGCAACGCAGGATCCGGACGGTGCGACGACCGCCTGGGCACCCAGGAAATCGCGAAGGTACGCGGCGATGAAGGGCTTGGCCTCGCCCGGAAAACCGCTGTTCATCGCGGGTTGCCCGCAGCAGGTCTGCGGCGGTAGGTGCAAGCGGTGGCCTAGACGGCGCAGCACCCTCGCCGTGGAGACGACCGCCTCCTGGGCGAATAGATCACCGAGGCAGGTTGTGAAGAGCGCGATCTCCATCAGTCGTCCTCCTCGATCAGCCCCTCATCTCGCAGGCGTTTCGCGACGGGTGCCTTTGCGACAGGCGGCAGCGTCCGGCCGCGCAGCCATAGGCGCAGGGGGCCGCCTGCCCGCGCGAGCCTTAGCGCGCCAGGCATCAGGCTGCGGAGGCGAAGATAGCGCGACGGCACGGCCCATGCCCGGCGGTAGCCGCGGAAGGCAGCGCCCTCCCCAGTGAATGCGGTTCCGCCAGCCACCGCGCGCGCCCGCAGCGCGACAAGATGCTCGTGCAGGTGGATGCCGACGGGGCAGACGTCGCTGCATGCCCCGCATAGGGATGAGAGGAACGGAAGCGCCTTCGCTTCCGCATCGTCGCGCAGGAGCGGCGTCAGGACCGCGCCGATCGGGCCGGAATAGACAGACTGGTAGGCATGCCCGCCGGTCTGCCGGTAGACGGGGCAGATATCGAGGCAGGCGCCGCAGCGGATGCACAGCAGCGCTTCCTCGTATGGTCCGCCGAGGATCTGGCTGCGTCCAGCATCCATCAGCACAACGTGCACCTCTTCGGGACCATCCTCGCCGGGCGCAGCCGGCCCGCGCACGACGGAAACATAGCTCGTGATGCGCTGCCCCGTTGAACTGACCGGAAGGAGGCGCAGCGCGTCCTGCATCGCTTCGTAGTTGCGGATCAACTTCTCCACTCCGACGACGGCGACGTGCACGCGCGGCAGGGTCGTCGAGAAGCGCGCGTTCCCCTCGTTCGAAATGATTACGAGTGAGCCGTCTTCCGCAACGAGGAAGTTCGCGCCGCTGATCCCGAGATCCGCGCGGCGGAACTCCTCGCGCAACCGGCCGCGGGCGAAGGCTGAGAGCGAAGGTGTATCCTCCGGAATCTCGCGGCCCGCCTCGCGCGAGAAGAGCTCAGCGATCTCTTTGCGGGACTTGTGCAGGCACGGCGCGATGATGTGGGAGGGGCGCTCTCCCGCGAGTTGTACGATGTACTCGCCGAGGTCCGTCTCGAGCACCGTGACGCCTGCCTGCGCCAACTGCTCGTTCAGCGCGATCTCCTCGGTGGCCATCGACTTCGACTTTACCGCACGCGTCGCGCCGCACTCCCGTGCGATCTGCGCAACGATCCGGGCGGCTTCGGAGCCGTCCTGGGCGGTATGTATCCGTATGCCGCGCTGTTCAGCGGTGGAGATGAACTGCGCGCACAGCGCAGGCAGGGACCGCACTGCGTCGAGGCGAGCCGCGCGGGCACGGGCGCGAAACAGGCCGCGCTGCTCGGGGGCCAGTGCGGCTGCCGCCGGCAGACTGTGCCGGTCGACGGACTTGGCGACAGCATCATGCAGACTGCGGTTCAGCACCGCGCTTTGGACACCATGAAGCAGTTTTTCCGAAATCATGCGGCATGCGCCTCCCTACCTCCGAAGGGTTGCCCGCAGCCGGTCCGGATGCAGCAGCAGGGAAAGTGCTGCCTGGGGAGACGGCGCGACGACGTCCGCCGCCATCACCGCCTCCCGCGCAGCTCCCTCGGGCCCGACCACGCAAATGCCCAACCGCGCTAGGGCCAGCATCGCGGCATCGTTGCGCCCGTTGCCGATTGCGACGACGCCCTGGGGGCCAAGCGAGGCCACAAAGGCCTCCTTCTCCTCGCCCCCGTGAATCGAAGTGGCCTGCACCCCGAGCGCCCGCTCCACCTCCGGTACGCCTCCATGCGTTCCGGCGGTGAGGAGGTGAATCTCGAGGTGGTCGCGGATGGCTGCAAGCCGCTCCGCGGCGCCCTCGACGAGCCGTCCATCGAGGGCGATTGTTCCGTTCAGATCGAGACAGAGATGCTGCAGGTGGTATTCGTCGCCGTCGGGCAGCGTGAAGGAAAGCATCAGGCGTGCCTCAGCGCCCGCAGCACCGCCTCTGGCCGCAGGGGCAGTTCGGTGACCCGCGCGCCAACGGCATCCTCCACCGCGTTCGCAATCGTCGCCGCACCCGGGATGGCCGGTGGTTCGCCGACGCCCTTCGCCCCAAAGGGGCCATGCTCTGAAGGTATCTCCACGAGCGCGACCGCGATGTCCGGTACGTCTGCCGCGCGCGGCAAGGCGTAATCGAGGAAACTGGCGGACGCCAGTTGCCCCTGCTCGTCGTGGCGCATCTCCTCAAAGAGGGCGCGTCCGATCCCCTGCACGACGCCGCCGCGGATCTGGCCCTCCACCATCGCCGGGTTGAGCGCACGGCCGACGTCCTGTACTGCGAGGTAACCGAGCGGACGGATCCGGCCGGTGGACCGATCCACGTGCACCCTGGCGGCGTGTACCGCAAAGCCCGGCGAGGCTCGGCGGATCGCGGTGCGCCCGCGTCCGTAGATCGGGGCGACCCGCCCTCCGAAGGCGGCCGTCTGCGCTGCGATCTCCGCGATCGGCAAGGCGCGCGTCGGGGCACCACGGACAAAAACGCGTCCATCTGCGACGTCGAGGTCCTCCGGGGACGCCTCCAACGCACCCGCCGCCACCTCCAGGAGTTGGGCGCGGGCATCTTGCGCAGCCTGCTGTACTGCTGCTCCTACGGTGTAGGTGATCTTGCTGCCGCCCGATGCACCCGCGTAGGGAGCAGCGTCGGTATCAGACGCCACCACGCGGACCTCGTTCGGCCTGAGGCCGAAGACCTCCGCCGCGATCGCCGCGAAGGTGGTGTTGGTGCCGGTGATGTCGATCGATCCCACCTGCAGGGTCAAGGAACCGTCCCCATTGATGCGGCATGCTGCGGCCGCGGGCTCGGTGCCGCCGAGCCAGCCGCCAACCGCGACGCCGTACCCCTCGTCCGTACCCTTGCGGCGCTCCTGCCAGAAAGGATGGCTGCGCGTCGCTTCAAGCGTTTCCTCAAGGCCGATCGTCGGCCAGGGACCGCCTGCCACCCTGGGATCGCCCGCGCGCACCGCAGAGCGCAGGCGCAGTTCGATCGGATCCATGGAAAGCTTTCTTGCCAGGCTGTCCATCGCCGACTCCAGTGCGAAGTAGGCCTGGGGTGCTCCCGGTGCACGGTAGGCGCCAGTTGGCGTCGTATTGGTCAGCACCTCGTAGCCGCGCACATCAAGGTTGGGGACGCGGTAGGTGCTGCCGAGCATCAGACCCGCAATGCCGACGGTCTCGTCAGACTGCGCGCCGGCGTTGAGCAGCAGGTGCGCCTGCAGCGCGGTGAGCGTCCCATCGCTGCGCGCCCCGATCTTCACCTCGATCTCTGCCATCTGCCCGGGGCGGCTCAAGAGAAAGTCCTGCCCACGATCCAGGACGATGCGTACCGGCCGCTCCAGGAGCAAGGCCAGGCGCGCAGCCAGTGGCTCGAGCTTGACGAACTTGGCACCGAAGCCGCCCCCGACCTGCATCCCGACGACTTTCACCATCTGCTCGGGCAGCCCGACCGCGACCGCGACCTCCTCGCGCACGGAGAACTGGCCCTGCGTTGTCGTGTAGACCGTCACACCGCCGCCTTCAGCCGGGACGGCCACTGAGCCGTGCGGCTCCAAGTAGCCCTGGTAGGCTGCTGCGATGCGGTAGCTCCCCTCGACGACGATGTCGGCGAGCCTGAAGCCCTCATCGAGGTTCCCTCGCGAAAAGGCGACCTGGCCGCAGACGTTCGGGGCGCGCTTCTCGTCGCCCCCGCCGACCGCTGCACCGTGCGCCCCCGCATCCGCTCGCTCCGCGAGTGAGTCAAGCGGACGTGCGAGCGGAGCATCCGGCGCCATCGCAGCGCGCGGGTCCAATAGCGCTGGCAGGCGCTCATAGCGAACCGTGACGCGGGAAGCGGCATCCTCAGCCGTGCGCGCGTCCTCGGCGACCACGACCGCTACTGCTTCTCCCGCATAGAACACTTCCTTGTCGGCCAGCAGGCCGAGGGAACCAAGCTCCTGCGCCGTATAGACGCCAAGCACACCCGGCAACCGCAGCGCCGCATCCGACTCGACGCGCAGGATGCGCGCCCGCGGGTACGGACTCGTCACGATGCGGGCGCTCAGTGCGCCGGCCAGTTGGACATCGGCGACGTAGTTCATGCGTCCGAGGACCTTCTCGCCGCCTTCGATGCGACGCTGTGGCGTTCCGATCGCGTACTCCGGCAAGCTGCGCACTTCCTTCCTGTCGGGCCTTAGCGTCCCTTCGCCTCGCGGTCCAACGCCTCGCAGAACTGGCGCACCAGCATCGTCGCCACCCCGCCTGCCACGCGTTGTCCCATGCTCGCCAGCATGCCGCCCATCTCAGCCTCTGCGGCGTAATGCATGTTGGTTCCGTCGCCCTGCGGCATAAGCACTGTCTCCACCTGCGCTTCGAGGAAGCCGCTCTGCCCCTCCATCGCCAGGGCGAAGTCATAGTGCGACGGCGCTTCCGAGCGCCGCACGTGGATGCTGCCCTCATACTCGCCGCGAACGGCCGCGACGCCGACCACGAAACGGGCGTAGAAGCCATCTTCCTCAGCCCGCAGTTCTTTGCAGCCCGGTAGGCTACGCTGAAGTGCCTGCGGGTCCTCGAGCGCCGCGAACACAGCCTCCCGCGGCGAGGAAAGCGCGGCATTCCCTTCAATGTGCATAGCCGCGATGATCCGCCTCCCGGCAAAAGAGTAACCGGCCTTGCGGCCGGTACCTATTCTTCTCCATTCGAAGCGGGCGACCCTGCCGTACGGGTCTCACGCAGGCGTCCTCTGTCCAAAATCGCCTGGAAGACCCGACCCGTCGCGACGCAAGCGCCCCGACACTCGGCTCGGACATCACAGATCAGCAGGCCTTCGCGCTGCTCGACGGCAGTCGCCTGGACCTGGACTTGCTCGCCGACCGGCGCAGGCCCCAGGTGCCGAATGTCCACGCCCACCCCGACCCCTTCCTCGCCGGGGCCGAGCGCAGGTTCGAGGACGAGGCGGGAGGCCCATTCGAGATGGTGCACCAGCCACGCGGTCGAAAGGACGGGATGAATCAGGCGTCCGTCGAACGCCGCCTGCATCGACTCCGCCACGCGAAAGGAGACCGAAGCGCTCTCGCCTGCGGCAATATCCTTCACTAGATTGCCTTCATGCGCTCGAACGGGTTATTGCAGGCATCGCAGTAATACGCCGAGCGGCAGCGCGTTGGGCCGAAGCTCGCTTCGATCTTCGTACTGTGAGAACCGCAGTACGGACAGGTCGGCGCCACGCCCGGCGGTGCGATCCCGAAGCTCTGGAGCGCGAGGCGGCCCGACGGGCTGATCCGCTCCGTCGACCAGGCGGGATCGAAACGGAAGGCGACCTTGGCCTCCTCCACCCCCGGGATGTGCAGCAGGCGCTGCTCGGCAGCCTGTTGGATGAAGCCGAGCGCCGGACATCCCGTGAAGGTCGGAAGGAGATCTACCTCGACACGGCTTCCCGCGATGCGCACCTCCTCGATCAGCCCGAGATCGACGATGCTCAGCACCGGGATCTCCGGGTCCGACACGCTGCGCAGCGCATCGCGCACGCCCTCTTCCGTCAGCATCTGCCGCACCCCCTTTCTTACCAGTTGGCAACAGGATCGGTCCGCCACACCTCGCCCATCGTCTCAAGGAGCCGTCCGAGTTCCGGACCGTGGTGGCCGACGCGCCCGCACGGCCCCGCTGCTACCGCAGCCATCTGGGGCATCTGCAAACCGTTCTCCAAAAGTACCGCGCCCGCGCGCGACAAAAATGTGGGAAGGAGGCGCGAGGGCCGGTCTGGCAGTAGGCCCTCCTTCACGAGAACCTGCTCCCATGCGAGCGGGTGAAAGATGCCTCTGCACCCCAGCAGGACGCGGTCTACTGCGTGTTGGGTGCGCCGGCGTGCCTCGGCCCCACCATGCGCCAGCCGGTGCAGCCACATCGCGCCGTGTTCAAGGTGGTAGCGCTCTTCCCGGCGGATGCGCTCGGCGATGGACCGCAGGAGCGGCTCGCCGGAATGCAGCAGCTGCTCCGTGCGCAAGTCGTCGGCAAGGTCATAAAGATAGTGGCGGACAACCGTAAACGCCCAGTCGCTGTTTTCCTGCTCGACGAGTGTCACATTGCGCATCTCGGTATCCGGCCGGCCAAACGCCAGTTGGTCACGGCTGAGGCCGCGCAGTGATTCAATCAGTTCGTAGAAGAGAGCGGCATGGGAGATTTCGTCCTGCGCGATCGAAGCGAACGCGACGTCCTCTTCGATCAGCGGTGCGAAGGCGCACCACTCGGAGTCCCTGTGGCCGAGGACCAGTTCGTCGTCTGCCATCAGCAGCAGGTACTCGCCGAAGGCCGCGCGACCCTCGCCGGTCAGCTCATGTCCGATCGGCACGGTCATCGCCTCCGAAGCGCTTCCACTTCTCCACTGTCTGACGGTAGCCCTCGCCGCCGCGGTAGGTACGGCGTGGTTCCGGGCCCAGCGTCGCACCATCGCTCGGCGCCTGGCGCACCGCGTCGCGCGGCACGACCCAGATCTGCACATACTCCTTGCGCCGACAGAAGAGCTCTTGGGCCAAGAGCAAGGCCATGTCCGAATCCGCTGCGAGGAGGCTCCCCACGTGCCTGTGCGGGTCGCCCTTGCGCTCCTGTCCGAACACCTCGTAGACAGCCATCTCGGCAGCCATGACGTCCACTCCTACGCTGCGCTCGTCGGCCCGGCGATCGCCTCGCGCACCCAGCTCTGCTCGTCTCGGGTCATGCGCCGCAGCCGGAGCCGATCCTCGGTCTTGGCACCGCCGCCCTTCACGATGCGCCAGAACTCGTTCCAGTCGGGGTCGCCGTACAGCCAGTCGCCGGTCGCGGGATCCTGGCGCAGTTCGGGGTCCGGGATCAAAAGGCCGAGCGCCTTCACCTTCGGCACGTATTTGCGCAGGAAAGCCTGACGGAGCTGTTCGTTCGTCATCAGCCGGATGCGCCAGCGGAACGTCCGCTCCGAGTTCGGCGACTGCTCGTCGGGCGGACCGAAGAAGTGCAGGAGCGGCTGCCACCAGCGCGTCAGCGCCCCCTGCAGCATGTCGCGCTGCGCTCTCGTGCCAGCGGCCAGCGTCAGGACGATGTCCTCTCCATGCTTGAGGTGGATCGCCTCCTCGGCGCAGATGCGGCGGAGGATGCGCGCATACGGCGCGTAGCTTGTCTTGAGGAGCGCCCCCTGCGTCTCAAGCGCCGCACCGTCGACCAGCCAAGCGATGACGCCGACGTCAGCCCAGGTCGGCGCAGGGTAGCTGAACACGTTGTGAAACTTCGCCTTGCCGGCGATCAGTTCGTCGAGCATCAGTTCGCGGGTCACGCCCATCGGGCGTCCCAGGTCCTCCGCGACACGATAGATCATCTGGGCGTGGCCGATCTCATCCTGCACCTTCGAGAGCACCGACAGCTTGCGCTGCAGGCCCGGTGCGCGGGGGATCCATTCACGTTCGGGCAATGCGCCCATCAGTTCAGAGTTGGCGTGGGTCACGATGAGGCGCAGGCACTGGCGACGGTACTCGTCCGGCATCCAGTCGCCGGCTTCGATCAGTTCACCGCCAGCAATCCTCGCTTCGAAGGCGTGCAGACGCTCCTCGCTCATCCGCCATCCCCTCCGTACTCGCTCCTTACGGCGCCGAACCGGTGGGCCACGCGCCGCGTTGTGCTCCGGATGGACCATCATATGTAGTCCCATTGGTCCTTTGCTTCCATCCTAGCGGCCCCGGCCTTATTTCGTCAACGATGGGCGCTTTCCGCCGAAGGAATCGCCTGACGATGGAATAGAATGCGCCGCAGGACTGGCACACTTCTGGGTTAGGAGGAGCAGTATGGACTTCGCCTTCTACGGCGCGCCGGCAGACAGTTGCATTGGGGATTTCGCCGATCGCCTGGGGCAGGCACTCTCCGCGCGCGGCCATCAGCAGACTTCTGCGCAGCCGGGAACCAAACTCGTCTTCTCGCACGTCGACCGCGAAAAACCCCGCCCCTTCCGACGCCATGCACAGGCGACGTACATCATCGCCCTGCTGCGCATGCCGGAGGAGCCTTCGGATTTCCTTCTCGCCGCGTATCCCTACCTCGTGCGTTCGCTGGCGAACCTGCTGCTCGCCGTTGTCGGCGATCCGCAGCACCCGAGGACATACTTCCTCACGTTGGAGCGCGGCTGGTATCCGATCCGCGCGGCGTTCTTTGCGCCTGAGCACGCCGAGGAAATCGCGGACCGCCTCACACCGCTCGCGACGTCGCAGCTGATCGTCGACAACATCTTCGATGCGGACCTCGAGGAGGTTCTATGGGGCGGCGACGCGGCGACCGTGCAGCTGCGCCGGGCCGGTGAGACGCTGGACGCCTGGAATCTCTTGCCGGCGCCCTTCCCGATCCAGGAGATGCTGCCGCCGGAGGACTTCCGTCACCTGCAGCACCTCTACCAGCTCGGAGGCCTCTCGTATGGCAACCTGAGCCAACGCCGCGACCAAAAGCGCTTTTGGATGTCGGGTAGCGGCGTGAACAAAGCGCGATTGGAGGAGGTCGGACGCGACATCCTCATGGTGAAGGACTACGACGATGGCCAGCGGGCGATGCGCCTCTCCGTGCCACCGCAGGTTCGGCCGCGGCGCGTCTCCGTGGACGCGATCGAACACCACATGATCTACCGCGAACACCCGCAGGTGGGGGCGATCATCCATGTGCACGCCTGGATGGACGGCATCGCTTCCACGGAGGTCAACTATCCCTGCGGCACCTTGCAGCTCGCGACTTCGGTCGCCGCGCTGGTCAG
The DNA here is from genome assembly GCA_021793645.1 of Bacillota bacterium. Classification (GTDB taxonomy): domain Bacteria; phylum Bacillota; class Sulfobacillia; order JAJZYS01; family JAJYTV01; genus JAJYTV01. The sequence continues at coordinate 24,507 of JAJYSJ010000015.1, forward strand.
CGAGGCCGAGAACCCTGCGCAGGCAGTGATCGGTCTCAAAAACCACGGCATGACGATCACCGGGCATGACCTCGACGACATCATGGAGCGCGTCGACGGCAAGATCATCCCTCAGGTTCCCATGTCCTGATGACAAGGGGCAAGGCGGTCGTCTACCGCGTCTCGATCCCCCGCTACCTGCTCGGTCAGGCGCTCGGAAGCCGGCTGCCGTGGGTGTTCTGGGGAGCGCCGGGGCCTCTCAGCCTGCGCGACCTGCCCGAGCCCCAGGCGCCTGGGCCTGGCTTCGCCACGCTCAGGCCGCGCCTATCCGGCATTTGCGGGTCAGACGTGGCGATTGTGCGCGGCAAGACGAGTCCTGCCCAGTCCCCCTTCCACTCCTTCCCTGCCGTACTGGGCCACGAAGTGCTCGCGGACGTCGTAGACCCCGCGGATCATCCCCTGCGGGGGCGACGAGTCGTCGTCGACCCGGTCGTATCGTGCTTTGTGCGCGGCGAAGAGCCATGCTCCGCCTGCGCCGCCGGCCAGACGCAGCGCTGCGAGCGCCGCTCCAGCAAAAGCGGCATCGGACCCGGGACGCTGATCGGCTACCATGCGCGTCTGCCGGGCGGCTTCTCCCGGCGCATGCTCGCCCATGAAACCCAGCTCTACCCCGTGCCCGACGCGGTGTCCGATGAGCTCGCGGTGCTCACGGAGCCTTACTCGATCGCGTTGCACGCCGTATTGCGCAGGCCGCCGAAGCCTGGCGAAAAGGTGCTGGTGCTGGGCTCCGGAGCGATCGGACTCCTTACCCTGCTCGCACTGCGCCTGCACGGAGAGGGCGCCGAAGTGCACGCCGTCGCGCGCCACCCGCACCAGCGGCGGTTCGCGCTGACCCTCGGCGCGAGCCGCGCCTACGGACACCAGGGGGCGACCGTGGCCGTGCAGGCCGCGGTCGGGGCCGAGCTCTTGCGCCCGCTGCTGGGCCAGCCGGTCTTCAGCGTAGGGTTCGACCTCGTCTACGACTGCGTTGGCAGTGCGCAGAGCCTCGCAGACGCCTTGCGCGTCACGCGTCCTGGCGGAACCCTGGTCCTCGTCGGAACGGCGGGCTCGCTGACGGTCGACTGGTCGTTTGTCTGGGCGAGCGAACTGCAGCTGCTGGGGACGTTCGGCTACGGCCGCGAGGCTGGCGGCGAGCACACCTTCGCGCTCGCACTCCGCGATCTCGCGACGCCGGAGGCCGCCCCGGCCGCTGGCCTGATCACGCACCGCTACCGTTTGGAGGAATACCGCCAAGCGATGCGGGCGCACCTTAGCGCCGGTGCGGAGCGGCCCCTGAAGGCCGTCTTCGATCTGCGCGAGCTGGACTAGCGCTGTTCCAGTTCGCTCACGGTGCGGGCAAAGGTCTGCAGGCCTTCGTGCAGTGCGTCGCGCTGCGAAAGATCGACTCCCGCTCGCGCGAGGATGGGCAGGGGATCGTCTGAACCTCCCGCCGCAAGGAACGCGAGGTAGCGGCTCGCGGCCTCCTCGCCCTTCTCCAGAATCTCGCGCGAGAGTGCGGCCGCAGCGATGAAGCCAGTGGCGTACTGGAAGACGTAATAGCCCATGTAGAAGTGGGGAATGCGGGCCCACTCGTAGGTCCCGACCTCGTCGATCTCGAGCGCCGGACCGTAGTAGCGCCGCAAGAGACCATGGTACGTCTCCTGGAGGTACTCGGCCGTCAGAGCCCCTCCCTGTTCGACGCGCTCATGCATCGCGCGTTCGAATTCGGCGAAGAGGGTCTGGCGGAACACGGTCGAGACGAACTTCTGCGCCAGATCGTCGCGCAGGTCCAGGAGGAGCTTCGGGTCCTGCGCCTGATGGATCAGGTGATGCAGCAAGAGGTGCTCGTTGCATGTCGACGCAATCTCCGCCAGGAAGATGGGATACTGCGCACCGCGGTAGCCCTGCGCCTCGGATGCGAGGATCGAGTGCATCGCGTGGCCAGCCTCGTGCGCAAGCGTGAACATGCTGTCGCGGGTTCCCGTGTAGGTCATCAGGATGTACGGGTGCACGTCGTAGATGCCCATGGAATAGGCACCAGACCGCTTGCCGCGGTTCTCCAGGACATCGACGTAGCGCTGCGTCAGGATCCGCTGCAGCCGCTCGCGATACTGCTCCCCGAGCGGCCCGAGCGCTCGGGTGACCTCAGCGCTCGCCTCATCCCAGGTGCGCTCTTCGTCAGCTAGCGCCGCGATCGGCGGATAGATGTCATAAAAGTGGAATTCGTGCAGCCCTAACTGCTGTTTGCGCCACGCGATGTAGCGCTGCAGGTCTGGCAGGGCCGCATGCACCTCCTCGAGGAGGTTGTCGTAGACGGTTGTCGGCAGTGCTCGCGAGTCCAACTCCGCTTCCAGCGCGGACGGGTAGCGGCGCACCCGCGCTTCCGTGACGGCGGTGCGCATCTGCTGGTCGAGCGTCGCAGCGAAGGTGTGCCGGTGCGCGGCGTACGGCGCGTGAATGCCGAGGTAGGCTTCCTGGCGCACCTTTCGGTCGGTGGACATCACGTACTGCCCGTAGCGCCCGTGCGAGAGCGGCAGCCGATTGCCCTTTGAGTCCTCGATCTCGCCGAAGTCGAGGTCCGCATTCGACAGCTGCCCCGCGACCGTGTCGGCGCCCTGCAGTACAGGCGAAAACGCCGCAAGCAGGGCCTCTTCCGCGGGCTCGAGGACATGCTGGCGCATGCGCTCGATGCGTTGGAAGGTATGCGCGTACTCTTCCAGTCCTCGCTCGGCAGCCACCAGTTCGGCGATGCGCCCCTCGGGGAGCGCCACGAGTTCCGGTACGACGAAGGCGGTCGCCTCGCCGAGCTGAGCCGCGATCGACTGGGCCTTCGCCACCATCTCGGTTCCCTCAGGGTCCTGCGTGTCCTGGTCGTGGCAGAACATCGCGTAGGCATAGAAACGCTCCAAACGGCTGCCGATGCTGTCCTCTTCCCTAAGCGCGTCGAGGAGCGTCCTGCCGTCCTTGCCCAGGTGGCCGCGCAGGCGCCCGAACGACTGCGCCGCCTGTACGAGTTCGGTGAGCGCCTCCTGCCAGGCGGCGCGGGCCGGGTAGAGATCTTCGAGGTTCCATTGCAGCGAAGCGTCCTGTTCGCTGCGGCTGCGGATTGTATCACTCATGCAGCGTGCCTCCTTCGACCGGTGTTCTAGCTTCTGTCAACGCCCACCAACTCCTGCCGTATTGTGGCGGCAGGAGCGCCTGTGCGCGGATCGAACTCTTCTCTACCCTGAGAGGAGGCCGCGGCGCAATGCCGACCGCTGATCTGCAGTTTCCCAGCCTCGCTGACCTGGAAGCCGCGCATCGCCGCATCCTGCCGATGCTCTTGCCGACGCCTCTGCTTGCGGCGCGCTCAGTGGAGGCCGCCCTTTGGCTGAAGCCCGAGAACCTGCAGCGCACAGGATCGTTCAAGTTCCGCGGCGCGTACCACAAGCTTACCCGTCTCACGCCAAAGGCGCGCGCCCGCGGCGTCGTCGCCTACTCCTCCGGAAACCACGGGCAGGCGGTCGCCTGCGCGGCGCAGCTCTACGGCTGCCCTGCGACAATCGTCATGCCGCAAGACGCAGTACGGGAGAAGGTCGAAGGCGTCCTGCGCTACGGTGCCCGCATCATCGCCTGCGAAGGCGGCTCGGATGAACGCCGGCGCATCGCCGAGGAACTCGCGGCGACTGACGGCCTCGAAATCGTTCCGCCCTACGACGACCTGGAGATCGTCATGGGCCAAGCCAGCGTCGGTCTAGAAATCGCACGCGAGCGCCGGGAAGTCCGCCAGATCCTCGTGCCGGTCGGCGGCGGCGGGCTGCTCTCGGGCGTGGGGCTGGCAGCGCGTGCACTCCTGCCGGGAGTGCGCATCATCGGCGTCGAGCCAGCAGGGGCAGACGACCTCTACCGCAGCATCCAGAGCGGCGAGCACGTGCGACTCGCACGGGTCGACACGCTCGCAGACGGTCTGCGCACCCAGTCCGTGGGCGACCTCAACTATGCGATCCTCCGGGAGGTCGTGGATGAGGTCGTGACGGTCTCGGAGGAGGAGATCCTGGAGGCGGTGCGCACCCTGCTGCTCGCAGAGAAGCTCCTCGTCGAGCCGTCGGGCGCTGTCGCGTTCGCCGCCTTCCAGGCTGGCAAGGTGCCCCGCGACGTCGAGACGGCCGCCGTGCTGTCGGGCGGAAACATCTCGCAGGACGTGCTGCACTCGATCATCAAGCGGTGAGCCGCCGGGCAGTCGGCGTCCTCATCGTCCTGCTGTCCGCCGCTCTCTGGGGGCTCTCGGGCACTGCGGCCCAGGTGCTCTTCCAAGATCGCGGCGTCTCCCCGATCTACCTCGTGACCGTGCGGCTCTGGGGCGCCGCGGCCTTGCTCCTGCTCGCCGTCTTCCTGCGCAGGCCGCAAAGCCTGCGTGTAGACCGCGGCAGCCTCGGGCAGCTTGCAATCTTCGGCCTCTTCGGCTTCTTCCTGGTGCAATACTCCTACTTCGCCGCGATCGCCGCCGTCGGGGTGGCCACCGCGACCTTCCTGCAATACCTCGGCCCTGCCTTGATCGTGCTCTACACGGCAGCCGTGCGCCGCCGAATGCCGACGGCCGCCGAGTCGATCGCACTCCTTCTCGCCGTGGGCGGAACCGGCCTCCTCGTGCTGGGCGGCGGGCCCCTGCGCATCACGACGCTGGGAATCGGCTTCGGCCTGCTCTCCGCCGTCAGCCTCGCCTTCTACACGATCTATCCGACAAGCCTCGTGCAGCGTCTCGGCCCCTGGACGACCAGCGGCTACGGCTTTCTCTTCGGCGCGATCTCCGCGACGCTCCTCCTGCCGCTGGGCATGCACAGCATGGGGCGGCCCGGGCCGCAGGGTCTCCTGCTGATCGCGTTCGTGATCGTGCTTGGAACGCTCGTCCCCTTTGCGCTGTATGTCGCGGCGCTGCGGCATCTCAGCCCCTCCGAGGTGGGCATTGCCGCGACCGCCGAACCGCTGTCGGCCGCAGCGAGTTCCTACTTCCTCCTGGGGCAGGCTTTGCTTGGGTGGCAGTACGTCGGAGGAGCGCTGATCATCGGCGCTGTCTTGGTGCTCGCAGCCTTTGGCGGGAGGAGCACGGCGCTGCGCGTGGAACGTACGGGAGTAATCGCTGGCGGGAGGCCCGATCCCTAATGCAAGTCGGATCGCTGATGCTGCCGCTCGAACGTTCGCTGATCTCACCGCTCGCTACGCTTGAGGAAGCGTACACAATGCTGCTGGACGCCCATCTAACCTGCCTCGTGCTGGACGAACATCCGCGCGGACGCATCGTGCGCATGCGCAGTATCCTCGATCATCTGGCCGGCTCTGTCCTGCATGGCCTGCGCGCGGATCCGACCCGGCCTGTCGCGACCCTCGCGGAGCATGTGGAGACCGTGACCCGGTCTCAGCCCGTCGAAGTGGCTGCGAAGGCGCTATGGCGCCGGCCCAGCCGCGCCGTCCTGGTGAGCGACGCGCAAGGCACGGTCATCGGCTTGATCGGCTGGCCGCAGCTGAACCAGTTCTTTGACGAAATCCTCGACATCGACGGAGCGGCCCGCATCCAGTTCTATCTTGGGGACACCCCGGGCCAGATGGCACGCGCCTTTCAGGCTGTAGCCGATGCAGGCGTGAACGTCCGTGCGACCTATCTCTCGCACCCCCGCGATGGCCAGCGCAGCGGAACGATCTACGTTCCAGACGCCAGTGCGGACGCGGCGCGAAAGGCGCTCCTTGCGCAAGGCTTCGAATTGGTCTGAGATGCCGAAAGGGAGCCCGGGGCAGCCGCCCCGGGCTCCCTTTCTGTCCATCTAGAGACCGTAGATCGCGCGGTACTTGCGCTGCACGTAGTCGATGTAGGGCGCGGCGTCCAGAGGGCCGCCCGTGGCGCGGCGCAGCATCTGATCCGTCGAGTAGGTCCGGCCCAGCTGGTGCAGGTTGGTGCGCAGCCACCCGAGCAGCGGTGCGAATTCGCCCCTGCGGATCATGTCCGGGAGGTCTCCGAGGTCGCGGGACGCGGCCTGCCACAGCTGCCCCGATACGATGTTGCCGATGCTGTAGCCGATGAAGCTGCCGAACCCTCCGGTCCAGTGGATGTCCTGCAGCGCGCCCACCAGGTCGTCATGCGGCCGGATGCCGAGGTAGGTCTGCATCTTCTGCGCCCAGGCATCGGGTACGTCCTGCGGAGTCAGGTTCCCCTGCATGAGCGCACGCTCGATCTCGAACCGCACGGCGATGTGCAGGTTGTAGGTCACCTCGTCCGCGTCGACGCGGACGAGCGAGGGCTCGGAGTAGTTGACCGCGCGGTACATCGTCTCGACATCCGCGTGGCCGAGCTGAGTCGGGAAGTAGCGCTTCGCCGTCGGCAGGAAGTACTCCCAGAACTCGTGGGAGCGTCCGACGACGTTCTCCCACAGGCGCGACTGGGACTCGTGCACCCCTCCAGAGATCGCCTGGCCGAGCGGCGTGCGTGCCCACTCGGCGGGCAGTCCCTGCTCGTACATGCCGTGGCCTGCCTCGTGCAGCGTGCTGTAGAAGCCGGACGGGAAGAAGCCTGGGTTGATGTGCGTCGTGATGCGCACGTCGTCGACGCCGAAGGACGTGGTAAACGGGTGGATGGAGACGTCCTGGCGGCCGCGCGCGAAGTCGAAGCCGAAGGCGGTGGCCGCGTCGATGCCGGCCTGCCACTGCGCCTCGTGCGGGTACTCGCCGATCAGCATGCTGCGGTCGACTCGTTCCCGGTGTTCCGCAATCTGCTGCACAAGCGGCAAGAGTGCCTGCTTCAGGGCATCGAGCAGCTGTTGCGCACGGCTCGCCGTGAGGCCCGGCTCGGCGTCATCGATCAAGGCATCGTACGGTTCCTCTGCGTAGCCGAACGCCTCGGCAGCATCGCGGTTCAACTGCAGGATGCGGCCGAAGGCGGGGGCAAACAGAGAAAAGCGCTTCTCTGCCCGCGCCGCGACCCACGCCTTGTAGGCCTCAGCCGATGCCCGCTGCATCTCTGCGACCAGGGACTCGGGAAGCTTCGTCTTCTTCTCGTACTGGCGGCGGGTCACGTGCAAAAGAGCCCGCTTCGGGTCGTCTGCGGGGCGGTCCTTGTACTCCGTCTCCAAGGCATCCAGCAGTTCGCCGATCGCGGGCGAGGTGAACTCGCGGTGCCACAGCGTGGCAAGCGTCGCCAGTTGGTCGCCGCGCCCGGCGTTGCCCTCCGGTGGCATATAGGTCATCTGGTCCCAGCCGAGCACCGCTGCTGCACGGTCCAGGTCGTCCGCCGTGTGGAGTCTCGCGAGGAGGTCATTCAATCGATCGCCCAATCTCAGGTCTCCTTCCTACATTCCCGCGTCGCAGGTCTTGCGCAGCCGATGCGCGGGCGTTACCTTCGTGCTGCCGGGAGGGCACGCACGTGAGGGATCCACTGGATGACGCGAAGGGTGCGCAGCCGAAGGCACGCGAGATCCAGCGACCGACTCCGCCGAAGGCGGGTGACATCTGTCCCAACTGCGGCTTCGCGCTTCTGCGCGAGGAGTCGCGTGGTCATGTGCGCTGTCCGATCTGCGGCTTTTCAACCGCTCCGCCCTGCACCTGATAGCATGCAAAGAGCGGCCGTGCGCCGCAGATGGCATCCGACCCCGCCACTACCTCCGCCCCTGCCGACCGGCTGGGGCGGGCGCATTCATCCATGCTTCATCGAGACCTTCGCGTCAATGCCGCTCATCCCTGCCGCATCAAACCGGGACGAGGACGCCCGGCTGCAAGAAGACAAGGATCGCGGAAACCTCGCTTGCGCCGGCAATTGCACGGACAGCTGCACGGTACACCGCAACCTGTCCTTCGTACGCCTGCGCAGCCTGCATCGTCTCCTGCGGCGCAATGTGGTCTGTCTTGAAGTCCAGCACGAGCCAGCCCGCCGCATCCCGCAGCAGGAGGTCGATCTTGCCCTGGAGCAGGATGTCCCCATGCGGGGCGGGCCTGCCTGCGGCGTCAACCAGAAGGCTGAAGGAGACCTCCCGTTCCAGTCGCGGCGCACTGCGCAGGCGCTGCGCGAGAGCTGTTTGCAGGAACCGTTCGACGGCCGCAACGTCCACCGTGGACCGCGCCTGCGCGGGCAAGAGGCCGCGTTCGATCAGAGCGGCCAGCTGCTCGGGGAGCGCTGCGGCGGACTGTCCGTAATCGAGATGCTGCAAGAAGAGGTGGGTCAGCGTCCCCTTCGTGCGCCCCCCGTCCGCATCGAGCTCCGGCTGCATCGCTCCACCGCTGCGGCGCCTGCGCAAAGCCGCCGCGAAGGAGCCCTCCGCTGCGCCCGCGAGATCCGTAGCGCTGATCCTCGCAGGCAGCAGGGGCGGCAGGCCGTCCGCCCCAATGGGCAGCTGCCCGAGGTAGTCGAGTGCGGTGGCATCTGGCAGCACGTCTGCGAAGTCTCCCACGAGCCTTGCTCGCGGCGCCCCGAGGGGCGAAGGCGCGCGCAGGATCGAGACCGGCAGTCCACCTGCGTTCAGAAGGCACGGCCAGATCCAGTCCAATTGGCTGCGCGCTGCGAGAAAGCGGTCCTCGTCCATGCCAGGCACCGGATCCTCCTTGCGGCTGACCGCGGTCAGATAGAGCCGGTCGCGTGCGCGCGTGAGCGCGACGTAGAGGAGCCGCACCTCCTCTCGCCGCCCCTCGACCTGCGCCTCCGCGCGGATCGCACGCATCGCCGCCGTCTCGCGCCGCACTCCGCGCGCAATCTCCACCCAGGCAGGACCGATCTTGTGCCTGAGATGCCAGCGCAGGGTCGGCGAACCGTCGGCGCCCTTCATGCTTCTGTGCAGCCCTGCCACGAACACGACGGGCCATTCAAGACCCTTGCTGCGGTGGATGGTCAGTACGCTCACGGCGTCTTCGACACCCGTCGGCGGCGGGGCCTCGTCGATCTGCCTGCGCCCAAGCTCCTCGAACTCTCGCAAGAAGAGGCCAAGCCCGCCGCGAAACCGCAGCGCCCTTGCCTCGAAGTCGTCAAGGTCGCGCAAGCGGCGAGCGCTGCGCGGGAGCCCTGCAACAAAGGCGCGGTAGCGGGTCTCCTCGAGCAGCCATGGCACAAACTCCGCGAGCGGCTTCGCGAGCGCGGCGTGGCGCCAGGAGAGCAGCCGTAGGCGCACAGCCTGCAGTGCGGGGTCTCCCAAGGCGACCGCCTCGAGACCCGAGAAGAGGCTCCCCTCCGCCGCCGCATCGCGCATCTCGCGCAGCCGCCGAGCGCTGACGCCGAAGAAAGGCGCCCTCAGCGTGATCGCGAGGTCGCGGTCACGCTGCGGCAGTTCGATGGCGCGTAGCAGGCCCAGCATCGTCTGCACCTCGAGTGAGCCCATGTAGCCCGTGCTGCGCTGTACCTCTGCCGGCACGCCCGCCGCCTCGAACGCGTTCGCGTAGTCCGCGGCGACGCTGGAGAGCCCGCGCAACAGTACAGCGCAGTCTCGGTAGGCAATCGGCCGGATCCTCTCCTCCTCGCGGTCGTAGACGGGGTGCCCCGATGCCACGAGGCGCGCAATCTCCCGGGCGATCCAGGTTGCCTCCTGCGCAGCGGAGCCTTCGACCTCCGCTGCGGCCGCCTGCGGCTCGTCATCCTCCCCGGCCTGGGCGTCCTCTGGTCCCAGGACATCTTCCTCGCCATCACCTGCGCCGATCAGGACGAGCCGCACCTGCTCTTTGTGGGCCGACAGGGTATCGCTCCCCCTCCCTGCAACCAGCATCGCCGCATCGTCATAGCGCGGGGAGTCCTCGTCGTGCATCAACTGCCGAAACAAATGATTCACCACGGCGACGATCTCGGGCCGGCAGCGAAAATTCTCCCTAAGCGGGAAGGAAGTGCCCAGGGCGGTGCAGGCCGTCTGCCTGCCAAGGAAGATCCAGGGGGCCGCATGGCGGAAGGCATAGATGCTCTGCTTCGGATCCCCAACGGTGAAGAGGTCGCTCCGCTCCGCCTCTCCCGCGACTGCGGCGACGATCGCGTCCTGCAGGGGGCTGACGTCCTGGAACTCGTCGACGAGCACTTCGCGGTAGCGCCGTCGCAAGCGCTCCGCCACCGCGCCGTCGGGCTGTAGCAGAAGCCGGTGAGCTTCCTGCTCGAGGTCGCTGAAGTCCAGGGCGCGCAGGCGCAGCTTCTCTTGTCGGTAGGTCTCCCGGAACTCTTCGAGGACAGCAAAGAACAGCGCAAGGCGAGGCAGCGTCTCCACCTGACGCTGCCACAGCACGTCCTCGGATGCGGCAAGCAGCCAGGCGGCGAGTGTCTTGACCCTGCGCTTCGCTCCTTCACGCAGCTGTGATGCTCTTATGCACTTCGTGATCCCCTTGACAGTCGGGAACACTTCCTCGGCCCCAATGCGCAGGCGATGGTCATCCCAGTCCTCGGTGCGCGGCAGGGCCGCCTCCAGCAGGCGCTGCACATCCCCAAGGAGCCCTTGGGCGAGGTCCTCGTCTCCCGTTGTGCGCGCAACATGGGCCGCCTGACGCATCAGGCTTGCCGCCTGGCGCAGCGTGCGGCGGCTGTCCTCTTGCAGCAGCGAGAGCATCTGCCCGAAGTGTTCTCTGCTCGAGGCCGCGTCCAGCATGCTCCGCAGCGCGGCGGTGCTGTCTGGCAGCGCGTCAAGAAACGATGATGCCTCTAACAGCGCCTCGCGCAGCGCATCATCCTCTCCCATTCCGCCGAAGTGCGCCACGAGTTCAGCCATGCCCTGCGTTGCTGCGTACGACCGATCGAGGGCTATGTCGAGCGCACGCAGCCGCACGAGCGTCGCGGCGCGCTCATCGAGCAGTTCCAGTTCCGGGTCCCGGCCCGCCCGCTCCCACTCCTCGCGCAAGAGCGCATAGCCGAACGCATGGATTGTCGAGATCTGGGCATCCGGGAGCCGCCGCAGTTGGGCGATCGCCCTCTCATCACCCGCGTCGGCTCGGTCGCGCAAGCGGTTGCCAATCCGCTGGCGCATTTCGAGCGCCGCCTTCTCGGTGAAGGTGACAACCAGCAGGCGGTCGATGTCGACTGGATCCGGGCCGTCAAGGCAAAGGGCTGCGACGCGCTCGGTGAGGACGGTCGTCTTGCCGGACCCGGCGGCTGCAGAGACCAGCACGGCTTTGCCCCGCGCCGCCGCCGCGACGGCCTGCTCGTCAGTCAGCTTCGACATTGCGCACCGCCTCCACCGCCACAGGTTCGAGTCTCCGGTATCCTTCGATGCCTGCCTCGTAGCGGCAGACCGGCAGAAGGTCGCAGTCCGCGCAGGCCGTCTGCCGCCCGAGGGCATAGGGGTTGGGGTCCGCTTCGCCAGCCAGGACACCAGCGGCGAGACGGCCGAGGAGTGTCTCGATGTGCCGCTCGAGCGCAGGCCAGATCGCGGCTGGCACCGCGGGACTGTTCTTCGGGAAGCTTCCGTCCTGCTTCAGGGACAACGGGTGGAAGGGCGAGTGCCCGTCGGGGTGGCTACGGTCCAGCAGGCCGAGCAGTTCGGGAATCGCCAGGTAGAGACCGCGTTGGCGATAGGTCTGCCAAAGCTTCTCGTCGCTCGGCTCTGCAGCCTCAAGCGGTGTGCGCACGCCGACCCGTACCGGCCAGTACACGGCGACCGCCGCGCGCTTGCCCTGTCCCACCGCGGATCGCAGTGCCGCGAGGACATAGGCGCCGACCTGCAGGTCGATGCCGTGGAAGACGCGAGTAAATTCGAAGTACTGCTGGCCGCGCACCTTGAAGTCCGTAACTCGCAACAGGCCGTCCGCCTCCTCGAGGCGGTCGATGCGTCCGCGCAGTGCGGCCAATCCGCCGTTCGGCAGCGGCACCTCGAGGGGTCCCAGGGTCTTCCCCTGTCCGAACGCCACCTCTTTCCCGACGATGCGGAAGGCGCTCGCCCGACGCTCTGCCGCAAGCATCCGTGCAGCGCGCAGGATCTCGCCCGCGATCTCCGCACGCAGCGCCCGCCCCCGCGGACCCGCCTCATCTCGCAAAGAGTGCAGCTCATCATCAGCGGCCGCTGCACCATCCACCGCGCACCGCACGGCGTCCTCCAGGTCCGTCTCGGCCAGGCTCTCGTACTCGATCTGCGCAAGCACCCGATGCATCAGTGTGCCGCGCCGGCGCGGATCGATCGCGTCTGCCGACTGTTCACTTCCCAGACCCAGCCGCCCGCCCAAAAAGCGGAACCGGCAGGCGGCGAACTGTTCGAGTGCCGTGACGGCGATCTCGCCAGGGAATGCACCGACTCCCTCCTCCGGCCGGCGAGGGGTGAACCCGGAGAACTCCGGCCCCTGCCCGAATACAGCCAGGTATGCCGACGCCAGCGGCAGGAGATCCGATGCGTCTATGCGGATCTCGCGGCGCCGCGCGATCGCGGATGCGATGCGGATCCCCGCCTCCTCCGGTGAAAGCGCAGCACCGATCCCGCCGCCAGGCCGCTGCGGCGGCGCCCACGTCAAAGGCCGCGAGATCTCCGCCGCGAGAGGGGAGAAGCCCTGGGCCCGCCCCTCCACGTCGCGCGCCGCCGCGCTCAGCCAAAGGCTCTTCTCGGCGGCGCCCAGTGCTGCCAGTGCCTCCCCCTGTGCGGTGGCACGCAAGGCGTCCGGCCGGCGCCCAAGGATCACGCCCGCACGCTCCGCCTGCAGGAGAATCTCGGGCGACAAGAGCCCCAGTGCGCCCGCGCGGTGGGGAAAGGCGCCTTCCGTCATGCCGAGGAGCAGCAGATGGGGGTAAGCGGTCCCCGCGAGCCCGTGCAAGGGAAGCACGCGAACGGCGCCGCGGCGCGGACTCTCGGCGGGCCGTGCGGCCAGCACGAGGTCCGAGATCGCCCGGAGTGCCGCCTCCCGCGGCACCGGCGCGTCTCCCGCCGCAGCTGCGGCCGCTTGGGAGAGCGTCCAAAAGGCGTTCCAAATGGCATCCTGCACAGCCGCTGACTCCTCGCCCAAGTGGGCCGTCGCCTGCGGCAATCCGAGTCGTCTCAGCCAGGCGTCCAGATGACGCAGGTGCGAGAGCAAGGAGGCTCGGCCCGGCCAGTCGGCGGCGCCTGACAGAAGCGCTGGCGGCAGCAGGTCGCGTGCCGCAGTGATGAGCTGCGCGCGCAAGAGGGCCAGAAGCTGGTCGCGCCGAGGTCCCGGCGGCGGGATGAGTCCACTCCCGACCACCCGCAGCACGGCGTCCGTCTCCTCGCCGCCCGCTGCCAGGTCAAGGAGGCCGCCAAAGCACTCGGTGAGGGGCTGGCCGCGCGTCGGTTCGCCGCCGAGGTCCGCAGGAATGCGGGCAGCTCTTAGGAGCCTGCGCAGCAGCGGGCGCTGGGCGTCCGCATCGGCGCAGCCGATCGCGATTTCGTCGTGCGGCGTGCCTTGGCGGATGAGGTCGCGGCAGTGCAGCACCGCAGCACGCGCCTCGTCCTCCAGGTCTCGGCAGATATAGGCTTCGAGAGCGACTCCGGGGCGAAGCGCCGTCTGCGGCGAAGCGGGCCACCTTGCCTGCCAATCGGTGAACGGCATGCCGCTCGCTGCAAGCGCATCCCGCAGCGCCTCCAGCGCCGGCGGCCCGGAGGGGACGGCCCAGTGCACCCTCCCTGGCGGCGCAGCATCGCGCAAGGCCTCCGCGGCCAGCCAGTAGAGGACGCTCTCCGGCACCTGCGCGGCGCCTGCGCTGGACAGCCCAGCTACGAGCGACGAAAGCGCCCTGAACCGATCACCCCCGAGTACTGGCCCTGCGGCCTCTGGCAGGGTCTTGGCGTGCCAGAGGATCTCTTCCACCGTCTGCGCCAGCCGCTTCTCCGCGCCTGCAGCCGTCTGTGCCGGCAGGGAGAGGGAGGAGAGCATATCCTTTGCCGCGGCGCGCACGCGGATCTGGGCACGGATCGACGCGCTGGAGAGTAGTTCCGGGGCAGGACGCCCCAGTGCCCGCAAGAGCGCCGCCGCCGCGCGAGTGGGCGAGCTGACGCGTAGGCGCATACTCCCTCCCGGCTCCAATCGGCGCAGGATCTCCCGCTCCGATCGCAGCGCCGCTCCATCGGTTACGATAAGGTAGACGGGCGGACCGTCCCAGGGACCTTTCGCGAGTTCATCCGCGACGGCGGTCAGCGCCGCATCGTGCAGTGGCTTCAACCCCCCGGCGAAGGGGTTCGCTCTTCGCCCGCACGACCCTGCCCGCAGCAGGAGACACCGCATTTCCGTCTAACCTACTCCCTACCGCCTGCCACCGGGCAGCATGCCTCCCTTAGGAGGAATCAGTGTGTCCAAGCGCATCTTCCTGGATGGCAAGTTCGTGGACCACGACGACGCACGCATCTCAGTCTTTGATCACGGGTACCTCTATGGCGACGGAGTATTCGAGGGAATCCGCGCATACAGCGGCCGCATCTTCCGGCTGCAGGCGCACGTCGACCGGCTGTTCTCATCCGCGAAGACCCTGATGCTGCAGATTCCGTACACCAAGGAAAAGATGACGGAGCTGATCGTGGAGGCCTGCAGGGTCAACGGTCTGCAGGACGCGTACATCCGCGTCGTCGTCTCCCGAGGCGCCGGCGACCTCGGTCTGGATCCCACGAAGTGCCCGAAGCCCACGGTCGTCGTGATCGCCGACAGCATCGCGCTCTACCCGGAGTCTCTCTACCGTTCGGGGCTCACAGTCTGCACCTCGTCGATCCGCCGCCAGCGTGCGGAGGCCTTGAACCCGCAGATCAAGTCGCTCAACTACCTGAACAGCATCCTCGCAAAGATCGAGGCGAACCAGCGCGGTTGCCAGGAAGTCGTGATGCTCAGCGAGGAAGGCTTCGTCGCCGAATGCAGCGCGGACAACATCTTCATCGTCCGCGGCCGCAAGTTGCTCACCCCGGCGCCGCATCTCGGCATCCTTCTGGGCATCACCCGCGACGCCGTGATGGATGTTGCCCGTGCGGCCGGCTACGACGTCGTAGAGACGACTTTTACGCGCCACGAGATGTGGAACGCCGACGAGGTGTTCCTCACCGGCACTGCGGCAGAGATCGTGTCGGTCGTCTCGATCGATGAACGCGTCGTCGGAAACGGCAAACCGGGCCCGGTCGCGGCAGAACTGCAGGCGGCCTTCCGCGAACTGGCGAAGCGCGACGGCGCAGCCATCTGACCCACCGCAGCGGGATGCTGAAGCGGGCCGCCCCACAGAGGAGGGCGGCCCGCTTCGCTGTCCTCTAGAGCGTGCCGTAGAGGCGGTCGCCAGCGTCTCCAAGGCCCGGGACGATATAGGCGTGGTCATTCAGCCCCTCGTCCAGGGCCGCGCCGAAGATCGGCACGTCAGGGTGCTGCTCGTCCACCACGCGGACGCCCTCGGGCGCTGCGACGAGACAGAGCAGCGTCACGCCGCAGGCTCCCGCACCCTTGACGATCGAGATGGCCGCGGCTGCCGAGCCGCCGGTCGCCAGCATCGGATCGACGACGATTGCGTGGCGCTCCCGGATATCCGCGGGCAGCTTGCGGTAGTACTCGACCGGCTGATGGGTCTGTGGGTCACGAGCGAGGCCGATGTGTCCGACTGCCGCTGCGGGCAAGATCCGCAACAGGCCCTCTGCCATGCCGAGCCCCGCGCGCAGCACGGGAACGATCACGGGCTGGCGCCCAGCGAGCAACTGACCTTCTGCGGGCCCGACGGGGGTCTGCACCGAAGTGGAGCGCAGCGGCAGGCCCTGCGTCGCCGCGTAGCCGAGAAGCATCGAGATCTCCAGGAGGAGGTCCCTGAAATCCTTCGGCTGCGTGCCTTCATCGCGCAGCAGCGTCAGCTTGTGCCGTACAAGGGGATGGTCGATCGCCTGGAACTGCAAGCGGGAGTCCTCCTAAGCACGTCGATTGGTCGGTTCTCGCCTGTTTCCCAGATTTCGGCGCGATTCCTGCCGCCAGCGCACAAGGAGGCCGACTCCAACCAGCCCAAAGGGATAGAGCGCCTCCCAGGAGAGAAATGGCCAGGATGCCAAGCAGAGCAGCAGCGCTGCCCCTGCCATGATCCGGCTCCGCTTTTGCGGGAGAAGTCGCAGTGCAGCTAGCATCGCGAGGACGTAGAGCGCGATGAAGATTCCCGAGGTCCACCCGAGCAGTCCCTCCAGTTGGAACGGATGCAGCGCGTCCCAGCCGAACACGAGCGCGAAGACGACCGCGAGCGTGACGAGGACCCGCACAGGTGTGCGTCTCCCCGGATGCAGCACGCCGAAGAACTCCGGGAAGTCGCCCGCGCGCGCCTGGGCGTAGACAAGCCGCGCGAACCCACCGACGTAGGCGTGCACCGTGCCATACGTGACCAGAAGAGCCAGGAGGGCGGTCGCAATCGTTGCCCACGATCCGATGCCGCGCCCGAGCATCACCGCGAGGGCCGCCACTCCGCCGCCAACCTCGTAGCTGCGGGTGCCGACAGTAACGACGGCGAGAAGGAGGTAGAGGATGTCGATCACCACGATGCTGATCACGATGCTGCGCATGAGGTCGCGCCGCGGATCCTCGAACTCCTCGGCGTAATGCGCGAGGGCCTCCCAGCCGACGAACGCCCAAAACAGGAGCGCCGTCGAGAGTCCGATGGGAGCCAGTCCGTGCGGCAGGAACGGGTGGAAGGCGGCTGCCTGCACCCGGCTCGCCCCGACGGCGATCGCCAGCAGCAGGAGAGCGGCGATCATGACGACGATCGCCGTCGCCGTTCGCCCAGAGATCTCGACCCCGAGGGCGTTCAGCAATACAGCGACAGCAAGCAGCAGCGCCGCGGCCGGCAGCACGAACCAGTGACCCAGGCCGAGCGCTGCCTGCACATATCCGGCGCCGATCAGGGCGGCGATGGGTGCGGCCACCGGGACAGTTCCAAGGAAGAGCCAACCTGCCGCCGTGCCCCCGATGTCACCGAAGGCTGCGCGGGCGAACGCCGCCACTCCCCCCGCGTCCGGCACCTCGACAGCGAGTTGGCCCAGTGTCAGCGCGAGCGGAATGATCATGATGCCCATGCCGATCCAAGCCAGGAGGCCTCCGGGACCTGCAAGGCGCGCAGTGAGCGCCGGCAGGTACAAGACCCCGGAACCGAGCACCGACGCGATCGTCAAGGCGGCCCCCTCGCGCCACCCGAGCGCTTTGCGCAGGCTCGTCGTCCCCGCGTTCATGCAGGCCACCTCCCCTGCATCAAGGTACAACGCCGCCTGCGGGTGTCAACCGGTCGCCGTGCCGTAGCGCACAAGGCGCGGACTTGGGCGGTAGTTGTCGATGCCGAGATCGATCGTTTCCGTGCGACCGTCCGGCCACGTGCGATCAAGCCAGGTATGCACGCTGACGCCCCCCTGTCCGGCCGCATCGACGACCTCCTTGCCCTGCGGAAGCTGCGGGTCCGCCCTGCGAATCGTCTGGAACGGCGTCTCAAAGAGCGTCTGGTGGCGATACCGCACATCGGGCGGCTGCC
The DNA here is from genome assembly GCA_021793645.1 of Bacillota bacterium. Taxonomy (GTDB): domain Bacteria; phylum Bacillota; class Sulfobacillia; order JAJZYS01; family JAJYTV01; genus JAJYTV01. Next base: position 41,890 of record JAJYSJ010000015.1, read on the forward strand.
GGCTGCCGAAGAACTCGGCCGTCAGGCGCGCGCCGTCCGCACGCATGAGCAGTCTGATCGGTTCGCCTGTATCATTGCGGATCTTGAGGTCCAGGTAGCCGTAGGCGATCGTGGAGTCCTCGCCCGGCAAGAGGTATGGAACTGTGAGCCCGTGCTGGTGGCGTTCGAGGATCGGCAAGCCCGCACGTCGTGCGGCGTTGTAGATCGTCGATGCTACCTGGCAGACGCCGCCGCCGTAGCCTGGCACGATGCGGTCGCCGATGAAGACGTGCCCTTGATGGTAGCCGTTTTCTCGACTGGCCTGGCCAAGCGCTTGGTTGAACGAGAAGGCCCCGCCGGCTGGTACCACTTGACCGCAAAGCTTCTTTGCCGCAAGCGCCAAGTTGAAGTTGCGATCGGCGGACGAACCAGGGTAGTACGTCGTGAAGTGTCCGATCAGCATCCATGGCGCCCCTGGGTCTCCCGCGGGCTCTGGCGGACAGGTCGGTGCGCCGGAGCCCGCGGCCGCCGCCGCGACATGCGCGCCCGCAGCCTGCCTGCCATGCGCGGGAACTCCGCGCGGCGAGCGCACTACGGAGGGCATGAGCAGCAGCAGGAACGCGAGCAGTACGAGCAGCGGCAATCGCCGCATCGCGTCACCCCCTGCCTGTAGCATGGCCGAGAGTGCACGGCGGGCGGCGGCGCAATTCTAGGAAACGCTCTCCGGCTGGGCCAGCGTGTGCCCGGTGCGGTCAACGATCACTTCGCAAGTCACGCGGCGGATCACCTGCGCAACGTTGCGTGAGATCTCCTCCCCTGGCATGCGATGCTTCGGATCGAGACCGAGCACGATCAGGTCCGCGCTGCGCTCGCGCGCGACGCGCACGATGCCCTCCCAGGCGCTTCGGGCAGGGATCAGGACGCGTTCGAACGGCAGCTCATGCTGATCGCAGATGGCCACGCCAACGTCGATCGCCTCTTCCGCCCGAAGGCGCTGTGCGGGCATGCCCGCGTCGAGCGGCAGGGAAAGCGGCACCTCCACGATGCCCACGAGCAGCAGCTGCGCCTGCTGAGGCTCCGCGAGCCGGCATGCGAGCTCGACCGCGCGTTCCGAAGAGAGCGAATTGATCACCGGCACGACGACCGTGCGCAGTTCATTGACCGTACGACGGATGTGCGCTACTTCGTATGGAACGAGCGGCGGGATGCGGAACATCCAGCTGAAGACGATAGTGAGCAGCACGACGAAGAGGATCGCAATCAGCGTCCCCAGCATTCCGACCTGCAGATGCATCAGCGCCCCCCCCTGCGCAGCTCGTAGATGCGCGCAGCGCCAAGGCCGAGGAACAGCACGCCAAACACGTCATACAGCAGGGAGGCATGTTCGGTGATCCCCCGGACGAGGATCACGATCCCGAGCAGCAGCGCGACGATCCCGAGCGTCGCAACGAATGCGCGTCTCATACGTGCTGGCTCCCGTACTTCGCCGCGAGCGCAGCCTCGTATTCGCTCAGCAGTTCGTACTCCTCTGCCTCGCGCAACACCTTGCGCTGCGCATCCTCCCAGTTCCGCGGCATGCTGCCGAAGCGCGGGAGCTTCGCCCTGCTTCGGTAGATGAAATAGATCACGAGCATGATGATGATCCACGCAGGTCCGGCGATGCGTCCGATCGCATGGGTCAGGATGACTTCGAACAGAATCGTTCCTACCCCGATGAAGCCCACGACCGCGAGCAGCGGAAACTGGATGGGCGGCTGCCCTTCCTTGGCCCGCAGCTTGAAGTTGAACGGCATGCGGTAGGGCCGCGGCGTATAGGGATCCTTGAAGCGGAGTGCGATCAGTGCGATGAACACCAGCATATAGCCCGCTGTCGCTCCAAAGGCGTACATATTGCCGAGCGTGTTCATCGCTTGGCTGGTCATGAAGGCGAAGATGGCCTCCACGACAGCTACCCCCGAGAAGACGAGGATCGTGCGGTGCGGTGTGTGGAAGCGCGGGTGGACGGCGTTGAACCATTGCGGCAGGAGGCCGAACGTGCTCATCGAGTAGGTGAGGCGCGAGGCCGACATGACGCCGGAGTTCGAGGAGATGAGGACGATCAGGCCACCGATCAGCGCCGTCATCGGCGCGGCCACGGCACCGATGATCGGGATCTTCTGCGCAACGATCGCGATCGGGTCCCCAGCGTGCTGGGCCAGCACCTGCCAGGGCAGGAGGCCCATGCCGAGGACGGAGAACGCCAGCGCAAAGATCAGCACGTTGAAGACGAGCGAGATCGAAGTGCGCGGCACGATGGTCGCTGGTCGCCTCGTCTCCTGTGAAACCTGAGAGATCGACTCAAGGCCCACAAACGAGATGATTGCGAGCGAAGACCCGTACATGAAGTTGTGCATGCTCGGGAAGTGGAACTCGATCTGCGAGAGCATCATGTGCGGATTCCAGGCGAAGACAAAGCCGAAGATCACGATCACGACCTGGCCGATGATCGCGAGGACGCCCAGCACCTCATTGAGTCGAGAGGAGATCTTGATCCCCGCAACGTTGATCACGACGAGGAAGGCGATGATCGCCAGCGTCTCGCCGAGCCAAAGGAGGTTCACACCTTGAAACGGGCCGATCGCTACTGCAAAGCTGGCGATATGCACCCCGAGCGCCGGCAGGAAGAAGTTGAAGTATCCGGATGATGATACCGCAAAGAGCGAGATGTCGATCGTGTAGTCTAGTAGGAGTGCTGCGCCGCAGACGAACCCCCAGAAGTCTCCGATGCCGCGCAAGGTGAAATACTGCCCGCCGCCCGCCACGGGATAGCTCGACGCAAGTTCCGTGTACGCAAGTCCGACCAGAAGGTAGACGATGCCGGCGACCGCGAACGCGATCGGCGTCGCTCCCATGGCTGCGCCGGCGACGAGGCCGAGCGCCGTGTAGATATCAGCGCCGACATCGGCGTAACCCCACATGAACGATCCCCAGACGGTGACGTCGCGTCGGAGCGCCCCGCCGCTAGCTGGTTCCGCCACCAGATCCCTCCCCTGGGGAAATCGCTCATACGTTACACCGCCATTCCAGTTGCCGCAAGGGGCTGAAGGATTCTGCTGTTGGACCCCTTGCGATGTGGCGAGAATGGCTGCGTGGCAATAGCGGGGGAGATGCAGCCCCCATGGCGAATCGGTTATTCTTTGTAGGATTGCGAAAAGGGCTCTGCGGAACGCCGCTTGGGAGGTATTTTTCGGGTTGTGCGGGATCGCCGGCTTCTTCGGAGCTCCGGATAGCGACCTTCTGGCGCGCATGACCAGTGCCATCTACCATCGGGGCCCGGACGATCACGGCTACTTCGAGTGTTCGGAGATGAGCATCGGCATGCGCCGGCTCAGCATCATCGACATCGCCGGCGGACACCAGCCGATGTCGAACGAGGACGCAACCGTACAGGTCGTGTATAACGGCGAAGTGTACAACTACCGGGAAGTGCGTCAGGAGCTGCAGGCACTGGGGCACGTGTTCCGTACGGAATCCGATACCGAAGTGATCGTCCACGGCTACGAGGAGTGGGGGCCGCAATGCTTTTCGCGCCTCAACGGCATGTGGGCGGTCGCGATCGCCGATCTGCCGCGCAAGCGCCTCGTCTTGGCGCGCGACCACTTCGGGATTAAGCCTCTGTACTATGCCCGCAGCGGCGAGCGAATCCTCTTCGGATCGGAGATCAAGGCCCTGTGGCAGGACGCGGCGCTCAAGCGCGGCGTCGACGAGCAGTCCGTCTACGAGTATCTGGTGCGCGGGCTGCACGATCACCGCCGCGAGACCTTCTTCGAGGGCATCCTGCACGTTCCCTCGGCGACGTACGTCGTGGTCGAAGGCGGAGAAGTGATTGCGCAGGAGCGCTACTGGCAGCCGGAGCTGGGGCGCGACGGTCCGCTCTCTCCAGAGGCCTTCCAGGACCTCTTCAGGAAGTCCGTCGCGCGGCGCCTGATCTCCGACGTGCCGGTCGGCGCGGCACTTTCGGGAGGCCTCGACTCCTCGACGATCGTCTCCCTGATGACCGACCTGCTGCGTAGCCAGCTGCCGGATGCACAGTCCCTGCGCGGGCGCGTCAAGACGTTCTCCGCCGTCTTCGACAACGATCCGATCGACGAACGGGAATACATCGAGACCGAGGTGGCGGCCACCGGCGCCGACACCCTCTACACACGGCCGCTCTCCCAAGAATTCATCAAGGAGATGGGCGAACTCGTCTGGTATTTGGACGAGCCTGTCGTCAGTACCGGCCCCTACGCGCAATGGTGCGTCATGCGCACTGCGCGCACGCAGGTCAAAGTAGTCCTCGATGGACAGGGCGGAGACGAGCTGCTCGCGGGCTACGTCCCCTACCAGATGGTCTATCTGCGCCAGCTCTGGCGCGAGCGCCGCCTGGGCCTCCTGCTGCGTGAGGGCTTCGCCGCCCGCGACGTGCTGTGGCCGCTCGTGCGCCGCAACCTTGGCCGGCGCCGCCGCGGTCTCCCGCTCGGCAGCATCCTGCGCAAGGAATTCACCAGCAAGCGCCAAAGCCCACTCGACACGCGGCCCGCCGACAACCTGAAAGAGCGCCTGCTGCAGGATGTCACCGTCTACAGCCTGCCTGCCCTCCTGCGCTACGAGGACCGCAACTCAATGGCCCACTCGATCGAGTCCCGCGTCCCCTACCTCGACCAAGAACTCGTCTCGGCGATCCTCCGCCTGCCGGAATCGCAGATCATCAGGGACGGCTGGAGCCGCATCCTGCTGCGCGAAAGCATGCGCGGCCTACTGCCCGACAAAATCCGCCTGCGCCGCTGGAAGGTTGGCTTCACGACACCCGAGTCACGCTGGCTCTTTGCCAGGCGCGCCGTGTTCGAGGGCCTCTTCCGCTCCCCGATGTTCCACTTGCGTCCCTACTGGAACGGCGCTGCCGTCGCCACCGCCTTCCGCCAGGCGGCGCAGGGGAAGCTGGAGTCCAGTCTTTTCTTCTGGCGAGTAATCAACCTTGAACTCTGGCTGCGCGTCTACTTCGAAGGCGGCGCGCCGATTGGTGAGGAGCGCCGCGACTTCACCCGCGTAGGCGACGAGCAGTTCGCGAGGCGGGCCGGTCCGACGGCACAGGAACTGTGCGGCCGCTACCGGCCCAACGCAGGACGCCACCTGTTCGCGGTCGCGGACGGCGGCCGCGCCTACCTGCGGGCCCCTGTGCGCACGCCGCTCGTACAGCCGCGCGACGACCTGCAGCGCATCCTCGAAGAGTCCCTGCGCGGCCAGCTGCAGCCGGGCGACGTCATTGCGATCAGCGAGAAGATCGTCGCGATCAGCCAGGGGCGTTCCTTCCCTGTGTCGGAGATCCAGCCGCGTCCGCTCGCACGCTTCCTGACCCGCTACGTGCACAAGACTGCCCACGGCATCGGCCTCGGCATTCCGGAGACGATGGAACTCGCGATCCGAGAAGTGGGCGCGGCGCGCATCCTCTTTGCCGCCGCCGCTGCCGCCATCGCGCGGCCCTTCGGCCGCAAAGGCGTCTTCTACGAAGTCCTCGGAACGCGGGCATCCGCGATCGACGGGCCGACGAGCGGCACCATCCCTCCATACAACGGCCACGCAAAACTAGCGCCGGAGAACCCCCATGGCGTCGCGAAAGATCTCGCGGCCGCGCTCGGCGACGGCATCGGCGTCGCCATCGTAGATGCGAACGACATCTCGGTCAACGTGCTCGGGCAGAGCCCGGGCGTCGATTCGGAACTCGTGCGCCAGCTGCTATTGGACAACCCGCTCGGTCAGGGACATGAGCAGACGCCGATCGCGATCCTCCGCGAGGTGGCAAACGTCGCCGAGATCGCCTGAGACCCATTGGACGAAGTGCAGAGGGAGGCCACAGCCCCCTCTGCACTTTTCGCATCGATCGGTCGTCTGATTCTTGCCTCTTCCAGACCATCCAGTGAAGACCCATTTTGTCCGACGGGGCGTCCTTCCTCACAGGCGCCAGCATTGCGGTCGACGGAGACAGGATGGCAGCGGGCGCCCAGTCCATCGGGCGCTACGAACCTTCCCGCAGGCCCTCCAGATAGCGCAGGTTTTGACGCCACACATCACTTGCGGCCCAACGGCGGAAGGGCTCTACCAGAAGCTCCTCCGTCGACATAGCCGGCAGCTGTGCGAGGTAGCGCCTGGTGAGATCGATCGCCTCCGCGCCGCCAATCGGACCGTGGCCGGAAACGACCACGCGCGGTCTCAGCGCCGCGATGGGTTGTAGGACGCTGTCCCACTCGTCCGGACCCCCGCAGCGGACTGCAGGGTGGTTGCCCACCTGCACGATGTCGCCAGAGAAGAGGATGCCCTGGTCAGGCAGGTACGCGACCGCATCGCTTTCGGTGTGCACCGCTCCGAACGTATGCAGATCGACGCGGCGCCGCGAACCGGCGACCGTGATGCTGCGATCGAATAGGAGATCGGCGTAGTGCGGCGCGAGCGCATCGTGCACCGCCATCAGCGCCCGCAGGTCGTCAAGAAATCCTTGCCGCTCGCGCCGCAGGCCCGCGGGCCGCGCCTCTTCCACTTGGCGGGCGCTTCCCTCGATCAGATTCGCACGTTCCTGCTCGCTGCTCGCCAAGATGCTACCGACACGCCTGCGCATCACCGAATCCGTAAGGCGGGTCGCGATCACCACCGCCTGTGGAAACGCCTGGGCACCCATCACATGGTCGTAATCGCGATGGCTGAGGGCCAGGTAGCGCACCTTCTGACCTGTAAGGTGCTGCGCCGCCGCAAGTAGTGCAGCTCCGGCGGCGGGCGTCATGAGGGAATCGAAAACAAGCGCGCTGCCGCCAAGATCGACGATGCCCGCATTCGAGCCGGCGCCGCTGCCCGGCTTCGCGATTGCCGCGTAGACGCCGTCCCCCACCTCTTGTACCGTGAACCAGTCCGTCTTGTACACTGGCTGCAAGGCCCTTCCCCCTTGCCCGAAGGAATACCGTTACTAGGCATCCCTTCGCCTTGCTTCCCTAGTCTTTAGGCTGCAGGTACTGGATGTACCAGTCGCGCATCTCCCGCAGTCGATGCACCCGGTTCCAGGGCTTGCCCGTCCGGTTCATGCCGTGGAACTCGTCGGGATAGCGCACGAACCGCACTGGCGCCTTATTGAGCCACTTCACGGCGGTGTAGAGCATCATGCCCTGCTCGAGCGGGCAGCGCAGGTCTCCCTCCTGGTTCTCGATCAGGAGGGGTGTCTTGATGTTCTCGACGTAGGTGATCGGGCTCTGCTGGCGGTACCACGCGTCGTCGACCCACGGCGGAACGCCACCTGCGCGACGCGTCCAGTCCCATCCGCCGTCGCCGGTGCCCACCATCGCGCGCCAGTCGACGACGGAGCGGCCACTTACGGCTGCCTGGAACCGATCCGTGTGCCCGAGGATCCAGTTCGTCATGTAGCCGCCGTAGGAGCCGCCACCGACGCCGAGGCGCTCGGAATCGATCCAAGGGTGGCGCGTAAGGGCGGCATCGAGGCCGGTGTAGATGTCCTTGAGGTCGAGATTCCCCCATTCGTAGCGGATCGCCTCGCAGAACGCCCGCCCGTAGCCTTGCGAGCCGCGCGGATTCGTATAGACGACGCCCATGCCGTTGGCGGCCATCAGCTGGAACTCGAAGAAGTAGGTGTGCGAGTACATGCTCATCGGGCCGCCGTGGATCATCAACACAGCGGGGAGCTTCTCGCCTTCCGGCGCATGCAAAGGACGGATCACCCAGGTGTCGACGGTGTGCCCCTCGTCCGCTGAAGCTTCGAAGAACACGGGTTCGGAGGTCTCAACCTGTGCGAAGAACTCGCGGTTCACGTCGGTCATACGACGCAGGCGGCCATCCTCCAGAACGTAGATGTTCCCGGGGTCCATCGGGGTCGAGACCGCAAGGGCAGTCCGACCTCCGCCGACGGCGTAGGCGTAGACGACGTGCCGGCCTTCGGTGAGCTGCTCTACCGCGCCGCTGGCGACGTCGAAGCGGCAAAGTTGCGCGGTGCCGCGAATGGAGGCGATTGCAAGCAGCGATCCACCGTCTTCGCTCCAGGTGAAACCACCGGACCGCGGCGCCGGAAGGTCGCAGACGGTCGCGTTGCCGAGCGTGTGGTCAAAGTCTGGCGCAACCTCGCGGGGCTCGCCGCCAAGTGGCGGCAGGACGCACAACCGCGAGTTGTCATACCCGTCTGCCTGCGGATCGTAGCAGCCGTAGGCGATGCCGTGGGTCGACGGCGTCGGTTCGAACGCGCCCGGCCCGGTCAGTGCAACCGCATCGCCGCCAGTACTGGGGATGCGGTAAAGGAGGTTCTCATCCAGGTAGCGGTCGTAGTCCTCCGTGCGGCGCGAGGCGAAGACGATCTCCCTGCCGTCAGGCGTGAAGCGCGGCTCGAATGCGCGGTGGGGCGGTGTCGTCAGCTGCTGCGGCACCGCCTGGGAGATCGCCTCGATGATGCACAGGCAGGGCCTGCGCTGACGGAAGTAGCCCTCTCCGTCCAACTTGTGCGCAAGTTCAGTGATCACCTTGACCTCGACGGTATGGCGAAGGAAGAGATCCTTTTCCTTCTCGGCGTCTTCGGCGACGATGCCGTGGGCGTCGAGATTGGCCGTGAATGCGAGCGCATGCCCGTCCGGCGACCACGCCATCTCCTCCACCCCGCCCCGGACGCGCGTCAGCTGCCAGGCCTCGCCGCCTTGCAGCGGCAGGATCCAGATCTGCGGGTCTTCCGTACCCTTGCGCAGGAAGGCGAGACGGGATCCGTCGGGCGATATGCGTGGGCTCGCGTCGTTCTCCCCCGCAGTGAGGTCGAACGTGTCTCCACCCTCTGGGCGGACTGCGCGGATCCGGCTGCGATTCTTGTTCTCCTCGGCGTCGATCCATTTCTCTACGAACACAATCAGCCGTCCATCCGGGGTGATGTGTACATCACCCGGTAGGCGGATGCGCAAAAGGTCCTCCGCGACGACTGGACGCGTTTTCGACAAGCCGGTCCCTCCAGGCAGTTCCTACTTCCATGGCTGTTCGCATGTGGCAACGCAGGCTCCTGCCGCAAGCCAGATGTGGACCATCGCCGCCAGGACCCGGATGCCGCGCAAGGGGCGTCGACCTGCCTCGGCAGGCCGACGCCCCACAGAACTCTCCGAACAGCGACTCTGGCGTCGACGATGGGATCGCCCCGCTTGCCCTGCAACCAAGCAGGTGGCTAGTGCGGCCAGTCTGTCCCAGGCTGCAGATCGGCACGCAGGTAGAGCATCGGGTCGGTCGCGATCAGGCGTTCAACCGTCGAGCGCCCGTCTACGCCGCGCCTGACGGCGACGAGGCCGCCCGGTATAGACTGCATCGCTGGCGGCGACTGCGTCTCCTCCGTCCGCCAGATCACTTCCAAGGGCATGATCGTGTATAGCACCGGACCTCACTCCCTTGCGCTGCTCGATTCTCCGCGTCACTGCGGCCATGGCGTCCTGCAAGGTGCCGACCTGGTCGATGAGGCCTTCTCGGACGGCCTCCTCGCCAACAAGCACAGTGCCGACGTCGCGGGCCAGTTCTCCCGTCCGCAGCATCAGTTCCTTCAGCCGAGGCTCGGCTATTCGGGAGTGGCCCGCGATGAACCGGATGACACGGTCCTGCATGCGGTCGATGTACTCGTAGGTCTGGGGTACGCCGACGACGAGCCCGTTCATGCGCAGAGGGTGAATGGTCATCGTCGCCGTCGGTGCAATGAACGACTGCTCGGCGGCCACCGCGATCGGCACGCCGATCGAGTGTCCACCGCCGAGCACAAGGCTGACCGTCGGCTTCGAAAGTCCTGCGATCAGTTCGGCGAGTGCGAGTCCTGCCTCCACGTCGCCCCCGACGGTGTTCAGCATGACGAGCAAGCCTTCGATCTCCGGGTTCTCCTCAACCGCTACCAATTGCGGGATGACGTGCTCGTACTTCGTCGTCTTGTTCTGGTTTGGCAGAAGGATATGCCCCTCGACTTGCCCGATAATCGTCAGGCAGTGCACCGGACTCTTCGCGCGCGGAATCTCGGTCGTGCCAAGGCTCTCGATCGCGCCCTCCCGATCCTTGTGCTGCTCCTTTTCCTCGGCCAACGCGCGGTCCCCCCCGCGCTAGCATGCCCGTAGCCTATGCCGTCAGCCCGCTGGCAGGCTGGTTGCCGCGCACTCCGAGGAAGACGCCGAGCAAGATCAGTGCGCCGCCGCCAATCTGCAACATTGAAAGCCCCTGACCCAGCCAGAGCCAGCCCATCGCCGCTCCAGCGACCGGCTGCACATAGAGAAACAAGCTCGCGTAGGAGACCTGCGCGCGCCGTACCGCAAAGAACCAAAGCGAGTAGGAGAGCAAAGTCGGTCCGATGCCGAGATAAGCGATCTCCAGCCAGTCGGCCGGCTGCACATGCGGTACGGTGCCACCGAAGACCAGCCAGGGCATCAGCGTGATCGCAGCCGCAATGGTGCCGACGCCCGTCAGCCGGAACTCGCCGATCGCATGCGCGAGCGGCTTCCCGAGCACATTGCTGAAGCCGTAGGCAACGATTGCCAGCAACAGGAAGAGAATGCCCAGCAGGTGCGCATCGTGTCCCGGAAGCGGTGCTCCGGCGAGCAGCCACGTACCTACAGCCGCAACTGGAAATGCGATTGGCATCAAGCGGCTCAACTGCTCTTTGAGCAGGAGACGAGCGACGAGCGCAGTCGCAATCGGCTCAAGTGCAATCGAGAGTGCTGCGAGGGTGGCGCCAGCGAAGCTGATTCCGAGCAATTGGAGGCCGAACGCAACGCTGAAGTTCAGTACCCCGAGCCCGGCAGCCTGCCAGAGCAGCCGCCCTCGCGGCAGTCCGGCCCGCACGATGAACGGGAGCACCACAATACCGGCGATTGCGAAGCGCAGGGCGGCTAACCGCCCTGCGCCGATCGATAGTGCCAACTGCGATACAGGATAGGTCGTGGCCCACACAAGGTTGGCCAGCGCGAGGGCGATGCCGGCCTGGGTTCGCGGAGGCATCAGATCTCCATTACGATCGGCAGAACCATGGGACGACGACGGGTGCGCTCGAAGACGAATCGGCCGACCGTATCCCGTACGAGCGACTTGATCGCCGACCAGTCGCCGAGGCGGCGACTGTCCGCGTTCGCCAGCGCATCACGGATCTTCTGCTTGGCGTCCTCGATCAACTGGTCAGACTCTCGCACGTACACAAAGCCGCGCGATACGATGTCGGGGCCTGAGATCAGGAGCTGCGAGTCGCGGTCGATCGCCACGACGACGACGATTACGCCGTCCTCGGCCAAGAGCTTGCGATCCCGAAGGACGATGTTCCCGACGTCGCCGACGCCGAGGCCGTCCACCAGCACCATGCCCGAATTTACCTTGCCGACCAGCGCCGCAGTACCTTCGGTGAACTCAAACACGGTGCCGTTCTCGCCGATCAGGATGTTCGACTTCGGCACGCCAAGGCTCTCGGCAAGCCGAGAGTTGTGCATGAGGTGACGGTACTCCCCGTGCACTGGCACGAAAAAGCGCGGCTGGGTCAGGTTGATCATCAGCTTGATCTCTTCCTGGCTGGCGTGGCCGGAGACGTGGACGCCCATGTTGGTCGAGTAGACGACCTCGGCGCCGCGCCGGTAGAGGTTGTTGATCGTGCGGGAGACGGACTTCTCGTTGCCCGGAACCGGCGTCGCAGCGATGATCACCGTATCGCCTGGCAGAATCTCGACCTTCTTGTGCTCCGATGCAGCCATGCGCGAAAGCGCAGCCATCGGCTCGCCCTGGGAGCCCGTCGTCATAATGACGATCTGGTTCGCAGGAAAGCGGTTGAGATCGTCGATTTCGATGAGGGTGCCCTCGTCCACCTTGAGGTAGCCGAGTTCCAGGGAGATGCGGACGACGTTCTCCATGCTTCGCCCGACGACTGCTACCTTGCGGCCGAGCTTGTGCGCAGCGTTCATGACCTGCTGGATGCGGTGCACGTTGCTCGCGAACGAAGCGACCAGCACGCGCTGCTTCGCGCCGCCGATCACTTCCTCGAGCACCCGGCCGACCTGCCGCTCCGATCCGGTATATCCGGGGCGCTCCGCGTTCGTGGAGTCTGAGAAGAGCGCCAAGACACCCTTTTGGCCAAGTTCGGCGAGGCGGTGGAAGTCCGCAACCTCGCCGTCGACCGGCGTCTGATCGAACTTGAAGTCGCCGGTGTGGACGATCGTGCCCACCGGTGTGTGGATAGCGAAGCCCACGGCGTCCGGGATCGAGTGGTTCACCCGGAAAGGTTCGACGTAGAACGGCCCCTGGCGGATCGTGTCCCCGGGGCGAATCTCGCGCGAGTTCTCGTGGGCGACCAGTCCGTGCTCTTCCAGCTTGCCGCGGATCAGCCCGAAGGTCAGCTTGGTGGCGAAGATTGGCACCTGCAGCTGGCGCAGGATGTATGGCAGACCACCGATGTGGTCTTCGTGTCCGTGCGTCAGGAAGATACCGCGTACCTGTTCGCGGTGCTCCAGGAGATAGGAGATATCGGGAATCACGAGGTCGACGCCGAACATCTCGTCCTCGGGGAACGCGAGGCCGCTGTCGATGACGATGATTTCTCCATCGTACTCGTAGGCTGTCATGTTCTTGCCGATTTCACCAAGTCCACCCAGCGGAATGACGTGCAACTTACCTTTTTCGGCGACGTGCGCCTGCTTCGGGGCACGTCTAGCCGGCCCTGTCAAACGATTGGTCCCTCCTCTGTGCGCAGGCCCCGTTGGCACGCACACGACAACGCGGGCGAGCGCGCCGAAGGCAAACAAGGGCGGGCATAGCCGCCCCGTCCCCTGTAGCAGTTGCCCGCCGTCCCGGCAGCCGCCGCGGGGACCCATTTGCCTTTCGGCGCAGGTCCGTACACTAGATCTGACTTTGAGTATACGCAAGCCGTAGCGCAAAGGCAAGCGCGGCCGGGTTGCCCCGGCCGCGCCCTGCTACATGAGACCCTGCGCCCGCAAAAGGTGCTGCAAGAACTCCTCTTCCGCTGCGCTTGGCGGCGCGAGCGGCCCTCGTACTCCGCCGATGTCCCGCCCGCACAAGCGCATCGCCCACTTCAGCGGGACCGGATTCGACGTGACGAAAAGACCGGTGAACAGTGGGAGAAGCCGCAGGTGGATCTCTTGCGCCAGGTGCACATGGCCCGTGACGAAGGCTTCAATCATGCGGCGGATCTCAGGGCCAACGAGGTGCGATGCGACGGAGACAACACCGTCCGCTCCGACCGAGAGCAGCGGCAGCGTCAGCTTGTCGTCCCCCGACAGCACCGAAAGGTCGCCTTCGCGACCGCGCAGGATCTCGGCGGCCTGCTCGAGGTTGCCGGACGCCTCCTTGACGGCTACGACATTGGGACAGTCTCTGGCGATGCGCAGCACAGTGTCCGCGGCGAGGTTCTGGCTGGTGCGCGACGGCACGTTGTAGAGCATCACCGGCAGGCGCGTCGCCTCAGCGATCGCACGAAAGTGCCTGTAGAGTCCCTCCTGGGACGGCTTGTTGTAGTACGGAACGACGAGCATCACGCCATGCACGCCAGTGCGCTCCGCAGCCTGGGTCAGTTGGATGGAAGCGTTCGTATCGTAGTTCCCCGTGTTCGCCCAGACGGTGGCGCGATCTCCCACGGCATCGGCGACCGCCTCGAACAGGCTGATCTTCTCCTCCGTCCCCAGCGTTGGCGATTCACCGGTCGTACCGGCGACGACGATTCCGTCCGAACCATCGTCCACGAGCCGCTGGGCAAGGCTGCGCGACTTCGCTAGGTCAAGTTCAAGCTCCGCGGTGAATGGCGTGGCCATGGCTGTCATCAGTCGTCCGACCGGCATGCGGCTACCCCCTTTGCACACAGCGCGGGTCAAGGGTCAGATGATCACGATAGATGGAACTGGCGGTGCAGAGCCCGCACGGCATCCGCGCGACTGGCCTCCGGTACGAGGCAGGCGATCGAGGAGTGGGAGTCGGACGTGGAAAGGATCTCCACGCCGGCGCCTACCAGGCCTGCGGTCAAGGTCGCCATGACTCCGGGCAGGCCCGCGATCGCCGACCCGACGATCGCAACCTTGGCGACATCGTCGCGCAGCGTGTGGGAGAGTTGAAGCGCCTGCAGCGCGGCTCCCGCCGCCTGCAGTTTGGCACGGTCTACGATGAAGCCTACGCGGCCTGGCGAGACCGAGATCATGTCAGCGGAAATTCCCTGCTCCGCCAGCATTTTGAAGATGCTCGCCTCGACTGCCGCACGGTCCGCCCCCTGCGGTGTCTCCACGACCACCTCTCCGATATCCGCACGGTCCGTCACGCCGACAACCGACCGCTCCGGCCGTCTGGACTGCCACAGGTCCACGAGGCGCAGACCGCCGATCAGGGTCCCCTCATCGTCAGCAAACGTCGAGCGGACACGGAGCGGAACGCGCGCCTGGCGGGCGATTTCCACAGCGCGCGGATGCACGACCTTCGCTCCCGCCTCCGCCAGTTGGAAGAGTTCGTCATAGTCCAGTTCGGTGATCGTTCGGGCCTCCGGCACGACGCGGGGATCAGCCGTCTTGACGCCGTCCACGTCTGTAAAGATGTCGACGAACTGGGCACCCAGTGCGGCCCCGATGGCGGCCGCAGACGTGTCGGATCCGCCTCGGCCCAAGGTGGCGAGTTCACCATTGGGCGTGCGGCCCTGAAAGCCTGCGACGACCGGAACGAGCCCCTCGCCGATCATCGAAAGCAACGGGTCCGGGTCCACGTTGAGAATCTTCGCGTCACCGTGTGTGCCGTCCGTCTCGATGCCGGCCTGCGGTCCAGTGAGTGCCCGCGCCGCGATTCCCAGCTTGCGCAGGTGTGCCGCCATCATGACGGCTGAGATGATCTCGCCGCAGGCGATCAGCAGGTCGCTCTCACGGGCCGGCACGCTGCCGCCTTCCTCCCCGATCAGGCGCAGGAGCGTGTCCGTGGCGTAGGCGTCGCCCAGGCGTCCAGGGGCGGAAACGACCACGACCGGCCGCATGCCCTCGCTCAGACTGCGGTGCACGATCTCCGCCACACGCCCCCGACGCTCGCGATCGGCGACCGAGGTGCCTCCGAACTTCTGTACGATTACTCCTGAGCCTTCCATATGACCTCCGCGATCTGGACGGCGTTCGTCGCCGCCCCCTTGCGCAAGTTGTCGGCGACGACAAAAAGGTGCAGTGTGTCCGCGCGGTCCGGGTCCTGGCGCACGCGGCCGACCAGTACGTCGTCGATGCCCTCCGCCATCCGTGCGGTCGGGTAAACCTGCTGCGCCGGGTCGTCGAGCACCTTCACGCCCGGCTGCGCCGAGAGCAGGCTGCGGGCTTCTGCAGCGTCCATCGGGCGGCGCAGCTCGACCGTCACGGCTTCGGAATGTCCGATCCGCACCGGCACGCGCACCGCCGTTGCGGCGAGCGGCAAATCGGGGCGAGAGAAGATCTTGCGCGTCTCCAGGCGGAGCTTCTGCTCCTCCTTGGTGAAGCCATCCGGCATAAAGGCGTCGCACTGTGCAAGCACGTTCATGTGGATTGGCTGGGCGTAGGACTGCGGGGTGATCTCCTCGCCGATGGCGTATGCGCGAGCTTCGGCCTCCAGGCCTTCCAGCGCCTCGCGCCCGCTGCCGGATACGGACTGGTAGGTACTGACGATGACGCGGGCGATGCCTGCTGCCCGCTCAAGCGGTGCGAGCGCCATGACGAGTTGAATGGTCGAGCAGTTGGGGCTTGCGATGACCCGCGTTTCGGGTCCGATCGCGTGGGGGTTCACCTCAGGGACGACGAGCGGCACATCTTCTTGCATCCGGAAGTGGCTCGACTTGTCGATCGCGACAGAGCCGGCGGCCGCCGCGACCGGAGCGAATTTCGCCGACACGTCGTTGGGCGTCGCAAAGAAGGCGAAGTCCATGCCGCCGAACACATCCTCGGTAAGCGCTTCGACCGGGCGCACTGCGCCGAGCACAGTGAGCTGCTGTCCAGCCGAGCGGCCGCTGGCGACGAGACGAACCTTGCCTACGCTGAACCGGTCTCGATGGTCTTCCAATACGCGCGCGATCTGCAGGCCAACGAGGCCGGGCGCGCCGACGATCACGACATTGGCCTTCCGCATCGTGCACCCTCCGTATCGCTAACGTCCGATCAGCAATGGCTGGACCTGCCGACCCTCCAGAGATGCCACAACGGCGTCCGGTAGGCGGCTTAGATCAGCGGCGACCGAGTTCGGCTTGGTCGAGGGATTATCCTGCTCTAACCCGGTGATGCGCAAACTTCTTGGAACCCGTGTCTGGCCCGGCAACTGGAAACTTGGCCGTCACTGTCACCCGTCCGTCCGAATCCACTTCTATCCGCTCGACAAGGCCTCTGAGCGCTGCTTGCTGCTCGGAGAACGGCATGGACTCAAACTCGGCTGCGACAGTGAACGTCTCAGCGATCAGGTCCATACTGATCGCGTCCGACTTGGTGAGCCGAAGTCTTGCCTCCACGTCCCGAATCTCCCCCTCAAGCGCAGCGATGCTCGTCTCCAGTCTCCGCTTCTCTGTGTTCAGTCGACTGCGATCCCAATCACCAGACAAGAACAGTTGCAGTAATCGCTCCTGCTTCCGCTTGAGAGACCCAAGCTGTTCAGAGAGCTCGCTGCGCTTCGTCTCGAGTTGCTTGGCGATCTTCCGGTCGCCTGCCTGCCTAATGAGTTGCCGGCGTGCCGTTGGAGACGTTGCGATCCTGACGAGTTGCTCACGGACGTGCGCGTCAATGGTTTCCGTCCGATGCGCTGCTCGGCATTGAGATCCGTCGGGCAGCGAGGCGTTGCGGTGCCCTCGAACATGTCTGTAGTAGTGATACCGATGGATCGTAGCCGCGCCGCGTTTCACGGCGGTCGTCGGGGATAAGAGATGCCCGCAGGCGCTGCAGTAGACGATTCCCGCCGCCAGGCCGACTGTACTCTCTAGTCTGGATTTCTTGTTCTGAGTGCTTCTGGCGTTGAGAACGCGGTTACAAGCCTCCCACAAATCCCGCCCGACGATCGGTTCGTGTGCAGCGTCAACTCTGATTTGCTCGCCGCCAACCTCCGTAACGATATCGCCTGCATACACGGGGTTCCGGAGCACGTGGACGATGAAGCCTCCGTCGACGTACTTGTTTGGAATGCGGTCACTCGTCACCACGGCAATACGTCGGCTGCCCATTTTACCCTGAGCAAAGAGATTGAAAATCTCCCGCACTAGTGGCGCCTCCGCCGAATGGGGTTCAAGATGTTGGGTGTCTGGGTTTCGTCTGTAACCGAAAGGAAGCCGACCCAACCACTCTCCCCGTTTGGCCGCTGCAGCGCGTCCTCTGACCATCTGCCGCACGACCGTCTTTCGGCGACGCCGGTCAATGATCGCCATGATGTCGGCGGTGAACTCGTCGTCCTCGTTGCCGAAATCCACCTCGCCCGATAATGTGTATAGCTTGATTGAGTAGTCCCTGAACGTCTGCTTGAGAATCGCCCACGGAATCTCGTCCAAGCGGCTCAATCGGTCTTGCTCGGTGACAAGGACAGCTTCGGCCTCGCCGTCC
>JAJYSJ010000043.1 GCA_021793645.1 Bacillota bacterium
GGAGTCACCGGGGGTCTTTACATGCCTCACTGCGACACCTCGCCTCTCCTACGCAGAGCCTCACCCCAGGTGGGTGGAGGTGCTCAGCGTTCTGCACTCTCGTTGGGTGCCTCCCGAACCATGAAGTCCATGTGTATGGCTGCCTGCACTAGCTCTCTCTCCTGCGGTTCACAATCTGTCTCAGCGAGCCGACTCTGAAGAGTGTCCTGTTTCGCCAAACCTGCCTTGATGATGGCACGGCAGAATCGTCTGTCCTTCTCACGGTTGGCAAGGTACTTCGCGATAAGGAGGTCGTGCGGTTCAAGGCAGTATGCCGTTACGCCGCGAGTCGCCGGGGTGAGAACCGGAACGAGTCTCTTCTCCCACCCTCGCGGAAGGCGGCTCGTCGACTTCGAAACGCCGTCTGCGTACACGTGGAAGGTGTGGTGGAACGGTGATCCTTCGCCAAGTGTGCCGGTGATCAAGTCTGCCTTACGCTCATATGGATCGTCGAAGGGTAGCAGGTCAAGTTCCCGCGAGATCGTGGCTTCCTCCGGCAGGTCCTCCGGGTACACGCCGAGGATGGCCTGGCTGCCGACGACGATGATGTGGTCCTCGTTGAGAATGGTTCCTGCGGCCCGGACGATGTGCTCCATTTCATCGCGCCGCATGCCGCCACTCCTCTGCAACCGCACGTTGTATCTCCCAGGTCTCCTGAGGCTTCAGGATCCCGGTAAACGGTGTAGCCTGCCGCAGGGCCGTGGCATATTCGCTATCCTGCACCATCATCGAAAGTAGCTCGTCCAGTGGACCTCTAAGGAGCCGCTCCCATTCACGCACGTAGTACGACTCGTTGGGGCGGTTACGCAGGCCCGTCAAATTGCGCATCGCTGTCCGCAGCACGGCGTCCGGATCGGCACGCAGTTTGGAAGCGATGGCCAGATGCAGCCGCAGTGAGTAAACGTCATTCTTGCGGTGACCACTCACGTACATCGGGCCGCACCTCCCTATACCCAATTGTAGCCACTTCGCTCTTGCGACCTGATACCATCGGTAGCAAGCGGGCCGTCATTGAACTAAAAAGTCGATGGCAATCTGCAGGGCCGTCGCTCAAAGGTGGGCGTGTTCAGCGAGATCGTGTGCGTCATCTTCGCAGACGACTGCCAGGTCGATGACGTCACGCGGCCGCAGTCTAGTCCCCCGAAAGCGGAGTTTCTTCGCGATTATTTCAGTAGGTTTCAACTGCGACCTTTCTTCCTCGCAAGGTTGCTTGGACAGCACCGGGCTGAGTCAGCAGCGGCGCAATTATGAAATCGATCTCCCCTTCGGGCAACGCTAGCTTCAGGTACTTGGTGTCCTCAACGTAGTCCCGGCTGAAGGTGTCAGTTGTGTTATTCAATCGCGGAGACAACACCGATAGCCACTCTGGCCTATCCTCAAAGATATCGATGTCCCTGCTTACGCGGTGGTGATAGCGGAGCATCAAGGCCGTTCCACCACCGAACGTCCACCTAGGCTGCGGAAAGCGACCGATATCGATACTGTCGAGGGCTTCCATGGCTCTGTCAAAAGGTACTCCCAACTATCCACGAAGCCAGACCTCGACATCAGGATTTACATCTCTGCGTGAGGCAATGTGGCGCGCGTAGTACAAACCAAGCTCCCGACGAGAGAGTTGGTGCCTGTGTGCGAACCGGACGAACGCAGGCAAAGGGACATCTGCAAAGAGTTGCCTGACCGGCCCCCGCCAGTGTCCAGGTTCCTGACTGGAACGCAAGAGCGTCAGGAGGGTGGGCAAATCGATGGGTTCGCGCCAGCATGTGTTTACCGCACCCAACACCAGCGCATCGACATCACCCTTCGCCACTGTCCACACACCTCACCCAACCAGCCTAGTAGTGCCTCTTCTTGCCTTTGCAGTATAACCCCATCCGACCTTCGTCGGCTCTCTTGCGCAAGGAGAATCCCCGTGCTAGGGGCGTGCACGTGCGCACCTGGCCGACGCGTTCGACCCTTGTTGAGGACATCCAACAGGTCGATTCCACTTCTCCCATCTCTGGTCTCTGGATACGGGCCCGATGCACGCCATGTCAACTGACCGATGTCGACGTCTCGGACGCGGACCGCTTGATCAGCCATCAGCGTGCTCTCCCACCAAGACGGAACGCACGGCAAAGCGTACCTCGGAACACCACGACAGGCGCAGCTCTCGCTGCGCCTGTCG
This sequence comes from Bacillota bacterium, assembly GCA_021793645.1. GTDB lineage: Bacteria > Bacillota > Sulfobacillia > JAJZYS01 > JAJYTV01 > JAJYTV01. Next base: position 2,204 of record JAJYSJ010000043.1, read on the forward strand.
TGGTGTTCCGAGGTACCGCTGGTGGTATCGGGATCAGTAGTTCGCGATCACGTTCGGCTGCACCGTGTAGACCGGCGTCAGCGTACCGGAGGTCGTCCACTTCACAACGGTCCAGCCGGAGAAGGTGTTGTGGTACTTGTTGAAGTCCTCCGGGCCGGATGCGCCCTGGTAGTTGATCTGCTTGCCCGCCTTCAGGTCAGCGACGCAGGAGGAGTACGTGTAGCACGCCGTTCCAGGCGGGTTGCTGACGGACACAACCTTGTTGATCCAGACAGACGGGTTCGTGCTGTTGGCCGCCGTCATGGCGAGCGCCGCGATGATCACGCCGTCGTACTCGTCCGGCGTCAGCGGAAGGTACGTGGACGTGTGGTAGACGTGCTTGTAGGCCGCGAGGAACGACTTGAACGCAGGGCCGCTCGGAGCGGTCGCGGTCATGCCAGTGAGCAGCTTCGACGCCGTAGTGAGACCCATCGCCTTGGCTACGGCCACGTTCGTGCCGTTGTCGGTGTCGATGATCGGGATGTTGAGGTCGCCGAGCTCCTGCATGTCATGGAACACGGTGGCCGATGTGTTCGGGCCGAGCTGCATGAACACGGCGTCCGGGTGCGTTGCAAACGCCTGGGTCAGTTCGCTGAGGTACGAGGACTGGTCCGGCGTCAGGATGAGCTTGTCCGTGATCGTGCCGCCGTGCGCCTGGTACCCGGATGTCAGCGGTGCCACCAGGGTCTGCGAGCTGACGCCGTTCGCGAAGATGAGCAGCGCCTTCGTGAGGTGCTGGTGGATCGCGTAGGCCGCCATGGCCTTGGCCAGCGTGGAGTCCGACGGGCCGGTGCGGAAGACGTACTTGTAGTTCATGTTGTCGAGTTCCGTCGTGCCCGCGATGGTGAAGTCGGGCAGCTGCGCGGAATCGTACTTCTGGATCACGGACTCGATCGTCAGCGCCGTCGGTCCGATCTCGAACGCCGGCTTCTCGGACGCCAGCCGGTTCCACGCCGGAACTGCGTCGACCGGGTCACCGGCCGTGTCGGCCTCGACCGTCGTGAGCTTGTGGCCGAGCACGCCGCCGTTCGAGTTGACCTCGTACGTCGCGACGGCCGCTCCGTGCACCAGCCACTGGCCCACGTACGCGAAACTGCCGCTCAGCGGCGCCATCAGCGCCATGGTGACCTTGCTGTTCGACGACGAGGACGTCGTCGACGTGGACGAACCGCAGCCCGCCGCGAACAGCGCAACCCCTAGGACTGCAACTGCAACCTTGGTGGTAGTTGTCGGACCCTTCACGATGCTCCCCCTTCCGTGTGCCCGTACTTGGGATCGCGGCCCAGAGAGTGGCGTTGCCGATCCTCCCGAGGTGCAGCGCAGGGTTACCCGCGACGAACCTCGGCCACATCACCTCCTCCAGCGCCAAGGAAGATCTCGCCGAGCCGTACCGGATTCATGTCCTTGGCGGGACCATCGACGTTGTTGCGGCCGCCGGTAAGTACGTAGACCCAGTCGGATCCGGCCAAGGCCATGCCGACGTTCTGCTCGACGACGAGGATGCCGACGCCGGAACCGGCGACGTCGCCGATTAGGGACCACACCTTCTGCGCGTAGAGCGGCGAGAGCCCCGCCGTCGGCTCGTCAAGCAGCAGCACCTTCGGGTCCGCCATCAGCGCGCGTCCGATGGCGAGCATCATGCGCTGCCCTCCACTCAGCTCCCCACCCTTGCGCCGCAGGGCGCTCCTGAGGTCCGGGAACAGTTCGAGGACTTTCGGCAGTTGCACGGGGTACAGCTTCGGCGAGACGTAGCAGCCGAGTTCGAGGTTCTCCTGCACGGTGAGGCTTGGGAAGACGTTCGATACCTGCGGAACGTACCCGAGTCCTTGCCGGGTGATCGCAGGCGTCGGCCAGCCGGAGACGTCGGTCCCGTTGACGCGGACCGTTCCGGTCGTACCCTTGAGCAGCCCGACGATCGCTTTGAGGAAGGTCGACTTGCCGGCGCCGTTCGGCCCGACGATCGCGACCGTGGTTCCCGCCTCCACGTGCAGGGCGACGCCCCGCACCACCGGCACGCCCCTGTACCCTGCCGTGATCTGCTCAGCTGTAAGAGCGCTCATGCGTTCGCCACTCCCAAGTAGGCTTCGACAACCTGCGTGTTCTGCCGCAGCTCCTCGAGCGTGCCCTCGGCGATGACCGCTCCGCCGGCCAGCACAACCACCCGCTCGCAGAGCTCACCGACGATGCCGAGGTTGTGCTCGATCACCACGAACGTCACGCCTTGGTCGCGCAGGTCACGAATGCGCTGGATGATCCGGTCGCGCAGCGAGGGGTTGATGCCGGCCATCGGCTCGTCCAAGAAGGCGAGCCGCGCGCGGGACATCGCGACCCTCGCAAGTTCGAGGAGCCGCTTCTGGCCGCCGCTCAGCGTGCCCGCGAGGTCGTCGCGCATGTGGTCGAGCCCGAACACCGCGAGGATCTCGCGGGCCTTGGCGACGATCTCGCGCTCTCGCGCGTAGAGTCGTCGGCGGTTCACGAGCGCCGACCAGAGCGTCTCGCCTTCCTGGTCCGCGGCGGCGACGAGCACATTCTCCAGCACGGTCATGCCCGGCCACTCCTGCGACAGCTGAAACGTCCTGACCAACCCGAGCCGCGCTCGCTCGTACGTCGGCATCCGCGTGACATCCTTGTCGTCGAGGAAGATCTGCCCTCTCGTCGCCGGCAGCGATCCCGCGACGCAGGAAACGAGTGTGCTCTTGCCCGCTCCATTGGGGCCCACGAGGGCGCAGATCTCTCCCGGGAAGACGTCGAGCGTGCAGCCAGTCAGCGCCTGGAGGCCACCGAAGTTCCGGTGCACGTCGCGGACGCGCAGGAGCGGCGAGGGCGTCGATGTGGCGACGATGGGCTGCTCCTTCACGAGACCGCCTCCCCATCGCCAGGCTGCGTCGGCGGCGTCGGAGGCGCCATGCCCCCGGGCCGCCCGAACAGCCGGTCGTAGCGGTGCCGACGCTCCGGGATGAGGCCCTGCGGCCGGAAGTACATCACCACGATCACCAGGACCCCGATGGCGATGTTGCGGAGCGCAGGCACCAGCGCCTCGCCGCCGAACGCCGGAAGGAACAGCGTACCCTGGATGATCACGCCCTGCACGATCAGCGCGCCGAGGACGACACCGATGTTGCTGCCCGCGCCTCCCAGGATCACCGCGGCCCAGACGATGAACGTCTCCACGGTTGTCCAGCCGCCAGGGTCGAGGGCGCCGACGAACTCGACGGTCAGCGCGCCGCCGAGGCCCGCGAAGACACAGCCGAGGATCATCGCCCCCATCTGATGGCGGAAGGCGTTCTTGCCGAACGCCTCCGCGACGTCCCGATTGTCGCGGATGGCGCGCAGCGTGCGTCCGTACGGGGACCCGTCGATCAGGTGGACGATCAGCCAGCAGATCGCCAGCACCACGAGACCGATCGGAATCAACACCAGGTACGAGTCCTGCGGCGGCAGCCCGAAGGTCTGGACCCAGGGCGCCGGCACCCCGTAGATGCCGTCCGAGCCGTTGAAGAGGTTCGTCGCGTTGTTGACGATGTCGAAGACGACGGTGCCGGCGGACAGCGTCACGATCGCGAGGTAGTCGCTCCTCAGCCTGCGGAAGGCGATCAGCGCCAGCAGGCCCCCCGCGACTCCGGCCATGAGGCCGCCGATGATGAGCGGGATTGGGAACGGCAGGCTCCAACCGAGGATGTAGGCCTCGCCGCTGCCGGGAGGCGGCGCGCCCATGGCGGTCACCCCGGCGAAATACGCGCCGATGGCCACGAACGTGTAGTAGGTGAAGTTGACGATGCCCGTCGTACCGTACTGCAGGTTCAGTCCAAGGCTCAGGATGGCGTAGATGATCACGTACATGAGCACGGTAGCCCCGAGGGCTTCGATCAGTGACATCCGCTCACGCCCTTCCCGGGGATCGGATGAGGCCTTCAGGCCGGAGGAGCAGGACCAAGATCAGCACGACGAACGCCACGTCGAGCTTGTACTGTGGGACGACAAGCGCGCTGACCTCCGTGACCAGTCCGACGATCACCGCGGCCAGCATCGCCCCGTAGGGCTTGCCGACTCCACCCAGAATCACGACGGCGAAGAGCACGAAGAGGAACCCCTCGCCCAGCGACGGCGTGAAGCTGCCGGTGCTCGCCGCCAGGGCGACGCCGGATAGGGTGGCGAGCGCACCCGTGAGCCCCCACGTGAAGCGGGTGATGGGGGACGGCGGGATGCCGGTCACCCGTGCCAGGTCCGAGTTGTCGGCGACTGCCCGCATCGCCTTGCCGAGCCTCGTTCGCGTCAGCACCAGGTGCACCGCGAACATCACCGCGACGCTCAGCACGACGATCAGCAGCTGGGCGGAGGTGAAGATGAACGGCCCGAGGTGGATGGCTCCGTTCGTCGCGTTCAGTGGCAGCGACTGCGAGTCCGCACCCCAGATGGCCAAGATCGAGTTGTTTACGATTAAGGCAACGCCGAACGTGATGATCAGCATGATCAGGGGCGTCGACCCCCGCCGCGCGAACGGCCAGAGGACGAACTCCGAGATGAGAACTGCGATCGCCGCCACCGCCAGCACCCCGATGACCACCGCGAGCCACAGCGGCAGGTGCAGGCCCACTGAGAGCACCCATACGAGGTAGATCCCGAGCGTCATGTAATCCCCGAACGCGAAGTTCGCGTAGTTCGTCACCCCGAACTGCAGCGTCAGCCCGACCGCGCCCAGCGCGAGGATCGCAGCTGTGACGATGCCGAACCCGACCGCCTCCAGGACCAGGTTCATCCAGTCACCCGCCTTCTGCGCATCCGCTTCACCGCTCGCCTGCTCATGAACGGACCGCAGCGTTGTCCACTGCTTGGCGCATGGCCCGCATGACCGCCGGAGTCACGTCCTGGTGCAGCACACACCCCGGGGCGATCATCAGGCGGCTGTCGGAGCCCATGGCCGCGATGGAGTCGTCAACATAGCGCGCGCCCAGCGCCGGATTTCCGGAGAGGGAGCTCGACGCGCGAGGAATGCCCCCCGCCAGCCCTGCGGACGTCATCGCCCGGGCGGGCGCCAGGGACGGCAAGCTGTCGCGGTCCTCCCAGTTCACCCAGTCGACGCCGTACCGGTCGGCCAGTTCGAAGCGCGTGAAGGCGCCGTGCAGATGCAGCATGACGAGGTGCTCCCGCAGCGTCTCCAGCACCGCCATGTCGTAGTGCGCGGCCAACTGCTCATGCTGCGCATCTGTGAGGAGTTCCGTTTCCGCCCACTGCGTCGCGTAGAAGAAGCCGTCCGCGCCAGCAGAGATGCTCTGCTGCGCGAACGCGATCACGTCGTCGGCCAGCTGCTTGAGCACATCGGATAGCCGCGTACCCAGCCGCTCGAAGACGACGCCCAGGGGCGCGGGGGACATTTTGGCGAGCATCGTCAAGGGACTGAAGATCGTCTCGATCACCGTGACGTCCGGGTCGAGCGCGCCCTTTACGCGACGGATCACCTCTAGTTCCGCACCCAAAGAACCCTTCGTGGGATGGACGGCGGGCAGCGCCAGCAGGTCGTGCACGTCAGCGATGTCGCCGCCGACGCGGGCCCGCGCGCCGATCACGGGATTCGGCGCACCCGTCACGACGCCGTAGTCCACCACGGAGTACATGCCGCTCGGCATCAGTTTGACGAGGTCCAGGTCGTAGCGAGTCTGGAAGTCGATCATGGCCTGCGCGAGCGTCACGGGATCCTGGTCTACGTCAGGAAAGTGGCGCCAGAACGAGATCGGAGGCCGGTCGACCGGTTGCGACCGCACCGCGCGCGCGAGGCGGTCGCGCTTCTTGAGCTGCGATGGCCTGGATGACTGATCAGCCACGGGGCTCTCCTCCTTCAACGCCAATCCGGCATGGGACGGCGCGGCATTGAACGGGCAGGGTCGCCTACGAAGAGAAGAGATCGCTGGAGAAGTACCGTTCCGCGGAATCCGGCAGGATGGTCACGACCCGCTGTCCTGGTCCAAGGCGGCTCGCGACCCGCAAAGAAGCGACGACGTTGCTGCCGCTCGTGATGCCGACGAGCAGCCCCTCGTACTTCGCCAAGTCTCTCGCGGTCTCGTACGCCTCCTCGTCAGTGACCGTCTCGACCTCGTCGATCAGGTCCACGTCTACGAGCGGCGGTACGAATCCCTCGCCGATGCCGTACTGGGTGTGGGTCCGGTTCGTGCCGCCCGACAGGACGGCAGCCGTCGCCGGCTCCACCGCCACGACCCGTATCGACGGAAGGTGGCGCTTGAGGACGCGGGCGATCCCCATCAACGTGCCTCCGGTCCCCACGCCGGCCACGATGGCACCGATCTCGCCGTCCACCTGCTCCAGGACCTCTAGGGCCGTGCTCTCCTCGTGGATGCGTGGGTTGAAGGGGTTCTCGAACTGACGAGCGTAGAAAGTGCCTTCCTTGCTCGCGAGTTCCTCGGCCGTCTGAAGGCAACGCTGCATCGTTTCCTGGATCGTCTCCGCCGGCGTCACCAGAACCACTTCACCACCGTAGGCCTCGATGATCCGCTGACGCTCCTTCGGTACGTCTGCCGGCATTACGATCTGGACGGAGTACCCCCGATGGGCCGCCAGCATCGCCAGTGCGATCCCCTCGTTGCCGCTGCTCGCCTCGATGATCACGCTGCCGGCGTGCAGAAGGCCCTCCGACTCGGCGCCTTGGATGAGCCCAAGCGCAGTCCGGCTCTTTACGCTACCCCCTGGGTTCAGGAATTCGGCCTTGCCGAACAGTAGGTGCTCTACACTGCCGGGCAGCCGGCGAATCCGCAACATTGGTGTCTTGCCGATGTGATGCAACAAGCTATACGCGTCGTCACTCGTCCGTGGGGAAGGAGACATACCTGGCCAGTCCTTTCCTTCAGGGGTCTGCCTCCCTTCTTACCCGGCTCGTAACCGGACGTAAATATCCAACGCGCAAAGTGGTCTTTTGCCGAGCAGGCCACTTTGCCTCGTCAGCTCGCCGTTGCGGCGAGCTCCTCGACCAGGCGAAGCATCCGCTCGAGGCCGACGCGGATCGTGGGAAGGTCAGTGGAGCTCACGCACAGCCGCAGGTAGTTGCCGAGCGATCCGTCGACGGTGAACGCGTCTCCGCTGGCGAAGATCACGGAGCGCTGGACGCTGTGCGCCCGCAGCTTCGCGGCGGTGAGCGGCTCCGGCAACCCGCAGAAGAGGTAGAATCCGCCGGTCGGCTCCATGTAGGGCCGCAACGTTCCATCTCCCTGCAGGATGCGGAACGCGAGGTCCACCCGCTCGCGGTACGTGGCGCGGCACCGCTGCAGATGGCCTCGGACATCGCCCGTGCTGAGCCATCCCTCCACGAGGTACTGGCTGATGGTGCTCGTGTGCAGGTCGGTGAGCTGCTTGATCTGGGCAAGGTCGCGCGCGAGGCCCTCCTCCGCCACGAGGTATCCCACCCTCAGGCCCGGAGAGACGATCTTGGAAAGCGTACTGAGGTAGATCACAAGGTCGTCCGGATCGTCCGCCTTAAGAGGTCGTGTCTCGAGGGAGTCCTGCAGGAGCCCATAGGCGTCGTCCTCGAGGACGGGCACTTGGTAGCGGTCGACCAACTCCAAAAGCCGCATGCGCCGACTCCGCGAGAGCGTCGCGCCTGTCGGGTTCTGCAGAGTGGTCTGGATGTAGAGGAGCTTTGGGCGATGGCGCTCCAGGAGCTCCTCCATCGCCTCGACCGCGATGCCCTCGTGGTCCACCGGAACTCCGACGAGCTTCGCCCCGTAGCTCCGGAAGATCTGGATCGCACCGGGGAAGGTCGGGTTCTCGACCATCACCGCGTCCCCGGGGTTCAGCAGAAGCCTGCTCACAAGATCGATCCCCTGCATGGAACCCGTGAGCACCAGCACCTGGTCCGTGGGAACCTGCGCAAGCCCCCGGAAGTTCAGCAGGGATTGCGTCAGGGCGTAGCGGAAGCGGGGTACCCCCTGGGTCGGCGAGTAGGAGATCCACTCGCCCGACCGCCGTGAAAACAGATCCGCGATGATCGACTCGAACTCCGCCGTCGGGAGCAGCGCCGGGTCGGGCATGCCCGTCTCGAAGCTGTACCTGTGGGTCTCCGTTGCGGCTTGCATTAAGTCCAAGAGAAAGGTGTTGCTCGTTGCCGAGACATTCCGCGCGTAGTTCCTCCGTGGTCGGGAAGCAGCTTTCACCGCCCACTCCGGACGTGCGCAGACGAACGTCCCGCTTCCCCGGCGCGACTCGAGGTATCCCTGCGACTCGAGCTTTCTGTATGCGTTCTGGACCGTCGTTCGGCTGATTGCCAGCGCGTTGGCCATCTGCCGCTCCGAGGGCAGACGGGTGCCGATCGGCACACTGCCATCCGCCACCGACGCGCTGAGACAGCTGACGAGTCGGTGGTAGATCGGCCGCGCGGCATCCTTTCTGCCTGCGGAGTCGATCTCCGCGAGTGATTCCCGCACACGCGCGATGACGTTGATCATCTGACCCATCCCTCCCAGGGACGAAGCTCGTCGACATGGCCACCGCATCCAACGTCCGGAGAGTTGACGATCCCGCTCCAGGCCTACGTCCAAATGGCCAGTCCACTTGCACCATAGGCGTACCAACCTGCGTTCTTCGCCGTGGCCATTCGCACCTGCACCGAATGGCCAGTTCCGCGAGGAGTCCGGTGGCCGGAGGGACTCAGGTCAACGCAAAACGACCCCCACCTCCCCTGCGGCAAGCGGGGGCAAGTGCAGCCGCGGCAGGCGTTGAGCCTGCGCCTCTGCGAATGTCGGCGACTGCGATCGCGTGGTCTGAGAATGGCTACCCGAAACCGGCATGCGGGTACCGACCCGGACTCTGCTCCCCTTCTGGCCCGACCGAACGTCATGCGCACCCTGAAGCCGCTACTGCTCTAGGGTACAGTCCGCCAGCGTGCCGCTGAGCACCACCGGTCCGTTCGGTTCTGCGTGGTCGCCGGCCTGCACAAAGATCCTTGCGCTGGGCGGGAACGGCACGACCATATCAGTCCGGAGTGCACGCCCTGCCACATTGCGAAGCCTGGCTCCACCTCGGCCATCTGGCGCACGAGTTCTCCCTGGATCGTGTACCAGTAGCGGTCGTAGTTGGAACCGAACGTCGAGGGGCTCGGCAGGTTGATGCCCGTGACGATGACTGTCGCCTCGTGGCCCGGCCCCTGGCGCAGCCAAAGCGATCCACCGGGGATGAACTCCGGCGTCAGAACCGTCGCGCAGCGCCCCCTGGGTCTGCGGGCCGAAGATGCCGTCCACCGTGATCGGACTACCCATCGGGCGCTCTGGCGGGTTCATCGCAGTCAGCATGGGGTTGTAGACCGCCTGCGCTACGGTCACATCGGTGCCGCGCAGATTTGGCGACTGCAGGGACAGCGTACGGCTGCCGAAGGCCTCGTATGGAGGAAAGGTGTTCTCGAAACGTGCCATGGATCTCCTCCTCGCAAGCGTGCTCCTACAGCCTATTCCCGGGACAAGATCATTTCGCTTCGGCCACACCGCCGCACGCTCGGAGCGCCCCGGTCGATACCCCGACCTTGGCGTCGAAGGCCTCAACGTCGTGAACGCAGTCTTCGCCTCGCTGACGCCACACATGGTGGCCCGTTTCGGCGAGGTCGCGGAGGGTGCCACCACCGCCCTCGACTACCTGACGAGTCCCGAGATCCTCAGCCTGCCGCGCAAGACGCGCGAGGTCGCCCCGCTCCTCGAGCAGGGCCTCGCAGTGCTGGCGGCGCTCGGTTCAGCGGTGGGCGTGGAGGTGGCCGTGCCGCGGATCGAGGTGGCCGCGCTGGCGGCGCGGCGCGAGGCCCAGCAGAGTTCGCGGCCGATCAGGCTCTTGGCGCTGCGCCGGCTGCAGAAGGATCCAGGGATCCAGTACGCGCGGCGCTTCCTGGTGGCGTTCTCGGCAAACGTTCGGCGCGGCGCATGACCAGGGAGGAATTGTGGTGCCCGCACAACGCATTTCCGTCATTCTGGCGTCCGGCGAAGCCGACAAGCTCTTGCCCGTCGGCGTGCTGGCTCCCGGTGCGGCGGCGATGCAGCGCGAGGTCGAGATCGTCCTCACCATGTGGGGTGTCCTGGCCTTCCGGCGTGGTGCGATCGGCGACATGCCCGTATCCGCCACCTTCAAGGACAGGGAAGCCGGGTTCAAGGATCTGCTGGTGTGGCACAAGGTGCCGTCCCTCATCGCGATGCTCGAGACGGCGAAGGAGATCGGCCATGTCCGTATCATCGCCTGCGGCATGACGATGGGCCTCTTCGGTCTACGGCCGGAGGATCTCGAGGATGTCGTGGACGGTGTCGCCGGAGTCGGGGAGTTCATCGAAATGGCGAAGACGGGCAGATCACGCTCTTCATCTAGCCTTCGCGTCGGAGGGCCGCGGCTGCCCCGTGCAGCAGCGGCCCTTGCGTGCGACCTCTT
>JAJYSJ010000044.1 GCA_021793645.1 Bacillota bacterium
TTCCTAGCCCGCAAGAACGACGGCATGCCTGGCGTGAAGGTCCTCTGGCGCGGCTTTCAGCGCATGGAGATCTTCACCGCAGCCTGGATCGCTGCTCACCCTAGGCGCGATGTGGGTAAGGGGTAGGGTTCAGGCGGCTATCCTGCGGGTGGCACGCCGCGCCCCGGGCGCACTTGGACCGCTCGCAGCACAACAAGCGTCGCACACGATTCAGGACCCGGAAAACAGCGTGCGGCAGATCGTCGCATCCTTGCCGGACTATGACCGTGCCCTCCTGCAGGAGTCGCGCGCAGTGTACGAGGGCCTTGTCGAGACGCAGCGGGAAGGATCCAGGCGGCTCGAGGGACCGATCGAGGACGCGATTGCATTCGTGAGACCTTGGGGTGTCGACTTCTCTTCCATCCGTACGCCGATCAGGCTATGGCACGGCGACCGCGACGAAACGGCACCCTTGCGCCTCGCGCGGATCCTTGCGGACTCCATACCAGGGGCAGAGATCACCGTCATTCCCGGTGCGGGGCATGTCGGCACGCTCCGTCACCTGCCTGAAGCGGTGCGATATCTCCTGGGAGACCCTAGCTGACCTCTGTAGTCCGTGTCTCGTCGAGGAACAGCCGAACGGCTCGGACACGCGGCTGGATGGCTGAATTGCCTGTGTCAATGCCAAGGTCGCGGTAGAGGAGGTTGATCTGGTTCTCTACCGTCTTGACTGATATGCCAAGATTCGCGGCGATCCCCGCGTTTGTGTAGCCTCGTGCGATCTCCTGCAGCAATTCATACCGCCGGGGCGGCAGCCGGCTGATTCGGCTGTTCTCCCGCGGGCGCAAGGATGCGAGCAGCTCCGAGTCCAGTACCACGAGGCCCAGCGCTGTGCCCTGAATGGTGCGCCGCACCGTTTCGACATCGCGCACCGTGCGTTTGCAAAGATAAGACCACCCCGACGACGCATTCGGGTCCAAGGCGGTCAGGTATGCAGGGTTGCGATGGTTCGACAGGAGGACGACGCCGATGCCGGGGTAGCGCGCACGCAGCGCGATCCCAAGCTCGACTCCGTTCATCCCCCCCTCTAGCACGATGTCGAGCAACGCAACGTCAGGCGGCGGGTCGAACGATGCCTGCAGTGCCGCGGATCCGCCTGCGAACGCGCCGGCTACTTCCAGTTGCGGGTCCTGAGAGATCGCATCGGCCAGCATGCTGCGAAAGAGGTCTTCATCCTCAACTAGGACGACGCGTAGACGTGCCAAACTGCCCACCTCCAACAATGGTCTCGGGTGTCGGCACCGGGAGATCGATCTCCAGTGCGGTGCCCTGTCCCGGCGCGCTGATGATTCGCCAGGTGCCGTCGTGCAGCGCGACCCGGGCGGCGATGCTGCGCAGACCCAGCCCGGGCGACAGCGCAGCGGGATCGATTCCCACGCCGTCGTCCCGCACGCGCAGGCGCAGTCGCCCATCTCGCAGTCGCAGGTAGATCGCCACCCGGGTCGCCTCGGAGTGGCGGGCGGTGTTCTGCAGCGCCTCCTCCACCGCGCGATAGATGCTCAGCCGCAGCGGCAGCGGGAAGCGCTTGTGAGGACTGCGGTCGAGAGCGGTCACACTGCGGTCGGCGCGCACGCGTACGGAGAGTCTGTCCGCGTAGCTGTCAGCCACGGTGCGCAGTGCAGGCAGGAGACCGAGGTCGATCACGCTCGGGTGCAGACGGTGGCTCGCCTCACGAATATCCCTCTCCCGCACCGCGTCCAGGTCCGCGCGGATAGCTGCTAGCGATGCACGTACCGCATCGGGCACTGTCTCGATCTGCTGCTCGATGTCTCCGAGTCGATGCCAGATGAGGAGCAGCCGGGTCTGCACCCTGCTATGCAGCATTTCGGCGATATCTCGCCGGACGCTCTCCTCGCGCTCAAGGAGAAGCGTTCTCGATGACCTCAGATCCCTCAGCTGCTGGTCCGCTCGATTGAGGAGCCGCTCGTTTTCCCTGGAAAGAACCGCCTCCCGGTGCATCTGCAGCGCGGTGCGCTGTGCGAGCCAGAGCGCTTGGGTGCCGACCAGCACCGCTAGGCCCACAGGGGCAAGCGGCAACGGCAGCAGCCCGATCGCGACCGTCAGCGCATCGTGCAACCCCGTGGCGGCCAGCGCGAAGAGGCCAAGCAGGAGCAGCAAGGTGCCGTCCGCACCCTGCCGGACTCCGCGCCAGGCGACCAGCCCCATCAGAAGGAAGTACGCGGCAAGCAGCACGTGGAATGTGTCTTGCAGCCAGGGGAGAGACGATGGCGATAGGCCGACCGAGATCAGCGCTCCCACTGCAAATACGACTGACGAGACGCGGCCTGCTGTACGCGGCACCTGACTGCGGAAGGCGACGCCGAGGAAGCAGACGCCGGCCCACAGCGCCGCGAAGCTGACAAACAGTTCTGCTCGCAACCGCGAGACGCTGGTGAGCCAGGGCAGGAAGATCGCGGGTAGATCGCTGCCGCCCACTGCAGTGCGCAAAGCCACCGCTGCGCAGACGAGGGCCAAGAACAGCGAAGCGCGGTCTTCTCGGCGTCCGAGGAAGACCGCGAACTGGTAGATCCCGAGCAGAAGGAATCCGCCTACAAAGACGGCCTGAGAGAGCAGTGCCAAGAGCGCCAGCCGGTCGACCTGGCCCGGCTCGCCGAGAATCGGAGGCCGCGAGACGGAGCCCGCTGCGCGGCTCTCGATTGTCAGGACCGTTGTGCCCGTCGTTGCGGGTCTGAAGGACAGCGTCTCCAGAAACGGCGTCCCGGACCGTGCGCCGCTAGGGGAAAGTCGCCTGGTGCCTGCGTAGATGCGGAGGTCGGAAGCGTCGTCGAGGTAGAGGGCGAGGCTTTGCGCCCGAGGGGGCGTGCGCAAAGCAAGCTTGTACACCCCAGGCCGTATAGGCAGGAACGTGCCTTGTGCGGTTTCGGAACCCGCGCCGCTCCTTCCGCTAAACTGCCAGCCGGTCGTCAGGGGGACGGGCCCGCCTGCCCCAAAGTTCCACTTGGACAGGTTGATGCTTCCGCCGCTGCCCTTTGGCGGCACGTGTGTGAACAGCACTGGCAGGCAGACGGCGATCGCCGCTGCCGCGAAGAGGCCCAACCAAACGCTCCGCCGCATCTATCCACCACCGCACAAAAGCCTCGCGGCCTCTGCGTTTGATTGCGAATGCAGCTGCAAAAGACGGCCCCTATGGGTGCCACAAAGCGACATCGACCGTCGAGGATTTCGTCCAGGAGACACTTGAGTCCTTTCTTGCGGACGCCCATACCCAAAGCCAGATTCCGTAACCGGCTCGCATATCCGGCCATGCTGTGCGCAGTACAGTTCGTGCACCTGCTGCTGCCGATCGAAATCGGTCTGCTCTGAGCGGATTGCGACGCGAGCGCAAGCGACGGTCTCCCGCTCGTCTTGCGCAGCGCACATCCCTCCGCCACGTTTTGCCAAGGTTATGGCGACGCTGGCCGCCCCGGTCTGCCCAAACCTTGTGCGGAGGAAACGGCAGGGCAAGTTGCTGCCAGGAACCTGCTGCGCAGAGGAGAAAACTATATCGTCATGGAGCATTCAACCGAGAAACTACGCAAGTTGATGGCGCTCGCGAAGCGGAACCCGTCGACCGCGGAAGCAGAGGCGGCGGCACTGGCAGCTCAGCGCCTAGCATTGCGCGCCGGTCTTCGCCCAGAATCCGGGCAGCTTGAGGAACAGGAAACCGTGCGCGAGATCACGACGCGGGCCAGTGACCGGCTACCCTGGTGGTCCCGGCGCCTTGCGGTCATCATCGCAGGGAACTTTGCCTGCGAGGCGCTTCTGCGCAAAGCGGACGGGCGGCAGAGCATAGCCTTTATCGGAGTCGGAGACACACCGGACGCAGCCTGCTTTTCATACGTGGAACTGACCCACGCGCACGGCGCGGCGCGCCGGTCCTTCGGGAGAGGCAAGGCGGCAACCGCAGCGCAGAACGACTTCACGCAAGGATTTCTCAGCGGCGTGGAGAGCCTTTTGCAGGACCAGGCGGCAAGCGAAGCACTCGTCGTCCAGACGCCCGCGTCTGTGCGCGACTACGTCAACGGACATCGGCCAGTCGCCTCCCGCACCATTCGCATCCACAGTGCGTTCGACGACAAGGCGTGGTCCAAGGGGTTCACGGAGGGTCAACGGGCAGGCCGCAAACCGGGTCGTCTCCCTGCCAAGACGATGAAGGAGGAGGAGTAGTGCTGCCACCGCGTCGCAGAGGAGCGATCGCACGCGCCGTGCTGGCGCCGTTTGTGGCGTACGCCGCGCTGTTCGCAGCGTCGACACTCTCCCTCTTGATCCTCGCCGTACTGCGCGGCCACGGGGCGGACATCCACCTCCAGCTGATCCTTACCACGTCAGCGGTGCGCCGGTTGATGCGGGAGCTTTCGCCCGATGGCGTCGTCCTCTCGCAGATCCTTGGAGAAGCGGCGACGATTGTGGCCATGGGGCTCTGGCTACGCAAGGATGTGCGTCTTGCGGACATACTGGACCGCCGCCCGCGGCTGGGCGATTTGGGCTTCGGTTTGATGGCGACTGGCGGGCTCCTGGTGCTGGTCGAGGTGATCGGCATCATCCTCCTGCTGCTGCATGCTGTGCAGGGGTCTTTGACGCAGCGCGCCTTCGTGCAGGGGATCGGCCCGCCATGGCTCTTGCTGCTGATGGCAATAGTCGCGGGTTTCGCTGAAGAAACCACCTTCCGCGGCTATGTGCTGCGTTCACTGCGCAGCCTGCTGCCAAGCCGAATGATCTGGCTTGCGATCATCCTTGAGAGCGCCATCTTCGCAGCGTTTCATCTCGGTTGGGGTCTTGCACCCGGTCCGTTTGTGGTGATTTTCGCGATCGGCGTAGCACTGTCGCTGCTCGTGCTGCGAAGCAACATCTACATTGCCATGGTTGCGCATGCAGGCTACGACACAATTGCTTTCCTCATCGCGCTGCATGTGCGTTAAGCTCCTCGGCTAGAAGGTTCGCCACAGGGACACGAGCCAAGGTACTGCTAGTAGCGCGACTCCCTCCAGCAACAGCAGACCCGCCATCGCGGTGAAGACATACGGCAGGTACGCGACCGTTCGGTCCGCGTCCCGCCTAGCTTCGCTGAGCCAGTTGCGCCGGTAGCGTGAGACCGAGGCTGCAAGTGGAAGGCCGAGCTGCGCATCGCGGGACAGGAGGCCGATCAGCCGATCGGTCTGCTGGGTCGAGAGATCCCTCCGCAGGTGTTCCAAGGCCTGTGCGACGCTGGATCCGGAATCCACATGCTCTCCGAACCGCCGTAGTGCGTCGGCAAGGGGCCCATCGCCGTAGTCGGCGGCGTCACGCAGCGCTGTGTGCAGGGGCTGACCGGCTTCCGCCGCCATCCCGAGATCTGTGAGCAGAATCGGCACCGAACGTCGGACGGCGTCACCGGCAGCAGAGGCCTCCAGTCGATGCAGGACGCCCACAGCCGTCCGCGCAGCAAGTGGGGCAACGGCCGCAAGGCATAGGCCGAGAGGACCCCATAGTGCCGCTATGGTGTAGGGGAGAAGGTGCTTAAGGTCTCGTTTGCCCGCGGCCCAGGCCCCGATGGCGGCGGGCAGCATCCAGAGTGTCATGGCAGCAGTTGAGCGGTTGCGAGTGGGATGCTCCCAGAGGTGAGCAGTGCCGCGATGGCGATCCAGTATGTCAGCCCGACGCCCTGACCCTGAGCCAGGACCCAGACCGAACCCAGCAGCACGACGCCCGCGAGGCCGGCCGTCACCGCGAAGAAGGGGAAGGTTTGCGCCCCGGCCTCGTGGCGTCTCCTCCTCTCTTCCGCTGCATCCTCCAATAGAACTGCCAGATGGCGCGCGAGCGGCGTACCGCTGCGCCTGCTCAGAGAGAGGGCCCTTCCCAACTGCACGAGCAGCGGGAGACCCTCGCTCCGCCCCACCGTGCGAAAAGCCTCTTCGCTCGCGCTGCCGCGAAGCCACTCTGCAAGTGCCCGCTGCCAAACTGGCCGCAGGCGTGGTCCACAAGCGGGGAGGGCGGCGAGGGCGCACAGTTCTGCGCTTCCAAACAGCGAAGCCTGCTCGAACATCGCCTGAATCGGCTCTTCTGCCGCGTCGCGCAAGCGCTCCAGGCGTCGTCGCTTGGCAAGGAGGGAAAGCGTCTGTTCAAACAGGCGCAGCGACACTGCAGCGATGGCCCCGCTGAGGAGGCCGGACCGCGAAGCCACGAGGAATGTCGCAAGTGGCGCTGCGATGAGCAGCACGCCTCTACCTCCCTGGACCCTCCACTGGGCCAGCATAAAGGCCCAGGCAGCGACGACCGCAGGTAGCGTCATGGCCAGAGCACCTCAGTTTGGCCGTGTTCGAACTTTACAATTTCAGTGGGATGCCGCCTCCCGCTTGCATCGCGACTGAGATGCACCACCCCGCCCAGCAACGCCAAAATGCGGCGTCTCAGGAGTGGAGCAGGTAGAGCATGCGCAAGCGCCATCGCGGCAACTAGGCGCTCAGGCACGTCGCGGGCAGACGTTGCATGCAGCGTCGTCATGCTGCCGCGGTGCCCGGTGTCCAGAGCGGAGAGCCAGTCATATGCCTCCTTTCCACGGATCTCGCCGATGATGATCCGGTCGGGGCGCATGTGCAGCGCCAGCCGCACCAGTTCGTCCAGGGTGATCGCGTACAGTCCGGCGCGGTTGGCCGGGCGGGTCTCCAGCGCCACGACGTGGGGGTGGATACGCAAAAGGTCGAGTTCCCGCGTCTCCTCGATGGTCAAGACGCGCTCCCCCCGTGGGATTTCTCGGGCAAGATGGCGCAGGAGTGATGTCTTGCCAGTACCCGCAGCACCAGCGATGACGATATTGCGACCCTCCCGCACCCATGTCCGAAGCATGCGCAGCGGTCGTTCGTCCCCGGCGAGGGCGTCCTGCCATGCTTCGCCCAGGTCCATCGGCACCTCCTTGCGCAGGGTCAGGGTTGGAGCAGGGGTGAGCGGCGGGATGGTGGCGGTGAACCGCGCTCCTTCACCGAGCCGGCCGTCTGCGAACGGCTGGGCCTGTGTCAGTTCCCTGCCGAGTGGCATCAGCAGGCGTTCGACAACCTCCTGCAGTGCGCGGCGGTCGGCGAACCGTGCGCCGGTTGGAAGTAGTTCTCCCGCCCGTTCCACGAAGATGCGGTCGTGGTCCAGCACCATGATTTCGCTGACCTCAGGGTCGGCGAACAACGGCTCGAGCGGACCGAGCCAGTAGGAGAGCTGGGTTTCACCCTGCATCCTCGGCACCTCCTTCGCCCCACAGCAGCGCACCGGCAGCCGCCGCCTTCGACGGCCGCATGGCAGCCTTGCGCGGCGACACCGTGCGCATCCTCGCGCCTGGCGCGAGCTGCGACACCCAGTGGCTATATTGGCCGTCACCCTCGGGGCTGCAGAGCAGAACATCGCTTGCCAGCGGCAAGGAGGCGATCAGTCCGCGATCGCCGAGGTTCGCGCTCGCACGGACAACGACATTCGAGCGTCCAGTGCGCTCCTGGATGCGCTGCGCGAGCGGCGCCATGCCGTATTCCAAGAGGAGTTCCGGTCGGGCAGGCGCCGCGATTACCGTCAGATTGCCTGGCCACCCCGGCCGACGCTGGTCTGCGGGCTGCGTTCCCTCAAGGAAGGCTGTGAGCGTTGGGCGAAGGCGCAGTGCCCTCGCGTATACGGGATCGACCGTGTCCGTTTCGAGGAGCAGGGTATCCTTTGCGCGCGCAAGATGCGCTGCAATCGCCAGGGCACAGTAGCCGCCAGCAGCCGCGTCTCCTGGCGCGACGATGACTGCGCAGCGCGGCTGCTGCGCCGAGAGATCGCCTTCTCCCCGCAACTCTTGCACCAGCGCCTCCAGCGGGAGGCCGCGAAGACTCATGTTCGCTCGCACCCAGGTGATCTCCGTGCCGGGATGAACAGCTGCGATACGGCGCAGTACGCGCTGGGCGTCTGCGGTTCGGCAGAGCACCGGGTCGATGACGATCCGCGGATACTCTTCCTGCATCAGGCGTTCTTCCGTTTCCCCCAGCGACAGGGCCAGCGGCTGACCATAGAGCACGGCGCCCCGCTCGTGCAGTTGCAGCACTGTGTCTGGATGCAGCGCGTAGAGCGAACGCAACGCGTAGCCTCCTCCCTAATGCGGGTCTCCAACGACGATCAGCCGCCCAGCGGAGATTGCATCAACCACCGCCGCCAGTGAAGCGGTCGGGACATCTAGCAAGATGGACTGTTGTGTAGAGCCTGGAGCGACCATCGCTGTGGGGCAGATGAGCTGCGGCAGTGTTCCGCTTGCGGCAGCGTACAGGGAGACCAGGGTCCCTGGCGCGACAGGCGGGGCAGAGAGTAGTGCGGAGGCTGGCAATGCGACCAGAGGATTGTGCTTTTGCGGCTTGCCGGCTGTCCCGCGGCCCACCTCGTTGGCCAGGAGAGGAAGGCCTGCGACGGCTGCCACGCGGAGCGTGCCCTCGGGCACATGGAGGGGCTGGCTTGGCAGTCCGCCGTCCCAACGCACGACTTGCACCAGGGCGGGTGAGAGGCGGGTACCTACGGCGAGCGCTCTGCGTGGCACGAGCACAGGACGGGAGGCCACCATGGCCGCCGCCTGCCAGCCAAGGTACGCAGTGACAGCACAGAGAATGGGCAGCCAAAGCGGGTCTCGCAGCCGATCAAGGCCGGCGCGCGAATGCAGGCCGCGTATCAACAAGCTCGAACTCCTCCTCCGTCAGCGCGACGCGCAGCGGGAGCGGGCCATACTCGTCGAGGAGCAGGGCCTCTCCAGGGCGGCATACGCGCAGGTGGTCCAAGGCGCGGTCGGATAGGTGCAGCAGACTACCGAGCGTTGGTAGGTCGGTCGGCTGCTGGTGGAAGAGCACGATCCGTCCGGCATTCGCGAGCACTAGGCGACCGGCATCGCTCTGGGCAAAGTCGCCGACGTTCTGGCTGATCAGCGTGACGATCAAGCCGCGCTTGCGCGCCCTCTTTGCAAGATCCACGAGGGACTGTCGACCTGCTGGAGACGCGAGCCAGAGGTGCGCTTCGTCCAGCGTCAGCCAAAGCGGGAAGGCACCGGAGAGCAGGTCGGCGGATCGTAGTGCCCAATGCGCGATGGATGCCAGGTCGCCCGCAGCGCCAACTGCGTCCGCGCTGCCTCTCGGATTGAGGGCGAACCGAAGAGGCTGACGCCCCTCTTCCGGCAGGCGATCGAGCACCTCGCCGCCGAGTGCGCGCAGCACCGGCCGATATTCATCCTCGGGATCCGCTACGCAAAGCGCCTCGGGTCTTACCCGCAGCAGCTCAGCCTTGGCAAAGGCCGACTTCCCATGCCCAGGAACGCCCATCACGACAGCCATCGGGTTTGCGGATGTGGTGCGTTCGCGCTCAACGCGGGAGCCGTCGCGCAGGTGCACGCCGATCCCGTCGCCGCCAACGCGGGGCTGTGCAGCGGGGAGAAGGTTGATGCAGGAGAGGGTCGATGCACTCATCAGCCGGGCAGGCGGTTCGGCCGCTGCGCTCTCTGGGAGAAGCCACTTCGCTGCTTGCCGCTGCAGCCCCAGCTGCACGCGCAACCCGAAGCCCATCTCGGCGAACAGTTCGCGCAGTTTGGCCGCACGTGTCTCGCAGGATGAGCGGTCGGGGCCCTCGGCGGCAACGAGCCAAGCGACTGTGAGAAGCCGTTCCCGTCCTTCGACAATCGCCCGCCGCAGCGTCTCTGCATCCTCCTGTGCACGCTGCGCCTCCACATCGGGCAGATGCCCGCGCTGGCTGCGCAGGAAGGAACTTGCATGCAGGCGCACGAGATGGCGATCGATCAGACGCTGAGCGCCGGCCGCCGGCAGGGGTGTTATGCGAAGGGCCACCATCACGTCGCTTTGGTGCCACCAGAGCCGTTCAAGGGTCAACTCGTCGAGTTCAGCAGGATACCCCTCTACCGCCATCAGTTGGCGGAAGCCGGTCCCCGCTTCGAGTATGCGCAGGTGCTCTCGGGACATCTGGGTACCTGCCGAAGTCGTCTCCGCTCGTGGGCTGAGCGCAATTCGCCCCTGACCCTTGGCGATCCGCCGCAGTCCGGGGTTCTCGATCTCGGCATGCAACGCGGGTGGGCTCTCAGGACCAACCGCGAGGACCCGTGCACCAAGCCCTGCGAGCGCTTCGGCGTTCCCCGGGTCGTCGCGCAGCCACAAGTATAGGCGGCGCTCCTGCGCTCGCACGCTCAGCGTGAAGCGCATCGGGCCCTGAGTCGCCAGGAGAAAGTCGCGCAGGCGAAGCTGCACGGCAGTCCGCTCATTCTCGGGAAGAAGGGAGTATTCAACGCGGCCGAGTTCGTATACGGTGCCGGAAGACAGAATGTCTGGGGCTGGGCGGGAGGAGCCAAAGCGGATCATCGCCGTTCGCCCTCCTGTCTTGGACTCTGCGCATGAGGTACCCGATCAGCTGCGGGGCAAGGCGCCGCAGCGCCACGCCATCGACTTCCAGGAGACCGAAGGCTAGACCCAAGCACGCCAAGGAAAATCCCAACGGGGCGGGCAGTTCGCCAGCGATCGATGCCACCGCGCAGAATCCGGCAGCGGCCAGCCCACCGGCCTGAACGACATCAAGGCTACCGAAGACACGTGGCGCGACCCGCAGAAGGTCGATCGGTACGTGGCACCTCATCGCTCCAGCCACCTCTGGCCGCCTCGCAGCAAGGTGAACGGCAAGCGGACCATGACCGCCAGGAGCACTAGGCCAAGCAGCATGTCGGATGCGGGCACCGCGAGCGGCAACTCGCCAGCGAGGCCGCGTACCGCGACAAGGACGAATCCTTCGGCGGCCGGCAACAGCGTCCAGGCCGCGAGCTCATAGAGCCAGAGCAGGGGGAGGCGGCGAAACGCATGGTGCGTCGACAAGAGCCAGGGGAGGGGCGCGATGGCAACGAATAGCGCAATGGCCGCCAGCCGTACGATGAGGAGGAGAGCTAAGCCGAGGAGCAGCAGGAGATAGGGAATGCCGAAGACGAGCAGTTGGACGAGTGTTTGGTACATCGCCGGCGGCGGCATGGCGTGTTTGGCCACCCCGAGTGCGATCGTCGCCAGTGCAGCGCTGTTTAGCTGCCAGAGCCAGGCGACAAGGATACGGGACGCGACCACACCGGACACCCCCAGCAGCAGACGTTGCAGGGCGACGCCCGCTCGTCCGGAACCAGCCTCCACGATCAGCAGCGGCACGGCGATCGCTGCGCCGATCAGCAGGGAGATGTGCCACAGCGTCCACGAGACCGGTCCGGCGGGAGGGAAGCCGTGCGCCCACAAGAGGCTGCCCACCCAGCCGTAGGCGCGCTGCATCTCCGCGCTCAGAGCGGGGCCGAAAGGCCAGCCCATTGAAAGACCACCCGCACGAGATCCTTGGCGAAAATGACGATCAGCAGACCCGCGGCGACCGAGAGGATGTGCTGGTACGCCCGGGACCGGTGTTGTGGGTTGTCGCCGCTGGTCCAGAGGAGATACGCCCCGTACAGAAGGGCAAGGACAGCAAAGGCGGCGAACCATCCCTGCAGGGTTGCGACCGCGTTGAGGACGAACTTCGTAAGCGGCATCTCCAATTAGGCTTCGGTCGCGCCACGTGGCTCGGCCTTTCGGTCTTCGTCGTCGCCGAGCACGAGCGGCGGGTCAAGGAAGCGAAGGCGGTCCGCGATCACCTCGATCACCCGCCGCTTCTCCCCCTCGGTCGTCTCGTAGGCCCGGCTTGAGATACGCCCTTCGACGCCGACCAGCCGTCCTTTGAGCAGATGCTTTGACGTGGCTTCCGCCAGCTTGCGGAACATTACGATGGGCATGAACTCGCATGCGCCGGGACGCCCGAGTGAGAGCGAGAAGGCTGAGATCGGCAGCCCGTCGCGTGAGTACTTCAGCTCTGAATCGTTCGCGACCCGTCCAACCAGAACCACACGGTTGATCACAGTCACGGTCCCCTTTCAGCGACATCTAACGACGCCATTCGACCACCGGAATGGGAGATCCTTCCAACAAATGTTCGACAGGAGTTTTCTGCGGTCGAGAGAGCGAAAGGGGAGCAGGCGATGCGTGAGGCGCAGTGGGAAGAGGTCGATCGATACATCACGGACCTCCTCGTACCAGGGGATCCGGTACTCGACGCGGCACTCGCGGACAGTGCGGCGGCGGGGCTGCCGCAGATCAACGTCTCGGCCAACCAGGGCATGCTGCTGCATTTGCTGGCACGCGTGCACGGGGCGCGGCGGATCCAGATCG
>JAJYSJ010000045.1 GCA_021793645.1 Bacillota bacterium
TGCATCGTCCACGGACACATCATCGCGGAAGTTCTCGCCTCCGAAGTGGACGACTCCTACGTCTTCCCGATCGTCCTCGAAGGACCGGGCGGCCAGTCTCAGGAGATCGACCCGAAGACCGGGAAGCCGAACGGCCAACCGGGATGCGCCTACCTCGTCTGGGACACCGGCGCATTCGAGCTTCTCATCTCTGGCAGGGACGCGCAGGTCCTCGGCCTGCCCAACCTCGGCGCCATCACGGTCGGAGGCGTGACGGGATCCTCGCCGGCCTACCGCTCCAGGGTGACGCTCATCGGCGTTCCGGGGCAGGAGCCTGTGCCCGTTCGCCTCGAGAACGTGGACTGCGTGGTGGACCCCTCTGCACAGCAGAGCCTCTTCGGATCGCGCTACGCGATCATGCTGGGCCTTGGGCTCATCATCACCGGCACCACTCCTGCACAGCCCGGCGTTGACGCGACCGTGCAGGGGCAGGTCAAGATCGCGCTCTACCAGGGAGAGGGGTATGTCGCCCCAAAAGCACCGTGACGCCGGGCCTGCAGTTCGGCGTCGACTCGGGGGCGCCCGTCAACACGACACGGCTCGATGCCGTCGCTAAGTGGGCCGGCACACCCCCGCGATGGTGGGGCCGCTACCTCGGCACAGGCGGCGGCGCCGCTACTCCGCTCACGGCGAGCGAGGCGGCGCTTTTGCATGCCCGGGGAGTAGCGATCGCTCTCGTGTTCAATGACGTTGACCGGCGCGAGCTCGCAACGCGGCAGCAGGGTATCACGGCTGCGCAGGAGGCCGTGCGCCAGGCGAAGGCGCTCGGCGTCCCCCAGCAGACGACGCTCTACGCCGACATCGAGTACGGCTGGCCGCTCACGGCCGCGTGGCTGATCGGCTGGGCGCAGGGTGTCCTCGCAGCTGACTACACGGCGGGCGTCTATCTCGATCCGGCAGACATCGCGGTGCAGCGGGCGCTCGGCTACCTGCACGTTGTCAAGCCAACGGTCGTTGCAATGCGCCTTCGGGAGCCTGCACTCGCCGGCCAGCTGCGCCTCTGGGATGCGCTCTGGCTGCATGGCGGCGAGTGGACGGCGCGCCACGGAGATCGGATCTCCACCCCGCCCTGGATCCACCTCCCCCCCTCGGAGGCGACGACGCAGACGGGCCTCTGGCAGTTCAGCGGTCCCAGTTGCTCAGGAATGGTGGACCTCAACCTGCTCGACCCTGCGGCTACCCCGGCTCCGATTCTCTGGACCCGATGAAAGGAGACTGATCCAAGATGCCTACGCTTCACGCGATCCTGACCTCGCTCCTGACTGCCGGTGCCTTCGCTGCCCTTGGCTTCCTCGCGAAGTACCTCGCCGCCCACACGAACTCGAAGGCCATCCAGACCCTCGCAACCCTCGCCTCCTCGGCGGTTCCGTTCGTTGAGCGCGCCTACGGGGATCTCGGGGGAAGCGCGAAGATGGCGAAGGCCGTCGCATTCGTGGACGCGTCGCTGAAGCGTCTGCACATCCCGCTCGCAGCCAGTGACATCGAGGCCGCGATCGAGAAGGCGTACGCCGAGGCGACTGCCAACGGACTCCTGAAGCCCTACGCGCCTGCGAAGAACGCCAAGAAGGCCGCAGATAAGCCAGCGCCTGCGCCCGTTGACCCCGCACCCGCTACCCCTCCTGCTACGCCAGCCACGCCCGCGAAGTAGCCCACACGGCCCGCGCGCTGGTCATGGCGACTGCCTGGGTTCATGCCCCAGACGCAGGGGTTCGACTCCCCGCGTGGGCCAACTGTTTATCCGAAAGCCCCGTTCTCCCTCTGGTGAGAGACATTCTCTCGCTCGAAGGAGGGCGGGGCCTTTTCGTTTTGCCGACGAAAGTTTGTCGTACTTGTTGACATCCACACGATGAGGCGTTAGAGTGTGTGCAGGAGAGGTGCGCCGAGGCGCAAAGGAGGATGCGGGGATGGCGAAGCGGACGACGATCGAGGACCTGCGGTCAGGGGTCGAGGTTGTGACGATGCAAGGACGCCGCTACATGGCGGTAGCGCGGGCGACGGTAGACGGAGTCTCCAGCGTCCTCATCGGCAGCGGAACGTCCTACTGGGTGCCAGCGAGCGAAGTCTCCGCCGCAGATGCTTCGATCGCAGAAACCAATCGCAACGCCATCGCGGCGTACCTCGGACGGTAAGGAGGGCATCGGCAATGACGATGGAGCAGGCGGTCCGCGCAAGGGCCGCAATCGAACTGGCCCACACACTGGGCGCGGCTCGGGCGGTCGAGTTGGCGGAGAGCGCGGAAGTCCACGCCCTGCCGCGCGTGGTGGTTGCAGAGGTCGAGGATCGGGTACTAGTCGAACTGCGCGAGACGGAGGACTCGCCGCTGTCGTGGGTCCTGATGCTGACGGAGGAGCAGTCCAGAGCACTCGCCAACTAGCCCGCCTGACGAGGCCAGAAGGCCGAAACCGCCGCAAGGCGGTCGCGGGATACCGCAAAGGAGGATGCGGGCATGTACAAGATTCCGACCACAACAATAGAGTGCAATCGCATCTTGGGTGAGGTCCTAGCCCAAATCTCTGGTTTCGACGCATCAGCCGCGCACGTCATGGTGGCGGACGCGGACGGGAACCTGCTATACGATGCCTTCCTGGACCTTGAGCCGCTTGATCCCGCCGAAGACGACGCCTAGCCCTAGCCCGCAATGCCCACGGCGAACGCTCGCCGCGACCGGCGCAAGCCCGGTGCCTGCAAGGGCGGCGCTCATGGGCGATAGCCCGAGAGGAGATGCGAAAGATGGTGGACCTTGGCAATCTTCAATACCACGCGCACAACCCTGGACACATCGCCCGCCGCATCCGTCGCTTGCCCGCCGCCGACCGCAACGCCCTACGCGACCGCTACGAGTACGGCCCCGTGGATCTGGACTTCGGCGACAACCTGATCGCCGCGTGCCAGCAGATGGGCTGGAGGCTCAGGTAGCATCGGTAAATCAAACGCCCCGCCAGCGCGTCACCGCTGACGGGGCAGCACAAGGGAGGTATCCACATTGACCCCAGGACGCACACAAGGGCCCACGTTGCCCCTGAGTCTCCGTATACCGCCTGACGTGCGCGCGTTGCTGGAACGCACGGCCAAGGCGATGCAGTTGACGCTCACCGATGTGGTGATCGACGCGATCGTGGAGAAGGCGCGGAGGGAGGGGATCGAGTGACACCCGAGTCTAGGGAGCAGGTGATGCTGGCGGCGCAGGGTCTGATGATGGACCCGACATGCGTAGCAACCATCACCAGAGACATCACCGGCCGTGGGACGATCATCGTTACGAACGATGCGGCACTAATGAAGCGACTGCAGAAGACGCTGAAGAAGGCGAAGCGCGAGGGCGTCGAGTAGGTCGGTATCCACGCAGATACCGGAGGAGGGATAGGGATGATCGACGGAAGGTGTCCGATCTGCGATGCGCGTCCCTTGCAGTGCTACCACAGTTGGGAGGAGATGCGAGCTGAGTATCGGCGCAGGCAGGAGCGGGCGCACGCGCAGCGCAAGAGTCAGGCGCTGGTGCTGAACGAAGTGCTGGACGCGGCGAGGGAATGCCGCGCGGTGATGAGCGCGGAGGCGCGAGACATGCTGTACCAGATGGCCAACGAATGGAGCGGCGCGGACTTCGCGCCATCGCGCGCCGCCCTAACCGAGTGCATCTCTCACGGCTGGATAGAGTTCGCGGCCAACAAGGCGGGGGGTCGCTGGCGGGCAGTGCGGATCACCGAATTAGGACGCGCGGCGCTGGGAGCGCGAAAGGAGGGCGGCGGGGATGACTAACCCCTTCGCCCGTTGGCGCAAGCGCCGCGCCATGATCCGTAAGGCCAAGGCGCTGGAGGCGCTGGCTGAGGATCTAGAACAGTCCCTGCTATCGGACCTAACGGGAGGATTCGGCCCTTGGGTGGGCCTAGCGATGGCGGTCGGCGCTATCGCGGCGGACCACAAGATACCGGCCCTGCGCGGCATCGCGGAAGTCGTGACGGCACCGCGTGGGCGGCGGGAGCGCATCGAAGAACTGCGGGAGCGCGCGGCGGCACTGAGGAAGGAGGCGCGCGGCGATGGCTAGGCGCAAGGCAGAACTCGTACTTCTGCCGACCGGCGAGAAGCACCCGCGCCCGGTCACGCCAGCGGAGGAACTAGCCCTGCGGCGAAGCGGCACGCTGCGGTTCAAGGAGTCGGGCTCTCTATCCTCCCCCGCGCCCGACTACACGACGCGAGAGGAGTATTTGCAGGAGCTGGCCGAGGGGCTGACGCGGATTGAGGGCGAGGCGCGGCACCTGCGGGCGACGGTGGAGAGACTGCGGAAGACGGGAGGGGTGCGGAATGGCGACTAAAAAGGGGTCAGGTCAGACGTACGCCTACTCCGGCAATGTCGCGTTGTATGTGGGAAAGCTGGAACGCACAACGAAACGGTTCGGCGCGTCAGACTTGAAATGGGGAGTCGGCAGCGACGAAGCGTGGGTTGAGTTCCGCCTGAAGGGCCAGCTCTACCGCTTCGACCACTCCATGCAGAAGGCAGCAGCGCGCGGCATCAAACTGAAGCGCGGTACGGACGCCTTCGCACAACTCGTGCTGGCCCTAGAAGACCTGGCGCGACTCGCAGAACGCGGCATCTACGAACTGCAGACGTGGCTATCGGGCATGAAGGCCCTGCCGCCCGTCGCGCAGGTGCCGTCCTTTCTCCAGTACCTGCGGTTTGAGGAGATCCCGGCCAGTCTGGACGATGTGAAGGACCGCTATCGCACGCTGGCACTGGACATGCACCCGGACAAGGGCGGGAACCCAGAGGACTGGCACAAGCTGGCGGACGCCATGGAGCAGGCAACGCGCTACTACACGACCACGAGATAGCGCAAGACTCTATACGGAGTCTGGAAGGGAGGGCGAGAGAAGGATGGCTGAAACTTGGACGCTGCAGGGAACGTGCCCCGTATGCGGAGCGCCGTTCGCGATCAACAGCAACGGCGACAAGAACGGCGGCGATGCGTACTGCGACTCTGGGCACGAGATCGAAGTTGACGTTCGCATCGAAGCCACCTACAACGAGCGACGCTAGCGCAAGACTCTCTATGGAGTGCGGAAAGGAGGCGGCTGATATGGCGCTACCGAGCGAGCGTATGATGGCACTGGCCCAGGAGGCACAGGAAAAGCGCGCTAAAGTAATTGGCGCGATGGACAAGGTTCTCCGTAGCGCGCGGAACATCTCCGAGCGGTCGGGGTGTTCGCTTGACGTGACGATGCTGGCGATTGACGACCTGCGCCACATGGGCGTCGCGGAGATGAAGGGCGTCGAGATTCGAGGCGGCGCGGGCGGAACCGAGGTCAAGTACCGACTGACGTAGCAAGACTCTATGTGGAGTCTGGGGGGAGGAGGTAAGGAATGCCGACGAAGACTGCCAAGGGCCGCACGCAGACCTATTCCGGCAACGTCTCAATGTATGAAGCGAAACTGGAGCGCATCGGCGAGCGGTTCGGCGCGACCGACCTAAATTGGGGACTTGGACGCGAAGAGGCGTGGGTCGAGTTTCGGCTGAAGGGGCAGCTCTACCGCTTCGACCACTCACTGCAGAAGGCGGCGGCGCGCGGTATCAAGTTGAAGCGCGGTACAGACGCCTTCGCTCAGTTGGTGCTGGCGCTCGAAGACCTTGCGCGCCTAGCGGAGCGCGGCATCTACGAACTGCAGACGTGGCTGGCCGGCATGAAGGCGCTCCCAGCGGCGGTGCAGGTTCCGTCCTTCCTGCAGTTCCTGCGCTTCGAGGAGATCCCGGCCAGCGTCGAAGACGTGAAGGACCGCTACCGCACACTGGCGCTCACGATGCACCCGGACGCGGGCGGCGACCCGGAGGACTGGCACAAGCTGCAGAACTCCATGGAGCAGGCCACCAGGTACTACGCGACCGCGAGATAGCAAGACTCCACGCAGAGTCCACCGAAGGAGGGATAGGGATGGCGCGCAAGTGCATCGGCTTCGGCGCGTTCTCTGGCAAGTGCGAGCACGCCGCCGATGGCCGCAACCCGTACTGGTGCGAGAGGTGCAACACCCTGAGAATTGAGCACATCAACAGACAGGTCGCGGAGATTCGCGACGCGCTCGAAGCGGAGGAGGGATAGGGATAGCGAAGCCGACGAGGAAACAGGTCATCGTACTACGCTGGTGCCTGCAGTTCGAGTTCTTGCGTGACGACCAACCTCCGCACCCCACGGCTCAGGTATGCCTGCGCAACGGCTGGCTAGAACTTGTAATTGCGGACACGGGGCTGCGTATGAGCAATGGTGAATCGGTCACGCAGGGATATTACCGCATCTCCCCCGCAGGCCGCGCCGCGCTCGAAGCGAAGGAGGGGTAGGGATGGCGAACAACAACGTGGGCCGGATGTTAGATGAGCTGCGCCGTAAGATCGAGTCGGGCCCCTTCGATCCGACCGGGGAAGTGGTCACGAACTACGTCGTAAACCTCATGCTTGCCATGAGCGAACTGAATGACGCCGTGCTCGCGCTCGAGGCCGCAAACCGCGCCGCGCAGTAGCCCACACACAAGCGCCCCCGCAGTGCGGAGGCGCTTTGCGTTTGCTGGCCACGGTGCCGTCCAGCGCACCGAGAGGCCGCCTAGCATGCGCAGAGCGTGTGCCGCATGCGTAAGATGTTGACTTCCTTGGACAGGCGCGGTAGGGTGGACGCAAATAGACCCGCAGGCGTGGGGCGCCCGCGAGTCCTGCCGCAATAGTAGGACATGCCCGCCCCACACGCAAGGGGCGGGTTTTTGTTGGGGGGTGAGGGGATGTCGGAGCGTGGACCGAGTTTCCGCAACCGCGAGACCTTCATTGCCTTCGACGCGGGAGCGAAGGCGGTCAACGTAACAACCCACAACTTCGCGCTCATGCGGATGATCGAGGCATCAGGGGTCAAGCCGATCGGTTTCTCGCCGTCTGGCAAGTTGGTCGCCAAGATGTACGACATCCCCGCCGCGTGGCTTGTGATCGACCCGTCTCGCGAGGAGGCCACCCCATGACCCGCCCGCTCCCGTCCTGGCGCGCTCGCAACCGCGCGCGGGCGATGCCGCTTCTGACGTGGATGGCGCATGAGTACAACGGGCCTTTCACGGCGCAGGACATCTCGCGCAACGGCGGACTGCCCGAGTGGTACGCGGCGCTGCTGATGGATCTGCTGTGCCGCTACGGCTACCTAGAGCGCACGGCGACATTCGGCGCCTACGCGGTGACGGCGGCGGGTCGAAGGGAGGTGAGGGGGTGAGCGAGGACCGCCAACGACTAATCATCGTACCAATCACCTTCGACGAGGCTTGCACATTCGTTATGCTCCACCATCGGCACCACAAGCCGCCCGTGGGCCACAAGTTCAGCATCGCCGTGGCGGACGAGTCCGGTGAGGTGCGCGGCGTTGCGATGATCGGCAGGCCCGTAGCGCGGCACCTAGACGATGGATGGACGCTGGAGGTCAACCGTGTGGCAACGGACGGATGCCCGAATGCGTCGTCTGCTCTTTACGGCGCATGCAGGCGCGCGGCATGGGCGCTTGGCTACAAGAAGCTCGTCACCTACACGCTTCCGACTGAGAGCGGGGCGAGTCTTCGCGGCGCGGGCTATCGGCTGATCGGCAAGGCGGGCGGAGGCAGCTGGGATACGCCCAATTCGGGTCGCCCGCGCGTGGACAAGCACCCGACGATCTTCAAGATGCGTTGGGAGGCTACGCCATGACGCATGACTCTAGGGAGAGTCTGCCATGAAAGGAGGTGGCTTTGTGGCGACGGAGTTCCTCGTCGGCGACGTGCGCGAGATGCTGGCGACGCTCCCGGATGAGTCCGTGCATTGCGTCGTCACGTCGCCACCGTATTGGGGGCTGCGCGACTACGGCATCCCCGGCCAAATCGGCCTAGAGCGCACACCCGAGGAATACGTCGCCGCGTTGGTCGAGGTCTTCCGCGAGGTGCGGCGCGTGCTGCGCAAGGACGGAACGCTGTGGCTGAACCTTGGGGACAGTTACGCCGGTAGCTGGGGCGCACAGAGTCGGCCAAACGGTAATGATCTGAAGTCCACACTGCAAGGCGCTTCGATGCTTTCTGCTCGTCAAATCGAGGCGCACCCGAAGGGTCAAACGCACACGGGTAGCCTCAAGAACACACCTGGACTCAAGCCCAAGGATCTTGTCGGCATACCTTGGCGCGTCGCCTTCGCGCTCCAGCAGGACGGATGGTGGCTGCGCTCTGACATCGTGTGGGCCAAGCCGAATCCGATGCCCGAGAGCGTGACCGACCGCCCGACGCGGAGCCATGAGTACCTGTTCCTGCTTACGAGGAACGAGAGGTACTTCTACGACGCGGAGGCGATCGCAGAACCCTGCGCTGTGGGCGATGCGGGGAGTTACTTCGACCGTGGCAAGACGGGCCATCACGACAACCAAGGCGCGGATAAGCGCGACAAGCAGCGCCTTCTCGGTAAGCGCACCTATGAAGGATTCAATGATCGATGGGGCGCGAAGCCGACACAAACGCGCAACAAGCGCGACGTGTGGACCATCGCGACCGAGCCATTCCCCGGCGCGCACTTCGCCGTCATGCCAACAGCTCTTGTGGAGCCGTGCGTCCTTGCTGGATGCCCAGAAGGCGGGACGGTGCTCGACCCTTTCGGCGGGAGCGGCACCGTCGCCTCCGTGGCGAAAAGCCTTGGCCGGTCGAGCGTCTACATCGACGCGAACCCGAAGTACGCCGAGATGGCGCGAAGGAGGGTAGCGCAGACGCCGGACCCGCCGATACCACTGTTCAACGAAGAAGCGAGCCAGTAGGAAGACTCCAGAGGGAGTCTGCCGAGGGAGGTCAATCTGATGTCTGTCCCTAGCTGGATCGTTTTAGAGGCAGAGGCCGCGCTTTTGGAAAGCATGTATCACCACGAGAAGAGGGACCTCGACCAGAGGCTTTCTATTGCACATGAGCTGGCGGAGACCATCCCTGTAGCGGTCGGAAGAATGGCCCACTTATACCGTCTTCACCTTGAAGCGGACTCATTGCCTTACGTCGCCAGAGCGCTTAGATGGACACCCGAAATGCGTTCCCTGGCAGATCGGGCAGCAGAGACATGGTTTCAAGCACGGGCAAAAGAATGAGGCAGACTCCCGTAGGAGTCTGCCATGAAGGGAGGTGATCCGGTGAGCACGCAGCGCACCATCGGCTACCTGCCGGGCCTGCACAGGGATGCGGAGGGCCGGGCGCTCTGCAGGTGGTGCCAAAAGCCTGTGCCAAAGGGCCGCCATTCGTGGTGCTCTCAGGCGTGCGTGGACGAGTACATGATCCGCAGCAGTCCCGCCTCCGCACGCGCCCATGTCTTCCAGCGCGACAAGGGCGTATGCGCGCGCTGCGGGGCCGACACTGGCACGTTGGAGGCAGCCATCCGGGATCTGCGGGCGCGGTGGAAGCGATGGCGATGGGCCGATAGCCCTGCCGCCGAGGGCGAGGAGCTGGACGAGGAGTGGCGCAAGCTCTGCGAGTCGTCTGGCGTGCGCTACAGGCCGGGCTGGCTCAAGTGGGGATTCAGCGCAACGCACCTCTGGGAGGCTCACCATATCGTCCCGGTCGTCGAGGGCGGCGGCGAGTGCGGGCTAGATGGCTACGAAACGCTCTGCCTGCGCTGCCACAAAGCCGAGACGGCGGCACTGGCGGCGAGACGCGCGAAGCCTAAGCCTCCGCCAGCACCTCCCCTTCCCGCGCTGTTTGAGTGAGGAGGCGATGCCCATGGCATACGACGTTGACCATCCGACCGTCCGCAAGCAACCCGCTCGGTGAAGCGCGCGGAGGGCGGCGGCCCGATAGATGCGAGGAGGTAGTGAGATGATCGTTGGCGAGGTAAAGGCCGGACGCCCGCAGTGCATCGAGTTCTATCGTGAACGCCGGGTCGTGGAGGTGTGGCTTCCGCGAATCCGCGTCAACCGCCGCAGGACGCTTCCCGTTCAGGGGGATTCGCCAAGCGGCCTGCAGGAATGCGCAACACGCGAAGAGGCCGTGCAGTGGGCGAAGGACTTCGCGGCAAACGCGATGCGCGAAGCAGAAGCATTCGGGGGCACCACCAATGCCTGACCTCTGCCCCGTCTGCGCCCGCCAGCACGACGCACGCGGCTGTCGCGGCCCGCGCTACCGCATCGCGAAGGCGCACCACGACGACGCATGGCACATCTTCCGCCGCGAGCCAGGGCAATGGCGCGTCGTGGGCGATCCGTTCCTATCGAAGCGCGCGGCGGAAAATCACCTGCGGAGGATCTACGCGGAGGGGGAGGAGTCGCAATGAAGCACATCGACGGCATTCCGGTTTGGGGCGACCCCGACGAGGCGACGGTGAAGCAGATCAAGGAATGCGCTGCGCCAGACGGAACCTTTGGCGCCGCACTCATGGCGGACGCGCACAAGGGGTACAGCATGCCCATTGGCGGCGTCGTGGCCTACCGGGACGCCATCAGCCCTAGCGGCGTCGGCTACGACATCGCCTGCGGCATCATGGCCGTCAGGACGGACGCGAAGGCGGAAGACGTGCGCGGCGGCGTCGGCGCGATTCTGGACGACATCGCGCGGGCGGTGTCGTTCGGCCTTGGCCGCACGAATCAGACGCCCATCGACCACGACCTATTCGACGATCCGACGTGGAAGGGCGACAAGAATGTGGCCGCGCTCCGCGACAAGGCGGCGGCGCAGCTCGGCACCGTGGGAAGCGGAAACCACTTCGTTGACCTGCTGGAGGAGCCGGAAACGGGCGCGCTGTGGGTCGCGGCCCACTTCGGGAGCCGAGGCTTCGGGCACGGCGTGGCGTCGGGATACCTGAATCTTGCGCATGGGCGTGGCTTCTTCGACCGCGCGCCGGGCGAGACCATGGACGACCCGCCGACGCTCATCGACATGAACAGCGACCTCGGGCGCGCCTACTGGAACGCCATGACGCTGGCGGGACGATACGCCTACGCGGGTCGCGAATACGTCGTCGGTCAGGCGCTGAAGATCCTAGGCGCGTCGGCTCTCGATACCGTCCACAATCACCATAACTTCGCGTGGATCGAGGAGCACGACGGCGAGACGGTCTTCGTCGTCCGCAAGGGCGCGACGCCCGCATGGCCTCGGCAGCGCGGCTTCGTCGGCGGAAGCATGGGCGACTACGCGGCTGTTGTCGTCGGCGTAGATACGGAGGAGGCGCGGGCCGCGCTCAGGAGCACCGTCCACGGCGCTGGACGCATCATGTCTCGGATGCAGGCGAAGGGGAAGCGCGGGAAGCAGGGACAGGAGAAGCGCCCTGGCCTTGTGACACGCCAGATGATGAGCGAGCGCACGAGGGAGTTCGGCGTCGTGGTGCGCGGCGGTGAGGTTGACGAGTCGCCGCACGTCTACCGCGACCTACGCGGCGTGATCGAGGCGCACGCTGGCAACCTGCACGTCGAGCACTGGCTTCGCCCCATCGGCGTCGTCATGGCGGGCGCGGATGTAGCGGACCCGTACAAGGACTAGCGAGACTCCACGCAGATACATGACGAGGAGGGATAGGGATGGCGCGAAGGCCGACTGATATGCAGATGTACCTGCTTCGGCGTGCTGCATCCGCCGAGAACGGACTGTTTGTTGAGCGATATGCCGGGAGGACCGTTTTGGCGCTACGTCGCGCGGGCCTGCTCACGGTGGAATCCGAAGGCATCTTCGGCTGTCGGGTGAGCATCACCCCCGCAGGCCGAGACGCGCTGGCGAAGGAGGGATAGGGATGATCGTTGGGGAGGTCAAGGCGGGGCGTCCGATCTACCAGGGATACTGGCGCGACGGACAGGCGGTCGGCGTTTGGTTGCCGCGTGTCCGCGTCAACGGGCGCAGGACGCTTCTCATATCGGGTGACTCGCCGAGCGGCCTGCATGAATGCGAGACCCGCGAGGAGGCTGTCCAGTGGGCGCGTGACTTCGCGGAGTGCGCGATGCGGGAGATAGCGGAAATTGCCGTCGATATGG
This sequence comes from Bacillota bacterium, assembly GCA_021793645.1. GTDB lineage: Bacteria > Bacillota > Sulfobacillia > JAJZYS01 > JAJYTV01 > JAJYTV01. The sequence continues at coordinate 11,995 of JAJYSJ010000045.1, forward strand.
ATAGCGCCGCGCTGGAGGAGGCGAAGGGCGATGCCTGATCCGCTGAGCGCCGAACGACTCGGCAAGCTGCTCGATGAGGCGACGGAGGAACTACGGATGCGGAGGGCCGAGATCGACCGCCTCCGCGCCGACCTTAGC
>JAJYSJ010000046.1 GCA_021793645.1 Bacillota bacterium
CTGAGCGGCGCCTGTCCTGGAGCCGGAGGACGAACAGGAAGCGCTCTTACTGGCTGCGCGGCAAGGTCCTCAGCCATACGCGGGATCTGGCGCTCTACCATGGCATCCTTGTCGTCGAGCGGAACCCTGCCTGGACCAGTCAAGTCTGCCCGGCGTGTCACCGTTTGGCCGAGAGATTCTCGCCAAGCGGGGCTGGCTATCCGAGCCGGCTGCGCTGTGGGTGCTGTGGCTGGTCGGGCGATGCCAACGTGGCCGCCGCCTTGAATCTCAAGCGCAAGTGGGATCGGACTTTCCGCTATCCCACCGCCGCTGAGAGGCGTGCGGCTGAACCAAGACGCGTCGGAAACGGTGCGCAACCGTGAATACTGAACAGCTTCCGGTAGCCCTTTAGGCTATCGGCGGGGCTAACGCCAGAACGGCGGATGCCCCGACGGTCCAAGGCCCTGGAGGAAGTCGCGAGACTTCCGGTGGTGGGGCTGGTGCTGGTCCCATGCGAGTGCGCAAGCGGCTTGCCGCGAGAGGCATGGGGCGACTCCCAGTAGTTCGCTGGCCACGGCTCATGCGTGAGGATGGTCGGCACCCGCGCAAGCGGGTTCCGAGAACAACCGGCGCAAGCCGGCCTGGGGCGGCACGAACAACAGATGTCTGGGTTTGTCCAGCAAATCGGGCAACTGTTGACACCACCCGATCTCCGTAACCTTGATTGGCACCCACATCAACCGGCGCACGGTCGAGACGGTCCGGCGTGCCGGGATCGCCGTCGACCGAGTCTACGCGATCCGGGGCGATCTGCTGAAGTTCATCGACGCTGGCCCCGGCAAGCCGGTTCAGGTCTAGCCGCTGCGCGTCGGGTTTTGACCCGCCACGCGGACAAAGGTCGCAGGTCACATCAGGGGGAGCATTCCCGCACTCAGGTCGTGGCCCGCGCTGCAAACAGGGTACGGCTCTACGCAGATCGAAAGGGCACCCGGTACTTGCCCCAGTCCTAGACGCGCGGCAGGAACACGCTCGCTGTCGTCCCGCACCCCAATCCCTCGCTGGAGAGCGCGAGGCGGCCACCCATGGCTTCAACCAGACGACTTGAGATGGCCAGGCCAAGTCCCATACCCGGCCGAGGGGTGCGGCCGCCCGATCCGCCTTCTCCCCGGTAGAAGGGCTCCAACACGTGGGGCAGGTCGTCGGGGCTAATGCCACGACCTTCGTCCTGGATTACGAACTCCACCTCGGTGTCGTGAACGCGTGCTCCGAGGTACACTCGCCCGCCCGCCGGGGTGTGGGCGAGGCTGTTGGAAAGAAGGTTGTCCAGCACCTCGCACAGACGCGTCACGTCGGTCCGCACGCGGATCCCTGCGATGTCCGCGCCCCGCACCAGCAGTTCGACTCCCGTGCCGGGGAAGACCATGCGCATGCTGTCATAGCTCGCCTGAAGCATGTCCGAGACCAAGGCGTCGGTTGCCGTCAGCTCGTCGTGCACGGCGGCCCCGGATCGACCCAGCGCCGAGAGGTCTGCGGCCATGGAGATCGAGGATTCCTTCCCGGATGCCATCGCAGTAGGCGCGAAGAGCGGTCACAGGCGTCCGCAGCTCGTGGCCGACGCTGGCGATGGCCAAGCTGCGTCGATGCTCCGACTCCTGCAGCGACGCCGCTAGCGTGTTGATGTCCTGGCCGAGATCTGAGATCTCCTGGATGTCATGAAGCGGTACGCGCCCTGCGAAGTCTCCCTTCGCGAGCAGCCGCGCAGCGTCCGTCATGCGTCCGAGCGCAAGGGAGATCTGGCGGCTGACGTAGCCCGCGATGACGATCGAAACCCCGATCGCGATGGCGAGCGAGAGGACGACGTGCAGTGAAACGGCCCGAGCGATCGCGGCAGCGAGGGTGGCATCCATCTGTCGCACGGTCGCACCCGTCGGCGGGTTCATGACCCTGAGCATCAGGGCGTTGTAGGTGTTCGCCGGAACCAGGAACGCGGCGGCGAGCCCAGACGCCGCGGCGGCAAGGCTCGCGAGTACATAGCTCAGGAAGAGGCGCGGGCCGAGCCGTGACAGTATGCGGTGCGACTTCATGCGTCGCCCCCCAGCCGGAAGCCCACGCCGCGAACGCTCTCGAGGTGCAGCGTTTCGCCGAGTTTGCGCCGCAGCGATGCGAGATGCACGTCCACGACGTGGTCGGAGACATAACCTTCCGGCCAGAGCGCTGCGAGGATGGACTGCCGCGAGAAGACTTGCTGAGGGTGGCGCACAAAGAGGAGCAAGAGGTCGAACTCGCGTGGCGTCACGGACACTTCGTTGCCGTCGGCGAGGACGCGGTGCTCGGTGGGACGGATCTCGATGCTGCGCCAGCGAAATATGTACGGGGCGGGCGACGTGCGATCCGCAAGCGGAGATGCGCGGCGACGGAGCAGGGCGGCGACGCGCAGGCAAATCTCACGGGGCGAGAACGGCTTGACCACGTAGTCGTCCGCACCAAGACCCAATCCAAGGAGCCGGTCTGCCTCCTCACCGCGGGCCGAGAGCACGAGGACCGGCAGGTCCATGCGCCGACTGCGTAGTCGACGAAGAACTTCGAGGCCATCAAGATCGGGCAGCGTCAAGTCGAGCAGCATGACGTCGGGAGGGTCATCCAGCGCCCCCAACGCCTGATCGCCGCTGCGTGCAGCGACGACGTCGTGCCCGTCGTGTGCCAAGTATTGGCCCAGTACTGCCTGCACGTCGTCGTCGTCGTCGACCACCAACACGCGCGCCACGAGTCTCACCTCAACTGTCAAGGAACCATGCGTCAAATCATCGTACCCCAGAGGGGTATATGAAGCAACGAGATCGTGCTGTTGCAAAACGGTGCTCTGCGCTTCTGCTGGCGTGCACTGTCACGCGGGAAAGACCTCAGCGATCACAAGATAGGCCAGAAACCTCAGAAAGAAAATCGAGGGCGCGAAAGGCATGTCGCGCACCTGAGGGCTTCCTTCAAGAGATCTTCCGCGACCACGTACAGCAGGGCGACTGCTCCAAAGGCCAGCATCGCAGCGAGAATCGTGCTTGAGGCGTGGTTGAGAGCCACAAGGCCTCCTACAGCCCCCGCGGTGCTGAGGAGAGCCAACCCGACGACGATGACGACGCTTCCGATTGGATTGACGTGCGACTTGCGAAGCGTGACCGCCACAGCCAAGCCCATCAGAACGAGTTCGAGGGTGAGGGCGACGGTCAGGAGGATCCCCGTGCGGGAGTTCGCCGAAAAGCCCGCCCCCAACACGAGTCCGTCAATCAGAATGTCTACCCCGGTGGCGATGACGAGGCCAAGGTTGCCGTTCAGCCCGCCGGCCCCAGCTCGGTTAGAAGCGGTGCGCTCCTCGAAGTGCCTCGTAATGATGTTCAGGCAGAACATGGCGGCGATACCCAGCCCGAACCCGCCGATGCCAACCCCAAAAACCTCCTTTCGCATCTCTGGGATTAGTTCAACGGCGACCGCTGCAAACACTACGCCGGCGGCACCGTGCTGGACGAGGCTGGTCATGATCCGGTCAGGCGTCCTGAGGGACGCAACCAAACCGCCAAGCGCGGCGGCCGAAACGGGAATCAGCGTAAACAGTGCGGCATGCAGGACAGCTTGCCCCATGGCACCATTGCTCCTTCAGTCGTCTTTCGGCGCTTTTCGTCACCGACCGCTCCCTCACCAGAGAGGGTGCCCTCACGGCCTGCGTTCAGGACGAGAACGCCTAGCCAAAGAAGCCCGACGCGGCGAGTAAGGGCGGCCGTTCGCCCACTGGCACGCCCTGAGGCGTGGCGCATACCATGCGGGCGACCGTCACCGAGATCCAGGGCACCGGCGCGCAGGTTGGCCCTGATCCTCTCGACGGAGAAACCGGCGGGCACTGCCCGTTGGGAATCGGGAGGAACGCTCATGCGTCTATCAGGCAAGACCATCGGCTTCGCGCTCGCCGGGTCCCACTGCACGCTGGAGGAGGCCATCGATCCCATCCTCCGCCTTAAGGAGGAAGGGGCCGACATCGTCCCGATCGTCTCGAACACCATCCTCACGACCACGACGCGCTTCGGCTCGCCGGAGAAGTGGCTCTCGGCAATTCGGGAAGCGACGGGCAAGGAGCCGTTGAAGAGCATCCCGGAGGTCGAGCCGCTCGGCCCCCAGAAGCTCCTCGACGCCGTCGTCATCTGCCCCTGCACCGGCAATACCCTGGCCCGCCTGGCGAACGCCATTACCGACAGCCCGGTATTGATGGCGGCGAAGGCGCAGTTGCGCAACGGGAAGCCAGTCGTACTGGCGATTACCTCGAACGACATCCTGGGCCTGAACGCCAGGAACCTCGGAACCTTGCTGATCACCAAGAACGTGTATTTCGTCCCCTTCGGGCACTCGAAGCCGATAGTGCGCAAACCGTTGCGGCGGTGCTTACGCTGTCAGCCTTGGGCGACTGAGGGGTCAGATTGCGAACGCCGGAGACACCCGATCGCGCTCAACGAGGGCACCTGGTCTGCCGCGGGGAACCCGGCACAGCACTCCCGACTGCTGCGGTCACAGGGCTTTCACACTCGGGGACGTGGCACAATGTCGTGACGTTTCAGACGCCGGGTGGAATCTGCACGGCTGCGCCGTGAGGGGCGTAATGCTCGCCCGACTGTCGGAGCAGTCAAACCCTACCATGCCTGGCGTAAGAAGCGACCGACCCTAACGTTGAGCGGCGAGTTCTACGATCTGCTCTCGAATTTGGTCGCCGACGGAACGGAAGACAGCCAACTTCTCCTCCTCCGTGCCGATAGCCTTTGCCGGATCGCGCAATGGCCAGTGCAGGCGCAGAACACCTGGCGGTGTCACGGGGCAACGCTCCTCCGCGTCACCACAAAGGGTCACCGCAATTCGTGCGGACCACAGCCGATCCACGTCAATCGGCTTGCTGAACTGTCCTGAGATGTCTATACCGACTTCCGCCATCGCCTGCACGGCATATGGATTGACGGAAGATGGCTCAAGCCCCCCGCTGAGCACCTCAAAGCTGTCACGCAACATTTGGCGCGCAAAACCCTCGGCCATCTGGCTACGAGCGGAGTTGCCGGTGCAGATGAAGTAGATCAATGGAAGTTCCATGGGCGTTACCCCCTTTGGACTTCATCGACTCAAAGTGATCACGCCAAGGTGCAGAACGACCCGAACAGCCTCCAGCACAACCGCTCGAATCTCGGGCTCCTTCGCAGTCGACGCCAATGTGTCGTTCGGCCAGGTTTCGCTATGGAGCTATACGTGCAGTGCGATGAGGCCCGTCCGGCCATGACGAACGCGAGGATCGCGGTAGGACGGAGTTTCAGCGCCTTGACCTGCTCGTACACGATCGAGGCGCCGTCCTTGGCAAAGAATGCCGCCACGAGAGCGCCCTACAGTAGCGTGTACACGAAGAGACGGGTGCCCACTTCCGCGCGCAAGACGCGCCATGTGCAGCGCGGCCCACTCGAAGAAGCCGACGGCGTCCAGTACGAGGGAGATCAGGATCACGGCGACGAAGGTGATCGTGGCGTCCCAAACGATGCCAACGACGGTGGAGACGTCGCTCAGGGAGACGACGCCGAACGGTACCGCCAGAAGACCGCCGATCGCGGCAGGCCACCCCATGGAGAGGCCGTGCGGCCGCCAGATCAGGAGCGCGAGGACGGCGACGAACAGGAGCAGGGCCAGTGCGGCGTGGAGCACGGAACCTCCTCTGCAGGTGGAACCGACGCGTTCCCTTGACACCATATCAGGCAGAAGAATATAAGTGAATCACGATGAGGTGATGAACTGTACGAGAACGAGGCGGAAATCTACCGGGCGCTGGGCGATCCGGTCCGCCTGCGCATCCTGGCGCTCCTGCGCGTGCGCGAGGCCTGCGTGTGTGAACTCGTCGCGCGGCTCCCGGTGGGTCAGCCGGCGGTCTCACAGCACCTGCGCAAGTTGCGGCAGGCGGGGTTCCTCACCGAGCGCCGGCACAAGTACTGGACCTACTACGCCATCCGCGCAGACATGACGCCGATCCTCAAGGAGATCGTGGCGACCTTGCCGCGTGAGGTGGACGACGAGGGTTGGCTGATGGCGAACCAGGTCGACACGACCTGCGCCGTCGTGCGGGCTCCCGGTACCGATGCACCGGATCGGACAAAGAATCTTGAAGGGGGAGCGACAGTCAATGGACGCTAAAATGAAGGAACTGGTCGGGATCGCCGCCTCGGTTGCGGCGGGGTGCAACAGCTGCCTTGAGCACCACGTCGAGACCGCGCGCAAGGAAGGCGCGGAGAGCCGTGAGATACAAACGGCCATCCAGATCGCGCGAGCCGTGCGCCTGCAGGCCGTGACGAAGATCGACGACCTCGCATCGAAGCTCGAACGTGGCGAAGCGATCAAGCTCGTTGCGGTCGGCGGCGAGGACGCGGGCTGCGGCTGCGGAGAAGACTGCAACTGCTGAGGAGGCGTCGCTGATGCGAGTAGACGTGTTCGACCCCGAGATGTGCTGCTCGACGGGCCTGTGCGGCCCTGCGCCGGACCAGGCGCTGATCCGCATCGAGGAAGTGCTGGAACGGTTGCGGGAAGAGGACGTCGAGGTTTCGCGGCACCAGCTGAGCCGCGATCCGCAGGCGTTCCTCAGGAACGACAAGGTCTATCAGAAAATCCTCTCCCAGGGCACGGGAGCGCTGCCAATGGCCGCCGTGGATGGCGAGCTCCTGTGCACGGAACGCTATCCGACCTATGAGGAACTTCGCGAGGCCTTGCAGATCACGACGTGAGGAAGTCGGTCACTTGAGGTACCTGTTCTTCTCCGGAAAGGGGGGCGTCGGCAAGACGTCCCTCGCCTCTGCGACCGCGGTGCGGCTCGCGGACGGCGGCCGTCGCACGCTTCTCGTGACGACCGATCCTGCATCGAACCTCGCAGACGTGTTCGAGCAGGCGATCGGTCCGCGGCCGGTGCCTATCGCATCCGTCCCGAGACTCGACGGACAGGAAATCGACGCGGAAGAGGCCGCGCGCATCTACCGTGAGAAGGCGCTCGGTCCGCTCAGGGGGCTCCTTCCGGACGAGATGCTGCTCACGATGGATGAGCAGATGAGCGGTCCCTGTACGGTGGAGATCGCCGGCTTTGACGAGTTCGTCGCCTCGATGTTCCATGAGGAATACGACGTCATCGTCTTCGACACCGCGCCGACGGGTCACACGCTGCGCCTTCTCGAACTGCCTGCCGCGTGGTCCGTGCACATCGAGGAGAGTGCACAGGGGTCGGGACAGACCTGCATCGGTCCCGTGGAGCAGCTGCAGACCTCGAAGGAACAGTACGACCGCGCGATGGCTCTGCTGCGGGACGGCGCCTCGACGCACTTCGTCTTCGTCGCGCAGCCCGAGCGCACGTCGGTCTCGGAGACCCTGAGGGCATCGGCGGAACTGAAGGAACTCGGCATCCTGAACCAGCACCTTATCGTCAACGGCGTCATCCCGGAAGACGCCGCGGAGCACCCCTTCTTCGCCTCGCGTCGCGCTATGCAGCTTGCGCAGATTGCGGAGATCTCCGCGTCCTTCCCCGCAGGGACGCTCGAGGTGCCGCTGCTGGACGGCGAAGTGAAGGGTGTCGAGAGGCTGCACATGCTCGGAAAGTGGGTGGATCTCGATGCCTACGCCATCCGCTGAGACGGCCGAGCGGCTCTTCTTCGCCGGGAAGGGCGGCGTGGGGAAGACGACGATGGCCGTCGCGGCCGCGGCCTTCCACGCGTTGCACGGCCGCAGTACACTCCTCATCACCACGGACCCCGCCGCGCACATCGGCCGCGTGCTGGAGCGCGAGGTGGGCGACGAGCCGAAGCCCGTCGCAGGCATCCTCGGCCTCGATGCCGCCCGCATCGACCCGCGTCACGAGACGAGGCGCTACAAGGACATGGTGCTCTCCGACGCGCGAAAGTGCTATGTTCCCGAAACGGTACGGCGCATCGAGGAGGAACTGAATTCTCCCTGCACCGAGGAGGTGGCCGTCTTCCGGCGCTTCCTCGATTACCTCCTCACCGACCGCTACGAGACGGTCGTCTTCGACACCGCCCCGACTGGGCACACGCTGCGCCTGCTGCAGCTGCCGCTCAGCTACAGCCAGCAGATCGCCGCGAAGGCGCTGGGCGGCCAGGCGACGAGCACGGACGAGGACGCGGAGGCGCGGCGGATGGAGGAGGCGCTGAAGCTCCTGCGTGATCCTGCACGCACGACGTTCGCCTTCGTCGTCTACCCGGAAGCGACGCCGATCGTCGAGGCCGCAAGGGCTTCCAGCGAACTGCGGGAGATCGGTCTGCAGACATCGCTCGTGCTCGTCAACCAGGTCCTGCCAGAGGAGGTCTGCGTACACGCTCTCTTCCGCAGGCGCTACGAGATGCAACAGCAATACCTCCAAGAGGTCCCGGCGTCGTTCCCCGGCGCCGAGGTGCGGCCCGTGCACCTGCAGGAGCGGGACGTCATTGGGGTGGATGCGGTGCTGCGCGCGGCGGACGAGGCATTCGGCGGCATGGAGGCGGCGGGGTCCGTCGACCACCGCCCGAACGGCCGGCGACAGTAACCCGGCTGTCCACCAGGCTCAACAGGGAGGAGCAGGCACTTGGGACAGGTGAGCACTTTCGGAAGGCGCAACGAGAACTTGCGCGCGGGAGTGTCGGTGGAGTGGGTGACGATTGCCTGGATGGTTATCGAGATCGGGGTGAGCATCGGCACCGCTTTGGCATCTGGCAGTGTTGCACTGATGGCCTTCGGTTTGGACAGCGGGATCGAGCTCATCTCAGCTGGGGTCCTGCTCTGGCGCCTCGGGCTTGAGCGGCGAGGCGGCAAGGAGGAGCGGATCGAGCGCGCCGAGCAGCGTGCCGCAGGTATCGTGGGCTGGACACTGATGCTGCTTGCGCTCTACGTGGTCGCCAGCGCCGGCTGGAGTCTGCTCCACCACTCGGCCTCCAGCACTTCACCTTGGGGCATCGCGATCGCAGTGGGTGCCGTCGTCGTCATGCCCATCCTTGTCATTGTGAAACGACGCGTCGCCGCGCGCATCGGAAGCGCGGCCCTGAAGGCGGATGCAGCAGAAGGCATCGTTTGCACCTACATGGCGGTGGTGCTGCTCGTAGGCCTGCTTGTGAGGGCTCTGACAGGATGGTGGTGGGTCGATCCGCTGGCGGCCCTCGGGATCGTCTACTTCATCGTGAGTGAGGGGCAGGAAGCCATTGAGGCCTCGCGAGGAGGAGAATCTCACTTCAGCGATGATTGAGGGCCCCTTGGAGGGCGTCGAGTGTTTGAATTGCCAGTTATGTGATCTCGGAGTCCACTGCAACTGGGCTCTGCGGAGCGCAGTGCTGCGAGAAGCCTGAAGGAGCGCAGGTTTGCACCTCACTCACCGCATGGCCTCGTTCGCTGTCCGATGAGAACGCGGCGGATGCGCTTCCCGGTGGACGCCGATCCCAGATTGGGCCGACGACAATCGGCAGGCGGGGCGATCCGTACGGATCGCCCCGCCTGCCGCTGCACGTGACCTTACTTGAGCACGTACACCTTCACTTGCTGAATCCCGAAGTTCGACACTTGCGACTCCGAGGCGTTGATGAAGATGTCAATGCGATTGCCCTTGATCGCACCGCCCGTGTCGTCCGCTGTGGCTAGGAAGCCGCCGGGGGGCAGGTTGGGGGAGGAGTAGCCCGTGACCCAGAGCTTCGTGCCGAGCGGGATGACGCTCGGGTCGACCGCCACGTCGCCAGCCACGAGCGGCCTACCGTAGTAGTCGACCGCACCGTACGGGTAGTTGTCCTGGGCGGTTGGCGCGTACGCCGTTGCGGTGAGGTTCATCGTCTTGACGATCGAGAGGCCGTCGATCGTCTGGCCGCCAGCGCCGGACGTGCCGGACGAGGCAGACGTGCCGGACGAGGCAGACGCACCGGACGAGGCAGACGCACCGGACGAGGCAGACGCACCGGACGACCCAGACGCACCGGACGAGCCAGACGCACCGGACGAGCCGGACGCACCGGACGAGCCGGACGCACCGGACGAGCCGGACGCACCGGACGAGTTGGACGAGCCAGACGCACCGGACGAGCCAGACGCACCGGACGAGTTGGACGAGCCGGACGAGCCGGAGGTGGCACCGGAGGCGGACCCGCTACCGTGTGACGTGTCTGCGCCGGTGGAGTGCGACCAGCGGTTCACGTGGTACGCACCGTGCGGGTGACCGATGTGGCGTTCGAATCTCCACGCGCTTCGCCATGCGGTAGCGTGATGGTCCTGCGAGGTAGGTGCGTGTGCGAAGGCAATGCCCGGCAAGAGGAGGACCGCCGCCATCGCGCCGCCCAGGATCAGGTGCTTGTGCATCCGCCAACCTCCAACTTTGGATTTACAACCGGTTGTTGGTTTGGAGTGTAGGCGAGGCTGCGCATTATGTCAGATCGGGAAAACGCGCTTGAGCGCTCTCTATTGGCATTGGGCGACCACGCAACCCGCAACCCGGCGAATTCCGTAAAGTTATGTCACCATGGTGAATAGCGGCATGGGAGACGTAAATTCACGGTGATGGCGGCGCGCGGTTCACGCTGCTCCATCTGCCGCTGCTGCCAGCTGACGATCGAGCCGGGACCTGGCAGGCAACTCGCCACCTTTGGGCGCCGCCGGGTTCCCAGCGGCAGGTATCGGCCTTGGCGCACGGGGGCGGCGCTCCTGCATGGCCTCCGGAGTGGAGGGGGTGCCCCGGAGGATGGGGAGCAACGACACGTTGGACGTCCAAAGCGAGCAGTCGTTCCAGGTACTCATCGACTAGGCGCGAATCCGACTCGAGATCCCGCGCCTGTTGGCCATGACCCTCGACGGCCCCGCTCTCGTGCATCAGGCGATTCGGGACTCGGCTGAACACACAAGACCGCTCACTGAGATTGCGGAGGAGTTGCGGAGCGTCGCGGGGGGGGGCCAGCCTTGCGGGTTGCGCTCTACTGCCGCATCTCCACGGACGACGACCTCCAAAGATATTCGCTCGCCAACCAGGAGACCGCGCTTCGCCAGCATGCGGCACGGCGTGGCTGGGAAGAAGTCGGGGTGTGCGTGGACCGCATGAGCGGCAGCAGGGCCAGCCGCCCAGGCCTGGACCAGATCGTGGACCGCCTGTCCGACGGCGCGGCGGATGCCGTGCTTGTGACGGAGCAGGACCGTCTGAGCCGTTTCGAGGAGATCCCCTGGGCGGTTCTTAAGCAGACGTTCCGTGAGACGGGAACGAGGCTCCACACGCTCTCCGGAGAGGTGGACTTCGGCAATGAGGACGACGAGTTCACGGCAGACATCCTCGCGCTGATCGACCGGCGCCGGCGCAAGACGATCGTGCACCAGATGGTGCGCGGACAGGCAGCGGCCGCAAGGCGCGGCGAATGGCTCGGTCGGCAGCCGTTCGTGTACGGGAGGGACCCCGTGACGAAGCACCTCGTACCGCACCCGGTCGAGAAGCTACTGGTGCAGATTTCGGCCAATCCGAACAGGGGTTTCGGTTCAATCCGTGCACTCATTTCGGATCATCCCGAACACCGGTTACGGTTGAAAGCGAACGGGCAATTCGATCAAAGCGAACACTACCCGGGAGAGGGGCGGCGCCGAAGGCGCCGATGGGTGACGCCGAGGGCAACCAAGAGGACGACAGCGGCGGATACAGACTGCCAAGCCGGAATGCCGAATAGGCTGCCAACCCCGGCGATGCCGGAAAACTCTCTGGTGAGCGCGCCCAGAGATGCGACGAAGAGCGTGCCGACTGGCAAGGCGGGCCAGCCGCCGCCGAAGTGCTCACGGATGCGTTCGCCGTGGCCCTGCTGCGTGAAGATCCCAAGGCGCAGGGTCACTTCCTGCACGACGTAGAGGGTGGGGATGAACGCGATTTG
>JAJYSJ010000016.1 GCA_021793645.1 Bacillota bacterium
CAACTCCGCGCAGAACATCCTGGCCGCAGGGCTTGCGGCAGCTGCCTGTGGAGGGGCTGTAAGACCGGCGCGCACGAGTGCCGGCACGCTCCGCTGAAGCAGGAAATCCCCGGGGCGACCCTGGGAACCCCCTTCGTTTACGAAGGGGAGGAGGTCAAGGAACTCTTGGCGGCAGAACCGCGGGTGAGCGCCACCGCCATCCAGACGGTTGGCAGCAAAGGGTACGACGGTTTCGCTCTGGCGTTGGTAACGCAGGACTAGCGGCGCTCTACTGCGGGCTGAGGCGATGCAATTGACAAAAGCTGCTCAGCCCGCTAGGCTAGGGCAATAAGTGAACACGACGATGGAGAGCGCAAGCGCGGGAGCCATTCCAAAGCGAGCCGGGGTGGTGGAAGCCGGCGGACGGTGCGCAACGCGATGACTCCGGAGTGCGCGGACGAAGCCCTCGGGCAGTAGGCCGCGCCGGCGCCACCGTGATCGGCAAGAGTCCGGTTGTGCCATTGGCCGGAGAACGAGGGTGGTACCGCGACCCGTCGCCCCTTATGGGGTGGCGGCGTTTTTGTTTTCCATTAGCTAAGGAGGGAACCAGGCTTGGCCGAGCGTTTTACCGTCACGACTCCGATCTACTACCCGAACGATCGCTTGCACATCGGCCACGCGTACACTACCGTGGCCGCCGATGCGCTTGCCCGCTACCACCGGCTGCGGGAAGAGGAGGTCTTCTTCGTCACGGGCACGGATGAGCATGGCCAAAAGATCGAGGAGCGGGCCCAGAAGGCAGGCACGACGCCGATCGCCTATGTGGACGAAATCGTGTCGGATATCCGCGATCTTTGGCAGCTTCTGCAGATTTCCTACGACGACTTCATCCGCACGACGGAGCCCCGGCACGAGCGCGTCGTGCAGGAGATCTTCCGCAAACTCGAGGCGTCCGGCGACATCTACCTCTCCCAGTACGAGGGATGGTACTGCACGCCGTGCGAGTCGTTCTGGGTCGAGGGCAAACTCGTGGACGGCAACTGTCCGAGCTGCGGCGGACCGGTTGCGCGCCTCAATGAGGAGAGCTACTTCTTCCGGCTTTCCCGCTACGCTGAACCCCTTCTCCAGCATATCGACAGCCACCCTGACTTCATCCAGCCAACCTCGCGCCGCAACGAGATGATCTCCTTCATCCGGCAGGGCCTTGAGGACATTTCCGTGTCACGCACCAGCTTTCGCTGGGGCATCCCGCTGCCGCAGGACCCGCGCCATATCGCGTACGTCTGGATCGACGCCCTGACCAACTACATCACGGCCTGTGGCTACCTCCAGGATGAGCAGCGCTTCGCCCGCTTCTGGCCAGCGGACGTACACCTCGTCGGCAAGGAGATCGTACGGTTCCACGCGATCATCTGGCCGGCCATCCTGCTCGCGCTCGGGCTCCCGCTGCCCCGGGTCGTCTATGGGCACGGCTGGCTGCTGCTCGGAGAACAGAAGATGTCGAAGTCGCGCGGCAACGTGATCGACCCGCGCCAGCTCGTGCAGCGCTACGGCCGCGACGCAGTGCGCTACTACCTTCTGCGAGAGGTACCGTTCGGCGCGGATGGCAACTACACCGAGGAAGCGCTGATCCTGCGGACGAATGTCGACCTCGCAAACGACCTTGGCAACCTCCTGTCGCGCACGACCGCGATGATCGAGCGCTTCACCGGCGGGATCGTCCCGAAGCCGTCGGGGGACAGCGTGCTGCGCCCGGTGGCGGTGGAAGCGGTTCGCAAAGCGACGCAGAGCCTTGATCGCCTGCAGGTATCGGACGCCGTGGTAGCGGTGTTCGAACTGGTGCGCCGCGCCAACAAGTACATCGAGGAGGCGGCGCCCTGGCAGCTCAACCGCAGCGGAGACGCGCGCCTGAACGACGTGCTCTACGACTTGGCGGAGAGCCTGCGGATCACAGCGGTAGTGCTCAAACCCTTTCTGGTCGATGCGCCGCACGCCATCTATCGACAACTGGGACTCGACAGCGCGGATGCCGCACGCCTGCGCGACACCGCATGGGGAGGCCTTCCGCCGGGGACCCGTGTCCAGCGCGGCGAGCCGATCTTCCCGCGCATCGACGCAGAGAGCATCGTCGCGTCGAGCGCGCCTGCCGACGCAGCGCCAGAGACGCCGCAGATCTCGATCGACGACTTCTCTCGCCTTGACCTGCGCGTCGGTACGATCCTCTCCGCGAGCAAGGTGAAAGGCGCAGATCGCCTGCTCGAGCTGACGGTGGACCTCGGGGAGGGCGAACCGCGCACAGTCGTCTCAGGCATCGCCGAGCACTACCAGCCGCAAGCGCTGCTGGGCAGTCAGGTCGTGATCGTGGCAAACCTACAGCCTGCGAAGATCCGAGGCATCGTCTCCCACGGCATGATTCTGGCAGGCAAGACGGAGAGCGGATTGCAGATCGTCTCTCCGCGTGAGGCACTGCCGCCGGGAACAAAGATCAAGTGACAATCGTCGACACACACGCCCATCTCAACCACGAAGATCTCCTGCCGCAGGCGGCAGAGATCGTGGAACGCGCCAAGGCAGCGGGTGTTGATCACATCGTAGTGGTTGGCTACGACGTGCCTTCATCCGCAGCGGCAGTCGAGCTTGCGCATCGGCTCGACGGGCTTGTGGCCGCCGTGGGGCTGCACCCCTACGAGGCAGTCCGCAGCGGCGAAGAGGAGATAGCGCAGATCGCGAAGCTTGCCAAGGATCCCATGGTTCGGGCGATCGGCGAGATCGGCCTCGACTTCCACGGCGACGAGCCAGCCCCGCCCAAGCGGCAGGACTGGCTTGTGCGGCGCCAGTTCGAAGTTGCGCGGACTGCGGGGCTGCCAGTCGTACTGCACCTGCGCGATAGCGGCCTGCGCATCGTGGAAGTCCTCGACGACTTCCCGGATATGACAACCGTCTTCCACTGCTTCTCGGGGGATGCCGCGCTGCTGCAAGCGGGGCTTGCCCGCGGCGCCTATATTTCCTTTGCTGGTCCCCTGACCTTCAAGAAGAACGACGAACTGCGACTCCTTGCGGCCCAGGTTCCGGCAGAGCGCCTCCTGGTGGAAACTGATAGCCCATACCTCGCGCCAGTGCCATTTCGCGGCAAACCAAACGAGCCCGCGTATGTGCGCGAAACCCTGGCAGCCTTGGCTGCGGCGCGCGGAGCCGCGCCGGAGAGTCTGGCGGAGATTACCTCTTCGAACGCGCGTTCCCTCTTCAGGCTTTTCTAAGGGATACCAAAGAAACAGGGGTTTAGATACATAACCGTTTGAACCACGGCGAAAGTAGGTGATATGATACGGCAGTCCTGCAACTTCTCCAAAATGGCAGGTTGTAGGAAGAAGGAGGTTTCACGTGCAGCACCTTTGGAAGGCAGGATGGCGCGTCCTAGCTGTCGGCAGCTTCGCGCTACTCGTCCTGCTTGCGGGCTTGGCGGCCCGCACCCCTGGCGTTGGTCGTGCGGTCGCAACAACGCACCCCCAGCCGCAAGGAGCCATCCACCTGAAGGCATTGCCGTTGCCCGCCGTCTCTGCCGCACTTGACCAGCCCAACCCCGCTCCGGGGTATGCCACTGCTCTCTGGAGCGCAGGAGCAGAAAACGAGACAGTCCTTGCGTACTCGCGCATCAACGTAGTTGCTGTGCCGATCGCCTACCACGTCCAGACGGTGATCGATCCGAGCCTCGGGCTGGGCCAGAACACCATCGCCCACCGCGGAACCAAGGGTCAGGCGATCGAGACCGTGCGGCGGATCTACGAAAACAGTCAACTCGTTTCTGTGAACGTTGTGGGGGAGCGCGTCGTGCAGCCTCCCCAGAACGAGATCGTCAACATCGGAGCGAAGCTTCCTGAGGTTTCCCGCGGCGAACTCCTCGGCCGCGTTACCAAGACGCTGAGTGTCGTGGCGACGGCCTATTGGGCTGATCCTAGCTGGTCGAACGGCCGTACGGCTACCGGAGTTCCTGCGCGCTATGGCGTCGTCGCCGTGGATCCGAGCGTCATCCCGCTCGGTACGCGCCTCTACATCCCGGGCTACGGCTACGCAGTAGCAGCCGACACCGGCAGCGCGATCGTCGGCGACCGCATCGACCTGTGCTTCAACACAGGGCAGCAGGCGATCGACTACGGCCGACAGCCGGTAACCGTCTACGTTCTCTCCTCTAGCTGAGTCCCTGCGCGGCCGGCCCCACATGGGCCGGCCGTCTTTTTGTGCCCAAGTGAAATCGTGCTACAATTGCTCCGATGGAGCCGAAACTGACTTCTCCGAGCGTGGTTCGCGGGATCCTGGACGAGCTTGGGCTACGTCCGCTAAAGCGTCTGGGACAGCACTTCCTGGTTGATTTCAACGCACGTGAGCGAATCGTGGCCGCACTCGAGCTTCAGCCGGGCGACCGTGTGCTGGAGATCGGGCCGGGTCTTGGTGCGCTGACGCAGCGCCTTGTCGAATTGTGCGACGACGTGCGCGCGATCGAAATCGACCGGGCTCTGGCTGCATACCTGCGGGACCGCTTCGGCGCGCGCCTCCAGCTCCACGAGGGGGACGCCCTCGAGGCGGACTTCCGCGAGCTGCTGGGCCCCGCCGGCAAGCTCGTCGGGAACCTGCCCTATTACATCTCCACTGCCCTCGTCGTACGCATCCTTGAAGCAGCACCGCCGTTGGCGGTGCTGATGCTGCAAAGCGAGGTCGCCCTGCGACTCTCAGCGCCTCCAGGGAGCCCGGAGCGCGGTGCGCTGTCGGTCCTGCGCGAGTATGCAGCGGACATCGACAGCGTGACGCGTGTCGGAGCGGGACTTTTCTATCCACCGCCCCAGGTCGGCTCCCAGGTGATCCGGTTGAGGGCGCACGCCGCCCGCACCACGTCCCCCTGGACAGCGATCCGTCCGGTCGTCCAGGCGGCGTTCGGCTACCGGCGCAAAACGCTGGAGCGAGCACTGGAGGAAGGACTCGGGGTCGATCGGGAGCGGGGCCGCACCGCCCTTTTGGCGGCGGACATCGACCCGAAGCGGCGCGGGGAGACGCTTTCCCTAGGTGAGTTTGATCGGCTCGCCGGTGCACTGGGCGCACCGGCGAGCGACTAGCAGGTTCGTGTCGGAGGAGGATGACGCGGTGCTGTTTCGCAGCCCGTCGCACGGGGTGATGGACCTTGACCAGGTCTTCGGGGACATCGTCGCCTTCATCCGCGAGGACGCGCTGGCGCAACACAAACTGATCATCGGCACCGATTCGCAGGCGAGGGACGAGGTCACCTACGTGACCGCGATCATCATCCACCGTCTGGGCAAGGGCGCCCGCTACTACTACTTCCGTCAGGTACAGCGACGCGTGCCAACGCTGCGCCAGCGGATCCTCCTGGAGACTTCCTATAGCCTCGGCGTAGCCAGCAAGCTTACGGAGATGCTGTCGCGCCGGGGTTATCAAGGTTTTAACATCGAAATTCATCTCGACATCGGCCAGAACGGTGATACGCGCGACCTGATTCGGGAGATCGTGGGCATGGTTTCAGGCAGCGGATTCGATGCGAAGATCAAGCCCGACTCGTTCGGAGCCTCGAGTGTGGCCGACAAGTACACGAAATGAAGCGGATTGGCGCTTGACACGTTTTCCGGCTGTCTGCTAAACTGCTAGGATTCTTGACAATCGACCATGCCGGTGGTAGCATGAGAAACGGACCGGGTCAGGAAGGAAGTGGGGCGTTTGGCGGCTAGGCGTGTCTTGTCGGACATCAAACGCGACCTGGACGGAATGATCGGTGAGCGGGTCCGGCTCAAGGCCAATCGTGGTCGCCGCAAGGTGGACGAGCGAGAGGGCGTTCTTGAGAAGACCTACCCATACATCTTCGTCGTCAAGATCGACGATGAACCGTCCGGCGCCCGTCGCGTGTCTTTTAGCTACGCCGACGTTCTCACGGAGACTGTGGAGCTTGAAGTCGCTTCGGGCGGCGAGTTCCACAAGGTGCTTGTGAACTGAAACATTCTATCCCGAGGTGAAGACCGCGCTTGCGGTCTTCCTTTCTTTTTTGCTCGATCCACTATGACGGGGATCCGATTGGGGACGTTGCAGGGAGCATCGTGCTGCTGCTTGACCCAGGCGCCCCCCCGGTCATCATCCGATCCCTCGGGGTAGAAACCACGCCGAATGGATTCCGGGTTGTCATCTCTACCGATCTACCCAAGCGTTCAACCTTCTCTCTGGGGGGCGGCATGCTCTACTCCTCCGAGGGATCACCCACACGGACATACGAGCTTGTGATTCAGGGAGCGATCTTGGATCGGGGGGCCGTCCAGAGCACTTTGCCCTCGGGTGTCACCGTCTCGAAGGGTTTGCCGTCGCCATATATGGTGAGCCTCTACTCCGCGAGCCTCTGGCGCGCACTCCCGAAGAAGACGTCAACCAGCTCGAAGCCGGGTGAGAACGCATACACCATGACCCTGGGCGGAATATCGCCTGATTGGACGCTCACTACGGCGGAAAACCAAGGCGAAATCACCTTGACGATCACAAAGTAGACAGAATGTTTTACAGAGCATTTAGCAGTGAACCGTCACGCCACCGGCTTTTTGCGGTTCGACGATCGAGATGAAGAAATTATGCTCCGATGAACGCATGCGAGGGCGGATGCCCTGCCGGTGCAGGCGTTCAGGCCGATGCGCATCATGGGCGCGTTCGGTAAAGAGGCGTTCCCGGCCGCCCGTCCAAACGGCGATAGGGTGCAGTACACCGCAACCCTGTTCGCATGCGCGGCGGCGGGCACAGCGCCGCACGACCCTGGACGGCGAGCGTCTGTCCTATTCGCCTGCGATGAGATGCCGGCTTCCGGCCTTGCCGATCCGCAGGAGATCCTTCGCCCGATCGCGGAGTAGACAAAGAGAGTGGGCATGCCCGCAACCAGGGCCATTCGGCTGAGACAAAACGGCAAGGAACGGTGACCGGAATGCGCGCTCAGATCGGTGTGGTCATTTCCCTGTTCGCGCTCGGCCTTGCGGCATGCAGTGCCAGCGGTCCCACGAGCGTCACCGGCACACAGCCGCAGGTCCTCGCATCGAAGGCCAAACTGCACATTGTCCGCAGGATTTCGGTGCAGGCATTGAAAGGGCAGGCAGCACCGATACAGGTCTCCTCCGTTTCGCTGCTTTCCGCGAGCGAGGGCTATGCCCTTGCCCAAAGCGCTACCCAGTCAGCGACGAACGCCTGGCTGCTCTTCACGTCGGACGGCGGGCGCACCTGGGGCGTCGATGACACATTGCCGTCTCAAACCTCCGCTATCCAGTTCGTTGACCAAAGCTACGGGTTCGCGCTCACTCCGACGGCCCTTCTGGCAACGGTCAACGGCGGGCGCAACTGGACCACGCGCTCCAATACCGCCTTTTCCAAGATCAAGTTCGTCTCCCGATCGGACGGGATTGCCACCACCTCGGTGGGCACCTTGGAGATTACCCGCGACGGCGGGAAGACATGGCAGCAGGCCCTCTCCGGCAGCGGCCTCTACTTCGGCTCTGTGAGCGCCCTAAATGGACCGCGCTACTACGCCCTCGGGTTCCTTATGGGCAAGGCGAGCAGCAGTACGAGTCTCTTCGCGAGCACCGACGGAGGCGCCACTTGGACGAGGCTTTTCTCCAGCGTCGAGTCTCCTGGTCTGCACACCGCCTACCTCGCCTACGTGAAGGCCGAGATGCAGGGCTACCAGCCGCCCTACCCCGCATTCGCCCAGGGCGGCTCCGTGACGTTTACGACGCCTTCCGTCGGCTGGGTCTCGCTGTTCGACGGCGGCTTCCTTTCGACGCTCGTCGCCCGCACGGTGGACGGCGGCCGGACCTGGACATACGCTTGGGGCAACGATGGCTGCGCAATGGGCTGCAACGCGTCGGGAGGGGGGCTCTACCCCGCTGCGTACCTCGATGCGCAGGACGCGTGGCGCTATGGTGGCCAGTCGATCGACCGTTCGACGGACGGCGGCGCGACATTCCAAACGGGCGGTCCGGTGCCGCTTGGGCTGCCAGCGAGCAACTCCGTGCGAGCGCTGCAGTTCATCAACCCGGATCTCGGAATTGCAGGGACGACCGATGGCATCCTGCGCACGCAAGACGGCGGCAAGACGTGGCAGCGCGTCTGGCCTCAAGGTCCAGGGCCCCTTGCGCAGATCAGCATGACGGCCTCGGGCTACGGCCTCGCCGTCTCGCAAGGGCAGCCGAACCTGCTCTGGCGCACGCAAGACGGCGGCAGGACGTGGCAACGGCTGCGAAGCTTCTCCGACAAGAGCCAAAGCCAAGCTCCGGAGTTGGCAAGGCCGCTGCAGATCTCAGCCTTCTGGGCTTTCCCTGGCGGCCGGGCACTGGTCGTCGCGGGCGGCACGCTCTACCGCAACGAGCATCAGGGCAGGACGTGGCAGGCGATGGCCCTGAAGCTTCCTGGAGGGTCGGACTACAGCATCCAGACGGTGATCTTCAGCAGCCCCAAGGTCGGCTGGTACATCAACTCGAACTTCCCGTCTGTCGCGCTCTACAGCACGGCGGACGGCGGGCGAACGTGGAAGCTTGTCTCGCACTCCTTGCAAGCCGGCCCAACCAATTGCCAGCCGGCTGGCAAGAGCGCAGGATGGTGCATCAACGGCAAGAAGGATTTCAAGGTGCCGCCCGATGCCTGGAAGCTCGCGCTCATGGCGACCACTGACGGGGGTAGGCGCTTCACCACGGTCGGCACGCTGCCGATGGAGTCGAGTGTGTTCTCGATCAGCTTTTACAGCCCCTACGCGGGTGCTCTCCTGGAGTCGCGCGACATCCTGCTGACGCAGGATGCGGGGCAGACGTTCACGGACATCCACTTCTCGCTCCCCAAGTACAGCTTTCTCAACAAAGTGGACGCAGTCTCCGCGCAGGAGATCTACGTCTTGACAGACGGCGGCCGGCTGCTCGAGACACGCGACGGGGGAGTGCACTGGCAGCAGGTTCCGTAGGTGCGCATGCGCCTGCTCGCCGCGGGGCACATCAATGCGGGGGGATTCCATGGGTCCGCTTCTCTTGATCGGCGGCCACGAGGAGCCGCAGGGCGCAGCGCTCGAGGCGTTCGCCGCAAACGCTGGGCAAGGCGGCCGCATCGCGCTCCTCACCGCCGCAACGCAGGACCCGCAGGGCGCCTATCGGCGCTACCGCGAAATATTCACCCGCCTCGGCCTCGGCGAGGTCGTGCACATTGGCGTCGAGGACCGCTCCGACTGCGCCCAGCGCGAGGCGGCGCAGGCCGTGCGCGATGCGGACGGCATCTTTTTCACGGGCGGAGATCAGCTGCGCATCACGAGCCTCGTCGGCGGCACGCCCGTCGAAGCGGCGATCCATGCTGCCCGCGGGCATGGCGCGGTGATCGGCGGCACCTCGGCCGGTGCCTCCGCGATGACCGACACGATGCTCGTGGGGGGGCAGGACGAGGAGGCAGCGCGCAGAGCGTCGGTCCGGATGTGTCCGGGGCTTGGCTTCCTGCGAGCGGCTGTCGTCGACCAGCACTTCGCCCAGCGCGGCCGCATCAACCGGCTGATCGCGGCGCTCGCCCAAAACCCAGGCATTCTCGGGATCGGCATCGACGAGAACACAGCCATCCTGGTTCGGGACGAAGAGCGCCTTGAGGTGCTTGGCGCCGGGACGGTCACGATCCTCGACGGACGCGGCGCAGACCTTGTGGAGGCCTCGGAGCACGACATCGACAAGCCGGTGGCGCTCGGATCCGTTGCGCTCTGGCTCCTCAGGCAGGGCTATGGCTTCGACCTGAGGCTGCGTGCGCCGGTGCATAGTTCCGCATCAGCGGGGAAGACTAGCGCAGTCCCTGTGCTGCGCTGAGGAGGCACTCCGCTTGCAGATCACGGAGTGGCGGTATTTCGAGGGTCCCAACCCGCACTGCCACCGGCCGATCCTTGAACTCTGCCTGGATCTTGGTGACCTGGCCGAAGTTTCGACCGCGCACAGGCCCCATGTCGCGACGAATCTCCTAAAACACCTGCCGGGCCTATCGAACCACTACTGCGGTCTCGGCTTTCAAGGCGGTTTCGCGCTGCGCCTTCGCGAAGGCACGCTGTTCGGTCATGTACTCGAGCACGTGGCGCTCGAACTGCTGCACTTGGCAGGATTCGAGGGTACGTACGGCAAGACGCGCCAGGTGCGCAGCACGTCCGTCTACCGTATCGCGTTCGAAGCGCCGGAGGAGGAGGTCGGGCGCGCAGCGGCCGATCTCTCGTTGCGTTTTCTGGACGCACTCCTCTACGAGCGGGAGTTCCAGCTCGAGGAGGAGCGTGGCCGGCTGCTAGAGCTCTATGCACGGCGCTGCCTAGGCCCCAGCACCGAAGCGATCGCGCGCGCCGCACGCGCCCGGGACATCCCGGTACGCCGCCTAGCGGGAAGCAGCGTCCTGGAGCTCGGCCAGGGACAGTACCTGCGGCGCGTTCAGGCTACCCTCACAGACCGCACCTCCACCGTCGCGGTGGATATTGCGCAGGACAAGCAGCGGTGCAAGGCAATCCTGCGCGAGCACGGCATTCCCGTGCCCGAAGGCATCGTTGTGCGTACGGCAGAGCAGGCGGCGCACGCCGCACTTCGCCTGCCGTTGCCGCTCGTGGTAAAACCCGTATCCGGAAGCCAGGGGCGCGGCGTTTCTGTCCACCTGCGCCGTCCCCGCGATGTGCGTCGCGCGGTGGCAATCGCCCAGGCGATATCGGAGGAGGTTCTCCTGGAGCGCCAGATATTCGGCAAGGAGTACCGCCTGCTCGTTGTCGGGGGCCGCTTTGTCGCGGCGGCCGAGCGCATCCCGCCAGCCGTCGTCGGCGACGGCGAGCACACGGTAGCAGAACTCGTGGCGTTCGAGAACCTCGATCCCCGCCGCGGCGGCGGTCACGAACGGCCGCTGACGCGCATCACGCTAGACAACATCGCGCACTTCTGTCTGGCGCGACAGGGCCTTTTGCCGGACGGCGTGCCGCAGCCGGGACAGCGGGTCCTCTTGCGCGACTCTGCGAACCTCTCCACAGGGGGTACCGCAAGAGACTGCACGGATGAGGTGTCGCCTCGCGTCCGCGCGATGGCGGAGCGGGCGGCCGCAGTCATCGGGCTCGACGTCGCCGGCATCGACGTCGTTGCGCAGGACATTGCCGACGATGCGGCGCCGGCCTGGGTGCTCGAGGTGAACGCTGCGCCGGGCATCCGAATGCACCTCTATCCCCAGAGCGGACACGCGCGCGACGTGGCCGGATCGATCGTCGAGTCGCTCTTCCCGCCGGGCAGTCCCTCGCGCATCCCGCTTGCGGCGGTTACAGGCTCGAACGGCAAGACGACGACAGTGCGCCTTGTACGTGAGATGCTGCAGCGTCGCGGCCTCGTCGTCGGCTTCACCTCCACGGACGGCCACGGCGTCGGGGACGAGTTCCTCGGCCGTGGAGATGATGCAGGCCCGCGCTCGGCACGGGCGGTTCTCTCGGATCAGCGCGTGCAGGCGGCAGTGCTGGAGGTCGCGCGCGGCGGCATCTCGCGCGCAGGCCTAGGCTACGATGCGGCCGACGTCGGCTGCATCCTCAATGTCACCGGGGACCATCTGGGGCAGGACGGGACCGACACGATCGAAGAACTCGCACAGGTCAAAGCGCTGGTGATCGAGGCTGTGCGCCCGCACGGCAGAGTCGTGCTGAACGCCGATGACCCCGTCGCGCTGCAGCTCGGTTCGCGCGCCCGGGCGCCGATCGTGCTTTTCTCCGCGTCCCCGGACCACCTCGCAGTGCGCCGCCACATCGCCGCAGGGGGAGAGGCCGTCATTGCTGCCCAGGACGCCATTGTGCTCTTCGCGAAGGGACGTACGGAGCGCATCGCGCAACTGCGCGAACTCGCCTTCGCGGACGCGGGCAGAGTGCGCCCGATGCTGGAGAACGCGCTCGCCGCCGCAGCGCTCGGCCACGGACTTGGCCTCCTGCCGGAGGAGATCGCCGAGGGCCTGCGCTCCTTCCGCAATGACGCAGAGCACAATCCGGGCCGGATGAACGTCTACGACGTGCACGGTGTGCGCGTCGTCGTGGACTATGGGCACAACCCCCACGCGCTTGCCGCCGTAGGGCAGTCGTTGCGTGCAGTGGGGGCCGGCAGGCTCCGCGGGGTGATCGGCATGCCCGGCGACCGCCGAGACGAAGACGCTCTCGCTCTGGGACGCGTCGCAGCGCAGGTGTTCGACGAGGTCTTCTGCAAGGAGGACCGCGACCGGCGCGGGCGCGAGCGCGGCGACATGGCCCTGCGCATCGCGCAGGGGGTGCGCACGGGGGGCGGCAGGCCGAGCGTCGTCCTCGACGAGTGCGAGGCGCTGCGCGAGGCGTTCCAGGCAAGCGTCCCCGGTGACGTCGTGGCGGTCTTCTACGAGCTGCTTGGGCCGGTGCTGGAGGAGATCGAGCGCCTCCGCGCCAGCCAGCCCGCTACGGCCGACGCGGTCGAGCAGGGGTGACGCTTGCGCCGCACCCCCGCGGCGGATACCTTTAGCTCGGGGGTGCGGCATGCGCTTTTTTGCCCCGGCCAAGCTGAACCTCAGCCTCGACCTCGGCGCATTGCGCGCGGACGGTTACCACGAGATCCGCACAGTCATGCAGGCGGTCTCCCTGGGAGATCGCCTGTTTGTCATGCCGGAGGGGAAGTTTACGGTGGAGAACCCTCTCATCCGAGAGGATGACCTCGTGCGCCGCGCGGGTGAGCTCTTCGCGCAGGCTACCGGGCGCAAGGCCGGGGTCCGGATCCGGGTGCAAAAACGGATTCCCATCGGTGCGGGCCTCGGCGGCGGCTCAAGCGATGCGGCGTGCACCCTGAGGGCGCTGCGCGGGCTTCTGCGTCCGGACATGCCGGATGCGGAACTGCTGGCGCTTGGCGCGCAGCTCGGCAGCGATGTGCCCTTCTTCCTCGGCCCATCGCCCTTGGCCCTCGCGGAGGGTCGAGGGGAGATCCTGACGCCCCTCTCCGCGCGGGAGCCGCTCTGGGCGGTGATCGCCTGGCCGGGTGAAGGACTCTCTACCGCAGCGGTCTATCGCGACAGCGCGCACGGGACGGGCGGAGCGACCGAGCAGGTGCTCTTTGGTGCCGCCTGCGCGCGCAACGATCTTGAAGCCGCCGCCGTGCGCCTATCTCCTGCTCTGCAAACGCTGCTGAGGGCAGCGCAGGCAGGGGGTGCGCCGCTGCAGGTCACAGGCAGCGGCAGTGCGGCCTTCGCACTCTACAAGGATGCCGCCGCGGCCGGGGCGGGACTGCACGCAGTGCGTTTTGCGGCGCAGCGGGCCGTGCTTTGCACGACCATCACTGCCTGGCCCTGGCAAAGGATCGCGGCTCATGGCAACGAATAACAGCGCAGTTGGAGGTGCTCTCTTGGTCGACGCCGTCGTGCTTGCCGGGCGCAGGAACCAGAAGGAGCTGCGTACGGTGTCCGACGTGGAATGGGAGGCACTCGTCCCGATCGCCGGCCGGCCGATGGCCTCCTGGGTGATCGACGCACTGCGTGCATCCAAACTCTGCAAGCGCATCGTCGTCGTCGGCCCGAGCGAGCTGTGGGAAGGTGCCGGCGCGGACGGCTCCGTCGTCGCACCGTCGGACGACCTGATCGAGAACGTGCGGCGCGGGGCGCACGCCCTCTCTGGCGAGCGTCCGATTCTCGTCTGCACGAGCGACATCCCGATGCTCACGCCTGAGGCTGTGCAGGCGTTCCTCGCCGCCGCAGCGGACATCCCGGCCGAATTTCACTACCCCGTGATCCCGCACGAGGACGTGGAGCGTCAGTTTCCAGGCAACAAGCGCACCTACGTACGCCTGCGCGACGGCACGTTCACCGGCGGGAACTTTGTTCTACTGGACCCCAAGGCGGCAAAGCGCGCGATCGAGGTGGCGCAGGAGCTCGTGGCGTTGCGCAAGAAGCCCCTTCGGTTGGGTCTCCTGGTCGGACTGGGTTTCGTGGTACGCTTAGTTCTTGGACAGGCGACGGTGGGCGAAGCGGAACGGCGTTTCTCCCGCCTGCTGGGCGTACAGGGCCGCGCGGTGCGCCTTTCATACCCGGAGGTCGGCGTGGACGTTGACCATCCCGGAGACGTACCATACTGCGAACAAGAGATCCGCCGTCGGCAAGGGAGAGCGGGATAGCGCGTTGGCAAGGGAAGCGCGGTACGCGCGCGTTCGACGCATCGTAGGACTCACAAGGCGCCTCACCGCCGCCCCGGGGCGGCTGTACTCGCTTGCTGAGCTGGCCGCCGAGACCGGCGCGGCGCGTTCAACCGTGTCCGAGGACGTGGCACTCATCGACGAGGTTTTGCGCGAGGCGGGGCAGGGCGGCGTGGAGACCGTCACCGGTGCTGCCGGCGGCGTGCGGTGGCTCGACACTGTCTCCGCCGCACGGGCGCGGGAACTCGTGCAGGCACTGATCGTCGAACTGTCGGACCCGGAGCGGATCATTCCCGGGGGATTCCTCTACATGACGGACGTGATCTTCTCGCCCCACTGGGCGGAGCGCATCGGAGCACTCATTGCGACCCGCTTCCTACCGCTTGGGCCCGACATGGTGCTGACGATGGAGACGAAGGGGATCCCTCTGGCACTCACCACTGCGCGCGCGCTGGGCCTGCCGCTCGCCGTCGCGCGCCGGGAGAGCCGCGTTACCGAGGGGCCGTCCCTCAGCCTGAACGTCGTGTCTTCGTCGGGGCGCATCGGCGCGATGTCGCTGCCGAGGCGCGCCATCCCGCAGGGCAGCCGCGTCCTGATCGTCGACGACTTCATGAAGGGTGGCAGCACGGCGCGCGGCCTCGAAGACCTCTGCCGCGAATTGGGCGCCAAGGCGATCGGCTGTGCTGCGCTTTGCGAAACGCCCGCACCGAACCCGCGCAAGGCCCTGGAGTATTTCTCCCTCCTGCGGCTCGAAGCGGTCGACGACGCCAAACGCGCCGTCAGCCTCTCCCCTGCCGAAAGTTTCACCCGCTATCTCGAGGAGGCAGGAAGCGATGCTTGAAGAGATCCGCCCGATCGTCCTCGCTGCCGGGAAGGGAACGCGCATGCGTTCCGAGCTGCCGAAGGCGCTTCACCGTCTGGCCGGACGTCCGCTGCTGTCGCACGTCCTCGAGGCGCTTCATGGCGCCGGCTTCGGTCGCCCGATCGTCGTCGTCGGACACGGCGCCGAACTCGTGGAGGAGGTCGTCGGGGACCAGGGGGACTGCGTCTACCAGAAGGAGCAGCGCGGTACAGGCGATGCGGTGCGGACCGCGCTTGACGCCTTCCCGGACCTCGCGCGCGTTTTGATCGTCAACGGCGATTTGCCGCTGCTGCGGCCAAGGACGCTGCAGGACCTTGCCGCCGACGCCGGGTCCCAAGGAGCGCTTCTCACGGCGCAGCTGCCAGATCCCCACGGGTTTGGACGCATCGCGCGCGATGCCGAAGGCCGCTTTGCAGGCATCATCGAAGAGGCGGACTGCGACGACGCGCAGCGCGCCATCTTGGAGGTGAACGTGGGCGTCTACCTCCTGCAGGCCCAGGTGCTCGCGGCAGCGCTCAGGCAGACGGGCACCCGGAACGCCCAGGGCGAACTGTACCTCGTGGACGCGGTCGTGGACCTCGGACGCCGAGGGAAAATCCTCGCGCTGCCGTGCGACGTGGAGGAAGCGGGACAGGTCAACGACCGCCGAGACCTGGCGAGCGCCGAGGCAGTCCTCCGCCGTCGACAGGTGGCGCGCCTGATGGACGCTGGCGTCACGGTGCTCGATCCCGCGACGACCTATGTCGACGCGACCGTTTCGGTAGGGGCGGATACGATCCTCAGGCCATTCACCTTCCTCGAAGGCGAGACGACGATCGGCGAAGGGTGCGACATCGGACCCCACACGCGCATCGTCGATACCAGGATCGGCGATGGCTGCCATGTGGAATTCTCGGTTGTCGAAGAGACGACACTGGGCGATGGGACGTCATGCGGCCCCTTCACGCATCTGCGTCCGGGAACGGAGACCGGAAAGCAGGTTTCGATCGGGAACTTTGTCGAAGTAAAGGCTGTCCGCATCGGAGACCAGACGAAGGTGCGCCACCACACGTACCTGGGGAATGCGGAGATCGGGCGGCGCGTGAACATCGGTGCGGGCACCGTCATCGTGAACTACGACGGCAAGCGCAAGCACTTCACGCGCATCGGCGACGAAGCATTCGTCGGCTGCAATTCTAACCTCGTCTCACCGGTGGAGATTGGTCCCCAAAGTTATGTCGCGGCCGGTTCAACCATCACCCACGATGTTCCGCAAGGATCACTTGGCGTCGCTCGCGAGCGGCAGCGCAACATCGAGGGCTGGGTGGCTCGCCGTCGCGAACGGGAGGAATAGGGAACTGTGGGGTACCGAGAGGGAGAGCTAAAGGTCTTCACCGGCAGTGCGAACGTTCCGCTGGCGGACGCCATCGCTGCACAGATCGGCGTTGGACTCGGGGACATGCAGGTCGGGCGCTTCTCGAACGGGGAAGTGCGGGTGATGATCCGCGACAATGTGCGCGGGTGCGACGTCTTCGTCATCCAGCCGATCTGTGACCCCGTCAACGAGAATCTGATGGAGCTGCTGGTGATGCTGGACGCTTTCCGGCGTGCCTCGCCGCAGCGTGTCACGGCGGTGATCCCGTACTACGGCTATGCACGCCAGGACCGCAAGACGAGCGGGCGTGAGCCGATCACGGCGAAGCTGGTGGCGAATCTTCTCTCGACGGCAGGCGCGGATCGCATCCTGACGATGGATCTGCATGCTCCCCAGATCCAGGGCTTCTTCGACATCCCTCTCGACCACCTGACGGGGGTGCCCATCCTCGCGCGCTACTTCAAGGAGAAGGCGCTGCAGGACGGCATCGTCATCGCACCGGACGCCGGCGGCGGCAACCGTGCGCGCGAACTTGCGGAGCGGCTCGACCTGCCGATCGGCTTTGTCGACAAGCGCCGCCCCGAACCTGGGGTCAGCGAGGTCATGCACATCATCGGCAAGGTGCAGGGACGGACCTGCGTCATTGTCGACGACATGATCGACACCGGCGGGACGATTTCCGAGGCGGCGGTGGCGCTTCTTGCGCGAGGTGCCCAGGAGATCTACGTCGCCTGCACCCATCCCGTGCTGTCCGGTCCGGGTGTGGAGCGGCTGAGTCGCGCCCCGATCCGCGAAGTGGTCGTCACCGATTCGATCCCGCTGCGGCCTGAAGCCAATGGCCGCTTCCGCGTCCTTTCCGTGGCACCATTGCTCGGTGAGGCGATCACGCGGATCCACGAGGACGAGTCGGTGTCGCTGCTCTTCCAGTGAGCGTGGGCCCGCGCCTGATCGTCGGCCTGGGAAATCCGGGACTGGAGTACCACGGCACGCGCCACAACGTGGGCTTCCGCGTACTGGACGTCTTCGCGCATCTTGATCACCTCAGCTTCCGCCGCAGTCCGTACCAAGGCTACATGGCCCGCCGCGGCAGCGGAGCGGCGGAGATCTATCTGCTCAAGCCGACGACGTTTATGAACCTCTCCGGGCGATCTGTGCGCGCCGCGATGCGCGACCTGCGCCTTGAGCCTGCGGATGTCCTGATCGTCTGCGACGACCTGGACCTGCCGGCTGGTCGCATGCGCCTGCGTTCCGAGGGGAGCGCAGGCGGCCACAATGGGCTGAAGTCGGTGATCGCCGAAATCGGATCGGATGCCTTCGCGCGGTTGCGCGTCGGCATCGGCCGACCGCCTGACGACGATGTGGTGCGCTTCGTACTGGGCGCGCCGCGCGGGGACGAGGCAAGGCAGTTGCATTGGGCGGTTGAAAACGCCGTAGCCTGTTTGCAGACGGCCATCGAATCAGGCGTTGCAGAGGCGATGAACCAGTTCAACGGCCGCAGCGCTCCCGCATAGAAAGAGAACGCGAAGGCGCTCTTGGGCCTTTGGAGGTTTTGCTGGTTGGAGCTCACCGCACTGTGGCAAGGCGCCCCTGAGTATCGGGCGCTGCGTCAAGGCCTTGCGGGGACTGCCGCGGAGCAGCTGGTCGTGGGGCTGCAGGGCAGCGAACGTGCATACTTAGCCGCCGCGCTGCTGCGCGAGCGCGGCGGGGCGGCGCTGTGGCTCGCGCCGAGCCCAGCCCAGGCCGAGCGGCTGCAGGGCGACCTGCGTGCACTCTTGCCGGAGCGCGAGGTGCTCTACTACCCAGAGCGCGAAGTTCTGCCGTTTGAGGTGGTCGCGGAGTCGACGGAGCGCATGGCGCAGCGCGTGCGGGTCCATGCCCGCCTGCTGCTTGGAGTGCCTGTGATCGTCGTCGCCTCGCTGGAGGCGGCGCTCGGACGCCTTACCCCGCCCGATGCCGTCCGCGCTGCGATGGTGACGCTCCGCCGTGGGCAGCGCGTTCCCCTGGATGCGCTTGGAGAGTCGCTGCTCCGCCTCGGCTACGTGCGCGAGGAGCGCGTCGACGCACCAGGCCAGTTCGCCATGCGCGGCAGCATCGTCGACATCTTCGGTCTGGGGGATGAGGCCCCGGTGCGCGCGGACTTCTTCGACGACGAGATCGATACTCTGCGCCGCTTCGATCCGGAGACGCAGCGTTCACTCGACGTGCAGGAGGAAGTGACGATCGGGCCCGCGAGCGAACTGGTGCTGGACGCTCGCACCGCAAGAGAGGGCATTGCCGGCGTACGCCGGGAACTGCACATGCAGCTCGCGCGCCTGCGGCGCGCTGAACGGGTCGACATCGCCCAGCGTCTGGAGGATCGCATCGGACGCGTTGTCGAGACATGGGGCAGCCTGCCGGCAGGGCAGGGCGCAGAGCGCTTCCACGCGTTTTTCTACCCGGAGGCGGCGCACCTCGTCGACTATCTTCCCGAAGGCGCTCTGACGCTGCTCTCCGACCCCGAACGGGCCTGGGAAGCGGCGCGCGCAGCACATCGCCTCGCACAGGACCGGTCGCTCGCGCTGCTCGGGGAAGGGGCGATCCTACCGCGGCAGGGCGATGTCCTGCTGCCGGAGACGGCGGTGGAGGAAGCTCTTCGCCGGCGCTCCCGCGTCTACTTCACCATCCTGCCGCGTCGCCTGGGCAGCGCGACCCTCGGCCGGGTCGTCTCGATCGCGGCCCGACCGGTGGAGAACTTCCACGGCCAGTGGAGCCTCTTTCATAAGGAACTGCAGCGCCACCGTGAGAGTGGGCACCGTGTCGTGCTGCTCGCAGCCACCGAAGAGCGCCTGCAGCGGCTGCGCCGTGAACTGCGCGGCGAGGGGGTCGCGCTGCGCGAGGACCTCCAGGGAACGCCGGAGCCGGGCGAGGTGGTGCTCGTGCTCGGGGAGTTGCAAAATGGGTTCCACCTGCCCGGCATCGGCCTTTGGCTCCTGACGGACGGTGAGATTTTCGGCCGCGAGAAGCGGCGGGCGCCCCGCCAAAAGAGCCTCGACGAAGGCGGCCAGCGGGTGCGCAGGACGGCGGAGCTGCGCCCGGGCGATTACGTTGTGCACGTCCACCACGGCATCGGCAAGTACCTTGGCATGCGCGCGATGGAGATCGAGGGGGTGCAAAAGGAGTACCTCCACCTCTCCTACGCCCAGGGCGACAAGCTGTACGTCCCGGTGGAACAGATCGACCTCGTGCAGAAGTATGTCGGTCAGGAGGGGCAGGAGCCGCACCTCTACCGACTGGGCGGCAGCGACTGGCAGAAGGTCAAGTCGCGCGTTCAGGCGTCCGTGCGTGAGATGGCGGAGGAACTGCTGCGCCTCTACGCGCAGCGCGAGGCGGTGCCAGGCTACGCCTTCAGCCCGGATGGGGAATGGATGCAGAAGCTCGAGGACTCCTTCCCCTACGAGGAGACACCGGACCAGCGTCGGGCGATCGAGGACGTCAAGAGGGACATGGGGCGCCCGCATGTGATGGACCGCCTCCTCTGCGGCGACGTCGGCTACGGCAAGACGGAGGTGGCGGTGCGCGCCGCCTTCAAGGCCGCGATGGACGGCAAGCAGGTTGCGGTGCTCGTGCCAACGACGATCCTTGCGCAGCAGCACTTCGCCACGTTCCAGCAGCGCTTCAGCGGCTTCCCTGTCGCTGTTGACCTGCTCTCTCGCTTCCGCAGCGCCAAGGAGCAGGCGGATGTTCTGCGCCGCCTGAAGAGCGGGGCAGTCGACGTTGTGATCGGGACGCACCGCCTGCTCGCGCAGGATGTGCAGTTCCATGACCTCGGCCTCGTGGTCGTCGACGAGGAGCAGCGTTTCGGGGTGCGCCACAAGGAGAAGCTGAAGTCCCTCAAAACGACGGTCGACGTGCTCACTCTCACGGCCACGCCGATTCCCCGCACCCTGCACATGGGTCTGGTGAGCCTGCGCGACATGTCCACGATCGACACGCCGCCTGAGGACCGCTTTCCGGTGCAGACCTACGTTGCCGAGTGGGACGAGGAACTGGTGCAGGATGCTGTGCGCCGGGAGCTCGGGCGAGGCGGGCAGATCTTCTACGTCCACAACCGCGTCCAGTCCATCGAATCTGTCCAACTGATGCTGGAGCGGCTTGTGCCGGAGGCGCGCGTCGCAATCGCCCACGGTCAGATGCCGGAGCAGATCCTGGAGAAGACGATGCTGCGCTTCCTGGAAGGCGAGTACGACGTGCTGCTCGCGACGACCATCATCGAATCGGGCCTGGACATGCCGCGGGTCAACACGCTGGTCGTCGAGGACGCCGACCGGCTTGGCCTCTCGCAGCTCTACCAGCTGCGCGGGCGGATCGGGCGATCGAACCGCCTCGCCTACGCCTACTTCACCTACCGCCGAGACCAGGTGCTCTCGGAGGTGGCGGAGAAGCGCCTCGAGGCGATCCGCGAGTTTACGGAGTTCGGCGCGGGCTTCAAGCTTGCGATGCGGGACCTCGAGATCCGCGGCGCGGGCAATATCCTTGGACCCGAGCAGCACGGGTTCATCATTGCGGTCGGCTTCGACCTCTACACCCAGATGCTCGACGAGGCGGTCAAGGAGCTGAAGGGCGAGGCCGTGCCTGTGCGCCAGCTCCCTTCGGTGGACCTGCCGGTGGACGCCTACGTGCCTTCCGAGTACATCGCCGACCCCAAGCAGAAGATTGAGATCTATAAGCGCCTCGCCACCGCAGTGGACGCGGCGGACGCCCAGGACCTCCTCGACGAGGTGGAGGACCGCTTCGGACCACCGCCTCCGCCGTTGGAGAACCTGTTCCGCGTGGCGCGGATCCGGCTGCGCGGCGAGGAGATGGACGTCGCCGGCATCCGCAAAGAGCGCGATCAGCTGACGGTCAATTTTCACACGCTGCAGCGCCTCGCGAGGGAGCGACTGAAGGAGCTGCCCGGCCGTTACCGCGGGCGGGCCACGATCTATGCCGGCCAGAGCCCGTATCTCAGCCTGCGCGTCTCCGGCATGACGGGGGCGGAGATGCTTCTCGCTCTGGAGGAACTTTTGGACTTCCTATTGGCAAAGGCCGAATCTGCCTGATTTTCCGGCGACCCCCCGAAATCGGCAGACCCTGTCGAAACATGTAACAGGAGGGGAGAATGCAACCGCTCGGCCCCGCGCGCGCAAACTCTCATCCATTCCCCCAGCAGCAACCCGCGGCGCGAGCGCGGATCATACGCGCTCGCGCCGTAGGCGCTGGAAAAATCCTGCATACGAGCAAGAGGGGCTAAGTATACTACGGTTGGCAAAACTACCGGTCGAGGGGGGAACAGGGTGAAGGCAACCGGAATCGTGCGCCGCATCGACGATCTCGGCCGGGTGGTCATCCCCAAGGAAATCCGGCGGACCCTGCGCATCCGGGAAGGCGATCCGCTCGAGATCTTCGTCGACCGGGACGGAGAGGTCATCCTCAAGAAGTACTCGCCGATCGGGGAACTTGGGGAGTTTGCGAAGGAGTACGCAGACTCTCTGAACGAGGCGGTGGGACACATCGCCTTGATCGCAGACCGCGACGCAGTCATCGCCGTGGCCGGGGCACCGAAGAAGGAACTGCTCAACAAGGCGGTCGGCTCGCTGACCGAACGGTGTATGGAAGATCGGCAGCTCTACATCGGACCGCGAGGCGGGGAAAAGCCAAAGGGCGCCCTGATCGGGGACGATGAGGAGGAGACGCGGTTCACCTCGATGGTCGTCGCGCCGATCATCTCCGAAGGCGATCCGATCGGTGCAGTGATCCTTTGCACGAAGGAGCCCGGCGTACAGATGGGGGAAATCGAGCGCAAGCTCGCGGAGACCGCGGCCGGCTTCCTCGCGAAGCAGATGGAGCAGTAGCAGCAAGGCAGCAGGGGAGCCGCGCCGCATGGCGCGGCTCCCTATTTTCCGTCAGCGCCGCGCTGTGCGAATTTCAGTCCCCAGCCTGCTGCCGGTGCATGGGTGCACTGGTTCCACCGCACCCTAGGTGGCAGGGAGGGAACCGCCACGGACATCGGCTTCATTGACCGGCAGGGGCGGCGGATCCTGGGCCTGATCTCCCGGTATGAAGGGCGCCTCGATCCGGACGCCTTGAAAGAGTCGTTCCCCGATCTGATCGTAACGGGCGTCACTCGGCCGGGCGGCGCTCAGGTCCACATCGTGCAGATTCCGGCCCTCGTGGACGCGAAGCGACTGCACAGTGAAGTCTTGACACCGCTCTCGTCTTCGAAGTCCCCTGTGCAGACGCTGCTCGCCGAGATGAAGGAGA
Source organism: Bacillota bacterium (assembly GCA_021793645.1). Lineage (GTDB taxonomy): Bacteria > Bacillota > Sulfobacillia > JAJZYS01 > JAJYTV01 > JAJYTV01. The sequence goes on from JAJYSJ010000016.1 coordinate 22,646, forward strand.
TCTACACTCGACAGGACGCCGATCGGGAATTGATCCAAGGCGCTGTCCTCATCTTCGCCGAAGCCCGCGTCTACGCGATGCTCCTGCGCATCATGCCGAACCGGGCGGTCGACGAGCCCACCACGGAACGCGCGGTGTTCGGACCCAAGGACTCTTTCATCGAAACGCTTGACCAGAACCTCGCCCTGATTCGCAGCCACTTGCGTGATCCACGCCTCCAGGCGGAGGTATTTCCGATCGGAACGCAGGCCCCTGTGAAGGTGGCGGTGCTCTCGTTGGAGGGCGCCGTGGATCCCAAGGAACTGGACGACGTGATCACACGGCTGCAGAAGTTCCGCCCGCCGCGCGTCGGCTTCGTCAGCACTCTCCTGCGGCCGGTCTTCGGGGCGGTGTGGTCCCCGTTTCTGCCCGCAGACTTCACCGAACGCCCGTACCGGGCGGCGGACTTCCTCAGCCGCGGGAGGATCGCCGTGCTCGTCGACGGTTCGCCGTGGGCCATGCTCCTGCCGGTGCAGTTCATCGAGCTGTTCATCGATGAAGAGGAGTACCTGCAGGCAACCACGACGCGCTACTTCGTGCGCGGACTGCGGCTGCTCGCGTTCGCGATTTCCCTCCTGGGTCCCGGCCTCTACGTAGCGATCCTCACCGTGAACACGACGGTCATGCCGGGTCTTCTGGCGATCGCGGTCTCGTCGAACCGGCAATCCCTGGCCTTTCCGATCCTGACGGAGACGGTGCTCATGCTGATTGTGCTCGATGTCATGGCGGAGGCCACGACGGCGATGAAGGGCGTGCTCGGCCCCGCCATTTCGATCGTGGGCAGCTTGATCGTGGGCCAGGCCGCCGTGCGCGCGAACCTTGCGAGCAATCTCGGCGTGATCCTGCTGGCGCTGACCGCCCTTGCGACGTACATCACGCCGCGCTACCAGCTGACCTACGCCGTGCGGGTCTTCAAGTATGTCTTCCTGCTTGTGAGCGGCGTCCTCGGCCTCGTCGGCTGGTCTGCGGGGATCATCTGGCTCGCGATCAGCCTCTCGATGCAGCGCGAACTCGGCGTCTCGTACCTCGCCCCGCTCGCACCGACCCTGTTGGGCGCATGGTCCACGGCTTCCCCAGTACAGAACAGCAGCCAGTCCGCTGTGCCCGGGTATGTGCGACGGCTTGCGCCGCGGCGCAGATGAGCCGCCGCATTGGGCTGGCCCCCTGGTCGATCGCGGGGGTCAGCTTCGTCGTCACGGTGTGCATGACGCCCGTGAGTCTAGGCCGACCGGTCTTCGAGTATGCCGGCTACGGGACGCTTCTGTGGATGACGCTCGCGTGGGGGGCCGCACTCCTTGGAACCTACCTGACCCTCACGCTGATCGACGCGCCGCTCCATCGCTGGGCGGATGGGGTACGCTCCTTCCTGCACTATCTGCGGGCCCCCTTCTTCCTCGCGGGCGCTGCCGCGATGCTCCACGTCTGGCTCGACATCCTCGGCAGGACTCAACTGCCCGGTACGCCGCGCATCGTGGTGGCCATGCTCACAGTGGGCCTAGCCGTCTACGCGGTGCGGCTGGGGATCGAAAATGTCGGGCGCGTGATCGGGCTGACGGCCGTGCTTTCGCTGCTGCCGCTGTTTTTGTTGGTGGTCGGCGCCCTCCCGAACGTCGAGCTCCGTCGTCTCCTCCCGTTTCCCCTGGGCACCGGCGGCATCCCCTGGGTCTGGCCGATGATCCTGTTTGCGCCGCGCGGCTACGACATCCTTCCGGTGTTCGGTCCGCTCGCGAAAGGCGAGTTGCGCAAACCGGTCTACTGGGGCATGGCGCTCGGGGGCCTCTACCTCCTGCTCTCCATGGTGGAGCCGCAACTCGTGTTTGGCCTCACGGCGGCTGCCCAGCTGCCGTCGCCCTTCCTGAGCGTCGTCGAGACGATCACGTCCACCTACCTCCCCTTCCAGCGCATCGCCTTTCTCTCGATCATCATCTGGCAGATGGTCGTCTTCTCGATCGTGACGGCCTACTCGACCGCAGGCATCGCAAGCCTCGGCATCCGCGTCTTTCCCCTGACCCCATGGGCTGCCGTGCTGCCCTGGAGCATTGCGGTGCTGGCGCTCGCGATACCAATCCTGCCGGAGGACGTCTTCACGGCGATCAAGAACATCTGGTCCTTCTATGGGATCATCATCTACTTTGTGATTCCCGCGCTGCTGCTCGCCCTGGGACGTCGGCGCGCGGCGAGGCGGGCGGCGCTTTCATGAGGGCACGCAAGGCCGGCCTCCTCGGGCTGCTGATCGCCTGCGGCCTGCTGCTGTCCGGATGCTGGGACATGCACGACATCAGCGACCGCACGCCGATTATCGCCATGGGCTTCGATTACCGAACGGACGGGACGTGGCGCGCGATCATCTCGGATGCGCTGCTCGCCCAGGGCGGGTCGGCCTCCTACAGCGGCAACATCCACTACGGCGAGGGTCCGACCCTCACCGAGGCGATCGAGGACCTGCGCACGCACCTCGCGCGCCGCTTCTATCTCGGCTCTACGAAGATCTACGTGCTGGGCATGGGCGTTCTGCAAAACCACTCCACCGAGGTCCTGCGCATGCTCCTGCAGCGAAGCGAAGTGGACCAGACCGGGTTCGTTCTCTGCACCCGGGGGACGGCGCAAGACCTCCTCAGCCACCCGGACGGCGCGATGGGCCTCACGGGCGTGCGCCTCTTGAAGGAGTTCGAGTCGGAGCCGGAGTCCCGCGACGGGCACATCAAGGAGCCGATCTGGAAGACGGTCTGGGGCGCGCTCGATACGAGCGACACGCTGCGCATCCCCATCTTCGACAACCTGCCCCAGACGAGCGTGAAGGCCTCTGGGACCGCCCTGATCACAAACGGGCAGATGAAGACGATGCTGGACCGCGAGGAGAGCGTCACCCTGCGCTGGCTGCTCAACATGTACGGGCGCAATGTCCTTCCCCTGGACCCCCCGTACGAGGGGTATGAGCTGAAGACCTCGAGCGTGCGCACCACGACGCGCTACGACGGGAAGACGCGGCACATCTCCATCCAGTCCACCGCCGACATGGAGGTGTACACCGCACCCTCGATGAAGCTTCCGGCCGCCCTCATCCAGACGCTCTCGCAGGCGGCGGCGGAGACGATGGTCCGCCGCATCATGGCCCTCACGCAGAAGATGCAGTCGGCGGATACGGACGGAGCACTCTGGCATAACACCGCGACGCAGGCGGGGTACTTCGATTTCGACCTCAAGAAGACGTCCGTTTCGGTCACGGTGAAGGTGCGCACGGCGCCGCACTTCGCGCCGAGCGTCTAGTACGCTCTGGGAGCGGCCCCCCCGCCAGTCCCGCTCCCAGCGGACCTCTGCCTAGGCGTCCTTCTTCGCCCACTCCTTTTGGCGCAGCTCCACGCGGCGGATCTTGCCGCTGCTCGTCTTGGGCAGCGCGTCGACGAACTCCACTTCGCGCGGGTACTTGTAGGGTGCCGTCACCTTCTTGCAGTGTTCCTGCAGCTCCTTCGCGAGCTCGGTGCTCGGCTCGCGACCCGCTCGCAGCGTGACGAACGCCTTGACGATCTCGCCGCGGTCGGGGTCGGGCGATGCGACCACCGCCGCCTCGAGCACGGCGGGGTGCTCGACGAGTGCGCTCTCCACCTCGAAGGGACCGATGCGGTATCCCGACGAGATGATGATGTCGTCGGCCCGGCCGACGAACCAGAAGTAGCCATCGTCGTCGCGGTAGGCGCGGTCTCCCGTGACGTAGTAGGCGCCGCGCCGCGTCGCACGGGTCGCGTCATCGGCCTGCCAGTAGCCGGCGAAGATCGAGGGGGCGTCGTCTCTCACCGCGACGTCGCCCACCTCGCCGGCTGGCTGCTCCGAGCCATCCTCCGCGAGCACGCGGACGTCGTGTCCCGGCGTTGGCAGACCCATCGAGCCTGGCCGCACTGTCATCTCCGGGTGGTTCGCAACGAGGCAGACCGTCTCTGTCTGACCGTAGCCGTCGCGGATCGTGATGCCCGTCTCCTCTTTGAACAGCCGGATCACCTCAGGGTTCAGCGGCTCGCCAGCCGCCACGGCGGTGCGGAGCCGGGGCATCGGGTACTGCGAGAGGTCCTCCTTGGCGATCAGGCGGAACTCCGTCGGCGGTGCGCAGAGCGCGGTGATCGGCTGGCTCGACAGGATCTCGAGGTGGCGCCTCGCCTCGAAGCGGCCGCCGTACATGAAGGTGGCAACGCCGAGTTCCCACGGACCGAACAGTACGGACCACGCCGCCTTGGCCCAGCCGGTGGCAGAGGTGGACCAGAAGAGATCGCCACCCTTGAGGCCGATCCAGTAGCGGGCGGTGACGCGGTGGCCGATCGGGTAGCGGTGCAGATGCAAAACGGCCTTCGGCTCTCCCGTCGTGCCGGAGGTGTAGTAGCAGAGTGCGGGTTCGTCGCTGCGCGTGCGCACTGCAGGAGAACCGGACGGTGCCGCGGCCATCGCCGCCGAGAGGTCTGAAAAGCCTTCATGGGGCTCCGTGGTGAAGAGGTGTCTAAGGTGCGGCGCCCGGTCCTTGATTGCCAAGACGACCGCGGAGAGTTCGGGCGTCGTGATGATCGCCGTGGCTTTCGAGTGGTTCGCGCGGTAGAGGAGGTCGCGCTCGCGCAGCATCTCGGAGCAGGGGATGGCGATCGCGCCGATCTTCAGGACGCCGCACATCGCCTGGTGCCAGATGGGCAGCTTGGGCAGCACCAGCAGGACGCTGTCCCCCCGCACTACGCCCGCGGCGTTGAGAGCATGGCCCACCCGGTCGGAGGCCTCCGCTATCTCGCGGAACGTATAATCCCGCACCGCGCCGTCCGGTGACATGTAGCGCAGAGCGAGACGCCCTGGGTCCTGCGCCAGCCGATCCACCACATCCGTGCCGAAGTTATAGTACTCGGGGATGTCCCACCGAAACGAGGCGTAGTCCTCCGCGTAGGCAGCCATGATCGCGCACCTCCAGATTCTTCAAGTTGCCAAGGAATTCAAGGCCGGCGGGCCCATCCCTGCGGACCGTCGGAATCCCCTCGGGATGGTGCGCGTTGACATGGTCCGCATGGCCCAGCAAGATGGCAGTGGTGGCATCCGAAAAGGGGTGGGAACATGATTTTCTCCCCACAGGAACGATTGGACCGCTCGGTCCTCGAGGCCCTGCAGGGCGAGCGACTCGCCTGGAGCGTCCGCCACGCCTACGACCATGTCGCCTTCTACCGCAGCCTGCTCGGCGCAGCGGGCATCGGGCCAGATGATGTCAAACGCCCGCAGGATATCGCCCGCCTGCCGTTCACGCGCAAGCAGGACCTGCAACATCGCCGACGCGATCGACGCGTCCGGGCTGCCGCGCTCCGCGCTGCGGCTGCGCTACGCTGTGCTCGGTGCAGATCTTTACCAGCCTCACCAAAGAGGCGTTTCCGGTGCTGCGCTACCGCTCAGGCGATCTCGCCGCCATCGACAGGACGCAGTGCGGCTGCGGCAGGACGACGGCCCGCATGACGCGGGTCAAGGGCCGCACTGATGACATGCTAATCATCCGGGGCATCAACGTCTTCCCTTCGGAGATCGAGGCGGCGCTCCTCACGCAGCCGGACATCGCGCCGCACTACCAGATCGTCGTGTATCGCGTGCGCAACCTCGATGTTCTGGAGGTGCGCGCCGAACTGACGGCGGAATTCGTACACCGCCACCGCGTCGACTCGGAGGTCTCGCGCGTGCTCGCGGCCAAGGTCGCCGAGGCGATCCGCGGTGAGATCGGCCTGAGCGTCGAGGTGCAGCTTCTAGCGCCGCAGTGCGTGCCGCGCAGCGAAGGCAAGGCGGTGCGCGTGCAGGACCTGCGCAAAGCATGACGGGAGGAACGAATAGTGGTGCAACTGATTGCCCTCTACCGTAGACCCGACGATGAAGACGCCTTCTTGCGCCGCTATCGCGAGGAGCATCTGCCGCTTGCAAGGCAGATGCCCGGTCTGCAGCGCATCGAGGTGGGTCCGCTCGAAGGCCTCGGGGACGAGACGCCCTACTGGTACATGGCAACCCTCTCCTTCCCGGACCGCGCCGTCTTCGAGGAGAGCCAGCGCGCCCCTGTAAGCCGTGAGGCGGCAAAGGTGCTGATGTCCTTCGCGAAGGGTCTCGTGGACTTCGCCCTGCGCGAGGTTGAGGAATGAATTGCGTCAAGGGAGGCTACGAGCGTGGCTGAACCCCTGGTGCTGGTGCGCCGCGAACCGCCGGTGGCAGTCGCGACGCTGAACCGTCCGGATGTGCTGAACGCCCTCTCAGCCCCGCTGATGGACGCGCTCTCAAGGGAGATCGGCGCGCTCGACGCAGATGACGCGGTGCGGGCGATTGTGCTGACGGGCAGCTCCCGTGCCTTCGCTGCTGGCGCGGACATTGCCGAGATGGCCGAGGCGGGGGCCGTCGAGATGATGGAGCGGGACCGCTTTCAGGGCTGGCAGCGGCTGAGGGCGACGCGCAAGCCGCTGATCGCCGCAGTTTCCGGCTACGCCTTGGGCGGCGGCTGCGAACTCGCCATGCTTTGTGACATGATCATCGCCAGCGACTCGGCGCAGTTCGGGCAGCCCGAGGTGCGCATCGGCGTGATGCCCGGAGCGGGCGGCACGCAGCTGCTGACGCGGGCCCTCGGCAAGTGGCAGGCGATGGAGCTCGTGCTGACGGGCCGCATGCTCTCGGCGCGGGAGATGTATGACCGGGGCCTCGTGACGCGTGTGGTACCAGAGGGCATGCATCTCGAAGAAGCGCTGCGCCTGGCGCGGGAGATCGCAAAGCAGCCTCCCATCGCCGTGCGCCTGGCCAAGGAAGCAGTGCAGAAGGCATTTCTTGGCACCCTCGAGGAGGGACTGCCCCTCGAACGCAAGAACTTCTACCTGCTGTTTGCGACAGAAGACCAACGCGAAGGGATGCGCGCCTTCCTTGAAAAGCGCGCGCCCGTCTGGCAGGGGAAGTGAAGATGGCGGACTACGAGACGCTCAAGGTGTCCCTGGAGGGCGGCGTGATGGAGATCCAGCTCTCCCGCCCCGAGACGCTGAATGCCCTCAACCGAAAGATGAAGCAGGAGCTGACCTTTGCCTTCAAGGATGCGGCGCGCCGCAAGGAGGCGCGCGTTGTGCTGCTTTCGGCGGAGGGACGCGGCTTCTGCTCCGGCGCCGACCTCAAAAGCGGCGAGGAGGATGACCAGAAATCCTTCAGCGAGTCGCTGCGGACCCTCTACAACCCGATGGTGCATGCCATCGTCTCGCTGCCGAAACCGGTCATCGCCGCGGTCCAGGGGGTAGCAGCAGGGGCCGGGATGAGCCTCGCGATGGCGTGTGACATGCGCCTTTGCGGCGAAGCGGCCCAGTTCATCGCCGCCTTCTCTCGCATCGCGCTCGTGCCGGATTCCGGGCTCTCGTATTTCCTCCCGCGCCTCGTCGGGCTTGGCCGGGCTATGGAGATGACGATGCTAGCAGAGCCTGTGGGAGCGCAAGAAGCCGTACGCATCGGTCTCGCCAACCGCGTGTACCCCGATGCAGAGCTCGGGGAGGCTGCGCGGGATTTCTGCCGCCGCTTGGCGGATGGTCCCTGCTACGCGCTTGGATTGACGAAGCAGGCGCTGCAGCGCGGGCAGGACATGCGCCTCGACGACGTTTTAGACTACGAGGCCAGCCTGCAAGAACTCGCCGGCCGTTCCGGAGAATACCGTGAAGGCGTAAACGCCTTCCGTGAGAAGCGCAAGCCGGACTACAGCAAGCTCGGATAGTCGCACGAACGCGCGCTTGAGGAGGTTTCTATCCTTGGTTCTACCGAACCCGAGCTTCAAACAGGTCGGCATCGTCGGTGCCGGCACGATGGGTCAGGGGATCGCCCAGGCCGTCGCACAGGCTGGAGGCGAGGTGCGGATCTACGACAAGGGCGCGGGCCGTGCACAGGAGGCGGTGCAGCAGGCCAGGGCCGCGATCGAGCGGCAGGTGCAGCGCGGGCGTCTCAGCGAGGAGGACGGCAGCTTCGCGAGGCGGGCACTGCAGGCCGTGGAGTCCCTCGAAGAGCTGAAAGACTCCGACATCGTCATCGAGGCGATCTTTGAGAACATGATGTCGAAGCAGCAGCTCTTTCGGGAGCTGAGCGGCATCACGCAGGGGGTCCTTGCGAGCAACACAAGTTCCCTCTCGATCACCGCGCTGGCGGCGGCATCGGGTGCCCGCGAGCGCGTGCTGGGCGTGCACTTCTTCAACCCCGTCGCGGTGATGCGCCTCGTCGAAGTGATCCGCCACGAGGACCTCGACGAGAAGGTGCTACGGCGGGTGCTGGGCTTCGTCGGAGAACTCGGCAAGGAGGCCGCACTTTGCCAGGACACGCCCGGGTTCATCGTGAACCGCGTAGCGCGGCCGTTCTACGGCGAGGCGCTGCGCCTCCTGGGAGAGCGCCTGGAGGAACCCGAGACGCTGGATCGGGCGATCCGCGACGGTGGGTTCCGCATGGGGCCTTGCGAGCTGATCGACCTGATCGGGGTCGATGTCAACCTGAGCGTCACGGAGGCGATGTTCCAGTCCTACTACGGCGAACCGCGATACCGACCGCACCCCTTGCAGGCGCGGATGGTGGCGGCCGGTCGGTTGGGCCGAAAGACCGGCAGGGGGTTTTACACCTATGAGCATCCCTGATCTCGTGATCGGCGGCGAGTCGGTGCTGGGTCTGGAGCTTTCGCAGCGCGCGGTGGAACGCGGCCTGCAGGTCGCCTATCTGAGGCCCGGCCGCATCCAGCCATTTTTGCCGCCAGGGATGCTGGTCCTGCGCGAGCCGTCCGAGGTAGCGCGGGCTGAGACGTTCGTCGTCACGGCCATCCATCCGCGCCGGTCGTTCATCGCCGGCCTGCAGTTCCTCGAAACGCAGATTCCACCCGATGCAACGATCCTGGTATCCGGCTTCGGCGCCGGCCCGACGGCGCTTGGTGCATACCTCAACCACCCTGGGCGCCTCTTCTCGATCGGAGCGGTGCCGCCGCTGGATCGCCAGCAGGGGTTGGCGGTCGCGAAGGGCCTGCTTGGCCAGGAACTGGCGTACGAGCGGGCGCTCGGGTTGATGGAACAAATCGTTGGCTCAAGCTACGCTGGGCCTGACGCGCCCGGCATGACACTGCCGCGCGTCGTAGCAACGCTCGTCAACGAGGCTGCGTTTGCGCTCGGGCAGGGCGTTGCCCAGGCGCCGGACATCGACCGGGCCATGCTCCTGGGGGTCAACTACCCGGAGGGCCCTCTGGCCTGGGGCGACCGGATCGGCCTCGACGAGGTGCTCGGATGCCTATTGGCCCTCTACGACCACTATGGCGAGAACCGCTATCGGCCGGCACCACTGCTGCGCCGACTGGTGCAGGCACGCTTCATCGGCCGACTCGAGGGGCGCGGCTTCTACACCTATGAGGGGGTCCGGCTGCATGGCTGAAGCGTATCTATGCGACGCCGTGCGCACGCCCGTCGGCCGCTACGGCGGGAAGCTCGCGGGCGTTCGCCCGGATGACCTGATGGCAGGCGTGCTGCAGGCCATCTTGCAGCGCAACCCGCAGGTCCCGGCGGCGGAGATCGACGACGTGCTCGTGGGTGCCGCAAACCAGGCCGGCGAGGACAATCGCAATACCGCGCGCATGGCGCTCCTGCTTGCGGGGTTGCCGGAATCCGTGCCAGGCATGACGGTAAACCGGCTCTGCGCTAGCGGACTCTCCGCCGTGACCGCTGCGGCACGCAGCATCCGCGCAGGGGAAGGCGACCTCTTCCTGGCCGGGGGAGCCGAATCGATGTCGCGGGCTCCCTTTGTGACGGGAAAGCCGACGACCGCCTTTCCACGCGCCGACCGAACGCTCTACGATACGACGCTCGGTTGGCGTTTTGCCAACCCGCGCCTGGCCGAGCGTTTCCCCCTCGAGAGCATGGCGGAGACGGCAGAGAACGTCGCCGACCGCTTTGGCATCTCGCGCGAAGAACAGGACGCCTTCGCGCTAGAGAGCCAGCGCCGTTGGGCGAGAGCTGCGGCCGCAGGGCGCTTCGATGCGGAAATCGTGCCGGTCGAAGCACCGCTAGGGCGCGGGACGGAGCGCGTAGCCATCGACGAGCACCCGCGGCCGGATACAACGGCCGAGGGGCTTTCGCGTCTACGGCCGATCGTTCGACTCGACGGAACGGTGACGGCCGGCAACGCTTCCGGCGTCAACGACGGGGCGGCCGTGGTGCTGCTCGCATCCGAACAGGCAGTGCAGCGCTTCGGTTTGCGGCCCCGTGCACGCTTCGTCGCATCGGCGGAGGTGGGGGTCGACCCGCGCTATATGGGGATGGGTCCGGTACCGGCGCTTCGGAAGGCCCTCGCAAGAGCGAATTTGCAGATCTCCGATCTCGGACTGGTCGAACTGAACGAGGCCTTCGCCTCCCAAAGCCTCGCCTGCATCCGCGAACTTGGCCTCGATCCGGAGATCGTGAATCCGAACGGCGGCGCGATCGCGATCGGCCACCCACTCGGGATGACGGGAGCCAGGCTCTGCACGACTGTGCTGCATGAGTTCCAGCAGCGTGCTGTCCGCTATGCGGCTGCCACCCTTTGCGTAGGTGTCGGGCAGGGCGTCGCGGCCATCTTCGAAAGGATCGAATAAGCGCCGTCGCCGCAGGGCGAAGGTGCCCAGCTTGAGAGAGGGGACAAAAGGTTGCCGGATCTGTTGCGTAGGTCCTACTGACTTTTGATCGCAGGCAAGGAAGGGATGTCCGGCACGTCGAGGCCGTTCTACGAGGCGGCTACGCGCGCTCGCGGCTTATCGCGCACGAGAGCGTCTACGATGCGTTCCTGGAGCGGTTAAAAGACAAGGCGCAGAGGGGGAAACACTGCTTGCAGTGCGCCTTCAGTTGAGCTTCCGTGGGCCATGGCCAGTGCCTGACACGGCAAAAGTGGTGGATCTTCAAAGCCGCGTCCAGAGTTCTCCCGCCGCCTTTCGGGCCAAGGACGCCTTGGCCCGAAAGGCGGGACATAGAGAAGCGATAGCTGAAAACCGTCGTCTCCTGTACGACACCACCACCCCTCTTGACGGTTTCCATTCTCTAGGATACTCTTGGGGTATGGCCGATTCAAGAGACTTCCGGACAGGACGCCACTGCGTCTTCGACCTGCACGTACATTTGGTCTTTGTCGCGAAATACCGGCACCTCGTGTTCACCAAGGAGATCTTGGAGGACCTGCGAGAGATCTTCACTGCGGTCTGCGAAGATTTTGAGGCGACCCTCGACGCGTTTGACGGAGAGAAAGATTACGTGCACCTGCTGGTCCACTACCCTCCGAAAGTGGCAGTTTCCCGCTTGGTCAATAGCCTCAAAGGTGTTTCTTCCCGGCTGATCCGCAAGAAGAACTACCCATCCATCCAGAAGGCACTGTGGGGCGGCAGCCTGTGGTCCAAGAGCTACTTCGCTGCATCGGCCGGGGGCGCACCACTTTCCATCATCCGGCAGTACATCGAACACCAGGAGACCCCGCATTGAACGCTTCCCGGCCGCGCCTTATATCCTCGCCCTCAACAACGAGGTTTTACGGCGCCGCTGATAAAGGGAGCGAAGATCCTCTTCGGCGGGAAGCGGCCGGGCCTCCCAGAGCAGGAGCCTTCTACCTGCCGACGCTCCCTGCGGACGCCGCAGCGGACACTGCGGTCGCGCAGGAGGAGATCTTTGTTCCCGTAGTGACTGCGACGCGCGCGGTGAAGCCCGGGCTGATCGGCGTCAACACGCCCCTCTCCAGATCGCCTGCACTTCCGTTCGGCGGCTACAAGCTCTCTGGGTTTGGGCGGGAGATGGCGATGGAGACTCTCTTTGCACCTCTACACCGAGCAGAAGACCGCCCTCGTCCATACGGCAGAGAAGCCCGTCAATCCGTTCGGCGTCTGAAGCAAGGAGGAGAATGATGGACATCTTCCGTGCCATGGCAGAGCACGGCCATGAACAGCTGATCTTCAACTATGACAAGGCCTCCGGTCTGCGCATGATCATCGCGCTGCACGACACGACGCTCGGCCCCGGACTCGGCGGCATGCGCAACTGGCGCTACGGCAGTGAAGACGAAGCGGTCGCGGACGCGCTGCGCCTCTCGCGTGGCATGACCTACAAGAACTCCTTCGCCGGCATCGACTTCGGCGGTTCGAAGTGCGTGATCTACAACGACCCGGACGAGAAGTCGGATCTTCTGCTGCGTGCCGCAGGCCGTTTCGTCGAGATGCTCGGCGGGCGAATCTACACCGGTGAGGACGTAGGGCTGACGCCGGACGACGTCGAGGCATTGGCCCGCACCACCCGCTATCTTGTCGGTCGGCCGCACAAGAGTGGAGACCCCTCGAAGGCGGCGGCGCTTGGGACCTACTCCTCGATCTGCGCCAGCCTGCGGCACGTCTTCGGATCAGCGGAACCCAAAGACCGGCATGTCGCGATTCAGGGGGCGGGGAACGTCGGATCGGACCTGGCGCGCCGCCTCGTCGCGGATGGGGCAAAGGTCACGATCTGCGATCTCAAACCGGAGCGGGCGCAGGCGGTTGCCGACGCGACGGGAGCGACAGTCGTTCCGAGCGATGCGATTTACGACGTGGCTTGCGACGTCTTCTCTCCGTGCGCGCTCGGACTCATCCTCAATCCGCAGACCCTGCCGCGCCTCAAGGCCAAGATCGTCTGCGGCTCCGCGAACAACCAGCTGGAGACGCCCGAGACCGCAGAGCAGCTGCGCCGCATGGGCATCCTCTACGCCCCGGACTTCATCGTCAACGGAGGCGGCATCGTTAACATCGCGGACGAGTTCGAGGACGGGGGCTACCAGCGCGAACGCGCCTTCCAGCGCGTCGCGCAGATCGGAGAGCGGCTTCTGGCCGTCTTCCGACGGGCCGAAGCGGAGGGCATCACGACGAGCGCTGCGGCTGAACGCATCGCGGAGGACCGCATCGCAGCCATTGCCCAACAGCAACGCTACTTCGTCCCGCAGCGGCCGTAGTCGAAGGAAAACTGCGAAGGCGCTCCGGTCTTCTGCCGGAGCGCCTTCGCGCTGCGATTCCGCGGCCTAAGGAGTCCACCGCGCGGAGATGAGGTAGAGCCGGTGTGTGCGCGGCCGAGGGTCGCGGTGTAGCTGCCGGAGCGCTCGGGTGCTGCGCCGGAGAGCGTTGCATAGGGAAGCGATACGGTCACCGCAGACGGCGTGCCGTCAGGGCGCAGAGCGGCCGTGATCGTCACGACGGCCGCCGGCCGGACAACCCAAGGACCCGGCGGGGGGAAGCCCAGCAGCTCAGGGGCTGGCCCGAATCCGGCGAGCGGAGACGCACCTCCGCTCGCCAGGGCCCGCAGCGTGCCGGCGAACATGCGGCACGAACAGCGCTCCTGCGGCGGTCGGGACGAGCCGCGCCGCCGCCCGCGGTACGCGCGCGGTGCCCTCGAGGCGCTGGATGGACCCAGGGGGACCCGGGGCAAGGAGCGGGCCGGAGGTCGCAAGCAGCAGTATGGCAAGGAGCGAGGCTGCCGCACTGGGGCTGCGCGGAGCCTCCGGCGTTGCCGGATTGCGCGGGTGATCCCACTCCAGACGATGCCGGCGGTTCGCCAGCGGGCATCGGCCAGGCGCGCATGGTATCCGCGAGGCCGCGGCTGCGCAGGGTGCAGCGGGCACAGGAAGCGAGGTGTGGATTCCCCTCGCCTCTGGAGAGCATGGACAGTAGATCCTCATCTGTCAGGTGCGGCATCTTGTACATGCTCTCCCTCCTCTCGCGCCAACTCGCCCCGCATCTTCCGAAGGGCCCGCCGGATCGTCGACTTCACCGTACCCAGCGGCAGTCCCAGCAGCCGCGCGAAGTAGTGTCCGGTATCGTGTGTAAATAGAACGGTAGTTCTCTCCGGGAGGTGGAAGGAGGGAGAGCCACCGTGCCTCTGGTAATGGGGAGTTGACTAGACAACCCAGAAGACCGGAGGGATCACGATGGCTCAGTTCCAGATTACCTTGGATAGCGAGATCGTGCAGGGGATTTTTCAGCGGGACGATGGGCTCTCGACGGTCGTGGAGCAGGTGCTGAACCAGATTCTCAAGGCGCAGGTGGGAGAGCAGCTGCAGGCAGAGCGCTATGAGCGCACCGAGAAGCGCCAGGGCTACCGGGAACGCGAGATGGTGACGCGAGTTGGCGCGATCACGCTGGATGTGCCACTAGTGCGCAACGGGACGTTCTCGACCGAGCTCTTCGCCCGCTACCAGCGCAGCGAGCAGGCCCTGATCCTCGCGCTGATGGAGATGGTGGTGAACGGCGTCTCCACCCGTAAGGTGCGGCGAGTGACGGAGGACCTGTGCGGCACGAGTTTCAGCAAGAGCACGGTCTCCGAGCTGTGCCGGGGGCTCGACGGCGCGGTCACAGAATGGAACGAGCGCCGGCTCGACGAGCAGGGATTCCCCTTCGTCATCGTCGACGCTCTGGTGCTGAAGGTGCGAAAGAACGGCCACATCCGCTCGCAGAGCGCGTTGCTGGCCATCGGGGTGAACGACGAGGGCTACCGGGAGATCCTCGGCTTGCGGCTGGGAGACAGCGAGTCTCGGGACAGGTGGAGCGAGTTCTTCACCTGGCTCAAGAGCCGCGGCCTGCACGGCGTCGACCTAGTCACTTCCGACGATCACGCCGGCCTCGTCCAGGCGATCGGCCTGCACTTCCAGAACGGCACGTGGCAGCGCTGTCAGACACATTATGCCGAGCGACGGATTATGCCGAGGTGGATGGTGCACGGCGCGGCACGGCCGAGCTCCGGCTGTTCAGACTCGGCATAATCCTGAGGTCGCTCAGGGCCTCGTACGCCGCCCTGGGCTCAATTAGAAGCGTCCAAAGCCGCTCTGTAACGGGCTCGGATGTGGTGGACAAGCGCGAGGACTGGGTCCGATTCTTCTTTTCGGCGCGTAGCTCGCCGCTCCGCGGATGCGCTGCGACCGTCGTAGCTCGAAAATCAAGTGTTGCATTAACATAACAGTCGCTATATTACTAGTGCGACATCAAGATGATTGGTCAAGCCGGACGGGATGGAAGGGGAGCACAGCATGACGATGCGCTCTACACGCCGCTGGTGGGCGCTCGGTGCGATCAGCCTCGCGGTCCTTGCGATCACCCTCGATGTGACAGTCCTGAGCCTTGCCCTGCCGACGCTTGCGGGCGTCTTCAAGGCGTCGGAGTCGGAGCTCCAGTGGTTTATGACAGCATATACCCTGGCGCTCGTCGCCGGCATGCTGCCGGCGGGCCTCCTGGGTGACCGCTTCGGCCAGAAGGCGCTGATGGTGGCGGCGCTGCTGCTCTTCGCGGTCGGTTCGCTCGGCTGTGCGTACGCTCCGGATGCTGCCGTGTTCATCGCGGCCAGGATCGTCGTCGCCCTTGCCGGTGCCGCCGCCATAGTGGTCGCGCTTTCGGTCCTCACGCTGCTCTTCAACGAGGAGGAGCGGCCCCGAGCCGTGGGCATCTGGGGCGCCGCGAACTTTCTCGGACTGCCCATCGGTCCGATCATCGGAGGCTGGATCCTGTCCCACGCGTGGTGGGGCTGGATCTTCCTCATGAACGTGCCGGTGGCGGTCCTGGCCGTGTTCGCCGTGCTCTGGCTCGTGCCCCAGTCCAAGTCGGGGCCGAAGCAGGGCTTCGACGTTCTCGGCCTCCTGCTCGCGAGCGCAGGGCTCGTGGCCATGATGTACGGCGTGATCAAGGCGGGAACGAGCGGTTGGGGCAGCGCGGACGCTTTGATGCCGGTCGCCGTGGGCGTCGTCCTGCTGGCGGCGTTCGCCCTCTGGGAGGGCTATGTCTCCCGCAGGTCTGATGGCCAGCCCCTGGTCGATTTGAGCCTCTTCCACTCGCGCAGCTTCACCTGGGGCGTCCTCCTCACCGCGTTCGGCACGCTCGGCCTCTTCGGCGTCCTCTTCGGCCTGCCGCAGTTTCTCCAGGCGATCGAGGGCATCGGTCCGGAAGCGACAGGTGTGCGGCTCCTGCCCGTCATCGTCGGCATGATCCTGGGCGCCGTACCGGCCGACCGAGTTGCGGCGAAGATCGGAGCGCGGTTCACGGTGGCAGCGGGATTCGCCGTGGTGGTGCTCGGCTCCACCCTGGGCGGCGCCATGACGGTCAGCAGCAGCAACAGCTACATTGCAGTCTGGACCTTCGTCGTGGGACTCGGTGCCGGCCTCGGCTTCGCCACCGCCGCCTCGGCCGCTCTCGTCGAACTCCCCCAGGAGCGAAGCGGCGTCGGCTCGGCCCTCCTGCAGGCAGTGGTCAAGCTCGGCCCTGCTTTTGGCTCCTCCATCCTCGGCAGCGTCATGAATTCGGCCTACCAAGGTCAAGTGGATGTATCCGGTCTGCCCGTGGCCGCTGCCGCGGTCGTGAAGGCCAGCGTCTTCGGCGGCATCGCTGTGGCTCGACAGGTGGGCTCGAACTCCCTGTTCCTGTCGATCGAAAAGGCCTTTGTCGCAGGTATGGACCAGTCGATGCTGGTCACGGCAGGCATCGCGGCTGCGGCGGTGATCCTGGCACTAGTGTTCCTACCCGCGCGGAGGCATCGCGCAGCCGCCGTGGAACCGACGAAGTAACCGGATCGGCGGCTTGCAGTTCGAGTCCCGGCACGTGCCGCTGATGCGCCAACGCGGTATGCTTTGGTCAGGAGCCTACGGAGGAGGACGAGGGCGGTGGCCCGGACGCAACAGGGCGAAGGCCTCGGCCTGCGCGAACGCAAGAAGTTCAGGACGCGACAGCTGATCCAGTCCCATGCCCTGCGCCTGTTCCACGAGCAAGGATACAAGGAGACATCCGTGGAAGAGATCGCCGAGGCGGCCGAGGTGTCGCCCTCGACGGTCTTCCACTACTTCCCGACCAAGGCGGACCTCGTGATCTACGACTCCATGGACGAGCTGCTTGTGGAGGCGCTACGCGCGGTGCCGGCGGACGTCGGCCTTCTCGAGGCCATGCGGCAGGCGATCAGGCAGACGTTCTCGTCTGCCCACCAGGCCGACATGGACACCCAAGTAGAGCGTGAGCGACTGATGCGCACCGTGCCCGAGTTGCGCGCCGCCATGCTCGAGGAGTTCACCCGCACGATGCACGTGCTCTCGGAGCTCCTGGCAGAGCGCTCCGGCCGGCCGGCGAACGACGAGAAGCTCGAGGCACTCGCGGGCGCCGTGATCGGCATCGGCCTCTCCGCCTGGCTTAGGGGCGATGGCGAAGTCATGACGCAATCTTTCCTCGAGCGCATCGACAGGGGAATGGCCTGGCTCGCCTCCGGCTTCAATCTCTAGCGGCGAATCTTTCGAGGGCTGCCCGAACCTCCCATGGCCTGGGTGGCCCTCAGCATGTCCAAGACCTTCTGACCCATGCGGAGGAGCGCACCTCGTGGCAATGTGGGCGTGAGAGCGGTGTCGCAGTGCACCGGGGCCTTCAACCCACCCCGGCAAAGGGGTGTCCGAGATCGCCTACAGGACAGCATATTATGCTGAGGCCAGGAAGTCGTGGTCCGCCGCTTGCGCACCTCCCAGGGTACAGCTCGGCATAATCCGGCCCTCGGCATAATGCATTTTATGCCGATCTCCACATAAGACCCACTTGACTCGCAACATCCTCGACGCCTGCCCCAAGGCTCTGCAGAACAGCCTGAACAGCCAACTGCAGGCACTGTTCACCGCTCCAGACCCTCAGACCGCTCGCCAACTCCTCCACAGCATCCTCGCAACCTACGGCGAGAAAGCGCCGCAGGCGGTAGAGCGCCTGGAGAACGGGTTCGACGACGCGATCTCCGTCCTCAACTACCCCGAGCCCTACCGCAAGCGCCTGCGGACCACGAACATCGTGGAGCGCCTCAACGAGGAGATCCGTCGACGGGAGCGGGTCATCCGCATCTTTCCGAACGGCGCCTCCGTCATCCGACTCCTCGGCGCCCTGCTCACGGAGCAGCACGAGGCGTGGTCTACGGGCCGCAAGTACTTCGACATGGCCGCCTACTGGGACTGGCGCAGGCCTCAGGCTGAGGCAGCCGACTGAATCCCATGCCAGAGCGCATAACCTGTCACGACCTAATGGCTCGCCCTGCTCGTAGGCCCTTTGTCGCAACTACCACCGTGAGCGCCAAAAACCCAAGTTCGACGCCGTACAAGACCTCATGCCCAATGGCGCTAATGGGCCGCCCAGTTACATCCGGGAGGAAAGATTGAATCGCTTGAGCGACTACTACCCCGGATGCGAGTACTGCAAACGACATCTTCCGGGCTCGATGGAGTCGCTCCCCGTTCAGTCGCGCAAAAACCATGTCGCCACCCCCGATTACCTGTTACCAACTTGTGTACCATACGCTACCACGTCAGGTCCATCTCGCAAGGCGTTGTCACTGGAACCACCTTGGCGCCCTGGGCTACAAAGGTGCAAGTACTTCGACACGGCGGCCAACTGGGCCGCACCGACTTCAGGCCCGTTGCCAGAGTGAATTTACATCACGTTCCGGACTTGACCCCGCGCGATCTCGTGGTGCGGGTATCCGCCGAAGTAGCTGAGCTCGACCGCTCTTCGCTCCTTCGCCGTCCGTTCATTGAGCGCGGCCAGGTGGTCGAATCGGTCGGGCTCCGGCAGCGGGTCGACGCCGCTCGATTCGGTAAGGAATGTCTCCGGGCGTCTGCGACGCAGGAGGTCCAGGGCGCGAGAGCGCGCGATGCTGGTGAGCCATGCCGAGAGCGACGCGCGCTCCGGGTCATAGCTCGCGGCGGTCTGCCACGCTTGCAGGAACACCTGCTGCAGCACGTCCTCGGCCTGGCGGTGGTCGCGCAAAAGCAGCAGCAGGATGCGGAAAAGCCGCGCCGCGTGCAGGTCATAGACCTGCCGCAGGGCGGCTTCCTCATCGCGCTGTACCCGAAGCATCAGCGCATCTCCCACTCGGTCGGCGCTCATAGGTCTACGAGCTCGACGAAGGCTCCTCGCCGCCATGCTCTGCCTCGAAGCGCGCGATGAACGCGGCCGCCTCCGAGCGCCTGGCGAGCCCGAGCTTCTGCAGGATGTTCGAGACGTAGTGCTTGACCGTCTTGTCGCTCAGGTAGACTTCCTTCGCGATCTCCTTGTTCGTCTTGCCATCCGCGATCAGGTGGAGAATGCGCCTCTCTTGCGGCGTCAGGGTGGAGATGGGGTCATCGGGCCGGCTGGTCGTCTGCCCGCGCAGGCGCTCCAGAACGCGGCCGGCGACCAGCGGGTCGAAGAGCGACCCGCCGCGTGCAACCGTGGTCACGGCCTCCACGACGACGCGGCCGCGGGTCTGCTTGAGGATGTAGCCGGAGGCTCCCGCCATGATCGATGCGAACAGGGCCTCGTCGTCGGAGTACGAGGTAAGCATGATGACGCGCGTATCGGGAAGCTCTGACCGGATCTCACGGCAGGCCTCGACGCCGCTACCGTCCGCGAGGCGGACATCCATCACGACGACATCGGGCTTCTCCTGCCGAACGACCTCAAGCGCATCCTGAACACTTCCAGCCTGGCCGACCACCTTGACCTCCGCGTGGGTCTCGAACAGCGAGGTGAGGCCCATGCGCACGACTTCATGGTCATCTACGATCACCAGCCGAATCTCACTGGCCATCTACTCCGCGTCCTCCTCTGCGATGAGATTCTCCTCGGGTGTGAAGCGCACCTGCACCGTGGTTCCCTGCCCAGGGGCAGAGTGGATCTCCACTTCGCCCTGGTGCTGGCGCGATCGAATCAGGATGTTGCGCAGCCCGTGGTGGGAGTCATCGAAGGTCTCCTGGACATCGAATCCGCTTCCGTCGTCGCGGAAGGTGATCCGGACGTCCCGATCCGAAGCGGCGCTGCCGTCGACCGTGATTAGGATGTGATGCGGGTGGCCGTGGCGAGCCGCGTTGCTCAGGATTTCTCGTGCAATGTGCCAGAGCGCTGTGGTCTGGTCCCGTGAAAGATGGGACCATGCATCGGACTGGACGTCAATCCTTGTGATTGAGTCTATACCGAGTTGCGAGGCGATCTGCATGAGCGCCTCCGGCACACCGAGGTTCGAGGCCTCGATACGCAGGTCGAAGATGTAGTGCCGGATGTTGGCGATCGTCTGGTTGAGTTGGTCGGCGAGCCGGTCCAGTCGGGCACGCGCCGCCGCGTCTTTCGGGTCGAGCATGTCGATGACCGACTCAAGGGTAAGACCGACGGCGTAGAGCTGTTGGATCGTCCCGTCATGCAAATCCATCCCGATGCGCTGGCGCTCCTCGACGACGGCAAGGCGCTGCACTTGGGAGTAGAGTCTGGCGTTGGCGATCGCTACGGCGGCGTGTGCCGCGAACAGCACGGCCATTTCGCGGTCGGCGTCGGTGAAGGCGTCGCCCGACTCCTTGTCGGTGAGATAGAGGTGGCCGATCGCCTGGCTCTGGTAGGTTACCGGCACGCCGAGAAAACTACCGTCGGGCCGTTCGAATGGTGGGTCGCCGTGGGAGTGCTCCTGCTCGTTCCAGCTATAGATGAAGCGCTGCGTCTCACCGTCTTCGCCGAATACGCCCAGCGCTGCGTACCTGGCCCCGATGATGCTTCTCGAGAGGTCCACGACACGCTGCAGCAGTCGGTCAAGCGCCAAGTCCGACGCTAGTGCCACTCCCGCCGTCTGCACGGCAGACAGCCGATCGCGTCCTGC
The DNA here is from genome assembly GCA_021793645.1 of Bacillota bacterium. GTDB lineage: Bacteria > Bacillota > Sulfobacillia > JAJZYS01 > JAJYTV01 > JAJYTV01. The sequence goes on from JAJYSJ010000016.1 coordinate 43,300, forward strand.
GGTCGCATCGGCGTACAGCTTAGCCAGATCGTTCTGCAGGCGTTCGAAGACGTTGACCACAATCAGTGAGAAGATGATCGCGAGGGTCACCAGAATTCCGGTCTCGACCACCCAGCGGTACGGGTTGGGAACGTATGCGTCGATGACGAAGTGCCGGAACAGGCCGAGCAGGATCAGCCCCGCTACCGGGACGAACGTCGCCAACCAGCGCACGCGCCGCAGAACACGCACCTCCCGGATGAAGCATAGCGCAAGTGCGGTTCCAGCGCACCGAATCGTGTCGCATGGAAGTAAACTGACGCGAATGGTGTCGGCGGCAGGACTACCAGCAGGCCTGGCGAATACGAGGGAACACAAGATGTTGTTCGTGTGTTCTCTGAAACCACAAGATATTGTGGCGGCGGGAAGGACGGGCATCGTCATCGAGGGCGTCGCCCGGATGCGTCCTCGCGACTTTGCAGAGGAGGCGCTGCGTTGCAGACCGAGAACGACGTGCGTAAGACGGGACTGACCATCCACCGCGTCTTTACGCGCGAGAATGAAGACCCCTATTTAACGGTGGCGTGGGCGAGGCGCACGTCCCGCATTACGGATCCGAACGGCAAGGTGATCTTCGAACTGAAGGACGCCGAGATCCCGGCGGACTGGTCGCAGGTTGCTGCCGACATCATGGTCTCGAGATATTTCCGTAAGGCCGGCGTACCGCAGCAGGATGCGCAGGGCAACCCCATCCTCAATGAGGAAGGGCAGCCGGTCCTGGGTGCCGAGACGAGCGCGAGGCAGGTCGTGCACCGCCTAGCCGGCACGTGGCGGGAATGGGGCGAGCGCCACGGATACTTCCGTGCCAGCGCTGACGCCCAAGCATTCTATGACGAGACCGTGTACATGTTGCTCCATCAGATGGCCGCCCCGAACTCGCCGCAATGGTTTAATACAGGCTTGCAGTGGGCGTACGGCATCACCGGTCCCGCGCAGGGACACTTCTACGTCGACCCCCTGGACGGCGTGCTGAAGGAATCCGACGATGCCTACTCGCGGCCGCAGACTTCCGCCTGCTTCATCCAGTCCGTACGCGATGATCTCGTTGGGACAGGCGGCATTATGGATCTTTGGATGCGCGAGAGCCGCATCTTCAAGTACGGATCCGGCACCGGAACGAACTTCTCCAATATCCGCGGCGAGGGCGAGAAGCTTTCGGGAGGCGGGACGTCCTCCGGCCTGATGTCGTTCCTGCGCATCGGCGACCGGGCTGCAGGCGCGATCAAGTCCGGAGGAACCACACGGCGCGCCGCGAAGATGGTGGTCGTCAACGTCGACCACCCGGATATCGAGCAGTTCATCGACTGGAAGGTCGAAGAGGAGCGCAAGGTTGCCGCACTCATTTCCGCAGGCTACTCCAACGACTTCAACGGAGAGGCCTACGCAACGGTGTCCGGCCAGAACTCCAACAACTCGGTGCGCGTCACGAACGACTTTTTGCGCGCGGTATCCGAGGACCGTGACTGGGACCTCACCTGGCGCACCAACGGTGCAGTGAAGAAGACAATCAAGGCGCGTGGGCTGTGGGAGAAGATCGCACGTGCCGCATGGGCGTGCGCCGACCCCGGCATCCAGTACGACACGACCACAAACGAATGGCACACCTCGCCGAAGTCAGGCCGGATCAACGCCTCCAACCCGTGCGTCACGGGTGACACGATGGTCGCCACCGCATTCGGCTGGCGGCGCATCGATGACCTCGTGGGAGAGCACCCGCTGCTCAAGATCGGCGGCGGCGAGACGGTTGCGAAGTCTGTCTTCCCGACCGGAGTGAAGGACGTCTACCGTCTGACGACCAAGTCGGGGTACAGCATCAAGGTCACGTCGGACCACCCCGTCTTCACCGAGAACCGCGGCGACGTACCTGCTGCCGAGCTGCAGCCGGGCGACCGCCTCGTCCTGCAAGGCGCGGGATTCGGCACTGAGCGCGTCGACGCCGAGGTCGCAGAGTTGATCGGCCTGTCGCTTGGCGGCGGCTGTGTGACGGAAACCAACGGACAGCGCCGGGTCTATGTGACCGTGGCGCAGGAAGAGACGCAGCTCCTAGAGCCGTACCTGGACTACCTCCACTCCCGCAAGCTGGACCGACCCCAGCGCGGCGTCGTCGCAACCGCGACCGCAAGGCGGCTGGGCACAAGCATGCCGGAGATACTTCAGGAGGTCGAGCGCTACGCGGTGCTCGATGTGGGCTCTGCAGAGAAGGCGCTGACGGACGCGGTCTTCAACCTCGACGAGGCGTCCGCGTCCTCCCTTCTGCGCGGCCTCTTCACTGCGAGTGGCGAAGTCTCCAGCCACACGGACAAGGGCCACTACGTTGCGCTGGGATCGGACTCGCTCGCTCTTCTTGAGCGCGTGCAGCTTCTCTTGCTGAACTTCGGGATCAAGTCGAAGATCGGCCGAGGCCCGGTTGGGGGTGCTCAGCACGGCCTGCGCATCGCGCGCACTTCGCGGATCGCCTTCGAGCAGCGGATCGGATTCCTTCCCGGATCCACGAAGGTGGAGCGGCTGCGTACGCTGAACGCCAGTGTCGCGACATCCGTTGAGCCGTCCACGTCCCTCTTCGGCGGAGCGCTTACGGATGAGTTCGCAGCGCTCTCCCCGATCGGAACTGAGGCGGTCTACGACCTCACGGAGCCAGTGACGGAGCACTTCGTGGCATCGGGCATCCTCGTTCACAACTGCTCGGAGTACCTCTTCCTCGACAACTCTGCCTGCAACCTTGCCTCTTTGAACCTGATGAAGTTCTTCGACGTGCAGAAGGCCGAACTGGCGATTCCGGAGTTCGAGCACGCCGTGAGGCTTTGGACCGTAGTGCTGGAAATTTCGGTGCTGATGAGCCAGTTCCCCAGTCCGGAAATTGCGCAGATCAGCTACGATTTCCGCACGCTCGGACTCGGGTACGCGAACCTCGGAGCGCTGTTGATGGTTTCCGGGCTGCCGTACGACTCCGACACCGGGCGTGCCGTGTCAGCAGCGATCACCGCGATTCTGACCGGCGAAGCGTACGCCACCTCAGCTGAGATGGCACGTGAACTCGGACCCTTCCAGGGGTTCGTAGAGAATCGCGAGGATATGCTCCGCGTCATCCGCAACCATCGCCGCGCGGCCTACGACGTGCGGGCCACGGAGTATGAGGGACTCGAGGTCGCGCCGCAGGGGATCGACGCCGAGATCTGCCCACCAGCCCTCCTGGATAGTGCGCGCAAGGCCTGGGACCGCGCCCTTGCGCTCGGCGAGGAGAATGGCTACCGCAACGCCCAGGTCTCGCTCCTCGCCCCGACGGGGACGATCGGTCTCTTGATGGACTGCGACACGACAGGCGTCGAGCCGGATTTCGCGCTCGTGAAGTTCAAGAAGCTGGCCGGGGGCGGCTACTTCAAGATCGTGAACCAGTCGGTGAAGCCGGCCCTCGATCACCTCGGCTACACGCCGGCTGAGATCGAAGAGACCCTGCGCTACGCCGTAGGCAGAATGACACTGAAGGACGCACCGCACATCAACCGCGAGTCGCTCCGGGAGAAGGGCCTGACAGACGAGGATATCGCGCGCATCGAGGACTCCCTGCCGGGCGTCTTTGAACTCGGCTACGCGGTGGCCCCCTGGGTGATCGGTGAAGACGCCCTGAGGCGTCTTGGCGTCACTGCGGAGGAGACCCACCGGCCGGGCTTCGACCTGCTGCGCCGGCTCGGCTTCACCCCGGAGGAGATCCAGCGCGCCTCCGATTACGCGTGCGGACTGCAGACCGTAGAGGGTGCGCCCAGCCTGCGCGATGAGGATCTCGCCGTCTTCGACTGCGCGAACCAGTGCGGCCGCATCGGCAAGCGCTACATTTACTACCTCGGCCACATCCGCATGATGGGTGCCGTGCAGCCGTTCCTCTCCGGCGGCATCTCGAAGACGATCAACATGCCGCGAGAGGCGACCGTGGAGGACGTCAAGCAGGCCTACTGGGAGAGTTGGCAGCTCGGCCTGAAGGCGATCGCCATCTATCGAGACGGTTCGAAGCTCTCGCAGCCGCTCTCGACCTCAACCGAGGAGAGGGAAACGAAAGAGGAGCCAAAGGCAGCCGCTGCGCCGGCAGTCGCCGCGAGCGCGCCGGCCGCTGCGGTGCGTAGACGGCGACCGCTGCCCGCGAAGCGTTTCGGGTTTACTCAGGAGGCTCGCATCACTGGCCACAAGCTCTACCTACGCACAGGTGAGTACGAGGATGGAAGCCTCGGCGAGATCTTCATCGACATGCACAAGGAAGGTGCGTCCTTCCGCAGCCTCATCAACATGTTCGCGATCGCGGTCTCGAAGGGACTGCAGTACGGGGTGCCGCTCGAGGAGTTCGTCGACACCTTCACCTTCACGCGCTTCGAGCCACAGGGCATCGTCGAAGGCCACCCCAACATCAAGCTCTCCACTTCGGTCATTGATTTCGTCTTCCGGGTGCTCGGCATGGAGTATCTCGGTCGTACGGACTTCGTGCAGGTGAAGCCGATCGACGACGGAGATGGGGACCATGACCACAACATGCATAGCCAAGCCCCGGCGAAGGCACTCGCTGTTGAACCGGCGCCAGCTCCCGATCCGACACCCGAACGGAAGATTGACGCCGCGTTCGAGATTCGCCCGCGTGATGCGATGGATGAGCAGTTGTCGCAGATGATGGGCGATGCGCCGATCTGCGACCAGTGCGGTCACATCACGGTGCGCAACGGGTCCTGCTACAAGTGCCTCAACTGCGGCAATTCCATCGGGTGCTCGTAAAACTGGACGTGGAAACTGAAGAGTGTGTGGGATGTGATTGATTCCACGTCCTCCTGAACCCATTGGACCAGCAGGGCCCCGCGCGATCCACCGCGCGGGGCCCTGGATTGTCTCTCCAGGACGGTTGACAACCTTTCCTTACGGGACCCCAACAGCATCGTTTAGTGATGCTCCACCCCTTTGGCGGTAACATGGGACGATGCGCCGGCCCACCTGGACGACGTTGTGGAAACAGCAGGATGGCTCAAGGAACGCGTCGAACGTCTGTTTGGAAAGGAAGAGGGGGGATGCAGTGTTGGCTGAAGAGAAGGCCCGTCTCAACGAGGCCGCCATCGACTGGAAAGTGGACACGTCGCCGAAAGGCCGTTACGAGTCGCACAACAAGTTCCTGTCGCACGAACTCACCGCCGCCGCGCGCGAGCAGCCCACTTTCTTTTGGCGCGAGGATGAGCATGCGCCTGTGAGAAGGCGACCGTTTGAAGTGGACCTCGTCAAGCTTCCACCCGGAAAGTGGAACTGCCCCCGCCATTACCACAGCGAGCAGTGGGAGTACTACATGGTCCTCTCGGGTCACGGCGAGATGCTACAGGAGAAGGGCACGCCGTCGATCCCCATGGAGCCGGGAGACCATATCGTGCAGCCACCCGGGTGGATCCACACCGTGGCCAACACCGGGGACGAGGACCTCGTGTATTACGTCATCGCGGATAACCCCGACGACGAGCACTGCTACTATCCGGACTCCGACAAATGGTTGGCCGCCGACACCATCTTCCGCATGCAAAAGGTCGACTACTTCGACGGCGAGGAGTAACCGAGAAGAAGTCAGGCCGACCGTTCGAAAGACGGCTCGTCCGGGCAAGGCTGGCCTGCGGGGGGGCACACCAGTGGCGGCTCTTTCTTTGCGCTCTCGTTCATGCTCTCGTCCACCCTCTCTTGCGGGCTGTCGCTCGGCGGCAACGCCGTCCTGGTGGATGGGGCAGAGGCGCATTTAGTATGGTTTGATTGAACCTCCCCGCCCTGCACGGAAAGGGGCTGTGTTTATTGGGCGGGTTAACCCGTTCCGAACACGGTCTCGTCCGCGGATGTTCAGGACTTGGCTTTGGTGCAGCAGCGCGTCGAGGATGGCGGTGGCGATGACGCTATCGCCGCGGACGTTGCTCAACTCCCACCGGGCGGTCGCCTCTACGGCGAGGAGATCGCCGAGAAAGTCGGCCGCCTCTTTGCAGGGAAGGCGACCCTTGGTTCATTAGTCGTCCGGCCTGGGCATTCTCACCGGCAGGTTGCCCTCATGGCTGGTTGTCCGAAGCACGCGTCGGTTATCTATTTTGCTTGTAAGAGCTGTGGTTTGCCCCCCGAGAGACTGTTGACATGGATGCACACTGATGAGTGTGCTCCGCTGGCGATTGTAGTAAAATAATGGGTACGACTCGACAGAATAGGAAGGCCTCAGCAACATTTGCAGAGGCCTATGTTGTCGTATGCCAATGAACAAAACATCTCTTGGATGAAGGGATATTATTCCTTGAAGGCATGGGTGGCCAGCAGAATTCCGAAATTGCTTGGTGACGTACCTTTCCGAAGATACTGGATCGGCCAAGGGACATCCCTGCTTGGCGACCAGATCCGCATGCTCGCCCTGCCTCTGACCGCTGTGCTCATTCTGCATGCCAATGCTACGGGTATGGCCTTCCTCAGCGCAATGGGCATGCTTCCATCACTGTTGTTTTCGGTTCACGCCGGGGCCTGGGTGGACCGACGCGGAAAGCGACGGCAGACGATGCTGGTCGCAGATGTCGCGCGAACACTGCTGCTCGCTTGCGTGCCGGCCGCCTTCCTCCTGAAGATGATCAATCTCCCCATGCTCATGGCCATCTCGTTCCTCGTGGGCACAGCTTCCGTCCTCTTCCGCGTCTCCGCCAGTACGCTGTTCGTCTCTCTGGTTTCCAAAGAGCGCTACGTGGAGGCGAACTCCCTGCTGAGCGGGTCCCGGGCGATCGCCTTTCTCGTAGGCCCGGGAATTGGTGGCGTTCTGATCCAACTGTTCACCGCACCGTTCGCTTTGTTGGCCGATGCCCTATCTTTTGTCACGTCGGCTGTGTCTCTTGCGTTGATCCATCCCGATGAGCCATCGCCGGCCCAGCGTGAGCGAGGAGATGTCCTCGCTGGGCTGCAGTTCATCCGGACATCCCCTATCCTCCGGGGGTCACTTGCGAACCAAGCGACGATCAGCCTCTTCCACTCTGTCTTCTTCGCGCTCTACATCCTGTACGCGACCCGGTCGCTGCACGTTACACCGATCGAGTGGGGTATCATTCTTGGACCTAGTTCTGTCGGCGCTCTGGCCGCTGCAGGACTCGTAGAACGCGTCCGTAGAAGGATCGGGATCGGGCGCACCCTCCTCCTCGGTACCTTGCTGTATACACTCCCATACTTGCTCGTGCCCTTGGCGGGTGGCGGACACGTTGTGGTGGTGGCCCTGCTGTTCATCGCCGAATGCTTTGCGGGCGCGGGATCGATGATCCGGGAAGTCATGAACGGCACCATTCAAGCGGTCGCGATTCCCGACGCGCTTCGTGCCCGCGTCACTGCGGCGTTCGTCACCGTGGGCACCGGCATTCGTCCGATCGGCGCTGCCTTGGGAGCTGTGCTTGCCGCAGCGACCGGCTTGCACCTCAGCATATGGGTGGCAACGGTTGGTGCCAGCCTTGCATTCCTTTGGCTGGTCCCGTTACCACTCGCGAAGTTCCACTCTGTTGAGGATGTCTCTGCATAAGGCTCATTGAGATCTTCAGTCAGGAGTCACGCGACTTTCCAGAATCTTGGCAATGTGTTGCCACGTCCGTCTTTGCCTACTTCGCACTGGAGCGGCAACCCCGCCACCTCTTCTCGGTCATGAGTGTCGACCCCGAACGTGCGGCGAGGGGCATCGACGCTGGGCTTCTCATGGCAAAGCGAATAACCTAAAGATCGTCGACTGGGGAGGGACCGTCTTTGACCGCAGCCTTTGTTCACGGATTTCTGCTGGCGTTTGTACTGATTCTGCCCCTTGGGCCTCAGAACACCTTTATCCTGACCCAAGCCGCCACCCAGCCGCGATGGCGATCTGTGCTTCCCATCGTTGTCACTGCTGCCTTATCGGACACCACCCTCATCGTCGTAGCGATCGCGGGTGTTTCGTTGGTGATCCTAGCCATTCCGGTTCTCCGGATCATCCTAAGCGTCGCGGGTGTCGTCTTCCTGCTCTACATGGGGTATAAGACCTGGACTGCCCGGGTCAATGCGGAGGAAGCTGAAGAGACGAGCGGCTGGACGTTCGGCCGCAAGGTGCGGTACAGCCTGTCGGTGTCTCTCCTCAATCCACACGCGATCATGGACACCGTGGTGGTAATCGGCGGTGGTGCTGCACTCTATACCACGGCGGCTGACAGGTGGTCCTACGCGCTGAGTGTCACTCTCGTGTCCTGGGTCTGGTTCTTCGGGCTATCGCTGGCGGGGCGGATCATCTACCGGCTCGCCAAGGGACCCGCGATTCAGCGATGGCTGAATCGCGGGTCCGCTGCTCTCATGTGGGCCGTAGCGGTGCGATATGCGCTGCAAGTCGGCAAGGCGCTGATGTCGCAGGGTGCTTAGGGCCCTATTTTCAGCCGCCGGATCACACCACGCCAGCCTTCCGCACAACACATCCCGACCGCCGATTTGGTGAAAGCCGGCACGGACAATGCCTCCCGATCGGCACCGTACCTCGCTCTGGCCTAGGCGGTTGTCAAAGGTGATGCCATAGTAGCGGAAAGCGTACTTCTGCCGCCATCGACTTGACACCCAGACAAGGGGGCACTTAGGCTATGGATAGCCGGCTAGATAATAAGGCGCCGAGCGGTGAGGCATGCCTGCAGGCCATGGGCGCCATTGCACGATTCCTGAAGGCTGATTCCGAGCGGCGGCTTTCCGCTCATGGTGTCCACGCCGGGCAGCAGTTTGTCCTGCAGTGTCTCTGGACGGAGGACGGCCTGACACCCGGTGAACTTGCGGAGCGGATCGGCATCGAAGGCCCGACCGTAGTGCGCATGGTCAATCGCATGACGACGTCCGGTCTTGTTTTCCGGAGTCCGGATCCCGAGGATGCGCGGCGCGTACGGGTGCACCTTACCCAACGCGGTTGGGCGCTGGAGCAGGTGATTCCGGAACTCCTTCGACAACGGGCTGAGACCGCTACAGCGGGTCTCTCGCGAGAGGAGCGGCAGGAACTACTCGGATTTCTGCGGCACATGGCGAGGAACCTTGGGATGGACCTCTAGCCATTTCACTAGCCGGCTATGCATAGGAGGCGCAGAAATGCGGGTCTTGGTGACAGGCGCAACAGGCAAGGTCGGCAGCCGGCTTGTACGGCGTCTTGTGCAACGAGGACACGCCGTCGTGGCGCTCGTGCGACGCCCGGAAGCCGCAGAGAACGTGAGGCGGATGGGCGCCGAGGCGGTCTACGGCGATCTCCGACAGCCCGAAACGCTCTAGAACGTCGTGGCCGGAACCGAGGCAGTGCTTCACCTCGCGGCGTTCTTCCGCGGCGCGACGGAGGCCGAGGCGCGCGCGGTGAACCTCGACGGCACCGTGGCACTGGCGCAGTCCTGTGTTGCGACTGGTGTGCCGCGACTGCTATTCGCGAGCACGAACCTGGTGTACGGCCCGGACCGTGGACGTCCGGCAAGGGAAAGCGACCCTCCTGCACCGGTCGGGGCCTACCCCATCAGCAAGGAAGAGGCAGAGCAAGCGTTACTGGACGTGCCGGGTCTGGACGTATGCGTTCTGCGGCTCGCCTTCGTCTACGCGGACGGGGATCCGCACTTGGCGGAGGCCATCCCTTTTTGGAGGAAGTTCCTGCCCGGAGAGCGCATCCACTTGGTCCACCACGCGGACGTGGCTCAAGCATTCGGCCGTGCTCTGGAAGCTCCCTACCGTAGAGAGCGGATCTTTGAACCTCCCCGCCCTGAGGGGCGGAGATTCCGAAGGGAAACCCGGGGAATGTGTCACGGGTGCAAAGACCCTGGGAGTAGATCTCCTGACTGGTCCCGGTTATCCCAGCGGCAACTTTGGCGGGGTTCAGCCGCAACTACGCCTTGAGGTTCC
>JAJYSJ010000047.1 GCA_021793645.1 Bacillota bacterium
GCCGGAGCCCAAGAGAAGCCCCCCGACGAGCCATCGTTCCGCTATCTTCGAGACGCCTACTGGGAGAGCCAAATAGACCAGCTGATCATCATGCGCCGTCAATCCCAGATCCGCTCGCTTGCCCGGCGCATCCACAACGACACGGACACGCGCATCGGCTGGACGGTGAGACACAGGGCGCACGACTCGCCGCACTTCAAGGAGACAGACGAGATCAAGAAGCGGTGCGCCGAGGTTGCGGAGATCATCGACCACCCCGCAAAGGAGATCCACCCGAAGGGATTCTCAGACTTCGCCGTGACGATGGTCGAAGAGGAACTCGTTCTCGACCGCAAGGCCATGCTGGTCTTTAAGGACCGCATGGGGCGGCCCGCCCTCTACTACGGCGTGGACGGGGCGAGCATCAAACCGATCGTGCGTGTCCTGTACGAGTGGATCGAGGAGCACCGGGGCGAGCAGAACCAGTGGGGACCGGACATGTGGGACATCGCTGCAGAATCGCTCTCTTATCAGGTCGGCTTCGACCTCACAAAGGCCGCGTGGGTGCAGGAGATCGACGGCGTCATCACGGCCGCATGGGCGGCGGACGAACTCTCGGTCGATCAGGTGTACCCGTCGGTCGAGATCAACCGTCTCTCCTACGGCAGGGGCTCTCCGTTCCAGAGAAGCATGACGCTCACGGACCTCTGGATCTCGCTGATCGACTACAACCGCGGCCTTTTCAGCGTGGACTATCCGGAGAATCTCCTGTTGCTGTTCGGTGACTACTCCCCTGCGGGCGTGGAGGCGTTCACGCGCCAGCTTACGTCGCAGGTCGGCAACCGAAACTGGAGCCGCCTCGCAGTGGTCCCGGCGGATCCAGAGTTCAAGGCGCAGGTGCAGAAGCTCAGGGATACACCGAAGGATATGGTGTGGCCTGATCTCGCCCGCATCATCATCGCGATGAAGTCGGGCTGCTACAGCATGCACCCGTCGGAGATCAACTTCGGCACGGACGGGAACGACACGCCGAAGCTCTCCGAGCGCAATCAGGAAGCGGATATCGCCTACGCTAAGGAGGAGGGCCTCGACGGGCTCGCCCACCATCTCGCGGACTGGGTGAACAGGGCGATCGTCTGGCCGCGCTACCCGGATCTCGAATTCACATGGGTGAACCTGCACAGAGACTCAGAGCAGGACCGCGTGAAGCTCGCCAATGACCGCGTGGCGACCTACTGGAAGATCAACGAGGCGCGCAAGCAGGAAAACCTCGAACCGATCGACGAGCCATGGGCTGAGATGCCCTTGCCCTTGGCCCTTCAGGCGCAACAGGCGGCGGCCGCGCAGAAGGTGCAGGCCATCCTCCCGAAGGCGGACGCAGAAGACCCCGAAACCCAGATGACCCAGAGGGAACCTGTGGGTCAGAAGGGGCCGAAAGGGAATTTGCAGGCGCCCCCGCTGAAACGTAGCGCGCTCCATACCTGGGCGCGCCAGACCGGCGTGATGGCCGCGACCACCCCCGAGGGCTTCTGGCGCGTCCAGGCTAGGGGGAGGCGCTACACCGTGGAATCCATGCCCTACGGGACGAAGTTCCGGGGCGCGAGCGGGGCGACGCTCTTCGAGGATCCGAGGACCGCGAGAAACGTGGACGAGGCGGTTTCGTGGCTGATGGACTACATCGAGGAGGCAGAGCATGGGCAGCAGGATTGAGATGGTGCGAGGCAGCGGCAAGGTTGGCCCGCTTCCGAAGGTCGAGCTGCAGAGCGGGCGGGACCTGCACGCGCAGGCGCAGGCTGCAATCGCCGGAGCGGTGCGCGAGTTGAAGAAGGAACTGGACGAGCGCACAAACGCCATGATCGAGCGGCAGAACCAATTCGAGCAGGTGGCCGCAGGGGCGTTCGGCGGTCTGCAGCAGGACCTAGGGAACGTGATGCTGCGCTACTTCGCCATGACCCAAGTGCTGGAGGACATGCACCCCGGCTTCTCGGACCTGATCGACAAGAAGATCGCGCACATGGCCGAGCAGGCCGCCGAAGCAGCGAAGATGCGGGGCGAAGAAGGGGAGACGACGAGTGAAGAGCAGGCTTAGCGTCGAGTACACGTTCCGCTTCACCGAGAACGAGTACCTGATCCTGGCGGATGCCGTTTCGACCGCCCTACAGGTCGGAGACGGAGAGGGCGCAGAGACGGCCGAGGTGTTGCACGACTTCCTGCAATACTTGGGGGCCGAGGAGACCGCGGACGAGGAACCGTCGAGGGCGGCAGAGCCGGAGGAACCCGCTCCGCGTCGCGTCGGACTCCTCGGGCGCTTTAGGGGCGAGTAGCAGGAGGATCCAGGGGAGGTGGCGGACGTGCCCGTGAACATCGTCAGGACGCCGCACGAAGAAAAGATGTGGCGCCAGGCGAAGGAAGCCGCCGCTCGCGAGGGGCATGCGGGAGACTACGCCTACATCACCGGGACCTACGAACGAATCCGCGCCCGCGTCGGCGGCAAGAAGGGAAAGGGCGCCTACAGAGAGCACATGCGCGAGGGAAAGCATGGCCGCCTCGTACTGAAGGCGCAACTGCGCGAGCAGGGAGTCGCCATGAACCCACAGGATCGCGACGAGATGGCCGACGTCCTGATGCGCGAGAACGGCGTCGTCGAACCCGAGACGGAGGAGCCGCAGGGAACGACAGACAGACCGCAACCCGGCATGATCCGCCGCTACGACAAGCATGGGCGCAGGACGCGCGCCGTCATCAATCCGCAGGCGCACGAGAGGCCGATGGTCTACAGCAGGCGGGGAGAACGCTCCCCGGATGCGCAGGCTGAACTGCGTCGGCGTGGCACAGAGGTGCCGTCTGGTGGCGTCTCAGGCCAGAAGGTCTACGACTACCTGCGCCCCAACTACCCGAGGGAAACGCTCGGATGGGTGACCGGGCAGGACTGGCACTTCTCCCCGAAGGTGCAGCTTGCGGACGTCCACATGGAGCGCAGGCCCGGTGGACGCGACATGGCGAAGGTCGAGTCGATGGCCGAAGCCGCAAGGCAGGGCAAGCGCTTCGAGCCGATCGTACTCTGCGCAGATAAGAACGGCCTGTACGTCGCTGACGGATACCACAGGCTTCTTGCCTATCGAAAGGCAGGGCTCAAGACCATAGCGGCCTACGTGGCCGATGGTGGGCCGACGAATGTTCTCCCGGCGATGCACCGCAGGAAGATCAACAAGTCGCTGGGCGATCCGCCGACCGTCCTACGCGCCCCTGAACGCTACAAGGGAGACATCGACCTCTTTCTCGCGGGCTCCTGTACGGAGCGCAGATGGCGGCACGAAGTCGAACAGGAGATCGTGCGTGCGGGCGTTCATGCGATCATCGCGGACCCTGAGCGCGACGACTTCCCTGACGAGGGGACGGCCGAGTACAGCGAGCAGGTCCAGTGGGAACGTGAACACCTCGGACGGGCACGCGTCGTCGCCTTCTGGCTGGACGCAGAAAAGCCCACCTCCTACGCCTCGCGTGTCGAACTGGGGTCTGCCGTGGCACGTGGGCAGAAGATCGTGCTGGGCATGTCAGCCGATTTCCCTGGGCGCCCCTACATCGAGACCTATGCGGGCGTCAGGGCACACACGGACCTCATGGACTTCACCGGAGCGATCATCGCGGCGCTCGAGAAGCCGCAGGGTTGGCGCGAGCAGTATTCGCGGCACAGAAGGGCGCGTGCCGAGATCCTGCGGCAAGCGGCTGAGCCGGTGCGCAAGTCGCTTGCCCTGCCGGTCGCTCACCTCGCCAAGGGCCGCGGCTTCGGCCACGCATGGTCCGACGACATAGTGCTGGACGCCGTCGAGCACTACCGCGAACTTCTCGCCCGCGTGCACCCACAGGTTGCGATCCGTAAGCTCCGCGACGGCTTCGCCTACGAGGACGACGCGGGAAAGCATCGTGCCTCCTACCCGTGGCTCAGGGACTACCTCCGCACCGACCGCAACGCTGACGACACCCTGATGGCCGAGGCGTTCGTGCTCTGCCTCGTGCGCGAGAATCTGCCGGTACCGGACGTGGACATCGCGGGCCACAACGCCATCAAGATGGCGGAACTCGCAAGGGCGTCCGTCGAGCGGATGGGCGAGGAACTGAAGGACGCCGGACCGACGCGCGTTCATCCAGAGGGGCGCGGACATCCCGAGCCGGTCCTTCGCAAGTCCATCGACATCACCGTGCAGGCGGGAGCGCCCCTGCAGAAGATCCAGCGCGTCCTGCAGGGAGCGGGCTTCCACGCCGCGACAGACGATGAATCCCCCGGCGGCCTCTGGGTTGGCACGCACAATGACCGTGTGTTTGTGATGCCGGAGCGCGGAGGCAAGATCCTCGTGCAGTCGTTCGCCGGACGTTCGCAGAAGGCCCTGCGAGTGCAGAAGAAGATCGCACGGACGCTCGCGGAGGCATTTGGTGCGCGGGCCATCTACACGAATCCGACGCTCGACGGACCGCCAGTTGTTCTCAAATCCGCCCGCAACACCGATGGCCGCTACATCAGGCCCAAGGGCGCCGCGCACAGAAGGCGCAAGGGTTGGAACCCGAACCCGCGCGTCGCCCTGCGTAGACGCCCACACCCCAGCGCCATGCCCGGAGAAGCCGGGCACACGCTCGCCAGCCCGATGGCCGAGAGTTCCATGCAGGTCATGCACGCCATCACTGCATCAAAGCGCAGGGACCCCCGCGAAGGCGACTGGGGCTTCGATCCCCTGAAGAACCTGCCGGGCAACACCGCGGAGCCAAAGCCGATCGGCAAGCCCTCGATCTTCGTCTACAAGAGCGACCCCCAGATCCAGCAGGCCGTATCGGACTATGGGGCGCTGATTGAGCACGGGAAGTCTCCTTCGGCGGCGATCCAGACTATCGCGCAGCGTTTCCCCTGGGTGCTCGAGTACGACACACCAAGGGGAAAGGACTGGTGGGCGGCGGTCAGGCGGGCGAATCTTCCGTATCCGCCGGCGTTCGACCTAGAGATCGACCCGGACGCCAACGCGAGGATGCGCCCCAAGCAGGCCGTCTTCTGGCGTGAGGATTTAGCGAACCTAGGGCAAGGAATCGGTGCCCCGACCGGCAGCGGCGGGGCGGGGAGGTAAAGGGATGGGCATTCGGGACTACCTGAGCGGCGAGGTCGCCGTCTCCCCGCTCAGGAAGAGCCTTCGAAACGAGGAACCGCTTCGCGGCGTTCTCCAGAGGAGCCAGCGGAAGACCCACAGCATGGAGAACTTCGGCTCCTTCGACTACGACGACCCGGGCGAAGAGGAAGGGAGCCTCGAGGACGAATGGGCGATTATCGACCAGGAGGCCGAGGAGGGGCGCACCCACACACCCGGCTATCACGCCAAGGGCTACAAGCCCAAGGTCGAGAAGTCGGGTCATCCCAAGGAGCCACCTAAGCACGGCGAGCCCGAGAAGAGGCCAGCGGGGGAACGTCGTCTGCCACAGGGCGCGCATCGCACGCCGCCCGCTGGATACCCGAAGGATCGCGGCCAGTACGCGATCCCGAAGTGGTACGCGCTGCCGCTCGATACGGCTAAGCGGGCGCGGGATGCGGCATCACGTTTTCCGCAGATGGACGAGTACCGCAGCATGAGCGAGGACGAACGCCGCGAGGTATGGCGGCGCATCGTGCGGGGGGAGAGGCGCTTCGGCATCGAACCCGGTGAGGATGTGCTGGATTCGGCTGGACTTCGGAGGAAGCCCGATCGGTGAAGGTACGCACGCGCGAAAACGCCACCGCTGCAAGGGAGGTGATGTTCCACGCAGAGCCTGACGTGCGATGTGGACCGCTCCGAATACTCGCGGTACACGATGGAGCCCGGCGACACCCGTAACGAGATCGAGTGCTACCTAACGTTCACTGGGGCGAGCGCAGGGGACACGGTGACCGTGAATCTCGTGCGCACGTCGGGCTACACCGACGGCGGGGTGCAGACACTCTCGACGCAGACTGTGACGACGACGGCCTCCGAGGCCAACACGACCGTGACGTTCGCGATCGAGACGCTGCGCGAGTTCCAGCCATACGACCCCATTACGCTGGGGCCGGGATCGAACCTCATCGCCCCCGCGTCCCGCGACAACGGCATCTATCGGGGCGTCGCAGGCAACTATCAGGTGCAATGCACTGTGACCAACTCGGACGGAAGCACAGGCCCAACGGCGCAGTCCGAGGCGTTCCGCGTGACCGTGATCCCCACGGAAGAACTCAGGCACATGTGGCTGCGCGGCGTACCACTCCAGGCGCTCGACGTCGTATCGCCGCTTTTTCAGCCGCAGCAGGTGACGGGGGTACGCATCCGCGATACGGGGCAGTCGACGCTCGAGGGCATCTACGCGCTCGCCTTCACCGTGGGACCGCCGGCAACGATCTCGTGGGCAGGCGGGACGCCGCAGGGGATCTCCGGGACGGCGCGGCAGACCGTCGTCTGCCAGAGCGCGGACCAGACGAGCTATGTGGTGCTGGACATCGTGCCATGGAAACTGCCTACAGCATCCGTGACGGAGAACATCCTGATTGGCGGATCGGAGTTCACCGACGACAACCTGCAAAGGTACGTCGACTACGCAACAGGCCAGCTCGAATCGAGCTGGTATTTCTTTTGCGAGCCACACACCACAGACACGGACCCCCTGATCTCGCAGGCGCCGTACGATGTCCTCCAAGCGAGAGGGGCGGTGCCCTCCACGTACCACGTAGAGCATCAGGAAGTGCCGATGACCTACAGGCGCCCGAGAGACTTCGCGCACTGGATGTCGTTCAGCCTGCCACGAAAGCAGATCCAGGCGGTCTACTACCTCTACGGCTACTTCAATCAGAGCCAGGCCGTCTCGATCGGACGCGACTGGATCGTCTTTGACCCCATCACCGGAACCCTGGAACTGGTGCCCGACAACGGCGCGATTATCAGTTGGCAGTTCTACGGGGCGGCCATCCTTCAGTTCTTCATCAACTACGATACCATCCCGTCGTTCTGGCACTTTGGCTTGGCTACTGGCCTAAACGACATGCACGGCGAGTACCAGATCGTCCGCGAGGCCATCGCGAAGCAGGCAGCCTCTAATATCCTGAGCGCTGCAGGCTTCTCGCTCTCGGGTGGCGCGCAGACGCGCTCCATCAGCCGAGACGGGGTATCGGACAGCCGAACCTATGCGGGCAAGCAGGCCGGCGAGGCGATGCGCACCCAGTATGAGGAGTGGCTGAAGAAGAACGTCCCCAGGATCAAGACGCGCTACGGGGGGCTGACCATGCAGTTTGTTTAGGCTACAAGTACGGGGTGCCACAGCCGCCTTCCAACTGGAGGGCGGTTTTCTCATGCCCCGGCCCGGTGCTGGCAGTGCCCGGGCCGAACGCTGACGCTCCGAGAAAGGAGGTAATCCATTGGCCCTCAACGATGCAGCGGTTCACGCCATCGACAACTCCGTCACGGGCAAGCAGCTCCCCGTCGGCGGCATCCTGCGGGCACTTCAGCAGGGCAAGACCGGACCGGTCGGCGGTCACTCCTACGCGGCCGGATTCGACGCGGCAGCCCTCAACGCCATGATCGCTGCGATGGCGACCACGACGGCCCAGCAGACGACGGATGCCACTGTAGGAACCACCACCACCGTGGCAGTCACCGGCGTCGCTGTGGAGCCTGTCTTCTGGCACGCAATCAACGCGTCAGGGGACACCCCACCCAACATCCAGAGCGTGGCCTACGACGCGTCCACCGAAACAGCCACCTTCACGGTGGCGTCGAGCATCGCATCCCAGACCTACCAGATCCAGTTCATCTAGGAGGGAGCCAAATGTGGTTCCCTCTCCAGAAGTCGCGCGAAGAGGTCAACAAGGGGGAGCGCCAGAGGATCGTCTACGGGCCGATCTCTGCCGAAGTGCCCGACGGAGTCAAGGACGTCGTCGTGCAGGACGGTATGGATTGCGAGCCACTGGTCCGGGAGGGGTTCGTTAACTGGGACCACTTGGACGGACCACAGCACCTAATCGGCGAGCCTCTCAGCACGCAACCCTGCCGCCTGAACGAGGACGGCGAGATCGACGAAAACGGTACGATCCCGGCCACCGAGGGCCGCGTTCTCCTCTACCAGGAGCACCAGCCCTCTGACGCCGTGTGGTCGCTCGTCAAGGCAATGGAGAAGACGCCGAACGCGCGCAGGCGCATCGGCTTCTCGGTGCAGGGCGAGATCCTCGAAAAGCAGGGTCACCGCATCGAGAAGAGCCGCATCCGGCATCTCGCCATGAGCCATCAGCCTCTAATGCCCCTCAGTTTCGCGGCCATCGCAAAGTCGCTCCGCAAGGCGCAGGAAGGCGTTCCAGCAGCGCTTGAGACGCTGAACCTCGACGCAGGAGACGACTGGGTGTGGGGACGGTGCAAGAGGGGCGGGCGACCATGTTACGACACGCGGACCTACCAGTTCCACGACGGCCTTGAGGGAGCGCTCAGGCACCTCACAGGGTGCAGGGGGTATTCGCTTCCCCTCGCCAAGGCGGTCCTGGTTGGTCTTGCCAAGACCATGAGAGGAGGCCACAAGGATGGCCGACACGATCGGGCGCGCGGCTGAAGAGATTCGCGCGGCCGCGGGCGACGACCAGGTGCTGCAGGACCTCGCGAAGTCGCAGAGGGCACTTGCCAAGGCGGCTGCCCGACGCGGATACGACCCGGAGGACGAGGAGTTCGAGGACGAGGTCGGGGCGCAGCAGGAGGACGACCACGACGAGTTCGACCAGGAGGAAGTGGAGGACCAGGACCCGGACAACCCGGATCTCGGGACCGGTGTCGACGACCTGCGGGGAGTCGCGGGTGCCCGCAAGCGCCGGGGCGTCAAGAAGTCCGGCAGGCGCCGGCATGAGGAGGCCGAGGAGCACCTGATGCGTGCCCGCCGGCGTCTGCGCAAGGCGGAGAAGGACGAGGAAGAGGCTGAGCGCGACCGGGACGGGGAGCGTCTCGATGAGGCCCGCAAGTCTCGCGAGAAGGCCGAACACGAGCTCGAGCGCGCCCGCGGCAACATGCGCAAGCTGCACGAAGAGCTTGAGCGCGCCCGCAAGAACAACGTCACCGAGGACCGCCCAGCGTGGGCCGGGGACGAGCAGGAGTACGAGAACGACGGACGCCGGCGTCGCAAGACTGCCCAGGAATGGTACTCGGACTCGGAGGACGCCTACTACACCAACGAGGACGCTGACCACGAGGAAGACGGCGAGGTCCCGCCCGACGGGCCGGACGTGGCAGACGGCAACGACACCGACCAGTACACGATCGGATCGCACAAGGTCCGCTCGAACCGCGCCATGCGCCGCTCGCAGCGCGGCATCCCCGGCAAGCGCGACCTCTACAAGAGCGTCGCGGACCGCGGACGTATCTCAGAGGACCTCCTGGACGCGGCGCCCGCCCTCGAGGAGCTCCTCGAGATCATCGGCGACCAGCAGGACACGCTCCGCAAGTCCGCCTCCATCGTCGCCCGTCAGGACGCCGTACTTGGAGCGCTCGCCAAGACCGTCGTGCAGCAGGGCAAGGTCCTCGTGGCGCTCCACAAGAGCGTGACGGCCATGGCCTCGCAGCCGGTCACGGGTCCTGCGTTCGGCGTACCCCCCCAGTTCGGCGTGCTCTTCGGCGGGCGCGGCAAGGACGGGAAGCCGGGCGACAGGCTCCAGAAGTCGCGTCAGGACCTGATGGTCGAGGCCGAGGAAGGCATGCGACAGGGCCTCATCGACTCCCGGACCTACAACGCGATCGGCCGTGCGCAGAGCGCTGAAGAGATCGTGCAAATCGTGCCGCCGCAGACGCGCAAGGCGCTCGGCTGGTAACAGGGAGGCAAGGAAAAGCGTGTCTATCGCAGCCAGCCGTATGCCCTCGGGCGCGGCTCTGGGCCAGCGCGCCGTCGATCAGGCGTACACCCCTCCGATCGTGGGGGACGGCAAGTGGAATCTGCCCATGGAAGAGCGTGGGAGGTCGTACGACACCCTGCTCCGGTCCTATCGCGGCCAGGACGGTCAGAAGTTCAACCGCGGCGAGAAGCTCCCCGGGAGCGGCGACGAGGCGTCCTACACGTTCCACCTCGCCGCGAACCCCAACGTCGGGGCCTGGACCCAGCTCCAGAAGTCGTACTCGCTCGTCCGCCAGAGCTTCCTGAACGGACGCGCACTCGACTTCGAGCGCGCGCTCGCGTCGACGAACCTCGGGGCTGGGTACGCCGACGGAAACGCCATGGCCACCCTGAACCTCGACACCACGATGACCTCCGTTCTCTACGACAACCAGCACCTCGTGCTCTGGAACTGGCTGAACCGGGTCCCCTCGATCAACCCCCTCTACCAGTGGACCGAGCGCGACCAGTACGGCTCCGTGCGTGGAGGTTTCGGATTCGCGCAGGGCGGCGTACCCCAGACCGGCATCGGCGCGTGGACGCGGAATCAGGCGCAGGTCTGCTTCTTCGGCGTCCGGCGCGGCATCACCGACGTCGAGGCCCAGTCGGGACTCCTCGGCGGCGTGATGGTCGACCCTGTGCAGGAAGAAGACCGCGACGGCGCGTTCCAGCTGCTCGGCCTCGCGGAGATCAACTTCACCTGGGGCGACCCGACGGTCACCGACAACTACGGCAACACCGTCAACTACCCTGGCATGATCATGCAGATGGCCGACGGTGGAGGGTTCAACCTCCAGTACTTCGGACCTTCGGCGATGAACGGCCAGCAGCACTACGGCCGGGCCACGGCGGGAGCGAACTTCTACGACCTGCAAGGGAAGTACCTGGAGTTCGGCGACCTCAACAACTACGCCGCGCAGCTCTACAACGCCGGCAAACTCGGCTCGTTCGCGAACCTCCGCATGTTTGCGAACCCGAACGCGCTTGTGGACCTCTCGAACCTGCGGGCCTTCACCGAGCGCCGACTCCTGACCCCGGAGATCCCCACGGGCCGTTCCGGCATGGGGTTCGTGACCGGCGAGCCGATCCCGAGCCACGCGACGCCGTTCGGAACGATCCCCTTCACCGCCTCGATCTTCCTGAACGAGGTCCCGGGAGGGGCACCGATCACGACGGGCGAGAGCGAGACCTCGGCGCCGGCGCAGCCGACCTTCACCGCCACGGCGGCTGCCCCGACGACGGGCGTCACGTCCTACTTCCTCGCCAGCAATGGCGTCGATCAGTCGGACGCCGGCACCTACTACTACTGGGTCTCGGCCGCGAACGACAACGGCGAGTCGGCCCCCGTTGGAACCGCCGCGGCGTCGTCCACCACTCCTGACCCGGACGGTATCGCCGTCGCGGTCGCGGTGGGGCAGGCCGTCGGGATCGTCATCACCCCGGGTGCCTCGAACGGCAACGTGCTGACGAAGTTCCGCGTCTACCGCGGCACCTACAACTCCCTCAGCGACCCGAACACGACGCTGATCGGCCACATCGCGGTGAACCCGACGAGCCCTGCCGCCCAGACGTTCTACGACAACAACTCCACCCGTAACGGCACGTCGTGCGCCCTGATCCTGGAGCGCACGCCGAACAACCTCGCGGTGGCGCAGCTCGCCCCGATGACCAAGTACCCCCTGGCCATTGTGGAGACGAAGGTCGAGTGGCTCCTCCTGCTCTACCACGTCCTCGCGATGAAGGCGCGCCAGAGGGCCGTCCTCGTCTGGAACATCGGACGCTTCCTGCCGTACGTCAACAGCTGAGCCTAAC
>JAJYSJ010000048.1 GCA_021793645.1 Bacillota bacterium
AGCATGTCGCATGAGCAGGCGATCCGGGTGATGAAGTATGAGGAGGGCGGCTTCGACGAAGACCTGCTGGAGGCACTCGAAGAGGCGATGGCGAGAAAGCGGGCAGTGGCGGGGTAAGGACGCTTCGTTCTCGAGAGGAGGAGGAGTAGGCCGACACCATCGCTGCCGTGCGCACCGAGGTCGCAAAGACGTACCACGGGGGCTGCCGGTTGGCTGCGCCTTCGTCCTGCCGACGCCGGGCACGCGCTACACGCACCTGACGATGCGTGTGCCTTCACTCGGGCCATTCTCGCTCAACTATACTGCCCCGGCCTGGCGACAGGCGTCGGCAAGATGCCCCCGTGGCGGACGGCACGGCAGATGCGGGCCGCCTGGAATGCGGTGACGGAAAAGACGGATCTGTCCTTTGTCGATCGGTTTCGTCGGGAGGTTTCGCTGCGTCTGCTTTGAGAGGGGGCATTTTGCGAGCTGTGCAGATCATCAATAGTACTACTGGGGCCGTTCTCGCCACCAATGCGAGGGCGGCCCACACCATGTTCACGCGCCTGCGCGGGCTGCTCGGCACCCGGAACCTGCCGGAAAGCTCGGGGCTCCTTATCGAGCCGTGCAACAGTGTCCACATGCTTGGGATGCGCTACCCGATCCTGGCCGTGTACCTGGATCCGGGCGGCGTGGTGCTGCGATCCATGGTCCTGCGTCCTTGGCGGCTCGGCCCGCTCGTCCTGCGAGCGCACGCCGTATTGGAACTCCCAGTCTCACTGACCGGCATGGTCGCTCGGGGCGAACGGTTGGAGAGGAGCTGATCCGTACGGTGGACGCAGCACCTCGACCGGAGGGACAGGCGAGTCGCGAGCCACGTTCTTGGATGATAACTTCACCGCGTCTCCGGGTGGCGATGCTTGCCCTACTAGCCTTTGCGATCCTGCTCTACGCCCTGAGTCTGCACGGCTTCGCGGGCGATCTGCTCATGGACATCGCGAACGGGCGATGGATCATCGCGCACGCATACGTCCCGCTGCACAACATGCTGACGCAGGCTCGCGCCGGGGCGCCATGGGCAAATGACGAGTGGCTGTTCGGGGTCTACGTCGCCTGGCTCTACGCCCACCTGGGCGTGCAGGGCGTGCTCTTGGGCCTCGCGCCGGTCCTGGCCATCACGGCGCTCATGATGGCTCTCATGGCGTCCCGTCTGCGCAGTCCATTCGATCTCGCTGCCATCGCACTGTTCGCCTTCGCCATGCACATCACCATGTCGCCAAGGCCGCAGCTCTTCTCGTATCTGTTCTTCGCGTTCGATCTCTGGGCCGTGCTCGAGCATCGCAGGGGGCGGCGATGGCCGCTGTGGCTCGCGGTGTCGCTGGTGCCGCTCTGGGCGAACCTGCACTCTTCCGCGCTGCTCATGCCTCTGCTCACGCTCTCCGTAGTCGTCTTCGGGAGTCCTGCAGCCCGCGAGCGCAGGGAACTCCTGCTGGCGGCAGCCATCGGACTCGTCCTCTTTTTTGCGCATCCCGGCGGGCCAGCCATGGGAACCGGCTTCCTCGCGCAAATCCTCACGCCTGGGATTGTCGACCACATCATCGAGTGGATGTCCGTGAGCCTCTTCTCCCCGGAGGGCTGGCCCCTACTGCTCGTGCTGCCGCTGGGCGGGTGGCTCGGGTGGCGGGCCGCACGGCGGGGAGATCTCGTGCTCGCCTCGTGGGTGATCCTCGGGATCGCCATGACCGGGTTCGCGGTGCGGTTTGTTCCGTATACGGTTCTCTGCGTGCTGGCGGTCGCCTCGCTGGACCCGGCGCTCACCGCGCGCTTCACCCACAAAAACACCAGACGAGTCATGGCG
This sequence comes from Bacillota bacterium, assembly GCA_021793645.1. GTDB lineage: Bacteria > Bacillota > Sulfobacillia > JAJZYS01 > JAJYTV01 > JAJYTV01. The sequence continues at coordinate 1,838 of JAJYSJ010000048.1, forward strand.
GCAGCCCTGGCGGTCGGCACGCTTCTGGCGCTGGCGTCCCTCTGGTCGCGCCCCGCGTTCGTGGTGCGAGAGCCGATCACGGCGATCACGTGGCTCAAGTCCCACCGCGCGAACGACGTGCTGGCCTTCTACAGCTTCGGCGACGCGCTCGACTTCTACGGCCTACGTCCCTTTGTCGACGGACGGGCCGAACTTTGGACACGACAGCAATGGTGGCCGCCATACCTGGACGCGCAGTTTGGGCAGGTAAGCCCCGCCAGCTTCGCCTCCAAGTACGACCCGTCGGCGAGGTACATCCTCTGGCCCGCGCTGCCGAGCGTCGTGCAGGACATGAAGAAGAACCGGTCCTGGCGGCTCGTCTACCGGGACACGGCGGACGAGGCACGCACGGCTCTATTTCAGATCGGTCCCGTGGACGTGTGGGAGAAGACCACACCTTAAAGTGGGAGTCTTTTTTGCAAGGGGGGCGAGAAGGTGGGCGTCCCGCGCACGCATATCTTCCTGTGGTTTCTCGCGGCTCTCGGAGTGTACCTCTACCTCTTCGACGGGCCGAACATCTCGTCTTCCGTACGTTCGACCACTGTCGCCAACCATCCGGCGGGGGTGTTGCGCGGCGTCTCCTCGATCCTTGCGACGGTCCTGCCGGCCGTGCTGCACTTCCTGCTCTGGGCTTTCGCACTCCTGATCGTCTTCATGGCGGCTTTGGCGCTCTACCGCTACTACATGCGGGAGCGTCGGGCGAAGCACATGCGGACGGTCGAGGTCGTACTCGGCCCGGACGACACGGCGACGCCATACGAGGTCATGTCGGCGCTCGACGCGATCCACGGGCAGATGCTCACCCGCTACGTCGGGGCGGCGCAGGGGCAGAACTCCATGACCTTCGAGATCGTGCGCAAAGCGGACGGCAGGGTCCACTTCATCCTTGCGGCGCCCTACGAATGGATCAAGGCGATCGAGGATGTTTGGCGTTCCAAGTACACGAACATCCGCTTCGTGGACTGGACGGACACCAGGCGACCGTGGCCCTGGGCACAGCAGATCGTGCTGACGAAACACTGGCGGCATGCGACCGAGACGGTTAAGGACTACCAGAACAGCGTCGTCGAGACCATGGTGCAGTCGCTGGACCAGGCCGAGGGCGAGTGCCACCTGCAGTACCTGCTCACCCCGGTCCCCATGGAGCCGATGAACGCCCAACTCCGGCAGCACATCCAGGGCATCGAGCAGCAGGCCAAGCAGCAGCAGACCAGCGACCCCTCCAACCCCGGCGTCGGCTACGCGCAGAGCCAGATGGTGAAGGATGCCCTGCAGCTCTACGGCAAGTCGGTGTTCCGCACGGAGATCCGACTCGCGGCGGATTCCATGGATCTCGTGCAGCGCGTCTACGGGGCGCTGCGCGAGGCGAATGGCGAGAACACCTTCCGCGCGACCACGGTTGTCGCCGCCAAGACACTCTGGACGCGCTGGTTCTACCTGCGCATGCCAAGCCTTGGGATCTTCCGGTCGAACCTGATGTTCTCGTTCCCGCTCGCGACGATCATCCACCTGCCGACCGCCCGCCTGCGCGTCAACAGCCTCAACCGCATGCTCGTGCGCCGCGGCCCGGCGCCGTTCGCGATCCCCCGCGACGAGGACCTGGCGCTCATGCGCGACGAGAACGGGACCGTCGGCATCCCGGAAGGCGACCGCAAGTACAACGTTCTCTTCATCGGGTCGCAAGGGTCCGGCAAGACGACCGGCCTGGAGAACCTCGTCAAGATCGACACCCGCTACAAGGACGCGCACGGACAGCCGAAGTGTGTCTTCCTGCTCGACATCGGCAAGGATACCGCGAAACGCGCGCTCGGCGTCGTGCCGCCAGAGCGCAAGGTGATCTGGTTCGATCCCTCGGACCCCGAGTGTCCCTGGACCGTGAACCCGATGGTCGTGTCGATCAACGAGTCGGTGCTGGCGGACAACGTGCTCGAGGGACTCACCCAGGTCTTCGGCGAGGAGGCCATCCGCTACAGGTCACGCGAATTCCTCGGCAACGCGATCATGGCGGTCAAGGACGTGCTTGGGCAGAGGACGGACTTCACGCATGTCTACCAACTTCTCACCGATGCGAACTTCCGCAACCGGATCATCCAGAATGTCCACGACACCCACCAGAAGCAATACTGGCAGATCACCTTCACCAACATGGAGAACAACAACCCGCGCTTCATCGAGGAGGGGCTCGCCGCCCCGCGCAACAAGCTCGACGAGGTGCTGCGCAACCCGCTGATCCGCGCCGCCCTGGAAGCCAACCCGGCGCGTCGGCAGATCAACATGCAGGAGATCGTCGAGGGCCGCGCGGTCTTCGTCGCGAACCTCGACAAGTCGAAGCTCGGCAAGACAGGCGCCCGGCTGCTCGGCATCCTTCTGATCACCATGCTCTGGCACGCCCTGCAGGCGCAGAACGACGTGCCCGAGTCCGAGCGCATCCCGGTCTCCATCATCATCGACGAGGCGCAGAACTTCATCTCCGAGGGATTTCTCGACATCCTGGCCGAGGGCCGCGCCTACGGGGCGCAGACGGCCGTCGCCGTGCGGTTCCTGGGGGAGATCATGTCCGACAAGGTGATCAAGGGCTTGCAGGCCCTCGTCCAAAACCTGCTCATCTACCAGTTCGAGCTGCTCGACGAGGCCGAGGACTTCATGAAGAGGTTTATGCGTGTCTACGCCAACATGGTGCAGATCAACGCGGAGAGCCAGGACGCGATCAACTTCGGCGCAGACGACTTCATGCGCCTGCCGAAGTTCCAGGCTGTCTGCCGCTTCATGGTCGACGGTTCGCCGACACAGGCGTTCCTTGCGCAGACGATTCCGTGGGAACAGTTCTACAGCGAGGAGGCGCGCAGGCGGCACCTCGCGGAGCAGCCGAGGCGACTCGCCCTGCCCGCAGGCGACGGCGAGGAGGTCGTGGTCAGGCCACCCAACTCGGACGCCGCCGCCCAGCCGATGGCGGTCACTTCCCCGGCGGCCATGGCACCGGCGCCGCTGCCGGAACCACCCGCGGTGGTGCTGCAGCCCTCGGCCTCTTCGTCTTCCGGCACCCCGGCACCCGGACAGCCGCCTGAAGGTGGCGACGGGTTCGGCGGCAGCTCGGCCCTCACACTGCTCGACATGCTGCTCGGCAAGGACGCCGCAGCGCGGCTTCTATCCGCGGCGCAGGACGGAATGACGGGCCTGCTTTCCCGGCCGACCTGGGACAAGGCGAAGGACACGATCCCGCAGACAGGGAACACGATCGTCTTCTTCGACGTGGACGATCTCAAGAAGACAAATGACGAGAAGGGGCACGACGTCGGAGACCTGCTGCTGAAGACGGCGGCACAGGCGCTGAAGACGCTTGCGCGACAAGACGACCTTGCGATCCGCTACGGCGGTGACGAGTTCGTCCTCGTCATGCGCAGCATGACAGAGGCCGACTTCCCGGCCTGGGGGCAGAGAGCGCGGGAAGCCTTCCGGGCGGTGGGGGTCGGCGTGAGCATCGGCGGCGCCGTGCAGCGTCCTGGGGAGGCCCTGGACGAGGCGATGCACCGTGCCGACCAGAAGATGTACGAAGACAAGCGCAAGCGGAAGGCGGGGCGCGACTCCGGCGGCGGGGCGCACGGGATGCCGCCGGAGGGACGAGAAGCTGCGAGGCCGGCGACAAGGCCCGCCGCGCAGCCCAAGCAGGCAGAGGCGCAGTGGAAGAAGGACGACCCGAGGCTCGTGGTCTGCGACAAGTACAACGTCACGCCGCAGAGGCTCATCGCGCTGGCGCGGGAGCTCGGTGCGACCGACCACGAGCTGCGCGAGAGCTGCAAGTGGGTGCTGGAGAACAGGGTCGCGCCGGAGGCCGCGCAGATGCGGCTGAAGCGCGTTCTGACACTCAAAGTGGAGGACAGGCTGCTGCGGCCCGTGGCGGTGCGGCTGGACTGCGACCTGAAGGCCCTGCGCGAGGCGATCCTGGCAGTAGACGGGACGGTGGAGCAGGCGATCGAGGCGGTTGAAAAGGCCCCGGCGATTCACACCATCGCGGAGATGCAGGACGCCCTCATGGCAGGGCCGTCGGTGGCCGTGCGAGATGGCGGGGTGAGCATGTGAGCGGGCTTGTGATCCACGCGCACCGGGAACGCACCCCGGCGTGGCGCGCGGCCTGGGATGCGCTCGACGAGATCGAACGCACCGCGCTCGGGGCGGTGGCACAAGCCAACAGTCGGGCGGCGGTACAGATCGTGGATGCGGTGCAGATGGCGCGGCGTTGCATGATGGACGCGATTCGTTAAGCGGAAGCCGGGGGGGCGCCATCGTCCCCACACACGTGGGGGTTGTCCGACTTCTCCCGACATCTCGCTGGAGATTAGACCTGGGCGGTGCTCGGGATCGCCCTACGCGCTGTGCTCCACGCCTAATACATGGCATTAACCGGGAGGGATTCTCTTGAGGAAACTCGGCATCGACGTCGGCTACGGATTCACCAAGGCTGCGGCAGAGACGGAGGGGGACATTTCCCGCCATGCCTCGTTCGCGTCTGCCGTGATCGCGGCAAGGAATAGTGATCTAAGCACCCTGAGTGGAGGTCAAGTAAAGCACCTGCTCTCCATCGAAGACATGGCAAGCGGACGCTCTGAGTACGCGATCGGCTCGGCTGCTCTGGCCCTTGGCGCGGATCGAGCCTGGGCGAACGGCGTGCGCACCGGTTATCTGCCGCTGGTCATTGCCGCCGCGCTCGCAGTTGGTGCGTCTGGGCAGCTAGAGGTCGCACTTGGCTTGCCCCTTGGAGTCTATCTCAAGAAAGACGAACGCGCCCGTCTGCGGGCCGCCGTCGAGGGGGTAAACGTCTGGGCGTCGCTCGACAAGGCGGAGGCCAGGCAGTTTTCGATCGGGCGCGTGCGGGTGTATCCGCAGGGCTACGGGGCGTACCTGTCGGCGCTGTCGAGCTTCCCGGCGCTTAGTGGCCAGTTCGTCGGCCTCATCGACGTAGGTTATAGGACCACGGAGTACCTGTTGTTCTCTCCGACCGATGGCGTGAGCATTCCCGACGAGAAGCGCAGCGGAAGTCTGGACGTGGGGGTGAGCATGGCGCTCGACGCCGTGCGGTCCTACGTCGCACAGGAGGTCGGTGCCGCTTACTCGCCGCCGACCTCATTGATTGAGGAGGCTGTGGCTCGCGGTGTGATCACAGTGCGAGGACGCGAAGTCCATGTGTCCGAGGCATGGAACAGCGCGGGGGCGATGCTGGCGGAACAGGTTTTGGACGCGATCCACAGGGCGTGGGGAGAGCGGATGGACTTTCTCGCGGCTCTCTTGCTCGCCGGCGGAGGAGGGGAAGTACTCGCCCGGCACCTGCCTGAAGCACAGGTGCTGCCGAGGCCGGTCTACGCGAACGCCGAAGGTTTTCTGATGCGAGCGCGGGCGCAAGACCCCACACATGCTCCAGCCTCTACGTAGCGGCGCTCAGCCCCTTTTGAGCCCAGTAAATGTGTGGGGTGTTCCGCTCTTTCGCGGGCACCCCACACCTCTAGCTGCTTGTGCATGGCGTGAACGGCTTTACAGGCGGTGTTTTGGAGGTGTGGGGGTGAGGTTCAATGTCTACCTGCCGGACTACTTGCAGCAGGAGTTTGACGAGTTCGCCGCCGGGAGGAGCCGGAGTGCAGCGGTGCGCGATGCGATCCTCTTGGCCGTGCGGTTGGAGCCGATCATGCGTAGGTTGGACCGAATCGAGGCCAGATTGTCTGGTGCCGCAGTCTCATTCGCTGCAGCGCCGTCTGCTGTGCCGCAAGACACCGCAGAGGTCCTACGTCGCACCATTGCCGCCGAACCGGCCGGCTTCATTGACGACGACTGAAAGCAGGGGGTAGGTACACCGTGGCAATCGTGAGAAACGACCGGCGTCGCAAGCAGGCTCTGGTCCGGTGGAGGATGGAAGCTCCCCAGTTTACACCCGAAGAACTGTTGGATGGCACTGGCGACTTCGTCCTGACGAGTCGAGACAAGACGATCCTGAGTGACATTCTGGAACACAACTACTTGGCTTCGCGGCACCTCTTGACCCTGGGGCATTTCAAGACGCGCAACGGTGCTTCAAAGCGTATGTCTCGTCTTGTCCAACAAGGTGTGGTGGCCGAGGCTTCCGTTTCTAGCTGGAGCGGGGATCAGCAGATTGGGTGGGAGCATGCGTTCGCCCTGACCAGCGCGGGGTTTGAATGTCTCGTGTTGAGTGACAATTACGACGCGGCCAGGGTTGCTGGTCGCTGGACTCCTCCATTTCTGGCTGGAGGCAGTCGCAACAACGTCATCCACGACGTGGTTGCCGCAGACCTCTGCCTGTCCATCGTCGAGCGACTGCGAGATGACGTCCGACACCCCTACTGGGTGTCCGCGAAGGCCGCCGTAATGCAGCTTCCGCGCAGTGTCGCCCTCGGGGTCGAGCGCAAGTACATTAGTCCAGACGGATTGGTCATGATTCCTGAGACTGGAGAGATGATCCTTGTTGAGTTCGAGCAGTCCGCCCGTTCCGACACCCTGGATTCCAAGATGCGCGGCTACGCGGAGTTTTTCTCGCAGAAAGCATGGACCAAAGACTACCAAGGAGCCAGACCCCCAAAGGTTATCCTGTCTCTCTCATCGGAGTCCGATCGACAGAGGTACTGGTTTTCGCCTTTCGATCAGGGCAGGACAGTCGGTTCGCAGTTCGTGGTTCTCTACCCGAATCTCTTCGTAGTCAACGAGAGCTACTGGCATCGAGGACTGTGGGAAGTGTTGCCCCTTGCGAAAGGGAGCGGTGCTGTAGCGCTTCGGAATGCTGTCCTTGACGACGAGATCAATTAGGGCTTTTCTGCCCGATTCGTGGGTCGGTTTGATGGGTCTGCTACGCCACCTCGAAACGGCGATGCTGGAAGATCACCGGCCAGGGCGAACAGACCTGCCCCACCGTCTCGTCCGAATCACCCATACATGAGCGAAAGAGCCTCGATTAGGCCGGCGAATCGAACATGCTTAAAGGCCGTCAAATGCGGTTCTGGAGCGGGTCGTGGGCTTTGCTATTTTACAGCCGATTCGCCGGTCTAGAGACAAGTGGATTCGCCGGGCATTCGACCGGCGAATCCTTCATGCTCAACGGCCGTCAAACGCAGTCCTAGAGCGGGTTACGAATCTTGGTATCTGACACTCGATTCGCCGGTCTAGTAAGGGGCGAGCGGGGTGACCGGCGAAAGGGAAATTCAAGAAATACCGCTCCATCCCGCTCTAGGACGGCGTTTAAGGGCCATCAAGAAGCCTAACATGGGATTTGGGCTGGACGTGCGACCGATTCGCCGGTCACTCATAGGCCGGCGAATCGACATATGTTTCCAAAGTGGCTTCAGCCTGCTCTGAGAGCCGGTTTCAGGTGCTTGAGTCCGTCCGTAGGCATTGCGCGCTAGGGTATGAAGACCGGCGACTCCACATGCCAAACCGGCGAATCCATTGTACAAGGGGGCGATTTTGATGTTGCCCGTCGCGTAGAAAGGTAGGGGTGGCCGCTAACGCGCTTGTGGAGCGGGTTTACGGGCGGTTTTTGGAGCAATATCTATCCGTGACAACACTTCCTCGACCACTTTATCAATCGAAAAGTCGGATCGGAAAGAGGGCAGATTGGTAGATGGTAGGTATTGGTTGGTGGTGAGTGAGTGGATGAGTAAGCAGTGGAAGAGCGAAGAGTAGTGAGTTGGTTGGATGTTGTAGTGGTACAGAGATATGGGGGTTACTGAGGAAATGATGGTGGTTGAGAGAGTATGAGTTGTTCTGAGGGCATGGTGGTGGTTGAGATGTGAAGGTTGTCTTGGTCCGGGTGTTCTGCCTTGATGGTTGGTTGCTGTGACATGGTGTTGGCTCTTGGGCATGATGGCTGTGTTGATCTCGTGGTTCTTCTTTAGTTGGGCGTTCTCGCGCAAGGTGTCATGAGCCCGATGGTGCCCTGTTTCCCGGAGAGAAACATTTATGACGGCGGGCGTTGTTCGACGTCTGTCCACCGGACAGGCGTCCATGCCGACAGGATCGTCATGGCATCCACGACAACGCGCAGCCGGCTCGGCGCTGCTCTCGATGAGAGCCCGGATCTCCTGACGGAGATCACGGACGCACCTCGGCCCTTTGCGCTCATCGCGCAAAGGCGTGGTCGGTGAATGGGCACTCTTCCGCGGGCGGTCCTGCCGCCTGTCGGCGGCATCGCCGTGCAGGTCCGGGGCGGCGACGCTCACGATCTCTCGTTCGCTCGCTGCAGCTCGTGCGGCCCCTCGCTGCAACTCTCTACCTCGCGCTCGTTTCACTCCGACAGGCTCGTGGTCGAGCCGCCGGACGCCGCCCCTCCTCTTTCGGCGACCGGCCTTCCGGCCGACCGCCCCAACCGAGCACTTGCCCGAAGGCAGCCTCACGCTTGCGTTTCCTTCTCGTACCTGCCCATGCGCCCAGATCCCGGCGTGTTCCGTACCCAACCAAAGAGGAGTGACGCCCATGTCCGAGGTCGACTCCTTCCTGCGCGCCCATCCAGACGAGTGGGTCCTCCTGCGTACTCCCCATGCCGGAGGGGAGGCTCCAGAGATCCTTGCTTTCGCGTCCCGTCCAAACGACTCCGCGATCCTGGCCGCCATCGCACGGGAACGCCGCTCCGGGGAGAGGGAGCGCTGGTGCTCACCCGAGGGTACGCGTCGTCCAGGTCGTTGTGATCGTGACGCCTGGCGAGCCTCTGCCCGGCACGGACCTTGGGGACGCCATCCTGGAACTCGGCTCCCTGGCCTCGGCCTTGCCCGTGATCGACGCCACCCTATAGAAGAGAAGGCCGTGCCACCGCTGCTCCGTCCGGTCAAGGGTGGGGAGGGCGGTGGCCTTTTTCGTACGCGGAGGCCCTTGACCGGCCGGCTCCCCGGTGGCGTGGAGAGGGTGCGAGGAGGCGAGGATCGTGGAAGGAAAGGCATGTGAGCGCTGCGGCGGGTTCGTGCCGTACAGCATGGCCGTCATGTCGCACGCCATCGAGGAGAGCACGGGCAAGGTGCTGTAGCTGTGCGGCGAGTGCCAGACGCAGCCCGGAGTTATTCCGGCAGACCAGTGCGATGTGTGTGAGCAGTGGAAGCTGTGCGAGGGCGGCCAGGCGGTAACTGCATTGGACGCATCGAGAGAGCAGGTTGAGGTTTTCTGGGGATGCGCGAGATGTTGTGGTGGACAAACATCTGTTTGATGGATATACCTCTATAGAGACAAATGTTGCGATAGGAAGGAGTTGGGTGATCCGCACTATCTCGTGGTCTAGCGTGTCTGCAGCAGGATAGTCGGTGGAGGTGGTTGCCGTGCCAGCCACGGTTCGATGCAGCGCCTGTGGAGTGGGGATGCCGCTCGAGGGATCCAGTTCCGCCTACATGATCGACGAGGCTACCGGCAAGGTGCTGCTGCTTTGCGAGGCATGCCGAGAGAGGCCAGGTCTCGTTCCGCGCCAACGGGAGACGCTGCACATCAGCCACAACTCGCCGCAGAGAACGTCACTCGACATTCCGCAACCGGTCTCGCTGGCTTCGAGCGCGCTCCCTGCGAAGTCCGAGTCACGTTCGTCTCCTCCTCCTGTTCCCATGTGGCCATCCAATAGTCCGAATTCGGAGGTGACAAGGGGTAAGCGAGAGAGTGTCGCGAAGGCGGTCGAGTGGGTTAAGCGTGTATGC
>JAJYSJ010000006.1:0-3766 GCA_021793645.1 Bacillota bacterium
GCCTATATGGGTCAAGCGTTCCTTAGCCATCCGCCAAACGCAACGTCCCGTCCTTCCGTATCTCAGGAAGCTAAGGAGGACAATTCACCGTTCCCTTTTTGCCTATCTCATCTAGGCAATACACTGCCTAGTAGGCCTAAGGAGGTGAAACGGGATGCGGCAAGTGAGTCCGTATTGTCGTTACTACATCCAGGCTGCTCGCGCCCGAAAAGAGCTAAGCCAGGCAAAGCTGGCCAAACAAGTTGAAGCCGACGTCATGACCATCTCTCGCGCCGAGCGTGGATTGACCCATCCTCGTCCCCTCCTGTGTGCTCGGCTGGCTCGGAGTTTGGGGGTCTCAGAATCAGCCCTTCTCGCCCTGGCGGGGTGGCTCGGAGCACCTGTTGACTGGTTCGATCACTGTACGAGCAATGTAGAGATGCAGGCCAAGGGCGGTCAGGTCTTGGACTACCCTGGCGCCGAAGAACGCAAAGCCTTTCGCCATGCAGTTGTCCTCAGCTTTCTGCTGGGGCATGGCGCCGCGGATTCTAACGAACTTGTATTCCGTGCAAGAGCCGCCCTTGGCCTTCCGCCTAGTGTGGATGCTCCCGACCTCTCCATGCTCCCACGCATTCGCGACAGGCTTGTCACGATCGAGGCTGATCGGTGGCGTGTAGGAATGTCTTCCACACCCATCGCGCGCGGCGATAGCATTCACCGGCAATTAGTGCAAACTCTTTCGTCATTAACTGTTGGTGCGTTCTTAGGGTGGGTCCTTGCGAATGGCGGTGACCCAGACGAGGTCCTCATGTTGATGGGGGTTTCACACCAACGCAGCCCGGAGACAAAGTGGCCGCCGCAGGAAGGATTGGAGTGGAGAACGGCGGTTGATAAGCTTGCTGCCACCATGTTGCCCCTCGTGCAGCATGGAGATCTCACATTGCCGGTCGACCTGCAAGATGGAGTTGATGGCGGCACGAGTTTGTGGACCCTCTACCGATCGGTGGTGCCTCAGGTCGCCAACGGTGTGAACGAAGTCGCGGCAGATAGGGACCTAACTCGTGCTGACAGCCCTTCCGCGATCGCTCTGCCCGCCGACCGATCATACCCAGCGTCGGTCCTGGAACGCCGGGATGAACCTATACTCCTGTGCCATCCGGACGGTGGTTGGCTCCTCCGTCTGCCTAGTTCAATGCCAGCTGATGCAGTGCTTCGCGTTCTGAGCACAGCTAGAGAATATCTTCACACTCCGTGAACGGTACTCCGCCCAGGCTGACCCACGACACCTTGGCGCGGGGCCTTGAGTTCCTGAATCCCCGCTTTGTGGAAGAGTGCTTGCCCTGGCCGCAGGTCTGGGGCTGCGCCGGATTCCTCGCCCTGACGTTCGTCGCCTTCTTGCTCGTCATGCACCACGCGACAATCGCCTCCGTCCTCTTGGCCGTGATCCTGGCGCTCGCGCTTGGCCAGTCTGGGCTGCGGCCCGGGGGTTCATGCGCCTTCGGGAGAGTCGCGAGCCGGCGCGGCAACTCCTGCCGCTCCTTCAAAAGGGCAGCTGTTCGCTCCGACTGGTTCCTTTTCCAGTCGGGCGGGGGGGCGGTCATTTGAATCGAGTAGGAGGCGGGGTTGCCCCGCCGTCCTCTAGTGGGTAGGGAGCGGCCTCGGAGCGTTAGCCATAGCAGCTATCCCCGTTGGCGGCGTCTTTCGGCGCCGTGTCCTAGCTGAACCGGCATGGCTGTCCTTGTGCCGCTCTCCCCCGCAGAACCCGGCGTGCGGATCTCCCGCACCGGGCTCCCCGGTTCCTCATCAGCGTTCACACCGTGTGGTGAAGCACCTTCGGGTCCGGCAAGCGGAACCACGGGTGCCTCTTCCACTCAATCCACGCTTGCATGCTACGCTGGCTACGGCTCTTCAGGGCCCAAAGCCAGTACTTCTCGGTCTCCTGACGCACCATGTTCAACTTGCGCGTCGTGTTCCAGAGCGCGAAGTACTGGTAGAATCCCTGCAGTTTCCGTGCCAGTTGTTGCTGTTGGGTCCACGGGTTGTCGTGTCGATGGTCACGGGTCCACTCCTTGATTCCTGCGAGGAACTTGTGGACACTCTTTGGGCTCGGGATGCGGATGACGTTCATGTGTCCCTTCCTGTCCGTGCCCAAGAAGTGCCTGAACCCCAGGAAGTCGAAGTGCTCCGTACCGTTGGCCGCCCGCCATTGGCCATACCCGAATGGCAGTTGCCGTGTCTTCTCTTCTGCCAGACTCAACCCGAATTTCTCCAGGCGTTTCGGCAACGCCCTGGAGAACCGCGAGGCGTCGTACTGGGTTGCGAAGAGGGCTACGTAGTCGTCCGCGAACCGGATCAGCTGCGCATTTCCGCGGCACTGGGGCCTTACGACGCGATCAAACCAGAGGTCCAGTGCGTAGTGGAGGTAGACGTTGGCGAGTAGTGGCGACAGCGGTCCCCCTTGCGGGGTTCCTTCTGTTGGTTCGGAGACCGCGCCCGCGTCGAGGATCCCCGCCTTGAGCCACTTGCGGATCAGGCGGAGTATCCAGGGGTCGCCGATGCGCAATCCCAGCATGCGCATGAGCCACTCATGGTCGAGGTGATCGAAGAAGCCGCGAATGTCGGCCTCGACGACCCACTCGGCTCTGCCGGCCATGATCTCGGTACGCAGGTGTTTCAACGCTTGATGCGCCGTTTTCCCCGGACGGAATCCATAGGAGCAGGCCAGAAAGTCTGCTTCGTAGATCGCCGCCAGCAGTCGGGCGACCGCCGCCTGCAGAAGTCGGTCTTCCACCGTGGGAATCCCGAGCGGTCTGAGTTTTAGCGGGTTCCCGGCTTTCGGATGTACACCCTCCGCACCATTGGTGCCCGGTAGTGGTGGGCTTTGAGGTTTCGGACCAATCGCGCCAAGTTGGCGTCCAGGTTCTCCTCGTAGCCTTTCATGCTCACGCCGTCCACGCCTGCGGCCCCTTTCTTGTTAAGGGCGCGCCACGTCTCGCGTAGGAACTCCTCCGTGAGGTGGTGGGCAAGGGAGGTGAACCGCAACTGCGGCTCTCTCGCTGCCCGGCTGATGATGCGATCCAGTTCAGTTGACATTCTTGGTCCTCCTCTGCGTGAGGCGAATGCTTCCCCAGATCGCTGGGACCGTTCCCCCGCTTCCCCATGTACGGGGCTCTCCCCCGCTCGGAGTACTATCAGGGGATCTGACTCCTCCCGCCGCTTCCGTCGCCCTTCGGTTAGACCTTTCGGGTGAGACGTACGCATCTTGTGCGGCGTCGGGAGGTCTCCCGGGTTCCGCATCCGATTCGTTTTCCGCCGTGCCGCGCTCTCAGACCCCGCCGAGGTCTCCGGCGCTCTCGCCTATATCGAGCGCCTACTATTGCCTTCCGGTTGGTGTGACACCGTCGGCCCTCGGACTACGTCGTATCGAGGCTCAATCGCTTCATCCCGTGGGTTTGCGGCCCGGTCGTCGCGCTGTCTACGCTTAGCCCGCGCCCTCGCGGGCGCGTTCCCAAGACTCGCTTCCTCGCGGCTGGCTGGGCCTTACGAGGGCGGGAATTTCACCCGTTCGAATCGGCCGGCTTGTCCCGGCGCGCCACACCACCCGGCATGCGGGTCCGCACCGGGCGGTTCGCGGAAACTAACGCTTGCCGTAGAGATCGGATGTGAAGGTTAGTCCGAGGCCCCGCCAATAGGCGTTGCCAAGGGCCACGTGCAGTTGAGGGGTCAGGGAGAGGCGCCAGATGCCCTTGCGGCTTCCGGAGATCTTCCTGGCCTTTTCTTTGTTGAC
>JAJYSJ010000006.1:3866-144385 GCA_021793645.1 Bacillota bacterium
GACATGGCTCTTCTGCACGTTCACCTTGATCCGAAGCCGCTCGTCCAGGTATCGCCGAAGGCTTTGCAGGACGCGCTCCCCTGCCTTCCTGGAGCGCACGAACACCGTGATGTCGTCCGCGTAGCGGACGAATCGGTGCCCGCGCTGCTCCAGTTCCTTGTCGAGGTCGTCGAGCAGGATGTTGGCCAGGAGCGGGCTGAGCGGCCCGCCCTGCGGCGTGCCGATCGGCGTCTCCTGCACAATCCCGTTCACCATGACCCCGGAGCGGAGGAAGCGCCGGATGAGCCGGAGGACCCGCCGGTCCTTCACCTTGCGCTCCACGCGCGCCATCAGCACGTCGTGGTTCACCCGGTCGAAGTACTTCTCAGCGTCCACCTCGACCATCCAGCCATAGCCCTCGTCGATGTGCGCCTTCGCCCTTACCACGGCCTGGTGCGCACTCCGCAGCGGCCGAAAGCCGTAGCTGGAGTCCGAGAACCCAGGGTCGAAGATCGGGCTCAGCACCTGGTGCAGCATCTGCTGGAGTAGGCGATTGAGGGCGGTGGGCACCCCCAGGAGCCGCACGCCGCCGTCGGGTTTCGGGATTTCGACCCGCCGCACCGGCGCCGGTTTGTAGGTCCCCGCCAGGAGCTTCGCGCGGATGCTGTCCCACTGCTCGGTCAGGTATTGATCGAGCTCGCCGACCTGCATCCCGTCCACTCCGGCTGCACCTTTGTTCGCCTTGACCCGCGCGAGCGCGAGCCGCAGGTTCTCCGGATCGAGCACCTGCTCCAACAGTCCTTCGGTCGCGCCGGTCTTCTCCTCGTTCGGCGCCGCGGCAAGGCTCTGCCCGTCCTGGGTCCCCAGCGGCTTCACCGCTTCCTCCCACAGGTCGGCCGTCTCCGGCTTCTGCTCTCCACGCCTTGCCATTGGTCGTTCCGTGAGAATCCCTCGCTTCCACGTTCGGGCCTTCCCGGCTTCGCTAGCTGCGCCGGTACTACGCCCTCGGCTGACTTCTCTCAGGTCGACCTCAGCCTCTCGACCGAAGTTGCCAGGTTACCTGGCGTTCCCGGGAGATCTCCCCGGATAAGAGCGCTGACCTTCGCCCCATGTGCCCGCCGCATTTACCGTGTGGCCCCTTGGCTGCATCGGGCTTCGCCATGGCATGCAGGCTCGCCCGGACCACTCGGCCTCAGATGCGGTTCGTGTACCTCGGGTCGGGGTTTTGCTTCCGGCTCCCTTCAGATCCCGCCTCACGGCGGACACCCTGGCCTTCGGCTAGCGGTTGGGGCAGCCACCCCCCGCAGCGGACTTCCACCGCCAAGTCACGCGCCCATGCCGGGCGTACATACCAAGGCAGCCCTTAACGGGTCTGCCCTGCGGAGAGGCTGCTTTTGGGGGTGTGGGTGGTGCCATGCAGTGCTATCCGGTGCGCTTGCGGAGCGGTCGACGGTGAGCGTGAGAAGCGAGGCCGGAAAGCCCAGATCTGTGGACTTAGCCGACCAAGTAATCGCCTAGAACCCGGGAGGTGGCGGTGCGGCGGTGAACCGCCACCAGTTCTGCGCCGTCAGGGGATGTACGGAGCCGATCTGCACGGGCCCGGCGATCATCGTGCGGATGTGGCTGTTTACCACCTCCTGCACTACAGGCTGCCAGACGTAGAAGCCGTACGACTTGCCGAGTTGTGCGCTAAGCACCACCGCCTCACCGCTTTGCAGGCTTGCGCACGACTGCGGCTGCTGCGGGAGATCGCCGCGCAGCAGCGCGTTACGCAATCCTGCGCCGTCTCCGGTGGGCACGGCGACGCACTGCGCGGACAACCATGGCGAGAGAGTCGGGTTCGGCGAGGAAATTTCGATGACATGCGGGTTCTTCGCCATCGGCAGTTCGATGCCGACGCGGGCGGACGCGGGCATCCGGTCGGCCCACACCACCTTGGCCCCCGGTGCTTGGATCCCGCCGGACGCCGCTGAGACCCAGAGGGCGGATTCTGCGGCAAATGAGCGGCCGCCTGACCACTCGACCTGGATCCCAACGATCTGATCGGGCTGCACCGTGGGCGGATCCTGCAGGAGGAGCGTCGCCAGAACGGCGCGAGCGCTCAGCCAACCGACCGTTGGTGCGGATCCAGTTGCGTTCGCCGATACCTGCTTGCCGTTCGCGAGGTCAAAGATCACCGTGGCGTCCGGCGGGTGCGTCTGCCACGGCCAGTTGCGCACCCAGAGCACAGGCAGCCGAGCCGGAAGCGACGCGAACGACCCCGTGATGCGTGGAACCGCGTATCCCGATGCGACGCGCGCCGGCAGCCACCACACGAGGAACAGCACCAGAAGGGCCGCGACCACTATCCCGGTCCAAGCGAAGGCACCGGCTGCGGCTGTCTCCTGCGCGGCGTCACGCTGCCTTCCCTTCGGGTCATCCATGGCCAACACGATACCACAATGTGGCAGAATTTCGACATGTTGCGCTGCGCCTTTCGACGTGCGCGCCCTCGAATCTTCAGCATGGCCCAGATGTCGGCGCCGTCCGCGCAGGACTCTTCGGCCGGACTCTTTCGTACACGGACGCGGCGCACCGGTCGGGTCTCCCCGACCGGTGCGCCGCACGTCCAACCAACTAGGCCTTCGGGATGGCACCTGCGCGATCGGCTACTGATAGATGACGACCAGCGGCTTCGGATTCAGCGTAAGCACGGTCTTGGGCGACATCAGCGGGTGGTCCTGAGTGTAGAAGAGCTTAATCCCGCCAGCGACGAAGGACGCGTTGCGGTAGTGCATTGCTACGGCCTCGTTCAGCACGCCCACGGTCTCTCCCTGAAGCGGCTTGATCGGCGCGACGTATGGGATCGCCTCTTGGTGGATGAAGTACTCGTACTCCGAAATTTTCAAAGACTCGCTGCCGAACCCGTCCAGGTCGCGCACCAACACGACGTTCGGCTGTTCTTTGATCCCCTGCCAGTCTGGCACCATGCTCTCGATGAACTGGTGCAGGATCATGATCTTTTGCGGCAGGTGGTATTTCGTGACGAGGCCCTGCAGGTAGGAAAGCGCCCAGTTGATCGGCGGGGTCGGCATCGACCCGAACTCTACGCCGGGAATGTCCCCCGGCTTCATGGCGAACTCGGGGTCGAGGGCAAGTTCGACGTCGGGTTGCTTGAGGAACGGTTCCAGGTACTGGACCTCCCTCTGGACGGTCGAGTGCCCGATCTGCACGTCCAGGATCAAAAGAAGGTGATTTGCCCGCGCAATGTCCAGTTCGTGCTGGATGAGCGAGTACGGCATGCGCAGGCTGTAGTAGCCCTTGGGGCCAGGCGAGCGCTGCGCGACCACCGCGATGAGTTCCAGCGCCCCGATCGTCGGGTGCGTGGGGTCCGCCGCGACGTACGCCTCCTCCTGCTTGCGCAACCGCGCGATGACTTCCTGGGGCGTGCCACTGCCAAGGACCCCCAAAACGGGCGAGAGCGGATTGCCGTAGTAGGAGATGATGCGGTAGTTCGGTAAAAGCGTGGGACCGAACCAGTCGGGGTTGGGCTGCGTGGAAGCGGCGTGCACCGGCAAGGCGGCAGCCGCGAGGAGCGGCAGCACGGCCGCCAGAACGGTCAGGCCGCGGCGAAGGGCACGGGGCATCCAAGAAGCCAAGTGTATTCCACCGTTTCATGCTTTGTTGAAAACGTCAGGGCACGTCCAAAATACCATCCCATTACGCCTGGCCTCGCTGGAACTTGTCCCCCACATTAGGCCTAACAGCCTGCCACCCGTTCCGCCGTTGTTAGACAAGAACCGGTTACATGCTAACCTCCGGCCAACTCCGGCACGGCGGGCGCCTGGCCAGGCATTTCGCCCCGGGGTCCGTCTACGCTCCTCGCGGTGGTGCGGTCTTCGGATCAGGGCGTGACGGGCGCGTACACGGTGACCTCCGCGACGTTTCCGGGCTTCACGAGCTCGTTGCCGGCGCCGAGCGCTCGGCCGACGACGAAGCCGGATGTCGGGCTGCCGCTCGGGAAGACAACCGTTAGGCGAGACGTGCCGGCGGAGGAGCCGCCGTAGGTCACTGGGAAGCCGGCCTTCTGCAGGAGGGCCATCGTGTACTGGCTGCCGTAGAGCGTGATGGGGACGTCCTTCGGCTGGGGGAAGGGCGGCAGCCCCGTCCATGCCCCGGTGGAGCCGTACGGCTTGAGTGCCGCGGTGACGTTCGCCGCGTCCAGCACATCGTAGTAGGCGCCCTCGATGGCGTTCTCCTGGTTGACGCCGGGCAGCGGCATCGAGGCGAGCGCCATGGAATCGGCGTCGCTCCCGAGGGTCACCTTGCTTAGATGGGCGTGCGCGAGCGTCATTCCGAGCGCGAGCAGCTGGCTGTGCGTGAGGTTCGTCGCCACGTCCTTGCTCCAGGCGGAGATCAGCGACGGGATGTGCAGCGCTGCTTGCACCGGGTTCTTCAGCAGCTTGTCCTTCAGCGCAACCAGCACCTGCTGCTCCGCGCCCATGCGCTGGAAGTCGTTCGTCCGGAAGCTGTTGCCCGCGGCGTTCTGGCGGATGCGGATGTAGGCGAGGGCCCACGGGCCGGAGAGGCAGTGCCATCCGGGCTGGAAGTCTGCCTTGCTGTGGAGCGGGTCGTAGAGCCGGGCGGGGATGTAGATGTTCACGCAGTCGACGGCGTTGACCGCGTCGACGAACCCCTGGAAGTCGGTCGCGATGTAGGCGTGGATCGGCATGCCGGTGAACCTGCTGACGACCTGCATGGCGACCTGCGGTCCGCGCTGCGGGCTCTGCGTCAGGCCGAGGAAGAAGCTCTCTTTGACCTTTGGTTCCACGACGCGCCAGCCGGGAAGCGCGATCAGGAGGTCGCGTGGGATGGAGATCAGGGTGACGTCCTTCGTCTTCGGGTTGATGTGCACGACCATCAGGATGTCGGCCTCCCCGCCGGACGTGCCGAGCGAGAGCGGACCCTGGGCCTGCCTCGCGTTGTTCCCGATCAGGAGGATGTTGTAGGGCACGTTCTGCGTGAACGAGGCCGCGGGCGGCGCTCCACCCGGGGCGGAAGACTGCCCCATCCAGCTCCGGGCGAAGGCGAAGGCGCCGACCAGCACGAGCACGATGACGAGAAGCCAGACGAACTTGGTGCGCACGTGGAACCTGTTTCTCAACCGGGTGCCCTCCCTGCTACCAGCCCGTGATCTGCTCCGGGTTCGTCGGCACGAGCTGGACATGGTAGATGAGCGCCATCTCCCGGAGCACGTACGTGGCCAGTACGTCCTCGCCGGCGTAGGAGTAGTGGATGCCGTCCCCAGAACGCAGGGTCACGTTCTTGCCATTCACCATGGCGTTCGCCTGGAATGCGCCCTGCGGGTTCGAAAAGAGCTGCCATGTCGGCACGAAGGTCGCGTTCGGCTCAGAGGTCACGACCCGCTGGTAGATCGAGTTCAGGAGCTGCATTCCCTGGCTGTAGGATGGCTGCTGCATGTTCGGCATGCCGACCCAGAGCACGTACGCGCCGCTCGCCGTCGCCTCGCTCACCAGTTCTCGCACGCGCTCGGTGTAGGCGGTCTGCCAGGCCGCCGTCGGGAACTGCACGGCCGAGCCGTTGGCGTACAGGCCCTGCTCATCGTTGCCTCCCAGGCTGATCAAGACGAGCTGGGGGTGGTATTCACGCAGGTCCGAGGCGAGTTCGGCCGCCCAGTTATAGAAGCCGGAGTTGGCAAGACCGGTTGAAGACTTGTCGAGTTGGATCAGACGCAGGCCCGAGTCCGGCGCGACGTGACGCTGAAGACCCCAGCCAAGGTCGTTGCCGAGCGAATCGCCGATCTCAAGGACTGTGCAGCTTCCGGCCGGCGCTGATTCGACCTGCCCTCTCAGAGCGAAGCCGCAACCGCCGCCGACCTGCGGCTCTGTGATCGAGCCGGTGAAGGCGCCGGGGATCTTGGGCACAGTCGGTGCGCCGGACCCTCCGGACGGAGTCTTCCGCGGGTTCGTCCCGCCCGGCCTTCCCTTCTTGTGGTGGATCGTCGGCGGGGGCCAGGCGAACGTCTTGCGGACCGAGGGCGGCATGGCCTCCACAATCAACGCCGTGGTCAGGAGCGCCGCGAGAACGGTGAAGAGCACCGCGCGCAATCCCCAATGCGCACTTCGGCGTTCCATCATCTGCATCCCCGCCTGCGCGCGCCCTGCGGGGAGCGGTCAGGCTGCCGATCGCAGTGCCGCCGCGGCGCGAAAGTGATGTCCCCCGGAGCGCCGGGGGCGAGCACGCAACGCGAAGGATGTCGCGCACGTTCGAACGCGAGACGCCGAAGCAATTCCTCATCCCCTTGGAAAACCGATGGGCTGCGGGGCCCGTCCCGGAATGACTCCTTTGCCGGAACCCACGGCTGCTCCTGCCGAAACTGTGAGGACTGGCGCGAAGAACGTCAAGTAGGGAAGCAAGAATCCGGTCGGATCCTGGCGGAACGGCGTCGACGCGCAGTGCGCCACCGTCCCTCTGCTCTCCTCAGAACGTCTCCTCAGCGTGAACACCGTGACTGGACGCGCGTGATCGAGGGTCGCTACGCAGGCGGCGAGATCCAGCGCGTCGCAGGTGCAACTGCACACCGTCCGGGCCGTAGATTTGAGGGAGCTTTTCCAGCCGCCAAAGAGCAGCGGACGACCGGCACCACGATCCGCACGTTCCTTCCGCTCATGCCGACTATCCGCCTCGTGCTCGAAGCGCGGGACGAACGAACGTGTTCCCGCAGGCGGTCGCCTTTGGCAAGGCGCGCGCGGGTCAAGACTCGCGCCTCGCCAAAATCTGGTGCCAACGGAAAGAAACATCCACAAGGAGCCGCCGCGGACATTGTCGAAATTCGACAAAAAGGGGTCGTACACCCGGGCAACGCCGGGAGACGGCGGCTTGCCTGGACGGGCGCTGCGACCCGTTGCATCTGTGTCGGAGGTGGCGAAGGAGATTGGCGTCCCAGCTCACTGAAGCGATTCCTCGCCGCATTCCGATCCACGGCTTCCCGCGGGTAGCACCGCGCCAGGAGTTCCGCCGCGACATCCAGGGCCTGCGTGCGCTCGCCGTCCTGCTGGTCGTCGGCAACCACGCCGACATACCGGGATTCGCCGGGGGATACATCGGCGTGGACGTCTTCTTCGTGATCAGCGGCTACGTCATCACGCAACTGCTGATGCGCGAGTCGGAGAAGAGCCTGCGCGCCGCGCTGACGGACTTCTACTCCCGGCGCATTCGCCGCATCGTGCCGGCGGCCACGGTTACGCTCGTGCTCACCCTGCTGGTGGCCTGGTTGGTTCTCGGACCGCGTCTCAACCCCTACCTGCCAGGAGACGTACGCTGGGCCTCGCTCTTCGCCGCGAACTTTCGGCTGATCGCCACGGGCAGCAACTACTTCGTGCCGGGGATCTTCCCATCGCTCATCACGCAGTTCTGGTCTCTCGCGGTGGAAGAGCAGTTCTATCTCGCGTTTCCGCTGATCGTCCTCCTGATAGCGCACTTCGTGCCGCCGCAGGGCCGCCTGCGGGTGCTCACGATCACCCTCGCCGTCGCGGTCGCGGCGTCCGCGCTCTGGTCGATCCACATCTCCGCCGCCGACCCTACCCCTGCGTACTACTCGCCTTTCACACGGTTCTGGGAACTCGGCCTCGGCGGCTTCCTCGCCGCCATCACGACGCGCAAGCCCATGCGTTCCGTGTGGAGCGAGCGCATCGCGGTTGTGCTCGGCATCGCGCTGCTCGCGATCGCGCTCGTCGATCTGAGCGCGACGAGCACCTACCCGGGCTGGCTCGCCTGGCTACCCTGCGGGGCGACCGCGCTGTTCATCTGGGCGGGCGCCGGCGGCATGCGTACTACCGTCACCAAGGTCCTTTCGACCCGTCCGCTTGTGTACATTGGCGCCATCTCCTACTCGCTCTACCTCACGCACTTCGTCTGGCTGACCCTTCCAAAGCAGCTGGCGGTCCCGCTCACCGGCTGGCCGTGGACGCCGATCGAGATCGCGGGCGCCATACTCACCGCGATGCTCTCCTACCATCTGCTGGAGAACCCGATCCGCCACTCGCGCAAGCTGGCGACGGACGGGGTGGCGACCGTGCTCGTTCTTCTCGTCTGCGTCGCTACATCCTGGACGACGGCGATCATCGTCGCGCACTTCGCGCACATCGGCTAATCGACGCCGCAAGCGGTCGTCGTTGGACGCCTCGGCGATCTCCTGCGCGCCGCGGGGTCAACAGGGGGTCTTTCAGACCGAGAACGGCCTTGTCTTCCTTACTTCGACCGGCGGCCCGATGAGTGACTCCAACAGGGAATAGGGATTTCCCAAGGGTGTTGCACGGGGCCGGGCTGCGTTGTTGCCGTCTTCATGACCCTGAGACACACGACGGCGAGTAACGTGAACACGCCAAAGCATATTGAACGCCTGACGTCCTTCTGCACCGGGCAGCGTACACTTCGGCGGCAAGTTCGGTGGTAGTTCGGCATCGCCGTCAAACTCTGATCCAGACGATGGAAACGACGAACCCGCAATCCCTGGCGGAAAGCGGGTTTCGAATAGCAAATATGGCAAAAGCTTGGCGCGCCCGGCAGGATCGAACCTGTTTAGTTGGTCTTTTCTATGTCGATTACCATGCCTGTCTCTGCGTCGACGCGAACCGTCCAGGTGTCGTGCTTCAGTTCGCTGGGCTTGACAATCATGCCGAACAAGCCCCTCTGTTCGGGGGAACGCCATTCCGTAACGATCGAGCACCTATATTCCCCCGACTCGTGGACTCGGTCCATGATGTTTACGGCGTAAGACAGTACGCCCATCCCAGCGCACCGTCCCCTAACCTCGGCAAGTGCTTGCTCCCTCGCACTGGAGATAGCCCGGTGATAGGTCAACAATTCCTTGGCGGTCATCCTCTGTACATGGCCGGAGACCGTGCCCGGCAATTGCACGGGCTTCGAAGCCAACAAGATGATTCCAAACTTCGGCAAGTCGATTCTGAGACGCCGAGCGCCAGGTCCGCGACCTATCACCATGTCCAAGTGGAAGGATTCGGCAGCCGGAAGCAACAGGTCATTCCATATTCCCTGTGACACCCGTTCCGGGCCTTGGATCAGGAGCATGTCGCCGGGGTCTAACGATGTGAGCACGGCTGCGGCGTCACCGGGCCGCTCCAACGCTCGCGCCAAATTGCTACATTGATCTGACTTAGTCCCGGTCTTTGGCATTTATACATTCGCGCCGAACTGCTGCGCGCGCGGTGCGCCCCCGTGACAATACAAAACCTCGCCACGCCCAACTTCGAATGGTCACGTGTGCCAGTCGTCGAACGTCGCGTATCGGAGGCGGTCATTCTCATCCACGTCGGGAGGTCAGAGTTCGACGGTTGGCCCGAGGTCGATCGTCAAGTGGGTGCTGGTGCGAATCCAGTCACCTCCTGGCCGCCCAACGTCGGCCGCCGTCGCTGGTGACGACAAGCCAAACGTGACCGGCTCGTTTGGCGATGGCCCAACCGAGCTGGGGATTTAGAAAATCGATGGCCGTAATTGCGAAACCTCTGGGGAGTTCTGCGGCATACCAGTGCTTGCCGCCATCCACGGTTCGCCACAGGCGGTGTCCACCGGCTGCCCAGATGTGCAGTGGATCGGTTGAGGTGTAGACACTCCCTGGGACTCTCACAGGCGTTGACCAGTGCGCGCCGCCATCGTGGGTCGTTGTAAGCCATGTCACTGGGGTCTGAAGCTGCATGACGACAGGCATCACGCCGGTGGTCGCCGAGAAGAATGTCGGGGGATAGGTGGCCAGCTGGTATTCCCTCAACGGGGTGCTGCCAAGTGGCACTCCCCCGTAAAACGTTTCCACGCTCGTTGAACCGCCCGTGCGACCCCATGTCACCCAACCGGGGGTTGGCGGGATCTGACCTATCCAACCCGCTCCGGCATTTGCCGCCGCAAAGGCGATGCCCGTTGCCGGGAGGCCGGTGAACGTCTGCATTGCAGTCCACGTCTTGCCCGTGTTTCCCGAGCGATACACGGTATATGTGTCGCGCCCCATCCCGCCGCGAATGTTGCCCATGGCGTACCAGACGGATGGGCTCGCAAAACTGACGAAGGCCGCGTCGGTGGTTTGGGCAGGCATGCGTACGGCCTTCCAGGGGCCTCCAGCGTCAGAAGAGATGTATGTGATCCCGGCGAGCCCGACGAGCGCAACCTGTGACGACCCAAGTTGCCGCAGGGCCACTGGCGCTGCAGTGTTCAGCTGTGTCGCAAAGACGCGAAACCAGGTACGCCCACCGTTTCCCGTGCGGTAGATCGTGAGAGGTCCGCTGTTGGCGCCCGGCGGTTCGTCTGCTGCCAATGCGAAGCCAGTACTGCGTGAGACAAACAGGATCTGCGTGGCCAGAAAGCGGAGCGCGGGTCCCTTAATACTGATTTTTGGTGCGATAGGGCCGGGATCCTGAGGCTGAGTTTGCGACGACACAATCGCAGCGAGGAGTACAGCAGCCCCTATAGCGACTGCTGCGGTCCAAGCAACGACCCGTGTAACGGACTTTCGTCCATCCCGCTCCATAGAGTTGTCCTCCCTTCCGCGGTTCACATCTTGACACCATCGAACACCGTGTTCCATGATTCATGACGCCATTCCCAGGGATGAGAGTGCAGGCCATTAGGCGATCCATGCGCCCGTGCTCCTAAATGCAGTTGTGCAATTATATTACCGAGTCTCTGTTTTCAGCCGGCTCAACGACCTCCAAGGGTACCTTTTCAGAAGGCTTCTGTGGGTCGCGTTAAGCCGGTTCCCCGCCGAGCCGCAACGGGTGTCGCCGGTTCCAGCGGGGAACTTTATTGTTCAGCGCGGATTTCTATTGATCAGCGCGAAACACTTTTGTCGGTCCACAATACACGATCGAAGCCTCTTAAGTCTTACTCCACCGTCACACTCTTCGCGAGATTGCGTGGCTTGTCGACATCGTTCCCCCGCGCTACAGCAGCGTAGTAGGCAAGCAATTGAAGTGGCAGCACAGATAGAGCGGGCGAGAGTACCTCGGCAACATCGGGGATACGCAACACCTCATCCGCGTGGAGCGCGAGTTCCTCGTCATGCGCCTGCCCAATCGCGATGACGTGTGCACCACGGGCCCGCACTTCCGTCATGTTGCTGATCGTCTTCTCCCGGAGCCTGCTCTGCGTACAAAGTGCGATGACTGGCACGCCCGGCTCGATGAGCGCCAACGTGCCGTGCTTGAGTTCACCTGCTGGCAAAGCCTCCGCGTGGATGTAGGAGATCTCCTTAAGTTTGAGCTGACCCTCGAGGGCGACGGCAAAATCTACGCCGCGGCCGATATAGAAGATGTCCTTCGCCTCGGCGATCCGTCCGGCGAGCGCCTCGATCTCCCCCCGCTGGGCGAGCAGTGCGTCGGCCTTGGCGGGGAGCTCCGTTACCCCCTGTAGGAGTTCCTTCGTCACCTCTTTGCCTCGCAACTGCGCGAGATGTAGCGCGAGCAGCGTCAAAGTGAGGATCTGGCTTGTGTAGGCCTTGCTGGATGCTACCGCGACCTCCGGGCCCGCCAGTGTCGGGAGGACCGCATCGGCCTCGCGGTCGAGCGAACTTCCGCGCACATTCGTCACCGCGAGCGTGCGCGCTCCACGTCTGCGCCCTTCCCGCAGCGCGGCGATGGTGTCCGCCGTCTCGCCGGACTGCGACACCGCGATCAGGACATCGCCCTGCTCCACGAGCGGATCCTGGTAGCGGAACTCCGACCCGATCTCCGTCCGCGTTTCGACGCGTGCGATGCCTTCAAGCAGCGCCTTGCCGACCAGTCCCGCGTGGTAAGACGTGCCGCAGGCGACAACGTGCAGGCGGCGCGCTCTCTCAAGCCCAAGTCCCTCGACCTCGGGCAGCAGCACCTTGCCTCGAGCGACATCGATGCGGCCGCGCGTCGTCTCGCGGAAGACCTGGGGCTGCTCCAGGATCTCCTTGATCATAAAGTGTGCGTGGCCGCCCTTCTCGGCCGCATGGACATCCCAGGCGACATGCAGCCGCTGGCGCGCAGATGGGGAACCGTCCCGATTGAACACTTCCGCCTTCTCGGCCGTGAGTCGCGCGCACTCCCCGTCCTCGAGGATCAGCACTTGCCGCGTGTGACGCAGGATGGCTGGGATGTCGGAGGCGACGAACTGCTCTCCCTCGCCTACCCCGACGACCAGTGGAGACTGTTCGCGAGCTGCCACCAGCGCTCCGGGCTCGTCGCGCGAGATCGCAGCGAGGGCGTAGGACCCCTGCAGCCGGCGGGTCACCTGCCGCAATGCCTCCAACAGCGGCAGATCGCTGGCTTCCTCCAGAAGATGTGCGACTACCTCGGTGTCTGTTTCGGAGCGAAAGACGTGGCCACGGGCGGAAAGCTCCTGGCGCAGTTCGGCGTAGTTTTCGATGATGCCGTTGTGCACGATCGCATATCGGCCGTCGCAGCCGAAGTGAGGATGGGCATTCTCGTCACTCGGCCGGCCGTGCGTCGCCCACCGCGTGTGCCCGATGCCAAGGCGGCCTGGGAGCTTCGCACCGCCGATATGCTGGCGCAGATCCGCAATGCGTCCCGCGCGCTTCGCGACGAGGATGTCCCCGCCCGCGCCGAGCACTGCGACGCCCGCTGAGTCGTACCCGCGATATTCCAGACGCTCCAGCCCTTCAAGGAGGATCGGCAAGGCCTCCTGCGGTCCGATGTAGCCGACAATGCCGCACATGGCCTCAGTCTCCCCCCAACGCGGTGCAAAGCCGCTCAAGCCAAGCGTCGGCAACCTCCGCGTGGCGCGCCTCAACCATGACGCGCACGACCGGTTCGGTGCCGGACGGGCGGACAAGGACACGGCCCACGCCCGCGAGCGCGCGCTCCGCCTCTTGGAGGACCGCTGCATACCTCTCGGCGTTCAATGAGGCCTCCCGGTCTGCAACGCGCACACTGCGGAGCCGCTGCGGGTAGCGCGGCACTTGCCGGCGGAAGTCCGCCAAACGCACCTGCATCTCCGCGAGCGCGGAGAGGAGCAGAATGCCTGTCGCGAGTCCGTCGCCGGTCGTCGCAGCACGGCGGTAGATGATGTGACCGGACTGCTCCCCGCCCAAGAGGATATTCCCCTCGCGCATCGCCTCGATCACATAGCGGTCGCCCACCTTGGTTTCAACGCTCTGGATGCCGCGGGCGGCGAGAAAGTCCCGCACTCCGCCGTTGGACATGACGGTCAAAGCGATCGTGGCTGGCTCAAGTTCCCCGCGGCCCTTGAGCCACGTCGCGAGCAGCGCAAGGATGACGTCGCCGTCCGCCACCTCGCCTTCCTCGTCGATGGCGATCAGCCGGTCGGCATCCCCATCGAAGGCAAGGCCGATGGTGCCGCCGAAGGCTCGGTAGTGCTCCGCGAGATACTGCGGCGCCGTCGATCCGCAGCCGACGTTGATGCGCCCGCCGTCAGGCTCTCCCGCGATGACCGCCACCGTACTGGCCGCCGGAGAGAACGCCAGCGGCAGGACCGCTGTCGCTGCCCCGTGCGCTCCGTCCAGCACGACGCCATGGGGATATGGACACCGCACGAGCGACGTGAGGTGCGCGATGTACTCCTCGCGCAGCGCGGCCTCCTCGCTGCGCTGGCCGATGCCTTCCCCGATCGGCATCTCCGAGCCGTCCTGCATGCGCCGCTCGATACGGTCTTCCACGGCGTCGGGCAGTTTGTGCCCGTCACCTGCAAAGAATTTGATCCCGTTGTCCTGCACGGGATTGTGCGATGCCGAGATCATGACGCCAGCGGAGAACCCGTGACGCTCGGCAAGGTATGCGACGCCTGCCGTCGGGAGTACTCCCGCCGAGACGACGTCCGCGCCAGCGGACATCAGTCCCGCCGAAAGGGCAGCCTCCAGCATTTCGCCGGAAAGCCGCGTGTCCCGGGCGATCAGTACGCGCGCTCGCGCAGAGCCGCCCAGCTCAACGGCTGCGGCGCGCCCGAGCGCAAGCGCAAGTTCCGGCGTGAGGTCGCGGTTCGCAACGCCGCGAACACCGTCGGTGCCGAACAGGCGCAAGAGTGATTCCTCCCAATGTTCCTTGGATTAGGGCGCCGACGCCGGAGTGCTCAACGTCACCTTGACCTGGTCTGGCACGACAGCCACAACCTCGGTGCCCGCCACTTGGGTGGACACGTGAATCGTCGCCCGGTAAAGGCCCGGTACAGCGTAGGGTACGCTGGCCGACACGCGGATAGCGCCTGGTTGTATGGCATCGACGATCTGCGCAGGCCCACGGATCTGCACCGATACGGCTGCGGGCGATATCTGCACACGCAGCTTTGACGTGTTGGTGACCATCACCGGCAGCCCTGACACAGTACGCACGACCGTCGGGTTTTGCGTAATCCAGATCCCGATGGCCAGGAGCAAGGACAGCACGCGCAGCACCCAGTCGTTGGCGAGCCAGCGATCGACCATGCGCTATGCCCTCCTCTTGATCAGCAGCGGTTTGCGTTCCGGTGGCCGCAAGGACGACTCCAGAAGGTGTCTGAGCGATGCATCGTCGAGATGGCGGATCAGGCGTCCTCCCTCTGCAAGCGAAACGGCCCCAGTCTCCTCGGAGACGACCACTGCAATCGCATCGGTCTGTTCGCTCACGCCGATGGCGGCGTGATGCCGCGTCCCGAGCTGCGATGCCGGACCCAGCGTGTCCGCCAGAGGCAGGAAGCATGCCGCCGCGACAATGCGGTCGCCGCGCACGACTACCGCACCGTCGTGCAGCGGCGTGCGCGGCGTGAAGATGTTCGCGATGATCTCCCAGCTCAGGCGCGCATCAAGCGAGACTCCGGTCTCGATGAGGTCCTTCAGTCCGGTTTCCCGTTCCATGACAATGATCGCGCCGATGTGATCGTTCGAGAGGACGCGCGTCGCCTTGATGACTTCATTAAGCATGTTTTGAAACGCCTCAACGGTCAGATCGTGCAAAAAGCCCTGCCCCCCGAAGATTCGGGAGCGGCCGAGCTGCTCCAGCACGCGGCGCAGTTCCGGTTGAAACACAATCGGCACCGCGACCAGCAGTGCGAGTTCTACAGTCTGCAGCAGGAAGTGCGTCGCCGACAGCGCCAAAATGCCCGACAGCTGGGTTGCCACGACCAGCAGCAGAATGCCCTTGGCCAGCTGGATCGCACGCGTTCCCCGCAGCAGGGTGAACGTGCGATAGAACAGGAACGCGACGATCAGTATGTCGAGCGCGCTGCGCACCAGGCCGAAGACGCCCATGCTCTCCAGCGTCAACAGCATGTCGCGTCCCCCCTGTCTCTCAGTCGACGATGCGGGCGAGTACGAGTTCCTGCATGGCGGGAATCCCTGCCGTGCCGCTGTGCGGAGGCCCTGCGTACGGCCGCATTGCCTCGAGCGAAAAACCCTGCGTCTGCAGGAAGAAGAGCGCGAGGAGATCGGCATTCGTCACTGGGGCCACCAGCCGACGGCGTCCAGTTTCCCGCGCGATATGCAGGCCCTCCACCACCAGCGCTGTCCCGATTCTCGACTCGCAAAGCTCCGGGAAAAGCCCGAAGCCTAGGAGCAGCAGGTCATCCTCGTGAAGGGCCAGGGGCAACGCCACAAGCGGCTTCACCCCGTCCAGCGCCAAGAGGTATGGCAAGCGGTCGAGGCGGAATTCGACACCCAGCGCCGGCTGGGCGATCGGTTTCGAGAGCGGCCCAAAACGCTCTCCCGCCCGTGCGGGATGCCGCTCCACCCGCGTTTGCGGTCCGTCTGCCGGCCGCTTGACGGGACCGATCCAGTCCACGTTGCGGCTCATCGGTCTGCTCCCGCGCCCAGCGCAAAGTACGCGAGCGACTGGAGCTCCGTCGTCAGATCGACGTTCTGCACGCTGACCTGACGCTTTTCGAGCTTGGCAGGCGCAAAGTTCAGCACAGCCTTCACCTCCGCTGCGCAGAGCTGGTCGAAGACGTCCCGGGCGTTCTGCTCCGGTACCGCGATCACGGCAATCCGAATGCCGAGGTCCTTGAGCGTCGTCATCAGTTCGTGCATCGGCCGGACCCTGAGGCCGGAGATTTCGGTTCCGATCTTCTTCGGGTCAGCGTCGAACACCGCAGCGACGTAGGTGTCGCGCGCACCGAGGCTGGCGTACCGGATCAGAGCGGTGCCGAGGTTTCCTGCACCCACCAAAGCGACCGGGACGGCCGCCGTGAGCCCCAGAATGCGGCGCAGGTGCTGCGTCAGCTGCGCAACATCGTAGCCAAGTCCCCGCGTGCCGAATGCGCCAAAATAGGCGAGGTCCTTGCGAATCTGCTCGGAAGAATACCCAGAGCGCGTCGCGAGGTCGGCCGAGGATGTGACTTCGACGCCTTCGGCCGCCAGATCCTCCAGTACCCGGAGATATAGAGGCAGCCGTCGCACGGCGACGGCTGGGATGCGGCGCGGCGGCTTCAAAGCTGACGCTCCAGGACGAAGTCCGCCATTGCCAGCAGTGATGTCTTGGCGGGTACATCGATCAGGGGGTGGATGCTGCGCTTGGCCGTGTCGATGAAGCGGTGAGCCAGTTCCTCCGCATAGGAGAAGCTACCCGCCTGTCCGAGGATCTCGCGAACCGTGCTCACTGAGTCTCCGGTCACTTCCGGGTTCTCCGCGATCTCGCGCAGCTCCGCGCGGCGCTGCGACTGGCGCAAGCCATGGATGACCGGTAGCGTGATCACATGGGCCCGCAGGTCCGAGCCGATTTCCTTGCCGAGCGTCTTCGGCTCAGCGGTCAGGTCGAGAAGGTCATCGATGATCTGGAACCCCATGCCCATCGCATATCCGTAGTCATAAAGCGCCTGCTGCACCTCACCCGATGCCCCACTAGCAGCTGCGCCGGCACGACAGCTTTCAGCGATGAAGACCGCAGTCTTCTGGGCAATGCGGTCGAGGTACTGATCCTCGTTCGGGAGTGCATTCTGGCGAGACTGAACATTTTGCGCGATCTCTCCGCTGCACATGCGATAGACGACATCCGCCATGATGCCAACCACCCGGCCCACCCGGACCTCCGACAGGAGGGAGAAGGCCTTCGCGAACAAGTAATCGCCTGTCAGGACGGCGGTGTGTTCGCCCCATTGCGAGTGGACCGTCGGTTTGCCGCGACGCAACTCCGCGCGGTCGATCACGTCGTCATGGGCCAAGGTAGCCATATGAATCAGTTCTGCGGCGGCGGCAACGGGCCGTACGTCCTCATACGCATAATTGCCAAACTTCGCGCCGAACAGGACCAATGCGGGACGCAGACGCTTCCCCCCAGCACGCAAGAGGTGGAGCGCCACGTCGCGGACCACCTGCGGACCTTCGTCCAGCAGTTGGGCCAGGTACTCTTCGACATCGGAGAGGTCGGCCGCGATGTCCGCGAACACCGACCGAAGATCCAAGTGACCACCCGCCTTGCACATCATAAGCCAGCGTCATTGTAGCACAAGTTCACAAATTGCAGACCCTGCGAACGTCGACGAAACTGCTCAGCTTCAGGTTAGTGCAAGGGTCGGTCGGACCAGTTCTGCGGCGCGTAGAAGGTTGTTGCGGGATTCGGCGTAAAGCCCGCAAAACGGCTGGAAAGCGCGTCGACAGACTGCGGGAAGTAGAGGAAGAGCTCCGGTGGATCTACCTGCATTGCGGACTGGACACCTGTAAGAGCGGTGAGGCGCTGCCCCCTGTCTACAAGGGACATCTCCTTCTGCAAGTCCGAGTCGACTTGCGCATCCTTGTAGCCGCCCGTATTCAGCCCCGCATTGCTCACAGCTGGCGAGCCGAAGTACGCCGAAACGTCCGGGTCGGCGGATAGTCCGCGCACGGCAAAGGCCGCCTGGAAGTTTCCGCTGATGTAATCCTGCGTGTACTGCGCAAACGGCTCGTAGTGCACCGTGACCTCTATGCCGACCGCTGAGAGATCTCGGGCAACAAGTCCAAGCGCGGCCGTCCGCAAAGGTGCGCCGGAGGGCGCCAGGATGTCTAGGCGCAAGGGAGCGCCGCTGGCGTCGCGCAGGACGTTCCCGGTCTCGTGCCAGCCAGCGGCAGCCAGCAGCTGCAGGGCTCGCTGCGGAAGGTATGCGCGTGGCGCAAGGCTCTTGTCATCAGCCCAGGAGACCGGTGGGATCGGTCCGTTCGCCACGGCTCCATACCCGTAAAGCGGTCCGGAGACGATCTGCGAACGGTTCACTGCGAAGTAGAGCGCCCGACGCATTGCCGGGCTGTTGAAGGGTGGCTGGCTGACGTTCCAGACGATACCAGCGAATGCAAGCTGGAAGCTGCGGACGAGTCGGACAGCCGGCCACGTGCGTACTGCCGCAGCGTCGACCAAAGGCACCCCGGCAAAATCCAGCTTGCCTCGGCGCAGCAGCATCAGCGCGGAATCCGGGCTCTGCTGCACCGTAAGCGTCAACCCCCGCAGATGCGGGGCGCCAAGGAAGTAGCGCTTGTTCGCCGTGAATGTGTACCGGCTCGCAGTGGCCGAGGTGATCTTGAAGGGGCCGGTGCCAATCGTACGATCGCCAGGCGCCACTGCGGAGAGCAGTGCCTTGCCCGGCGTGTAGCGGGAGAGGAGATGCGAAGGCAGGATCGGCAGTGTCGCAACCTGCAGCAGGAAGGGTGCGTCGGGCTTTTCGAGGCGGACGCGCACGGCGTCCTTCCCGATCGCCGCAACCGACTGCACATCGCCAAGCAGCGACGCCGCTGGGGACTTGTCTGCAGGGTTGCGGTACGCCGCGAAGCTGAACACGACGTCCTGTGGCGTCACTGGCTGGCCGTCCTGCCACTTGGCCCTAGGGTTGAGCTGGAATGTGTAGGTCCGCCCATCGCGCGAAATGTGCCAAGTCTTTGCAAGGTCGCTTTGGGGCAAGAGGCCTGGCGATACGCGCACGAGTCCGTCGTAGACGAGTTCGTCGATCTGCGTTCCGGAAGCGTCTTGGACCTGCAAAGGGTCGATGGTCGCCGGGGCGCCGATCAGCGAGAGGCGCAATGTGCCGCGCCGGTGGAGTGCCGCGTGGTGTGTCGGCGCACTGCACGCGCCAAGCACCAGCCCCAGGATACCGATCGTCGCAAGTCCGCTGAGCCGCCGCTGCGCTGCTTGGCGCAAGCCCTTATCCTCCCCAAGGTTGAGTCCTGATCTCTAATCGGCCGGCCGGCCGAACTCATGTTCTTTCCCCGCACGAGCCAGCTGCAGGACGCGCGACAAGCGGTAGTGCATGCCCGCCTTCGTGAGCCCCAACCGGCTGCCCAGTTCCTCCAGGGACGCTTCCGGAAATGCCAGTCGCGCCTGCGCTGCTTCAAGAAGCTTCTCGGGCAGGCTCTCCAGCCCTTCGCGCGCCGCAAATTCACGAATGAGGGCGCTCTGCGAAACAGAGGCGCGCACTGACTTCTCGACGTTCGCTGCCTCGGCGTTGACGAGCCGGTTCACGGCCCCCCGCACGCTGCGCAGGCTGCGCGCATCCTCCAGCGCGAGTCGCGCCTGTGCCGCACCAAACAAGGAGAGCGCCTCGGCCACCTGATCCGCACCCTGCAGGTACACGACGCTGTACTCGCGGCGAATCCGGCGGTGCGCTTGCAGCCCAAAGCGATGCAAGATGCGCATCGCCTCGCTAGCGACTTGCGGGCGCGCCACTCGGAGTTCCAGAAGGTAGCCCGACTGGGGCGGCGTCAGCGTGCCTGCGGCGAGGAAGATGCCTGCCAGGTACCCGCGGCGCTCGACGGCGCCCATTCGTCGGCGCGGCTGATCGGAAAACTCGCGCAGCCGATCAGCCGCCCGGCCTGGGAAGGACAGCAGGAAGCGCCGTCCGCGCGCACCGCTCTCGCGCACCAGCACCACCGCGTCGGCACGCAGCACTTCCTTCGCAATGCGGTGAGCGACCCGCGCCGTCCGCGTGCTGTCCACCGCCACCGCAGGAGTTCCGTCGGACAAGCGCTGCGCACCCGCATCCGTCAAGCCGCGCAGGAGCCCGTGCTCGAAGGAACCGGCGTGCTTGCCGGAGAGGATCTCGTCCTTCACCTCGCGCGTGCGGCTTCTCATCGGCTGTCCGACCGAAGGTGTTCGCGCAGCAGCAAAAGATCCAGAAGACGCCCGGGTTCCGGTCGCCTCCTCTTGGCCCAGCGGTTGAGGATCGCCCGTGCGACGAGCTGTGAATCGTGCCTCGCGTATGAGCCCTCCGCAAGGAGCGGCTCCGCAATTACCTCGTATCCTGCAAGGCTCAGGGCGCGGTCGCTGTGGCTCACCACCTCGGAGTGGCCCGCCAGGTAGCGCTCCGCCACTTCCGGTGGCAGCGGCTGCGTATTGAGCACAACACAGTCGACAAGGCCACTGCCTGCATGCCGAGTGATCGCCTCGAGGTGCTGCTCTGCGCTCATCCCATCCGTTTCGCCGGGCTGCGTCATGATGTTCTGTACGTAGACTCGCAATGCCGGCGAGCGACGGATGGCATCCGCAATGCCCTGCACCAGAAGATTCGGCATGAGGCTTGTAAATAGCGACCCGGGGGAGAGAAGGATGACGTCGGCCTGGGCAATTGCACGCAGCGCCTCCTGGGTGGGGGCGGCGTCAGCGGGCTCCAGCGCAACTTTGAGGATCTGCCCGTTGGCCTCGGGAATGCGGGACTCGCCACGGATCACACGACCATCGGACAGCTCCGCCCGCAATGTCACCTGATCGTCTGTCGCCGGCAACACTTGGCCGCGCACTGCGAGGATTCGACTGGACGCTCTGATCGCATCCTGCAGGTCCCCCGTGACCGTGCACATCGCCGCCAGGAAGAGATTGCCGAAGGCGTGGCCGGAAAGCCCCTCTCCCGCCTCAAAGCGGTACTGGAAGAGCTGCTCCATCAAGGGTTCCGTTTCGGCGAGGGCCAGAAGGCAGTTGCGCAGGTCCCCAGGCGGGGGCACGCCGAGTTCGCCGCGAAGGCGACCGGAACTACCGCCGTCATCGGTGACCGCCACGATCGCGGTGATATTGGACGTGTACTGCTTGATGCCGCGCAGCATCACCGGAAGTCCAGTGCCTCCGCCGAGTGCGACGACCCGCGGTCCCCGCAGCAGCGCCCTCGAACGCCAGTACGTGTCTGCGATCTCCCCTGTCCCCTCCGGCAGGAGAACCGTGACCACAGAGGTGATCAGTTGACGCACGCTGAGGGGCGCCAACACCACTCCGGCGATCAGGAGCACGAGGTCCGCGCCGATGTCCACGTGGTGTCGACCCCAGTCGGCGTGCACGAGCAGGGCGCCGATTGCGGCCATGGCGATGCCGAGCGTGAACAGGGCGAGCCAGCGCTTGACGCGTAGACCCGGCAGGAGCCAGCGCAGGGCCCTCACCCTCACGCGCTGCCACCTCCAGCCCGGTTGCAATCGCGGTGCTCGATGCCGATGCGGCGGCTAGGGTCCTGCAGGCGGCGTGCAAGCTCCTCTGCGATCACGACGCTGCGGTGTTGCCCACCCGTGCAGCCGATCGCCACGACGAGCTGCGTCTTGCCCTCCGCGGCGTACTGCGGCAGGAGGAAGTCGATGAGGCTGCCGAGGTGCATCAGCAGCTGGCGGGCAATCGGCCAGCGCAGCACGTACTCCTGGACATCCGGATCCTGGCCGGTTTTGTGCTGCAGCTTCGGGATGTAGTTGGGGTTCGGCAGGAAGCGGACGTCGAAGACGAGGTCTGCGTCAAGTGGAAGCCCGTGCTTGAATCCGAACGAGACGACCTGCACGAGCAGCTGGTCCTGGGATCCACTCTGGGAGAAGAGCCTGCCCAGTTCGGCGCGGAGCTGCGCCGGCGTGAGATCTGATGTATCAAGCGTGAAGTGGGCGCGGCCGCGCACTTCCTCGAGCTGCTGCCGCTCCAAGCGGATCGCTTCAAGCACGCGGCCTTCCGTGGCCAGCGGGTGACGGCGGCGCGTCTCCTTGTAGCGCCTCAGCAGCACCTCTTCGCGCGCTTCGAGGAAGAGGATGCGGTAGGGCACCCCATGCTCCTCAAGCTCGGTAAGCGCTGACGCAGCCCGTTCGAAGAAGGCACCGCCCCGCACGTCGATCGCGACCGCGACGCGCTCGATCCGCTGCTGCGCGTCCAGGATCTCGACGAACTTCGCGACAAGGTCCGACGGCAGGTTGTCGACGCAGAAGAACCCCATGTCCTCAAGGACGTGCATGGCTTGGCTCTTGCCGGCGCCAGAGAGTCCTGTGACGACGACGAACTGCATCGCGGGCCTCCTTGTCCTAGGGGATCTAGATCTGACTGTGCCACACGGCCCTGTGGAAGCGGGACCGTACCGACTTGAGGCGTTCCTCTGGCCTTCGCACGGGATGAACGCGGTTCGTCAGGAGGACGACGAGGAGTCCTGTCTTGGGAGCGATCGCAAACGATGTGCCGGTATACCCCGTATGACCCCAGGCAGGAAAGAAGAAATCGTTGCCGTCACGCTCCCCCCATTCGAAGAAGCCGAGGCCGCGCGGATCCGGAGGCGCGGTGTGCGGCGCCAGGAGCAGCGCCGCCTCCGCCTTGGGCAGCATGGTGCCGAAGCGGCCCATTCCGCCGTCCAGTACGGCCTGTCCGAAGAGCGCAACGTCGAGGGCTGGGGCGAAGAGGCCAGCATGTCCGGCGATCCCGCCCATCAGGCGGGCCTTTCCATCATGCACAACGCCCTCCAGAAGGCCTTCAGGCCGCTCTTCCGATGCAACGATCGGTTGTCTTCCCGCATCCCTTGGACCGTAGCCGCTGCCGAACAGACCCAATGGGCCCTGCACCACCCGGCCAAAGAGCCGCGGCAGGGGCTCCCCGCCCGCAGCCTCGGCGACACATCCCAACAGGTAGTAGCCTAGATCCGAGTAGACTCCGCCTGTGCGCGGTTCGGTGCCGATTGCCGCTAAGAGTTCGCTGTGCCGCTGCCGAGGTTCCTTCGCCCAGCCGATGTCTGCGGTGGGCGGCAATCCCCCGCGGTGTGTCAGAAGGTCGATGAGCTTGGCTTCGCCCGCGAACGATCCCTCTGTCCAGGGCAGGTGACGGCACAGCGGGTCCTCTAGGGAGAGTTTGCCCTCTGACCGGAGCCGCAGGATGACCGGTGCCGTGACGATCGCCTTCGTCAGGGAGGCGAGATCGAAGATGGCGTCATGGGTCATCGCAGCCGCAGGTTCCTGCAGCCGTCGCCATCCGAGTGCCCAGAAGCCTGCGATCACGCCATGCCGGGCGACGAGGCACACGGCACCGGCGTATGCGTCTTCATCCAAGCCGGACAATAGCAGCTCGTATGCCGTTATCAGTTCGTCGCGGGACAGCCCGGCCTCCTCCGCGCTGCCGAACCGAAGGCTCACCGCAAGATCTCATCTGCGATAGCAGCCATAAGATCCGGCGGCGGCGGCCCGAGATGCGGCTTCAGCGCGAGTACGGCCTGTGCTGCGGTACTGGGCGCAAAGGGACGTCCGACGGCGCGAAGCAGCTCAACGTCGTTCTCCGCGTCGCCTGCGGCCGCTACATCCCGGAGCTGCAGCCCAAGCTTGTCCGCAAGAGCGGCGAGTGCGACGCCCTTGTGCACGCCTCTTGGCACAATCTCGACGAAGTTCGGCTCCGAGCGAAAACAGTCCAGTGCCCCGCCGAGTTCACGCCGCAGGTCGTCGATCAGCGCCAAGGTCTCATCCGGCGGCAGCAGTGCGAGCAGTTTCTGCGGTGACTCTGAGATCCCCGCGACATCCACGAGGTGCGAAGGAACACGCGTACGACGCGCGTACGCCTCGGTCTGTGCCGTGCGCTGCAGGATGCGCAGGTCTCCTTCAACGTAGCCCTGCACTTCAGCGTCTCGGTTCAGGCAGATCTCGACGGCCCGGCGCGCGGCGTCCGGCGCGATCGCACGCTGCCAGATCGCCTTTTCTCCCAGCGGATACGCCCAAAGCTCTGCACCGTTGAGAGCGATGATGTGTCCCTCGGGCACTCCGGTTTCCGCAAAGATCTGCGCAGCCGACTGTACCATCCGCCCAGTGGCGATGGCGATCCTGACGCCGCGGTCGCGCAGACGTGCAAATGGCTCGCGCGCTTCCTTGGCACCTCGGCCGTCCTTCGCAATCATGGTGCCGTCCAGGTCGACAGCCAGAAGGCGCGTCACAGCGCCCGCCAGATCAGGCCGAGGATTGCGGATGCGATGCCCGTAAGCAGTGCACCGATGATCGCGGCACCGAAGCCGCGCACCTGGAAGCCCGGCGTGAAGGCCGCCGCAATCAGAAAGACGATGCCGTTGACGACGAGCGTGAAGAGCCCGAGCGTAAGGAGGTTGATCGGCAGTGTGAGCAGCAGAAGGATCGGCCGGACCAGAAGGTTCCCCAGTCCGAGTACCAGGGCGGCGAGCAGGGCAGCCCAGAAGTTGCGCACTTCCACGCCGATCCCGAGCAGGGCGACGAGATAGATGCTGACGGCTGAGATCAGCCAGCGAGCTAGCATGGCGTTCCCCTTCTCGGGCGTTTCCCTGATCGTACCGCTTCCGCCAGGCTCTGCTCAACCTTAAGGCGGATCCGCGCGGAGGGATTCCTGACCCTGACGCAAAACTCTGCATGTAGACAAGCACCGTATGCGTAGGGGGGCAGAGCCTTGAAGAAGTGGATGGCTTGGATCGCCACGATCGCGATGGTGGCTCTGCTGGCGGCCGTGGTGCTGCATCCCGCGAGTGCCCCCGCAATCTCCGCTCCCTCGCGGGCGTCCGCGCCGCACTGGCAGACTGTGGCGTCCGCGAGCGGCGATGCGACCGGTGCCACGGCCCCGTTCGTGACCACCAAACAATGGCGGGTCGTCTGGTCAGCCAATGCGGCAGGAAAGAGCCCCAATTTCGGCATCCTCGTCGAGCAGCCGGGCAGCCAAGACCCGTACGACACGATCGCGAACGTCATCGGGAGCGGTCACGGCACCGCCGTCGAGCGAGGCAAGGGGACCTTCTACCTGGACGTCCAAGGCGCCGAACCCTATCATCTGCGCGTGCAGACCTATGCCGCCAAGGTGCCGGCGCAGCCGCACTACGCCTGGACCACTGTCGCCACCACGTCCGGCCGCGGCGCGTCAAAGAGCGCCCTGCCACAGCTCCACGCACCATGGCGCATCTCCTGGTCCACCCAAGGCGCCGTAGCCGGTACCTTCGCGATCTCCGTGATGCAGAGGGGGGCGCAGTTGCCGGTAGACTACGTTGCCAACATTTCAGGCAAAGCAAGCGGCGTCGCCTACGAGTACGAAAGTGGCAGATTCCACCTCGACATCGCCGCGACGGAGCCCTTCCAGATCACGGTGCAACAAGGCGCCAAAAACTGATGGGCGATGCTGCAGCTGACGTCAAAGGACTCGACGCGGAGCGCTCCCTCAAAGCCCTCGACTGAGGACAGCCGCGCGACGCTATCCGATCTCCTCCTTTACCCGCTTCGCCAGCGCGACGGTGAAGCCGCGCACTGCCGCGATTTCCTCCACGGTCGCGGACTGCACCCCGCGCAACGAACCGAATCGCTCCAAAAGCGCGCGGCGCCGCTTCGGTCCGATGCCGGGCACGTCATCGAGACGTGAATGCAGGGATGCCTTGCCGCGCCGCTGGCGATGTAGGCCCAAGGCAAACCGGTGAGACTCGTCGCGCACGAGCTGGAGAAGGGTTCGGCCCGGGTGCCCCTCGCCGAGTTGCAGCGGCTCCGATTCCTCCGGCAGATATACCTCCTCGTGCTGCTTCGCGAGCGAGATCGTCGGCAGATCCTGCAGGCCCATTTCCTGCAGGACGGACATCACCGAGCTGAGTTGTCCCTT
Source organism: Bacillota bacterium (assembly GCA_021793645.1). Lineage (GTDB taxonomy): Bacteria > Bacillota > Sulfobacillia > JAJZYS01 > JAJYTV01 > JAJYTV01. The sequence goes on from JAJYSJ010000006.1 coordinate 29,573, forward strand.
GCCGCCGTCGATCAGCAGGAGGTCGGGGAATGCGGCGAACTTGCCGCCGCCTTCCCGCTGCTCACGCAGTCCACGCTGAAAGCGCCGGCCCACCGCCTCGGCGAGCGACGCAAAATCGTTCGGTCCCTGCACCGTCTTGATGCGAAAGCGCCGGTATTCTCCGTAGGCCGGTTGCCCATCGACGAACACGACCATGGACGCGACGCTCTCGCGGCCCTGGGTATTGGAAATGTCGAACCCCTCGATGCGTCGCGGCAGCTCCGGCAGACCCAGCGCCTCCTGCAGCGCCTCCATCATGCGTCGGGGCCGCGCTTCGCGGTCCTGCGACGCAATGTCGAAGAGTGCGATGCGGGCGTTCTCCTGTGCGATCTGCAATTGCGTCACGCCGGCGCCGCGCTGTGGCACTTTGACCTCCGCCTTCGCTTCGCGGCGGCTGGCAAGCCACTGTGCAACCACTTCCTGGTCCTGCGGCAGAGCGGGCACAAGCACCTCACGCGGCGGCCGCTCCTCCTGGTAGTGCAGCGCCAGCACAGCGGAGACGATCTCGCCCTCGTCATCGTCTTCCGCGACCCGCAGCACGTACCGGTCCCGACCCACGAGCTTGCCCTCGCGAACCCGGAAGATCTGGCCGACGGCGCGGTCGCCCTCATGCGCAATGCCGACGACGTCGCGCTCCTGCCCCTGTCCCGTGTCCACCTTCTGCACGGGAGTCGTCACGTACTCCACGGCGCGGATGCGGTCGCGCAGCTCCGCCGCCTCCTCGAAGCGCAGCCCTTCCGCGGCCTCGTCCATGCGCAGACGGAGTCGGCTCAGGACCTCCTCGGGATGACCGGAGAGAAAGGCGTCCGCTTCCGCGACCACCTCTCGGTACTGCTCTTCCCCGATCATGCCGACGCAGGGGGCACTGCAGCGGCCGATATGGTACATGAGGCACGGCCGCGTCACAGTGCGAAACTTCTGGTCGGAGCAGGTGCGCAGCGGGAAGAGGCGGCGCATCACGCGCAGCGTCTCCTGCATGCGCCCGGCGCTTGGAAATGGCCCGAAGTAACGCGCGCCGTCCGCCAGTACCTTGCGTACGACCAGCAGACGCGGGTACTTCTCGTTCGTCAACTTGAGGTAGGGGTAGCGCTTGTCGTCCTTCAGAAGAATGTTGAACTTCGGCCGGTGCTCCTTGATCAGGTTCTGCTCAAGCACGAGCGCCTCGACCTCGCTGCGCGTGACGATGTACTCCAAGCGGCTCGCGTCCTGAACGAGCCTGATCGTCTTGGCGGCGAGGCCGCGGCTGGACTGGAAGTAGCTGCGTGTGCGGGCGCGCAGGTTCTTCGCCTTGCCCACGTAGAGCACGGTGTTCTGCTCATCGCGAAAAATATAGACGCCTGGCCGCTCGGGCATCGCCCTCGCGGCGTCGCGCAGCTGTTCGAACATCAGTCGCCCGCGAGTGATCTGCGGTGCAGGGTATCTTGGAGGAAGCGCCCGGTGTACGACTGCTTCATCGCGGCAATCTCCTCCGGGCGACCTTGCGCGATGATCTCGCCGCCTGCTTCACCGCCCTCCGGGCCAAGATCGATGATGTAGTCCGCTGTCTTGATCACGTCGAGGTTGTGCTCGATCACGAGCACGGTGTTGCCGCTGTCGACGAGGCGGTGCAGAACCTCCAGGAGCCGCTCCACATCGGCCGGATGCAACCCCGTGGTCGGCTCGTCGAGGATGTAGAAGGTGCGGCCGTCCTGACGCCGGGAGAGTTCCGTCGCCAACTTCACGCGCTGCGCCTCGCCGCCGGAGAGCGTCGTCGCAGGCTGGCCAAGGCGGATGTAGCCGAGTCCGACCTGGGAGAGCGTCTCGAGCTTGCGGCGGATGCGGGGCTGGGACTGGAAAAACCCGACGGCTTCGTCGACCGTCATCTCAAGCACGTCAGAGATCGTCTTGCCCTTGAAACGCACATCCAGCGTCTCCCGGTTGTAGCGCTTGCCCTTGCAGGATTCGCACGGGACGTAGACGTCCGGAAGGAAGTGCATCTCGATGCGCAAGATGCCATCGCCATGGCACGCTTCACAGCGCCCGCCGCGGACGTTGAACGAGAAGCGGCCCGCCTTGTAGCCCCGCATGCGGGCCTCTGGCGTCTGGGCGAAGACTTCGCGCACCAGGTCGAAGAGGCCGGTGTACGTCGCGGGGTTGGAGCGCGGCGTGCGGCCGATCGGGTCTTGGTCGACGTCGACCACCTTGTCGAGGTGCTCCAGCCCGTCGATGCCCCGGTACGCGAGGGGACGGCGGCGGGCGCCATTCAGTTCCATCGCCAGTGCTCGGTAGAGGATGTCGTTGACGAGCGTCGACTTCCCGGACCCGGACACGCCCGTCACGGCGATGAACACGCCGAGCGGCAGCTCCACATCCAGGTTCTTGAGGTTGTTTCCTTGGGCTCCGTGCAGGTGCAGCATCCGCTCGCCGATCGGGCGTCGTACATCCGGTACGGGGATGGAGCGTCGGCCCGAGAGGTACTGGCCTGTCAGGGACTCCTCGTTGCGCTCGATCTCCTCGAGCGTCCCCTCCGCGATTACGCGGCCCCCGTGCTCGCCCGCGCCCGGGCCGAAGTCGATCAGCCAGTCTGCGGCTCGCCAGGTCTCCTCGTCGTGCTCCACGACAAGGACTGTATTGCCGAGGTCGCGCAGACGGCAGAGTGTCGCCAGCAGCCGGTCGTTGTCGCGCGGGTGCAGGCCGATCGACGGCTCGTCGAGGATGTAGATGACGCCGACCAGCCCCGATCCGATCTGAGTCGCAAGGCGGATCCGCTGGGCTTCGCCTCCGGAAAGGGTCGCGGCGGCGCGGTCGAGGGTCAGGTACTCCAGACCGACACTTTCGAGGAACCCGAGCCGTTCCGCGATCTCCCGCAGCACGTCTCGGGCGATCAGCTGCTCCATCTCGCGCAGTTTGAGTTCCTTCAGGAAGGGCAGCGCATCGCGGACGGCCATTGCCGTGAGGTCCGCGATCGAGCGCTCTCCGACCGTCACTGCCAAGATCTCGCGCCGCAGGCGCCTCCCCTTGCAAGTCGAGCATGCCACCGGCGACATGTACGCCTCGAGTTCCTGGCGCTGCACATCGGAGGAGGCATCGCGGTGGCGCCGGGCCACGTACTCGATGGCCCCCACGAAGTGGGTGCGCCCGCTGCGGCGGCCGTAGGCGCCGACGTAGCCGAAGGGGACGGGTTCCGCGATGCCGGCGAGCAACGCATCGCGCTGCACGTCCGAGAGTTCGCCGAATGGGGTGTCTGGATCCGCCCCGATCGCCTGCGCTGCCGCCAGCACCAGTTGTCCGTAGTACTCCGATGTCGCCCAGGGAGCGATTGCACCATCGCGCAGGCTGCGGCGCGCATCTGGCACGATCAGGTCCTCGTCCGGCTCAAGATGGAAGCCGAGTCCGCTGCAGGCCGGACAGGCGCCGTACGGGTTGTTGAAGGAGAACATGCGTGGGCTGAGCTCCGCGAGGCTCTCCCCGCAGTTCGGGCAGGCGAAGTTCTGGGAGAAGAGGACGTCCTCCCTGTCGTCGCGCAGAGCCACAGCGAGGCCTTCGCCGAGGCGCAGCGCCGTTTCGAAGGAGTCCGCAAGGCGTTCGCGGATGCCGTCGCGCATCACAATGCGGTCGACGACCGCCTCGATGGTGTGCTTCTTGTTCTTCTCTAGAGCAATCTCTTCGGAGAGTTCGCGGACGTGCCCATCGACGCGAACGCGGGAGAACCCTTCGCGCCGTGCGTCCTGCAGCGCTTTCTCATGCTCCCCCTTGCGACCGCGTACAAGCGGCGCAAGGATCTGCACGCGCGTGCCCTCCGGGTACGCGAGCACTTGGTCGACCATCTGCTCGACCGTCTGCTGCTCGATCGGCCGTCCGCAGGTCGGACAGTGCGGGTGCCCAATCCTGGCGTAGAGCAGGCGCAGGTAATCGTAGATCTCGGTCACCGTGCCCACAGTGGAGCGCGGATTCCGAGAAGTCGTCTTCTGGTCGATCGAGATCGCAGGGCTAAGCCCTTCGATCGCGTCCACGTCCGGCTTGTCCATCTGACCGAGGAATTGCCTCGCGTAGGCGGACAAGGACTCGACATAGCGACGCTGACCCTCGGCGTACAGCGTGTCGAAGGCAAAGGAGCTCTTGCCGCTCCCGGAAAGGCCGGTCACGACGACCAGCTTGTCACGCGGTATGCGTAGATCTATGTTTTTCAGGTTGTGCTGGCGCGCGCCGCGGACAACGATCTCCCCCGACAATCCGCTTCCTCCCTGGCCACGCTATCTGCGCAAAGTATAGCACAGGTACTGCGTACATTTGTTCGCTATACTACGGCCAACACCTGCATGGAAATGATGTACAATGTAATTCATCAGTCGTAGAATTACTGCGAATTGACGCGAAAGAGGTGGCCTCCGTGTGGGCGATGGTCGTCAAGGAGTTCCGTCAGATGCGGCGCGACAAGCGAACTCTCGGCATGATGATCGTGCTTCCGGTCATGCTGCTCGTCATCTTCGGCTACGCCGCCAGCTTCGACGTCTCGAAGATCTCGGCTCTGGTGGTCGGCCCACAGGCAGCCTCTTTCGCGAAGAGGCTCCATGCGCCGTTCGATCCGGTGCGCTTGGCGGCAAAGGACGGCGTAACGCAGGCGAAAACCTCGCTGCGCGACGGCCAGGCGCAGATTGTCTTCATCGCGGATAAGCACAGCGTGCGGGCCATCATCGACGGTACGGACCTCTTCGCGGCGCGGGCGGCGGAAGCGGCCGTAGCGCGCCTCGCCTCCCCGCAGGCCCTGCTCTCCAAAGTGCTCGCCTCCCTGCCACCCGGGCACGTCCTGACCATACCCGCCAGCGAACTGCCTCCGAAGATCGACGTGCTCTACAACCCGGGTCTCAAGACGGCCGTCGTGATGGTCCCGGGCCTTGCGGGGATCATCCTCGTGTTCATCGGGACGCTGGTCGCGAGCCTCGGCGTCGTGCGTGAGCGCCAGGCAGGCACACTCGAGCAGCTCGCCGTGATGCCGCTGTCGCCGTGGGACGTGCTGATTGGGAAGATCGTCCCCTACTTCCTCGTCGCTGCCCTCGATCTCTCAATTGTGCTAGGCGCCGGCATGCTGCTCTTCGACGTCCCGATGCGTGGCTCCGTGCTCCTGCTCATCCTTGGCGCGCTCCTCTTCCTCTTCGTCACGCTGAGCCTCGGCGTATTGATCTCGAGCGTCTCCGAGAACCAGGGCCAGGCAATCCAGCTCGCGATGATGACAATCCTGCCGCAGATTCTTCTCTCCGGGCTGATCTTCCCACTCTCCTCGATGGCGATCGGAGTCCGCTGGATCGCTTACGTGCTGCCGCTCACCTATTTCATCGAGATCGCACGCGGCGTCATGCTCAAGGGCACGCCGATCAGCGATCTCTGGCAGCCATTTTTGTTCCTCGGCCTGCTCGGCGCCGTTGCGGTAACGCTTGCGACGCTCCGCTTCCGTCGGCTCCTCTCTCCGTCGCCGCGCCGTAATGGCCGTCCGCGAGCAGGGACTGCGTCATGAACTGGGGGGTGCGATCCGTTACGGTTCGCTTCGGTAAGCGCATCGCCCTGAGCGACGTAACGTTCCAGGCCTTGGCGGGACAGGTGAGCGGCATCGTCGGCGGAGACGGGGCGGGAAAGTCCACACTGCTCAGAGCCCTGGTGGGGGCAATCCGTCCTGACGAGGGTGAAGTCTTGCGACCGGGCGCTCGCCAGATCGGGTACATGCCCTCGACCTCCGGAGTCTACCCAGACCTTTCCGTGGATGAGAACATCGCCTTCGCCGCCGCAGCCTATAATGTCTCCCGCATGGATCTGCAGGAGCGCGCACATGCGCTTCTTTCAAGAACGGGTCTCGCCGACGTGCACGACCGGCTGGGGGGGCAACTCTCCGGGGGAATGCGTCAAAAGCTCGGCGTGCTGTTGGCGATGATCCATCGGCCAAGTCTCCTCGTACTCGACGAGCCGACGACCGGCGTCGACCCCGTCAGCCGCGCTGGACTCTGGTGGCTCATCGCCCGCGCCGCGGCGGAAGGCGCAGCGGTCGTGCTCTCTACGTCATACGTGGATGAGGCAGAGCGCGCAGCGCATCTTCTCGTTCTGGACGCAGGGCATCACTTGGCCTCTGGAACACCCGACGACATTATTGCCGCCATGCCTGGAACGATATCCCGGGCTGCAACACGCCCTCAGGGGGACATGGCCCCCCTCTCCTGGCGGCGTGGTGCCTACTGGCGCGTCTGGTCGCCTCCGGGCGTCGCCTCAGCGGATCGGGCACAAGTCATCCGACCCGACCTGCAGGATGCGGTGATGGTCGCGTCCCTCGCCCTCGAACGAAAGGAAGCGACGCAAGGAGGTGCTGTGCGGTGACAGAGCCGCTCGCCGAGAGTCGCGGCGCGACGCGCCGGTTCGGAGACCATGTGGCGGTGGACAGAGTGAACCTCTCCGTGCGGCCGGGAGAAGTGGTGGGATTGCTGGGGGCGAACGGCGCCGGCAAGACGACGCTCCTGCGCATGCTTCTCGGCCTCCTGCCGGCCTCATCCGGCGAGGTGCGGCTATTCGGCGCTGCGCCCTCGCGGGCCACGAGGCAGCGCATCGGCTACGTGCCGCAGAGCCTCGGGCTCTACGACGACCTGACGGCGCGGGAGAATCTTCGCTTCGCCGCGGCGGTCTTTCACAGCGCCCCGGGCACGCTGCCGGAGTCCCTTGCTGCCGAGACCCTGCCGCTTGCCCGCCTGCCGCTCGGGACGCAGCGCCGTGTCGCATTCGTGCAGGCGCTGGCGCATCACCCGGACCTTCTGATCCTCGATGAGCCGACGTCGGGCGTCGACCCCCTGATGCGCGCCCGGCTCTGGGAGGTCATCCGCGACGCCTCGGACGGAGGGATGGGAGTGCTGGTGACGACCCACTACATGGAGGAGGCCGAGGAGTGCGACCGCCTTGTGGTCATGGCGGAAGGCCGTGTGGTCGCCGAGGGCGACCTCCCCCAGATTCTCGGGGAGGAGCAGGTCGTCGTCGTGGAGACGGACGACTGGGCTGCCGCACTGCAGCGCATGGAAGAGGGAGCGATGGCCCCCGCGCTGGTCGGAAGAACACTGCGGATCGCGGGGCACACAGTGCCGGAGGTTGAACATGCGCTCGTTGGGATGCCGTGCACCGTGCGCGAGGCCCCGGCTACCCTGGAAGAGCGATTCGTTCAGATCACGTCCGCAGCGTCGCGCAGCAAACGTTCATGAACGAACCTGATGGCGGCAACCGCCGATCGCGTCGCGGCCGGAGACCGGGTGAGAGCGGAACCCGCAACGCGATCCTCGCCGCTTCACGCAAGCGCTTCGCGGAGCAGGGCTACGACAATGCAAGCATCCGAGACATTGCAGTCGCCGCGGGGGTGGACCCCGCACTCGTTCACCACTACTACGGGAGCAAGGAGAGCCTGTTCATCGCCGCGATGCGCCTGCCGAACATTCCGGGGCTCGTGGGGAAGGCGCTGGAGAGCGACCCTGAAGCGCTTGCAGAAGGCCGGCTCGGAGAGCTGCTTGCGCGCACCGTCGTGATGATCTGGGAGGATAAGACGCTGCAGCGCACGGCAATCGGGCTCCTGCGGTCCGCGTTGACCCACGAGCGAGCAGCCGCAATGCTGCGGGACTTCGTGCGCAGCACCATTTTCGGCCAGATCGCCAGCACCCTGCGCTCGCCCGACGCGGAGTATCGCGTTTCGCTCGCAGCGAGCCAGGTGATCGGCCTGCTGATGGCTCGGTACGTTCTGCGGGTGGAGCCGCTCGCCTCCGCGAGCGGCCAGGAAGTCGTTCGCGCGATCGGCCCTGCTCTCCAACGTTACCTTGCGGGCGATATCGGTACGGACAGCGGCACAGCCTGATCACGGGCAGGAGGTTCGGGACGTACTTCCTCTGGCGCGCTCCTCGACGATCGATCGCCGAATAGCGCACGAGTTCGCGAGCACCAGCGCGGATTCTGATCCGCGTACCCTGTTTCGTGGCCAGACCATGACTGGCGTCGCGCCTGTGTTGCGCCTGGGTACGCTACAGGGACGGAGGTGTCGCCATGTCCCCGATCCCTGCCAGTCGCCTGCGTGACGTCCCGCGCTATATTTTCAGCACGCTCGAGGAGAAGATCGAAGCGGCGAGAGTGGATGGCCGCGAGATCTGCGATCTTTCGCAATCCGACCCGAACTGGCCCGCATCCGCATCGGTCGTGGAGGCGCTGCGCAAGGCGGCGCTTGATCAAAACGCGCACCGCTACCCGCCCTACGAAGGGGCGAACTCGCTGCGCGAGGCCTTCGCGGACTGGTACGGGCGCAACTACAGCGCTCCTTGCACGCGCGAGAATGTCCTCATCGTCGAGGGTTCGAAGCTCGCCATCGCGCTCATGCCCCTCGCCTACGTCGATCCGGGGGAGTGCGCGCTCATCCCCGATCCAGGCTACCCCACCTACGCTGCGGGCGTTGCCCTTGCGGGCGGCGAGGCCATCCCGCTCACGCTGCGGCCGGAACTGCACTACCTCCCCGACTACGGCGACCTCGACGGGGAACGGGTGTCGAACACCCGACTCATGTTCCTCAACTATCCCCATAACCCGACGGGCGCGGTCGCCACCGTTCCGTTCCTCGAGGAGACGGTGCGCTTCTGCCGGGAGCACGATCTCCCGCTCGCCTACGACCTCGCCTACGCAAAGATCGTCCTGCGCGGCCAGGGGCCCGCGCTCTCGGTGCGCGCCGTGCGCGGAGCACAGAGCGTCGCAATTGAGCTCTTCACCTTCTCGAAGTCCTACGACATGCAGGGCTTCCGCCTCGGAGCGGCGGTTGGGGACCCGGATCTCCTGGCCCCATTGGCACGGGTGCACGAGAATGTTGCCGCGGGCGCCTACCTGCCGATCCAGGCTGCGGGCCGCACGGCGTTGGACCCGCACGAGGACCAGGCGCTTGCGGAGCGCGTCGCTGGGTACGTGCGGCGCCAGGAGGTTCTCTCGAAGGCCATCGCGGAACTCGGCGGCCATGCGACGCGCCCCGACGCCACGGTCTACCTCTGGATGCATGCACCTCGGGGCATGAGCGGTGAGACGTTTGCGACAGAACTCCTGGAGCGGGCCGGCATTGCGGTGACGCCAGGCATCGCATTTGGTCAGCAGGGCGAGCGATACGTGCGAATCTCGCTGACTTCGGAGGACGCGGAGGTGGACGAAGCCGCGCACCGCCTGCGAGCCATCTACGCCGGAGGCTTCGATCAGGCGCCTGCGCGAAGCCTACACGGCCGCTAACCGGCTCGCCTCGCGCGCGACGAGACGCAACGCGGTCCGCCGCCCTCGTTTCCCTGTCCTAGGGCGAGGGCACCGTGATGCTCGGCTCCCTGTACCAGTAGATCTGGTCGTATCCCGCATGGTCCGAGTCAACCATGAACTGCCCCGGTGCGAAGCCGTAGGTGACACCATTCGAATGCATCGCCATGAACACCGGCATCGGCTCGAGCAGTCCTCCCGCCTGCCCCAGGAACCACCCGGGACCGGCAGTGCAAGCAGGTTCCCCAATCGTAGGAGGGGTGAGCTGTTCCGCAGGCTGAACCGGCCCTAGGTAGCTTATATACTGCGTAGGCTGCGGCTCAGGGGTTTGCAGGGAGTAGAGGGTGCCTCCCCGCGGTGTCTGCCCAGGTTCCGTGAGCAGCGCCTGCAAGGCATCCTTCACAGTGACTCCCGCACCCTGCGGGAACTGCGGCAGCGGCACCTCGATCGTCACCGGACCCTTAGGCACAGGCAGGCCTGCCCCAGCGAGCAGGCGCTGCTGGGACGGCGTCAACCCCATCTCCTGAATATAGATCTGTCCTCCGGAACCGCTTGGATCCCTCTGTGCGTGGATCGTCCCCTGTGGTCCGGCCGCATCGAGGCCGCGCACCACGAAGCCCCCGAGCAGCGCCTTGGCCTGCAGCGGCGTATCGGCTGGATCGCCGAGCCACACCGCGATATTGCCAAGGACAAGCCGGGGGCCGTACTCGCTGCCCATCAGTTCTTGCGTCGGGACGGGGAGCTTCGTGTTCTGCGCAATGCGCATGTCCGTCTGCTCCCAGCCCGGGAAGCACGCGCTGACCCAGGCGGAGTAGTTCGCTTTTTTGGATGCCTGCGCCTTGCTGCGCAGATCGGGGGACACCGCACGGTGCGCGCCGCAACCGGCGAGCAGCATCGCCGTCAAACCGCAAAGCGCCAGCGCACGGACCTGCCCTCCGCTTGCCCGCACCCTGCTCACCGTCCCCCGCCGGTTTCCTACTGCCTCTCGTTCGCTGAAGCCAGGCGCACCACGCGCTCGGGGGTAAGCGGCAACTGGCGAGCCATCCCGCCGCCAATCGGCAGCAGGGCGTCTTCCACGGCTCCCGCGATTGCCGCCAGAGCCGGTACGGTTCCTCCCTCGCCTACCCCTTTAACACCCAAGGGATTGCGCGGTGACGGCGAACAGAGGTGGTGGATTTCGGCCGCAGGCACATCAAGCGCCGTCGGCAGCGGGTAGTCCATGAAGCTCCCGGTGAGGAGCTGGCCCTGGTTATCGTAGACGAGCTCCTCAAGCAGCGCTGCGGCAACGCCGAAGGCGAGTCCGCCCTGAATCTGACCATCCACAAGGCGCGGGCTGATGACGTTGCCGCAGTCGTCGACGATGATGTACTTCAGGATCTCGACGGAACCCGTCAGCGGGTCCACCGCGACCATTGCAATATGACAGCCGTCGGCGTAGGTCGGCTGCTCGGGCCTGAACACGGCTTCGGCCCGGAGGTGCTCGCCCTTGGCCTCGATGCTCGCCGCAAGATCGCGCAGCTGCAGACCTCCCTGGGGTGCGTCGACGCGTCCGGGGGACAATGAAAGCCGTTCCTTCGCCTCGCCCAGGATGGCGCCAGCCTCCGTGAGCACCATATCCTCCAGCTTCTTGCATGCGAGATGCACGGCGGATCCCGCCATTACCGTCGCACGGCTGCCGAACGTGCCGATGCCCGCAGGGACGAGCGCCGTGTCCGTATCAGCGTAGACGATCTGCCCTGGCGTTTGGCTGAGAGCAGAGCAGGCGATCTGGGTGAAGGTGGTTTCGTGCCCCTGTCCCTGGGCAGGAGAACCAGACGCGATGCGGATGCGCCCATCCTCGAGCAGGTCGACTACACCCATCTCGAATGGTGCGACGCCGGTATCCTCGGTGAACATGGCAATACCAACACCGATCCGGCGCCCGTCCGGCAGCGGTGCTTTCTGGCGTTCGCGCCAGGTCTCGATGTCTGCAGCCTTGAGCGCGGTCTCCAGCGCCAAGGGGTAGTCGCCGCTGTCGTAGACGATGACGCCGTTGCCGTTGCGGTCCGGGATGCGCGTGTCATAGGGCATCTCGTGCGGCTCGATGAGATTGCGGCGACGAATCTCCGCTCGGTCGATCCCGAGTCGCCGAGAGAGGGCGTCGAGCATCCGCTCCATTACGAAGTTCCCTTCGGGCCTGCCGGCGCCGCGATATGGTCCCACTGGCACCTTGTGCGTGTGCACGTCGCGGATGCGGCAGCGGTACGCAGAGAGGTGATAAGGGCCTGGGATCGTTACGGCCGTCGTCCTGCCATAGCCGACCCGCGCCTGGTAGGCGCCCGCGTCCAGCAGGATGTCGTCGTCCACTGCGAGGAGCGTGCCGTCCCTGCGGGCAGCGACGCGTATGCGGTGCACCTGGGCCCGGGAGTGGACGGTCGAGAGGAAATGCTCGCGGCGATCCTCCTGGAAGCGCACCGGTCGCTGGAGCTTCAGCGCCAGGTATGCGACGAGAATGTCATCTGGGTAGACGCCGTTCTTCACACCAAAGCCGCCCCCGACGTCCTGCGCAACGACCCTGACAAGTTCCGGCGCAAGCGACAGCGCCTTGGCCAGGCCTTGGCGCAGGCCATGCGGGCCCTGCGTTGCCGCGTAGACGAGAAGGCCTTCACCCTCCGGCATCGCCAGGATGGCCCGCCCCTCCAGCGGCTGAGCTGTCGCGCGGCCGATCGCCAGCCGCTCCTCGAGCACGATGTCTGCGGCTGCAAAGAGCGGCTCCACCTCGCCGAATCCGATCACCGAATCGCCGAGTGTGACCGCTGCCTCTCCAGACTCTTCGACGATGCGCTCCACGTCAGAAAGCACGGGCAGCCGACGATAGCGGACGAACAGCTTCTCCAGTGCGTCCTCTGCAACGTAGCGGTCTTCTGCAAGTGCAGCCGCCACGCCTTGGCCGACGTACAGCGTCTCACCCGCCACGAGCGGCGGCTGTCCGAGCGCGAAAAGGCCCGGCGCCTCCTCCTGCAGCTGGGCGCCAGTAACCACGTGCACCACGCCGGGAAGCGCGCTGGCGCCGCGGTCTTCAATGCTGACGATCTCCGCATGTGCGTGCAGGCTCCGCAGGACGGCGAGCTCCAGCACGTGAGGGACGCGCATATCCCCGACGAAGCGGCCCTGCCCCTTGAGCAGCCGGTCGTCCTCCAGGCGGAGAAGGTCATCCCCGATCCCGCCGCGGTTCTTGACGCTCGGCATCAGGCATCCCTCCCTTTCGCCCCATGCAGGGTATCCGCCGCCTCACGCACCGCCTGCACGATGTTCTCGTAGCCGGTGCACCGGCAGATCTGTCCGGAAAGCGCCTGCCTGATCTCAGTCTCGCTGGGATCGGGGTTCACTGTCAGTAGTTCCTTGGCAGCCATCAGGAACCCCGGCGTGCAGTAGCCGCACTGCAGTGCATGGTGGCGGTGGAATGCCTCTTGGAGCGGGTGCAGCGACTCATTAGCCAGCCCCTCGACGGTCTCCACGGCCGCACCGTCCAGCTGGGAGGCAAAGATCAGGCACGAGCGCACTGCGACGCCGTCCAGCAGGACCGTGCAGGCGCCGCACGCACCCTGCTCACATCCGGTGTGGGTTCCCGTCAGGCCAAGGTCGTAGCGCAGGAAGTCGGCAAGCGTGCGGCGTGCCTCAACCTGCTGCGAGACACTGCTGCCATTCACCGTAAGGTTGATCCGGATCCGGTCCTCAGCTTGCATCAGGCTACCTCCCGTGCGGCGCGCGAAGCGGCGATCAGCAGCGCCCGCTCGACCAGGGTCTGCGCGAGCTGCGTGCGATAGGCCGCCGAGGCCTGAACATCATCCGTCGGTTCTATCCCCTGTGCTGCGATCCGTGCCGCCTCTAACAGCACGGCCGGTTCGGCGCGGCGCCCAATGAGGAACTGTTCCGCCCCTGTCGCGCGCAAGGGTGAAGGCCCGACGCCTGCGAGCGACAGTGCTGCTCCTTGCACGGCACCTTCCGCATCCAGATGCACAAGCGCTGCGACTGCCACCAGGGCGAAGTCGCCATGGCGGCGGGCGAATTCAAGGAACGCGGAGCCGGTGCCTTGTGCGGGAATGGGGAAAAGCAGGTCGGTCGCCACTTCGTCCGGCGCGAGCGCCGTTTGAAAGTATCCGAGGAAGAAGTCGCTTGCCGCAATCTCGCGCGCACCCTGAGGCCCCTGCACCCGGACCGATCCATCCAGCGCAAGCAGCACGGCGGGAGTTTCGGCAGCGGGGTCGGCGTGACAGCAGCTGCCGACAAGCGTGCCGCGGCTGCGGATCTGCGCGTGGCCGATTTCCGCAATGGCTTCCGCCAACAGCGGGATCTGCGCCAGTACAATGGGCGAGTGTTCCGCCTCTTTCTGGCGCACCAGCAGCCCCACGCGCAGAAGGCCGTCCTCGACGGCTATCGTATTGCGCTGAGGCATGCGGTTCAGGTCGATCAGTACGCCCGGGCGCGACAGCCGAAGGTTCATCATTGGCACTAGACTCTGGCCGCCGGCGAGCAGCTTCGCCGTGTCACCGTGTTCTGTGAGCAGGGCGACTGCATCAGCCACATCGCTTGCAGCCACGTAGCGAAAGCTTGCTGGTTTCATGGGACACCTCCATGAACGCGAAAGATCCCAAGGGGGCGCCCTTGGGCCCTCTTCAACCGTAGAAGGATTCGTGCGCAGGTGGGCGATGCCTGCTAGGGGGGAGCGCTTAGCGTTTGGCGCGGTGTTCCGCCCGCCGTGCCTCCAGTTCCCCAATCAGGTCGCGCACCACAGCGGCCCGTTCGAACTCCAGAGCCCGTGCAGCCTCACGCATCTCGCGCCGCAGCTTCTCGAGCAGCTTCGGGATGTCGCGGGCCTTGACGCTCTCGATACCCTTCTCGTCCAAGGCCTGCACAGTCAGAGGCTTCGTCGCTTCGATGACGTCGCGCACCGCTTTCTCGACGCCCTGGGGCGTAATCCCGTGCTCTTGGTTGAACTCCGCCTGCCGTTGGCGGCGGCGATCCGTCTCGGAGATCGCCTGCGCCATCGAGTTTGTCACGACATCGGCATACAGGATCACCCTGCCCTCGAGATTGCGCGCGGCCCGCCCGATCGTCTGCACGAGCGCCGTCGCGGAGCGCAGGTAGCCCTCCTTGTCGGCGTCGAGGATCGCCACCAGCGCGACTTCCGGGAGGTCGAGCCCCTCGCGCAGCAGGTTGATGCCCACAAGCACATCGAACACGCCGAGACGCAGGTCGCGGATGATCGCCATCCGCTCCATCGTCTCGATGTCCGAGTGCATGTAGCGCACCTTCACACCGATTTCCTTGAGGTAGTCCGTCAGTTCCTCGGACATCTTCTTGGTCAGTGTGGTGACAAGGACGCGCTGGTGCTTTTTTGTGCGCTGGCGGATCTCGTGCAGCAGGTCGTCGATCTGCCCCTTGGTGGGGCGGATCTCCACTTCCGGATCCAAAAGCCCGGTCGGCCGAACGATCTGCTCAACGACCCGGGAAGAGCGGGAAAGCTCGAAGTTTGTTGGGGTCGCAGAGACGTAGACGACCTGGTTGAGGCGCTCCATGAACTCGTCGAAGCGCAGCGGGCGGTTGTCGTACGCCGACGGCAGACGGAAGCCGTACTCCACCAGCGTCTCCTTGCGCGACCGGTCGCCGGCGTACATCGCGCGCACCTGCGGCAGCGACTGGTGCGACTCGTCGACGAACAGCATGAAGTCCTTCGGGAAGAAGTCGAGCAGCGTGTACGGCGGGGCTCCCGGGGGACGCCCCGTAAGGTGGCGGGAGTAGTTTTCGATGCCTGGGCAGAAGCCGAGCTCCTGCAGCATCTCCATGTCATGGCGCGTACGCTGCTCGATGCGCTGGGCCTCGAGCAGCTTGCCCTGCGAGCGGAAGTAGAGGAGCTGCGTCTCGAGTTCCTCTTCGATCGTCTTGATCGCGCGCTCTCGCTTGTCCTTCGAGGTGACATAGTGCGAGGCGGGGTAGATCGCAACGTGATGGCGTGCTCCGAGGATCTCGCCCGTCAGGACATCCACCTCGAGGATGCGTTCGATGAGGTCCCCATTGAACTCGACGCGGATCGCCCGCTCCTCGTTCGAGGCCGGCAGGATCTCCAGCACCTCGCCGCGCACGCGGAAGGTGCCGCGCGTGAAGTTCATGTCGTTGCGGTCGTACTGGATGTCGACGAGCTTGCGCAAAATCTCGCGGCGGTCGCGCTCCTGGCCCGCTCTCAGGGAGAGGCACAGATCGCGGTAGTCTTCCGGCGATCCCAGGCCGTAGATGCAGCTGACCGACGCGACGATGATCACGTCACGCCGCTCAAACAGGCCCGTCGTGGCGGCGTGGCGCAGCTTGTCGATCTCGTCGTTGATCGTTGCATCCTTCTCGATGTAGGTGTCGCTCGTGGCGATGTACGCTTCGGGCTGGTAGTAATCGTAGTAGGAAACGAAGTACTCGACGGCATTGTGCGGAAAGAACGACTGGAACTCGCCGCACAGCTGGGCCGCCAGAGTCTTGTTGTGCGCAAGGACCAGCGTGGGGCGCTGCAGTTCCTGGATGGTCCAGGCCATGGTGGCCGTCTTGCCCGACCCCGTCACTCCGAGGAGGGTTTGCTCCCGCAGTCCTTCGCGCAGTCCCTCGCTGAGCGCCGCGATCGCCTTGGGCTGATCGCCTGCAGGCTTGTAGCTGGACTCGATCTGAAAGTCCAAGCAGGCATCCCCTCCATTGGTCCAGTACTGTCCCGGCGCAGCTGCTGTGTCGCGTGGTCCTGTCGGGCGAAGTGCGCACGCTTGTTCGCTTTGAGTATAGCCTGTTGGAGAAGGGTGTGGGCGCCGTCTCTCGGATCACGAACAAAGAAGCCCGCCGGCAAAGGCCTTGCTGCGCCAATGCAGAGTGAGCGGCGCAATACCGCCGCACCCTTCTCGGCTCCGGATGGGCGTGCAGGATAAGTTCATCGCCACACTTGGAGAACTCGGGCTGTCAGTGCCCCTAGGCCGCGCTCAGCGGCCGGGGCGTCTGCGGTAGGCGCGGAGGACCAGCATGGCCTGCGCGATCGGCACCCCGACGAGGTAGACGCCCAGCCCAAGCAGCACGAGTCCGACCGGCAGGGCCACCCAGTCCGACCGGGTCAGGGCCGTGTAGCTCAGTGCGGTCCCCACGACACCTGCAAGGATCCCGGGCACGATGCGCCAAGGGGTGGGACGCGGTGGCAGGCGCATCAGCGTTCCTTCGGCCTGCGCCAGATCAGGCGATGGATGCCTGAAACGCGCGGGATATCGCGCAGCCCCGGAATGAACGGGACGAGCAGCAGGATCAGTGAAAGTGCGCTGATGGTAAGACCGACCAAGAGGTCCGCGGAACTCGAGGTGCTGTACGGTGGAACCTGGTAGAGCGCGGTATACAGCCAAAGCCAGACGGCTCCAGGATAGTTGTCCGGTTCGCGCATCATGCCCCACTGCGCCCCAAGCATGTGCAGAGGCGTCGCTGCGTCGGCCATCGCCTGGCCCTGCAAGAGCAGCAGCGCTTGGGTGAAGTCCGTCTGGTAGACGGAGCCGCTTTGGTTGATGGCCGCCTCCAGCAGGCCGCTCTTCGCCAGTTGGAAATAGCCGTCCAGCATGGTCGGCAACGGACCGTAGTCGCCCTTGGGCAATACGACCCCCGCGGCGTCATAGCGGGCCTTGGGAAGAACCTTGAGCGCGGCGCCCACCCATACCTGCTGCTCGGACCGAGGCGCTGCCTCGTAGGTCAGAAGGGCAGTCTTCAGGTTTGGCGAGAGCGCGGCCGCCGACGCCAACGGCCGGAGCACAAAAGCCTTGGGCGCGTTGATTGGGATCTGCACACCGGCCCAGGTCTGGGGCGAGAAGCCACCGATCGACTGGGCGGCGCCGGGTTGGTTGTTGTAGGGCGGCCCGTACTCCGCGATGGCCGATTGCCCAGCCAGTGCCCGCAGGGCGGTGCCCGCCAAGACCGAGGGCTCCGCCTTCGCCACGCGCTGTGCGGTGAGTGCCGGTTCGTCGGGCGAGGAGAACACCGCAGCGAGGATCAGTCCTAGACCGAGGACGATCACGAGCGCCCAGACAAGCTCCTTCAGGAGGTCGTCCGGCTTCATCGAAATCCCGCGGTAGTAGCGGCGCTGCCGATCGCTCACTTGCGCCGCCCCCCCTTCCCCGGCTGCGGTGGATCGTCGATGGGACGCACGACGCCATGCCACCGCACCATTAGGACGTGGAGGCCGATCAGGATGCCTAGGACGAGCGGCAGGATGACGATGTGGAAGCTGTACATCTGTCCGAAGTTCAGTAGGTTGAAGAAGCCGCCCACACCGAGTGCGTTCATCGCATCCTTGCCTTGCACCGCGATCCACTGGCTATCGAAGTTCTGCTGTGAGAGGAAGCCAGTCAGCGCTGTAGGCACGGAGATGAGAAACAGCAGGACGCCGATGACCCATGTCCACTGCCGTCCATCTCGCCATGCCGCCATGAAGAACTGCGCCCAAAGATGCAGGACCATGGCAAAGAAGAAGATCTGCACGGTCCAGAAGTGCAGGCTGTTGAAGAAGTGCCCGATCCCGGAGACATGCCACCACTGCGGGCCGAACGAAACCAGAACGACGCCGCTCGCGACGAGCACCACGAAGCTCGCCAGGGTTGCCACGCCGAAGTAGTAAACGTAGGAGTGAACGTATGCCGGCAGTTCAGCCGGCAGCAAATCCTCGTACGGCAGTTCGCGGCGCAGAGTCTCCTGGGCACGCTTCGTCCAGTTCACTTCTTGGCCTCCTTGCGGCGGACGGGCAGCCACACGGCCAGGGAGAAGACCAAAACCATCAGCGCGATGGTCAGTACGTCGACCGCCGTCAGGCTAAGGAAGCCCAATCCGATCTC
Source organism: Bacillota bacterium (assembly GCA_021793645.1). Taxonomy (GTDB): domain Bacteria; phylum Bacillota; class Sulfobacillia; order JAJZYS01; family JAJYTV01; genus JAJYTV01. The sequence goes on from JAJYSJ010000006.1 coordinate 47,743, forward strand.
AGTGCCCGGAGTCGCACCAGGGACGAGCGGATCCATCGCTTCTACCTCCCCCTACCATACCCCTAGCGTCGCAAAAGCGGCACGAGACCATTCCCGTGCCGCATGAGATTCCCTCCCTACTCCGCCAGGGCCTGCGACCCATGATTTGCCGCAGCCTGCTTCCCCTTGCCCTGCGGGTTCGTCGCGAGATCTCCCGTGAGGGATGCGCCTTCCGCGACAGAGAGCTTCTGCGCACGGATCTCTCCGTTCACGCGGGCGGTTTCGCCGATTTCGCAGCGCTCCGCCTGAATTGAGCCCTCGACAAAACCCTGCACGACGAGTTCCCGCACGGTCAGCTTCGCGTGCACCTCTGCCCGCGGTCCAATGACGACGGTCCCTTCGTGTTCGATCTGACCGGTGACCCTGCCCTCAATGCGCAGGACCCCCTTGCCGCGGATGGTGCCCTCAAGCTGGACATCTGTGCCAATATAGGTAGCAGACGAATCGACCGGTCCCGGGTCCGTCCCGGAACGCTTGTTGGCGAACATGCGTGACACGGCTTAGTTCACCCCTTGGGGATTGGAATGGATGAAGGTCCAAGGATTCGTAGGAAGACCGCGATAGTGAATGCCAAAATGCACGTGGGGTCCTGTGGACATGCCAGTATCCCCTGAGAGAGAGACTACCTGTCCGCGCTTGACGACCTCCCCGACATGTACAAGCACCTTGGAATTATGACCGAAGAAACTTTCAATCCCATAGCCGTTGTTGATCTGGACGTACAGCCCGTACCCGTCGTACCACCCGGCATAGGTTACGACTCCATCGGCCGGGGAGTGGACTGGGGTCCCGACCGGCACCGCGATGTCGATGCCGTCATGGAACTCCGCCCCGTTGCCGCCGAACGGGTTGGTTCGCCAGCCGAATCCCGACACGACGGGACCGCTCACCGGCAGCATGTCCGGTTTGTGCGCGAGGAACTGGTCCCGCGCCTCTGCGGCCGTCAGGACCTTTGGCAGCTGCTTCTGCATGGACTGCAGCCGGGTGAACAGGTTGTCGAGCCCCTGACCGCTGCCGCTGATGGTCAGCCCAAGTACGCCAGCGACATGGTGCATGTCGTTGGCCATCGCCTGCACTTCGGTCAGCGCCTTCTGGTTTTGCAGCCGATCAGTCGCGACCTGCTTCCGGAGCGTGCGGTTTTGGGCTTGCACGTGCGATGCGACGGCAAGCTCTTTGCGTAGGTGGTTCACAGCGGCGACATCCTGGTAGGCGGCGATCAGCACATAGACGAAAGCCGCCACGAGAAACGCCGCGCCCGCGCTAGCGACGCTTAGCCAAGCGCGGTGCCTCTGTTGGAACCGCCACTCGCGCGCGTTCCCGCCCCGCTCCGGGAAGACCAAAACTCGCAAGTCCTCCCGCGGAATGGTGATGCCGCCTCCCCTGCGAACCAACTTCCACTATTCTGCTATTCTCGCCATCAACAAACAACCCTTTCGACCAGTATGAGTTTTCCGTTGGAAGGCGAAGGCGCTACACCCAAATGGATGTAGCGCCGGGGACGGACGGTCCTAGGGCATCGGCGGCATGTAGGGCGCCGGATTCACCGGCTTCCCGTCGATACGGACCTCAAAATGGAGGTGGGGACCAGTGGCCCAGCCAGTCGCACCTGCGTAGCCGATCACCTGGCCCTGCTGTACCTGTTGCCCGACATGTACTGCAAAGCGCTCTTGGTGCGCATAGAGGTTCGAGATCCCCACGCCGTCGTCGATGATGATCGTGTAGCCATAGCCGTTCAGCCACTGCGCAACAATCACCTTACCCGTGGCCGCGGCATGGATCGGAGTCCCGTAGGGGACGCCGATGTCGATGCCGGTGTGTATCCACCACTGGTGCATGACGGGGTCCAGTCGCCAACCGAAGGGTGAGGTGATCGGTCCGACGACGGGCCAGATGAAGTGGACGCCGCGCACGCCGCTTCCTGTGCCGTGGCTGGATAGACTCTGGATGATCTGCTCGATCTCCTGCGAGTTGCCTTCGTCCGAGTGAACCGCGCTCTGCTGCTTGGAATAGGAGGCGTCCAACTGGGCGATCGCTTGGCGCTGGTACGTGAGCTGGGTCTGCAGGGCGGACTGCTCCTGGCGGCGCATCGCCGCAACGTGCGCATACTGGGACCGCTCCGCCGCCAGCGCTTGCTTCTCCTCCAGGAGAAGCTTCTCCGCCGTCTGCACTGTGTGGATCACGCTCACGTCTGCGGCAATGATCTTCCCCAGAAGTCCCAGCCGCACTTCGAAGTCGCTGAAGGACTGGGCTCCCAGGAGGACGTTCAGGTATCCGCCAGGGCCTTCCTGTTCGATGGCCCGGAGTGCCGATCCGACGACGGCTTGGTCGTGTGAAAGCTTGGCCTGGGTCGTCGCGACCTCCTTCTGCTTGAAGCCGATGCGGCGCCCGAGCGTCGCTTCCCAGTTGAGCGCCTGGCTCAACTGGGCCGTCGTTTGATCGAGGTTCTGATGCACCGAAGCGATGGTGGCGCGCTCGCTGGCCAGCGAACTCTGCGTCTGCTGCAGGAGCTGCTTGTCACGGGTCAACTGGTCCTGGATCTGTTTGAGCTGCTGCTGCGCCTGCTGGAGCGTCTCGGCGTGCGCTTCCGACGGGATGAAGGAGGCGATGAGCGTTAGGCTGGCGACCAGCGCGAACGACGCTCCTGCCCTCCTTCTCATACGCGCGCCAGCCTCCGCACAGACAGCCTGAAGCCCACTGTGCCGAGCAGTACTCCGAGGATGACCAGGAGCAGGGCGATGTCGCGTGCGAACGGGATGGGAGTGACGAGCGGCACGAACGGGAGGGAGCGCGACGCGCTCGAGTAGAGCGCTGCGTAGCCCCACCACGAGGCCCCCGCTGCGACAACCGAACCGATCAACCCGAGGATCAGCCCCTCGAGGATGAACGGCCAATGCACCAGGGACTCCGTCGCACCCACAAGACGCATGATCGCGATCTCGCGTCTGCGGGCGATGATACCGAGCCTGATCGCGTTGTTGATGACCAGTAGTGCGCCGAGCAGCAGCAGGATGCCAAGCCCCAGCCCGACGGCGCGGATGCCGTCAATCAGACTGAAAAGGCGCGAGACGACCTGGCTCTGGTAGGAGACGCGCACGACGCCGGTGACCCGGCTTAGCTGCTTGGCCACCGAGGCGACGTCTGAAGGGGTGCGGGCAGTGACAGAGAGGGAGTCCTCCAAGGGGTTTGCGCTACCCAGGCTGTTGAGCACGCTGCCTTGATCGCCAAACTCATGCTTCAACTGCGAAAGCGCCTGCGCGCGGGTGACGATCTTGGCGGAACGCACCTTGGGCGAACCGCGAACCGCAGCAAGTGCCGCCGCCTCCTGCGCAGAGGTCGTAGACTGCGAGAAGAAGGCACGTACGGCAACCTGGTTCTCGATCGTGTTGGTAATCTGGTTCACGTTCGCCGAGAGCAGGAGGAAGACGCCGAGGACGAGCAGCGAGACGGCAGTCGTGGTGATCGACGCGATGGCGAGCACAGGGTTGCGCAAGAGGTTTTGGTTCGCCTCCGTAAGGCAAAAGGCCCACGTGCGTAGCCTCATCGCACCACCTCCTCGGAGTAGGACGCCGCCAGCGCATCGCGCCGGATCTGGCCATCCTCCATCGCCACGACGCGCTGGCGCGCTCTGTCGACCAGTTGGGCAGCGTGGGTCGCCATGATCACCGTCGTGCCGAGTCGGTTGATCTCCAAAAGGGTGCGCATCATCCCGTTGGCGTTGGCAGGGTCCAAGTTTCCAGTAGGCTCGTCCGCCAACAGGACGAGCGGGTGTCCTACCATCGCACGGGCGAGAGCAACGCGCTGCTGCTCACCGCCTGAAAGCTGCGGCGGCACTGCGAGCGCCCGATCCGTCAGCCCGACAAGTTCCAGCACCTGGCTGACCCGCCGCTTGATCTCCCGCGGATGCACCTCGGTGACGCGCAAGGCAAAGGCGATGTTCTCGACGACGGTGCGCTGGGGCAGCAGCCGGAAGTCCTGGAATACGACGCCGATCTGTCGGCGCAGGAAGGGAATCTGCCTGCGGCGCATGCGGCCTACGTCGTGCCCGTTGACAAGCACGACTCCGCTTGTGGGCACCTCCTCGCGAAACAGGAGGCGCAGCAGTGTCGACTTTCCGGCTCCACTCGGTCCTACCAAGAATGTGAACTCGCCCTTGGAGATCTCGAGTTCCACACCGCGCAATGCGGCGACGCCATTCGGGTAGACCTTGCTCACGTTACGCAAGCTGATCAATTGCACGCACACCTACCCAGCACAGGTTGTCACCTTCGTCTTCGACTGTCAGACAGTGACTCCTGCCGTCGAATTGGACCCCACATATTGTTAGGGCGAAATTTGTCAAATTTCCTTGCGGAATCCTGGTCGGCGTCGGCTCTGCAGTTCCTTGAACCCTTCGCCAAGCACCTCGTGCGCCGTGGTGATGATCAGAAAGGCATCGCGATCCATTCGGTAGACGATGTCCTTCAGGTCCTGCACCTCGCTACGCGAGATGACGATGAGCAGCACGGGCCGTTCGGTGTCCGTGTAGGCGCCGCGGCCGCTGAGCAGCGTCACGCCCCGACCCATGCGCTGCAGCACTTCTTTGGCGATGGCTTCACCCTGTTCACTGATGACGAGCGCCTCGCGGCGGAAGTCGATCCCCTCCTGGATCAAGTCGACGACCCGCGTACCAACGAACAGTGCGACCGCGGAGTACATGCCGAGGCGCAGCCCGAAGAAGAGGGCGGTGGAGGCGATGATCACCGCGTCGGTGCCCAGCAGGCCCGCGCCCATCGAGGTGTTGGTGAAATGCCGCAGGAGCCGCGCCACGAGATCAGTGCCGCCAGTCGAACCGCCGACGCGAAACACGACGCCGAGACCGGTACCTGAAAGCACACCGCCGTAGAGCGCGGCGAGCAGCAGGTCGTGGGTGACGGCATGCTCCGGCAGAATCGCCAGCCAGACAGAGAGAAACGTCACGCCCAGCAGCGTGCGGAACACGAAGGGGAGCCCGATCAGGTAGGAGACCGCCGCCAGCAGCGGCACATTCAGGACGAACACGAGTGCGCCGATCGGCCAGTGCAGCAGGTAATGCAAAAGGACGGCGAGCCCTGTCAGCCCGCCGTCGTTCATGCGGTTCGGCACCAAGAAGAAGGACAGCCCGCACGCCGTGATTAGCGTACCTAGCGCGGTTCCGAAGACGTCCCGCAGGTGCCGCTTCATGGCGGAGGGCCTCCTTTCACGACCCTGGCTCGAGCGTGTACTGCCCGATCACGATCACCAGCAGTCGAACATTTCCTACCGGCGTGATGGCGCGCCCGTCGCTACGGGCCGCCAGCAGCAGATGGTTCATCGGAACGCTGGCGCCCTGCCCCAGATCCTGCCCCCCGGTGAGGTCGGAAAAGCCGCCGGCCGAGGTCGGGCTGAGGGATACCGTGCCGTTCCCGCCGCGCAAGATGAACTCCGTTCCCTGCTGCGCCACCAGCTTCTGCCCAGGCGGGACGGATACGACGGCAACCTGCTCGCTTCCGCCGCCTTGCGGCAGGGTCGCGATCGCGTTCTGGACATCGGTCTGAACCGTGCTTTGCACGAGCGGGGTAACAACGCCTGGCAAGGCGCTCTGTATTCCCTGAGTAACCAGGGCAGGCACCTGTTGGGTGAGGGCGTTCTGCACTGCCTGGCCTACGTAGCTGACACTCGCCAAGGGATCTTGAGAAGACCCCGGTGTCGCACTCCCCTGTGCGTCCGCGCGGCCGACGAAGAAGGCACAACCGATTAGGACGAGGCCGAGTGCAGGCCATACGAACCTGCGCTGCATGGTACAACCCTCCCTCGAGGCCATTCGACAGGCTTAGTGCAACTCCTCGCGACACCTCTGCAAAGGGCTACGGCGCACCGCCGGCCTGCTTGCGAAGGTAGGCTTCGATGAACGGATCCAGTTCGCCATCCATCACCGCCTGTACATTGCCGATCTCTGTACCTGTGCGGTGATCCTTGACCAGTGTGTAGGGCTGGAACACGTAGGACCGGATCTGGTTGCCCCAGGCGATCGCCCCCTGGTCGCCGCGCAACTGGGCAACCTCCTGGCGTTCCTCCTCCTCCTTGCGTTCGAGGAGCTTCGCGCGAAGCATGCGCATGGCCGTCTCGCGGTTGGAGTGCTGGGAGCGTTCGTTCTGGCAGGCGACGACGATGCCGGTTGGCATGTGCGTGATCCGGACGGCCGACTCCGTTTTGTTGACATGCTGGCCTCCCGCCCCTCCCGAACGGAAGGTGTCGACCCTCAGGTCCTCCGGATCGATCTCGATCAGCGCATCGCCTTCCATCACCGGCAGCACGTCCACAGAAGCGAACGAGGTGTGGCGACGGCCGCTCGCGTCGAAGGGCGAGATGCGCACGAGGCGGTGTACGCCCTTTTCCGGTCTCAGGTAGCCGTAGGCGTACTCGCCTCGCACCTCGACGGCGACGCTCTTCACGCCGGCGTCCTCACCGGGGAGGATATCCAGCACCTCGACCTGGAAGCCGCGCTCTTCAGCCCAGCGCTGGTACATGCGCCAAAGCATCTGCACCCAGTCCTGTGCCTCCGTGCCGCCGGCCCCGGCGTGCAACGAGACGATGGCGTCGGCCGTGTCGTACTTGCCGCGCAGGAGTTCCCGCAGTTCGAGGCGGGATACTTCCTCTGCCGCACGGGCAGCGCCTGCGGCGACTTCGGCGTGCGCCGCCTCGTCGTCCTCTGCAGCGGCCAGCTCGTCCAGGACAAGGAGGTCCTCGACATCACCGAGCAGCTTTGTCACGAGTTCGATGGGGCTTTGCAACGTTTTGAGGCGCCGTCCCACTTCCTGGGCGCGGCGCTGGTCAAGCCAGATGTCGGGCGACTCGGTCTCCTTCATCAGACGGGCGATCTCCTCCCTGCGAGAAGGAGAGTCAAAGAGACCCCCTAAGGGCCAAGATGCGGTCGCGCAGGGTAGAGAGCTCTTCTTGCACGTCGTCCTCCTAGGAAGCGTTCTTGCCGTGGCAGTGCTTATACTTCTTGCCCGAGCCGCAGGGGCAGGGCTCGTTGCGCCCGACTGTCTTTTGCGCGCGCTGGGGCTGCGGCGTCGATTCGGCTCCCCCTGCAGACATCAGCATCGTGGGCAGGAAGATCGGCGGCGGGGGGGGCGGGGGCGGAGCCTGTTCGACGATCTGCACCTTGCAAATCATCCGTACGGCGTCTTCCTGGATTGCCTCGGTCATCTGCTGGAACATCTCGTACGCCTCGCGCTTGAACTCCACGAGCGGGTCGCGCTGGCCGTAGGCCCGCAGCGTGATCCCTTCCCGCAGATCGTCCATGTCGTCGAGGTGCATGACCCACTTCTCGTCGACATTGTGCAGAAGGAACATGCGCTCCAGTTGGCGCATCACCTCGGACCCAACCAGTTCCTCCCGGCGCTCGTACGTCTTGTGCGCCTCGTCGCGGACGATCGTGCGGATCATTTCCTTCGTCTGCCCCTCGATCTCCGCCAAAGGCAGCTGGCCGGGATCGAGGAAGATCTGCTCCGCCTGCTGCACGAGCCCTTGCAGGTTCCATTCGTCGGGGTGGACTCCCTCCGTACAGAACCGGTCGACGACATCGTCGACGATCTTGTCGAGGAAGCCGAGGATCTGTTCCTTGAGGTCCTCTCCGGCGAGGATGCGCTGACGCTCTGCGTAGATCACGTGGCGCTGCAGGTTCGCGACATCGTCGTACTCGAGCACATGCTTGCGGGTTTCGAAGTTGCGCGCCTCGACGCGACGCTGTGCGTTCTCAATCGCCTTGGTGAGCATCGGGCTCTCGATCGGCTGGTCGTCGTCCATCCCCAAGCGCTCCATGATCCCCGACATGCGGTCGGATCCGAAGATGCGCATCAGGTCGTCTTCCAAGGCGATGTAGAACTGCGAGGAGCCAGCGTCGCCCTGGCGGCCGGAGCGCCCGCGCAGCTGGTTGTCGATGCGCCTGGACTCATGGCGCTCGGTGCCGAGGATGTGCAAGCCGCCGAGGGCCGCGACGCCCTCTCCGAGGACGATGTCGGTACCGCGTCCGGCCATGTTCGTGGCGATGGTGACCATGGCACGCTGGCCAGCCTCCGCAACGATCTGCGCCTCTCGCTCGTGGTGCTTCGCGTTCAGCACCTGGTGCGGCACTCCGCGCTTCTCGAGCAGGCGGGAAAGCAGTTCGGACTTCTCGATCGAGATCGTGCCGACGAGTACCGGCTGTCCAGTCTTATGCCGCTCTACGATGTCCTCGACAACGGCGCGGAACTTGCCCTCCTCGGTCTTGTAGACGAGGTCTGGCAGATCCTTGCGGATCATCGGCCGATGGGTCGGAACCACGATGACATCGAGGTGGTAGATCTTGCGGAACTCCTCTTCCTCGGTGGCCGCAGTGCCGGTCATGCCCGCCAGCTTCTCGTACATGCGGAAGTAGTTCTGGAATGTAACCGAGGCGAGCGTTTGGCTCTCTTCCTCGATCTTGACGCCTTCCTTGGCCTCGATTGCCTGGTGCAGGCCGTCGGAGTAGCGCCGGCCGAACATCATGCGACCGGTGAACTCGTCGACGATGATCACTTCTCCGTCGTTGACGACGTAGTCGCGGTCGAGCTTCATCAGGCCCTTCGCCCTCAGCGCCTGCATCAGGTAGTGCGATAGGTCTGTCTGGGCGTTCTCGTAGAGGTTCTCAACGCCAAGAAGCCGCTCGACGCGCTCGACGCCCTCCTCGGTCGGGGAGACCGTGTGCGCCTTCTCGTCGACCGTGAAGTCGCGCCCTTCCTCAAGGCGCTTTGCGATGTCCGCGAAGCGGTAATAGAGATCAGTGGACTGCGTGCCTGGTCCGGAGATGATCAGCGGCGTGCGCGCCTCGTCGATCAGGATCGAGTCTACCTCGTCGACGATCGCGTAGTTGAAGCCGCGCTGAACCATCTCTTCGTATGTACCGACCATGTTGTCGCGCAGGTAGTCGAAGCCGAACTCGTTGTTGGTTCCGTACGTCACGTCCGCAGAGTAGGCTTCCTTGCGCTGCGCCTGGTCGAGACCGTGCACGATCAGTCCGACCGACATACCAAGGAAGCTGAAAATCTTCCCCATCCACTCGCTGTCGCGCTTGGCGAGGTAGTCATTGACCGTGATGATATGGACGCCCTTGTCGGCCAGGGCGTTGAGATAGGCAGGCAGAACCGCGACGAGGGTCTTGCCTTCGCCGGTTTTCATCTCGGCGATGTTGCCCTCGTGGAGGACGATGCCGCCGATTAGCTGTACATCGAACGGTCGAAGCCCAGTGGCCCTGTCCGCCGCTTCGCGCACCGTGGCGAAGGCGTCGATGAGCAGGCTGTCCAGGGTCTTGCCATTCTCTAGGCGCTCGCGGAATTCCGCCGTGCGAGCACGGAGTTGTTCATCTGTCATGTCCTTCACGGCCGGTCCGACGGCGTTGATGCGATCGACGAGCTGGCGTGCCCGTCGGATTTCGCGCTCGTTGAAGTTGCCGGTCAGGACGTTCTGCACCAGCTTGAGCACCCTCGGAGCCTCCTTCGAAAGCAAACACGGACGATGGCGCGCTCAGGCGCACTGCAGTTCAGTGTACCATCGCCGAAGCGCCCTCCGCAATCGAACGTCGGCTGCTGGCTGCTGGTCCGCGATTCTGTCCGCCAAGACCTCCTAGCGCTGCTCGGCCTGGGCCACAGCCATTCCGTTCCCGCGCAGGAGCGAGGCGGCGAACAGCACGAGCAGCCCGCCCTCGACAGCGGCGGATACCGCACCGACCAGGAGTGCGGCAGTCACGTCTTGGCTGATGGCACCTGCGACACCGGCCAGTGCCGCAGCAGGAACGAGCAGAACGAGTGTCAGGAGCAGTCGCAAAAGAGCACCCGGGCCGCGCAGATCTGTCTGAGACGGCAACAGCGCATAGACGGCGAGCCCGATTGCCCGCAGCAGCCAAATCGCGGCCGCACCGAGCGGCAGCACGAACACCGTTTGACTCATCGTCCCTGCGGCGACAGAGGCCGCAAGGAGTCCGACGACAATCAGTGCAATGGCGCGCAGGCTAGTCGCAAGCGTCCAGATGGCGAGGCGCTTCAGCAGGCTCTCCGATGAAAGCCACCAGAGCGGCCGGCGCAGATCCGCGGACAGCGAGACGCCGCTCGCGGTCGCTAAGAACAGCGCCGGATAGATCGCGATGCCGACGATCATGCCCTCGGCGCTTGCTTGGTGCTGACGTGCGGCGAACGTCCCTAGCACCGCTCCAGCCGCCGCCGCGCCGAACATCCAGAGAGCAGCGCCGCGAATCCCGCTGGGGGAGCGCCGCAGGGCCAGCCACTCCTTCCAAAGGAGCACCCAAGCCCCCGCGGGCACGCCGGTTCCGTCCGAGGAATCGACGGCCGCACGCCGCTTGCGGTGCGGTTTCCCAGCACCAGCCTCAGCGAAGGCGTTCCTCAGTTCACCACCGAAGCCGAACCGGCCGCGACGTGCCAGTTTGCGGACGGCAAAGGCACGGACCGACGTCTCCCAGATCTCGGGATAACAGTCGTCCGCGACGCCTGCAGACAGCATCAGCGCAGTGGCCGAAAGTGCGAAGAGCAGCGCGATCGGCCCACCCTGTCCCCCGATCGCCTGAGCGACAGTAGTGCCGAGCGGAAGTGCAACATGGTGCGAAAGAAGGCTCTTGGAAAAAGGGGCGGTGCCCTGCACTGCCATGAAGAGTTGCCAGAGGATCGCAACAGCTCCGACGGCCGCAATGACCAAGCCTGCGCCAGCGACAGGCAGCCGCGGGTAGCGTCGGGCTAGTACGAAGACCGGTAGGCGCAGGCCGTAGAGCAGCAGAATCGCGGGCAGGATCGCAAGCATGCCAAGCAGGACGCCGTGCATCGAGATCCCAGGGGAGGGCAATAGGATTGCAACCCAGATCAGCGCGTTCAGCAGTACCCCCCGCGTCAGGCCCCATGCTTGACGCAGCTGCAGCCAGAACACCACGACCCGCGGCGAAAGGTCCGAAGCCAGAAGGAAGCGCCCATCGGCAGGGGACGACAAGGCCGCGGGCGCGCGCCGCGCGGCACCGTGCCAGATGAGGCCGACGATGATCAGGTATGCGCCCGGGATCAATGCGCCAACGGCGGGTGCGGCAGCGGCGAGGCCGATGGCGTTGCCGCCGCTCTTCGCCGACATCGCCTTTCCGACCACCACCAGTGCGAACCATCCGATGAAGATGACCCATACCCACAGCCGCTTGGGGTCACGCAGGACGTTGCGCATCCGATGCCCGAACGCAGTCCAGTCGAGCCACAGAAGGGTGAGCAAGCCTTCCCCCATCGAGGGCCTCGCGTTCACTGCGTGATCTCGAGGAAGGCGTCCTCGAGGGTCTCCTCGCTGCCGCGCCGCTGACGCAGTTCCGCGATTTGGCCCTCGGCGACGAGCCGGCCTTGCTTCATGATGACCACCCGATCGCAGATCGCCTCGGCCGACTCCAAAAGGTGTGTCGAGATGAGCAGCGCTATCCCCTCGCGGCGCAGTTCTTCAAGCATGCCGCGCAGCTCGCGCTGCCCGCGCGGGTCGAGGCCGATCATCGGCTCATCCAGCAATAGTGCAGGGGTGCCGGCCAGTACGGAGGCTGCGATCAGCGTCTTCTGGCGCATACCCTTCGAGAGCGCCTCGCCCAGGGCGTCACGCTGCTCTGAAAGCCCGAGACGTTCAAGCAGTTCCTCTCCGCGGTGCTGCCAGCCGTCCAAAAGGCGGCACGAACGCGCCACGAACACGAGGTGTTCCCACACCGTGAGCATGGCGTACACCTCGGGCGTCTCTGCGATCAACGTTACGCGCCGTCCGCGCTCTGCCCCGAGCAGCCCTCCGTTCCAGCGGACTTCCCCGCCGCTTGGCCGCACAAGTCCTGCGACGCAGAGCAGGGTGGTCGTCTTTCCAGCACCGTTCGGACCCAGCAGTCCTACCGTCTCTCCCGGTCGGACGGCAAAGGAGAGGCCATCCACCGCGAGGAGGTCACCAAACCGCTTTGTCAGTCCACGAACCTCGAGTCCGCCCGCATCCGCTATCTGTTCCGCCATCCTGAACGGCGCACATCCTCTACTGAGAGCTGGATTCGGCAGGCGCCGAACGGACGGACCGTTCGGCGCCTGCTGCCGTTCTACCCTTCCGGCTCCAACAGTCCGTAGTTACCGTCCTTGCGACGATACACCACGTTGATCGTTTCAGTGTCCGCATTGCGAAACGCGAAGAAGTCGTGCCCGACGAGATCCATCTGCAGTATCGCCTCGTCCGGCGTCATCGGCTTGGCCGGGAACGCCTTGCGGCGTACCAGAATTCCTGACGCGTCTTCTGCGGGCTGCTCTGCAACTTCGGCTTCGGAGGCTCCGACGCGGCCACGCTGCAGGCGTCCCTTCCAGCGCTTCGCCTGGCGCTCGATCTTCTGCACGACCTCATCGACCGACGCGTACATGTCGTCGCCGTTCTCCTCGCCGCGCAGGATCAGTCCGGCGACAGGAATCGTCACTTCCGCGGTATGGCGGCCATGCTCGATCTCCAGTCTGACTTGTGCTTTGCCGGCGCCGGTCAGGTACTTGTCGAGCTTGCGCACTTTCTTCTCCACGTGCGCCTTCAGAGCTGCCGTCACCTCGATGTTGCGGCTTCGAACCACCACTTCCATCTCGGTCACCTCCCGGGGACGTGGCATGGGTTTCCCCGTCGCGACCCGTCGCTCCTGCTCCAGATTGGGGGTACAACGGTAGAATGCGGCCTTGGCGACTCCTCATACAGTATTGTTAGGGTTGTGTGAACGGCGGTCAGATCTGTGGATAGTGTGGATAACTCTGTGGATAGGCGTCGCAATGGACTTGTGCCGGTCCGACCAATGTGGACTGTTCCACAGTGTCCACATGCAGTCTTGCATAAAAAACCCCCGGGGCAGTTCGCCCCGGGGAAGAGGTAGAAAATGGCGTCCTATACTCGCGCGCGCTCTTTGTCAAAGCACTCACGGCAGTAGACAGGCCGGTCCAGCCGAGGCTTGAACGGAACCTGTGTCTCGACACCGCACGAAGCGCAGGTTACGGTGTGAAGTTGCCGTCCTTCGCCTTCTGCCGCGGACTGGCGACGCTTGGTACGGCAGTCACGACACCGCGTCGGTTCATGCTGAAATCCCTTTTCCGAGAAGAACTCTTGTTCACCGACGGTGAAGAGAAACTCAGCCCCGCAATCCCGGCACTTGATAACCTTGTCCTCCAATAGGACTACCTCCCCGGGCAAACCACGGAATGCCCATCCAGCATATCCGACAGTTTCCATATCGTCAACAACCTGTTTATACCGTATTGTTGCTGGCTTCTAGCGCCGCAGCCCCTGCCGCCCGCGATGCTTGTCCCTGTACATTGCGCGGTCTGCCTCATCAATCAGCTGGCGCGCAGTGCGGGCCCCGGCTTCGTCCGTGGCCACACCAAAGCTGAAGCTGAGCGGCACGCCGCCCTCTACGACTGCCCCGAGGAAGCGGTACTCCTCAGTCTCTTGGCGCAGTCGGAACGCCACATTATAGGCGAGTTCTGCGTTGGAGTCCGGAAGCAGCAGCACGAACTCGTCGCCGGCGTAGCGGGCAGCGATGTCATGAGTGCGCGTCTGGGCGCCGAGCAGGTTTGCGAACTCGCGCAGCGCTTCGTCACCGGCCAGGTGACCGAATCGGTCGTTGCACTGCTTGAACCCGTCCAGGTCGATGTAGACGAGCGCGAGCTGCGTTGCATCGCGCCGGTTGCGGCCCACCTCCTGCTCCAGACGTTCGATCAAGTAGCGGTAGTTGTAGAGTCCCGGCAGGCGGGGGTCCGTCGCAGCGAGACGCTCCGTCTCGCGCAGGAGCTGTTCTTTCTCGCAGGCGATCGCGGCAAGCTGGACTGCGGCGCGGAAGAGGTGGCGGTCCTCCGTGTCAAAGTGCAGTTCGAACGGCCATGCGAACCCGATCAGCCCATAGCAGCCGGTACGTATCATGATTGGATAGACGATGCCGCTTTGCGCCGTCGAAGAAAGCTGCTGTGCAAGTCGCGAGGAGTCGAAAATCATCTCGCGGCCAGTGTTGCGCACAGTCTCCAAGACGTCGGGCAGAGGGCTCAAATCCGATTCAGGCAGGAACTGGACGCCATTGCGCTCTTCACACAATGCGGCGAACGAGACAGGGTTCCCATAGACCGCAGCCAAGCTTGACCGCAGCTCCTGCAAGATCCCCGGTCCGTCTTCCGCCCGAGCGAACTTGCCGTGGAACTCGTACAGGACCTCCAGGTTTCGATTGCGCTGGCGCAGGCTCGCCTGGAGGTTGAAGGCGTAGCCTAGCAGCACGAGCGGGGTAGAGATGGCAAAGATGCCCGGCCAACCGTAGGCCATGAAGGCGACAATCACACCGAAGCCGAGCGGAAGCGTGACGACCGACTGCAGGAGGTCAAGGCCAATGCCATCAATGGCGGCCGTCCGCCAGTTGAAGCCGGCGAGAAGGAAGTAGAGGTCGACGAGGAGATGATTGCAGATCAGGAAGACGACATAATAAGCGACCAGGGCAGGCATATGCAAGCCGCCCATCAACGGGAGATGAAGAAGTCTTTCGGCGACTAGAGCAGCCGCGCCGGCTGCCAGCGCGTATTGCCCTCCGTTGAAGACCGCTACGGAAACGGGGCGTCGCTGAACCAGCCCCGCGCTGAGGCTGCCGACCGCCAGGACGACGGCAGTGCCAGCCGGGCCGATCAGCGCTGCAGACGGAATCAGGAAGGCGGTAAGGATGGAGACCGTGCCCGCGCGAAGGCGAGCCGGCCAGATCTCCGCCAATGTGGCGTAGGCAGCAAACAGGACGAGCGTCAGAGGATTGTGCAAGCTGCCGGACACGGCAAGCAAAGCGAGGTAAAGCCAGCCCAATACGCCGACCGTCCACGAATAGACGCGTTCGCGAGGCAGACTGGCCACCTCCGTCCCCTCAACCGAATAGGCTTGCCCTTTCTCCCAAATGGTGCACTTTACCTGCCGATGCGCAAGGCGCCCAATGCGTCTTTCGCCGCGAAGTGCTCATCCAACCGGAGCACAATCACGGCCGGTTCCTGCGCGCTCGCCAACACCTCGTCGATTCCGCCTCGCAGGACGCGAATTGCGGTGCCGTCATAGGCGAGCCGGCGCAGGATTTCCGGGGTGTCGTCGCTCGATCCAAGGTCCAGCGCCATGACGAAGTGCCCGGTGGAAGACAACATGCGCACGACGCCCTCCACCTCTTCACCCCGGTTGCGTATCAGAAGGAGGACTGGTGGCCGACGTCCGGCGGATGGCCAGACGATCCAGACAATGGCAAGCAATGCGACCGCCAGCCATAGCGCAAGCTGCAAAGGAACCGCCCCCTCGCGGCCCTACACTATGGCAGCCGCGAGGAGGCGGTTCAGGATCTTCAGCGCGAAGGCGTCGGCAAGAGCCGCTGCAGCGCAGCCAGCCGGTCTAGGCGTTCCCAGGGGAGATCCAGATCGGGCCGCCCGAAGTGGCCATAGGCCGCAACCTGGCGGTAGAGAGGTCGCCGCAGGTCGAGGTCGTGGATGATGGCGGACGGCCTCAGGTCGAACACCTGGCGCACTGCCTCGGCGATCTCGGTGTCCGGTGCCTTCCCGGTGCCAAACGTTTCAATCCGCACCGACAGCGGGTGGGCGACGCCGATCGCGTAGCCGAGTTGAATCTCGCAGCGTTCCGCGAGTCCGGCGGCAACAACGTGCTTCGCGGCCCATCGCGCTGCGTACGCCGCGGAACGGTCCACCTTCGAAGGGTCCTTCCCGGAGAACGCGCCACCGCCATGCCTCGCCATGCCGCCGTACGTGTCGACGATGATCTTGCGGCCGGTCAGACCGGAGTCCGCGGCAGGTCCGCCGTGCACGAATCGGCCGGTCGGATTGACGTAATAGCGCGTCTCCGCATCGCGCAGCGAGTCTCCCAGAACGGGTCCGACCACCTCGGCCAGCACCGCTTCACGCAGGTGCTCTGCCGATACGTCTTCAGCATGTTGGGTGGAGATCACGACAGACTCGATATGCACCGGCCGGTCGCCCTCGTATGCGATCGTTACCTGCGTCTTGCCGTCCGGGCGCAGGAAGGGCAGCGTACCATCCTTGCGCGCCTGTGCCAAACGCCGCGACAGCGCGTGCGCAACACTGATCGGCAGCGGCATCAGTTCGGGCGTCTCATTGCAGGCGTAGCCGAACATCATGCCCTGGTCCCCGGCACCCTGGTCGCGGCTATCGCCGCCGCGCGTCTCCAAAGAGTTGTCCACGCCCATGGCGATATCAGGAGACTGCTCATCGATCGACGTCAACACCGCGCAAGTGTCGGCATC
Source organism: Bacillota bacterium (assembly GCA_021793645.1). GTDB lineage: Bacteria > Bacillota > Sulfobacillia > JAJZYS01 > JAJYTV01 > JAJYTV01. The sequence continues at coordinate 64,094 of JAJYSJ010000006.1, forward strand.
GAAGCCATACTTCGCACGCGTATATCCAATTTGGCGAACGGTTTCCCTGATGATCGCCGGCAGGTCAGCGTAGCAGGTGGTTGTGATCTCTCCGGCGACAAGCACGAGACCTGTGGTCACGAGCGTCTCGGCGGCCACGCGTGCGTTTGCGTCGTTGGACAGGATCGCGTCCAGAATCGCGTCCGAGATCTGGTCGGCAACCTTGTCCGGGTGTCCTTCGGTAACCGACTCCGAGGTAAACAGACTGCGCAATCCCATTCCTCCAGTATCGATTCGAAGCAACGAGCCGGACTCCAAGGGAGTCCGGCTGTGATTCCCTCATCCCTCAGCTACGCTGCAGGGTTTGGCACCGTGGCAAAGCCCGGTTGCCGGGTTTCATCGGGCCAGTCCCTCCACCACTCGCGATGAGCATATTCAGTTTTTTAGCGAATCGACGGTAGCACATGTGTAGAGTGTCGTCAACGAGGCGCCTGCTCGAACTCCTCTCTGCTGCGAAAGGCGAAGGTAATCTTCGCCTGGGCTACCATCTCTCCGTCGCAAAAGACCTTGCCTTCCGCCTTGCCGAACCCTCGCCGCAGGCCGACGATTTCGGCCTCGATGCGAAGCTGGTCACCTGGACGCACGGGCCGATAGAACCGTGCACCCTCGATGCCAACCAGTACACCGATCCGGTCCGCGTCGCCACCTCCCAGGCAAAGTCCGCTCGCCTGCGCCATGCACTCGAGCTGCAGCACGCCTGGGAAGAGCGGCAGACCTGGAAAGTGACCCTGAAAGACCGGCTCATCGTAGGATATGTTCTTGATCGCAACGACGCGCTTACCTTCCTCTAGTTCGACCACGCGGTCGATGAAAAGGAACGGGTAGCGGTGCGGCAGGATGCGCTCGACGTCCATCTGCGACCTCCCTTGTCCGATTTCGCAGGTTCAAGCAACGCAACAGCTGGGACAGGCCCACCCATAGGGCGCTGCCCAGCAGTCCCTCTCCTACCTTATATGACGCGCTTGAAGATCACCAGATGGCCCGAGACGAGCTGCATGTCGAGTGCGCGCGCTGTGCCAAGAGCGACCGAAGACATCGGATCCTCAGCGAGATGCGTCGGTACTCCCGTCTCCCGCGCGATCAGTTCCGGTAGCCCGTGCAGCATGGCGCCGCCTCCGGTCAGCCAGATGCCGTGGTCGAGGATGTCGGAGATCAGTTCAGGCGGCGTCATTTCCAGTACGCGGCGCACCGACGCCACGATCTCCCGCGCCGGTTCCATGAGCGCTGGGCGGATGTCTGACGACGAAATGTGCAGCGTCTTCGGCAGGCCTGTAAGCAGGTCGCGTCCCCGGATGTCGCTCTGCCGTTCGTACCCCTGCGGATGTACGGAGCCCACGTCGATCTTGATCTCTTCTGCAGTTCGCTCGCCGATCGCAAGAGAATAGGTGCTCTTGAGTTCCTGCACGATCACAGAGTCGATGGCGTCGCCGCCAACGCGCACTGAGTCCGAAGCGGCGACGCCGCCCAGTGTGAGAACGGCAACATCCGCAGTGCCGCCGCCGATGTCGACAACCATGTGACCCTCCGGCTTCGTGATCTGCAGTCCGACGCCCAACGCAGCGGCGAGCGGTTCCTCGATCAGTTCCACCTTTCCAGCACCTGCGCTTTGGGCTGCTTCACGAACAGCTCTTCGCTCCGCCCCCGTCGCACCGGTGGGGATGCAGATCATCACGCGAGGTCTGGTCATGGAGCGTCCCGGGGTTACCCGGGCGATGAAGTGACGAAGCATGGCTTCCGTGATCTCGTAGTCCGCGATCACACCGTCTCGCAGTGGGCGCATGGCAGCGATGGATCCCGGTGTCCGGCCAAGCATCTGTCGAGCTTCCTCACCGATGGCAACCAACTTGCCTGAATTTCGATCAACGGTGACAACGGAAGGTTCCCGTAGAACGATGCCTTTGCCACGAACTGCGACCAAGACATTCGCGGTACCAAGGTCGATGGCTATCTCCATGCTGGATGTTCCCCCAGAGCGCAGGCTGGCAATCTTGCCTGTTTTCTCCGGTTACTTCGTGTATCCTGCATGGTGCAAAGATTATGGCGGAAGAGTAATGACTTTCCTGTTCCCGCCCTTTGCCTTACAAGGACCGCTCAAGAAATTTGCGTCGCGTCGCCTCACCACCACGAATATGGCGCTCGGCTTTGTTGTGCTCCAGCACCTGCTTTACCTCCTGTGCGAGCTGCGGGTTGATTCGCGGTAGCCGTTCGGTCACGTCCTTGTGCACAGTGCTCTTCGATACCCCAAAACGGTGGGCGGTATCGCGCACAGTCTCCTTGGTCGCCAGTATGTAGTCGGCGACTTCCGCCGCATGGTCACTGGGCGGACAAGGGGCGCAATGAGATCTCCGCCGCCTCAGGCCCGACCACAACGCGTACGCCCGCGGCCTGCAGGATGCGCCGGCGCAGGTCCGGCGACCCAGCAGCGAGCAACCGCAGCAGGCGGTCCGAGGGTACCCCGCGCACGGCTTGGCGGACCGCGAGCTGCAGTGCGTGCTCGCGGGCGGCGAGCGCGTCGAGCGAGCCGGCGAGGTCCTGCGCGCGCAGCCGACCGGCGGCTGCGGTCTGCATGAGGCGCTTGCGCTGCGTCTCGAGCCTACGAAGTTCACGTGCCTCCCGGCGCGGCGTGTCCGCGACTGCGGGCTGTTTGGCAAGGACGCGGGCGGCAGCCTGCAGTTCGCTTGCCACCTTCGCCCACACCGCCGCCTCCAGCTCCTCTGCCGGATAATACGGCGCACTGCAGCGCGGGGTCTTGCGTTTGCCGGTGCAGGCGTAGTAGCGGCGGCTGCCGCCACTCCCTGTAATGCGGCTGCCGCATGCGGCGCAGTACGCGATCCCTGTAAGCAGGTAGACACGCCCGTGTCCCTTCGGCTTTCGGCGGCGCCGCGACAGAGCCGCTTGGGCAGCGTCGAAGGTGTCCTGATCAATGATCCTTGGAACGGCGACGCGCCCCAGCCCATGCAGCTGCGGCATCTCGCCAAGATAGCTCGGGTTCCTCAGTACCCCGTGGACTGCCGACTGGCGCAAAGGGCCCCCGTTCTTGCCTCGCAGCCCTGTCGCGCTTAGGTTCTCGGCGATCGCTTGCGTGCTGAGGTGCGGTGCGAGGGAAAAGATCGCGCGGACAACTGCGGCTTCGGCTGGATCCTCGAGGAATCGATGGCGTGTCCGGTCGTAGGTGTAGCCGAAGATGCGGGTGCCCGTCACAACGCGACCTTCACTCAGGCGCTGCCGTTTGCCTTGCAGCGTGCGCTCCCTGATCTTGTGGGCTTCGAATTCGGCGATCGCGCCACGGATGGCATACAGCAGGCGGCCGTCTGGGGTGCGTGCACGCTCGAACTGGACGAAATGCAGGTCCACCCCTCGCGACTCCAGGCGATCGGTGAGGATGAGCTGATGCGCAAGGTTGCGCGCCAGCCGATCCGGATCAAGGCAGATGACCGCGTCAAGCTCGCCCTCAGCGCTCGCCTTGAGAAGGGCTTGGAGGCCGGGGCGATCCAGGCTGGTTCCCGAGATGCCGGCATCCTCGAATGCGCGCACCTCGGTCGCACCAATCTGCAAGGCCCGCTCGCGACAGATGCGCGCTTGTGCCTCAAGCGACGTACCGTGCTGCGCCTGGTCCTCCGTCGACACGCGGGCGTAGGTTGCGACGCGCACTCTAGCAGGACTCCGGCAGGAGGCGGAGCAGGTCGGAAAGCGCGCACAAGGCGGCTTCCAGGTCGTCGTCCGAGGCGGACCAGCGGATATCCATGCGCATCCCTCCCGTGCTTGTCCGCTCGAGTCTATGTCTTCGGATGAGCCTCCTTGCACGTCGCCTGGGGGAACGCGAACGATCAATGAAGAAGCCGATGAGCAAATTTGCATAGGCCCTTCAGAGCGGCCTATCGGACCGTTGGGCGCTGGCCCATTCGGCACTACCCCAAGGACTTACACGGATTCATGATGGATTCAGGCCGCGGACCACCCTGTCCCCACAGCGGATCAGGGTGGCGATTTCAGAGGAGGCGTCCATGCGTTGCTGCCGATCGTCCGTCTTGGCCGTCGCTGAGTTTCTCTCCTGTCCGACGGCAAGGGCGGACCCGGACAATCGGTGTGCGATCGACGGGACGGCACCGCGCAGCCCAGGCGCAACTGCCGCGGCATCGGCGCCTCGGGATCAATCAGGTCGTGGCTGCACCGGCGTTTCGGTCTTCAAGGCCAAAGCTCCCCCTGGCCGCCAAGGCCTGCCGAAGAGCAGCCACCCACTTCGCGCGGTCGCCGGCCTCGTGCCGGCGCTCCGACGAGCATGAGCGGGTTCGTCCCGCCAAACGAGCGCCCCTGAGCCCAACGCTCCGGGGCGCTCGCTTTTGGTCGGTCAGCGTCTGACCACTGTCCGCGCGCTCTCCAACGCGCGCTTCCAGATGTGGTCCTTCACCGCACCCGGCCCCTTCCTCGGCAACATTCGCGCAATCTCTATGCGAACTGCGATCCTGCCATGCCGAGCCCGGTCACGGGGCGATAGCCTGTAGGTACGTCCCAGGGTCGACCGGCTGGTTCCCTTGGCTCAGTGCAAAGTGCAGGTGGGGCTGCTGGGCGTTGCCGGTTGCAAGTTGGCCGAGCAGGGCACCGGCGGCCACCTGCTGCCCGATCTGCACCTGCGTGGATTGGAGTCCACCATACGCTGCGACGAGACCTCCGCCGCTTTGCACCAGGATGGTGAGTCCCTGGGTCGGGTCCTGCTCGATGTCCTTGACGACTCCGCCGAACGCGGAGCGCACCGGAGTTCCAGCCGCTGCAGCAATCTCCCAGGCCGTGTTGTAATACCAGTACCCGCCCACGGGCTGGAACACCCAGCCATAGCCTTGGGTCACCTTGCCGCTCAAGGGCCATAGGCCGTGCTGCGGTGGTGTGCTGGAGAGAACCGGGGCCGATGGGGCTGGCGCAGGAGCGGCCGCCGCAGGCGTCGCTGGCGAAGCGGCTGTGTCATGATCCGCATCGCCAGGCGCAACCTCTACCGGTAGGCTTCCCGGCAGTCGCGTATGATGCCCGCCCCATGCGGCTTGTCCGTTCAAGCTTTGCACGGGTGCACTCGGTGTTGCGCGTCCCTGAGATGCAATCGTCACGATCACGATCAGGACTGCAGCTATGCCTCCGATTGCAAGCCATGGCTGACGCCGCGCCGCAGCGCCAAGGACGCGAAGGCGTCGGCGCGCCGATTCGTATAGCCTCCACCAGATTGGGTCTTGATTTGGCATGGCGACGTGGACCCCTTCCTCACTTCGGTTTGCGCTAGTTTGCGCCGTGAAAGGGGCTGTCAGACGGTCATTTTGGGCCGAGGCGCCAAATCCGGCCCAAGACGCCGTTGTAGAGTTGCCCTGCAAAGCCCAGCCTGGAAACGTACCAAAGCTCTGAAGGAATGATCGCTCGCAGCGCAGTACGGCCTGCCGTTTACCGTTGGACGGCGTGAACGGTAGGCGGAAACCGATGCGGGCAACGTCCTGCCGACGTTGGTGGGAGAGTTTCGGCTGCCCATCTGCGTGCGCGGCATCGTCTCCGCCATGGGCTCTTTTGCGCCTAAGTGCGATGCGCCATTTTTAAGCCCGCTCTTCTGCCTGGCTGCCGTTTCCAGGGCCGTGGCGCAGCCCGTCGGCGAGCGGCAGATCTCCCTCGGTCCATTTGCGGCTTGACGCGGTGCTGTATTGTTCGCGAATCTACATAAGAGCAATCATCCGTTTCCGTTTCCTCTGTGATAGGGGGTGCAGGCAGTGCCACGTCTATATCGGGACCTCGTTACGCTGGACTTTGCAAATACGCAGGAGCAGGCGCGCATGCGCGCGTCCGTGAATGCAGTGCGGGCCCAGCTAGGCAAGCGCTATCCGCTGCGAGTCGACGGTGTTCCTCTGCCCGCGGGCGCGGTTTTCCAGTCCACCGATCCCTCCGATCCAAATGTCGTAATCGGCGAAGTTGCCTCCGGGTCGGCTGCAGACGCGGAGGCTGCCGTCTCTGGTGCTGCACGCGCGGCGAAGAGCTGGGGAGCGGTGGCGCCCGAGGAACGAGCGGCATTGCTTTTGCGCGTGTGCGAATCCATCCTGCGCAGGCGTCGTGAACTGGTGGCCTGGATGGCTTTCGACGCCGGCAAGAACTTTTCGGAAGCCGATGCAGAACTGATCGAGAGCGTGCAGCACATCGCCTGGATCGCAGAACGCCTGATGGCCGCTCGTCCCGTGCGGTGGGCGTCTGTCGAAAGCGATGTGGTTGTGGAGGCTGCCGACAGCGCCGTAGGCGCGGGCGTCATCCTGACCCCGTTCAGCTTCCCTGCGGCGCTCCCGCTCGGCATCGCGGCTGCCGCGATCGCCATGGGGAACACCGTTGTCGTCAAGCCCTCCAAGGTTGCACCGGTCGCCGCGCACCAGGCTCTTCTGGCCTTCGAGGAGGCGGGGCTCCCGCCGGGCGTGCTGAACGTCGTTACGGGCGAAGACCCGACTCTACGGGAGGCCCTCGTGCGCCATCCGTCGGTGCGCTTCGCCTCCTTCGTCGGTTCGAGGGTCGGCGGCGCCGCGGTGGAGGCGGCAGCCTCCACTTGGACAGCAGGGCAAGAACATCCGCGGCGCTTCATTGCGCGCACCGACGGCAAGGCCGCGACGATCGTCACCACCAGCGCGGATCTGCCCTGGGCGGTACACGAGGTGGTGCGCTCCGCCTTCAGCTACCAGGGCCAGAAGTGCACTTCGACTGCCCACCTGATCCTGCTCTCGGCAGTGCACGACGAATTCTTGGACCGACTGCTGCAGGCGATCGACGAGTACGCCGCAGACCGCGGGCCGGCGTGGGAAAACCACCGCTACGGTCCGCTTGTGAGTGCGGCGGCGCTGCAGCGTGTGCGCGGCTATGCATCGCAGGCTGCGCGTGACGCAGCCGTCCTGAGGCCCGGCGACGAGGCTGGCCCGGGGCACTTCATCGGTCCGGTGGTGGTCGACGACGTACCCACGGACAGCCGCATCGGTAGTGAAGAGATCTTTGGGCCCTTCCTCAGCGTGATGCGGGCCGGGACGCTTGCACGCGCCGTTGAACTCGCCAGCGGCACGGGAACTGCTCCGGCCGCCGCCGCCTTCACCCGTGACGCCCGCGACGCCCAGTTCATCCGTGAGCACCTGCTCGCGCGCACCCTCTACCTCAACGGGGCCTCCACGGGACCGCTCGCAGGCGTGCGGTCGCCGTCTGGAGAGGAAGGCAACCCGCGTGAACCGGACGACCCCGCAGCGTACTACGAAACGCGAACGATCGTGGAACGCTACGCCATTCCGAACCTCGAGTAGCGGCACATACGAAGCGGGAGGGGCCCATGATGGCTCCCTCCCGCTCCATTTGATCGGCTAGACGACCTCTGAGCACGAGGCGCGCCGCTCGATATCCGCTCCAAGCGCCGCAAACTTCTCCTCAAGACCTGCGTAGCCGCGATCCAGGTGGTACGCGTCGGCAACTGTCGACTTGCCTTCCGCTGCCAGGGCTGCGATTACCAGTGCAGCAGCCGCTCGCAGATCGCTCGCGTGCAGGTTTGCCCCGGTGAGGTACGAGACCCCCGTGACCATTGCGGTGCGCCCCTCGATCTTGATGTCGGCCCCCATGCGCCGCAGCTCCGACACGTGCATGAAGCGGTTTTCAAAAACGGTCTCGGTGATGACGGATGTCCCGGCCGCAATCGATAACGCCGCCATCAGGGGGGCTTGGAGGTCCGTAGGAAAGCCGGGGTGCGGCATCGTCTTGACGTCAATTGGCTTCAGGCGACCCTTCTGGCGCATTCGCACCGTGTCGCCCGCGACGTCAATCACGCTGCCCGCCTCACGCAGCTTCGCCAGGAGCGGCTTGAGGTGCTCCGGCAGCACCGGTCCTACCGTTACATCCCCGCCGGTGGCTGCGGTCGCAACGAGGTAGGTACCGGCTTCAATCCGGTCGCTGATTACTTGGTAGTCGGCACCATGCAGGCGACGCACGCCGTGGATCCGCAATTCGGCCGTGCCGGCGCCGCGCACTTCTCCTCCCATGCTGCACAGGAAGTTGGCAAGGTCGACCACTTCAGGCTCCTGGGCGGCGTTCTCGATGGTCGTCCATCCGTCCGCCATCGCTGCTGCCATCAGTAGGTTCTCTGTCGCCCCCACGCTGGGGAAGTCAAGATAGATAGTCGCTCCACGCAGCCGCGGTGCCCTGAACTCGATGTACCCGCTGCCGGCTTGAACATCTGCCCCAAGTGCGACGAGCCCTTTGAGATGCAGGTCGATCGGGCGCGAACCGATTGCGCAGCCGCCCGGCAGCGGCACGCGCGCAGCGCCGAAGCGTGCGAGAAGGGGACCCGCAATGAGGAAGGACGCACGCATCCGGCGCACGAGATGCTCCGGCGCAGCGAACGGATCAATGTCGATTGCCTGCACCATGAGGTCGCGGCCTTCCCGCACGACGTCGGTACCCAGCGCCCGCTGGACCCGGCAAAGTGTGTCGACGTCGTGCAACCAAGGCACACCCGGCAAGCGCACGGTATCTGCGGTGAGCAGAGTTGCGGCTAGGATCGGCAGGACTGCGTTCTTCGAGGCTTCGATGCGAACCTCGCCGCGTAGCGGCTGGCCGCCTTGGATATATAGGTCCGGTTCAGCGATGACCCCGACTGGCTCCTGTTCGTCACGATCCAAGATTGTTTCAGTTCCCTTCGGCACAAGAGTTGCGGTGGGCTATGCCCTATCGACTGGGGCGCAAGGTCGGCGCCCCGATGAGCACATTGGCGGTTGGTGCCCTATCGTACGATATCCGCAGCGCAAGGTTCATGGATCGGCCCCCGACCGTAACCTGCGGTGCGCCCCCCGGCAGTTCAGCCAGTGCGAATGCACCGGTTGGACCAGCCAGGACGCCCAAGGGCTTCGCCCCAACCAAACGAATCGCCTGCCTTATCTGCGCTGCATCAGGACGAACCCCGAGCCGCGCAGTTAGGACGACGGACGCCTCGTCTGTGCCGCAGGGCGTTCCCCATAACTCTTCGAGGGCACTGGCAATTTTTGCGGGTGGTACGTCTTCGCTGCGACTGCAGCTGAGGAAGACCCGGCCGTGGGGCAGCGGCAAGGCCGAGATCCGCGCGGTCAAACCGCCGCGCACACCGCGCAGGACAGTGCCGCTGCCAAGAGCCGACTCCTGCCACCGCGCACTGGGCAGCAGTGCGTGCTCCAACGACTGCACGGGCGGCGCGATGGTGACAATCTCGGTTGCATAAACTTCCACCGAAGCGGATGTCGGGGTTGCGCCAAGGGCGCGTGCGAGGGGCACGAGCGCGGCCGAGCTGTCGGTTTGGGCTGGTACCGACTGTGGTGCGGCGACCGTGCCAGAAAAGAGCAGGGCGCTGGAGAATAGAAGAGGCAAGGCTCGCATTCCGGGTCCCCCCGGAATGGAGCCTTGCCACTGGACGCATCTGCTATACGGCGGTGCGGGATCCGTCCTCAACGAGCTGCAAGCGCACCGACGCGCGCTGCAGCGCCAGCTTTGCCCGCCCCTCCTCGAGATCGGCGAGGCGCTCCTGCAGCCGTTCCTCTGCTCGCTGCTTCGCCTCTTCCGCACGTCGGCGGTCGATCTCGTCCGGTCGCTCGGCTGTGCGCGCGAGCACTGTAACGACATCGCCACGCACTTCAAGGAAGCCGCCTGTCACTGCAAGCTGCTGCTCTCCGTCCGCCGTCTTGATCACCAGCACGGACGGCTGGATGGCGGTAACCAGAGGGATGTGGCGCGCCAGCACGCCGAGGTCCCCGTCCGCGCCGCGCACGATGATCATCTCTGCGTCGGTGCGGAGTGCCTCGCGCTCCGGCGTCACAACCGAGAGGGCGAAGGTGGTAGCCATGCTAGAGAGTCCTCGCCTTCTCGACCGCTTCCTCGATGCCGCCGACGTAGCGGAAGGCGGCCTCTGGCAAGTCGTCGTGGCGGCCTTCGAGAATCTCCTTGAAGCTGCGGACTGTCTCCTTGATCGGCACGTACTTGCCTGGCACGCCCGTGAACTGCTCCGCAACAAAGTTCGGCTGCGAGAGGAAGTTCTGGATCTTGCGTGCGCGCGTCACGGTCAGCTTGTCGTCCTCGGACAGTTCATCCATGCCGAGGATCGAGATGATGTCCTGCAGTTCGCGGTAACGCTGCAACACTGCCTGCACGCCGCGGGCCACGGAGTAGTGCTCGTCGCCGACCACGTGCGGGTCCAGGATGCGCGAGGTCGAGGCGAGCGGGTCCATGGCCGGGTAGAGGCCGCGGGAAGCGATGCTGCGCTCGAGGTTGGTGGTGGCGTCGAGATGCGCGAAGGTGGTCGCAGGCGCGGGGTCCGTGTAGTCGTCAGCAGGTACGTAGATCGCCTGGATCGACGTTACGGAACCGCGCTTGGTCGACGTGATCCGCTCCTGCAGCTGACCGACGTCCGTTGCCAGAACCGGCTGGTAGCCGACGGCGGACGGCATGCGGCCGAGCAGGGCCGACACCTCGGAGCCTGCCTGGATGAAGCGGAAGATGTTGTCGATGAACAACAGCACGTCACGGTTCTCGACGTCGCGGAAGTACTCCGCCATGGTCAGGCCCGAGAGGCCGACGCGCATACGTGCGCCTGGCGGCTCGTTCATCTGACCGTAGACCATTGCGGTCTTGTCGATGACGCCGGACTCCTTCATCTCGTTCCAGAGGTCGTTGCCCTCGCGCGTGCGTTCGCCCACGCCCGCGAACACCGAGATGCCGCCGTGCTCCGTAGCGATGTTGTGGATGAGCTCCATGATCAAGACGGTCTTGCCTACACCTGCGCCGCCAAAGAGACCGATCTTTCCGCCCTTCGGATACGGCGCGAGCAGGTCGACGACCTTGAGGCCGGTTTCGAGGATTTCGGTCGTCGTTGCCTGGTCCTCGATGCCGGGAGCAGCACGGTGGATCGGGAAGCGCTCCTTCGTGTGAACCGGGCCCAGCTTGTCGACCGGCTCTCCGAGCACGTTGAACACGCGGCCCAGGGTCTCCGGTCCAACCGGTACACTGATCGGCTCCCCGAGGTCCTGTACGTCCATGCCGCGGACCAGTCCGTCCGTGGAGGACATGGCGATGCAGGAAACGCGATTGTCGCCGAGCTGGTGTACGACTTCTGCCGTCAGCGCAATCTTCTGACCGCCTTCCGGCTCTCCCTCGATCCGCACGGCGTTATACAGCCTGGGCAGTTCGCCGGGCGGGAATTCCACGTCGACGACTGGTCCGATTACGCGTACCACCTTGCCGATTGCCATCGGCGCCTCACTTCCTTCCTGGTGTTTACTGAAGTGCGTTCGCTCCGCCGACGATCTCAGCGATCTCGTTCGTGATCGCCGCCTGCCGCAAGCGGTTCAGGAGCAGGACGAGCCCGTGGATCAGTTCCTCGCTGTTGCGGGTCGCCGAGTCCATCGCAGTCATGCGTGCGCCCCATTCCGAGGCCTTGGCCTCCAGGAGGGCCCGGTAGAGGAGTGCGTAGAGGTAGTGCGGCACGAGCGCTTGCAATACGGCCTCAGCGTCCGGTTCGTAGATGTACTGGCGCGCCGCCTTCCCCTCAGGGGTCTTCAGCGGCAGCATCACCTGGACGCTCGGATGCTGTGTCATCGCGGTGACGAACTGCGCGTAGACGAGGCGCACTTCATCCACCTCACCATTGGTGAAGGCGGCGACGATGTCCTCGCCGACCGACTGTGCCTGGTGATAGCGCGGGTAGTCCCCGATGCCAAGGTACTCCTTGACAACGTTGTGTCCACGCCGGCGCAGGAAGTCCCTGCCCTTGCGTCCGACCGCAAAGAATACCGCCTCGCCTCCGCCGGCGATCTCCTGCTGCAGTCGGCGCAGGATGTTTGCGTTGTACGGCCCCGAGAGGCCGCGGTCGCCGGTGACGACCACGTAGCCGATGCGCTGCACCGGACGTGCCCGCAGAAGCGGCATGCGGCTCGCGCTGGCGTCGGCTGCAACGGAGCGCAGCGCATCCTCGATGCGCTCTGCGTACGGCCTCGAGGCCTCCGCGCTCTCCTGGGCGCGGCGGAGCTTCGCCGCCGCGACCATCTTCATCGCCTGGGTGATCTTGCGCGTGCTCTCGACGCTGCGGATGCGGCGTCGGATGTCGCGCAGGCCCTGCGGCATGTCTGCCCCTCCTAGCCCTGGAAGACCTTGCGGAACTCCTCGATGGCGCTGCGCAGCTGCTTCTCGGTCTCATCCGACAGCCGCTTCTCCTTGCGGATCGTCGCGAGCAGGTCACCGGACGCCCGAAGGTGTGCCAGAAGTCCGCTTGCGAATGGCGTGACGCGGTTGAGTGCAATGTCATCGATGAAGCCGTTGCTGCCGGCGAAGATCAGTGCGACCTGCTCCTCGACGGGATATGGCTTGTACTGCGGTTGCTTCAGGAGTTCTGTCATGTGCTGGCCACGCGCGATGGCCTGCTGCGTCGAGCGGTCGAGGTCCGACCCGAACTGGGCGAAGGCCTGCAGTTCGCGGAAGCTCGCGAGGTCGAGGCGCAACTGCCCTGTCACCTGCTTCATCGCCTTGATCTGCGCGTCGCCGCCGACGCGGGACACGGAGATGCCCGCATTCACGGCCGGTCGCACACCGGCGAAGAACAGGTCGCTTTCGAGGTAGATCTGACCGTCGGTGATCGAGATGACGTTGGTCGGGATGTACGCGGAGACGTCGCCGGCCTGCGTCTCGATGATCGGCAGTGCCGTGAGGCTCCCTCCGCCGAGTTCGTCGGAGAGCTTCGCCGCGCGCTCCAAGAGGCGCGAGTGGAGGTAGAAGACGTCGCCCGGGAAGGCCTCGCGGCCCGGGGGGCGGCGCAGCAGCAGCGACATCGCGCGGTAGGCGACAGCGTGCTTGGAGAGGTCGTCATAAACGATCAGGGCGTGCTTGCCGCGATACATGAAGTCCTCGCCGATCGCGCAGCCGGCGTAGGGCGCCAAGTACTGCAGCGGGGCCGGCTCAGCCGCCGTCGCGGAGACGACGATCGAGTATTCCATCGCGCCGTTCTCTTCCAGAATGCGCACGACGTTCGCCACGGTCGACGCCTTCTGCCCGATCGCGACGTAGATGCAGATGACGTCTTCGCCCTTCTGGTTGAGGATGGTGTCGATTGCCACCGCGGTCTTGCCCGTGGAACGGTCACCGATGATCAGTTCGCGCTGACCGCGGCCGATCGGGATCATCGAGTCGATGGATAGCAGACCGGTCTGCAGCGGCTCGGAGACGTGCTTGCGGTCGACGACGCCAGGGGCGCCCGACTCGACCGGCCGCCGACGCTGCGACGCAATCGGTCCCTTGCCGTCCAAGGGCTTCCCGAGCGCGTCGACTACGCGGCCGACGAGTTCGTCACCGACTGGTACGTCGATGATGCGCCCGGTGCGGCGGACGAGTTCGCCCTCGCGCACGGCCGCGTCCGAACCCATCAGCACGACGCCGACGTTTTCCTCTTCGAGGTTCAGTGCGATGCCCTGTACGCCGCTCTCGAACTCTACGAGTTCGCCGGCCATCGCGTTGCGAAGGCCGTAGACCCGGCTGATGCCGTCGCCCACGTTCAGTACCGTACCGACGTCTTCGACGCTGGCGCGGGTTTCGAATCCCTCGATCTCCTGCTTCAGGACCGAGGTGATCTCCTCGGGTCTGAGGTTCACGCCTGTCCCCCCAATTCGCTCTCAGAGAGCAGCATGCGGCGAACGCGCCGCATGCGCGCAGCCACCGTATCATCCAGCAGTCGGTCGCCGACCCGCACCCGTACTCCTCCAAGGAGGGACGGGTTGAGCTTCTGGGAAAGACGCAGCTTCTGGCCGAAGCGGCGCTCCAGGGCGTTGCGCATCCGTTCAAGGTCGCCCTCGGCCAGCGTCACCGTCGTCTCGACCGTTGCTTCCGCCTCTCCCGAACGCGCGTCGGCCATGAGGCAATATTCCTCGTAGATCGCCTCGATCTCCGCTTCCCGCCTGCGCTCGAAGGTGAGGCGCAGAAAACTCTGTAGCACGGGAGGGGCATCAGGCAACAGTCGGCGCAGCACGCGTTCCTTTTCCGCCGTCGCAATCCGGGGACTCATCATCGCCGTGCGCAGGGCGGGCTCCGCGCGGTAGATGTCGAGCAGTTCTCCGTATGCGCTGCGTACGGCCAGGGCGTCCCCGCCGTTCGCGGAGATCAGCGCCTGTGCGTAGCGACGCGCGATCGCCGCGTTGCTCATGAGCCCGATTCCGCCGTACTTAGGAACTCGTCAACCAGTTTGCGCTGACGAGCGCCGTCCAGCTCCTCCTGCAGCACGCGGCCAGCGATCGCGAGCGACAGGTCCGCGACTTCCCTGCGGATCTCGCGCAGCGCTTCGCGCTTCTCGCCGTCGATCTCCTCGCGGGCCATCGCGACGAGCCGCTCCGCCTCCTGGCGGGCGCTCTGGATCGTCTCCTGAGCCTGGAGATCGGCCGTGCGCTGCGCACGCTCGATCAGAGCCTGCGCCTCTTGGCGCGCACTCTCAATCTGCGCCTCGAACTGCTCCTTCAATCGAGCCGCTTCCTCACGGTCGCGGCGCGCTTCCCCAATGGCACCCTCGATGCGTTCACGCCGATCATTCAAGATCTTCTCGATCGGCGGGAAGGCGAACTTGGACATGAGCCAGAGGAAGAGAAGGAAGGAGACAACCTCGGCAATGAATGTTCCGACGTTGAGTCCTAGCAAGGTGTGCTCCTTTCAGGCGGTTGGCGCGAACCACGCGGCCCGCGCCTTGCCAAGCGCGCTAGGTGGGATTAGCCCCTTCCCAGCATGATAAAGGCCAGAACCAGAGCAATGATCGGCATGGCTTCAACCAGACCGAAGTACACGAACATCGTGCCCTGCAGGAAGCTCTTCGCCTCCGGCTGGCGCGCGATCCCCTCCATCGTGCGGCCCATCAGCAGGCCGTCACCGATACCGGCTCCGATCGCCGCACCGCCGGCTGCAAGACCGGCACCGAGCAGCGCAATTGCCTGCGCCGTCGTAATCATCCGCTCACCTCCCTTCAAGAAGTTCCCTTGGCTTTGCCTCTTAGTGCTCGCCCACGGGCTTCATGCTCTGGCTCACGTAGGCGAGCGTCAGCATCATGAAGATGTAGGACTGCACGATGGCGATAAAGGTATTGAAGCCGAGGACGGCGACCTGGATCACCACGGACGCGACGAATGCGACTCCGAAGCCGACCGAGATCGCGGCGGTCGCTGGCACGATGCCCCCGGCGATGCCCATCAAGAGGTCGCCTGCGAAGATGTTGCCGAACAGTCGCATCGCAAGCGTCAAGGGGTTCGTGATCGCTTCCATCATGTTGATCGGCGTGAGCGGCCACAGCGGCAACGTGAAGTTCTTCGCGTGGCCGCGAGCCCCGCGGTAGACAATGCCGTACGCGTGGATCAAAACGAATACGATTGTGGCGAGCGCCAGGGTCTGGTTGAAGTCCGCCGCGGCCGCGTGCATGAACGGGAACGGCAGCAGGCTAAAGATGTTGACGACAAGGAGATATAGAAGGAGGCTGACAAGCAGCCGGAAGATACGCCGCCCCTGCTCGTCGTTGACGTTTTCCCTAATGAAACCGTTCACAAACTCGAACGCAAGTTCAATCACATTTTGAACGCCTTTGGGTCGCTCCACGCTTGCCTTGCGCGCCGCCAAGCGAAACAGGATGAAGACGATGACCATCGAGACCCAACTGAAGATCATCGTGTCGGCGTTCACGACGAATCCGAAGACGTTCCACTGCAGCTGCGGTTCCATGCGTCACCCCTTTTCCCGCGCGAGCAAGATGAGCATTGCGGCCTCCACCACAAAGAAACCGCCGAGGAACGCAAGATCCCCCGACGCTCCGAGCTGCTTGCGGAGCAGCAGCAAGACGAGTAGCAGTACCGCCATGCGTGAGACGAAGCTGACTCGCACCCAACGCACTGCGCCCTTGATGCCCAGCGCATCGACCGAGTCCCTGCGCGAGAAGAGCATCGCCAGGGTTACCACGGCGACAACCGTGCCGGCGAAGACCCCCAGGCGAACCGCGTCGCCCGGACGCAGCGTCCATATGACGCCAGCCAAGGCGACAAGCGCAAACCCGATGGCAAAGGCGATTCGGCGCATTGCCTAGCCACCGACGCCGCGTGTTGCGGCATCTCGATGGCGTCGTGTCAGCGACCGTCGCCGGAGGTCCGGGCCGTCGTCCGGGTAATCTGCGTAGTGCTTTGCGAAGATTTCTAAAGCAGTTCCGAAATCTTCCGCTCTCATCAACCGCCAAGCACCAAAACCGGCGAATTCGCCGGATTTCCGCGACAAAGTCCTTCCTCCTTCCCTAGTATAAGAGATGCCCTACCTATGTGACAAGGGACACTTAGGCAATCTGGGGTCCCTTCGGACAGCCATTTCGTCCCATTGGAACACTTCGCTGGCTTATGCGCCGCGGCCTAACGGAACTCCTGCGGCGAGTCCGTCAGGTCGCCGAACCAGTGCAACGTCGATTGCCAGATGCGCTCCGAGGCGTGGCCGTCCCCAAACGGGTTGCGCGCCTTGGCCATGGACTCCCAACGCTGCGTGTCGTCATGCAAAGACAGGGCCGCTGCGAGCACAGTGTCCTCATTGTACCCCACCATCTCTACGACGCCCGCCTCGATCGCCTCCGGCCGCTCCGTCGTATCCCTCAGCAGTAGAAGCGGCACGCCCAGCGCGGGGCACTCCTCCTGCAGCCCGCCGGAGTCGGTCATGACGAGCTTTGCGCGCGCGATGAGCTGCATGAACGGCGGATAGTCGAGGGGCGAGAGCAGGTGGATGCGCGGATGTCCACCGAGGATCTCGCGCGCAGGTTCTTGCACCGCGGGGTTGGGGTGCACCGAGAATGCGACGACGACATCCTCGCGCATCTCCGCCAGGGCCCGAATGGCTCGGAACATCGCCCTGTGGCGCTCGCCCAGGTTCTCGCGTCGATGGGTCTCCACGACAATCAGATAGGGCGCCTGCGCAATCTCCTCGAGCTGAGCGGTAGGCAGCCGGCCCGGCGCGCCAGCAACCTGCTGGACCGCGTCGATGACAGTATTGCCGGTCACGAAGATGTGCCCGGTGCATGCCTCGCGCTCCAGCGCCCGCCGCGCCCGCGGAGTGGGCGGGAACAGGAGATCTGCAATGCGGTCGGTGAGTTCGCGGTTCATTTCCTCCGGCCACGGGCTGTACTTGTCGCCTGAGCGCAGTCCGGCCTCTACGTGGCCGACCGGTATGTGGCGGTAGTAGGCAGCGAGTGCAGCGTAGAGGGTCGTTGAGGTGTCGCCGTGCACGAGGACGAGCTCCGGCCTCGCCTCGTCGAGCACCGGCTCAAGACCGGACAGCACGGACGTTGCGATGTCGGTAAGGCTCTGCGAAGTGCGCATGATGTCGAGGTCGTAGTCAGCCCGCAGGGAGAACGTATCGAGGACGCCGTCCAAGAGGCCGCGATGCTGCGCAGTCACGCAGACTCGGCAGTCGACGCCGAAGTCCTTCGCACGCTGCACGACTGGCGCCATCTTGATGGCCTCCGGCCGCGTACCGAAGACGGCGAGAACCCGCCGGCTCAACGGGCGACCCCGCGCTGCTTCGCCGGCTTGGGGTCCTCTTTCACGCGCAGTACACCGGACCGCGCGCCGATCACCACAAGCCCAAGAAGGAGGAGGATGACGATCACAAGTCCGATATGGTGCGGCAGCAGCACAAGCGCGACGGCTCCCAGGCCGCACATGACCGCAACGGTGTAGAGGAGCAGGACAGCGCGGCGCTGCGAGAGGCCGCGATCGATCAGACGATGGTGCAAATGGCCGCGATCCGCTTGCCCGATCGGCTGGTGGGCCCGCAGGCGGCGGACGATCGCAAACGCCGTGTCAAAGAACGGAAGCCCCAGCGCGAGGATTGGCACGCCGATCGCGAGCGCGGCCGCCTGCTTGTCAGTGCCGATCACGGCAAGCGCGGACAGCACGTAGCCGAGGAACATCGCGCCGGTGTCTCCCATGAAGATGTTCGCCGGGGCGAAGTTGTCGCGCAAAAAGCCGATCGTCGCGCCAGCCAGTGCGGCAGCCAGCACCGCTACCGCGCCCTCGTTCTGGTGCAGCAGCACCACCAGCATCGCGAGTGACGCGATGGCAGTGAGTCCCGCAGCCAGGCCGTCGAGGCCGTCCGCCAGGTTGAGGATGTTCGTTACGGCAACGACCCAGAAAACCGTCAGTACATAGCCCCAGAATCCGGTAAAGAGGATGCCGCCGAATGGGTTCGTGATCCAGCCGACGTGCGCGCCGAACACCGCCAGCACGACAGCGGCAAGGACCTGGCCGAGCAGCTTTTGCCAAGGCCTGAGGTTCCATATGTCGTCGATCAATCCAATGACGGCGATGACAAGTCCGCCCGCAAGCAGGCCAATGACGCCCGGCGTCTGCCACGAAGTTGCGGCTGCCGTCAGCGTAAAGCCTCCGACGATCGCAAGTCCGCCCATATGCGGCATGGGACGTCGATGCATGCTGCGTGCGCCCGGCTGCTTGAGGAAGCCATGTGCGACAACCCAACGACGCACCAGCGGCGTCAACGCAAGCACAATGGCACCGGCCAGAAGGGCCGCAAATAGTTGTGGCATGCGATTACTCCCCAGTTAGGTGACGAAGTCAAACGACTGTATCATAGGCCCGACAGTGGAGTGCGTCAAAGGATATATCTACTCAATACGGATGCTCATCTCGGCTCACGATTTAAGCCTGCCGCAAGTATCCCTTCCTCACAAGCTTTTGGACGTGCGCCTCGACGATCTTACCGATTTCTACTCCGTAAGACTCTTCGAGAACGAACATCATGGTTACGGCCGTCTGTGCAACATCCAATAATTCTTCGGCGACGTGGTGCATCGCGGCACGCTCATCCAACGCGACGTGTTCGCCAGAAAGGCCGCGCACCTTGCCGATCGCCGCGCCCAGTTCGCCCGCCTCTTCCATCACTTTCAGTGCGGTAGACTCCAACGTCGGCTTCAGGCCATCAAGTCTCGGAAGGTGCACCTGCTTCGTCTCTGCCACTTTGTCCATCGTCCTCCCCGACGCCATGCGTCTCCGGGTCTGAATCTTCGACCCGCTCACAGCGAATTCCCGCCTCGGCCCGAAGCGCCCTGGCCAAGGCGTCGGCGTACTCGTCGCGATAGACGATTCGGCGCACCCGCGCGTTCAACAACATTTTCGTGCATTGCAGGCAGGGTTCAGACGTTACGTAGATTGTCGCTCCCTCGGTCGAGACACCGTGCGCTGCCGCCTGCAGCAAGGCGTTCTGTTCCGCGTGGAGTGTGCGAACGCAGTGCCCGTCCACCATCAGGCACCCGACGTCCAGGCAGTGCGGCAATCCCTCCGGTGCACCGTTGTACCCGGTCGCGAGGATGCGCCGCTCCTTGGCAAGGACGGCACCGACCGAGCGCCGCAGGCAAGTGGACCGCTCGCTGGCGGCGTCCGCAATGCGCATGAAGTAGGTGTCCCAGCCCGGCCGCTGGCGGCTCACCGCGATGTGCCCTCCGGATAGTGCGCCCTCGGGCCGCCGATTAACGGCGGCCTCGTTCGGGCTGCGACGACATGCGCCGCGCCGATCCTTGTGATGCTCAGCCGAACCGGAACTGCCACCGGTCTGAGGTGCATGCCGATCAACGTGTCGCCGATGTCGATGCCGGCTTCGGCCGCAATGGACGCAACCAGGCACGCTTCGTCCGAGAGCGCCTGGTAGTAGGCGGCGGCCAGGGCGCCGCCGGCGCCGGGCACCGGTACGGCGGTCACCTCCTGAAGCCGACGTTCGCGGCAGACCGCGCGGCGCACGACGATCGCTCGGTTGAGATGCTCGCAGCACTGCACCGCCAGTTCCACTCCCGTCGCGGACGCAGCCTGATGGAGGCCCAAGTACAATTCCTCGCCCACAGCGAGGGCTGACGCGCTGCCGATCCGCTGCCCCTGCACCTCGCTGGAGGAACCTCCGACCACCACGACGTCGCCGGGCCGAAGCCGCGCCGTCTGCACAAGCTCGGTGAAGGCCGCCTCTGCTGACTCTTTCAAACCCTCCATACGGCACGGCGGCGATCGCCGCCCTACCCTCCCGTCCTCAGCGGTTGTCCAGGTCCATCGCGCTGATCTTCGCGACGCGGCGTGCATGCCTGCCGCCCTCGAAGGAACTGCGCAAGAAGCGAAGAGCGGCCTCTCGCGCCAGTTCGGGACCGGTCAAGCGCGAACCGAGGCAAAGGATGTTGGCATCGTTGTGTCGGCGCGCCAGTTCGGCCGCAAGTCCCTCTCCCGCCAACGCAGCACGCACGCCAAGGATCTTGTTGGCCGCGATCGACATGCCGATCCCGGTGCCGCAGATGAGCACCCCGGCACCGACTTCGCCGCTTGCGACCGCGTGCCCCACCGCCTGCGCAAAGTCTGGATAATCGCAGCTTTCTGCACTGTCGGTCCCATAATCGCGGGCCGGAATCCCTTCTTGGCGAAGTGCCGCCAGCACCTCTCGCTTCAGAATGAGTCCAGCGTGGTCGGACCCGATGCCGACCGTCTGGAGATAGAGCCAGCCGGTTCGCGCTTCTGCCTCGCGCAGTAGGTCCGCGACCTGGTTCGCGACGATCCGGTATTCGGCGTCTCCCTGGCCAATCGGATCACCCACGTCCTGGTCGGGTGACCCCGCATAGGCGCCTAGGCTGAAGATGCGGTCGGCCGCATCCGGAAATCGCCGACGGGCCTCGTCCGCAAGGCGTCGCGTCATCGCAAGGCCGATGGTCCCGCCGGAAAACAGCTCGCTGTACGCGTTTTGCGCGCGATGGCCCTCCAGGTCGAGGCCGCGCTCCCGCGCAACCGCCCTTGCGGCTTCTGCTGCGGGGCTTCCTTCAAGCGCCGCAAGTCCGGCGGAGAGGATGTCCGCATCGGGCCGACGCGCACGTAGGATCGCCGCAGCAAGTGGGCTGCGGCATGTGTTGCCGCTGCAAAGGAACACCACGCGTTCCATCGCCGTCACTCCTCCCGACCCTGTGCCGCCTGCACCTTGCCGCCAGCCGCCCGCAGCATGCGATCACGCACCCCTGCTGCAGACGAGGACTGCGGCGGCAGAACTGCGACGACCGGCGCTCCCTGGCGTTCGGCTTCTAACAGAGCGGCATAAAGCTCCTGCTGCAGCTGTCGGACGTCGTTCGCCAAAAGACCCTTCGCGCCTTTCGGCGCCGTCTCCGCAAGGCCAATGTACCAAGAACCGCGGCACGCAGAAAGAGCGCGTGCAACGCTCTCGATCAGCCTCTGGCGTTCGTCGTCCGCAAAGAGAGTGATTTCGACCTCAGGCGCGTAGTGCCGGTAGCGCGTGCCCGGCGACCGCGCGGAGCCTTTGGCCTCGCCGATGTGCTCGCCGAGCGCATCGGCGATCTGCGCGGCGGAGATACCGCCTGGGCGGAGGAGCGCGGCCTCCGCCAGCGACAAGTCGAGAACGGTCGACTCGATGCCCACCCTTGCAGTCGGACCTTCAAGCACCGCCTCGATGCGCCCCTGCATCTCCTGGTAGGCTGCTTGGGCCGATGTCGGGCTCGGCCTGCCAGAGCGGTTCGCCGACGGGGCGGCGATCGGCCGGCCAACTGCCGCGAGCAGGGCAAGCGCCACTGGCTGCGCCGGCATGCGCAGCGCCAAAGTCGGGGCGCCGAACAGCCCGCGCCCAGGCAATACGAGCGTCAGCGGGCCGGGCCAGAACCGGCGCGCTAGCTCTCGAGCGCGCACGTCCGGCACCGCCCATTCATCGATTGCGCCCGGGCTCGCCACATGCACGATCAGGGGATTGTCGGCGGGCCGCCCCTTCGCCGCGTAGATGCGCGCAACGGCACCCGGATCCGCCGCGTTCGCCCCGAGGCCGTAGACCGTTTCCGTGGGGAAGGCGACGAGCGCGCCCGCGCGCAGCAATGCCGCAGCGCACGAAACGCCCGCGTCGTCCGGCTTTAGACGCTGGGTCATCATGCCAGTTTTCCCCCAACGACGCGCGGAATCCCAGCCAGATCTTCTTGCACGAACCGCTCCGTAAAACCTCCGCGCTCCAGTAGGCTGAGCACTTCCTCCTCCTGGCCCGCACCCACTTCGAGGATCAGCCACCCGCCTTTGGCGAGTCTGCCCGGAGCGCCGCGCACGAGCCGCCGAACCACCGTAAGGCCGTCCGCACCTCCCACGAGTGCGCCGCGTGGCTCATGGCGCACGTCAGGCGGCAACATGGCGTAGTCGCGTTCCCTGACATACGGCGGGTTCGAGGCAATCACGTCCTGGGGTTCGCGCAGCGGCGCGAAGAGGTCTCCCTCCAATACGTCCGCGATCCCGGCAAGATTTTGCCGCGCATAGCGCAGCGCGCGACGGGAGCGCTCCACTGCGACGATGCGGAGGTCGGACCGCTCGATTCCCACCGCCAGGGCGATGGCGCCAGAACCCGTGCCGATGTCTGCGACCCGCCCGCCAACCGGCGCACGGGCGAGCATCTCCTGCACCACTATCTCCGTCTCCGGACGCGGGACGAGAACTCCCGGTCCCACCACAAGCGGGCGCGACCAAAACCAGGCCTGTCCCAAGAGGTATTGAATGGGCCAGTCCTCCTGGCGACGTGCCACCTGCGACTTCAGTCTGCGGGCGGCCATCGCAGGGACCTCAAGCCGCGGTTCGATGTAGAGTTGCGCGCGATCGACTCCGATGGCGGCACAGAGCAATTGCGCGAGTTCCTGCTGCGGGAGCTGCCCCGAGCGCAGGAACTCAGCCCTGGTCATCGCAGTTCCCGGCGCAGCGCATCAAACAGTTCGTCCAGGTCGCCGTCAAGGATTTCTCCGAGACGGTGCGTGGTGAATCCAATGCGATGGTCCGTGACCCGCCCCTGCGGGAAGTTATAGGTGCGCACGCGCTCCGACCGGTCTCCAGTCCCCACCTGAGCGCGCCGCTCCTGCGCGAGCTCCGCGTGCGCCTCTGACTGCAGGCGCTCCATCAGGCGCGCACGTAGTACGCGCATCGCCTTGTCGCGGTTTTTGTGCTGGCTTTTCTCGTCTTGGCAGATCACTACGATGCCCGTCGGCAGGTGGGTGATCCGCACCGCCGACTCGGTCTTGTTGACATGCTGTCCACCTGCACCGCCGGAGCGGTACGTGTCGATGCGCAACTCCTGCGGGTCGATATGCAGCTCGACGTCCTCCGTCTCCGGCAGCACCGCCACGGTGATCGTCGACGTATGGATGCGCCCTTGCGCCTCCGTCTCGGGCACGCGTTGCACGCGGTGGACACCGCTCTCGAAGCGCAGGCGAGAGTACGCTCCACGCCCCTTGACGGCAAAAATGACCTCCTTGAACCCGCCGATCGTCGTCGGGCTTTCGTCGATCATCTCAACCTGCCAGTTGTGCCGCTCAGCATACCGCCCGTACATTCTGAGGAGTTCACCGGCGAAGAGCGCCGCCTCATCTCCGCCCGCACCTGCGCGGACTTCCACGATCACGTCCTTGTCGTCGCGTGGGTCGCGCGGCGAAAGGAGGTCTGTGATCTCCGCGTCCAGGCTGGCGATCCTTTCCTCGAGGCCAGTCTGCTCCTCGGCTGCGAGCTTGCAAAGATCCTCGTCGTCACTTTGCGCCAACTGCTGCAGGTCCCTCAGCTCCGCGCGCGCCTTCTCGAGTTCCCGCGCGCGCTCCGCTGCCGGCTCGATCTCGCCTTGACGGCGGCGAAGGTCGGCAGCGCGCGAAGGGTCCTTCCAGAGCTCCGGATCGGCAAGCTCCAGCTGAAGTTCCTCAAATTGGCGCACCAGTGCTTCCAGTCGTTCGTCCACAGCTAGCTCCCTCCGGCTCTAGGGGCCCTGTCGCGCAGAACATCCGTCTCCCCTCGCGCATGGGCCCATGAAAGAAAAAAGAGGCGGTGGCCCGCCTCCTTTCTACAGACCGTAGCGCTTCTTGAAGCGCTCGACGCGGCCGCCTGTGTCGACGATGCGCTGTTGTCCGCCCGTGAACAGTGGGTGGCAATGCGAGCAGATCTCGACGCGAATGTTCTTCTTCGTGGACCCAACCTCATAGGTGTGCCCGCAAGAACAGGTGATCGTCGTTCTCTCGTACGTCGGGTGGATGCCCGGTTTCATCTAACGTGTCACCACCTTGTCGCACGCGCGCTCCGTCGGATACTCCGACGGGGTCAAAGCGCCAGAAAAATACACCCTTCATGAGGGCGATGCTCTACAAAGAATAGCACCCGCATGGGCGATGGTCAAGGTGCCTTCGGGGCCTAGCCGAGCAGCTTATGCAGGAAGAGCACGAGTCCAGTCACTGCAAGCACTGCGCCTGCCGCTGCCTCCGCCCACTCCTCCATGCGCGCGCCGATCTGGCGACCGAACAGTAGGCCTGCCCAGGTCATGATCCATGCGGAAAGTCCAAGCGCGATGACCGTGATCAGCGGCGGGAAACCCACCAGCGCCAGCGAGAAGCCCACAGCCAGGGAGTCGAGGCTAACGCCCCCCGCTGCCAGGATCAGTCCGGTTCCACTGCTGAGCTGAAAGCCGGACTTGCCAGGGCGCAACGCAAAAATGGTGGTCAGTACGCCAAGCACAAAGAGTGCCGAGAAGCCGACGTAGCCGGCGTAGTCGCCAAGCCGCGGCCCGATCGCACTGCCTAGCCAGATCCCCGCCGCGGGCAAGGCGGTCTGGAACAACGCAAACAGCGCCGCGATCGCAAACGCGCGGCGGCCGGACACGCCCTGCACCCCGATTCCGACCGCAACAGAGAGATTGTCGAGGCCCAGCGACAGCGCCAGCAGCGATAGTTGCCAGTAGACTGCGATCACACCCCGTTCCCAGGCATCGGCCCGAACCTAGCCTTCCGCTATGGCGACGAAGCGGCGCACCCTGCGGACCTTCCCACCCGCGATGGCGAGCGAAGAGAGCCACACCCCGCCATCTTGGCGCTGCGGCGCAGGACCGCAAACGGAGTCGGTCACGGAGGTCGCCGCGAACACGACGTCGTCGCTTCGCACGATGTCCTCGAGTTGCAAAGGCCGCTCGGCGTCTTCGCCGAACATCTCTTTGAGACGGGTGCGCTCCTGATCGCTCTCCGGCCGCAAGCGCCCACAGAACGCTCCGCCAAGCGCCCGCACGGCACACGCTGCGAGGACTCCTTCGGGAGCCCCGCCGGTTCCCACCACAAGGTCAACGCCGCCGCCAGGCAGACAGGTCGCGACGGCAGGGCCCACATCGCCTGCCGAGAGCAGGCGCACTGCCACTCCCAGCGTGCGCAGTTCCGCGATCGCAGAAGCATGGCGCGGTCGGTCCAGGACACCCGCCACCAGTTGGCCGGGCTTCTTATGGAGCGCAGCGGCAAGCACCTTCACGTTTTCTGAGAGCGGCACGTCGATATGTAGTCGCCCGGCGGCAGCCGGACCGGCGCAGATCTTTTCCATGTAGATGTCTGGCGCGTGCAAGAGGCTGTCGGCAGGGCCCGCCGACAGTACCGTCATCGCGCCATCCTGAGCGTAGGCTGTAAGGCCTGTTCCCTCGAGCGGGTCGACGGCTATGTCGCACTTGATTCCCCCGCGCCCCAACTCCTCGCCGATGAACAGCATCGGCGCCTCGTCCATTTCGCCTTCGCCGATCACGACGCGCGCCGAGAGCGGAAGCCCCCTGAACGCGTGATGCATACCATCCACAGCGGCCTGGTCGGCCGCCTCCTTGTCACCTCGCCCGATGTGCGGCAGCACCGCGAGCGCTGCCTCCTCGGCGACCAGTAGGAGATCTGCCCAGTAATCTTGCAGCATGCGTCCGTTTGCTTCGCTCACTTCGGCGCCCCTCTCTGGGTCACGTACCCGACCCGGGCCCAAAGAGCCCCGATCGCCCCCAGCAGCACCGCGAAGAGTCCGGCGGAAAAGGCCGTCATCAACGATTGCTGGATTACGCTCAGGAAACCCTGTCCCGGTGCCAGAAACAATGCAAGCGCACTGAAGAAGCCGGCGATCAGGCCGGCCAGAAGCGACGTCAAGAGAGACGGTATGACGCGGCGGTTAATGCGAAAAGCGCTATACCCGACGTAGACGAACAGGGCCAGGGTGACGAGGAGAAGAGGCTTTGCCGCCCAATCAACCCCTCCCCGCTGGGCCAGGTAGCCGAGCCACTCCACCACGGTAATCAGAATTCCCCAAAGCACTCCGAGTTTCCATGTCATGGCGTCGCCGCGACTGACAGCCGCGGCCTTCCTCCTTCGAGCGCGACTCGGCGCGCAGGTTCGCCTTTCCATCGTATCCGACACGGCAAGGCGCCTCAACCTCACTCCCCATGTGCGATAATAGACGAGATGCAATGCGCACAGGCACTACGGCCGGGGGTTCGCGAATCATGAACCGGCGGGCTCAGACCTTGCGCCAGGCGACGACGATCGTCGCGTTGGCGATGGTACTTTCGCGCATCCTCGGCTTCTTCCGCAGCTCGGTGATCTCGGCCCTATTCGGCCAGGGCAACCTGACCGACGCCTACAATGCGGCGTTCATGGTCCCGGACACCTTCTATATGGTCCTGATCGGCGGCGGGATCTCCTCCGCGTTCATCCCGACGCTGACGCGCTACATCGCGGAGGGGAACGACGATGAGGGCTGGCGTGTCACGTCCATCGCGTTCAACTTCGTCGCACTGATGATGACGGTGGTGCTGGTGCTCGCGTTCATCCTCGCCCCCTGGTACATGCACCTCGTGGAACCGGGGTTCGGGCCGGCCAAACTGCACCTCACCGTCTACCTCACCCGCATCACCTTGGCGAGCATCTTCTTCCACAGCCTGAACGGCGTCCTGATCGGCACCGAGTACGCCTACAACGAGTTCTGGGGTACGGCGCTCGGTCCACTCGCATACAACCTCGCGATCATCCTCATCGGTATGGCGCTCGCGAGCCGTTTCGGCATCGCCGCCTTCGCCTGGTCCACGCTGATCGGCGCGGCCATCAACTTCGCCGTGCAGGTGATCGGCGTACTACGGCTGCGGCCGCGCTACTACCTCTCCCTGGCCCTGCGCCATCCAGGCATCCAGCGCATCTTCCGCCTGATCCTCCCGGTGATGCTCGGACTCTCGATCGCGCAGATCAACCTCCTGATCAACCAGTCGTTTCTCGCCTCTACATTGCCGAAGGGCACCGTGAACGCCTTGTTCCTCGCATCCCGCATCATGCTCGTGCCAGTCATGTTCGCCATCTCCGTCGGCATCACGCTGCTGCCCGGACTCAGCCGCCACGCGGTGCTGAATGACCGCAAGGCCTTCCGCCGCACCTTCTCCGACTCGCTGCGCGCCGTCCTCTTCGTCACCATCCCGGCATCCGTCGGTCTCCTGCTCATCTCGCACCCGCTTGTCCAGGTGCTCTTCCAGCATGGGCAGTTCAGCGAACACGCCACCGACGTCACCGCCGGTGCGCTCTTCTGGTATACGATCGGAATCACTGGGTACGCCGCATACGAGATCATCAGCCGCGGCTTCTACGCGCTTGAGGACACGCGCACGCCCGTGATCATCGGCGCGAGTTCCCTGGTGGCCGGCGTCGCGATGAACTTCATCTTTGTGCATCTCTTCAGAGGGCCGCACGGGACCGGCGGTGCAAACGGACTCGCCTTCGCCTACTCGCTCACCGGCATCCTGAACGCCGGCCTCCTGCTGCGCGCACTGCGCCGGCGCGCGGGGCCGCTCCAGGGAAGGCGCATCCTCAAGACATCGCTCGCGGCGCTGATCTCGTCGCTTGGGATGGCATTCTTCATTCTGGGCGTGGAGCAGATCATGCCGCACCTCCTGTTCGGACCGCATCTCTTCCGCTACCTTTTGATGCTGCTTTGGCCGATCCTCGTCGGCGCCGTATCCTACGCCGTCATCGCGCATCTCCTCGGTGCCGAGGAGGTTGCCTGGATCATGTCCATGCTGCGCCGGCGCCTCAGCCGCGCCTAGAAGCGCAACCCAATCGCGGCAGCCTCGACTATTGCCGAGGCTGCCGCAACTCGTTATGCTGATTTGCGGAAGCGAAGGAGAGATTGTCATGACACAGCGGAGTGCGCTGCCGTACCCGCCCGATGTCGTCGCGCACATCGAGACCCTGCAGCGCGAGAAGCACGTCCTCTTGGAGCGGGCAAAGAAGAAGCAGTACAACGAACGCAATCACATCATGCGCCGCGTCATCGCCATCGAGGACGAATTGGCGCGGTACTTCACGCCGAACCTCTAGATCTGTACGAGTCCGGGGCAGGACGCGACCGTGCGTCCTGCCCATCTTCGTTCCGGGTCTATCCTGTGCAAACGCAAAATTTAAGACCACTATAGACTGCATAGCGCTCCTGCGCCGTTATAATGGGGGCGCACCCACCGCAGCGGCACTGCCGCTGCAATGCGAACGTCCTTTTTGCGGGGCGCGAAACCGCCTACGCTTCGGTAGCAACCTGCCTCGGATTCAGGGGAGGAATACAGGTTTGACCAAGCATCCCGCCGCCACGGTGCGCAGCCAGCTGCAGTTGCCGCGCAACACGCGCGCGCCGCTCTGGCGTGACGTGCCGGACGCCGACTGGAACGATTGGCGCTGGCAGCTCAAGAACCGATTGAACTCGATCGGCGAACTATCGCAGATCATCCGCCTGACGCCGGACGAGGAGGAAGGGATTCGCGCCAGCGGCCTCCTTCGGCTGGACATCACGCCGTACTTCGCCTCGCTCATCGATCCGGACGACCCGACCTGTCCGATCCGCCGGCAGGTGCTGCCGACAGGGCAGGAGCTCGTGCCGTTCGACGCGGAGATGGCAGACTCCCTCGCCGAGGACCGCCACAGTCCCGTGCCGGGCCTTGTGCACCGCTACCCGGACCGGGTCCTGATGCTGATCACGACCCAGTGCGCCAGCTACTGCCGGTATTGCACCCGCAGCCGCATCGTGGGCGACCCCCACGCGAACTTCAGCCCGACCGAGTTCGAAGCCCAGCTCGAGTACCTACGCAGGACGCCGCAGGTGCGGGACGTCCTGCTTTCGGGCGGCGATCCGCTCGTGTTGAATCCCAAGGTGCTGGAAAGCGTGCTGCGCGAACTGCGCAAAATCGAGCACATCGAAGTAATCCGCATCGGATCCCGCGTGCCCATCTTCACCCCGCAGCGCATCACCCAGGAACTGTGCGACATGCTCTCGCAGTTCCACCCGCTCTGGATGAACGTGCACGTAAACCACCCGAAGGAACTGACGCCCGAAGTGGCGGAGGCCTTCGACCGACTAAGCCGCGCCGGCATCCCTCTTGGCTCCCAGACAGTGCTCCTGCGGGGCATCAACGACCATCCGGTGGTGATGCAGAAGCTGATGCGCGAACTGGTGCGGCTCAGGGTGCGACCCTACTACATCTATCAATGCGACGAGGTCCACGGTGCCGGGCACTTCCGCACGACGGTCGCCCAGGGCATCGAGATCATGGAGTCGCTGCGCGGGCATATGTCCGGTTACGCTGTCCCGGTCTACGTGGTGGATCTGCCAGGCGGTGGTGGAAAGGTCCCGGTCGGCCCGAACTACCTGATCTCCCAGAGCCAGGGCCGCGTCGTGCTGCGCAACTTCGAAGGCTACATCGGCACCTATACGGAGCCGCTCGACTACACGGGTCCGGACATGGCGGTCCCGCCGGAATGGGTGCGGACCGAACCAGGCCAGCGCGGGGTGTCTGGCCTCCTTGCCGGAGAGGCACTGGCCATCTCTCCGAAGGAGTTCGAGGACGTCCACCAGCGCGGAGGATCTGCCCACCGCCTGAACCAGGACCCTGTGAAATGGCAGCCGCGCGGAATCGGCGCGGACTGACGACTGGGACCCGCCGGCCACGACCGACGCCGGCGGGTCCTTTTTTCGGTGGCTCAGCCGCAGCGTTGGCGGCACGGTGGATCAGCGGATAGACTAGGGTAAAATCACTGATCTGATTCTCTAGGAGAATACCTTGAAGCAGTTTTACGGCTTCATATCAAACGGACAGACCGCTGCGCTGATTTCGCCGCACGGTTCGATCGACTGGCTGCCGTTGCCCCACTTCGACTCCGACGCCGTCTTCAGCCGCATGCTCGACGCAGAGGTTGGCGGGCACTTCTCCTTGCGGCCGGAAACGGCCTTCCGCGCCGACCAGTCCTACGTTCCAGGGACGAACGTACTGGAGACGCGGCTGCGCACGCCATCAGGCACCGCCACGATCACGGACTACCTCGTGATCGGTCGTGCTGAGCTGCGCCGCCTGGTGCGCAGCGAGGTGCCTCTCATCGTGGAATGCCGTCCCCGCTTCCGCTACGGTCAGTCGCTCGCGGCGCAGGAAGCCCGGCCGGATGGCGCAGTCTACCGCGATCCGCAGGATACGGGAGCGGTCCTGCTCTTTTTGCGCGGTGCGCGCGCCGGCCTCATCGACCGCGAGCGTTGGCTGCTGCCGCCGGGAGATCACGAACTGGTACTGCGGCACACGCCGGATCTCGAGAAGGAGCAGCAGGAGCTCCTGGAGCTCGGCGACGACCCAGAAGACACGCTGCGCGACGCGGTTCATTTCTGGCGCAGCGCGCCGCTCCCCTCGGTGCCGGGACCGCTCGGGGCAGCCTTCGAGCGATCGGTCCTGACGATGCGGGGTCTCACCTCCCGCGCCAGCGGCGCCGTGCTCGCAGCACCCAGCACCAGCCTTCCGGAGCAGGTCGGCGGCTCGCGAAACTGGGATTACCGCTTCGTCTGGGTGCGCGACGCCTCCTACGCTGCGGAAGCGTTTCTCCTGGTCGGCGACGTATCCGCCACGCGCCGACTGATCGAGTTCCTGCTTGGTGCAGTGCAGATGACCGGCAAGCCGTTCCTCTCGCCCTTCATGCGCATCGATGGCACATTCAGCCTCGGCGAACGCGAACTTCGCTGGCTCTCGGGACATCGCGGCAGCCG
Source organism: Bacillota bacterium (assembly GCA_021793645.1). Lineage (GTDB taxonomy): Bacteria > Bacillota > Sulfobacillia > JAJZYS01 > JAJYTV01 > JAJYTV01. Next base: position 94,996 of record JAJYSJ010000006.1, read on the forward strand.
CCCCGTGCGGGTTGGCAACGCGGCGTCGGCGCAGCTGCAGCTCGACGTGGAGGGCGACCTTCTGTGGGCGATCTGGCGCTACGTGCGCGAAAGCGAGGACATCGATTTCGTTCGCGAAAAATGGTGGGCGATCGAGCGGCTCGTGGCATGGTCCTCCGCGAACTGGCACCGTCCTGACGCGAGCCTTTGGGAGTTCCGCGGTGCACCCCAGCGCTACACGCACTCGCTCGTCCTGTGCTGGGTGGCGATCCAAACCGGGTCCCGCTTGGCACACCTTGTGGGAAGGGAGGACGCTGCCCGCCGCTGGGCGGCGGAGGCTGACCAGGTGGCTGCGGAAGTCTTTTCCCAGTGCTACGATGAGGAACTCGGCCGCTTCGTCCAGGGAGTGGACCTACCGGACGTCGACGCCGCACTGCTGTGCATGCCGCTCTACGGCTTCATCGACCCCGGCGACCCTCGTTGGCTGCGAACGCTGCAGGACATCGAGGAGCATCTCGTTGAGGACGGACTGGTGTACCGCTACCGCGTCGACGAAATGGGCAGAGCGCGCCACCCCTTCACTCTCGGAAGCACCTGGCTCGCCAGAACCTACCTGCGCAGCGGGGACATCCCGCGCGCCACAGCAATCCTTGAGAGGCTTGTGGCGTCGGCCACTCCCCTCCTGCTTTGGGGTGAACACGTGGACCCGCAGGAGGGTGAGCAGCGCGGCAACTTCCCCCAACTCTTCCCTCATGCCGGCTTCGCTGCGGCGGTCGCGGAACTGCGCAGCGGAGCCGCGATGCCGCGCTTGCAGGACCTGGACCCGCCCCAAGTTACTAGCAGTTGATGTGGTCCTACCCAACACAAGCAACTTTGACCTTGTGACACGTGTCTGGTAGCATGGTTGTATCGAGAACCGCTCTCATCGGCTGAATCCCGCAACGGGAACGGGGGACCCAGAGACCGCCCGGGGCAAAGCTCGCAATGCGAGCCGGGTCTTGCTTCGACCCGAGCCCGACAGCTAACCCCGTAAGCAAGAGAAGTAGAGAGTACCCGGCATTCTCTGCGCCTCCCGATGCATTCTTAAGGGCGGAGCCGCTCTGGAGCAGCCAGGGCGGCCCCTTTTCTACGCCGGCATAAGGGAGGGCTGTCCATTGGCCGCACGATCTTCAAGCGGAGATGCGAGCGCAGTAAACCTGATGCAGACACTGTTTCCCGGCGCACGCCTGATCGTCGCCGCGAACCGCGCCCCGTACCGTCGGGCGACCGGCCTGCATGGCGAACCCCGTTGGGAGCGTCCTGCCGGCGGGCTGACCGCAGCACTCGATCCCTTGATGCAGCGTTTTGGAGGGGTATGGGTAGCTGCCCAAGCCGGCGCGGAGCAGGAGCTCGCCGTGCCGCCGGAGGATCCGCGCTACCAGGTTGAAGTGCTTGGGATTGCGCCAGAGGTCTACCGGGCCTACTATTCTGGTTACTGCAATGCGGGTCTGTGGCCGCTATGCCACAACCTCGTCGAGCGGGCGCACTTTCGGCCGAGCGACTGGATCGCCTACCGCCAGGTGAACCGACTGTTCGCAGAACGCATCGCGCAGGTCGCGAACGCAGACGACATCGTCTTTTTGCACGACTACCAGCTGGCGATGGTGCCGGGTTACCTGCGTGGCCTGGGACACACCGGACCGATCGCCCACTTCTGGCACATTCCCTGGCCGCCAACCGTTGTGCTACGCCTGCTGCCGGAGCGCCGCCTCATCTTGCAAGGTCTTCTCGAGGCGGACTGGCTCGGGTTTCAGACCGAGGACTCGGTGGACGCCTTCGTATCGGCGGCCCGCAAGGAACTCGGTGCCCGCATCCTACGCGAGGCCGATGGCATTCGCCTGCTCTACCAAGGACGCGTCACTCGTCTCGCCGCCGTACCCATCTCCATCGATGCAGCGCGGGTGGAGGAAATCGCGCGGGCTCCGCTCACGGAAGACCGCATCGTTAAGCTCCGCTCACGGCTCGGCCTGCAGGACTCTGCCCTACTGCTGGGCGTCGACCGCCTCGATTACACCAAGGGCATCCCGGCGCGTCTGGACGGGTTCTCCCGCCTGCTGGTCCGCTACCCCTCGCTGCATGGCAAGGTGCAGTTCCTGCAGATTGGCGTACCAACCCGCACCGAGATCCAGGACTACCGGCGGCTCGCCAGCGCCGTACGGCGCCGCGTCCAGGACATCAACAGGCGCCACGGCAGGCCGGGATGGCGCCCGGTGCGCCTTGTGGAGCGCAACCTGCGGCTGGACCAGCTGGTCGCCCTCTATCGCCTAGCCGACGTCGCGGTCGTATCCTCCCTCTATGACGGCCTGAACCTCGTCGCCAAGGAGTACGTCGCAGCCCGCGTGGACGGCGGCGGTGCGCTCTGCCTCAGCGAGACGGCCGGAGCCTACCAGGAGCTGCGCGACGCTTTTCCGCTCTCGCCGCTCAGTCCCGAGCGCGTTGCAGAAGGCTTGGCGCGTGCGCTCTTCTCCTCGTCCGAGGAGCGGGAGCGGCGCATGAAGGCACTGCGCGCGGCGGTCGCACGCAACACCATCGACACGTGGCTGTCCCGCGTGCTGCAGGGGCTGCGCAGTGCAGCGCCTCAGTTGTCCGGGGAGAACGCCACTCCGGTGTAGTAGTGGCTTAGGATCGCCTGATAGGCATATCCCTGCTCCGCCATGTACTGCGCGCCGTCCTGGCTCATCCCGACGCCGTGGCCGTTGCCGCGGCCGTTCAGCGTGTAGCTGGTTGGCACGAGCGGGTAAGATGCGGTCGTGCCTCCTGCGCCTTCCGCCTGAACGGTTGACGGAAGCGGATCCGTGCCGGCAGCTCCGTCGGCTACGGCGCCGGCAAGGCTCGGCAGCGCGGCAGTCCCATCCGCCCCCTGCGCGTACACCTGGCCGTCGCTTGTCAGCGTGAACAGGGTTGACGGGAGGCGCAGGAGGCCGCGGATGCTGTCGCGCCAGACGGTGTACTGCCCACCGCTGCCAACGAACTGCACGTCGAGCGGTCGGCCGGAAAACGTCTGTTGTACGCCCTGCAGCACGACCTGCTGCAGGGCGCCGATGTTCTGGCCGCTCCATGCGGCAACGAACCCTGCGATCTGGCTGGCGGTGTAGGTAATGACCCACGTGGTCGGCTGGTAGCCTGGCAGCTCGTCGACGCCGAGCAGATACGGAACCTCAGTGCCCCAGACGTTCACGGCGTTTTCCGTCGCCCCGCCGGAGTCCGCAGAGAAGACAGCGTCGATCGTCTGGCCCGAATAGGTCATGACGATGTTCGCGGTGGAGTCCACTGCCGCGTCCGAAGAGGGCTGTTCGGCAGAGTAGCCGCCGTACGCCTGGCTGTACGTGTTGCCGTAGACGTCGAAGCGGCTCTGTGGACTCGAATGCTGGATCTGGTACAGCGCATAGGTCCGGCTGGCCACCGCCTGCGCCTGAAGCGCGGCAGGAGACCAGCTTGCTGGCATCTCCGACGGCACGACGCCATACAGGTACTGCTCCAACGGCAGCGTGTTCACCACCTCAAGGGCCGTGCCTTGCAGGGTGAAGCTGAGGTCTCCGCGGTACGCCTTGCCCTGGATCGCCACGACCCCTTGATCGCCCTGGACCTGCAGCGCCGCGGCGGTTTGGACCAGGAACGCGACGCTAGCCGTCGGGAGCTGCACCTCGAGTTCGCTGCCGGTCGGGGTGTACAGCTGCGCTGTAGGGTACTGTGCCTGCAGCGTCGGCAGGATCGCCTGCGCCGATGCAGAGGTCGCATAGTCGCCCGCCAACACTCCCCAACCCCCTTGCAGGAGCATGGGGTACGCCGTCTGGCCAGTCTGCGAAATCGCTTGGGCCGCCGCCTGCGCAGCGGCTAGCGATGCCTCGCCTGTCACGAGCACGCCGTACGGTCCAAGTATCGTCGCAGTGGGCAGGGATGCCGCAGCGGCCTGCGCGGAACTCTCGGAGGAGTACGGTCCACTGTAGACGTCGTAGCTGCCGTTTGGCATCTGTTCCAGGTAGGCTGCATGATTCTGCTGGCTCAGCGTGGAGACTTCCGCCTGGCCGCTCGCGAGGCTGGGCGTCTGCAGGACGAGGTCTCGGTAAGCGAAGTCGCGGATATAGCTTTGGCCAGGTACGAGAGCGTCAGCGCCGCCTTCGCTGTACATGACGTTGGCACTTGGCCCCGCCGGCTGCAGCGTGGCAGCGGCAAGGGAACTCGCGTTGTAGTATAGGCCCACGCGGATGGAGATGCTGGGTTGCGCACTGGCGCCGACCGCTGGCAGGAGAAGACATCCTACTAGGCTGGCGGCTGCGAGGATTCCCAAGGTTTTGGCCATAGTAGGCGCCTTCGACAGCGTTCGCGCCCTTCCTTCTACCATTGGCCGAAATGGAAGACAAGTCTTCGCCTGGCAACTGGTACCGCATTACGTACACTTGCTGCTGCATTGCCTGTCCAATTGCCCTCGACGAGTATGTCGCCAAATCGACAAAACACACTTGTTCTGTCGCCTTCTGCCGTTCTCGGACGCGCTTTGCCCATTGGTGTTTCCGCTTTTTCTTCAGTTTCGATTAAATAGACACAGAACAATGTATGCGGTATTGTATTGGTTGCGCATACTGCGGGTGTAAAACGCGAAGGGGGCTCAGCCGTGTCGGTTCGCACAGGCCCGTATACGGAAGACGAGATTTCAGAGATCCGCAAGGCGACCGGCAAGGTCCGCGAGGGCGCACAAATCCGTGACCTCGCGCAGGATCTTGCACAGCAGCTCAACCGTTCCTCACGCGGTCTTGCCCTGACCATCGGGCGGGAACTCGCACGTTCAAATCCTCGTCGCCCGCGCCAGCGTCGCATACGCGCCCTCGGGCGCGGCCGCGACATGACAGCGCTTACCCAGCGGCTCTCGCTGCTCGCGCGCGAGCTTGACGAACTAGGCCGCCGTCGCCGTGATCTCGACCGTCAGATTGAAGGTCGTCTGCAGGAGTACTCGGACCTCAAGTCCAAGCTCATCCAGGCCATTACGCCTGCCAATGTAGACGTCACCATGCAGCAGCAGATCGAAGCAGCCACGGTCGGAGCCGAGGAATAGGAATTCGAGGCGCAAGGGGCGGGAGGCAGAGCCTCCCGCCCCTTGCGTTGCTGCCTTGTAGGTGTCAGCCGAGGTCTGCTCCGCGCCGCCATTCCATGTAGACGTCCACGAGCGGCGGCAAGAGCGGGCGCACAAGCGCAAGAAGGTCGTGCCCGACCACGGCGTCCGCAGAGCGGCTGCGCTCCAGGAGTACCTCTCCCTGGCGGCGCATCGCAGACTGCACGATGCGATCGGACTGAGCGTGCAGTATAGACACCGGCACGCCGCCCGGCTGCTGGTGGTCGAAGACCACCTCGGCGTCCGGGGGGAGCCCCTTCAGCGACGCGCGAAGAACCTCGGCGAAGTCGCCGCGCGCGTCCGCCTCGTAGAGCGCTCCGACGCGCAGGAACAGGCGATCGGAGAAGAGGCCCACGGAGAAATGCGGCACCATCTTGTAGCCGCGCGGCATCTCGGACACCGCCACCCAGGTATCCTTCGGCGGGTTCACCGTGCGACGTGCGTGACGGGCAACGTGCACGTAGAGGGTTCGTCCTGTGGCTGCCTCGAGATCGGGACGCAGCCGCTCCCCGATCTCCTGCAGCTTCGGCGTGAGTCGGGTCCGCAGGGCAGCCATGCGCTCGGTGAACCCCTCGACCTCGAGCACCGCGAAGTCTTCCTTCGTGAACGCGAGTGTTTGGACGGAAGCGGTATCGGGCAAAAGGATCTCCACCTTTGCGTCGTTTTGTTCGGATCAGGCGTACACCACGTACTGCCTGAGGAAACCCTCAAGGCTGCTGTAGAACGCCGCAATCGTCTCGGCCTTTCGCCAGCCGTGCCCTTCGCCGGGATAGAGCTCAAAGACGTGCGGGATGGACCGCTGGCGCAAAGAGGCCACCAGGGACTCGGCCTGATCCCGCGGCACGACAGGATCGGTCTCTCCCTGGTAGACGGCGACGGGGTCGACGATCGCATCGACGGAAAAGATCGGGGAGCGGGACCGGTAGCGCTCCGCCGCTTCCGGAAGGACCCCGATCATCGAGTCGAGGTAGTGCGCCTCGAACTTGTGCGTGTCCTCGGCCATTGTGAAGAGGTTCGAGATGCCAAAGAGACTGATGCCGGCGCGAAAGGCGCCGGGTCTCGCCGTCAGGCAGCGCAGCACGGTATACCCACCCGCACTTGGCCCCATCAGAACCATACGATCCCGGTCAGCGAGTCCCTCCTTGGCGAGGTGCTGCGCACCGCCAATCGCATCCTCCAGATCGAGAATACCCCACTGTCCGTCAAGCCTCTCCCGGTAGGCGCGCCCGTACCCCGTGCTGCCGCGATAGTTGAGGTGCAGCACGCCGTAGCCGCGCGTTGCGAAAAACTGCACCTGCGCGCTGTACGCCATGCGGAACTGCCCTGTCGGGCCGCCGTGGACCAGGACGATCAGGGGCGGCGCGCCGTCGCAGCGTGCAGCGGCGGACGCCGGCGGGTAGTAGATGCCGTGGACGGCGTCCCCGTTCTCTGCCTGCCACTGCACCGCGCGCGGCGACGAGAGCGACTCCTCGGGGATGTCCTCCGCTTCGCTGCGGCGCGCGATCCTTACCGTTGCGCTCGCCGGGCTGGACGGATCGACCTGCACCACGATCACGCGAGAAGGGATGTGCGGAGCGGAAGCCAGCAGCGCGATGAGTTCTCCCTCGGCGGCCTGCTTGGCGGACAGAGCGATTTGGCTTAGCTCGCGATACCGTGCGAGCTCTCCCGTCACTTGGCTGCTCTGCCCCGTCGCCAGCTCTACGACCCGTAGGGAAACCTCCCCCGCACAGCTGCGCAGGTAGTAGAGGTGCCTCCCATCAGCGCCAAAAGCGAACGTGCGCATTCCTTGACTCCAGGCTGCAACGGCTTGCTCTGCCGCCTCCGGCACGAGTGTACGACGCGTGCCATCTGCGAGGTCGATCAGGTCGATGTTCCACCAGCCGCTGCGGTCCGAGGCGAACGCGATCTGCGACCCGTCTGGTGAGAAGGTCGGCTGAAAGACGGATTCCCCGGGGCCGCCCGCCAGCACCGCTCGCTTGGCTGGCGGAAGTGTTCCCGCCTCGCGCGGCGTCAACGTCAGGAGCTCGAGATACGTGCCGGTCCAGGGCATGTTCGGATGATTCCACCCGACGACGGCAAGCCGCTCACCCGCCGGATGCCAGGCTGGCTGCATGTAGAAGTCGCGCCCTGTTGCGATGAGACGCGGCAAGTCGCCGCCTGCGGCGTCGACAAGGGCGACGGCCGCCCGGCCGTCCGATTCGTGGATGTAGGCAAGAAGCTGGCCGTCGGGCGAGACGGTGGGGGATGCGGATTCTCCTCCCTGCGGTGTGACCGCGCGCATTCGGCCCGGCTCCAGGCCTTTGCGCCAGATGCGCTGCTCCGCAGCATAGAAGACGGCATCGGCCGACGTGCCGAAGTCCCCGCCGCCGTAGCCGATACGCGCCCGCACCGAGTGCTCCGGCGTCATGTCCCGGGCTGCCTCGCGCGGGTCCGACTGAAAGCACACGACGCCGCGGTCGGACCGCTCTTCCAGCCAGAGTAGGCCGCTCCCTGCCCACCCGACTTCCTTCAGACGCAGCGAACCGGCCATGCGATCCGGCGAGTACGGGCTCGGCCATGTGCCGTACGCCATCCTGGTCCGTCCATCTGCACTCGTCACGCGTACCATCCCTTCCGACTGCAGGGCTGCATTGCTCACCCGCCGGCTGTCCCAAGCGGCACATCCCCTGCGGCGCTCCCATACCATGCAGCGCACACGGAGCGCGGGGGGCGTAGAAGTGCCGCACTGGATCCTTCCGGCGATCTTGATCAGCATCGCCGGCAACCTAGACAACTTAGGCGTCGGCATCGCCTACGGCGCTCGGCGCATCGGCATCCCGGCCTTGCCGAACCTGTTCATTGCGCTCGTCGCTGCAGCGGGCACCCTGATTATGGGATATGCGGGCTCCGGCATCGGGCACATCCTCGCGCCCGAAGCAGCCAATGCCATGGGCGCGCTGTGCATCATGGCGGTCGGGGTATGGGTGCTCTGGCCGCGCCCTGCACGGCAGGAAGCAGAGGGTCCTGGAATGGGGCCGATCGGCTTGATCCACAACCCCGAGCAGGCGGACGAAGACCTCTCAGGAGACATTTCGCTGGTGGAATCCCTTGCGCTGGCCGTCGCACTGGGCATCAATGCATGGGCTGGAGGCCTCGGCGGCGGCCTCGTTGGAGTGCCGCCCTGGGCGCTGGCCGCCCTGACAGGAGGCTTCAGCTACCTAACGCTGTTCGCGGGCGAACACCTGGGCAGGCGCGCCATCGGCCACTGGCTCGGCAACAAGGCAAGCCTCGTCGCGGGCCTTCTGCTCATCCTGATCGGCATCAAGGACCTCCTCTAGGGGGTCTCGTTCGTCAAGCGGGCGAGCAGGCCTGCGCGCACCGAAGGCCATTCCTCTCGCACAACCGAGAAACAGACCGTATCCCGCACGCTGCCATCGCGGCGCAGGCGATGGCTGCGCAAGAGGCCCTCGTAGCGAGCTCCTAGCTTGCGAATCGCCGCCTGGGAATGCAGGTTGCGGGAGTCGGTGCGCAGAGCGATGCGCATTGCCCCCCAGTCCTCGAACGCATGCCGCAAAAGCAGCAGCTTCGACTCCGGATTGACGGCGCCCCCCCATGCGGCGCGCGAGTAGAAGGTCCAGCCCACCTCGGCCCCGCGATTCGCTTCATCTACATCCAGGTACCGCGTGGATCCGATTACGTTGCCATCTGAGCGGCTCACGACCGCGAAGGCATACGCCCTGCCTGCGGCCTCATCCCGCAGTGCGCTGTCGATGAACTCCTCCACCGCCGCCGCGTCGGTCAAGGACTTAGACATCCAGCGCCAGATCGAGGGATCGTCTGCTGCGGCAAGAATGCCCGTCCCATGCGTCTGCCGCAGGGGTTCAAGTCGAACGGCCGCGCCCTCGAGAACGCAGGGTCCGAGCGGACCGAGCGGCAGACTGCTCACAGCGGTTCCTCCCCGCTCCAGATCGTTTCCGCCAGTGCATCCACCGAACGGAAGATCACCGCAGCGAGTCCGGTCGCCGCAAGCGACCGCTCAACGGCGGTGGACTCGCCGGCTGCCAGGACGGCAATCCGGCCGCCATCCCCTGCGCCCAGCTGCCACTCCTGGTAGCGCAGCCACTTGTGGCGCAATTCGGCAAGGCGTTCCGTCCCTCGATCCACCTCGACCAGCCAGGCGGACTCCGCTTCGACGAACGCGTCCGGTACGAGCGTACGCTCGCCGAGGCCTGCCGCGCTGCGGTAGGGAAGGCGCGGCTCCGCCCGGTAGGCGGTCGCCGGCATGCCGCGACGCCGCAGTGCGACGTACAGTTCAGCGCGCAGCAGTTCGTGGGAAAGGCGAAGGGCAGCATAGGCCCTGCCGCCGCTTTGCACGGGCGGCAATAGGCTGAGAGCGGCCCGTTGGCCGGTCGCGGTGAGGTAGTGCGTCTTTCCGTCTGGTCCCGCCGCGTCACGCAGTAGGCCGCGCGTGCGCAGGGCAGCGTCCTCCCCGCCCGACAGCTCCCGAAGGCGCGACAGCAGCGTCGGGTCCGCGAAGCGCGCCTGGTATAGATCCACGAGCAGCTCCCGTTCCGGTCTTCCTAGGGACAGCAGGCGCTGCGTCAAGTCCATCCGCGGTGTCACGGCCTTGGCAGGCGAATGCGCACCGGCGGCAGCAGTTGTCCGCCCGCGGCGATCTCCGCGACCGCCTCGCCGCGCGGCAGCCGCCGAAGCGTTTCGTAGTCGAATCGCGGTGCCTCGCGCAGACCGGACTCCGTGGAGACGAAGCGGCGCCCAAGCGAGTCGCGCAAGTGCTCGAGGTCTTCGCGCGACAGCCCGCCAAGGAGGACGCGGTTGCGCGCGTTCGAGAGCACGGCGGCGCGCAGGTCCGGGTCGAGCTGCCCGAGATGCTGGTGCGCTAGCACCGCGCCGACGCGGTGTGAGCGCGCCTCTGCAAGGAACGCGGCGAACCCCGGCTGTGCAAAGGTCTGGAACTCATCCGCGTAGACGTACGCAGGCCCGCCCTCCGTTTGACGGCGCAGCGCTGCGGCCTGGAAGAGCAGAAGGGCAAAGGATCCAACCGCCCGGGCCGCCAGCCCCATCTCCCCCTCGGGCAGTGCCAAGAGGAGCATGCCGTTCTCCCGTAAGAGCTGGTCGAAGTCATAGCCCGGTTGCGCACTGAAGAGGGCGCGCGCCCAGGGGTGCGCGGTGAGTTGGGCGACGGCGGACTGCACTCCGATGAAGGCATCCTGGCGGAAGCGCGCGCTCCAACCGCCGACCTGATCGCGGAAGTAGGCGCGCACGTGCGCGGATTGCGTGCGCAAAAGCATCTCTCGCCTGGCGTCCTCGCTTTGCAAGAAATCCTCCAGGTCCTGCAACGATGGCTCCGGCCGTGCTTCTTTGACGGCATGCGCAGCGTTGCGCAGCATGGCTTGGCCGACGGTGCGGTAGAACTCGTGGCCGCTCGGGAAGGCGCCGTAAAGCGCGTAGGCGATCGTTTCGGCCGCCTGCTCCGGAGGTCCCGCGAACGGATCGATTCCGACCCCTGGCGCCTCGTGCGGAGAGAGCGCTACCACTGGACGTCGCGCACGCTCGGCCTCGCGGCGGGCGAGCTCCCATAGGTCGCCCTTTGGATCCAGAAGCAGGAGCCCGCTGCCCATGCGGATGTCCTGACGTACCAGGGGCCAGAGCACCCCGACTGTCTTCCCGCTGCCGGTGGGACCGAGCACGTGAAGGTGAAGAAACCGGTCTTCCGGCGAGATCTCCACTGGACGGCGCAGCCCAGTCGTCACGCCGAGGCGGACGCCGCCGGGCTTGACGAAGCGGGGGCGGACCCAAACCCAGACGACGAGGGCGAGTCCAACCTCGACCCCGAAAGAGATGAGGAACCAGAACCAGCGCTGGCTGGCGAGCCCGAGCGCATGCCCCAAGGGCGGAAGCACGAGCCCCAGGATGAGGTAGAGCATGGATGCGGTGTAGAGGGCTGGGCGCCTGCGCAGCCCCGGCAGGGATTGCAAGGTCGCCACATAGAGCACTGCGATCAAGAGGACGGCATACCAGGGCCACTGTCCCTGACTGAACAGCAGCAGGGCTGCGATGGAAAGCGGGAGTGCGATGACTGAAAGCAGCGGACGCAACAGCTTAACCATAATTTCCTACCGTTCGACGCGACAGTCCCTTTGCCTTTCGCAGGATTCGACACCGCTTGTACGGAAGTACGACCCGCGGAGGTGCTCGGCCTGGTTCAACTCAAGGGAGGGCGCGGGGGCATTCGCGTCGCCCTGGGCCCGAATGCCGACCCTGATCGAGTCGGCGGCGAGATCGTCGCTGCACTGCAGAGTGCGGCTCAGTTCCTTGGTTCAACGAAGATTACGGTGGAAGTGGCCGACGACTCGATCAGTCCCGCACTTGCTGCCGCAATCGCCGGAGCTTTCGCAAACTTCCCCAGGCTTTCCCTGGCAGGGATCGGCGTGCCGAAAGCAGCTCCTTCCCGCAAGGGCGACCACGAACCGAAGGTGCTGCGGCAGACGATTCGCTCCGGCCAGGAAGTCATGCACTCGGGCGACCTCGTCGTCTTGGGCGACGTGCACGTCGGGGGACGGGTCGTCGCAACCGGAGACGTCATCGTGGTCGGTGCCCTGCGCGGCTTCGCCTGGGCTGGAGCCGACGGGGATGAGACAACGATCATCTACGCCCAGCCGCTGCACCCAACGCAGGTGCGCATCGGCGGCGTCATAGCTCAGGGCGGCGATGCTCCAGAAGCAGTCGCGGCCGAGTACGCACATATCGAGGGCGGCCGCATCGTCGTTGAACCCTGGTCATCCGGCGCAAGGCAAGGCGCGCGGCGCACACGGGTACCGCGTTAGTTCTGGGGGCCGGCTACCCGCTGAAGGTAACCCGCACCTGCATAATATAGCGCCCCCCGGGCGCACCGCCGGGCTGCATGTGCACCTCGACGGCGACCGGGCGCCCGAGCTTTTCGCCGAGCGCGCCTGCGATCGCCTGGGCGTCCGACCTCGCGGCGCGGACAGCGCTCGCTACAGCGGCAGCCCTTTGTCCCTGCTTCGGCGCGAGGCCTTGGCCAAGCGTTCCCTGCACTAGAGTCGCCCCGCTGGCGACTGCCGCGTCGATCGCCTGTCCGAGCTTTTCGGATGTGGCGACCTGCACCCGCAGGTTCTGCCAGACGGTGGCGCCTGCCTCCGCAGCGCGCGTAGTTGCCCCGATGCGGTAGCCCGTTACCTGTACGTCCGCTGCCGGTACACCCGCCGCCCGCAGTCCCTGACGCAGCCGTTCCAGTGCCTGCCGTGCGTCGGACTGGGCCGAACGGCTGTCGGCTGCCTTGGTCTCAAGGCCCAGGTACAGCATCGCACCCTGTCCCGGAGCGGTGATCGGCTCTTCCTCCGTCACCGTCAGCGTCCTCGCTACCGTCTCGCTGGCTGCCGCCGCGCCGTGGCGCGGGCCGAAGGTCAGAACAGCCCCCGTCAACGTCATCAGGGCGAGCATCGAGAGTGTGGTCCTGTGCGAGAGTCGCACGCGATCGCCTCCTGCGCCCAGCATTCCCCTCAGACAACCAGTCATACGAAGCGCAGGAAGAGAGCGCTCACTCAAGAAGGTAGCAATGTAAAAACTAATGGAGGTTACCTGTATGCGGAAATTCACGCCTCTTCTTGCGGCGCTTCTGCTGCCTCTGTGGCCCATGGCAGCAGCGAGCGCCGCAAGTGTTACTTTCCCGGATGTCCCGGCGAGCTACTGGGCCGCTCCCGCAATCGATGCACTGGCGGCGCAAGGCATCATCTCCGGCGAGCGTGACGGGCTCTACCACCCGCTCGCGCCGGTGACCCGCGCACAGTTTGCAGCGCTGATCGTGCGCGCTGAGCATCTCTCGCCCGCCGCCGTCGGGCCGCACTTCCAGGACGTCCTCGCGGGCTCCACCCTCTCAAGCGAGGTGGAGACAGCAGCTGCAAACGGCTTGATGCTGGGCACCAGCCTCACGCAGTTCTCGCCGTCGGCAACGATCAACCGCGCAATGGCGGCTGCGATCGCGGTGCGCGCGCTTGGGCTCGGCACTGTCGGAACCGACTCGCAAGGTCGGCCAAGCGGGTTCCACGACGCATCCGATATCCCCGGGTACGCTGTTGGCGACGTCTACGTCGCACGGGAGATTGGGATCATGCAGGGGCTTTCGAGCGGGAACTTCGACCCCTCTGGGCTGCTGAACCGCGCGCAGGCGGCTGAAGTGATCTACCGGCTGGTCAATCTCTCTCCCGCGACGATCGCGAATGTCGCGGCGCAGGATGTCGCGAGCATCAGTGCAGGGATGGACTCCAGCGCCATCGCAGTGGGCGGCTCGACGGGTCTTTGGTCCGTCGCTCGCGACAGCCTCGGCAACAACATCCCCGCCAACGTCGTCTGGAAAGCGAACGGCGGAACCGTCAACAACAGCAGCTTCAGTTCCTCCACCCCGGGCCAGTTCACCGTGACCGCAACCGTCGCGGGGAGTTCTGTGACGCATGCCGTCCAAGTCACGGTGCAGCAGCCTACAAACCTGGCGATCTACGCGCTGCCGGAGGTGGCGGGAGTCAACGCACACGTAGGCTTCACCGTCACGATCCTCGATCAGACCGGGGCGCGTGACACCTCGGCCTCCCCGACGGCCATCACGCTTTTTGCGACGAGCGCAGGCGCCTCTCCGGTCACCCTGACGGCCACCGCGCATTCCGGGCAGGCGAACTTTACCTTCACCCCGCCGACGGCCGGCGCCTGGCATCTTCAGGCGACAGCTCCGGGCCTCTTGCCGGCGAACGCAGCATTCGACGTACTGGCTCAGCCCTTCGGAGCGCTCCAACTGACGGCCAATTCCACCGTCTTGCCTGGTCAGACGCAGACGGTGGCGGTGGCGCTGCCGCAAGGCGCCAGCGAGTCATCGCCTGTCGTCCTCACCTCGTCGGACCCGTCGGTCGTATCTGTCGACGGCAGTGGACAGGGAAGCCTCACCGCATCCGGCCTCACCTTCAAATTACTAGCCGCCGGGACGGGCAGCGCCACGTTGACGCTCGCAAACCCCCTGAACGCGTATGCGCAGACCACATGGAACGTCGTGGTGCCGACGCTTGGGACGCTGGCCATCGCTCCGCCTCCCGTTGCAGCTGCCGGCGAGGCGGTCACAGAATCGGTGCAGGTGAACGGCAACGGAGTGCCGGCTCCCGCCGCCGACGTTTCCCTGACCCTGACGAACCCGCAAGGCATTGCCGTCTCGACCGTGGATGCCACAGCGTCCGGCACGACTGCTTCCTTCAACCTCAAGGAGGATGAGGCGGGCACCTGGTCCCTCAAGGCGAGTGCCCCCGGCTACACCTCCGCGACGACGAGCTGGACCGTGCAGCCCGGTGCGCCGACGCAGCTGATCGCGACGGGAGCCCCCTCCACCATCGTAGTGCTCGGCCGGACCGCAACCCTGCAGGTCATGGCGGCGGATGCCTATGACAACCCGGTGCCAGAGCCTCTGACGGTGACTTTGCAGGCCTCCGGCAATGCGGGCGCGTTCTCCCAGACGACCGCGTCCCTCAGCGGGCCCGGTCCAGCGGCAACCTTCACGCCATCTGCCCTCGGCACCGAGAGCGTGCTGGTCACGGCGACATCGTCTCCCTCGCTCGCACCGGTCAAGGTTACATTCCGTGTCATCCAGAGCGCCGCGGACGTCGTGCAGGGCAAGGGCGTGTGGCTGCTCGAGAGCGACTGGGCAAAGGCGAACCAGCCGCAGCTGATCGCGCAGCTGCAGCAGCTCGGGATCACGCACGTCTACCTTGAGGTCGAGGGCAGCTGGGGCTTCTACGGCAGCTCCGCTCTGCGCCACTTCCTCTACCGCGCACACGACGCGGGCATCGCAGTGCTTGCGTGGGTCTACCCATACCTGCAAAACGTATCGCTCGACGAGAACCTCACGACGCAGGTGGCGAACTACGTTGCACCCACGGGCGACAAGCCCGACGGCATCGCTGCCGACATCGAGGAGAACATGAGCGCGGGCGCAGTCGGGCCGTATGCCCAGGCAGTGCGGCAGGCGCTCGGACCACAGGGCGTGCTGATCGCCGTGACCTACCCGCCGATCTACCATGAGAGCTATCCCTTCGCCGCCCTCGCACCATACGTCACGGCCTACGCGCCGATGGACTACTGGCACTACCAGGCGGTAGGCGAGGACTTCCTGACAGCCTACAACTACGTCCACGAGACGGTTGGGCTGATCCACCAGCTGTCGGGCAACCCGAATATCCCTGTCACCGTGATCGGGCAGACCTACGACATGTTTTCGAGCGGTGGACAGGGCGTCTTCAGCCCAACGGAGTTCGAGGAGGAGGCTGCCTTCCAGGCGGCTAGCGATGCGGGTGCGATCGGACTGTCATTCTATCGCCTCCCTACGATGACGCCGGAGGAGACCCAGGCGATCGAGACGCTGCCCTACCCCTACCCCAGCCGATAGCGCAGGACGACCTACCGCACCAAAGAGCCCCGCGCACCGCTTCCGGACAAACTCCGGTACGGTGCGCGGGGCGTTCTCTGTCCCTTCGGCGCGCTGTTTGCCGCGAGAGCACATACGGCAATGGAAGCCACGGACGCGTTCAAAACCATGTCAGAACACGTTGCTGCCTCTGGCGAGCAGGTGCGGCCGTTCAGATACAGCGGGCTTGAAGCCTCCTGCCCGGGGCTAGAGCAGCGAACGCAGCATCTCTCGGACCCCTTCGCCGAGGTCGGGGCGGGCGAGCGCAAACGCGATCTGGGCCCGCAGGAGACCGAGCGGTTCTCCGATGTCATACCGCTCGCCGCGCACCACCACTGCGTAGACCGGACGTTCGCGGCAAAGCGCCCGCAGTGCGTCGGTGAGCTGGATCTCGCCGCCCGCACCGGGCGGTGTCGCACGCAGATGTTCGAAGATGGAGGGGGGCAGCACGTAGCGGCCCACAACGCCGAGTCGTGACGGCGCCTCCGACACCTCCGGCTTCTCGACCATGTCCTGGACGCGGTAGACCCCTTCGCGCAGTTCACTCTGCGCTGTCGGCGCGATGATGCCGTACCGGTGGACGTCCTGCGCCGGCACTTCGCGCACTGCCACCACGGGAGCGTCAAGTTCCTCGGCCGCCCGGAGCAGTTGGCAGAGCGCCGGCTCATCCGCGAGGTAGAGATCGTCCGGCAAGAGTACGGCAAAGTTCTCCTGGGCCACATGGCGCTCCGCGCAGGCGATCGCGTGCCCTAGGCCAAGCGGGCGCCCCTGGCGCACGTAGAAGACCTGCAGGCGGTCCAAGAGGTCCTGCAGTTCCTTGAGATGCGGATTGCCCGTGCCCTCGAGCAGGTGCTCCAGCTCGATGGAACGGTCGAAGTGATCCTCGATGGCGCGCTTGCCGCGCCCAGTGACGATCAGGAGATCGTCGATGCCAGATGCGATGACTTCCTCGGCGATGTAGTGGATGGCCGGCTTGTCGACCACCGGCAGCATTTCCTTCGGCTGCGCCTTGGTCGCCGGTAGAAACCGCGTACCCAGACCCGCCGCAGGAACGACAGCCTTGCTTGCGCGCATACGTTTCCTCCATCGATTGGCATGAACAGGAAACCTCTGCACCCATTGTAGCCCAGGGTCCTGCCAGGGGCTAGCGCCAAAGCGCCTGGGCGACCGCGACCGCTGTCACGTAGCCGATCAGGTCGACCGTAAGGCAGAGCGGCAGCGCGTAGCGCGAACGCCGCACGCCGACAGCGCCTAGGTAGACGGTCAGGACATAGAGCGTCGTCTCCGAAGAGCCCTGCACTGTCGAGACGAGGCGCCCGATGAAGCTGTCGGGACCGTGCTGGTGCAAAAGCGAGAGGACGATCCCGGAGGAGGCCGCACCTGATAGCGGGCGGACGAGGAAGAGCGGCAGAACAGCCGTCGGCACGCCCAGCGTGCGCACGAGCGGTTCGAGCCAGCCGCCCACCAGTTCAAGCGCGCCGCTCAGCCGGAAGGCCGCAACCGCTACGTAGATCGCAAGCAGGTAGGGAAACAGGCTGAGTGACAGCTCCAGACCCTCGCGCGCCCCCGCCACGAACTCCGCGATCAGGTCGACGCGCCGCCACAGCCCGTGGATCAGGACGATCGCGACGAATCCGGGAATCAGCCATCCTGCGATGGCGCCGAATGCCTGGATCATGCGCTTTCCCTCGACAGCCGGCGGAACAGGGCATGCAGGGTGAGCGCGAAGACAAACGCGACGCCGGTCACGATCGTGGAGGCGAACGCCGTCCCCGCAGGATCGAGTGATCCCGCGGCGGCCCGCATGGCGATCGCCCCGGCGGGCAGCAGGTTGAGCGCGGCGGAGTTCAGCACGAGGAACAGGATCATCTCGTCGGACGCCGTTCCCGGTTTGCGCAGCGTCCGGTTCAGTTCCTTCATGGCCTTCAGCCCGAACGGTGTCGCGGCGCTGCCAAGCCCCAGTGCGTTGGCAGCAAGGTTCATCGCCATCGGGGCGAATGCCGGATGATCCTTCGGCAGCTTGCGAAACAGAAAGTGCAAAAGCGGCATGAGCGGTGCGGCGAGTGCTGTCAGAAGACCGCTCTTTTCCGCAATGCGGCTGAGACCGAACCAGAACGCCATGACGGCAGCGAGGTCGATCGCAAGCTTGGCCGCCTGCATCGCCTGGGTGAACAGCCCGCCTCCCACCCCTGCGATCGTGCCGTGCGCCCCGCCGACGGCCAGCGCCGTGAGCATAAGGATCGCCCATACGGCGTTCAGCACCCCGCATCACCCCAGCCACTTCCTATGGGCAAGTTGCCCGCGGAAGACCTCCCAGCCAGGCCCTAGAGCATATGCTATCGTGGACGCGGGCCGGAAAGGGGAATAGCATGCTCTACTCGGTGTTGCGATCAAAGATCCATCGCGTTCGGGTAACCGAGGCGCAGTTGTACTACCAGGGCAGTCTGTCGCTCGACCCGGACTTGATGGAGGCGGCCGACCTTAAGGAACACGACTGGGTCCAGATCACTTCGATGGCCAACGGCGTGCGTTGGCAGACATACGTCATCTCCGCAGAACGCGGCAGCGGCACCGTCCGCGCGAACGGTTCCGCGGCCCGCCACTTCGCGCCAGGTGACGAGGTCATCGTTCTCGCATTCGGCTACGCGAGTGAAGATGAACGCGCGACATTCCAACCCAGGGTCGTCTTCGTCGACGAGAACAACAGGGTGCAGCCCGCCACAGGAGAGACGACGCACTAGGTAGAACCAATGCTGTAACGCTAGGCCCACATTGGGCGCCATGGGAGGGACTTCGCACTTTGCAACTGCGCCGGATCGAGCTCTTCGCGCTGCAGATGCGCCTTCGCCATCCATTCGAGACAAGCTTCGGCCGCGAGGAGGAGCGGGAGTTTCTCCTCGTGCGCGCCCAGACGGACGACTTCGTCGGCTGGGGCGAAGTGACCGTGTCGCGCGACCCTTTTTACAGCTATGAAACCCTGGAAACGGCGGAGTCGGTGCTCCGCAACTACCTGATCCCCTGGACGCTTTCTGCACCCATTGCCCATCCGGATGACCTTTTGCCGCGCCTTGGACAGGTACGCGGCCATCAAATGGCCAAGGCCGGTCTGGAGGGCGCCCTCTGGGATCTCTACGCGCAGGAGCAGGGGCTGCCGCTCTACCGCGCGCTTGGCGGCGAGCGCAGGGAGATCGAGGTCGGCATCTCCATCGGCATCGAGCCGACCGTGGACCTTCTGCTGCAGCAGGTGGAACGCTTCCTTGGCGAGGGCTACCGGCGGATCAAGATCAAGATCAAGCCTGGTCAGGACTACGAGCCGTTGCGGGCAGTCCGCGACCGGTTCGGCAACATTCCGATGATGGCGGATGCGAACTCTGCGTACCGCCTTTCCGACATCGGGCTCCTGCAAAGGCTCGATGAACTCGGCCTGATGATGATCGAGCAGCCGCTCGGATATGACGACATCATCGACCACGCGAAACTTTCGCCGCAGCTGCGCACACCGATCTGCCTGGACGAGAGCATCCATGGACCGGATGACGCGCGAAAGGCCATCGAGCTTCGTGCGGCCGGCATCCTCAACATCAAGATCGGTCGTCTGGGAGGCCTAGGGCCTGCGCGCAAGACGCATGACATCGCGCGCGAAGCAGGCATACCAGTCTGGTGCGGCGGCATGCTGGAGAGCGGAGTGGGGCGCTTGCACAACGTTGCGATCACTACCCTTCCGGGATTCACCTTGCCTGGGGACACCGCTGCCAGCCGCCGCTACTGGGAAGAGGACATTGTCGAACCGGAGGTAGAGGTTACGCCGCAGGGCACGATCGTCGTGCCCCAGACGCCCGGCATCGGCAGCGCCGTGCGCGAGGACCGCGTCCGAGCGCTCGCCCACGGCCATTGGACGTACCGTCCTTGAGCCATCCCGCCAGCGGAGGCGTTGAACGCCGGCAGGACCTTGTGCGCTCCGCAGCGGCGGTCTTTGCGCGCCGCGGCTACGAGCGGGCCCGGGTGGCCGAGATCGCCAAGCAGGCCCACGTCGCGACAGGCACGTTCTACCTCTACTTTCCGTCGAAAGAAGCCTGCTTTCTCGACCTCGTCGCCCAGTTGTACGACCTCGTCCTGACGCGAGTCGCACATGCGCGCCAGGGCGAACCGGACATCCTGCGCAAGCTCGAGGCCTCGATCACGGCTGTGCTGCAAACCTTTCAAGACGAGCGGGATCTTGCCGCGATCGTCCTGCTGCAGGGCAGCGGATCGCTGCCGCTGATGGCGGAGAGGCTTAGGACGGCTGAGGACAACCTCGCAGCGCTCCTCGCGCAGGACCTCAAGGAGGCATCCGACGCCGGTCTGATGTCTTCTGGCGACGCCAGTCTGCGCGCCCACCTCGTGATCGGGGCGATGCGCGAAGCGCTGCTCTACCGACTGCGTCGCCAGGACGAGCCCGCGGCGCAAGATGCCGAAGTGCGGGAGTTCCTGATGCGGGCGCTGCGCTAACGGCCTGCCATCTGCACCGGTGCCTGGTGTCCGGCGCGAACACCATCTTCGGGAGGTCCTTCGTGTGCAGCGAAAGGCGTCGCTGCTTCTCGCGCTATTGCTTCTCGTGCCGGCTGGTGCGGCCCATGCTGCAGCAGGGCTTTCGCGTCCCTTTGCCCAGACGCGGACCATCCCCCCCACTATCACGGTCGGCGTCGTGGGCCAGCCCGCGAGCTTAGATCCTTTCTTCTACACCGCGCAGAGCTCCGCGGACATCCTCGCCGCTACCTCCGACGGCCTCCTGCGCTACGCGCCGACGAACTGGCCCGCCAACGACCGCCATTTCACTTGGCGGCCAGACCTCGTGTCCCAGATGCCGCGGATCCGCGTGCAGGGGCCGCCAGGGCCAGACGCGGCAGTGACCATCACCTATCGGCTGCGGTCGGGATTGCGCTGGTCTGACGGCGCCAGGTTGACATCGAAGGACGTCCGCTTTACCTGGCAGGCCGTGATGCGGCCGGGAAGCGGCGCCTACCAAGCCGGTTACGACCAGATCACCGCGATCGACACGCCGAATCCCCTGACGGCCGTCGTCCACTTGCGCGGGACCTATGCCGCCTGGCAGACGCTCTTCTCCGCCCTGCTCCCCTATCACGCGCTGCATGCGCGCGTGGGTTCGATTGCACAGGACACCGCCTACAATCTTCGTCCGCTCGCCACCGGACCCTATGTCGTCGTCTACAACAAGCACAGGCGCGTCGTGCTTCGCAGCAACCCGTACTATGCCGGCCAGGACGGACCCGCAGCGAAGGTGGCTCGCATCGTCATCCGCTTTTACCGCGACGAGGCAGTGCTCGGCAAGGCTCTCCTAAGTCATCAGGTGTCCGTCGCGGACAATCTGCATCTCTCGCCCAAGAGCCTGCGGACGCTGCGCCGGGCAGGGATGCAAGTGAAGAGCGTGCCCGGACTCGGGTACGAGCAGTTCACCTTCAACCTGTTCGATCCCACGGCCGGCGACCTGAGCGTGCGCCGCGCGTTCTACCTGGCACTCAACCGGCAGAAGATCTCGCGAACCCTTTCGGGCGGCCTGTGGACGATCGCGACTGCCGACCAGGCACCCTTCAGCTGGGCATACAACCCGAAGGTTCCCGTGCTCCGCCAAAATATCGCCAAGGCCCGCCGGCTGCTCGTAAAGGATGGCTGGCAGATAGGGCCCGGCGGCTACTTCCAAAAGGCAGGTCAGGAACTGACACTGCGCGTGTCGCTCTCTTTCACCCCGGCCCATGCGGCGCTGATGCAGGCTGTCAGGCATGATGAAGCGCAGGCAGGCATCCGCGTGCTGCCGTCCTACTACCGTGTGGCCGCACTCTTCGGCCCGAGCGGGGCACTGGCGAGAGGGCAGTACCAGGTAGCGGAGTTCACACTCGTCGACAGCGTCGACCCCAATGACGCCGCGCTTTGGAACAGCGACATCGGCAACCGATTCACACAGGGAGATGACTTCTCCGGGTACGACAATGCTGCCGTGAACGCATGGACGCAGGATGCGCTCGCGCGGATGCACACCGCACCGCGCGCCCGGGACTACCGTCTGGTGCAGTTCGCCCTCTACCGCGACCTGCCGATGGTGCCGCTTTTCTTCGACTCTGTGGAAACGGCGTACAACCCGAAGCTGGTTTCCCATATCACCGTCGACGACATGGGCGGCTCCCTCTGGACCGCGAACCGTTGGCGAATGCGGTGACGCCAATCGGCTGGGTGCGTATGGTAGCATGGCGGTGTTCCAGCTTTTTGCCGACAGCAAATTTCAGGAAGGGAAGAAGCCGGGCAGCCGATGCTCCCCGGCGACCGCCACGATCGATTCCGCACAGTTCCGACGCCTGATGGGCAATTGGGCGACGGGCGTCACGGTCGTGACATCGATGGGTCCGCGCGGACCGCACGGAATGACGGCAAGCGCGTTCCTGTCGGTGTCCCTAGACCCGCCGCTCGTCCTGATCTCGGTCGGGCACGACAATGACTCGCACGCCATCATTGAGGAGTCTCGGCGGTTCGCCGTGAACATCCTGGCTGCGGACCAAGAGGTACTCTCCGTGGCGTTCGCTACCCGCCGCGCGGATTCGGAGCGGGCCTTCGAGGGCGTCGCCCACGCGTTGAGCCCTGCCGGCCTTCCATGGCTGGATGGCGCCCTCGGGTGCCTGGAATGCGAACTGCAAGGTGGAATCGAAGCGCAGGACCACACGCTCTTCCTGGGGCGGGTTACCGCCCTGCGAGAAGGCGAGAAGGCGCCGGCACTGCTCTACTTCCGGTCTATATACAGTTCACCGCGCTGACTTCCTAGGCTGAGACTTGCGCTTGGCAGTGCGCCAAAACGCCCGCAGGGGGACTGCCGCCAGCAGCCCCTCTAGCTTGCCATGTGCGGTTCCGGCTCCTTGTTCGGCAGCGGCAGGGAACCGGCCAGGGCAAACAATCCCAACAGCCAGAGTACGTCCAGTACCTGCCGCACGCCGAATCTGTCGGCGTACTGGCCAAGGAAGAGCATCACGACGCCCCCCAGACCGATCGCTAGGCCGATCGTGAGCGACGCTGCCACCCCCTGCCTGCCAGGCAGCAGTTCTTGAGCCAGCACGACAGTGGTGCTGAAGGTGGTAACGATGAAAAAGCCGAGCAAGCCGAGCGCGGCAAATTGCCACACTCCCCCGAGCCGCGGCAGGAGGTAGAGAAGCGGCGTCGAGAAGACCCAACTCAAGACGAGCAGCGTACGGCGGCCGAACCGATCGGAGATCGGACCGCCGGCGAGCGTGCCGAGCGCGCCCATGATGAGAAAGAAGAAGAGCACGCCGCCGGAGAGCGCCGGCGAAAGGATGTGGCTGCGGCTAAGGTAGAGCGGGAAAAAGGTCATGACGCCGAACTGCGCCGTGCTGCGCAGCACGACGACGAAGACGAGCACGGAAAGCATCAGCCAGGGAATGTCGCCTCCGGCTGGCGTCCTGCGCGGCGCCGCACCTGCGCTCGTGCGGGCGTACCTCCCGAGCACCGTGACGGCGATCGCTCCAGGCACGAGGAAGACGAGCATGCCGCGCAGCCCATAAAGGTGCGTTGCGGCGGCAGCGATCAACGGACCGAAGGCGAAGCCGATGTTGCCTCCCACGGAGAAGATGCTCATGGCCGAGGCCCGACGGTCTCCGGCGGCAGAGAAGGCGCCAGATGCCCCGATCGGGTGGAAAGCCGCGACGCCGATGCCTGCGACGGCGACTAGCACCAGGAACACGTTGTAGGTCGGGGCAAGGGCAAAGGCGGACGTGCCAAGGGCCGCCACCCCAAGCGCCGTTGGCAATAGCCAGCGCATGGGGTAGCGGTCCGTGATCACGCCGAAGAGCGGTTGGACGACAGATGATGTCAGGTTGGATACGAGCACCGCGACCGCCGCCGCCTGGTAGTTCAAGGCGAACAGCGTCGAAAGCAGCGGCAGGAGTGCCGTAACAGTGCCTGAGTTCAGGTCCGCAGTGAAGTGCCCGAAGCTCAGGCTGAAGAGCGCGCGGCGGTTCACGCGCCGATCTCGTTGATTGCGGCATCGATCTCCATGCGCCCCTCCTCGGGCAGCGGCTGGAGCGGAGGCACAGGGTCCCCGGCGGCGAAGCCGAGTCGGCCGGCAGCATACTTCAGACCCGGAATGCCGTAGCGTCGGGTGACGAGCGCGTTGAGTCTGGCAAGCGGCGCCTGCAGCCTTGAGGCCGTCTGAGCCTCTCCCGCGAGCAGCGCCCGTGCGGCGGCGCGCATGGCGTCCGGGAAGAGGTTCGCCAGGGCCGCGATCGTCCCGTCCGCACCATGGGCGAGTGCGGCCGGCAGCGCTCCGCCCGACCCGACGTAGTAGGCGAAGTCCTGCGGGCGCGCCGCGAGAACCTCAACCAGCATGGCGAGGTTCCCGGAGGAGTCCTTCATTCCGACGACTCCTCGGACAGCCGCAAGGCGCAGGATGTCGGCGACATCCAGCTGCGCGCCCGTGTAGCCGGGAATGTGGTAGACGTGCACCGGCCCTGCGCCTCCGACTGCCCTGTAGAACGCGTCCAGCGCAGCCCCTCGCAGCTGCGGTGTGTAGTAGTGCGGTGTGACGGCCAACAGGCCGGCGGCCCCTAGCGCCATGCTCTTTTCCGCAAGGTGCACGGCGTCCTCTGTCGTCTCCGCACCGACCTGGGCCAGCACCGGCTTCCCTTTGGATGCGGCGATCACAGCGCCCACCACCGCGAGGCGCTCCTGCTCGTGCAGGTAGATATACTCCCCTGAGGATCCCAGGGCGAGGAAGCCATCGAGCGACGTGCCGGCGAGGCGCTCCACATTGCGCTGAAGTCCCTCAAGGTCGAGGCGGCCGCGGTCGTCGCGCGGCGTAATGACCGGGGCCAGGATGCGGAAGGGCATGCGAGGAGACCTCCTTTGGGCTCCTCGCCCCATTCTTCCCCGAACCGCGCAGTTCCTTCGCTTCAGCGACTGTGCAGCCCGCATTCCGTCTTCTGAAAGCCGGCCCACCGCCCTGCGCGGGGATCCTCTCCTGCCTTCACCGCACGGGTGCACGGCATGCAGCCGATGCTCGGGTAGCCGCGATCGTGCATCGGGTTGTATGGCACATCGTGCTCGGCGACGTAGTTGCGCACATCCTCCATGGTCCAGTCGACAATCGGGTTCAGCTTCACAAGGCCGAAGCTGTCGTCGAATGCGACGCGCGGTGCGTTCGCCCGCGTCGGCGACTGATCGCGGTGGATGCCCGTAACCCAGGCGTCATGTGCGCAAAGGTAGCGGCGAAGCGGTTCAACCTTGCGGATGCCGCAGCAGCGGTCGGGTTCACGCAGCCATAGCTTCTCCCCGTGGGCGATGGCCTGCTCCTCCAGCGTCAGCGCAGGCAGCACGCGCTCCATCTCGATGTGGTAGCGCTCGGAGACACGGTCGATCAGTTCGTATGTCTCCGCAAAGAGCACGCCGGTGTCCAGGTAGAAGACATGCGGCTGTAGGCCCGCTGCACAAGCCATGTCAATCAGCAGGACGTCTTCCAGCGAGAAACTCGAGGCGAAGACCATCTGCGCGCCGAACCGTTCGTGGCCCCAGGCGATCGCCTCCTGCGCCGTCAGGGCCTCCCAGTCGCGGCTCAACAGTTCCGTGCGGATGTCCTCGACCCTCTCCACGCGCAACGCCTCCTTGCTGCATACCGACCATACGGTACGTAGCCCGGCTGCGACATGTGCGTCTATGTCCTGTCCCATCTGGGAATGACTGGGGCAGGAGTTGATTGCATGTTCTCGCGCAGGTTTGAAGAGGACGGCGTCGTGGCAGGTCATTTGGGACGCTACGGATTCATGGCGCGGCTCACGCGCGGCCCCGTCAGCTACGGTCTGAACCGAAGCACACTGTACAAGGGGCGCGGCCGGATTGCGCAACTGCGCATCTGGCGGTTCGACCACAGCGGCGAGGTCGAGATACTTGCACTCTACGACAAGGGCTGGCAATACGGCCGGCTGCAGCATCTACGCGTGGTGCGCCGACTCGTCGACACGCTGGACGGGCGGTAGCAGCAAAGGAAAAGGCACCCCTGAGGCCTCCTCCGGGGTGCCTTTTCCCTGCGCTCGACTTAGTACTCGTCGGGCGGAAGCACGGGAGCAGTCGGGGTGACGGACATCGCCTGCACTTGCACCGAGGGACCGTACTCATCCGGTGGAAGAACCGGTGCGGCAGAGGCCACCGTCGCAACCCCAAGCAGGATCATCAGCAGAAGCCCGAAGCCAGCAATGAACTTGCGCATTTCCGATCAACCTCCGTTGTCATCTGGTAGTGGTGTCTCGAGGAGCGTCAGCAGCAGTCCCATCTCTACTGCCGGCAACGCTGAGATGGTGTGGATGAACGGGGCAAGCGCCGCGCCTTGACGCATCAGGATGTGAAGGTCGCGAGCCTGGACGAAGGCAATCGTCCCCGCCTCGGTGTCCCCGTCGCGCAGGAGGGCTTCGGCTTGCAGGGCAAGCAGCGTCCCCTCGTACTGCCGTGCGTGCAGTGCCCGGGCATGCGCGACTCCTTGCGCTGCATAGTCCGCAGCTGCTCGGAAGCGGCCTTCCCGAAGGCTCTGGCGGCACAGTTCTTCGTAGAGCGCCGTGGCGACCTGCCGGTCCCCAACCACCTCTACCTCCATCAGCCATGCCCGCAGTTCCTCGTCGGCTCCCTCGAGTCCCAGCCGGTGCGCGGCAATCACGCGATTGTGCCGGCAGAGTCGAACGAGGGATTCCTTGCCCGCAGCACGCAGCAGCCGGTCCGCGGTATCGAGTTCCTGCAGTGCGCGCGTGGGATCGCCTGTCTCGATGAGCGTGTAGCTCAGCGCGATGCGGGTCTTGGCTTCCTGCTCTCCGTCGCCGTAGGAGTGTGTGAGTTCGATCGCTCGACGGCTGTAGTCTGCCGCCTCCTTGAAGCTGCCGGCCCGTGCCAGCAGTATCGAGAGGTTCAGTAGCACGCGGCTGTGCCAGACAACACGTCGCGGGAACAGGCGCAGCGCCCGGAGAAAGTACCGTCTGGCGGCAGCCCATTCTCCCAGGTCCCGGTAGATGAGGCCCGCCAGGTTGTAGGCTCGGCCCAAATACTGGCTGTCCCCGGCTCCACCGAAGGCCTCAATGGCCTCCTCGCACTCATCCAGCGCCTGCGGCGAGTGCCCGCTCTCCCAAAGAGCTATGGCGTACCGCAGATGACCCTCTCCGCGCAACTTCGGATCCTGGCTCGCGGCACTGAGCCGTGCCGCCTGCTCCACCAGGTCGACCGCCGTCGCATGCTCCCCGTGCTCCTGCAGGCGTTCGGCCGCACGCCACAGGCGCTCGAGGTCCTGCTCTCGATGCCCTTGGTCGCCCTGCGGCAGCAGGCCCTCCAGGGAAGTGCCGAGCTTCGAAGCGATGACCGAGAGGGTAGCAAGCGAAGGGGTAATGCGACCGCTTTCGATCTGGCTGATGTACGCTTTCGAGAATTCGGGCGTGCCCAGTTCGGCCTGGGTCCACCCTGCCTCCTGGCGCAGCGCGCGAATGCGCATGCCGATCGTCGTCAAGCCGGACCCCCTTGCATCCGCTGCGGACATCGCCGGGTCGAGGTGCGCCTCCCGGTCTTCCGACCGGGACCTCCTGCGAGGATTACCGCTTTTTACCTCGCCCATTTGGTAATTTCCTTCCTTTCAGCTGGGCGCCAGAGGGTATACCGGTTGCGCAAACGAGAACCTGCCTCGATAAAGATCAAACTTTTGTCGCATTTGTGCGTAAGATCGAGATATATGGCGAACGGCGACAGAGACCTGCTCTACCGCTTAAATACGACTAAGGCCTACGGATGCCTGCCTCAGGCCAAGTTCCCTGGTCTGCCGTTTCAACGAGTGCTATGATGATCGGCGGATTCCCGCGCAGTCATACGTTGTCCTTCGAGAGGACGGCAACATCGGTGCAAAGTTCGCAGTTCATGCGCCAGGTCATTCTCAAGGTTGCAGGCTCCGCTTCCTTTTCCGGATTCGCCCATCGCTATGGCCGCTTCTTGGGTGCACGCCGCTTCTACGCTGGCGATACGTTGGACGAGGCGATCGGGGTCGTTCGCAAGCTGAACTCCGAGAACATCTGCGTCACCCTGGACCATCTCGGAGAAAGCGTGACGACAGCGGAGGATGCCGCCAGCCAGGCAAATGTCTACGTCGACATCCTGCACGCCATCAACGAGGCGAAGGTCGATGCCAACGTGTCGATCAAGCTCACTCAGATGGGATTGGACGTGGGCCGCGAGGAATGTCTCGCGAACATGCTCCGGATCGTGGCCGCAGCGCAGGAGACGGACAACTTCATCCGCATCGACATGGAAGACTCCCAGCATACCGACGCCACGCTTGCGATGGTGCACGAACTCCGCAAGACGTACCCTCGCATCGGCACCGTACTGCAAGCCTACTTGTACAGGTCCCAGAACGACCTTGCCTTGCTGGCTGCAGCGGGAGTGACCGTGCGCATCGTCAAAGGAGCCTATCTTGAACCATCCAGCGTCGCCTTCCCACTGAAGTCCGACGTCGACCAGAACTACCTGAGGCTCGTCGACATGGCGCTGCGTGCGGGCCAGTACGTGGCGATCGCAACCCATGACGAGAACATCATCCAGGAAGTCGAGGGCTGGGTGCGAGAGCGGCGGATCCCGCTTGACCGCTTCGAGTTCCAGATGCTCTACGGCATCCGCATGGCCCGCCAGCGCGAACTCGCCCAGCAGGGCTACCGCGTGCGCTGCTACGTGCCGTACGGCACCGACTGGTACGCCTACTACACGCGCCGCCTCGCGGAACGTCCTGCAAACGTCTTTTTCATCCTGCGGAGCCTCGTGCGTTCCTGATCCGGGGAAAGAAGGAAGAACCCGTTGATTGCGCAGAACCACTGCGCTGTCAACGGGTTCTTTGCACAGCGACCCGCGCCGCCTCTCCAGTCCGCCCTTCGCGCGGAAGGGAAGCGCAGGCGCTCTAGACGCATAGACTTTGGCAATTACCCGCAATCTTCCAAAGGGAGGGTAGGCCCGGTCCCGCCCGGGCGAACGCAAATGGCCATCGTACGGTGGATCCCCATGCTGCTTGGGCTATGGGAACTCTCGTCTCCGTACGCCCTGAATTACCAGGGCGGCTTCCACACCGAAACCGCTCTCATTCTCGGTGCCGTGATCGCGCTCGCGGGATTTTGGGCGGCCGCCTTCCATGAGCGCTGGCCCTACTACGTCACAGGGCTCGGGGCGGTGCTGGTGCTGGTACTCCCGTTCGCCCAGCCCGCGGCGCATGTGGCAAACGATCTTCTCGTCGGGCTGTTGATGCTGGTCATGTCCGCGATCGCTCTCCTGCCGCAGCTCACGCATCCGTGACGAAAGCGGTAGGGTGCGCCTTTCGAAACACGCGGTAGGTCTCCCGCGTACGGAAGCCGAGCCTGCGATACAGGCTTACGGCCGGAGTATTCGTCTGACACACGGCAAGGTAGAGCGTCCGCGCGCCGGCGCGCGTCGCCCGTGCGGCCGCGCTGGACAAGAGCTCCCGTCCGTACCCTCGCCCGCGGTATGTTTCCGTCGTGCCGACAAACGTCACGACCCAATCGCTCAGCTGGGGCCCATAGCGATCCAGGAGAGCGATGCCTGCCGCATCCCCCGACGCAGTCCGCGCCAGCAGCCATTGGCGGCCGCCCGGGCCGTGGTCCTGCTGCATCTGGAAGCGCAGTGCCGCCGAGGGGTCATCCGCGTCCTCCCTTGACATCGGCGATAGGCAGCCGACGAGACAAGACGTGTAGGCCGCGATGAAGGCGCTCTCGTTGTCCTGCCGCAGTGCCTCGAACGTCAGCCGCGCAGGGTCGGGAGACGACGGTGCGGGAAGCGGGCGCCACATGGTGTAGCGGTGCACGAAGTCCTGGAAGCCTGCTCCCATGAAGGCCTGTTCCACCTCTGCGGACCAGGTCGGATCGTAGTGGTAGATGCGGTGCGCGGTCTGTGGCAGTGCCGATAGAAGCAATGCCAGAAGCTCCGTGAGATCCTCGCCCCCACGGGGTCCCGAGGGACCGCCCAGAAAGAACTGGTCCGGTCCGAATGGGAGCGCCGCGAGCCAACTGGGACTCGGTCTGCCCGGACGCCCGACGACGATCGCGTCAGGGCCGAGGCTGCGTCCTATCGCATCGCGCACGCCAGCGCCGCGCCAGATCTGCACGACCTTCTCCTCCCGCTGCAAGGCGCCGAGTACTTGACCTGCTAGATCGCGAACGCATTGTGCTCACGCTCTGCCGCCACCGTCGTCGGCGGCCCGTGTCCGCAGAAGAGCGCGGTCTCCTTTGGCAGCGCAAGGATGCGCCGTGCGCTCTCGAGCAGTGCCGGATAGTCCTGCGGCGTTCGCGCGCGACCCAGGGAGCCGGCGAACAGCGTATCCCCTACGAAGGCGAAGCCCGGTCCCCGGAAGCAGAGCATATCAGGGCTGTGCCCCGGGCAGTAGAGCACGCGCAGTCCCAGGATTTCTGCACCGTCAAAGAGCCCTTCGCCACCAACCTCTTGCGCGAGCTGCGGATGGGCGTAGCAAGGAGCGCCGAAGGCCCCGAGCGCCGCGACGTGGTCCGAATGTCCGTGCGTCAGGAGGACAGCCTGGGGCGTGCCGCCGAGCGCCGCGCGCACCTGTTCCACGCCGCCCCCGGCATCGACCGTGAATCGGCCGTCGCGCGTTGCGACAGCATAGCAGAACGCACCAACGTCCTCTGCGAAAACGGGCGTGACCGTCCATTCGCCGAAGCGGAGCGCCACGGGAGGCGGCTCGTAGCCGCCGGCCCCGATCGCCGCAAGCGGCCCTGACCGCAGAGAAAGAACGCCCGCAAGCTGCCTCGCTTCCTCGCCCGTAGGGCTTTTGCCGGCCTCGAGCGCCTGCAGCCGCGCCGGCGCAAGGCCTGCGCGCGCCGCGGCGTCTTCCAGCGTGATCCCCAGTCCGTAGCGCGCCTTGCGAACGATGTCGCAGAAGTCATCCTCCAGCGCCATCACGGCCTCGCGCGCTGCAGGAGTTCGATCTCGTATCCGTCGGGGTCGTCGATGAAGGCGAGCGCCGACCCGTTCGCCGAGACGTGCGGGCCGTCGGTAAAGGGAATACCGCGCTTTTGCAGTTCGTCCCCCGTCGCCGTGAGGTCCGAAACCTCAAAGGCAATGTGAAAGATGTCTTCGGGAAACTCGAACGGCCGGTTGTGCGGCTGGAAGCACAGTTCGATCTCGTAGCCCGACGCGGTGTCACGCAGATAGGCGAGCTTGTTGCCCATTGGCGAGTCGCTCCGCCCGGACTCCTCGAGACCTAGGACGTCGCGGTAGAAGGCGACGGAGCGCTCGAGATCCCGGACGCGGATGCGGGTGTGCAGGATGCGCACGGAGATACCTCCCCGAACCAAAGATGCGGCGCACGGTGCCAACAATCTCCTGTTCGGTCGCGATCCCCGGGATCCTGCCTGCTACCCGATCCGGTAGCTCAGACGCTCCACGAGCAGGAACAAGCCTGCCGCGAAGAGCACCAGGATCCCTCCATCGATGAGCCAAGCGCCCGGGGAAGCGCCTCCCGACAACAGCAGAAGGAGAAGCCGCACGCCGTAGGTGGATGGCAGAAGGTCCGCGACGACACGCATCGCTACCGGCAGGTGCGCCTGCGGGATGATGCCGAGGAAGAGCACCGCCATCATCACGAGGTTGCCCACGAGACCCGCGAGCTCACCATCCCGCGCCTGCATTCCGATCAGCGCGCCAATGCCAGAGAGCGCCACACCCGTCAACAGCACGGCAGGCACGAGTCCTACTGAAAGAGCAACATGCGTTCCGTAATCCATGGCGCCGACCAGCAGGACGACTGCCATTCCCGGCACGGCGAAAAGCAGGTAGGCCACCAGGATCGCCAGGATCACCGCGCCGTTGCCGACCGGCAGCGTGTGGTAGTAGTCGAAGGTTCGGTTCTGGCGCATCCAGGCCACCTGCTGAGCCAGCATCGCAATCGCCGTGATGGCAACTGAAAGCACCACGTTGCCGGCGATCACCTGCAGCGCCAGCGCACGTGGCGGGTCGGCGGTCATGGCGCGGAGCAGGATGACGATTCCGCTCGGCATTGCCGAGGAGACGATGAGATACTGCCGCCAACTGCGCCTCGCACGCGCCAGCTGCATGCGCAAGAGCACCCCGAACGCCGTCGGAAATCCCGGAGTGCGCAGCGCCCGTTGTTCAGCCGCGCGTGCCATCATAGCTCGCCTCCCCTGCATGGTAGGCCACGTAGACGTCTTCCAGGGACGCGCTCTGCACCCGTAGGTCGTCGAGGTCCGCGGCACCGCGCCGGCCGAGCGCGCCCAGAGCCTCCGGGAGCCGCTTGCGGTCCACATCGATGCGCCAGCGGCGCTCGCCGATGCGCGTGGCGGTCCCCGTCGCAAGCAAGGCCGTCGGGACCGTCCCGTCGCGGACGGCAACCTCGATGCGAACGAGTTGGTGCAGGGCCTCCTTCAGTTCGCCCGGGGTGCCTATCGCCGCCACGCGTCCCTGCGCAAGGATCGCGACCCTCGAAACGACCCGCTCAGCCTCCAGGACATTGTGGGTGACAAGGATAATGGTCGTACCCTGCTCGCGACGGGCCAGCAGTGCGTCCCAGACCCGCGCACGGGCGACCGGGTCGAGTTCGTTCGTCGGCTCGTCCAGCACGAGAACCGGCGGAGCGCCGATCAGCGCAGTCGCCATGCCGACCAGGCGATGTTCGCCGCCGGAAAGTGTGCCGACCAGCCGCTGCACGCGGTCCTCCATCCCCAGCAGCGAAAGCAGTTGATGGGCCTCGTCGTTCGCACGCCGCCGCGAAAGGCCCCGCAGCATGCCGGTGCAGGCCACCGCTTCGGATGCGCGCAGATCCATCAGCGCCAGGGGGCGCTGGGAAAGGAAACCTACCGTCCGCCGCACGCGCAGGTCGTGCGCGCGCACGTCCCGTCCCATCAGCCGCACAGAGCCTCTGGTCGGCAAACTCAGGCCGACCATCTGGCGCACCAGGGTGGACTTTCCTGCCCCATTCGGCCCCAGCACGCCGAAGATCTCCCCCTGTGCGATCTGCAGCGTAATGCCGTCGTTGGCCATGACACCGCTTGCGTACATTTTGACGAGGCCCCTCGTCTCGTAGGCATTCACGCCCTCACGTCCCCTCCTGTCGTGAACATTCTGCCCTGCGGCGTGCGATGCGAAAGTGCGCTGCATCACTGTGCGCAGGTGCCAAGGGACCAGTGTGGAATGCTTGCAGAACTCCTTCGCGCGGAGGGATGTGTGCTCTTGTCGGCCCGCGACTTTCCCGAGGGGTTCCTGTTCGGTGCCGCCACGTCTTCGCACCAGGTGGAGGGCGGCAACGACAACTGCGACTGGTGGGACTGGGAGCTCGCCGGCGGATCGAAGGATCCGTCGGGCAATGCCTGCGAGCATTACAGCCGGTTTCCCGAGGACATCGCGCTGCTGCGAAGACTGGGGCTCAATTCGTACCGCTTCTCCCTGGAGTGGAGCCGCATCGAGCCAGAGCCGGGCCGCTTCGAGACAAAGCAGTTGGAACACTACCGAGAGATGGCGCTGGCCTGCCGCGCGCAGGATGTAGAGCCGATCATCACCCTGCACCACTTCACGCTGCCGCGCTGGCTCTCGGCGCAGGGCGGCGTACTGGCACCAGGCAGCACGGAGCGGTTCGCAGCCTTCTGCAACGCAGCCACGGATGCCCTGGAAGGCGCCGCTCGCTATATCATCACGATCAACGAGCCCATGGTGCTCGTGCTGATGGGATACCTTGACGGCGTCTGGCCACCGGGCCGCAAGTCCCCCGCCGCAGCGGCGGCAGCTGCAATGCGGCTTGTCCGTTGGCACCGTGCCGCCTATGCGTGCATCCACGATCGCCATCCGGACATGCTGGTAGGCATCGCGAAGCATTGGATCGACTTCCAGCCGCTTGACAGAGCGAATGCGGTGCACCGCCGCGGGGCCGCACTGCAGAACTACCTGTTCAATCGCTGGTACCTGCGGGCGATCCGCGACGCGTATGAGTTCATCGGCCTCAACTACTACAGCACGCGCTACGTGACAGGCCTTAGAACCGGGGAGCCGCTCGCATCCCCGGACGAGCCGCATACGGAGATGGGCTGGTCCATTTCCCCGCAGGGCTTCGAGCGCTCGCTGCGGGCGCTGCGCGAATACAGGAGGCCGATCCTCGTCGCGGAGAACGGCATCGCCTCAAGCGACGACGCGCAGCGTCAGCGCTACATCGTCGATCACCTGACCGCTGTGCGTCATGCGATGCGCGAAGGTGTTCCGGTGATCGGCTACCAGTACTGGTCCCTGCTCGACAACTTCGAATGGGCAGAAGGCTATCGCCCCCAGTTCGGCCTTTTCCACGTGGACCGGGGGACGCAGGAACGCACCGTCCGCCAGAGCGGTCGCCTCTACGGAGAGATCGCCTCGACCGGGCGGCTCCCGGCAGAGCCTTAGACCCATCGACCGCAATCAGGGAGGCTGACAGATTGCCACCGCGCAGTTTCACCTATGACGCTCAAGGGATCGCATGCGTCGCAGGCGCCCGTATCCCGGACCTCGCATCCGCCTTCGGAACCCCGCTCTACCTCATCGACGAGGGCGAGTTGCGCACCCGGATCACGGAGTACGCCGCGGCCGCAGGCGCTGAAAACCTCGCCTACGCTTCGAAGGCCCTCTTGATCGGCCGCGTCGCCAAGCTGATCGAGGAGGCGGGCATGCTCCTGGACGTCGTCGGCCAAGGCGAGCTTGAGTTTGCGCTGCGCGTCGGCTTCCCCGCGGAGCGCATCCTTCTCCATGGCGTCTACAAGTCTGCGGCCGCGCTGCGCCTGGCAGCCAAGGAGGGCGTGGGGCGGATCGTCGTTGACTCGCTCGAGGAGATCCCGGCGATCGCGAAGGCGTCGCGCGACTCCGGCAGGGCGCAGGATATATTGATCCGGCTGCAGCTCGGCATCGACCCGCATACGCACCCTTCGCTCGCGACGAGCGTGCCCCTCAGCCAGTTCGGCATCTCCCTCGATGATGGGCAGGCCCTTGAGGCAGTGCGCCTAGCTCTGGCTGCAGACGGTGTCGTACTGCGCGGCTACCACTCGCACATCGGTTCTGCGATCACGGAACTGGCGCCTTTCCGGCTCGCTGCGGAAGCGCTCGGCGCCTTCGCGGTGGCAGTGCAGACGGAAACCGGCTTCTGGCC
Organism: Bacillota bacterium; assembly: GCA_021793645.1. GTDB lineage: Bacteria > Bacillota > Sulfobacillia > JAJZYS01 > JAJYTV01 > JAJYTV01. Next base: position 129,781 of record JAJYSJ010000006.1, read on the forward strand.
GGACGAACTGGACCTCGGTGGCGGCCTCGGCATCCAGGAAGGCGCTCCGACTCCGCTTGCAGTGGTGGAAGAGGCCCGCGATGGCCTTGCTCCCTACGCCGCCGACCTCGGCCGGCCGCTGCCCCGCTTGATCTTCGAGCCTGGCCGCTACCTCGTCGGCCCCTCCGGCATCACGGTCTACAGGGTCGTCGGGCGCAAGCGCGTCGGCGATGGGCGAACGTACCTCTTCGTCGACGGCGGCATGTCCGACAACCCGCGCCCGTCGCTCTACGGCTCCTATCCCCTGATGCTCGCCACGCATGAGGCAGGAGGCGAAACGGAGGAAGTCGACATCGCCGGGCTGCACTGCGAGACGGGTGACGTGCTCGCGCGCGGCGTCCTGTTGCCTCCGCTCCACGCAGGCGATTACCTCGTGGCGCTGGACACTGGCGCCTACAACCACAGCATGTCTTCGCACTACAACCGGGTTGCGACACCGCCCGTCGTATTCGTTCGCGACGGCGTGGCAAGACCCGCCACCCGACGTGATTCCCTCGCCGACTGGCTGCGCTTCGAGGTCGGCATCTGAGCGGAGGCACAAACGTGCAGGTGCTGCTGATCGGTCCCGCGTTCCTCGACGTCATTGCCGCACCCGTCTCGCGTTTGCCGCAGCCGGGCGAGGAGCTCCCCCTCAGCGAGATCGCTCTTGCCCCCGGGGGGTTCGCCATCGCTGCCGTCGCACTGAGGCGACTCGGGATCACCGCAGGGCTCGCGGCCCCGATCGGGGATGATGGCCCCGGCAAGTACCTTCGCCTCGCGCTTTCCATGGAAGGAGTGCCTCTGGAAGGTGCGGGGGCGGGCAGGACGCCGACGACCATCGCTCTCAATACCGGCGGCGATCGCGCCTTTCTGACAGCGGGCTTCCCCCAGGATCCCGCGCTGCGCGAAGTGGGGCTCGCGGCGCTGCGCCGGCACCCCGAATGCCGCATGGTCCACCTCTCCTGCCGCGGCCCCTTCGCGGAGGACGTGGCGCGTGCGGCCAAAGCCGAGGGACGGTATGTCTCGGTAGACTGCGGCACAGACCCCCCTTGGCTGCGGAGCGAGGGAATGCGTCGCGTGCTGCAGCTCGCGGACCTCTACCTGCCGAACGCACGGGAGGCGGCCTATGTCACCGGCGAAGAGGACCCGCGCAGTGCCTTGGGAGCGCTCCTCGGACTGGTGCCGCAGGCCATCGTCAAGCTAGGGGCGCAGGGTGTCCTGCTGGGCAACACGCACGGCATCTCGCACCACCCCACTACGCCGCGCGAGGCGCTCGATGCGACGGGAGCGGGCGACGTGTTCGACGCAGGCTACATCGCAGGAGGGCTCAACGGCTTCGACGACGCGGCAGCGATCCGGCTCGGGCAGTATGCGGCCGGCTGCGCGATTGCGGGACTGGGGGGTGCCAGCACTGCCCCGTACCTTGCGCAGGCTCGCAGCGCACTCGGCGACCTGCCTTGGCCAAGAGCAGGTAGCTGATCGGGCTTCCGACGACCCTAACCCGCTCTCGTCTGCACTGCCTAGGTATACTTATCCGGCCGATCCGCGGTTTTGCTCACCCATACGCCGGTCGGCTCCTCCATGACATCAAAAAGCTGACGGTCGTATGCACTGATCAAACGACCACTCTCCCGTCCTGCATCTTGATTTGTCGGGCAAACCGACCGGCCACCTTTGGATCGTGGGTGACGACGACGAGTGTCTTGCCCGAGGCCGTTTCGGCAAGGCGTTTCAAAAGATCGGTCACGATTTCCCCGTTCACCGAATCGAGGTTCCCTGTTGGCTCGTCGCAAAGAATAAGGTCGGGGTCATTCACAAGCGCGCGGGCGATCGCCACGCGCTGCTTCTCGCCGCCAGATAGGACCCCTGCAGGTCTGGTCAGAGCTTCACTCAAACCAACAACGCCGAGGAGCTCCTTCGCTCGAACCTGGTGTTTCGATCGCTCACCGGCGCGCCCCAGGAACGGTGCCAGAACGTTCTCCAGTACCGTGAGGTGGGATAGCAGGTGGAACTCCTGAAAGACGAACCCCACTTTCTCAAAGCGATAGCGGGACCGTTCGGCGGGCGTGAGGATGCCGAGATCCATGCCATCCACGGTGAGTTTGCCCGACGTCGGCCGGTCAAGCGCCCCCATCAGCGCGAGTAGTGTTGACTTTCCCGACCCAGAGGGACCGGTGATGGCCACGTGCTCCCCCGTATCGATCTCGATGGTTATCCAGCGCAGGGCGGGGGTATCGACTCCGTCCTGCCGGTACACCTTCGCAACGTCATAGCACCCGATCATGTCCTAATCCTCCTGAACGTCCTCGCTTCGGTTCCATCGCACGTCGACCAGACTGCTCTGGTAAGCCTTACGTTCCGGCGCCCCGCAGATGCGAAATAGGCTCCTGCCGGGCGATGATGATGGCCGAGGGCAGGGCGGCGAACAGTCCCGACACAACGATGACGCCGATCGCCTCGCCCCAGATCTGTGGCTGGAAGGCGACGCCAAGGAGCAGATCGCCAACGAGCGCTGCAACAGTGGCTCCTATTAAGCCGGCCGCGAGGCCTACCGCACCCGCCTCGACTAGGCTCGCCAAAATGGGCACAGAGATAGGCCAGCCAACCGCACTACCGATGGCCCACGTTTTTGCGCGCAGAGTGGCGTTCCGCAGGCCCACCTGAGCAGACGTGAGGATCGCCAGTGCGACCACTACCACTGTGCCGAGCGTGACGAGCGGCCCGACGCGCACCAAGAGGTACTGGCCGAGGGACGTGAGGTACATCGTGTGGTGCAGGGAGCCCTGCACAAGGAAGATGAGGTAGAAGACCGCTCCCGGAATCAGGAGAGCTGAGATTGCCGCAATCTGGCGTCGGACTGAGGAAAGGAAGAGTGTGAGTCCCATGCCCACGACGGTGCTGGGAGCCACCGCGCGCGAGAGGCCAGGAAGGGACTCGCGCAGTGATGCGAGAGGCTCCATCCGCCCCGTCGCGCGAGCCACAGGAACCAGCGCAGCCGAGATCACAAGTCCGCTAAGGAGTGCTACCGGCATGCCGACGCCGACCGCACGAATCCCGGCAACCGCGATGGCGGCAACGAGAGTGAGGGCGGCAACGACAGCCCCGTAAAGAAGTCCCTCGCCAACCACGGAGACCTGGACGCTTCGTGGCGCCACGCCGAGGGCAAGGAGCGTCGCGTAGTCCTTCCTGCGCACCTCGACCCCGATGATCCCCGCTGTGAGCGCAAAGACAAATGCTCCGACGAGGATCGGTAGGAGGATGACATCCTGACTGAGTAGCGTCTGGCGAAGGATCTCAACCGCAGCGCCAGTCTTCACCCAGGCTTCCTGAATCCATCCCACCTTCGTGTAGCCGTTCTCGTTGCCGGGGTGAACGAGCACTTGCTGTGGGGATGCGCCCCTGATAATTTCCACCTGAAGCCCAGTGGCCTTGCGGATCCTCGCAGCCATGGCCTCCAGCGTCGATTGGGAGGACGTGCTGAAATGACCCGTGCCGCTCACCTTGATGCGAATCGAGGAGAGCGGCGCCTTCGAAAGAATTGGGAGGACGTCCTTAATCGGGACAAGCATGATCGGCGGCTGGGTGAAGAGACCTGCCGGCTGCATGTCCGGGACCGCGACCTGCGGTGGGTTGACCGCCTTCCCCGAGGGTGACAGCACGACCTTGCCCTCTTCGGGTGCGTAGTTCACCATAGGGACCCCGGTCAGAGGATCAACCGAGATGTGCAGCTTCGACGGACTGTACTCGCCGACGACGTGAAACCCGAAGCTAAGTCCGTGTTGCAATGTGAGCGTGCGAAATTCCTCTCCGGTGAACACGAACGACCCGCAGCCAGTGGGGTCCACCCCTTTGCATGGCACCGGATCCGCCTTCAGGGCTACCGGCCATCGTCCGGGGAATGGTGAGTGGACGCGGGAATAGCTCACCGAACCGACTTTGAGAAGAGGGCCGCCGAACGATTCGCCCCACGGCCGGTCATTCTGGTTCGAGATGGTCAGCGCCCCAAGGGATCTCGGCGTCGGCTCTCCTGTCTGCTCATCGATCCAGATCTTCCACAAACTGTTGTCGGTAAACGTCGTGTGGAAGACCATCGATCCTGTCAGAGCGGAAAGCGGGGTAGGAAGAGTCGGGTGCATGTCGGCTTCGTACGCGTACTTTGAGGCCTTCGTTGTCGAGTAGTGGCTCTTTAGTAATTGGACCGTGAGGGTGTCTGACGCGAAGACGGGAGGGCTGGACGTGACGAGTGCAGGAACATCCACGAGGGCTGGGGGTACGTTTTTGCTGGCAGGGACCAAGGTTGCCGTGTCAGGCCCGAAATACACCCCGTGGGTCACTGCGCCCTTAAGCCCAACCAGTCTGTTCTCAGCAGACGCATCCACTGCCACAACTGATCCCCACACGGGAGGGCGCCAACCGAATCCCGACGTCGGCCCCATGTAATAGAGGACATACGGAGAGGTTGCGCTCGGAAGGCCGCGTCCTTGAAAGGTCTCGGTGATTCGGAATAGCCCTGGGACCCCAGGTTTGATGAGCCCTACCTGGAGGCCAAGGTAAGTCTGCCCTACCGGTGCCAGAGGAGCCGCCACGGAGACTCCAGGGAGCCTCTCGATCTTCTTCCACTGTGCAACTGTTATCCCGCCGGTGCCCTCGTCGAGGGCATTGGGGTCCGCGAGGCTCCCGAGGACGGCCTTCGTCCCCTTCGGGAGGACGACCAGATCATAGGGCGTGCTCCAGTGCGCCTTTAACTCATGAACCGTGTAGGTCTTCTGCTCGACGCTTAGACCTGAGACGATGCCCGCAGATAGGCCGACGAGTGCCAGTCCCATTAGAGTCATAAGGTCCAGTCGGCGGAATCTCCCCATCGTCCCCCACCCCCCCCTCACGTAACCGACCTTTGAAGGCGCTGATCCTGACCGCTGAACTCCTGCCCACACCTGGTGTGATCCATCTCCAAGCTAGAACCTTGACCTCACGCTCTGCAATGCCCGCGTGCCAGCTCCCGACGTGTCCAGTCAATACCCACTTGCACCACCCGCCTCAAGGCTCTGTCGGTGTCCCACGGAAGTCCAATGAGAAGAGTACTCTGCATTTTGACGAAGAAGTTCGCTGTGAAGGCCCACCCCGCCCACTTGGCCACTTTCCAAGAATATTACCTTGTCGGCAACCTTTGCCACGTTTTCTCGATGCGTTACAACCACCGCTATGCGCCCCAACGCTAAGTCCCGATAGATCTCCAATAAGTCCACCTCGGACCCGGGGTCCATCGACGAGTAAGGTTCGTCCAGTACAACGAGCCGTGCAGTACGGTTAAGTAGAAGGCGAGCGATGCTTAGTTTCTGCCACTGCCCGAGCGACAAAGACCTTCCTTCGTGGAGAACCACACCCAAGGGCTCATCCACGCAGTCGACGAGTTCTCCCGCGCGGACCTTGGTAAGCGCCCAGGGGACGTAATCCGCAGCTTCGACCTTCCCGGTACTTACGTACTCTCGAATGGTTACCTCCAGGGGAACCACCCTTTGAGGGGTATAGGCCGCAAGGTCTCCCCAAGCCACCTTGGTCGTCAAGGCGTGAGTTCCATTTACAACTATGTCGCCGTCGCTGACCTCCAGTTGCCCGAGGAGGCACCTGACCAACGTCGACTTCCCGGCGCCATTGCTTCCGACGACTGCTACCAGTTCCCCCTGTCGAAGCTCGGCCGAGATTCCCTGCAATACCCACTTTGACTGCATGGGGTAACGATACGCCACATGCCGAAACTCGATGAACTCTACGGTGCTCTCCAGCTGGACGCCCCCATCGACCTCCAGCCAAGGGGACGCTTCGTCAACGTAACGAACGCCTTCCTCCAACTGCATCAAACTAGCCCCTAGCGCTGCGCCGGAACCGAACAGCACTGCGACGCCTTGGATACCTGCAATCACTCCCGCAAGATCTCCTTTGCCTGTCCAAAGCACAAGGCCGCACAGCAACACTATCATCGAAGCAGACGACCAGGCCGCTGCCCCTAGGGAGACCCTTAAAATCATCGCTTCCATGGATAACGTCTTAGCCAACTGTTTTCTGTACGTCTCTGCCCATTTTTGGAACAGAAGGCCTTTCAGGTTGTTTCCGTGAAGGTCCTGGATGGTTTCGCGGGTCGCCAGTCCAGACCAGTATTGCGACCCGAAGTCCGTCCTCGCGAACTGTTGATTCAGCTGGAACTTCCTCAAACCCGCCCGACGCTGAAGCAGGACGCTCGGCACGAGCAAGATTACGGCAAGGGCGCTGACGTAAACGCTGATGGATGCGAGGATGCCTACGAGGGCGGTAAGTTGAATAATCGAAACGAGCCCCCGAGCTAGGTCTATTGCCAAGCTTCCAAGCCGACCGTGCCGAGCAGTGTCTCTCGCGCGTATAAAGGTCTTGTACGTCTCTGGGTTCTCCATCGGTGCGGGGCCGATAGCCAGAGCGTGCTCCGTAAAGGTCTGTGCCGCATAGTTGCTTACTTTGGTGGTATAGACTTTCTGCCAAGCCGTTCTCGCGAACCCGCTGAAGGATGAGACAAAACTCGCAGCACCTTGTGCGACCAAGAGCGCCATCGCGGTAAGAAGGTGCCCGGCTGTGAGTTGTGGGATGAGAAGTTGAGTGAGCTTGACAAGAAGCAGAGGCAACGCAGCAGACAGGGCGAGCAGGAGGACAACTACGATTCCATCCCAGCGCGCGGCCCTCCATGCGAAGGAAAGAGACAGGGCCAAGGATTTCCTCCACTTTCCCATTCTCATCCCCCCAGCCGAAGGCCGGCTGCGAGTCTTTCGATCCACAGCCGGTCTGCTCAGGTCATTAGGTTAGACGCAGCAATTGGGGCCGCAGGTAACGCCGCAAAGGTAGCTTGGATCGGCGCAGGAATAGTAGTGGGTCGCTTCCTGGTACCAAGCGGGGTCGGACGGGCACGCAGGGCAACCAGTGTAGTAGCAACTCGTATCAGCGGACGTACACGAGCACGCCGGCAACTGAGGCTCCACTTTGAATCACCTCCTTTCAGCCGACTCACTTGAGGTAGCGCTTCCGGCCGTGAACCTCTTAAGACGTACCTCAAGATCGTAAACATCTGTGACAGGGCGTTGCAGGACCGCCTTCTCCGATTCCCCAACCGTCACAACCAGAAAGGGAACTTGGCTAACTCCTAAATCGAATGCTCGACGTGTAGCTGCAAGGCCGATGCCGATCTTGCGGGCCCGCCCTCCGAAACGTATGAGTGCCTCCTCCTTGGTCGCGGTGGCTACGAGGAGCGCCTGATACCCTTGGAAAACGTCTCTCCGTAGAGCCTCTAATATCCCCTCACAGATAGGGCACGTCGGACTCACAAACAAGTAGGCCCGCGGAGCACCTTCCGTCGCCGCCGCAGAGGGGATCTCCGATATCCTTTCGATGTGCTGGGTAGTGAAATGTTCCCCTCGGTGAAACGGAGTGCTTGACGACGCAGGGATTCGGGCGGAGGCAAGTCTTGCAACACTTCTGGCGAGCAGACTGATCGCGATCATCTGACCGATGACGAGCGCCCACAGCGTCCACACTTCTACCGCCATCAACCTGCCTGCCTCTCTTGCCCCAAACTCGTGTAGACCTCACTCGCCGTTAAGCCGCCTATCGCCAGCGCCGTTCCAGCGGCGATGGGGGCGGTGAACTGCGCGATTGAGGCTGATAGGATTCCGCGCTCGGGTAGCAACGCTATCGCCACGACCGCGACTAGGAGGGTGCAGTTGCGCACTACTTGGAACGTGGACACGGCATGGCTTCCGAGCACCCCTCCGCACCCGCATGAGACCTTACTTCCCGTACGGATCGCAGAAACAACTAACGCTGTGTAGAGGCCCAGGAGGATGACCGACAAAGCGGCCCCGAGGGAAGGCAGCAACGATAACATGACAGCCGAGAAGAGTTCCAACGCGCCGACCGCGATGACCCACCACCGGCTCAACATCAGACCGTGACTGACCGTTGTCATGAACGGAACTGCGGCCTGCGATCTGATAAACTTATCGATCGCGGATGTAGCCCACACCAACGAAAGAAATGTGACGAGCTCGACTTCCAACTGCATCACCCCGCCTCCTTCACAAGGGTCCCGAGGACACGCTCCACGGTGCCCGCGTTGAACCCCTGGCGAGTGTGCACGTGCTTCCACGTTGCGTCGAAGAAGACCAGTGTCGGAAAACTTTGAATTCCGAAGCGCAGCGGATCATGGATGATGACGTCCGCATCAGGATCGGCGCCGATGGTGACCATGTGAACTCCTGGGAATCTCTCACCACGATCTCTCAGCCATAGCCCCAAGGCACTGCACGGAGTGCATCTCGTCAACACGAAGATGGCAACCACGGGGGCGTAATTCCCACTCCAAGAGCGCCTAAGGAGAGATCGAATCTGCCTTAACTTGAGACCTGTCTGCCTGCTCACAAGCAAGGTCGCAATCTCGGAGGCGGCCGCAGCTACGGATACTCCAACATACAAGGCATCTAATGTAAGTGGCATTTATTTTATAGTTCTCCCTCCAGAAGATTTCGGCGACACTCAACTGTTGGAATTCCACATCCGCCAAATAACTTTATCGCTGACCCTCCTTCCGAAGATTTCGTATAGCACAGTTACATACAGGTTGTTGACGCGGTGGTACGCCATCATCGGCGCACGTCCACGTGATTGTCCCAACGATCTGGGGCTCACGGTCGACGATCTAGCGGCCAAAACTGGAATCAGCCGACAGTTGCCCTCAGGTCAGGCCATCCGATTGCCCCGGGAACAACGGTCCCGGGTCCCCCGGTCCATTGCCTAGGGGGCCAACACCCGAGGTGGCCAACACGTCCGGTCTCGTATGGGCGCTGACAGCCGCTGGAGCGGATTGGCCCAACACCAAGAGACCCACTGCCCAGAGAAGAGCCAACAAAACAAGCCGACGCACTCCTACGCCTCCCTTCCAGCATGTCCGCACAGGAAAATCGTGGACGTGAGGCGAAGACGAGTCAAGGCTTTCCACTCTCGGCTTTCGTCATGTAGGAGGCGGCTTCATGCTCGGTCAAGTCCTGCGAGACGCGCGACTCCGGTCGGGGCTGAAAGTCGCTGAACTCGCGGCTTTGGCCGGTATCCGGACCGAGTCACTCTCCCGGATCGAAGCTGGGAAACAGCAAGTGGCCGCGAGCACGCTTGTGGCACTCTCCGATTTGATCAAGCTTCCCGCATCGGAATGGATCGACCCCTGGCTTGAGCAGGAGGCCAGGCTTGGTTCTCTTGTTCAGGTCGCCCGCCATCTCATCAACGGGGGGGATCTGCCAAACGCCCTCCTGGTCCTCAAGCGGGCCCGAGCCCTCGCATGCTTCAGCCCGCATCACTTCCGAGGCGAGGTCTACCATCAGTGGGGTCGCTACACCTACAAAGCAGGCCAACACGCCCGCGCACTGCACTGGCTAAAGCTGGCTGAGCGGGCGTCTTTGAGGTCACTTCACCCCTATGACAAAGCACTGGCCAGTTACAACTACGCGCTGGCTCTGAGAAAGACGCACTTCCTGGCCGGAAGCCTAGCCAAGTTCAACGATGCAATCGCTGTCTTCGATGACGGCGGCCACCTGCGCCAAGCTGCTTACGCCCGGCTGTCTAGGGCGAACCTTCTTTTGGAAACGGGCTCCTATCGCGAGGCGCTCGCTGGGTACCTCCGGGCGGCACGCTCGCTGCGAGGAGATCCTTGGCTCTTCGATTGCAAACTTGGTGAAGTCCTTTGCATTGGGCACCTCCGTTCGGCCCAAGTGGCGCTCGTTCTCATGTCGAAGCTTGAGAACCTAGCATCGGACCCCGTGCGGCAGGCGAAGTTCCACCACAACGTCGGAGTCCTCTGTCGGCAACTCGGGATGCTCGATTGTGCGTTGACGCATCTCTCGCTGGCGCTGGAAAGCAGAAATACGGACGTGTCGTCCATCGCGGCCACCTTGGCTGAGGTCTGCCTCTGCCGGACCATGATCGGCGACACGGACGGCGCGCAACTTGCGTTAAGTCGTTTTCGGGACCTTGAGGGGCCCAAAGACCCACAGGACGCCTGGACGATGGCTGCCCTCTCGTCGGTATTGCAAGGGACCGCCCTGCCAGAGCCGCTTCCCAATATACTTCGAGACGATCACGAGCGTCGTCTGAGAGCAGCGTTCTCGTTGCTCTTGGCTTCCGCCCATTCACTTGCGTGGCAGCGAGGGACCGGAACCTTGATCGGTTCCACATAGCAGGCCCGCTATTGCCTACCGTGCGGCCTGTATTCGCCGCATCGCCTTTGCCGTGACGGACCAGGCCCGCTGTCTAGAAGCGTCTGCAGGTGATCCGCGACATCCTGGTGCCGCCTAACTTCCGTCTAATCTGCTGGCGGTCACGGCACACCGAGCAAAATCGAGTAGGAGGCGGGTTGTCCCGCCGTCCTCTAGAAGACCGGTGAAAAAACTAATGGTAGGTGATGGAAAAGCAAGGAGTCAGTCCGGTGGGTGTCGAAGGTGTAGAGCGAGGTGGGGGTAGTCTCTCGAAGTCGGACGGGCAGGGGCAGATGTTCCAGTACATGCAGCTGGAGGACCTGGTGCCGCAGGAGCACCTGCTGCGACGGATCCCGGCGGTATTGGATCTGAAGGCCATCTACAAGGCGACGGAAGGGTGCTACAGCGCCAATCGGGGTCGGCCGTCGGTTGATCCGACGGTGGCGTTTCGCATGATGCTGCTCGGGTATCTGTTCAACCAGCCGGAGCGCAGGCTGTGTGAAGACCTGCAGATGCACGCGGGGTACCGCTGGTTCTGCGGGCTGGACTTCAACCAGAAGGTGCCGGACAGAACGACGCTCGTGAAGCTGCGCCTGCACCAGTGGGGCGAGGTGGTGTTCCGCGAGGTGATGCTGGCCGGGGTGCAGCAGTGCATCGACGCGGGCCTCGTGAAGGGCAGTGCGGTGGTCGTCGACGGATCCGAGGTGCGGGCCCGGGCGGCGATCAAGAGCCTGGAGGCTCCGGCTCCTGTGTTGTCCGGTCGAGGAGTTCGTCGACCAGTCGTGCGAGAGGATGCGGCGGAGTCGGCTGTGTCGCAGGGACCCGGAGAGCCGCCGCGCGACGGTGGCACCGAAGCGGAGCCTGCTGCAGCCGAGCCGCGGAAGGCCGGGGACGAGGACTTCCACGGCGAGAAGTTCACGAACGCGACGCATCGCTCGAAGACCGAGGACGCCCGCCTGTTCCGCAAGGGCAACAACGAGGCCACGCTCAGCTACCTCGTGCACAACACCATGGACCTCAAATCGGGTGTCGTCCTCTCGACCACCGCCACCCACGCCTACTCCGTCCAGGAACGCATCGCCGCCATCGACCGTGCTCGACGAGATCCAAGGCCAGTTCGGCCGGCAACTCCTGCTGATGGACGCCAACTACACTGAGGCACGGTTCCTCGCAAAGGTCCTCAGCCGTGGCGAAGAGCCGATCGAGCCGACCGACAGAGTGGCCAAGTCGCCGGTTCCCTGCCCCTTGCGCCGTCGCCTGATCCCCCTGGAAGCTGGCCGCGCCCACCGCGAAAGGGTGCATGCGGCCAAAGCCGCCGGACATGTGAGAGGCCGCGAACGACCTCCGGAACTCGCCCGAACCAGGACCCCCATCGAGCGGACCTGGGCCGAAGCCAAGGTGTGTCACGGCATGCGACGAGCCAAAGGCCTAGGCCTAGGCCTAGGCCTCGAGATGATGAACATCCAAGCCCTGCTGACCGCCACAGTGCAGAACCTGAGGCGGCTGGCCGGTGTCCCCCGCAAGGAGAGCAGCGGCCAGGCGGCGATGCAGCCGGTCGGCCTTACCCCCATGCGCATGGTCCTCAGTAACCCCGCCGCCGTCCTTCGCCACGTCCTCAACTCCTTGTTGCCCCCGCATCCAGCGTCGCCTGAATCTCTTCGTACGCCCCGATTTCTCACCGGTCTTCTAGTGGAGGGAGCGGCCTCTGAGCTTTAGCCACAGCAGCTGTCTCCGTGGGCGGCGCCTTTCGGCGACGTGTCCTAGCTGAACCGGCGTGGCTGTCCTTGTGCCGCTCTCCCCCGCAAAAACCCGGCGTACCAGGCTCCCCGGCTCCTCATCAGCGTTCACACCGTGTGGTTAAGCACCTTCGGGTCCGGCAAGCGGAACCACGGGCGCCTCTTCCAGTCCTCCCATGCATGCATGCGCCGCTGGCTACGGCTTTTCAGGGCCCAAAGCCAATACTTCTCGGTCTCCCGACGCACCATGTTCAACTTGCGCGCCGTGTTCCAGAGCGCGAAGTACTGGTAGTATCCCTGCAGTTTCCGCGCCAGTTGCTGCTGTTGGGTCCACGGGTTGTCGTGTCGATGGTCGCAGGCCACTCCTTGATCCCGCTGAGGAACTTGTGGTCGCTCTTTGGGCTCGGGATGCGGATGACGCTCATGCGTCCCTTCCTATCCGTGCCCAGGACGTGCCTGAACCTCAGGAAATCGAAGTGCTCTGCGCCCTTGCCCTTCCGCCATTGGCCGTAGCAGAATGGCAGTTGCCGCGTCTTCTCCTCTGCCAGGCTCAGCCCGAACTTCCACAGGCGTTTCGGCAACGCCTCGGAGAATCGCATAGCGTCATTCTGGGTTGCGAGAGGGCTACATGTAGAGTAGGGCGCTGGCGCCGTGGCTGCAGGTGCATCCCATCCGTTGCTGCCTCTTTCGTCTGACAGTGCCTCACTCGACACACCATACCCGATTTCCAGCACCCCCTCATCAAACCGTACGTGACCTTTTCGATCATACGGCTTTCCGACTGCCTTCTGCGCAGACATTCAGAGTGGCTGGTGGCTGATGGTTCCAGACGGCTGGTAGAGCCCTATCCTGCGATACACCTCCGCCTTGTAGCGACCGTATCCATGCCGACTCCGCCGTCCCCGCTTGTGCTGCACCCATGCGGCGATCCTCCGTCAAGCATAGAGATCGACCTTTGCGAAGTGTTGGGCTCTTGCCGGAGGAGCGGCTCGACAAGGGGACGCGCCGCCTGCTCTCGGAAGAGGTGCTGCAGCGGGCGATCAAGCTGCTGGAATACGAGCGGATCGCCCAGGCAGGCGAGGTGAAGCGGACGACGCTCAGCCGGGCGTTCTGCCGCCAGGGCATGAGCCGGGCCGAGGTGACCCGCTCCAAGGAGACCTTCCGGCCGCGCGAAGCCCCTTACCCGAACGCGCTCTGGCAGATGGACACCCAGCACGTCCTCGTGCTGCCGACCGGCCGCGGCCTGCGGCGGATCAACCTTGTCGGCTGCATCGACGACTACTCCCGCCACGTCGTCGCGCGGCTCTATCTGCAGGACAACCGCCCGTCGTCAGAGCCGCCAAGACGATCCGAAAGCACTGGCATGGCGTACTCGGCTACCATCGCTCCCGTGTCACCAACGGCATGCTCGAAGCCTTTAACGGGCTGATCCAGTCCGCCAAGCGGCGAGTTCGTGGCTACCGCAACCCTCAGACCCTTATCCTCATGGCCTATCTCATCGCCGGCAAGCTCTCCTTCAACCTTCCCAATCCTGTTTGACCACTCGAAACAGCGAGGAGCCCTGTTGGGTTTGGACGGTGCCTGAAAGCAAGATAGGTGTGAAGGAGTTCCCGATTTACCAGGCCGAGGGTGAAGTGCACGATACCGGCAGTGAAATTGGCGGCTACACGTCGACGAATGCTGTACATATCAGTAGTACAGCATACTATTACGACTCGAACCTCGATCTAGCCCCTACGAATTGGTCCGCGCCGTTCACGTCCAACTCGCAACTGTGGCAGTCCAAGGAGGGCACAACGAGCCTGTCGAATTGGTCTACCTTCTAGAAGGGTGGGGAAGAGATGAAGCTTGGCACAAAAGTGGCGCTTGGGGTGAGCGCGGGGCTAATTGGTATGCTCGGATTTCTCACACTCCGCCCTACACCATCAGTTGCGACCGATACCATAAAGCTCAGTAGCATCCCCATAACTGCACCCGTTACGATTGATCCGATTCCGAGCGGCATGGCAACTCCACCTGTGAGCGCCCAAAGCGCACTAGACACGGCGCATAACATGACAGGTGCGATGATGGCGCATGCGACGGCGGTCGAAGTGCAGTTGGCCACAGTCGGCACGTTGCAGCAAAGTGGCATCGCTCTGCCAGGGAACTTCTCTGGACCGTCGTCTGGTGAGTTGTGGATTGTCACAATTAAAGGACTCAATATGCCTCCAGCTGGTCCCGTCGGTAGCAGTGTCAACTACCCTCCTCACCATCAACTGAACGCCGTGATAAATGCCCTCACAGGGTCCCCCGTTGAAATGTACTCCGACAACTGAACTAGCGCTGTTGAAGCGGCGCGAGGCTGTGGGCGCCGCAAGCGCAACAGGCCTGCGGGTCACTGCCAGAAGTTCTTGAGGCCGGGAAAGGCACGTAACGCCTGCCGTGGGGAGCGGCAGGCGTTACGTGCGCAGGTTGGCTGACAAAGCAGACGTTTCGCATGTTGGGGACGTCGGCATGATGAATTTCAGGGCTATGTGACGTAGGCCTGCGTGAGGATGAGCGGGTCGACGCGGAGCAGTTCGAAGACGCGACGGATCTCCGGTCTCAGTC
>JAJYSJ010000049.1 GCA_021793645.1 Bacillota bacterium
CTCTCGCATTAGGTGGCACCGCAGTTGCGGGCAGGACCCATAAAAACAGGAAGTCGCCCGACCGCAACGCCCCTAACTAGGTAGCTGTTCTCCGGCGGGTTGGCCCGCTGGCAACCGGGAGCGGTCCTCTGCAGTGAAGGGCGACCTGGTTGTCTTACGCGGAACGGCCCGCTTCTAGCCTGAGGACAACCGGAGCTATTCGCCATGTCGACCTAGCTGGGATCCGGAAGCAGCGAGCGGCCGCAGGTTGACGCCGACCTCGTTCGGCTGACCATCGCTGCCGATCGGCAACGGCAAAAAAATCGCAACAAACCAGCAGGAACTAGCGGACAAGGAGCGAAACCTCGCAATGCAAACGTTTGCATATGGTTCATAGGGTTGGTCTCCGCGGCAGTCACGGGAAGATTTGTGAATGCAAACGTTTGCGCACTCCGTGGTTGGCTGGTCGGGCGTCAAGTAGAAGTGAGTGAGCAAGGAGGGGCCTCGTTGGCTCTTCAGGACGGCGCGCTCGAGATCAGCGGCCTCAAGAAGTCCTACGGGCGTACCCGCGCCCTGGAAGACGTAACACTCCGGTGCCGCGCCGGCACCGTGCATGCCCTGCTCGGAGAGAACGGCACTGGTAAGAGCACCCTCGTGAAGGTGCTGTCCGGGGTGATCAGCCCGGATGCCGGAAAGGTGTCCGTCTTCGGGCGGCCTCTGACAGCCGGTTCGCCTGCCGAGGCTCTCGACGCAGGGGTCGTCGCCGTGTTTCAGGAGGTTTTCGTTGCACCGAATCTGACGGGAATCGAGAACCTCTTCCTGGGTTATGACGGTCTTTTTGCAAAGAGGATGCCCTTGGCCAGAAAGCGAGAGATGGGTGAAGCGACGTTGCGGAAGATCGCCCGCGTCCCCATCGACCTCGACCAAGTGGTGGGCGAGATGCCGCTCATCCAGCGCCAGCTCATCGTCGTCGCGAGAGCCCTCTTGCGAGACCCGGCCGTGCTCATCCTCGACGAGTCAACGGCCGCCCTCGACATGAACAGTCGGGACGCTCTGTTCGAGACCATCCGCGCGCTCGTCGGGAACGGCAGGCTTGTCGTGTTCATCACGCACCGGATGGACGAGGTGGAGGCTATCTCCGATGACATCAGCATTCTCCGGGCGGGGCGAAACGTGGCGACGATGACGCGGTCATCCTTCGACGCGAAGGAAGCGCTCCGCATCATGTCGCCCGAAATCGCCTCGCGCAGCGCCAATGGGGGTGAGACCTAGGGGCCCCCTTCGCGCAGACCGAACGACGCGTCGCCGAGGGCGGGGTCTGAACGCTTGAACGTTGGCCGGAAACGGTTCGGGTTGCAGTCCCAACCGCGCAGTGAAGGGTTCCAAGATGGTGCAGCGATCATAAAGGGGTGGTCGTCCGATATGTACCGGAAGAGGTTGGCTGGTGTAGCGTTGGTCGTCGCCGTGTCCCTTGCCCTCGCCGCCTGTGGCTCGAGCTCGACGGCTCCTGGGGCCCAGCCTAAGCCTGCGGCCGGCTCTGCAACACCGAGACAGCTGATCGGCTCCCTGCCGAATGCGTTGCAGGCCCTGTACCAGCACAACACCGATCCTGTCCAAGCTTCGGCGTTCAGCAACTTCAAGGCCGTCAAGGGGCCCTGGAAGGTCTGCTTCGCCGACTCGTACGAGGGGAATCCGTGGCGTGTCACCGTCAAGAATGATCTGCAGGCCCTGGCAACAATGTTCGGGGACAAGGTCTCCTCGCTGCAGGTGGCCGTGGCGAACAACGACATCACGCAGCAGATCTCGCAGATCGAGCAGTTCGCCAACTCAGGCTGCAGCGTGATCCTGACCATCCCGGCCTCGTCGACGGGGCTGAACGGCGCGATCAAGCAGGCTTATCAAAAGGGCATCCCCGTCGTCTCGTTCGCTGGTGCCGTGACGAGTCCGTACGCCATCAACGTCGACTCCAACTACTATCTATGGGGCAAGGACATGGCCAACGGCATCGCTCAGACGCTCCACGGCCACGGCAATGTCCTCATGGTGGAGGGCATCGCCGGGCAGCCGATCACCCAACAGGAGGATGCGGGCGGCCTCGCGGGGTTCGCCGCGTACCCCGGAATCAAGGTGGTCAGCCAGGTGAACGGAAACTGGACGCCGAGCATCGTACAGTCCGTCGTACTGAACGCCCTCACCGCAAACCCGGGCCCCATCAATGGCGTATGGGAGACCGGCAGCGAGGCGCAAGGGATCGCCTCCGACTTCGCGCAGGTCCACCGGCCACTGCCGGTCGTCAGCGCCTCCATCTCGGGAGATGCGCTCGGATACTGGCATGAGCACCAGTCGACCTTCAAGTTCTACGGCGGCGCCGTACTTCCCGACTGGACGTCCCAGACGGCATTCCGGATCGCCGTACGGTTGCTCGAGGGCCAACACCCGAAGCTCGACACTATCTTGGTCCCCATCCCCACAGTGACCCAGGCTTCCCTCCCGCAGTGGTATCAGAGCTGCATGACGCCGAGTTCCGCCTCGATCTTCCCGACGTCACAGACCGATCCGCTTCCAGAGTCTCTGATGAACGAGTACTTCACCAACGGCCAGGCTACGCCGGAATTCTCCTTCGCGTCGATGCCCAAGGCATGTCATTAGCGGCATCTCCCCTCGTTTGAATCGGCTACCGACGCTCGCGGGGCCGGGTCGGTCCGGCCCCGCCAAGGGGTTGATATGGGCATGTCGGCCAACTCGCGTGAAGATTCCGCTGTCGTGTTGAGGTGTCGGGGTCTACGAACCCGGCATGGCGCCCGCCCGATCGACCTGGACATCCGCCGCGGCGAGACTCTTGGACTGGCGGGACTGGAGGGGCACGGCCAGGATCTCTTCCTGGAGACCTTGGCGGGCCTGCGCCCGCCCCTGGACGGCGTCGTCGAGGCACTGGGCAGTGTGGAGGGGACGTCTAGGCTGCGCAGCCAACGGGATGCCGTGCGCCATGGGGTGGTCTACCTGCCCCGCGATCGCAAGACGCAGGGGATCCTTCCCGGACTCTCCGTCCTCAACAACTTCGGCATTGCAACCCTCCCACGCTATGCCACGGCCGGAGTCCTCCGCAAGGGCGAGATGGAGAGGGCGTACCGCACGTACCACGATAGGCTGGCCATCCACGCGGAGTCGCCGGACGTCTCCATCAACAGCCTGTCCGGAGGCAATCAGCAGAAGGTGCTCATCTCCCGGTGGCTCGCCGCGCAGCCCAGGGTCGTCCTCTTGAACGACCCCACGCGCGGCGTCGACGTGGCCACGCGCACCACGCTCTATGGCGTTTTCCGCGAGGCTTCCTCCATGGAGGGGATTAGCTTCGTGATCCTGTCATCACAGATCGAGGAGCTTCTCATGACGGCCGACCGGGTGCTCGTCTTCCGCGAAGGATCCGTCTTCAGAGACCTCGCCCGAGACGAGATCAGTTCGGACAACATCATCGCCGCGATGTTTGGGAGAGAGACAGCATGATGCCCGGTGGTCTCGCCTGGCGCAGGGCGTGGCTTGCGCGTCACGGCTACGCAGGACTCGCAGCGCTGCTCCTGCTGTTCCTCGCTGTTGCGAGCCTCATCTTCACGCCCGGCCAGTTCGGGGCGCAGGCGATCTGGGTCACGATCGGCACCGCAGCGCCGACGATCCTCGCGGCGATCGCGGTCACCCCGTCGATCCTCTCGGGGCGCGGTGGCCTCGACCTTTCGGTCGGTCCGCTGATGGGCGTGCTGAACGTCCTCCTGGTCCAGTACCTGATCGGTGCGGCCGGGCAGAGCAGCCCGTTCGTCGTCGTGCCTGCGGCGCTCCTCTTGGGAGGCCTGGCTGGCCTCCTCAACGGGGCGCTCGTGGGCGTCGTCCGCCTGCAGCCCGTCGTAGCCACGCTGGGAACCTATCTCATGTTCTCGGGACTGGCCATCTGGCTCCTGCCTTCTCCCGGCGGCACGGTTCCCGCATGGCTGATGGGCCTCTCGGGCGACGGGGTCCTCATCCCACTCGCCGTCGTCGCCGCAGGCTGGGCGCTACTCAAGACGACGCCGTACTACGAACAACTGATGGCCATCGGCGGCGACGAGCGGGCGGCCTTTACGAGCGGAGTCCCGGTCGTGACGGTCCGCGTCCTGGCCTACGTCCTGGGTGGCCTACTCGCGGGCGTGGCCGCTCTCTCGCTCTCCGCCGTGCTGGGCTCGGCCGACCCGACGGTCGGACCCGGATTCACCCTCTCGGCGATCACGGCGGCGGCGCTCGGGGGCACGAGCCTTGCCGGCGGCAGGGGAGGTCTCACCGGGGCCGTCGTCGGGGCCCTCGACATCTTCCTGTTGCAGAACCTCCTCACCCACTTCAACATCTCGACCTTTGCCCTGCAGATCTTCTACGGCGCTATCCTGGTCCTCGCCGTGATGAGCAATGCCGCTAGAGCAAAGACTCCGTGGCAACGAAGGGGCGGTGCGGCATGAGGGCTCTCGGCGGCAGACACGGCAGACCCCTCGCGGCGGGGATCGTTGTCGTTCTCGTCTTCCTTGCAGGGTCCATCCTGGTGCAGGGATTCGGCAGCCTGAACAGTGTCCGGTCCCTTCTCCTCCTGGGCGCCTTTCTCGGGATTGCCTCGGCCGGACAGACGATCGTCGTCCTCCTGGGCGGCATCGACCTCTCCATCCCGTTCCTCATCGACTTCGGCAACGTCGTAGCCGCCGAGATGACAGGGTCGGGACACCCGCTGTGGCAGGTGCTCCTCGTCATTCTCGTCCTGGCGGGACTCGTTGGAGGCCTGAGCGGCTTCATCTCCGCCCGGTTGCGCATCCACCCGCTGATCGTGACGCTAGGGGTGGGGTACGCCGTGCAGGGGGCGGTCCTTCTCTGGACCAAGGGGTTTCCCTCGGGCGCGGCTCCCCAGGGCCTTCCAGGCTTCGTCTCGGTGAGCGCCCACATCGGTCCGCTTCCGTTCCCGCCGATCATCCTCCTCTGGGCTCTGGTGGCGGTCGCTGTCGAGTTCTTCCTGCAGCGTACGGTCTTCGGCCGCAGGATCTACGCCCTCGGCGCGAGCCCCGAGGCGGCGCGCCTAGCCCTCGTGCCGTACATCTCTACGTGGGTCTGGACCTTCGCCCTGAGCGCCATGTTCGCGGCCGTGGCTGGAGTCCTTCTCCTCGGCTTCACAGGGAGCGCCTTCGGCGACGTCGGGGCGCCCTACCTCTTCCAGACCGTGGCGACGGTCGTGGTGGGCGGAACGATGCTGACCGGTGGCGAGGGCGGTTACATCGGTACGATCATCGGCACGCTGCTCGTCACCGAACTCACGATGGTTATGAACGGGATGGGCGTCTCGTCCTCGATCGAGGAGGTCTTCCTGGGAGCCATCGTGGTCCTCCTGGTCATGCTCTACGGGCGCGAGTCGCATGTTCGAGAGCGCATCTAGCCATCGGAAGAAAGGGGTCTCACCATGGGACAGCGTTTCGAAGGAGCCGTCTGCCTCGTTACGGGCGGGGGCGGCGGGATCGGATCCGGCACCGCCCGGTTGCTCGCCGCTGAAGGGGCGCACGTGATCATTGCCGACCTCAGCCAGGATCGTGCGCAGCAGGTTGCGGGGGAGATCCGCGAGATGGGCTTCCAGGCCTCGCCGCATGCCGTGGATGTCACCTCCCAGGAGTCCGTCGACCGCCTCCTGGACGACAGTTGGCGGGACGTAGGACCGGTCAACTTGGCCGTCACCTGCGCCGGGATCATCAAGATCCAGCCGTTCCTCGACCTGCCGGCGGCCGACTGGGACCGGACGCTCGCCGTCAACCTCAAGGGAACCTTCCTCGTGATCCAGGGCGTCGCACGGCGTCTCGTGCAGGCTGGCCGCAAGGGAAGGATGGTTGCGGTGTCGTCGGTCGCCGGCCGCGGGGCGCGGGCCGACGTGGCGGACTACGCGGCGAGCAAGGCCGGCGTGATCAGCATCGTGCGCTCCTCGGCGATGGCCCTCGCGGAGCACGGGATGGCCGTGAACGCCGTATGTCCCGGTGTCGTCGCCACCGAGATGACCTACGCCATCCAGCGCATGCGCTCCCAGGATACGGGGGAGAACCCCGAGGAAATGCTTACGCGGTCGGTCACAGGCATCCCGCTGGGCCGAATCGAGACGCCGGAGGACGTGGCGAAAGCCATCGCTTTCCTCCTCTCCGAGGACGCCGGATACGTGACGGGGCAGGCGCTCAACGTGGACGGCGGACTCGAGTTCGACTGAACAGGAGAGGCGAGGTCATGAAGGGACGTTTCGAAGGGGCCGTCGCCCTCGTCACGGGCGGTGCAGGGGGGATTGGGGCAGGGGTCGCCCTGCGGCTCGGGCGCGAGGGCGCGCACGTGGCGGTGACCGACCTCTCCGGGAGCGGGGCAGAGGTGGTGGCTGCCAGGGTGCGACAGCAGGGGGGGCAGGCTTCGGCCCACGCCCTCGATGTGACCCGGGCCGAGGACACGGAGCGGGTGCTCGACGAGGTGGAACACCTCGCAGGAACCGTCTCCCTGGCCGTCACCTGTGCCGGCATCGACAGCCAGTTCGACTTCCTGGATCTGTCCCTGACGGAGTGGCAGAAGACCATAGAGGTCAACCTGCAGGGTACATTCGTCGTGATTCAGGCAGTCGCACGGCGCCTGAAGGCCAAGGGAGGCAAAGGGCACATCGTTGCCGTCGCTTCCGCGGCGGCCAAACGGCCGAACCCGACCCAGGCCCACTACGGAGCGAGCAAAGCCGGCGTCGTGAACCTCGTTCGGTCGGCGGGCGTGGCGCTCGCCAGGGATGGCATCGTCGTCAATGCAGTCTGCCCTGGGGTCGTCGACACCGACATGACCAGGGCCATCCACATCGAGCGCAGCCGACTGTCCGGCCTCTCCGAGGAAGAGTCGCTCGCCAGGATGATCCAGTCCATCCCGATCGGCCGCATCCAGACTGTGGATGACGTGGCCCACGTCGTGGCGTTCCTCCTGTCGCATGAGGCCGACTACATGGTGGGGCAGGCGGTCAACGTGTGCGGCGGTCTAGCCTTCGACTGAACGGGGCGAGGCGCCCATGTACGCCCTGGAGGGAGGTGGTCAGGGAGACTGGTTTCGTGTCTAGATCGAAGAGTGAACGTTCCTGAGTCCATCACGGGAAAGGGGAACGGCGTCATGGCCGGTGCGGAAGGGATCTGGCATTTCAGCTACACGGTTTCGAACCTCGAGCGGACGGTGGCGTTCTACCGCGATCTCCTAGGGTTCGAGGTAGTTCATGAACAGGAACAGGCCAACGCGTACACCGATCGACTGGTCGGATACGAAGGCGCGCATCTACGCGTAGCCATGCTGAAGGTCGGCGACCAGGTGGGAGTGTCCGGGCACGTTCTCGAGCTCGTCCAGTACGTCGCCCCGAAGGGGGAGCGCATGAACGGCGAGCCGAAGAATACCCTGGCAGCCCACATGGCGCTCTATGTCAGGGATCTGCCGTCCATCTACAGTAAGCTCAGGGAGGCAGGCGTCACCTTCCGCTCCTTCGGGGACGGCCCGGTGGCCATCGAAGCAGGTCGCAACAAGGGCGGCTACACGTGCTACGCCCTGGATCCGGACGGGTTCGTCGTGGAGATCGTCCAGCCTCCGGCCTCCTTTTGGCAGGATCGGTAGCCTCCCCGCAGGCTGTTGCGGCCGGGTGCGCTGGTAGGAGCAGGGACGCGCGCAAAGAATCTGTGCGCAAACGGTTTCAAAGTGAATGAGGGATCCGTGATGCCTACACTGCGCGATGTGGCCCGATTGGCTGGCGTACATCTGTCGATCGTCTCGCGGGTGCTGAACGACGACAAGAAGACCTCCGTCAAGGAGGAGACGCGGCAGAGGGTGCAGGAGGCCGCCGAGGCCCTCGGCTATTGGCCGAACGCCCTCGCCCGCGGGCTCAAGATGAAGTCTGTCGGCAGCCTCGCCCTCGTCATCCCGGACATATCGAATCCCGTCTATGCGGAGATCATCCGGGGTGCAGAACAGGAGGCCAGACAGTCCGGCCACTTCCTCCTCCTGGCGTCCACCGCGGGTGCGGATCCCAGGACCCTCGAGTTCATGCAGGCGCTGCTCGAGGGGCGTGTTGACGGCGTGATCCTCGCCAACGCGCTCTTGGACGATGCGGTAATCGACGCGCTGGAGGCCGGCAGATACCCGTACGTCCTAGTCAACCGGCGAAGCCAGCGTGCACGGCGCTACGTCGTGGCCGACGACGCGGCAGGCGCCCTTCTGGCCGTCAACCACCTCATCGAGCGCGGCCACAGGCGCATCGGCCACCTCGCAGGTCCGCCCACAGCGGATACGGCGCTCAACCGGAAGCTTGGATACAGGCACGCCCTTGAGGCGGCGGGCATCGTCTTCGACCGGGATCTGGTCGTCGAGGGGAGCTACTCCACGGAATCCGGTCGCATCGGAGTACAGCAGCTGGTGTCCTTGCCGCACCCGCCGACGGCCGTCTTCGCGGCGAACCTGCGCGTCGCCGCAGGCGCCATGGACGCGGCGCGGAGGCTTGGGGTGAGGATCCCTGACGATCTATCCATCGTCGGAATGCACGACGCCGAGCTCGCGGAGCTGCTCTCGCCAGGGCTCACGACGGTGCGCCTTCCGCTCGAAGGACTCGGCCGCGAGGCGGTGCGGATGCTCCTGCGTGTGACCCGAGGCGAACCGGGACCGGAGCAGGTGGTCCTCACGGGGGCTGAGCTTGTCGAGCGGGAGTCGGTAAGGACGATTCAGGAGACGGCGCATAGCGCCTCGTAGCGAACGACACGGACTGCCCCTAGAGTCTGAGAAAGGTCAAGGATCTCTATTGCCATTCACCATGCTGGAATCTCGGATTTTCCAACCGATGTTCGGCGATGAGGGCGCCGCCCGGATCTTCTCGGACGAACGCGTAGTGGAGTACTGGTGCCGGGCCGAGGTCGCCCTGGCGCAGGCGGAGGCGGAACTCGGCGTGATCCCGCGGGCAGCGGCCGAGGCCATCACCCGCAGCGTGCGGCCCGAGAAAGTGGACCTCGAGCGACTTGCGGAGGGCACGCTGCGGGTGGGCTACCCCATCCTGCCGCTCGTCCGCATCCTCGAGGAGATGGTCGGCGCCGAAGCGGGGGAGCACATCCACTGGGGCGCGACTACCCAGGACATCATGGACACGGCCGTGGCTCTCCAGATGCAGGACCTCCACCGCATGGTGGCAGGTCTCCTCGATCAGCTCGGAGACCTGCTCGCCGAGCGGGTCCGCAGGCATAAGTCCACGCCCATGCCGGGACGGACCCACGGGCAGCAGGCCGTGCCGATCACGCTGGGGTTGAAGTTCGGCGTCTGGCTGGATGAGATCAGGCGTCACCGGGAGCGCTGGCGCGAGATAGCGGGAAGGATCGGGTTCGGCCAGCTGTCTGGCGCGGCCGGGACCCTGGCCTCCCTGGGAGCGATGGGTCCTCGGGTGCAGGAGCGCATGTGCAACATCCTCGGCCTGAAGGCCCCTCCGATCGGCTGGCACAGCGCCCGCGACACCCTTGCCGAGATCGTGTCGGTCCTCGGGCTCGTGGCGGGGACCCTCGGCAAGATGGCTGGTGAGGTGGCTGCCCTCCAGCGCAATGAGATCGCCGAGCTCAGCGAGGGCTTCCTTCCGGACCGTGGGAGCTCGAGCACGATGCCGCAGAAGCGCAACCCCATCACCTCGGAGACGATGGTCGCCCAGGCCGCCTACATCCGGCAGCAGGTGCCCCTTCTGACCTACGCCATGACCGCCGTCCACGAGCGGGCTACCGGCGAATGGCAGGTGGAGTGGATCGTGCTCCCCGAGGTGGGGGTCATGGCGGTGGGACTCCTGAAGAACGCGATCTCTCTTCTAGAGCACCTGGTGGTGGACGAGGAGGCGATGCTCCGCAATCTCTCCCTAACCCGCGGCTTGATCGTGGCCGAACGGGTCATGATGGCTCTCGCGTCCCACCTCGGGCGTCAGGCGTCCCATGAGCTCGTCTACGCGGCCAGTGCCCGGGCGATCGACGAGAGGAGGCCTCTGCTGGAGGTCCTCGGGGAAAACGGGGCCGTTACGCGGCATCTCTCTCCGAGTGGGCTTGCGGAACTCCTCGACCCCACTGCTTACCTGGGCAACGCTCCGCACTTTGCCGAGGCGGCGCTTCGCGCCTACGAGGCGGACCGCGCGCGGTCGGGCAAGCCCAGACGTCGATAGGGCTGCAAGCCGGACCGTCTGCCGGCATGCAAACGATTCCGTTCCACTGCTAGGTAAGGGGGTCTTGAGATGGACCGGATTGCACAGACCGTTCGCTGGATGGAGAACGAGCACCTTGACGCCCTCGTGCTGCGCCTGCCGGAGAACATCGTCATGCTCAGCGGCTACCATCCCCTTCTCGGCGCGTCGGCCGTCGTGGTGACCCCGGCGGGGGGAGCCGTGGTGATCGCTGCCGACGTGGAGTCTCCCGAGGTCGAGCGGGGCTGGAACAAGAACGTGCGATTCTATGCCCTGCCCGGGCCCGGGCTTGTCGCCAGTTTCCCGTCGATCGTACGGGAGATCCAGGGCTTCAGGAAGGGGGGGCGCGTCGGCTACGAGGGGAGCTATGAGTGGATCGCTCCGCCGGCCAACTTCGCGGAGGCGAACGCCGTGGGAGAACCGACTCGCCAGCTGATCCAGGAGACGTTCGAGACCGAGGACGTCGTCGACGTGACGGCGGGCCTCACCAGCCTCAAGGCCGTGAAGACGTCGTACGAGATTGCCCGCCTGCGCATCACCAACGAGATTGCGGCCTTCGGGCTCCAGGCCTTCAAGGAGGCGGTCGCGCCGGGACGCCGGGAGATCGACATCGCCTCTGACGTGGAGGCGGCGATACGTCGCAAGGGGACAGGCTACAAGGGGGTTCTGGTCGCCCGGGCCGTCTGCCAGGTCACGTCGGGGCCGGACACGGTCGTCCACTGGCGCTACGCCGCATCGGGGACTCGCGTGGTGGGTGAGGGCGAGACCGTCATGCTTGAGATCGGCACCACGGCCGACGGT
>JAJYSJ010000050.1 GCA_021793645.1 Bacillota bacterium
GGTCGCGGTGTCGAGCGGTTCGGTCGCGAGTGACAAAAGCACACCTCCTCCGACGAGCAGGCGGCGGATTCCCGCCGCCTGGATTTTCTTGTGTCGACTTGCTCTCGCTCCGCTTAGAACGGCACCGGCTCCCCTACCCCCGTCTTCGTCTCGGCCTGCGTGGAAGCCGGCGTGTTCTCGTACTCTTCGCCATCGGCCGGTGCGTCCTTGGCGCGGTCGAGGAAGTCTACGCTGTCGGCCACGATTTCGTACACCTTGCGCTTCTGGCCATCCGGCGTTTCGTAGTTGCGCGTTTGCAGTCGGCCATCCACAGCAACCAGGCGCCCCTTGCGCATGTACTGTGCGACGTTCTCGGCCTTCTTGTCCCAGACGACCACATCAATGAAGTCTGTTTCCCGTTCGCCCTGTGCATTGGCAAATGGTCGCTGAACAGCAAGACCCATCCTCGTGACAGCCTTGCCGGTCTGGGTATAGCGCATCTCAGGATCACGGGTCAGTCTACCTACGAGGGCTACACGATTGAGCACTGGATAACCCTTCCTTCTTCAGATTGAGGTACGTCTCCCTAAGACCAAGCTCGTCCAGCTTGTTGTAGAAGGTCTTCCTGGTTATGCCGAGCCGGACACACATTTCGCTTACGGTAAGGCCATCTTGGACAAGGGAAACGATCTCTGCCGCTTCGATCCTTTTGTAACGCGGATGAGAGGCAGGGCCATGTGTGGCGTAGTACGCTTTTTTGGCTCTGCTTATCTGGGTCTTTGACTCTGTGGAGTAATTCCGACGACGGTTGTGTTCTGCGGAGTGTTCCCCGAATTCCATGAGCGCCAGGTTCTCGATCCGGTTGTCGTTCTTGACGCCGTTGATGTGATGAACTACCTCGTTTGGCAGAAGGTATCGGCCCAGGTGGGCCTCCATCACAAGCCGGTGTTGCGCGACGTAGCCCCTCTTACTCGCATTGGGATTGTCCCAAGCCTTGACGTAGATGTAACCCTTGTTGGTGACGTAAAACCCCTGTGAGGGGCGGCTACGCATAGCTCGGGAGCGAACCGCTTGGCGGACTTCTGTAGGCTTTCGGACATCGAATCGTGTTGCCTGGTGCTGAATTGCTTGGACTGTTCGCCCAAGAATCGGCGCCATCAGTTTGTAGGTGAGACCCGCAGCCTGAAGCGATCGAAACTGTGATAGTTCTTGGTCGGTCCATGCTTTGTTCCGGGCGATAACCCTCCCACCTCCTCTCACTAAATCGAATGAAACGCAACTCGAGTAGCGTTCTGCTGCCCGAGTTGCGCCTCGGATCCAATTCTTCCGACTTCCGCCTACCCGGCAGCACTCTGCTTTACCTCTCCGCACCCACAAGCCTCGGCGAGGGTCGAAACTTTGCGAACTTCGATGTGGAGCCCGGTCAGCATCGACGCGAGTCTGGTGTGCAGCGCACCGGGCCCCAGGACCGTGCGCATGTCGTCGGTGTAAACCGTCGCCCTCCTGCCTTGCACCTCGACGCCGAAGACGTCCGCCTCGTGTGGCAGTGCGCCGCGCAGGAGATCCTCGAGGTGTTCGCTCCATCGCGCGAGCCGCACGTCTTCCTTGAGTGCGACGCTCATGCGCAGCTCGATGGCGGCTATCTCCGCGTCGGAGGGGTCGTGGAAGGTGCCGGCGACTCCGATGAGGGTGCCCCGGCCGGGGATGCGTGTGATCGAGCGCAGGCGCAGGTCGGGTCCCTCCGATGTGGCGAACAGGCGCGTGATCGCGGCGTCCACCCCTTCGGAGACGATGGCCAGGTTCTTCTCCGACTGTGCGGAGGCGACCGTCACGGCGATCGTCTGGTGCGTGCGCCGCCTGCCGTGCTGGTCGGCCTGCGGCAGAACGATGCGCACCCCGTGCTCGGTCCTTCCTTCCGCCGAACCGTTGGCGGCGATGCGCTCGACGCGCATGGTCAGGATCTCGCCGACGTGGGGCATGATCGCCTTTTGCGACTCCCGGATCTCCTGGCGCAGCATGCTCTGTGCTTTCTTGTAGTCCTTGCGCGAGACGCCCTCGGCGCCTTCGTACCGGTCGAGCATGTGCAGAACCGCTTGCCGCACCACCTCGGGTGAGGCGCTCTCCTCTAGGGCGATGACCTCGACGAACCGTTCGATCTCGGCTTTGTGCATCAGGACGCCTCCTTGCGTGGGCAGAGCGCCCGGATCTCGTCCGCGGCCTCGCGCGGCAGCGGCTCCTGGTCGATCACGCCCGCGTGCAGCGCCGTAAGGCGGTGGAACTCGTCGCCGGTCATCTTGTGGTCAAGGCCGACGAGGATGACGCCTGGGTAGAGGAGCTTCTTGTCTCGCCGGGGCATCAAAAGCGCGAGGTCGAGGTCGGACTCGTCGATGCGCCTGGCGTTGCGTTTCTCCGTGTTCGTCTTGCAGCGGATCGTGTAGATCCACGCGGCGCGCACGTTGCGTCTGCCTCTGGGGTGTTCGGCGGTTCTGGACGCCTGTCGTGTGACGACCGCCTTGCGGCGCTCGCCATCGGACGTGCGTAGTTCGGGGAACGGGTTCTCCTTGCGGCGCCTGCGCCCGGCGTAACCGGCGTTCTCACCGTCGATGTAGCTCTGCAGCTTTTCGGGGTCCCACAAGACCTCGCGCATCGGTATTCTCCTTCCTGTGCATGTGTGGCAAAACTTTGGCGCCGGCCCTACCCTCCGGTGCCCTGCCGCCCTTTGACGCGCTGTACGCGGCGGCTCCGTGCAGGTGCCGTGCATCTCGAGACACGCGGCACCAGGGATTTCTTCGTGTCTCCGCCGTTGGTCGTCGCGCAAGGCGTTCTCGTGTTCACCCGGCTTCGTTGCCCCGTCTTTCCCGTCCGTCTTCTGCGCTGCGTGTGCAGAACGTGGTGCCCTTTGCCGGCTCGTTCTGCGGCAGCTCGTCCACGGACGGTGATGCCACGGGTTGGCGTTGCCGGGCTCCCACGCAAAGTCTCGGCTCTCGCGTGCGGAGCGCGCCGGACGCATCCGGCCTCCCTCGTTTGGTCGCAAGGCTCAGGACTCGCCTTGCGCCTTCCTGGAAATTGTCTTGTCGAGGGGACCGTTCTCCAGGTGGCGGCTCTGATGCCGACGACCGCCAATCCGGTTTGCCCTCCAGCCAAGGTGGCCTGTGCCGAGTTTTTCGGCCGGTAGAAGCGTGCGGCGGCGCTTTCAAGCTGGCTGGCTCGCACGCTTCCTGGGTCCCTTGGCGACACCCCGCCGCCTAGTCCGCCTGATCGCCATTCTCCGGCGCGGGCGGCATTGAGAGGACTTACGCGAGTGTCCACCGTGCCTGGCTCCTACCGTCTCCAGACGCTGCTCAAGTAGCGTTTCGGGTGTTAGGCACCTGCCGGCCACCCTTGGTGCATAGTCGAGTGCTCGCCCGGCGCTGAGCGGATCGCCTGCTGCGGGACGCACCTTTCGGTGCGTTGTTCACGCCCATAATGACTTTTTTCGCACTTCTCGACAAAGCCGCGATTTCACCGGGACAGCCGTTTATGGCTTCTGTTCGCGTTCCTGTGCGTTCTTGTGCGCATGGACTCCTTTTTTCGCGATTGCCATGTACGTTTTTACGTGTATTCCGGTCGGCGCGCGCGGTGTATGCTGTGCCCATGACAGACGACGAGATCCGCCGTTTCGTTGGCGGAAAGATCCGGACCTATCGCAAGCTGCGGGGCATCACCACGGGCAACCTCGCGGAGGCCGCGGGGTTTTCGCGTGAGCAGCTCACGCGCGTCGAGGTCGGACAGCTCGGCACGCCCTTCACGCGCCTCGCGCAGATCGCCGGCCTGCTCGGTGTGCGGGTGGGCGACCTGTTTCCCGACGCGCACTCGGAGTCGCCGTCCGCCGAACTCGAGGTTGCGTTCCGACGCGAGGGACTTTCACCGGAGGAGGTCGAGAAGGTGATGGATTACGTTGAGATGGTCCGTGCGCGGAGGATGCTGCGTGGACGCAGCGAGTAGCCTCGCCGCCGCCAGGGAGCATGGCGCGGGGCTTGCGGCGCGCGATGTTCGTCTCTGGGGACTTGACGCGGGTGCCCTGCGCTATCCGGTGCCGCTGGGTCGGTACGCCGTCGCGTCCGGGATCGAGTACCGCCGGGAGCCCCTGTGGAGTCACCGCCGCACGGCTGGCGTACTGTTGAAGGGCATGGTGTTCGTCTCGGGTGCCGCCTCACCCGAGGAGACGCGATTCACCTTCACTCATGAGCTCGGGCATCGCCGCCTCGAGACGAACCACGGTGAAGGGAAAGATCCCGTCGCGGAGGCGGCAGCGGATGCCTACGCCGGCGGACTGCTGGTGTCGGAGCCGGTGTTGCGCAGAATCTTCGCTTCGCGCGGTATCCCGCTCGACATGCCTCTCTTGCCGTTGGACCTGGTGCGGTTACGCGACGAGATCTTCAGCATTGCGTGTTGCCATGACGGGCGGCAGAACTTCAAGGTGCATGTTAAGACCTTGGTCATCGCCTTGGCGGACAACGGTTTCATTGAAGGTGAGACGCCGTTTGAGAGTCATTGGCGGTTGCTTGATCATCTGTCGCAATCTTGGAGAGGGAGAACGTCTAACGGGGGCCGCGCCAGCGACCGGCGGCAAGGGTAGGCCAAGGGGCCGCCGAAGGCGGCGCCCTTGGCCGGGAGTGAAAAGGCCCTTGCCGCAAGAGGAGCGGGCGTGGCAACAGGGAATACTCTATTCGCCGTTTCCAGACTTTATGGGTTTGAGGATGCGCGCATATGAAGGGCTCGCCGCGTCTTGCGCACCGGGAGTTTTCGGTCGAGCGCCGCCAAGCACCATCTCTCTGGTGGGTCGCCCGGCCGCTTGCCGTCGGATACGTCGTCTTGGCTGCCCTGATCGGCGCCTGGGGAGCGTGGAGCGTTCCCCAAGCGCCCTGGCTGATTTTCGCGCGCACTCTGGTTCTCGAGATCGTACTGCTGGCGCTGGTCCTCTGGGTTGCGCACCATTTGGTTGTCACGCGCCTGCTCAACCCGCTGCGGCACAGGGCCCGAGTGGATGAATTGACGGGACTGCTGCGTGCCGGAGAGTTCTGGGAGCAGGCCGAAATCGAACTCGATGCAGCCTACCGTGCCAGGAAACTTGTCTCGTTCGTGTTCCTTGACCTCGACGACTTCAAGCAGGTCAACGATACAGTGGGACATCTCGCGGGGGACGCAGTTTTGCGGCAGATGGGCCGTCTTTTGCGCGAGCACGTTCGCGCGGAAGACGTCGTTGGCAGGTTGGGTGGAGAGGAGTTCGGCTGGCTTCTGCCGGGTGCGGCGCCCGATGCGGCGCGGCATGGCGCCGAGCGGTTGCTGGATGTCTGCCGGGCGGCCGAGGTTGCGGGTGTTCATGGCTTTACCTTTTCGGCCGGAGTGGCGGTGGTCACAGGGACGGAACCCACCCCTCTCAGCGCATGGGATCTCGCGCGGGAGGCGGATCGGGCACAGTACGAGGCCAAGGGCACGGGTAAGGGGAAAGTCACTTCGGCCACACAGCGCTAGCGATTTCCTGAAGGAACGGGATTGCGCGCCTGTTCTCAATCCTCCGGCGGGCGGTTCGTTCTCTGACCCACGACGGTGACAGTCCCAGTCTTTGCCTGCCGCTCGGGCCTTCCGAGAAGATACCCCTGGGCGTACTGGATGCCGCAATCCTGGAGCGCCCGCAGTTCGCCGATGGTTTCTACACCCTCCGCCACCACTGCGGCTCCCAGGTCCCGTGCGAGTTTGACTACCGTACTGATCGCTGCGCGTCGATCGCGGTCTTGGTCGATGTCGGTCACGAGAAACTTGTCCACCTTGATCATATCCGGTTTGATCGCAAGGATGCTTCCCAGCGAGGCGTACCCCACGCCGAAGTCGTCTTGCACAATCAAGTGGCCTTCGCTGCGCCAGACATGCAGGGTTTCGAGCGCGCGAACATTCCGGATGATCTCGTGCTGTTCCGAGATCTCGATCGCCACTTGGCCGGGTGGCTTCGGAGCACTGTCCGGAACCAACGGAAGATCAAGGTGCTGCAGGTCCACGTTGAGGAACAGCGTCTGCCCCCTCGGCAGGCGCTCGCGGCCGGCTGAAAACGCAAGATGTCTGCACCGCATTTCCAACTCCCGCTCGCGATGCACTCGTGCTGCGGAACCAATGATCTTCTGGGGCAAAGCCCAGCTTGTGCCCTCAGGTCCGCGAATGAGGGCCTCATGACCGATGATTTCGCCTGTCTCCAGGTTGATGATGGGTTGAAGTGCCGTCCACAGCGCGTCAAGAAAGAACATGGCGATTACCTGGTAGTAGTAGGCTGCATGTTAGGTCTTTTTCTGGATTGGTCTCAATCCACCTTTTGGCCCGGCACTTTAGTCGAGCAACTGCTCGTTGTAGCCCGTCTGGCAGCCAGACTCTCCGGGCCACCGGCCATTTGCGTCGGGGAAGACGGCACGCAGCACCGTGCGGTCGTCCTCCTGGCGCTCGACGAAGCGGACTGGGCACTGGAATGGCGTCAGGCTCTCGACGCCGGCGTGGAATGTCTGGCCGGCCTGGACTGCCTCGGCAAGTGTGCGCAGCAGGTCGTATCGCCTGCGGGGAGCCACCGGCAGGCGCACCTCGAAGTCGGGGTGCCCGTAGGTTTCCTGAAGCCCATGCGTGTGGGCGAGCGGGGCGTCAGTGATCGCGTGGACGACCCAGCCTATCTGCTCGATCATGTGGGCTTCGCGGATCTTCATGCGACGCATCGCCTCGTCATGCGGGATGCCTTCGCGCTGCGCCTCTTGGCAGACGGCGCACTCCGCGTCGAACTGGTGCATTGTCACACCTCCCTGCGACGCGGGGTTGCCCCCGCGTCCAGTTATTGAGCTAACAGAGCGAGAATCCGCAGGCGTGGCAGGTTCGGCAGCCCTCTTCCTTCACGAGGGCGTACGAACCGCACTCCGGGCAGAGATCGGCCTCCCCGGCCTGCTCCGGTGGGTCTGGCGGCTCGATCGGGTCATCTTCTTTGCCTCGGATGTCGTTGAGGTACATCTGCAGCCCCTTGGCGATCGCCGAGGCGAGCGAGGTCACGCGCTGCGGCCCGAAGCCGTAGCTACCGGATCCGCCGATGCCGCGCAGCTTGTCGATGATGATGTCGAGCCGCCGTGCCGGCACGATCCGGCTGTCCATGCGCAGCATGGTGCTGGCGAGTCGCCCAAGGGCCACCGCGTCCGCCATCAGATCGCTGCCTACGGCCCCCACGTTCACGAAGATCTCGAACGGGGAGGAACCTCCGGTGGAGGCTCCTCCGGGTTCAACCTCGTGGACGTCGAGTGTTAGCGTGCCGAAGTGCGTCTTCACCCGGTAGGCGCGGCCGAGCATGCGATCTGGCCGTGGGGCGAGCTCCACGAAGCTGTCATCCTTCGACGGCGGCTCCTCTGCGGCGGCGGCCTCCTTGAGGACCACCTCGTTGACGGAGCCGTCCCGGAAGTAGGTGACGCCTTTGCAGCCCGACCCGTAGGCGAGCGTGAAGATGCGCTCGACATCCTCGACGGTGTGGCTGTTCGGGCCGTTGATCGTCTTCGAGATCGAGGCGTCGATGTACGCCTGGGCCGTCGCCTGCATGGTGACGTGCTCTTCGGGAGTGAGCTGCTCGGCCGACACGAAGCAGTCGGGCAGCGACTCGCCGGGGTGCTCGCCTTGCCACGCCTCCGCGAGCGGGTGCAGGATGACGTGCTCACCGAGGGCGTCCTTGCGCAGTGTCCTAAAGCGGAACACCGGCTCGATGCCGGAGCTCACGCCGGCGAGCAGCGAGGTCGTCCCTGTCGGCGCGACCGTCAACAGGGTGATGTTGCGGATGCCGCTCTCGTGGATGCGCTTCTGGATCTCTCCGGGCAGTCGCGCCACGAACCCGGCCTGCATGTAGCCGTCGCGGTCGAAGGCCGGAAACGGCCCCTTCTCGAGCGCCAGGTCACACGAGGCCGAGTATGCGGCATCGCGGATCGTACGGAAGACGTTTTCCGTGATGCGGCGGGCCTCCTCGGAGCCATAGCGTACGCCGAGCATGATGAACATGTCTGCGAGGCCCATGATGCCGAGGCCGATGCGGCGCTCCTGCTTTGCCCAGTGTTCGATCTCTGGCAACGGGTAGTAGCCGGCGTCGATCACGTCATCTTGGAAGCGGACTGCGACTGCGGTCGTCTCCGCGAGGGCTCGGAGGTCCACCTTGCCGTTCTTCGCGAAAGCGGCGAGGTTGATAGCTCCGAGGTTGCAGTTTCCGAAGGGTGGCAGGGGCTGTTCGCCGCAGTTGTGGACCACGATCCCGTTCGCGACGAACGAGTGGGTGACCGGCTCGGTGAGGTCGTAGACCGTCTCGATCCCGTCGTCCTCGCGCGACACGAGGCGTGTCGTCCCGGCGGCGGTGGCGATCTCGTGCTGCGGGGTGAGGTCCTCTGCGGCGATCCATCCCTGCGTCGTGAGGACGAGATGGTCCGGCGTCAGGCGCAGGTGGCGCCCGTCAGCGAATGTCAGACGGACGACGCTCTTCACGCCGGTGGCGAATACCTTCGAGGCTGCATGCATCCGGCCGTCCATGCCGAGGACGTTTACGGGCAGGCCGCTCTCCGCCATCTCTTCCGCTCGAATCGCTCCGTCGTCTGTGAAGATCAGGGTGTCTCCGGTGACGCATGGATTTGTGCTGACTTCCTTGCGCCGCCCTCGGTAGGTCGCGTTCGTCGTGCTCTCGCGCAGCACGGCGTCGATGAAGATGACGCCCGGCTCGCCGCGGCGGTGCGCGTACTCGGCGATGGCCCGCCACACCTTGCGGGCGGGCATGCGACCGTACTCGACGACGGGTCCGCCGGAAGCGATCCATGCGTCGATGTCTCCATCCCAGCGCTTGTTGTAGCCGGGCGCCGAGGTGTCCGGGAACACGAAGGCCCACTCAAGATCCTCGCGCACGGCGAGCATGAAGCGGTCGCTTACGAGAACTGAGAGGTTGGCGTGGTTGATGAAGCGCTCGTCCTCGGACTTTGCCGAGATGAAGCGCAGGAGGTCGGGGTGCCAGTCGTGGATGGTTTGCATAAGTGCGCCTCTGCGACTGCCAGCCTGCTCGATGATCCCTGTCATCGTCGAGTAGAGGTTAGCGAAGTCGACGGGGCCGGAGCTGGTGCCGTTGACACCCAAGACAGGCGCGCCTTGCGGCCTCAAGGTAGAGATGTCGAAGCCCACTCCCCCACCCCGCGCCATGATCTCGGCCTGTGCCTTGAGCGTGTCGACGATGCCGCCGCGGCTGTCGTGAGGCGAAGGGATCACAAAGCAGTTGGAGAACGTCAGGTTCGCTTCCACGCCGGCGCCGGCCAGGATGCGCCCTCCGGGCACGTACTTGAAGTCGTGCAGGATGCTGCGGAACCTTGGCTCCCATTCCTCGCGACCCGCTGTTGTCTCGACGGCCGCGACTGCTCTCGCGATGCGCCGCCACATCTGCTCCGGTTCCGTCTCGAGCAGGCCGAGCAGGTTGCGTGCGTCTTCCGTGGACAGGGTGCCGTCCCGCCACTCGATTTGTGCGGTCATGTCACGCATGGTCGTTACCTTGCCGACCGATTGGGCATGGGGGCCTGTCCTCTGGCGGTGGAAGACCGTTACTCCTTCGGCCACCGGGGTCTTGGCGGCATAGCGATCAAGGAAGATCGCCCTCTGTAGGTCGTTCAGTCGAATCCCCTCCCACTAGTACGAATCAGAACAGCGCCAGGCGCTCCGAGGAGCCTCCTGGCGCTGCGTTGTCTGATTCAGATGTGGCTGGTCTTGGAGGTGAAGAAGTGTCTCAGCATCTGCCAGATCGAGTTGCCTGCGACGATGCGCGTTCTGGTCTCGATCAACCAGCGGCGGCCGTACCGGACGATGAGAACCCTTTGCCCATGCACGAGCACCTGGAACGGCGGGATCGTTCCCGGCGTGAGGAGCAGGCTGTGGAGACGCCGCCGCATGCACATCCCTTCTTTCAGACGAAGACAGCAAGGCCACGCTCCCCCGCCTAACGGCAAGGTCGGCGCAGCCGCCGCAGGGGAACCTTGCCGGATGCGGGGGGAGCGTGGCAGACGTTACTCTTGGTGGCGGTGGTACAGCGCTTCGGCGACTCTCCGCATCCGCATGGACAGTCCGGGCTGGTGTCTGCGCAACGCTTCAGCGGCATCGTGTGCAAGATCCACCAGGTCAGCTTTCTGCTTCCTGCGCATGGGCTGCCTCCTTGGATGACTCGGTGAACAGCTCGACGGGAACCGGCGAGAACCCGATCTCTTCGGTCATGTAGGCTCGCATGGTGCCGTTGAGGTCGGTGATGAGTACCACGTCGCCCATCGACATCGAGTACGACGTTTTGGCCGTAGGGCGGTCGTCCCGGTTCAGGAGATAGAAGACACGCTCTGCGATCATCCGCATTGTCGCGTCCACTTGCTTTGTGGGATCGTCCGGGTGGGCATCGGCGATGTCCTTGACTATCGTCGGAGGAGGGTCAATGTCGCCTGCCCATGTTTGGTGCATGAGGGCCCGGCGCTCGGCCGTCATCTCAGCGGGGAACCCGATGAGGATTTCTCCCTGCTCCGCTTTCCGGATGTCGTACTGGAAGACCTGAATGTGCATGGCATCTCCTCCCGTAAGATCAGCCTGTGGCGCTTGTCCCGCCGGCTTTGAGGCGTTCGAAGGTCAGGCACACCGCCAGGATGATGACCTCGATAAGTGCCATGCGAAAGCTCTCCGGCTGTGTGCCGGCGACGATCTGCTCGGCGACGCTTTCGCCGATCTGGCGCACCTCCGCCTCCGACAGGGCCTGCTCGAACACCTTGGCTGGGATCGCAAAGTCGTCGGGTAGCCCCTCGAGCACCATCTCCAGATCGGTCGCCAACGACTGGTTCGGGGTTGCCGTAGCGTAGGCCGCCAGGG
>JAJYSJ010000051.1 GCA_021793645.1 Bacillota bacterium
GTCGGCTGATCTGGGCCGCGCCGGGGCGAAGCGAGGCGACCCTCAGGAAGTTCTTCGGCGAGCTCGGCGAGGAGCGCTCACAGGAGATCACCATGGTCACCGCCGACGCGGCGGACTGGATCCGCAAGGTCGTAAAGGAGCGCTGCCCCGCCGCAGAGATCTGCCTCGACCCATTCCATATCGTCTCCTGGGCGACCGACGCGCTCGACGAGGTGCGCCGCCTCGTCTGGAACGACGCGCGGTTCATGGGCCAGAAGGCGCTCGCCAAGGAACTCAAAGACGCCCGCTTCGCTCTATGGAAGAATCCCGAGGATCTCACCGAGCGGCAGAAGGCCCGGCTCTCGATGATCGCCAAGACCAACGCCCCGCTCTACCGCGCCTACCTCCTGAAGGAGCAGCTCCGCCAAGTCTTCCAACTCCCGCCCGACCAGGCCATGACGCTGCTCGACAGCTGGCTCGCCTGGGCGCAACGCTCACGCCTCGATCCCTTCCAGAAACTCGCCAGGAAGATCCGCTCCCACCGCAAGGCGATCGAGAACAGTCTGCGCTACGACCTCTCGAACGCGATCGTAGAGTCAGCCAACACCAAGATCCGCTTACTCACCCGCGTCGCCTTCGGCTTCCACTCTCCCATGGCGCTCATCGCCCTCGCCATGCTCAGCGTCGGCGGCTGCTGTCCCGCCCTACCGCACGCCTGACCCCTTCCCCGTGCACCGAGCGGCCCTCTCCACCCAGCCGGTCCTGAGGAGCTCCCAGGGCAAGGCGAAGCCTTGCCAAAACTAACCGAGGGGCCGGTCTGGGCGCACTAACCCTGCCGGCCGCTGCTACGACAACTTCTTTCGTTCATCACGCCCACGGTTGGGTCAGTAGAGCCGTACCGAGCCGCACCTCTCGGGATTTTACTACGAATCAAGAGGTCGCAGGTTCGAATCCTGCCGGGCGCGCCACTTTTGAAAACGTGAAACCTGCTGCCTGAGAGGGACAGCGGGTTTTCTTGTTTTTGCCGTGACGGCC
Organism: Bacillota bacterium; assembly: GCA_021793645.1. Lineage (GTDB taxonomy): Bacteria > Bacillota > Sulfobacillia > JAJZYS01 > JAJYTV01 > JAJYTV01. Next base: position 1,015 of record JAJYSJ010000051.1, read on the forward strand.
GTTGGTGCTCGGAGGGCCGCGACCGTGGCCCAACGCAGGGCCTGGTCGCCGGTCGTGAAGCGTGAGACGCGGCGGACGGTCGCGCGAAGCTGAGAGTTGAGCGCCTCGATGGCGTTGGTGGTGCGCAGTCCTCGGCGCAGCTGCGCTGGCACGCCCAGCTTCTGCACGGTGAGGGTCTGTTCGAGCCCTGGCCAGAGCCTACCCCTCCAAAGTCGCGTGAGGCAGATCCCGCATCACGGTGAGAACCGACCCGAAGAGATACGCGCCAGCAACCCCAGGCGCCTGCGCAACCAAGGGAACGAGCACCGCGGCGGCGCTTTCAGCAATCGTCACGCAGAACCCTCCACTACGTCCATCCTAGCGCTGGGAGCCGTGCACCGGCGCGACCGACGCGTTCGAACAGGCCATCCGGGCTTCCAGCGCGCGATGGCCTCCGAGAGGTCCTCGACGTCTGCGCCTGTCCCGTTGACAGCCGGTGAATACGAGGGGCGAGTCGTGCAATCACGGCCAGAGCGAGATCGTCCGTCAGAGGTTGGCGCAGGTCGGCGACACACGACTCGATCGCAGGTTGCGAAGGGGTGCGCCGCCTTCGCTCAGGGATGCAGGCGCTCGCGCCGACGCAACATCTCGACGAACCGCTCGATGCGCGCCGCCCTCGTCTGCGGCCGCTTCGCGTCGTGGAGGCGGTATAGGATGGCATAGCGATTCGCGCTGTCCAGTTCCGCGAAGAAGGCCTCGGCATCTGGCGACGCCGCGAGCGCAGCCTGGAAGTCCTGCGGCACATCGGCGCTGCGCATGCCGGGATATGCCGCGTCCCAGCGTCCATCCCGCTTCGCGCGATCGACCTCCGCCTGCCCCTGCGGCAGCATTCGGCCGGACGCAATCAGTTCCTCGGCGCGCTGCCGGTTGCGCATCGACCACCGGCTGCTCGGCCCGCGCGGCGTAAAGCGCTGCAGCCAGTGGGCGTCGTCCAGGGCTGCCTTCTGGCCGTCGATCCAGCCGAACGTGAGCGCGACGTCCAGCGCCTCGTCGTAGGACACACTCGGGGTGGCGCCGCCGCTCCGCGCAATCTGCAGCCAGATCTCCCGCTCCGTCTCATGGTGCTCCGTCAGCCAGACGCGCCACTCCGCAGCGGTCGCGAAGAGAGCCCGTCTCTCTGCCTTCAATGCCTCACCACCCAACATGATGTAACCCGTTCTCCAGCAGTCGGACGGCTTCCTGCGCGGGAAAAGGGGGCCGCTCTGCACCGCGGATCAGCCTCTTGAGCTGGGCTCCATCGCTGCCGGAACGCGTGGCTATGGATTCCTGGGAGAAGTAGCGGCGAGTGGCAGCGGCCCACTCGTCGTTCTGCTCCATCAAGACGGCGCCGACGAGGCGCAAGACCGACGGGCGGTTAGGGAAGATGGCGACAACGTCGGCGCGCCGGCCGATCTCGCGGTTGAGGCGTTCGAGCGGGTTGGTGGAGTGGATCTGGGCCCAGTGCTCGTGCGGGAAGCTCATGTAGGCCAGGATGTCCTCCGAGGAGGTCAGGAGCATCTCGGTCACCTTGGGGAACCGCGCCTTGAGCGATTCGGCCACCTGCGCCAGCTGGCGCAGCGCATCCTGCTTTGTGGGCTGGACGAAGATCGTGCGGATTACCGCCGCCGTGACGGCTTGGGCCTGCTTCTGCACCTGGCTGAGGACATTGCGCATGAAGTGCACTCGACATCTCTGCCAGCTGGCGCCGACTAGCACCGCCTCGATGGCCTGGCGTAACCCCTCGTGGGCGTCGCTGATGGCGAGCTTCACGCCCTTGAGACCGCGGCGCTTGAGGCCGCGCAGGAACTCGGTCCAGAAGGGCGCGTCCTCGCTCAGGCCGATGTCACAACCGAGGATCTCCCGCTCACCGGTGCTGCGCACCCCGATTGCCACGACGAGCGCCATGCTCACGACACGGTCACCTTCACGCACCTTGAGGTACTTGGCATCGAGCCAGACGTACGGGTACTCGCCTCGAGTTGCCGCTCGCGGAAGGCCTGTGCCCGCTCGTCGAGCTTCTGGGCGATGCGCGACACCTCGCTCTTGCTGATGCCCGTCATGCCCATGCTCTGGACGAGCTCATCCACCTTGCGCGTGCTCACCCCGAGCACGTAGGCCTCCTGGATCACCGATGCCAAGGCCTGTTCACTGCGCCGGCGCGGCTCGAGGAAACCGGGGAAGTAGGTGCCCTTGCGCAGCTTCGGAATCCGCAGGCGCACCGTCCCGAGCCGGGTGTTCCAGTCCCGCGCCCGCCTGCCGTTGCGGTATGTCGTCCGCCCGCCCGTCCGCTCGTGACGCGCGGCGCCGATCTGTGCCGCCACCTCAGCCTCGATCAGCTCCTGCAGAAACTCCTGCGGGCCCATCCGCATGAACTCCGGTTGATCGATCCCCGCGTTGCGCAGCAGCTCAAGCAATGCGATCTTAGTTTCAGCCATCATCGGGTACCTCCTGTTGTGTCTTAGCAACCACAGGAAACCCGATGGTGGTGATTCTTGTCCAGGAAGGACCTGGGTATCGCCAGGGGCCTACATCCCCTGGGTCCCTGACCCTCCTCCCGTCACATCACCTCCCGCTTTTACACCATTGTGGGGGGACTCAAGCGGATCCATCCGATGGAACCGCGGTCGTTTGCAGCGTTGACGGCGGACTTCGAAACTGAGTTACGGCGACTAGGCTACACGGACGGGAGCATCCGTCAGTACCATCAGGCCGCACAAGATCTACGCGTCCCCGCCACGTGGCGTGGGCCTCGTGACACCTTCAAGCTGCTCTTGGAGTTTTGCCAAGGGACCCGAGGACTGGCCATCGAGCGACTGACGCTCCGCGACATCGATGACGGCTTGATCATGGCGTTCCTCGATTGGCTCGAAACCGTGCGGCACAACAGCGTGACAACTCGCAACCAGCGGCTTGCGTGTCTGCACGGGTTCTACCGCTATCTCCAGGGCCAAGATCCAGCCGGCGGCCTGCAGGAACTGCTCTTGTCCCTCGGAGCATCGCAGCCGGCCGCGGGAATGGGACACGCAGCTTGTGGACATGCCTGCTTCGAGGTCGGCGACCTCCGGCGGGTCCTCGCATCCCAGCGGCGCGATGAGTTCCTCGGCGGCATCGGCGGCGAGGAGATCCTGGAGCTGCTCTTCGGCGTGGACGCCGAGATCTGAAGAGGCCTTCGGACGGCGTCGGCCAGGAGTATGCGGCGCGACGCCCTTCGCACGGGCTGGCGCTTATGGTAACCTACCTCCAAGTCGGCGGCGGGATCTGCGCGCACTTGCCGCCGGGGCCCTTGCAAGGGGGAGATCAGGTGGCAGTGCGGCCGTTTCGTAAGGTGCTCGTTGCGAATCGCGGCGAAGTGGCGATCCGCATCTTTCGCGCCTGTACCGAACTCGGCATCCAGACCGTGGCCGTCTACCACCACGAGGACCGCAATTCGCTCTACCGTTTGAAGGCGGACGAGGCATACCGTGTGGGTGACGGGCTTTCGCCCGTCGAAGCCTACCTGGACGTCGAGGGGCTCGTCGGTCTCGCGCAGGATCTTCGGGTCGACGCGATCCATCCGGGCTACGGCTTCCTCTCCGAGAGCGCGGAGTTCGCGCGGGCGTGCGCCGGCGCGGGGATCGCCTTCATCGGCCCAAGCCCGGAGATCCTCGAGGCCTTCGGCGACAAGGCGATGGCGCGACGGATCGCGCAGCAGGCGGGAGTGCCCGTCCTGCCAGGTACGGACGGCGCGCTCGACGTGGGCCCACTGGTCGCCGAGACCGCGCGGCGCCTCGGCTATCCCCTGGCCGTCAAGGCGATCTTCGGCGGTGGCGGACGCGGCATCCGCATGGTGCGCGACGAAGGGGATCTGCAAGAGGCCCTCGAGAACGCGCAGTCCGAGGCGGAGCGCGCCTTCGGCAGGCCACAGGTCTACCTCGAGCGCTATGTCGAGAGCGCCCGCCACATCGAGGTGCAGGTCCTCGGCGATCGCTGCGGGCAGATCGTCCACCTGCATGAGCGCGACTGCTCGGTGCAGCGCCGCCACCAGAAGCTCGTGGAGGTCGCGCCGGCGGTGAATCTCGACCCCGACGTGGCGCAGGGGCTGAAGGAGGCCGCGCTTCGTCTGATGCGCGACGTGCGCTACGAGAACGCGGGCACGGTCGAGTTCATCGTCACCCCGCGGGGCGAATTCTTCTTCCTTGAGGTCAACCCGCGCCTGCAGGTGGAGCACACGATCACCGAGATCGTCACCGGCATCGACATCGTGCAGTCACAAATCCGCATCGCCCAGGGGTACCTTCTATCCGACCCGGAGATCGGCATCGGGGACCAGGGGGCGGTGCGGCTACAAGGTGCGGCCATCCAGTGCCGGGTGACGACGGAGGACCCGAAGCACAACTTCCTGCCCGACACCGGGCGCATCCTCGCCTACCGGTCGGCCGGCGGGCAGGGCATCCGCCTCGACGGCGCCGGCACCGAGTCGGGGGCCATCATCACGCCCTACTATGACTCGCTGCTCGTCAAATGCATCACCTTTGGGCCGACCTTCTCCGCGGCAGCCGCCAAGATGCTGCGGGCGCTCAGGGAGTTCCGCGTCCGCGGCGTGCGCACCAACCTGCGCTTTTTGGAGGAGGTCGTTGGCCATCCGGCGTTCCTCGGCGGCGCCGTCGACACCGGCTTCGTCGACCGCACCCCGGAGCTCGCGGCCTATGAGGACCCCCGCGACCGTGGCAACAAGCTCCTCGCCTACATCGGCGAGGTGACGGTAAACGGCGTGCGCTCGGAGGGCTTCGGCGAGGGGGGCGGGCCGCGCCGGGAGGCAACGCGCGCCTATACCCCGACCGGGTCTCGCAGGCCTCCCGCCGCGCCGCAGGGAGGCCTGCGGCCGCTTCTCATGCAGGGCGGCCCCGCTGCGGTCGTCGCGCGGCTGCGAGCGGATGGACCGCTCTACCTGACTGACACGACCTACCGAGACGGGCACCAGTCGCTGCTTGCGACGCGCGTGCGCACCCACGACCTCCTGGAGGCAGCGCGGGAAGCGGACTACATGGACAAGCTCTTCTCCCTGGAGATGTGGGGCGGCGCCACCTTCGACACGGCGATCCGCTTTCTCAAGGAGTCGCCGTGGGACCGGCTCGAGCGGCTGCGCCGGCAGTTGCCGCAGACGCTCTTCCAGATGCTCCTGCGCGGCAGCAATGCGGTAGGCTACTCGAACTACCCCGACGATCTCGTCCGCCGCTTCGTGCGCGAGGCCGCCGAGGCCGGCATCGACGTCTTCCGCATCTTCGACAGCCTGAACTGGGTCGAGGGGATGAAAGTCGCGATTGAGGCTGCGCTGGAGACGGGCCGGCTGGTCGAGGGCACGATCTGCTACAGCGGCGACTGCGCCGATCCGGGGGAGGACGTCTTTACGGTCGAGTACTACCTCGGACTCGCTACGCAGCTCAAGGCGCTCGGGGTGCACCTGATCGCCGTCAAGGACATGGCGGGGCTGCTCGTGCCGCGCAGCGCGCGGCTCCTCGTGGGTGCGCTGCAAAGGGAGATCGGCCTGCCTGTGCACCTGCATACGCACGACACCGCCGGTGCGGGGGTCAGCGCGGTGCTCGCCGCAGCCGAGGCCGGCGCCGCCATCGCCGACGTCGCCGTCGCGTCGATGGCGGGAGGCACCTCCCAGCCCAGCATGACCGCCATCGTGGCCGCGCTGCGCGGCGGCGCACGCGACACCGGGCTCTCCCTCGATGCCTGCGACCGTGGCGCAGAGACCTGGGGCAGGATCCGTCGGCGCTACCGCCGCTTCGAGGTCGCTCCCGGCGAGGCGGCTGTCGGCGTCTACGCCCATGAGATGCCCGGCGGCCAATACACGAACCTGCGCGCCCAGACGGTCGCCGCCGGTCTCGGCGCGCGCTGGCCCGAGGTCGTGGAGGCCTATTGCGCTGTTGACCGCCTGCTCGGGCGGATCGTCAAGGTGACGCCAAGCAGCAAGGCGGTCGGGGACTTCGCCATCTTCCTGGTGCGCGAGGGACTCGGGGCGCAGGATCTGTCCGAGGAGGCGCTCGGGGATAAGGAGCGGCTGCAGCGGCTGCAGCGACGGAGCTTCCCGGAGTCGGTGGTGCAGCTGCTCTCGGGACAGATGGGCCAGCCGCCACGGCCCTTCCCGCCGAAGCTGCAGGCGCTTGTCCTGCAGGGCGCCGAGCCGATTTTGGGCCGCGCTGGAGCGCAGTTGCCAGCCGTCGACCTCGAGGCGTTGCAGCGGAAGATCGCGCCGCGCGCCTTCGGCTCGGCTGGCCCGCGCGACGCGCTCAGCTACAGCTTCTATCCCCGGCCGTGGGACGAACTGCAGGCGCACCTGCGCAAATATGGCAATATCGCGGTGCTGGACACCGAGACCTTCTTCGAGGGGCTCGCGCCCGGCGACGAGATCGAGGTGGAGATCGACCCGGGGATGACGCTGGTCGTGCGCCTCACCGCCATCAGCGACGCCGACCGCGACGGCATGCGCATCCTCTACTTCGAGCTGAACGGCTCGCCCCGTTCGATCGTTGTCGCGGACCGAAGCGTCGCCGGCGCCCCGACGCGCCGGCAGGCGGACCCCGCTGATCCCCAGCAACTTGGCAGCCCGATGCCCGGCCAAGTGGTGCGCATCATGGCGCAGCCGGGCGCGGCAGTACGGCGCGGCGACCCACTGATCGCGCTCGAGGCGATGAAAATGGAGGTGCTGGTGCGCGCGTCCGATGACGGGCAGGTGCAGGAGGTGGCGGTGCGGGTCGACGAGAAGGTCGGTCCTGGCGACCTACTGCTCGTCGTGTGCAAGGGTAAGGCTTCGGCAACTCGGTGAAGGTGCAGCCGCTGGGCGCCGGCATGGGGGCCATCGAGGATCGACGCACAGCCAGGACCGTCGTCGCCACTGTTCACAAGCGGATCCAATGCCCCGAATTTTGCGGATTACACCTGTGAGCTTTCTCGGAAAGTCGCAGCAGAGCCAGCTGAGAGACGCCGAGCCGGGTTCGAAGAGGCTACGTGATGCCCGATGAAGGCTGTCGGATAGGCTGAGGTTGATCTGACGCAGTTGCGTGAGGCGGCGTTGGACGCGAGGAACCAAACCCCACGGTCGCGAAGAGTTGCCGGGAGGCCGAAAGGCTCCTGGGATGGGCGCAGTTGGAGCTTTTAGGTTGCCGAGGCGGTGGCCTTGGAGTCGAAGGCGGCGTCCAGGACGCCGGCCCAGGCCTGCACGTGCATGGTGATGGCCGCGATCACGACATGGGCGAACCAGATGCCGTCCGAGCGATGGCGCCCACGGGCAAGCCTTAAGGCTCCCTTGAGGTGGCTGAAGCAGCGTTCGGATGCGGTTCGGCAGTCCATGGCGGCTTTCCAGGCGGCAGATCCGCGTGCGATGCGGGTCTGCAGGCGGGGATCGCGGCGCAACGAGGCGGCGTGATCACCATAGAAGCACGTCCGCTGGCACGACAGATCTGGGTGGGCCGACAAAGGGCAGCGCCACTGGGTGTAGAGACCGAGGTGGCTGCTGCCCCTCTTGATCAGAGCATGGCCTTCTCGGCAACGGGCGTGGCCTTGGAGGTCGAGATGGATGCCCTCACGTTCGGCCAAGGGGCGCTTGCCACGGCCGCGGCGCTCACGGAGCTTGCGGTCGGCGCGGGGAAAGCGACGGCGCTTTGGTTTCTGGGGCTGCCCCTGGGCGTCGATCTCACGTTCGTTGAGGTCGATGACTGCGGCGGTGTCGCACTGGTCGAGGTGGACGTATAGGGGCAGAGCGTCGAAGGCGCTGTCGCCGGTGAAGAGGGAGAACCCGTCGGGGTAGAGCTGCTCGGCCCCGACGAAGGCGACGGTGCCGGCGATGCTGTCGTGCCGGTTGCCCTGGCACAGGCGCAGGTAGATGGGCAGGTCGTGACCGCCCTGGGTGTCGACGATGGCGGACAGGTGGCGACCGTAATAGTAGCAGTTGCGATAGCTGTCCCAGCCGACGCGGGCACCGGGGTCGGCGTAGCGGCGGTAGATGTGCGGACAGGGATCGGTCTTCTTACAGCCGCAGACGCGGTGGCCGCGTCCATTGGCGCCAGAGACGAGCGGGCTGCCGTCCACCGCCACGGCGAAGCGAGTGTCCGTGCCGAGCAGACCGCGTTCCTGGGAAACGCGCACCACCCCTTGCAATGCCGCCTGACAGTGCGGGAAGGGAAGCTTGGGCGGGTGACGGCGCAGGCGGTCCAGAATGCGGCCGACCGTACCCGAGCGCCGGGGCGGGGCTTTCTTTCCCTTCTTGACTCCCTTGGGCCGCTGCAGCGAGCGCATGCCGATCGAGTGGCCGGGCAGTGTGCCAGAGATGCGGCGCAACACGTCATAGAAGGTGCCAACACCGGGCAACTGCTCGGGGTCGAGGCCGCAGAGCCTAGCCAGAAGGGGCTCGCGGTTCAGCCGATAGACCCACTCGGTGATGGGAGCCGTACCGAGGTGGGCCATGACGACGAGGGAGCGCAGGACCGGGACCGGATCGCGCCCCCGACGACCGTCCTGGGCATACAGGGACGAGAGGATCGGCGCGAGGAAGTCGAAGTTGGCGCTGCGGACCATGGCCTCGGCCTGTCCCTGCAAAAATCCAGGATGCCCTCCTCGAGGTGCTTGCCACCGCGGCTTAGCAAGCTCACCTGGTTGCCCGTTTGTGCAAAAGTCCACCGCCTGAGAGTGGCGGAAAACGCAAGCGACAAAGCACGAAAAGTGTCTGGAAGGCAACGCACACCAAAAGCAGACGGGAAGCCGAAGCGTTCTTGAACAAGCTTCTGAGCAAGGATCCTTCGAACCTTGCCAACTTCTCTGGGAGGCACACGGTGGGCGAGTACGTTACTGCTTGGTTCGAAAACTGCCGCGACATCAGTTCCAACACACGTGCTCAGCGCGAAATTCTGATCCGAAAGCACATCACGCCGGAGATCGGACACAAGAGGCTGTCGAACCTCACGCCTCACGACCTGACCACTATGTACCGACACCTTGCAACCAACGAACGTGAGGACGGAAAAGGCACCCTGTCGCTACGCACCGTGGCGATTTGCCATTCCGTCATGCACAAGGCGCTCAAGGAAGCGGTTGAAAGCGAGATCCTGTCGTCCAACCCTGCAGACAGAGCTCGCCCCATGCGCACCACGTCACACGAGATCGTCCCGTTGAGTGAGGAGGAGTTGGGGGCCTTTCTCTCCACTGCGGATAGGTTGGAGAGCAGGTATGTAGCGCTCTACGTGCTGGCAGTAGACAGTGGACTCCGACTCGGAGAGCTGCTCGCGTTGCGTTGGTCCGATGTGGACCTTGAGAAAGGAACCCTCTCCGTTCGCCACACCTTACTCAGGAAAGGGCACGACATCGAGGCCCGGATCACGGAGACCAAGACGGGTTCCAAGGGTGCCAGATTCATCGAAATTGACGCAAGCGCCCTGGCCGCGTTGCGCGAGCATCGTCGCCAGCAGGTCCAGGAAAGGCTCGCCCTTGGCCCCAAGTGGGAAGATCACAACCTCGTGTTCGCCAACACCAAGGGCAAGGCGACAACCGACACTCAGATCCGAAGCCGTGACATGGGCCGGATCATCAAAGAGGCAGGGATGAGACACTTCCGTCCCCACGACCTGCGACACACGTCAGCCACGATGCTGCTTGGGGAGGGCGTACAGGCCAAGGTCATC
>JAJYSJ010000052.1 GCA_021793645.1 Bacillota bacterium
GCAGTGTATTGCCTAGATGAGATAGGCAAAAAGGGAACGGTGAATTGTCCTCCTTAGCTTCCTGAGATACGGAAGGACGGGACGTTGCGTTTGGCGGATGGCTAAGGAACGCTTGACCCATATAGGCGAAGGCGGTAGGCATTATAGTGTTAGGTTGAATCTGTCCAGCCGAGAGTGGGCGATTTCAGGACGGGGCGAGGGGGAGCATCATGCGCCGTTTGCGTCCGGGTTGGATCGAGCGACGGATCGCCGAAGGCCGGGGAGATGGCACGGGCGGGTCATATGTGCCGTGGCATCTGACGCGGGAAGTTCCCTCGTCCGTCCATCGTCCCCGGGGCTGGAAGACCGGTCGCCCGCACCACCTACTGGCTTGTGGCGAGCAGTCAATCCTGTCCAACAACGTCGGGCTGAAGTAGGCGATGAACTCCTGGTAAAACTCACGTCGACGAATTTGGTTGCCGGTGCCCCACCCGTCGTCGAGCAACAGTTGCCGATAGCGCTTCGGCAGTTCCGCACCCTTCGGTTCGACTTAAGGGGGGAGGCAGTTCCGGGTTCCGGGTCTGGTTGGATTGCGGGAGGGACGGCTCAGAGTCTCATTGTGCGCCACGCGCGCCGCGGACAGCGTCGCCTTCCAGCTTGAACGCAGACGAAGATGCACGTCGATCGCCTGGAAGTTGGGAGGCGATGTTCGGTGAACAGAGTGAGTTACCTAGCACTGGCGATACTTTTAGTGGCATGGGCGGCGACGGCCTGCGGAGCAGGATCACAGGCGCCCACCGCTTTGTCGTCAGGCGAGACAAAGATCCCGCCCACCTTCCCAACAACGGATGTACTGGGGTGTGTATCGAAGTCAGTAGGCTCAGAAACGGAGCCTGTCGTTGTCCACACCGGGCCGAAGTTTTGGCAGGTCTTTTGGAACGCGGACACGGGATGTATCGCGGTACAAGAGACGGCGGGCGCCGGCAACTGGACCTCCTATAGCGTCAAGAAGAATGCCTTGAATGGCGGTCGGATATCCAATGTGAGCGTGAATATGCTTTCTGACGCCAAACACGGCTGGATCCTCGCGACGGCATCACCAAACGCAGGGCAGGCACCAAGGGCACTCTTCCGAACAGTAAATGGCGGGAAGACTTGGTCTCAGATGAAAGTGGATCCATCGTCGTTTCCAATGGGCAACGCCAAGGTAAACTGGTCGTTCACTTCGCCTCTCGACGGCTGGATGGTGACGGCCGACCCATCCTACTCTCCCACAAGGCTGTACGTATATCGAAGCACTGATGGTGGCGTCGCGTGGACCGACCATTGGATAGCCCTTCCCCAGGGGCTGCACAAATTTGCTGCACTGATCCCTGCGATGACGAGTGGCGGGAACATTGTAACGCTTACTCTGCGTGCCCTCTCGAACAACAACAGGCAGTACGTCGTCCTCACCTACGCGACAGCGGATGCTGGCGTGACGTGGAAACTGGAGTCTAGGAAAATCTACGCTAGGGTGGGCATCACCCCAAACCGACCGGTTCCAGTGGGAATGATGACAACCCCAACGAGGCCGGCTCCCACAATCAGTTTGCCGTTGATCGTCGGAAGCAAAAGGATTCCGTGGAAGAAGAACGAGTTCGCGGGCGGATACACGAACTCTTCCTGCACTCGTGTTGGATACCAAGCGTTTGAGGTTCCCGTACCACCTGCACAGGCGATGGAGGTCCTGACGAAAGCGTTCGTTGCTCCGGATTACACGAAACAGTCCTCGGCGACTTATGGCCCAAACAACAGCGTCGAACCCGATGTAACTTACACGAGCGCTTCTTCGAATATCGTGGTGACTCTCAGCTTCAAAAAGAACGGGAACGGCTCGCATGTCGGCTATTGGGTTTCGGACATCTTGACTGCCAAGAGCGGATACACCTGTCGGTCAGTAAAGCCATAGCCCAGGTGACGTCTGTAGCGTGATGTAAAAATTCGGGGTACGGGCTACGATGAGGTTGCTCAAGACACCCATCGAGGAGGCCCGGTCACGGAGTCGCTGTGGGCCGAGTACCTCAGCTTCCGCGATCGCCGCCTTGAAGGCTTCGACGTGGTGCACCTGTTCCTTGACGCCATCTCCAAGCCGTTGCGCCGCAGCTTCCCGGCCGCGCCTTATATCCTCGCCCTCTACGACGAGGTTTTACGGCGCCGCTGATAATGTTTGTCCGTACTCTTGTAAAGTGTGTCCCTGTGACCATGGCCGGTCAGGCCCTCCCCAGGAGAGTTGCTCTCAGGACGGCAGGGTGTGAGCTGTGCTGAGCCGTAGGCGAGGACTTTTGCTTGGGTGGCGATCTTCGCATACCAGGTGCCGAATTATAGGCCTAGCCTGAGCTTACGCCACTAGCAGGCTCAGCGAGGACACGGAGGCGATGCACCGCATGTCAATATCTCTAATTGTTCTGAACGGAGGATCCAGTTCCGGAAAGTCTACGATCGCCCGCTCTCTACAGACCGAGCTACGCGACGCGTGGCTTACGTTCGGCGTAGACACATTGATCTCGGCGATGCCGAGCGCCCTCAATGCCACTGAAGAGGGCATCGCGTTTCATCCTGACGGCACTATTACTCCTGGAGCGCAGTTTCGGGAACTGGAAGCCGCATGGATGGAGGGCATCGCTGCCATGGCGCGGGCGGGTGCCCGGATCATCATCGATGATGTGTTCCTTAGCGGCCCTGCGGCACAGCAGAGGTGGCGTGCGGCCCTCAGGGGTCTGAACGTCCTATGGGTGGGTGTCCGCTGCGAGGTGGGGGTCGCAGAGGCGCGCGAGGCCGCGCGAGGCGACCGTATCGTCGGCATGGCCAGATCGCAGGCACTGATCGTCCACGAAGGCATCGACTACGATATGGTAGTCGACACCACATCCACGGATGCGGCCGCCTGCGCACAAGAGATCGCTGCCAGGGTGGTCGAAGCTTCTGGCTGAGCCTGCACTCCCCGGTCCGGGGACAAACTATATGCTCAGGCTTGGCGATCTGGCAGCGAGGCGACCATCAGTCGCCTCAAGCGAGGGTACGGCCTCCGCCGATCCCGCTACAGGGGATATGACCGCGTTGCCACCGGTGTGGGGCTCGCGATCCTCGCCCACAACCTCGAGCAGCTACCCGGTAGCAGGCAGAGCCTAGAAGGCCCGGTCCTACTCCACCCACGGCGCCCCGGTCCCCGGGCCACCGCCCATGTGACAGGCTTTTTCAGTGGAATCTCAGTAGTTCCGCACGGCGGAAAGTGCCCTGGCGAGGCCGCGGCGGCCCAGGAACACCGCGGCACCGAGCAGGATCTGGATACCTGTACCGGCGAGTTCCCCCACCCACATGGGTGACAATCCAGGGTTAATCGCCCCCTGCGCTGCCTCGGTGGCCTGCAGGTACATCAGCGCAGCGAGCGACTGTGCGAAACCCGAGACAGCCTGCACCGCCAGTACGAGTCCGACGGCGCCGAAGCCCACCTGTCCGAGATAGCGCAGGTCAAGACCGAGACCCTGCAACGGCTCTTGAGAACGGCTGAGCGCTCCGCCGATTGCTGGAGCCGCCAGCCAGAGCGCTACACCAAGCACCACCATGAAGACAGCTTGCAGCACAACCAGCACGGCTGGGAATCCAGTTTGGAGCAAAAGACTCGAGGCCGCCGAGAAAGCGGGAATCAGGGTGTACACGGCGATCAGGCGCACGCCCATCACGGCGAGTTCCCTCATCGACTGTAATCTCCTTGCGTATGTCGCCCACGTTCGTCAAAAATTGCCAGGCTCCTCCAAAAAGTATGGTGCGTGTCGGGTGTCTCCATGGTCTGTCCGAACTAGGAGGTCGTGCGCCCCTGAGGTGGCGAGATGGATCGTGACCCTATAAACTGGCGCTATGAACAACCTGCCAGTAGGTCTTGATGAGTGTGAGGTGGTCGAGGCTCTACGTGCCTCATGGGGCCTGAATACCGACGCAGTAACATATGTGCAGGTGGGCTTCGGCAGCCATCACTGGGACGCTAGGCTGGCGGACGGACGGCGTTACTTCCTAACGGCCGACGACTTGGACCAAAAGCCCTGGATAGGTGCAGATCGCAAAGTGGCCTTCGAGGGTTTGCGGTCCGCATTTGATACCGCTCTTGCACTGTACGAGCAGGCTCATCTTGATTTTGTCGTGCCGCCCATCAGAACTAACGATGGAGATAGCGTCCGCCGCATCACCCCGCAGTACACGCTCGCGGTATTCCCGTTCATGGCGGGGCGCTCGGGTCATTTTGGAGAACAGATCAGCGGGGAAGAACGAGTTGAGTTGCTCCGCCTTCTTGCAGATCTCCATCAGGCCACACCGATCGTGCGGTCAACCGCTCCGAGGCGGGGCATTGGACTACCCGAACGCCCAGTGCTTGAGGCCGCCCTCAATGACCTGGACCAGCCCTGGGAAGGCGGCCCCTTCGCCGAGCCCGCACGGAAGCAGTTGGCAACCTACGCTGAAGTCGCTCTCCAGTGGCTGGAGTCATTTGACCGGCTGGCCGAGGAAGTGGCGACTTCAGGCCACGAACAGGTGATCACACATGGCGAGCCGCACGGGGGTAACCTTATCCGCGCTGGAGGGCGCTTGTTGCTCATCGACTGGGATACTGTCGCTCTGGCGCCTCCGGAGCGTGACCTGTGGATGTTGGACAGCGGCTACGCCAAGAGCCTGATGCAGTATGCTAAAGCCACTAATAGGCAGGTCAACCAATCAGCCATTGCTCTGTACCGGCTGGTCTGGATGCTGTCCGATATTGCTAATTTCCTCTCAGTGTTCCGGTCGAACCATCAGCGAACTGAGGATACGCAGCTCGCGTGGAGAGCCTTCACCGACTATCTCCGCCTGGAGGAACCCCCACCCGGGTCGTCGGAATAGCCGACATCTAGGTTTCTGACACAACACGATTATGGCAAAGACAAACACTGTTGAGTCAATTTCGCTACGCTTCTCCCGGCGACATGCCTTAATGACTCGCATGCAGACAGATGGTAGCAACAGGTACACTCTCAGGGCGAAGTGCGGCCGGCACCTTTCGGCCACAGGCATGTTCCAGCGATGCGATGTCATTTGTCGGTTCCTCGCACTCGCGACGCCCCTTCGACGACATCGGGCAGACCCGGGAAGGACCTCTCTCCTCCCCTTGCGAATGGGCCAGAGAAGACTTCGGGGAGGCCGGCATGGAGAAGGAATCTGTTGTTCACGGCACCTGCCCTCACGACTGCTATGACACCTGCAGCCTCCGCGTCTACTCCGACGGTGCTCGGATCACGCGCATCGCAGCGGATCCGGATCATGCAATCACCCGTGGCTTTTTGTGTATGAAGGTCAACCGCTACATGGAGCGCCTCCACCATCCGGACCGGGTGCTGTATCCTCTTCGCCGCAAGGGTCCCAAGGGATCAGGAGAATTTCAGCGCATCGCTTGGGACGAGGCCCTGGGAGAGATAGCGGAACGGATGGGCGCGATCATCAACGCGTACGGCGGCGAAGCGGTCCTTCCCTATAGCTTCGCCGGCAACATGGGCTGCCTTAGCAGCGGCGCGTTGGATGCACGGTTTTTCCATGCCATCGGGGCGTCGCGGCTCGACCGGACGATCTGCACGGCGTCAGGCAACGCGGCCCTACGCTGGGTATTTGGATCCGCGTTCGGTCCAGATCCAGAGACCATTGCGCGTGCGCGCTTCATTCTGCTTTGGGGCGCCAATTCCATGGCGACGAACATTCACGGGGTGCCGCTCATGGATGAGGCCAGGAAGAAAGGGGCGGCCGTCTGGACGGTCGACCCACTGAAGACTGATACTGCAGAACGCTACGACCGGCACCTAAAGCTGCGTCCTGGGACAGACCTCGCGCTCGCCTTGGGTCTGGGACGTCATCTGCTGGACACTGGCCGATACGATCGCAACCTCATGCTCGAACACAGCGACGGCTTTGATACGTACCGCAAACTTGTACAGCCCTGGACGCTTGCCCGGACTGCCGAAGCGACAGGTATTCCTATGGCGGAGATCGAGGAATTGGCTGAGCGGCTCGCTGCGGTCCGACCTCTGCTGCTCCGGGTGGGGTATGGAGTGCAGCGCCAGAGGCGCAGCGCGGCGGCAGTGTGGGCGATTTCGGTTCTCTCACTGCTCACGGGCTCCTGGCGAGACGTTGGAGGCGGCCTTCTCCTCAGCAATGGCGATGCATTCCCGCTACAGTCTCTTGCGGGGGATTCCCCGGCCACCCGTACGGTCAATATGGTGCAGCTTGGTCACGCTCTCCTGGATCTTTCCGACCCGCCCGTCAAGGCGCTGGTCGTCTACAATTCGAATCCTGCCGCGACCGCGCCCGACCAGGCTCGCGTACTCAAGGGACTGGCGCGGGATGACCTCTTCACCGTGGTGCACGAACAGATGCTCACCGACACAGCCAAACTGGCCGATTTCGTGTTGCCCGCGGCGATGTCGATGGAGGTCTGGGACGTTCACACATCATACTGGCATCGTTACGTTCAGCTGAACCAGCCGGCCGCACCTCCTGCGGGAGAAGCCGTCTCCAACCCGGAGTTCTTTCGCAGGATGGCACGTGCCCTCGGACTCAGTGACGAGCGCCTCCAACACGATGATCTAGCCCTGATCCGGCAGACACTCGACACCGATCACCCGTGGATGGATGGCATTACGCTCGAGACGCTTTTGGAAGACCCGGTGCAGAAGTTGCGCATTCCAACTGAGAGCAGGCCCTTCTTGGACACTCCGGTCACGACACCGCACGGCAAGTTTCGGCTGCAGCCGCCGCCTGGCACTGCTGTGGACGTCTGGGACGATGCAGGCGATCTGCCGGAGCGTGAGTTTCAACTGCTCACTCCGTCCACCCGGGAGACGATCAAGTCCAGCTTCGGGAACGTTGCAAGCCTGCGCAGGGGGCACCCGGCCCCGGAACTCTTGATGGCAGACGACGACATGCGACGTCTGGGCATCGAGCATGGGCAGAAGGTGCGGGTGCGCAACGAACTCGGCTCCGTCGTCCTTCAGGCTGTCCGGAGCGAGGTGCCCCAGCCTGGGACAGTGGTCAGCTACGCGGTGCGTTGGAACCACGAGGCTGGAGGGAAGAACATCAACCAGCTGACATCTCAAGATCTGGCTGACTTCGGCGGGGGAGCCACGTTCTACAGCGCGCGCGTCTTCGTGGAGAGCGCTGCGTCTTGAGCGTGTGGACCGCCCTAGAGGGAATGCCCTGCAGTTGATGACAGACGTGCAGTTCAGGCTAAACCTTGCTCTGCAAAGGTTCATGGGCAACCTCGAACATGCTGCGGCAGCGTCATTCTGAAAGGACCCCTCGCAGCGTGCGGTGGGATGCGAGTATGCGGCGGGCTTCGCCTACGCTGCGCTGCAAATCAGCTATGGCAGGCGAAGGCGGGCATGAGTTGGATGTCGAACTTCCCCGCATCGCAACGTGTGGGAGGCAGCGGGTTGGCCACCATCTTCGTTCTAATCGGCATCGCGATCTACTTCATTCCTTCGATCGTCGCCTTCAACCGCCACGTTGAACCTCGGGTAGCCATCTTGCTGCTGAACATCTTCTTCGGTTGGACGTTTCTCGTCTGGGTCGCAATGCTGATCTGGGCATACCAGGCCCGCCAAGCCTACTAGCGAGTCCTGGGGGGGAGATGACATGGGTGGAGCCGATGTTGGAGAGAAGAACGACCGGCGGAAGGGGCGGCGGCGGATCTGGCCCCAGGAGAACGTTTCCGGCGTTGCCGACGGCGCGGCCGCCCTGCCCCGGGAACCAGCTCCTGCAGTGCATAGAGCTGCCCCGGCGATTACAGCGGAGGCCTGTGTCTATCGCTGGACTGCGATGGCGTCGCCGATCAGCCTGCACATGCCGGATCTGGGCGAGGAGATCGGCTACGCGGTGGCCCGCGCAGTGGCAGAGGACATTGAGGCGAGCGAGGAGGCGCTCTCACGATTTCGGCAGAGCGCGGAGCTCGTCCGGCTCAATGCGTGCCTAGGCAAGTGGACAACAGTTTCCTGGCGGCTGTATGCGGCGCTTTCCGCTTCCTGCGTGGCCAACCGCCGCACCTTTGGCCTCTTCGACCCCCGCGTTCTGCAACGTCTTGAATCCTACGGTTATACCGGCGTGCCGCGCGAGGCGGAGGAGCCAAGGGAGGAGGGACCGTGGCTTGAGCGCTCCCCGCGTGCGCGAGCCGTTCTCGTGCGCGCCCCGCTCGATCTTGGCGGCATCGGGAAGGGGCTGTCGGTGCGATGGGCAGCACGCATCGTCCGCAGGCTCACAAGAAACTTTCTTTTGAATGCGGGCGGAGATCTGCTCGCCTGCGGATCAGGGCCGGATGGCGGCGGTTGGCAAGTGGGCATTGAGGATCCCCTTGCACCCGAATCGTTGAAGGCCGCTCTGCGCATTGCTCGCCACGCCTCCGTCTGCACCTCGTCCACGTCCAGACTCCGGTGGCAACACGCTGACGGATGGGTGCACCACCTGATCGACCCGCGCACGGATTCGCCCGGGGGAGCGGGCCTGCTGGCAGTTACCGTAATCGGAGAGGACCCCGCTTGGGCGGAAGTCTGGAGCAAGGCGCTCTTTCTTCACGGCCGCAGCGGCATCGCGCGTGCGGCGGCAGGCCGGGCGGTCCTCTGGGTGACACAGTCGGGCGAACTTGGTCTTACCGACGAGGCGGAGACCCACGTCTTCTGGCGTGCTGCCCCCTAGCGGATCTTTCCTCGGCACCGGCCCCCGGTGGGAGGATGCTTCGTCTGTGCGGCGTACTGCCTTACGACTGGACCGAAAAGGGGGAGAACAGATGGCTCAGGACGGGGCAGCGAAGGTGAACGAACGCGAGGTCGCGTGGGATGAGGAGCGATCACCCAAAGGAACGTATGAGAGCCGTTACCGTGAGGTGTCGAGGCTCCTGACGGCGTCGCCGCGGACAGAGGTGCGCGAGGGCAGGTACCCTCCGACGCGGCCCTTCGAAGTGGATCTTGTACGGATCCCGCCGCATGCGACGCTATGCCCGCGCCATGCGCATAGCGCACAGTGGGAGTACTATATTGTTCTTTCCGGCAGTGGCCGCATGCTCCAGGACGGCGATGCCATACCCATGGCGCCGGGCGATCACCTGATTCAGCCGCCGGGTTGGGTACATACTGTCCAGAACGACAGCGAAGAAGAACTCCTCTACTACGTCATCGCGGACAATCCGAACGGCGAGTCCGTCTACTACCCGGATTCGCAGAAGTGGGCATTCTGGCCGCCGTACAAGCTCTTCCGCATGGTTGAGACGGACTACCTCGACGGGGAGGAGTAGGCGGGCTACATCCCGGTGTCACTAGAGGAGACGGACGCTTTGACTGACTGTACACCCGAACAAGCGATCCAGGTGGCGGAGCGGCTGGGGCTGCACCCGCTCGGTGAAGCAAGGCGGCTCCTCGGCGGAGCTGACCTCGCAGCCTTCCAGATCGCATGCGCTGGCGGAGCGGCTGTTGCGCTGCGCGTTGCCGGGCCGGAGCGGGCTCAATCATTCATCAGAGAAGCGGCTGTGATGCACGCGGCGCGCTCTGCGGGTATCCCGGTGCCCGCCGTGCTGGCGACCGGTCGGGCCCAAACGTTCTCCGCCATGGCGATGGAATTCGTCCCCGGCGTGACCCTATTTGAGTACATCAAAAAACACCCTGCCTCAGCCTCACGCTTGGGGTATCTCTTTGGAAAACTGCAGGCGCAACTGCACGCGGCCCCTGAGAACGACGTCCCGGAGTCTTCCTGGGCGACGCCGCAGAGTGCAGTGGAGGCGCAGCTGCTGCGCGTTGCGCGTGGCACGTCCGCGAAGGTCTCGCTTCTGCACCTGGACTTCCACCCGATGAACGCCCTGACGGACGGCAGGCACATCACGGGTATCATCGACTGGACCAACGCCGGCACCGGGGATCCGCGGCAGGACATCGCCCGAACCGCTGCGATCCTGCGCATCGAGGCGCCCCGCGAAGCACGCGCAAGTATACGCAGGTTTCTTCGAGGCTGGCACCATGGATATCTGGAAACGGCTGGCGCCATCCCGAGGCTCGCCCCATTCCTCGCCTGGGCAGGTGCCCGGATGGAGCGGGATCTGGAGATGCGTGCCGATGCACTGCATCAGATGCGCATCCGAAATTGGACGGCTTTATGGCAGGTGGCCGCGGGCCAGGTTGGGGTGTTCTAAGCGCCAGCTCGATCAGCGCAGCACGAGGCACCCCGTGTGGCAGTGCACTGGGGTGCCTCGGTCTAGAGGATCGTGCGGATCAGCTGCTGGGAATGCAGATGACCATGCCCGGCTGGAGGTTGTATGGGTCGACACCAGGGTTCGCGGCCCGGATCGCCGCGACCGTTGTGCCGAAGCGCTGTGCCAGCCGGTAGAATGTGTCGCCCTGCTGGATGGTGTAGGGGAACGTTCCGGGTGGACACTGGGGGGGGTGCGCCATCGGGATGCAGATGACCATACCTGGCTGGAGGTTGTAGGGATCCAGACCCGGGTTCGCTGCCTGGATGGCCGCTACTGTGGTGTGGTAGCGCTGGGCGAGCGTGTAGAACGTCTCCCCCTGCTGATAGTTGTGGGGGAACGTCCCGGGCGGGCACCGGTGGTCGATTCCCTTGGGAATGCAGATGACCATGCCCGGC
>JAJYSJ010000017.1 GCA_021793645.1 Bacillota bacterium
TCGCCGTCCGGTTCCCCTCAAGGGAACCTCAAGGCGTAGTTGCGGCTGAACCCCGCCAAAGTTGCCGCTGGGATAACCGGGACCAGTCAGGAGAACTACTCCCAGGGTCTTTGCACCCGTGACACATTCCCCGGGTTTCCCTTCGGAATCTCCGCCCTTCAGGGCGGGGAGGTTCAAGGACTACTACTCTCGACTTGGGCCCATCGATCCCCAGGTCCAAACGGACGGAAAGTTTGTACCGGCGCTTGGTTATTTGAAACAGTGGGAACGTCTTCTTGACAAGGCAAATAAGGGGACAATCACTGTAGCTGAGATACAAGTGATGCTTCAACACTTTAACCAAGCAGAGCTGTATATGTTCGAGCAGGCTAGAGAACTGTCGGTAGAGCTTCTGAAGGAATGGCTTGCAAAGTATAAGTTCAAGACGTGGACCTATACTGAGACACGTGGTGAGCCCGTGACAGATGAAATGAGATCTAGCCGAGCGGAGGAGATAGCGAGGAAACTAAACGAAACTGAACGATGGCACTCACATGGCTATGGGATCTCGTTGGAGCTCCTGCAGGAAGAACTCCAACTAAAGATAGAGGACTATGGTCGGCAGGAAGAGCTGAAGGAAGTGATAACCTCCTATCACTCACTCTTCGAGGACTTTACGCATAAGAATCGGTTGAATGGAGCAGTCCACGTAGCAGGAAAGTTCGTCCCGGTGTCGCAAGAGGAGTAGGGGGAAGGAGGGATTGTCGGTGGCCAGGAAGGCGTCGCTGGAGGAGATACTTGACGCTAACCCTAAACTCGATGGAGAACTTCTTCAGCGTTCATTGCGCTTAGCGGAGGAACTCGCTCAGCACGGTGTTCAGAGACGTGGTTACACGTTACGACGCCCGGATAGCGCGCGCAAGGTTCACGTTGACAGTCTCCTGTCGGCGCGCAGCCCAGCACATAGGTAGAGTAACCAAAGCTTGATGGAGGCGAGGTCATAGCACCTCGCCTCAGTTCGTAGTTGCAGCCCGCGCCTCGTCGGCGAAGGTGGATCAGTCTAGATCAGCGAGAACTCCTACGGCAAATACTTTGCATGTGACCCGCAGAAAGGATCCCTGGGTAAAAGGGTGTTATGTGGCAACCTTTCCGTGACTGACGCGACAGCCTACTGATCGTAGGGTCCGGTCCCGATCGCGCAAAGTACGACGAGCAGATGGTCGAGGATGCTCTCCCGCAGGGGAGGAGGGGCCGTCGTCCAGAGCACTTGAAAGTACACGCTGCGCAGGAACGACTTGACGTTCAGATACGTGCGGGCGCCTTCCTCTCTGCCTGACGCTGCCCTCCATGTCTCTGTCTCCCTGGGGCGTCCAAACCGTTCGCACCACTTGCCGATTTCCCCGTCGGTCAATTCGGTGCGCTGCAGAGCCCGAAGACAGGTGTTCGCAAGTCGCTGGTCTTCATCAAAGAGGAAGACCGAAGACGCGTACAAGAGCACCCGATCGGCCACCGCGTGCAGGATGGCGCGCAAACCATCTGCATCTGTGCGGGGATGCGTAGCGAAGGCCGCAAGGCAGTCGGCCGTATGTGCTGGAGCATGCGCCCAGCCACGCCCCGGCACGAACCCGCGTGCATCGCGCTCTGCCTGGAGGTAGTTCTCAGCCGCCTCTCTCCACGCGCGCAGAAGGGGTTCCGGCAGGGCGGGATGTTTGGCGTCTACGGCGACGACCTCACCAAGGACGAGGATGGAGAAGGTCCGCAGGAATACGCTATCCGTTCCGACCTCGCCGAGGCCGCGCTCCAGATTCTGTACCATGCGCTGGCCGATCTCGTGCAGCGCCTTCGAAGAATAGAGGTCTTGGCTAAACCAGTGGGCTAGCGTGAAGTACGCGATCTCGTCCCGCAGGGCAGGATCTGGCGAGCCAAGCCACCCGAGCAGTTCCTCTGTGAGATCCATCAGATCATGCCCTTCCGGCAGGGCAAATCCGCTCTCTCGGACGACAAGCCAAAAGGACTGATCCATCGATCCACCTCGCACAGCGTTCTTGTAGTGTACCAAAGCCTGTATCCCGCCAGGTACCTGGGCGGACAGACACGCCAGCAGCGCTCAGCGGTCGGAGGCACCCCGCTGCAACCGCCAGATTTCCGGCAACGGCACGCGGCACCCTCCTCCCGAAATGTCATAATTGCGTACGATGAAAAACTTGCAATATCTACTTGAGGCGCAGCGGTTTGTGCAGCAGCGGTACGGCGATCGCGCCTCGCCTTGAGTTCCCAACCAGGCGCGCGCTGTGAGGGCGCAGGCTTCCGACGGGACCTGTCGAACCGTACTGTGAAACGATGAACTGGCGGAGGTATTGGGGTTGTACGATCCGACGCGGCCGCTCGTCGTGCAGAGCGACCACTCTCTCCTGCTCGAGGCGGACCATCCGGAGTTCGAGGCGGCGCGAGACTTCCTCAGCCGCTTCGCAGAGCTGCTCGCAAGCCCGGAGCATGTGCACACCTACCGCATTACGCGCCTCTCGCTGTGGAACGCGGCGGAGAGCGGCGCAAAGGCGCAGGACATCTTGGCGGGCCTCACTCAGTTCAGCAAGTTCCCTGTACCGGAGAACGTCCTCTACGAAATCCAGGACACGATGCAGCGCTACGGCCGTCTCGTACTTACCCGAGACGGCCAAGGCCGGCTGGTGCTCTCGGCGGACGAAGCGGAACTCTTGCGGGAGGTCCGCGGCCATGATCGCGTGGCGGCCCTGCTCGGCGATCCGATCGACGCTCGGACCTGCAGCGTTCCCGAAGGCAGCCGCGGCGCCCTCAAGCAGCAGCTGCTGCGCATCGGCTGGCCGGTGCGCGACCTCGCGGGGCATGCGCACGGCGCCCCGCTGCCTTTGGCGCTGCGCGATGCGACCGTCTCGGGCAAGCCGCTCGCACTGCGCCCATACCAGGAGCGAGCGGTCGACGCGTACTGGGCGGCGGGCCGCGCCGAGGGCGGCAGCGGCGTCGTCGTGCTGCCGTGCGGTGCGGGCAAGACGCTTGTGGGGATCGCGGCGATGGCGAAGGCGCAGGCCAGCACCCTGATCCTCTGCACGAGCACGCTCGCGGTGCGCCAGTGGATCGCCGAGATCCTGGACAAGACCACCCTATCGCCCGAGGACGTCGGGGAGTACACCGGCAGCCGCAAGCAGCTGCGACCGGTCACGGTGGCCACCTACCACATCGCGTCGCACCAGAAAGGCCACCTCTCGCTCTTCTCCGCGCAGGACTGGGGCCTGATCGTCTACGACGAGGTGCACCTCCTGCCGGCCCCCGTCTTCCGCCTGACGGCCGACATCCAGGCGCGTCGCCGCCTGGGCCTCACCGCCACTCTCCTGCGCGAGGACAACCACGAAGGCGACGTCTTCAGCCTGATCGGGCCGAAGAAGTTCGACGCGCCGTGGAAAGAACTCGAGGGACAGGGCTGGATCGCCACCGCGCACTGCACCGAGGTGCGCGTTGCGATGTCCGAGACGACCCGCGAGCGCTACGCCGCAGCGGAGGAGCGCGAGCAGTTCCGCATCGCGGCGGAGAACCCGGCGAAGCTGGCGGCCGTCCAGGAGCTCGTCGCGCAGCACCTCGCGCAGGGCGACCGCATCCTCGTGATCGGGCGCTTTCTCTCCCAACTGCACGACCTTTCGCAGGCGCTCTCGGCGCCGCTGTTGACGGGAGAGACGCCGCAGGGCGAGCGCGAGCGTCTCTTTTCGGACTTTCGCAGCGGCGCGCTGAGCCTGCTGGTGGTGTCGAACGTCGCCAACTTCTCCCTCGACCTTCCGGAGGCGAGCGTTGCGATCGAGGTCTCCGGGACATTTGGATCGCGGCAGGAGGAGGCGCAGCGCCTCGGACGCCTCTTGCGCCCGAAGGCCGACGGGCGTGCGGCGCACTTCTATGCGCTGGTGACGGGCGGCAGCCAGGAGCAGCAGTTCGCTGCGCTGCGCCAGCGCTTTTTGACAGAGCAGGGCTACCGCTACCGCATCGCGGCCTTCAGCCAGGCGCACTCGGACGCGGTCGTGGACCTTGGGGCGGAGCGCAGGCGCCGTGCAGGTGCAGAGGGAGGGAGTGGCAATGCCTGAGTCCGAGCCGCACCCGTACTCGCTGCAGGGCCAGCTGCGGGGGATGCCGGCTTTGGTCCTCGCACAGTTCGCGGGGCAGATCGGCCTCAAGATCACAGGCCGCGAGAACCCAAAGGAGCTGCGCATTGCGATCAAGCAGTTCATGCAAAACCCAGAGACGATCGTCGAGCGGGTGCAGCAGATGCCGGAGCCGCACCGCCTGGTGCTCTGCGCGATCGCGACGGCCGGCGACGGACGCACGGGGAGCTTTCCCTTGCAGACCGGAGCCAAGGCCGACAAGGGGGAGCCACTGCTGCGGATCTGCCGCGAACTGGCGGAGCGGGGTTGGCTCTTCCCGGATCCCGGCTACAGCTACGGCAGAGAGCGCGGCTACATCGTGCCGCGCGACCTGGTCGGCCTCTACGGCGAGGGGGCCGCGCGTTCACTCTCGGCCAAGGAGCACCCGTACTTCTTCCGCACCGATGCGCCAGGGAAGTCGGCGGGGCCGGAGTTGCTCTCCGCCCTGCTGCGCGTCGTCGGGGCGGTGGCGCGTGAGCCCGCCAAGCTCACCCAGCAGGGCAGCGTCTACCGCCGGGACATCGAAAGGCTGCGCAAGGTGCGCGGCGCGGTCCAGTTCTCCGCCGCTTCACCCGCCTGGGGCCGCATCGAGAAGGCGCTCGGCAGCTTGGCGGAGCGCTGGAGCGAGGCGCCATGGCTCGATGAGGGCCGCGACGTCGGCATGCTGCTCTGGCTTGCGCTCGTCCTCGGACTCATCGAGGAGGACGCCGGCCACCTGCGTGCGGTTGCGGACGTCAGCCAAGCGCTGCGCCAAGATGGTCGCGACGGGCTGTGGGAAAAGGCCGTCCTATCCTTGGGAGAATTCATCATCAACGCCCACCCCGCCGCGCTCGGAACCTTCCGGCTGCTGGACAAGGAGATCTGGGTGGCGCCCATGCGCTGGCTGCAGGATGTCTTCAGCGTGCCCTTGCAGATCCCGACGCAGGACGCGAAGTACGCTTCCGCGGCGTGCCTGCTCGCGCTGGGGGAGCTCGGGGCGATCGAGGCGGTGATGGTCAAGGATGAACCCCTGGTGCGTCTGAGTCCCGTCGGGACGGCGATCCGCCATCTGCTGCCGCTGCCCGAGATGCCCCTGGAGCAGGAGTTTCGCGTCCTGGCCAGCGGCGATGTGCTCGTGACGCCCTACCTCGCACCGCATGTGCAGATGGAACTCGAGCGCTATGCGCGTCCGGCCAAGATCGACGTCGTCAGCACCTACCGGATCGAGCAGGGGCTCGTCGTCAAGGAGGTCAGCGAGGGCCTTGCGCCGCAGCGGGTCCTCGACTTTTTCTCGGGCCATACGGCGGACGAGATGCCCCAGCCGGTGCGCTACCGCCTCGAGGAGTGGCTGCAGGACATGGGCCGCGTGGAGTTCTGGGAGGTCGCGCTGATTGCCTGCGATACGCCGCAGATGCGCGAGCGCGTCCTCTCCACGCCCGGCGTGCACAAGGACGTGCTCGACCTCTTGGGCGACCGCTGGATCGTGATCCCCGCGAGCGCCGAGCCAAGACTGCGCGCCGCGCTGCAGGAGGCTGGCATCGTCCCGCTTTCGGCTGTACGGCGGCCGAGCGGACTTGCGTCGGAACGCGCCCTTCGCCGCAGCCGCCACGCGGCCACCGCCTATCTCGGCAGGCTGTCGGTCGGGACCCAAACCTACGCGCGGCCGGTGGGGACCGCAGCGGCCGCCGAGGACTGACGGCAGGGCTGCAGCCGCCGACCTTGCCTGTACCACGGGTGCGAGGGCTGCGATGCGGGTGAAGGGGTCACGGACGCCGCCGCCTGGAGAAGGACGGCCGCACGGTGGTGTCCGACCCTCCCGCCATTAAAGTCGGTGGAGGCGGCAACGGAGCGCAGAGCAGAGGGTCACGAACCGTGTGGTACCATCCATCTGGCCGGCCCTTTTCGCTTGTGGCTCTGCGCTCGCGCCTTACGCTGAGCGTAACCCACGTATCGCGAACTGTGGACCGGCCTCGTTCATCATGACTAGTGTGGCACTCCGAAACTCCCCAGGATGCGCTGCGCCAAGGCGGATTGCGCTTTCGGGAGTGACACCTCGACCAGTAAAGAGCCGCCTCTTCCCGGCACGGGCGCGATGGACATCGAGAGGACAGGATAGGGCGATCCAGGCTGCGAGGATTCCGTCTCGATGGCGAAGTCCGATAACCAGCGCGACTTCGGCGGCTTGGTGGGGCCTGGCGACAGGAGCGCACCTGGGACCCACCCGATGCTGGCGCAGCCGTTGCAGGCCGACTCGGTCTTTTGCACATAGCTGTGCGCGTCGACGGGATCGGTGAGCTGCCAGCGGACCCAGTCGCCGCCGGTATCGGTCTCACTGAGCTTCCAGCCTGGCGGGCCGTAGATCACGCCCCCGAAGGAGATCGCGTACGCGGCGACACCAGGAAGGGCATGGCCTGGCGCCGCATGGCTGCCGGGGAGCAGTCCGTAGCCAAGGTCGTAGCCGAGGGTTTGCGTGTCAGGCAAAGGGAGTGTCGTATAGGCCCCCGTGGCGAGGTCGTAGAGCACCGCCTTCGTCGTCGTGACAAGGGCTACCCTGCCGCCCGCCACGACGACGTCGGCGCCCCTTGCGTCCTGTGGCGCGAGCATCGAGACACGGCCGCTCGGTAGATCGATGATGCCCACCGCCAATGTTTCATGGCTGCTGGTTGGGGTGAGGGAGAAGGCGAGATACGGGCCGGTTGCTCCTGCGAAGTAGAGGTCGACGCTTTGGCCCCCATCGGTCTGGGGGATCTGTGCGATGACGTGTCCGGAGCGTTCGAGTGCCCCGTGGCCGCCGCCGGGGGACAGGTGGACGCGATAAGGGTGGGGCATGACGTAGACTCCCCCGCGCAGCACTGCGCTTCGGTAGGACGACCAAACCAGGCCATAGGGAGTCAGTGCCGCATCGACAGCCATCGTGTTCCCGAGGGGTCCAGAGGGCACGTGGGCCGTGTAGCCTGCGATTTGTACAGCCTGCCCGGAGAGTGGCGGGAGAGGTCGGGGATTTCGGTGAACGGCAGCCTTCGGTGTACCGCAGCCGGCGAGCAGAAGCCCGGCGAGCAAAGCGGAGCCGACGACGCGGCAGCGGCCGGAGTTCATTCTCATCGCACCTCTTCGTACGGATCACGAGCAGACGAAGACCGCGTTCGCCGAGGATGGGGAGACATGTTCCCTGGCTTCCGAAGACGCCAGTTCCGATGCACTCTCCTGGATCTTGGAACCGTTTGGCCATCTTTCCCGTGATGCGGCTGGGAACTGACGGATGGAGATGGTGGTCCATTCGCGGCGCGACTCCCTGACCCTGCGAACTCATGGTGGTGCATCAGGGGCGGCGAGCGGCCTACCCCAATCGCTGGGCGAGTCCGTCTCGGTGTAGAAGAAGGAGGGGGGCCCTGGACCCAGGGCGCCCCTCCCGTGGGACTTAGACCTCGAGACTGTCGCAGTAGGCGAGGACCGCCTTCTGCATGAAGGCTGAGAGGCCGGCTCGCAGCTTCTCATAGGTCTCCTTAAAGCGCTCGTCGGTTACGGCGAGATCGCCAATGCCCCGGTAGATCTAGGGTGGACATGTGTAGAAGTGGCCGTTGATCAACGTGTTCAGTTAACCGGCCAATACGGGCTTTGACGCTTCCTTCCAAGGTGGATAGCATGGCGTTGGGAGAGCTTTCCGGGAGGCTCCCAGACAAGGTACGGCTCGATGTGCACATCCACCTTGCGCCGCGCATGCGCTCATATCTGGTGTGATACGTGAGGCCGAGCCGCAGGGACTTCAGCGATTTGACGGCACGGAAACGAAGAGGGATAATCTTACAGAAAGGGACCTTACCTGCGTCCTCAAGTGGGAGATCTTAAGGCCCGGTTCTATCGAAGCATGAACCGGAGGATGTTGAAGGCCAGTGTGGGCAATACCAGACTCCGGCGGAATGTAAGGGGTGAACAGCATGTGGATTAAGTCTCTTATGGGACGAATAGTGGTCGTTAGTAGCGCCCTCGTTGTTGGCTTAGCACTGGGTCTTCTCGGCCTGAACTCTGCACATGCTTCTACCCAATCTACAGAGCACTCACGACACTCGCCGATAACCTCCATTGTTGTACCTGGAGGACCTGCTCCCCTCATGACCTCCGTTCTTGCGGCTCTTGTACCTGGAGGACCTGCCCCCGCCTTTCCACGGAACGCTAGTGGTCAAACCTATGGTTCTGATCTATATGCCACCTCTCTAGCCACTGAGCCGGATCTCGTTTTGGCGCAATGTGTTGGCGGATCTACGGGATACGTGCGCGCTGTGGACCTAAACGGGAAGATGCCTAAAACGCCGCAGGAAGCTGTAGCAATGGACTCTCTCGGTCCTAGAAGCATTCCGTGTTACGCCTCTAATGGCAAGACCATCATTGGCACGTTCATCATTGGAGGAGCCAGTCAAGGGTATTCCGCAAATATTCCTCAACCGACCAAGTAGCCTGCTGCAGCCAGGGCTTCGCATTGCCATGCGAACTCCTTTTCCTAGTATTGCCACGCATCCGAATGGCGTTCTCGATACCCAGCAGGCGGTCACTCATGGACAAGACTCACAGTAGAATGTGCAATCATGAGTTGATCGGCGCACGCGGTAGCAAGACCGCAGATTGGCCGGATAAGTGCATCCGCCGGATCTCAGCCAGGACCTCGGGGTCGTCGGGAGGTTTGTCTGCGAGGGCGGCGATGGCCTTCAGGATCTCGGTCTGCTCTCTTTGTATGGCTTCAAAGTCGGCCTGGGTGTAATCCTTCATCCTTTCCTGGGACTCCTTGTATGCGGCGGTGTGTCCCCACCTCCGGCGCACTTCCTCCTCGTACTGGGCCGAGTCAAATCCGTCGAACATCACCTTTTCCTCCACGGCGGTTCCCTCCTCCATACTTTGTAGCGTTCGATCGACTGCCCGGATGAGCCGCTCAATCCTCTCCTTGCGTCGGCGAAGAAGTTCTTTGTGGCCCAAAAGCGCCTGCCTGCGGTCAAAGTCCGGCTGATCGAGGACCTCTTTGATCTCTCCGAGGCCCAGCCCCAGTTCCTTGAAGAAGAGGACCTGCTGGAGCCTTTCGAGATCCCCCCTGTGATAGACCCGGTAGCCTGCGCCTGTCCGTTCGTCCGGCCGGACAAGACCGATGGCGTCGTAATGGTGAAGCGTCCGGACGCTTACACCGGCCAGATCCGCAAGCATCTTCACCGTGTAGCCCATCTCGAGACCTCCCTCCCGGACACGCGCTTCTCCGATATCCATCACCTCGCCTCGGAAGCTACACCCTCACGCTACGTGAGGGTCAATGGGTGAGGTCCAAGCGTTGCATCCCGACCTTTCGCTCTTGTGGCGGCTGCGCACCAAGCCAATGGGCCACTTGTACGCCGGCGCAACGTGGTGTGCCAATCGCTCGTACGTCCCGAAGCCGGTGATCAGGATGCAGCATGCCTGCCGATCAATAGTGGAACAGCCAGATGCCGGAAGCGGTGACGGCACCCTTCGGCAGACAGGAGGGCGCTCTCAACGAAGAGAGCGGCCAGTGGGCTGCAAGAATTGCATCCGACGGGTGTCGAGGCCTGACGAAGGATATAGGTCGCTTCGGCCTGCTCGCCAACTTCGATCAGGTGCAAATGGGCCCTCACCATGTGGGAAGATGGCGTCTGGCTCCGACCGCATTCCGCGCGCCGCAGCGCCAGACGTCGGTGTTATGTCAGGCCGAACGGCAAGTTGCGGCGCCCCCAGCGGGACACGCTAATAAGAGTAGCGATGCGCGCCGAAGTCACTGCGAAACGACACGGGCGCGCAGATAGACAATGGGGTGAAGCGATGGCAGACGCGAACGTACAGGTCATCGATGCGCGCGGCAGCTTCTGTCCGGGCCCGATGATGGAGTTGATCCGAGCGGTCAAGGCCGCTGAGGTGGGCCAGGTCATTACGGTGCTGTCCAACGACTCGGGATCCAAGAAAGACATCCCGCTATGGGCGCAGAAGGCCGGCCAGGAGTTCATCGGCGTGGAGTCCCGCGAAGGATACGACGAGATCACCGTGCGCAAGGTTCGCTGACATGACCAAGAAACTGCTCATCGTGGGTGCGGGCACGGGCGGCCTGATGGTCGCGAACTTCGTCGCGCGGGATCTCGGCCGGGAAATCGCGCGCGGCGAGATCGCGGTCACGCTGCTCGGTGATCGGGAGGAGTACATCTACCAGCCCGGGTTCCTTTATGTGGTCTTCGATTTGATGCGGCCTGCGCAGCTCAGGCGTCCGATCCGCGAACTGCTCGCGCCGGGCGTAGAGTTCGTCCACGACCGCGCCGTGCGGATCGACCCACAGCGCAAGGTGGTCGAGCGGGCGGGCGGCGAGGAGCTTGCGTACGACTATCTGGTGCTCGCGACGGGATCGGACCTGAACCTCGCGGAGGTGCCCGGCCTGCAGGAGGGCGGCCACTGGTTCTACACCCTTGAGGGTGCGCTGCGGCTTCGCGACACGCTGCGCGACTTCAAGGGCGGTCGACTGGTCCTGACCGTCGGGGTGCCGCACAAGTGCCCCGTGGCACCGCTCGAGTTCACGATGATGTTCGAGGAGTGGGCACGCGTGCGCGGCATTCGGGAGCAGACAGAGATCGTCTACACCTATCCCTTGGGCAGGGCGCACTCGATCGCGTCTGTGGCGGAGTGGGTGCAGCCGGAGCTCGAGTCCCGGGGCGTACGCGTCGAGACGTTCTTCAACATGGAATCCGTCGATCCGGCGAAGCGGATCGTGCACTCGATGGAGGGCACGGATTTCGACTACGACGTCCTGGTAGCCATCCCGCCGCATCGCGGCGACGAGCTTGGAGCGACGTCGGGTCTTGCGGAGGCCGGGAACTGGTACCCGACGGACCGCGGCCGCCTGAACCTCGCCGGCAGGGATGACATCTTCGCCCTCGGAGATACGACGAATCTTCCCGTCTCGAAGGCTGGATCCGTGGCGCATTTCCAGGCGGAGGTACTCGCGGACAACCTCGTCGGGCTGCTTTCGGAGGGGTCGCCGCCGGCCTACCAGTACAACGGCCGTGCCTTCTGCTTCATCGAGACCGGCCTGGAGCGCGCGACCTTCATCACCTTCGACTACCTCCACCCCCCGCAGGTGCCCCAGCCGACGAGCGCCGTCCACTGGTTCAAGCAGACCTACAACCGTATCCACTGGGCGAACCTCAAGGCCGTGATGTAGGGAGGGAACGCGAGATGGCGATGGAGGAGCACAGCCTGGTGGACACCTTCCGCGAGGAGGGCAGCAGCCTTGCGTCTGCGGCGCTGGCGTCCGTAACGCCGCGCATGATCAACCGACTCGGCGGCGTTGCCGAGTCGACGATTGCGGCCCTTGATCTCCTGACGAGTCCGGAAATCGTCAACCTGCTGTCGACGCTGCAGAAGGCGTCGCCGACGTTGACGCCGCTGCTCGAGGAGATCGCGGCGCTGGGCCCGGGCGCCGGCATGCAGGGTCTAGCACAGCGCGTCACAGGCGCGGTGACGGCAGGCGCGGAGGAAGTCCGTTCGCACCCTGGGCCGATCACTCTCGGGGCACTGACCCGCATGCTGCGCAGGGATCCGGCGATGGCGATCGCACTGCGCTTCATGCTCGGCTTCGTGCGCGCCATGTGGATCGAGAGCGACAAGTAGGGATGGAGGGAACCCCAGTGGCCAAGGAACGGCTCTCGATGATCGTGTTCTCCGGCGAGATGGATAAGCTGCTTCCGGTCGGCATCCTGGCTTCCGGCGCGATTGCGATGGGCCAGGAAGTGCGCATCTTCCTGACCTTCTGGGGATTGATGGCGCTGCGCAAGGGCGCCTTCTTTCAGATGCCCGTGAACCCTTCCTTTGCCGGAATGGTCGGCGACCTCGGCAAGATGCTGCAGGAGAAGAAGATCCCGGGCCTCGTCGAACAGCTGCGTACGGCGAAGGAGCTCGGCGATGTCGAGATCGTCGCTTGCGGCATGACCATGGACCTCTTCGGGCTGAAGCTTGAGGACCTGGAGGACGTCGTCGACGGCGTCGCCGGAGTCGGGGAGTTCATTGAGACGGCGAAGGAAGGACATACCACGCTGTTCATCTGAGCGGGGAAGGCAAGTCCGTTGACGAGGAGGCGGCATGTCCGCCTCCTCGCTCTATGCCGGGGGGTGGCTGGCGGTTTAGGAGGCGCTGCAACCCTTGTGCGAGCTGCAGCGCGCCGCGGGGGTGATCGCCGGGCGGATCGCTGTCTGCGGAACTGTCGAAGCTGCTTGAAAAGGAACGGACGCTCGAAGCTGACCGCCTTGTGACGTAGCAGGCTATACTGGAACGGAAAAGAGGGACGCGCATGGACAACGGGCGGCGACCGGAAGGTGCGCATTCCTTCCCGTTCGCTTTGGAGGGTCCAGGAAAGATTGTTGGACGGCGGGTCAGCCGACAGAGTCTCGGTTTCTGGCAGATGGAAGGATTTGCGGAATTGCTGAACGACCTGCGAGGTGTTGATATCATGCGCCCGCGCGGAGTCTTCCGGTTCCGCTCCTTCGAGGAGGCGGATGCGTGGTGGGAGGAGAGTTTGACGGTCAGACTCCAGAAAGCAGAACCCCAACCCTCCGAGACCTGACGCGCCTCTGCGACGCCTTGAACCGAGTCGGCTGCCGGTATGTGCTGATCGGTGGGTTTGCGGTCAACTACTATGGGCTGGATCGGGCGACCCACGACATCGACTTCTTGGTGGATTCATCCCAGGAGAATGTGGGGCTGCTCAAGGAGGCCCTGAGTGTTCTCGAGGACAACGCCGCTGCAGACCTCGCCCTGGGCGACATCGAAAAGTATGTCGTCGTCCGGGTGCAGGATGAGATCACGGTCGATCTCCTCGGCGCCGTCGGTGACATTCGGTTCGAGAACGCAAAGGCGATCGAGGTATCGCTCGGCGACGTCACAGTTCCCGTGGCGGACTTGCCGACGCTGATCGCGACGAAGCAAGGCTCGCGCGGAAAGGACATTTCCGACCTCGCGTTCCTTCTGCGGGTACAGGCCCAGATAAAGCGCCCGAGCCCCAAGGTGGACTCGCCAGGGAAGCCGCCACCGCCCGCAAAGACTAGCGGATCCGACGGGCCGGATCTCTAGCAGGGTATGCCGAGGAGTGGAGCGCTCGCTGCGCTCCGCTTTGTACGTGCAGGAGGTGTCTTCGTGCAGCAGCTGCGCCGGTTGAAGGATGAAGACTACCCGCAGATCATTCAGGTCGTGGACGACTGGTGGGGCGGCCGGCAGATGGCGGACATGCTGCCGCGGCTCTTCTTCCAGCATTTCAGCGACACGAGCTTCATTGTTGAGGAAGACGGACGGCCTGCGGCCTTTTTGGTCGGATTCCTGTCCCAATCCCGCCCGGGCGAGGCGTACATCCACTTCGTCGGCGTCGACCCGACGCGCCGGCAGGAGGGGCTCGGGCGCCAACTGTATGAACGCTTCTTCGAGACCGTGGCCGGGCGGGGCGCAACCACCGTCCATTGCGTGACGTCGCCGATCAACCAGAGATCTGTTGCCTTTCATCGCGCGATGGGCTTTCGCATCGAGGCTGGGAGCGGTACGGCCGACGGCGTTCCGGTTCACGCCAACTACGATGGCCGCGGCCACGACCGCGTGGTGTTCACCTTGGATCTATAGGGAAGCAAAGTAGAGGGCGCATCGCTCACTTGGTAGAGCGCGATGCGCCACATCTCCGCAGCCGATTGGCGCTTCCTACCCGTGATGCTGCGTGTGCGTCAGAAGGTGCAAAAGGCCATTCATCTTCTCTGCCTCGATTGGCCGCGTCTCCTTGAGCCCAGACCAGGCACGCGCGGCGAGGGTGCAGGCCTCCTCGTTCGCGCCCTTGGAGGCGAGTGCCTTGAGTGCGTTCGCAAACAAGGAAGCGAGCAGCTTCACCGGGTCCTCTGCTGTCTCCGGCATCGGATCATCTCCCCAGACCCATGCTGGCGCGTCGGCGTGGGCCGCTCCGTGACGCAGATCACGTCAAATTGTGCGCGATCGGAGTGGAACCGCGTCGCGGTGCGCCGATTGGACGTGCTATAATTCGCGTTGACTTTTTCGGAAAGGGGCCACCCGTCCTTGCTCGAGACCCCGCGTAAATATACCCTCGTGGCCGCAGCGGCGGAGGGTCCCACCCGGCTCAACGCGTTCGACAACGCGCTCCTTGGAGCCGGCATCGGCAACGTCAACCTGCTGCGCGTCTCTTCCATCCTGCCGCCGAACGCGCAGCAGGTGGACGAGATGAAGATTCCGCCCGGCAGCCTCGTCCCGACCGCCTACGGCGCGATCGAGAGCGAGATTACCGGCGAGATGATCGCTGCGGCGATCGGCGTCGGCATCGGCGAGGACGGCGAGTACGGCGTCATCATGGAATTCTCCGGCCGCTGCACGAAGGAAGACGCCGAGGCCGAGATCCGGCAGATGGTCGAAGCGGCCTTCGCGCAGCGCGGCCGCGCGCTGCGCGAGGTCCAGGTGAGGTCCGTTGATCACCGCGTCGAGCGGATGGGCTGCGCGTTTGCAGCCGCCGCTCTGTGGTACTAGCATGTCGCGGCCGCCGATGGAGCTCTGGATCGAGGAGATCCAGGGCCAGGACGTGCGCCTCGGCCTTCGGAGCAAGACAGTGCTGCACCGCGAGGTGTCCGAATTCCAGGAGATCCTGGTCGTCGACACCCTGAGCTACGGGCGGGCTCTCATGCTCGACGGCACCTTCCAGGTGACGGAGAAGGACGAATTCGTCTACCACGAGATGCTTGCGCACCTGCCGCTGATGTCGCACCCCGCACCCCGCAGGGTCCTCGTGATCGGCGGGGGCGACGGCGGCACGATCCGCGAGGTCGTGCGCCACCCGGAAGTAGAGGAAGCAATCCTCTGCGAGATCGACCCGCGCGTCACCGCAGTGTGCCGCGAGTACCTGCCATCGGTCGCGTCGGGCCTTTCCGATCCCCGCGTCAAGGTCCTGCATGAGGACGGCATCGCCTACATCGAGCAGCACGAGGGCGCCTTCGACGTCATCCTGATCGACTCCACCGACCCCGTCGGGCCGGCAGTCGGCCTCTACAGCGAGTCGTTCTACGCTGCCTGCAAGCGGGCGCTGCGCCCTGGCGGCATCGTCTGCGCGCAGTCCGAATCGCCCTTTGTCAATGGCGACGTCGTGCGGCGGGTCTCTTTGAGCGTCAAAAGCGCCTTCTCCCAAAGGCTCCTCTACCTCGCGCCGCTGCCGACCTACCCGAGCGGCCTTTGGAGCTTCACCGCCGGCTCCGACCATGAGCTCCCGCGGGTAGTCGACAAGGAGCGCGCCGCGCGCCTCTTTACGCGCTACTACACCGCCGCAGTGCACGAGGCTGCCTTCGCGCTGCCGCCCTTCGCGGCGGCGCTCGTAGAGTAGATGAACGTACTGCACCCCGGCCGGCCCCTCTGGGCGCAGGAGGAGCCGCGGGATCCAAGGGTCGAGCTCTTCGGCGTACCGTTCGACGGCACCGCCTCCTTCAACGCGGGATCGCGCGAGGGGCCGCTCGCCATCCGCTCTGCGACGCACGGCCTGGAGGACTTCTCGCCGGCGCTCTCGGCCTCGGTGCCGGAGGGCTTTTTGCACGATCTCGGCGACCTCGACCTGCCCTTCGGCAACCCCGCGGAAGTCCTGCGCCGCACAGAGGCTGCGACAGAGGAGATCCTCTCCCGTGGACGCCTGCCCTTCCTCCTGGGCGGGGAGCACCTCGTCACGCTCGGCGCGCTGCGGGCGCATAGGCGACACGGGGACTTTGTCCTCGTGCAGCTCGACGCCCACGCGGACCTGCGCCACGACTACCTCGGGGAGTCCCTCAGCCACGCCGCCGTCCTCTACCACGCCCAGGAGCTCCTCGGCCGGGAGAACGTGCTGCAGCTGGGCATTCGCTCCGCGAGCGCGGAGGAGTGGGGACGGCGCGGCTTCTTGCGCACTGACCTCTCCGAGAAGAGCGTGAGCGAGGCGATCCGGGAGATCGGGGGGCGCCCTATCTACCTCACGCTCGACATCGACGTCGCGGACCCGGCCTTTGCGCCGGGGACCGGCACGCCGGAGCCGGGCGGCGCGACGTCCCAGGAGCTCCTCGCGGCGGTCCGCGGGCTCTCTGCCCTGCCGCTCGTCGGGGCCGATATCGTCGAGGTGCTGCCGAGCCGCGATCCGGCAGGCATCACTGCGCTGCTTGCCGCGAAGTGTCTAAGGGAGATGCTCATAGCACAGGGGGTGCGCCAGGGTGGGCTTTAGCAGGCAGCTGCGAGGGATCGTAGAGGACGCCTATCTGCGGGCCGCCCAGGCCGAGGGCTGGCCGGGGGATGTACCTGATTTCGCCGTCGAGCGGCCGAAGGACACGAAGATGGGCGACTACGCGACGAACATCGCGCTGCAGCTGGCGCGCCCCCTGCGCCGTGCGCCGCGGGAGATCGCAGAGCGCATCGCCCGCGAGGTGCACGCGGGGGAGGACTTTGCCGCCGCCGAGGTGGCAGGCGCAGGTTTTCTCAACTTCCGTCTCACACAGGCCTTCCACCCGCGCGTCCTGCGCGCCTTGCAAGATGATTCGCAGGGCTATCTTTCGAGCGACATCGGGCGCGGCGAGCGCATCCTCCTCGAATTCGTCTCGGCAAACCCCACGGGTCCTCTGAACGTCGTCTCTGCCCGGGCGGCGGCGATCGGGGACACGCTCGGGAGACTCCTACGCCTGACGGGCCACGACGTCTTCACGGAGTACTACGTGAACGACGCGGGGTCGCAGGTCGAGAACCTCGCGCTCTCGATCCTCGTGCGCATGCAGCTGCCGGACGGGCCGAGGGAGATCCCCGAGGACGGCTACCATGGCGAGTACGTCACGGACCTCGCCAAACGCTTCCTCTCGCAGGCGCCGGCGAGCTTTTCCGGGATGCCGCGAGAGCAGCAGCTCTCGCTCCTCAAGGCCTGGGCGATGGCTGAGATGGGCCGCATGCGCCTTGCGACCCTCGAAGCCTACGGCGTGCACTTCGACAACTTCTTTTCCGAGGCCGCGTTTCGGGCCGGCAGCGGCGTCGATGAACTGCTGGCCACCTTCGCGCGGCGCGGGATCCTCGAGGGGAAGGAGCCCGGCCGCAGGGTCGTCGAGCGGGCGCAGCACGAGGAAGCGACACCGCTCCTCGAGGACCGCGACGGTGCGCGCTGGCTGAGGACCGACCTTCTGGGAGACGACAAGGACAGGGTGCTCGTGCGCTCGGACGGAAACTACACCTACTTCCTGCCGGACATCGGCTACCACCACGGCAAGTACCAGCGCGGCTACACGCGCGTGATCGACCTCCTGGGCCCCGACCACCACGGCTACGTCGCGCGCATGCGCGCCGCGATGGAGGCCCTGGGGCACGCCCCCGAGAGCTTTCAGGTGCTGATCGTGCAGTGGGTGCGCTTTCTGCGCGGCGGCGTGCCCCAGAACATGAGCAAGCGCGCCGGCGAGACCGTGACGATCGACGAGCTGCTCTCGGATGTCGGCAGGGACGCCGCGCGCTACTTCTTCCTGATGCGCTCCCACGACACGCCGCTCGACTTCGACCTGCAGCTCGCGCAGGAGGAGTCGAGCGAGAACCCCGTCTACTACGTGCAGTACGCCCACGCGCGCATCGCCTCGATCCGCCGTCAGGCGGGCGGAGAAGCCTCGACTGGAGGCTTATCCAGCGCGGGTGCGGACTTCTCGCTCCTCACGGCGCCCGAGGAAGTGGAGATCCTGCGCCGCCTGGGCCAGCTGCCGGAGGAGATCGAGGAGGCGGCGAAGGCGCTAGAGCCCCACCGCATCCCGCGGATGGCGACGGAACTCGCGCAGGCCTTCCACTCCTTCTACAACAAGAACCGCGTGCTCGGCGTGGACCCGCCGCTCTCTGCGGCGCGCCTCGCCCTCGCAGTGGCGGTGGGCAGCGCGCTGCGCGAACTGCTGACGCTCCTCGGGGTTGACGCGCCGGATCGCATGTAGACTGCTTGCCAGGAAAAGGTCCTGGCGATAGAGTAGATTAGAAATGCCTATCGTGGGCTCCAGCCTGCGGCAGTAGTTTTTGGGGGGATCGCGATGGACCAGACCTACGGCGTGCGCGAGCCGCTCGACGTCGCCTCTGAGCTCCTGCGCCAGAGTGCTACACCGATGATGGCCAGGGCGCTCCTCGAGGAGACGCTGAAGCTGCTCGGCAAGGACCCAAAGGACACGGCGCTGCTCGCGGAGCTGCAGACGGAGATCAGTCTCGACAACCGGTTCATTCCGGCCTCCCACGGTACGTGGGGGCTGAGGGAATGGGCGCCGAAGCCGAAACCGACTCGCGCGGGCAAGGTTGCGTTGGAGAAGAAGGCGAAGGCGGCTTCGGATGACGACGACGCCGGCGAAGCCTCGGAAGAATGGGATTGACGATGGCCGCCTCGGCTCCGTAGAATCTCTACGGGCTTGGCGGCCCGCCCTTTTTATTGCCCCTGGCCTTGCGAAGAAACGGGAGGGAATCGCGTGGCCAAGTTCATCTTCATCACGGGAGGCGTGGTCTCCGGCCTCGGCAAGGGGATTACCGCCGCATCGCTCGGACGGCTTCTCAAGGCGCGCGGCTACAGCGTCTCGGCCCAGAAGCTGGACCCGTACCTGAACGTCGACCCCGGCACGATGAGCCCGCTGCAGCACGGCGAGGTGTTCGTCACCGACGACGGCGCCGAGACGGACCTCGACCTCGGGCACTACGAGCGGTTCATGGACGTATCGCTGAACGCCGTCTCGAACCAGACGACCGGCAAGATCTACGGCGCCGTGATCCAGAAGGAGCGGCGCGGGGATTATCTCGGCGGGACGGTGCAGGTCATCCCGCACGTCACGAACGAGATCAAGGAGACGATCCATCGGGCGCAAGAGGCCGCGAACACGGACATCCTGATCTGCGAGATCGGGGGGACCGTGGGCGACATCGAGTCGCTGCCGTTCCTCGAGGCAATCCGTCAATTCAAGTACGACGTCGGCCGCCAGGACGCACTCTATATCCATGTGACGCTCGTGCCGTATCTCGAGGCCTCTGGCGAGGCGAAGACGAAGCCGACGCAGCACTCCGTGAAGGAGCTGCGCTCGATCGGGATCACGCCGGACGTGATCGTGGCGCGCAGCCGCCACCCGCTCTCCAAGGACCTGCTCGACAAGATCGCGCTCTTTTGCGACGTGGAGCGCAGCGCAGTCATACCGAACCCGGACGCAGAATCCACGATCTATGCCGCTCCACTAATTCTTGAAAAGGCCGGCCTCGGCCGCATCGTCGAGGAGAAGATGGGGCTCTTCCCGAAGGAGCCGGACCTGCGGGACTGGGAAGCGCTCGTCCGCCACAAGGAGAGCGCCCACCGCACCGCGCGCATCGCACTTGTCGGCAAGTACGTCGCGCTGCACGACGCGTACCTCTCGGTCGCGGAGGCTCTCTATCACGCCGGGATCCACCACGAGGCCCAGATCGACATCGACTGGATCGACTCCGAGCGCCTGGAGGACCAGGACGCGATAGACGTCCTGCGCGACGCGGACGGCATCCTCGTGCCGGGCGGCTTCGGCTCGCGCGGCATCGAGGGGAAGATCCAGGCGATACGCTACGCCCGCGAGCACGAGGTGCCGTTCTTGGGCCTGTGCCTCGGGATGCAGTCGGCGGTGATCGAGGTGGCGCGCGACGTGCTCGGAAGGGAGCACGCGAACACGACGGAGATCGACGTCGACACGCCGGACCCCGTGATCGACCTGATGGCGGAGCAGACCGACATCGAGGACAAGGGCGGCACGATGCGCCTGGGGGCGTACCCCTGCGCGATCTCCCCAGGGACGCTTGCGGCCCGCGCCTACGGGGAGGAGCTCGTCTACGAGCGCCACCGCCACCGCTTCGAAGTCAACAACGCCTACCGCGAGGCACTGGAAGAGTGCGGGCTCATCGCGTCGGGCAAGAGCCCGGACGGCAAGCTCGTCGAGATGATGGAGCTGCGTGATCACCCCTGGTTCCTCGGCACCCAGTTCCACCCGGAGCTGCGCTCGCGGCCGAACCGGCCGCACCCGCTCTTCCGCGACTTCATCGGCGCCGCCCTGCGCAGGCGCGAGGGCATGCCTTCATAGAGCAGTAAGA
Organism: Bacillota bacterium; assembly: GCA_021793645.1. Taxonomy (GTDB): domain Bacteria; phylum Bacillota; class Sulfobacillia; order JAJZYS01; family JAJYTV01; genus JAJYTV01. The sequence goes on from JAJYSJ010000017.1 coordinate 20,223, forward strand.
GGAAGAAAGTCGTTGAGCCCCCGGGGAACCGCCCTGGGGGCTTTGTCGTTTTTTCTATGGGCCGTTTGTCATTCCGAACGCGCCTCCGCCATATCCTGCGTAGCATGTACGAACTGGTGTGTTTGTCCTCTGCCTAGGGCCGGATGGCAAGGCAGCGACCAAAGTCCAGCGGTTACAGGAAGATGAAGGTTTGCGAAAAACCACGCAAACGCGAAAGAAGCTGGACTGCTTGTCGTCTAGAGGAATGCGGAGCAAAGCGCCCTCGGGTGCCACGACCGCCCGCGGCAAGGATCCGGCGATCTGGTGGTGCGCCTTTCGGCACATCTCACGGAACGCTTAGGCCCCTGACCGCCGTGCAAGGCGGATCGTAGCAGGAAGTCTTGGGGACAGCGGCGAATCGCCTCCTGTTGCCAAGGAAGACCTGCGCGTCCAGACCAACCCGTATGGAAGCAATCCAGGGGGGTCTGGAATTCGCCGCCCCTGTCTTCCGACGACTGGTGTTTCGCGGTTCCTTTGCCTTCGCAGGTACCCGTCGGGATTTAGGCCACATACAGGATCTTCATCTCGAACCATTATGGTAAGCGGGGAGACGCGGAGGACCAAATCGTCGTGGGAAAGGGGGGATGCGCGGGGCAGAGGGCAGCCTCGGGCTTCTTCGTTTCCTTGTATCCAAGACAGAAGGAGGAGAATGCATGCACAAGTTCCGTACGGTCCTGTCGGTCGTTGCTACGACCGCCATGGTCCTCGGGACGATGGGTGTCGCGGCTGCGGCCGGCACGACGTCAAGCAATGAGACGCGCGCCGACTTCATCATGCAGCTGGACCAGCAGCTGAGCATCAGCTCAGTCAACCCGTCGACGCCAACCTTCACTGACGTGCCCGCTTCGAGCCCGTACTACGGGTACATCGAGGCCGCATACCAGAAGGGCTACATCAGCGGTTTCACGGCTACCACATTCGGTCCGAACCAGCCGATCACCCGCGCCCAGGCCGCCAAGGTCCTGGTCGAGGCGTACGAGGGCGGGAACTACTCCCCGACCGCGACGTCGACCAAGTTCACGGACAACTCCATGATCCCGACGGCCCTCGTCGGCTTCGTGGCTGAGGCCCAGACGCTTGGGCTGATGAACGGCTTCGTGAACGGCAGCTTCGGCCCGAACGCCGACCTCAGCACCGCGCAGGAGACGCACCTGATCTCCCAGCTCAAGGCTGTCCAGGCCGCGGCCGGGTTCAAGATCACGGCTTCTGCAAGTGATGTGGGCCCCGGCGAGGTCGTTACCCTGAACTCAAGCCTGCCGAACGCGACCTACGCGGTTACGACAGCGCCGAGCGGCGCAGCGTACGTCCAGTCCGGCAACCTGTTCAGCGCAACGACTCCTGGCAACTACGTGATCACCGGCACGCTCAACGGCGCCACTGCGACGGCTGCAGTGACCGTCTACGGTGCTCCGGCTTCCGTTGTCCTCACGGGCGGTAAGACCATCGTCGCTGACGGCAGCTCGACGGCGGGTGCCGGCGCAGAGGACACCATCACGGCTACCGTTCAGGACGCGAATGGCAACACCGTCGCCGACTTCAACGGCAGCGTGACGCTCTACGACACGGGCAACATGTCGCAGATCCTCGAGAGCAACAACAGCCTCAACACCGCCTACAGCGTCAACGCCAACAACGGCGTCGCGACGTTCAGTGTTGAGTCCACCGGCCTCACGGCGGGCCTCAGCGACACGCTCACCGCGACCGCCACGACCGTCGGCGGCTCCGCCGTCGGGCAGGGCACCTTCACGGTGACCAGTGTTGCGCCGACGGCTTCGGCCCTGTCGCTCAGCGCGACTCCCGCGTCGATCGACGTGAACGCTCTCAACAGCTCCACCAGCCTCTCGGTCGCCGTGACCGACGCTGCTGGCAACGAGTTCCTCGGTACGCCGGAGCAGGTCACCCTGTCCCTGAGCGGCCCGGGCTCGTTCACTGCCCTTTCCGGCAGCAGCACCACGCCTACCACCACCTACACCCTCTACGTTGACGGCAGCCAGTCGGTAACCGTTTACGGCGTTGAGGGTCAGACGGGGACGATCAGCGTCACCGCGTCCGCAAGCGGCATCACATCGGGAAGCGTCAAGATCCCGGCCGTCGTCAGTGGCATCCCGGCCAAGCTGGGCGTCACCTCCAACACCGGGACGACAACGACTGGCGTGCCCTACACGGCTTACACCGTGCAGCTTGAGGACGCCGCAGGCAACCCGATCACGTCCGGCTCGGGCGCGAACGACGCTATCAGCATCAGCGACAACGAGGGTACCCTCGGTGGCGGCCTGACGTACTGGAGTGTCGCCAACGGCGCGCCCAATACGTCGCTAGGCTCCACACCCATCAACGGCACGCTGTCCAACGGCTCGTACTCCTTCGCGGTCGAGACGAACGGCACCACATCTGCGGCGCCGACCATCACGATCGACGACACGACCGAGTCGTTTAGCACCACTGTCACCTACAACTACCAGGTCGGCGCTGGCACGCAAGCCCTCTTCGAGGAGGGTGGGAACACCGACCTGTCGCTGTTCAACACAAGTACCCCGTCCCTCTACGCCGAGGCGGGCACCGCCGTGACCCTCTCTGCGGAGCTCACCGACGCAGCCGGCAACGTCATCTCCAAGGCCGGTCAGACGATCGACTTCGCGTTCATCAGTAACACCGGCAGTGCGTCGATGCCGAACGGTTCGAGCATCGGCGTCGACTACGCTGTTCCCACGAACGCCCAAGGCGTGGCTTCTGTAACCGTCAACACTGGCAACGCCGGCACCTTCCAGCTTGAAGCTGGATTGCCTGGCGGCACGTTCACTGGTGGCCCGACCGTTACGGTCGCGCCTGCGGCGAATGCTGCTACCGGCGCTCAGGTCGGGTGGACCACTCCGACCGGCACGGTACCCTCTAGCATCCAGAGCGGGGCTTCGGGCACCTTCTCTGGCCAGTTGCAGAATCCGGTTAGTGTGGCCACACCCCAGGCTGACCAGCTCCTCGTCACAAGCAGCAACGGGAGCATCCTCGGGTTCCCGACCACCAGTGGTTGGGTCTCGTACGGCAGCGCGTGGATCGTGACGGCAACTGCCAGCGGCGCCTTCTCGATCCCTGTGAAGGGCGGCCTCGCCGGCACGGCCAGCGTGACCATTACCGACCTCAGCAACCTGAACGTCTCGCCGGTCACGGAGACCCTCTCCGTCACAGCCGGTACCACCGCGAGTGGCGCGACGTTCTACTACAACGGCCTGCCGATCAACCCCGCGAATCCGCTTCCAGTGACGGCCAATGTGCCGGTGCTGGTGCAGGTGGAGTCGACGGACGCGGGCGGCAACGCCATCACGCTCAACGCCAACACGACCTACAACATCGCTGACAGCAACGGCGGCTACTTCCTGATCGACAACAACGGCACCGCGGGTGCGCCGACAGGAACTGTGACGATTGACGCAGGGCAGTTCGAAGCCAATGTGTTCTACGTCAACTCGAACCCGCCCAGCAGCGGCGTGACTAGCGGGTTTACCGCAGGTGTCCAGCCGCTGGCCAACGCTGCGGTTACCACGGTCGCCACGACCGCGACCGGTAGCGTGAACGGCTCCACGCCGATCACGTTCACCGTAAAGGACAGTAGTGGAGCGGTGGTATCTGGCGCGACGGTTGTGCTGAACGCCATCTACCAGTCGGGGACGGGGTCATTCGTGATCGCGACCTCGCCGACGGGGACTGGAACCCCCAGCGTGACCGCGACGAGCAACAGTAGTGGTCAGGTCACTGTCTACCTCGCTAACTCGACAGTGGGCGCCACAGGTGTCGTAGAGGCTCTGGTATCTGGTACGGCCAACGGCACGATCAGTGGCGTCACTACGCTAACGGTTGTGGGCCTTGGCACAGTGACCGTTGGAACGTTCACGCAGGGTGGGTCGTCAGGCGCGTACACGTACACGTCGACAGTTACCCTGGCGGACGCCAACGGGAACCCCATCACCGGCGCCACTGCAGCGGACTTCGCTGCGAGCGACGCGGGTGCCGCGAACCTTACTGTCGGGACGGTCACTGCCACGGCTACGCCGGGCCAGTACACCCTGGTGCTTGACAGCACGAGCACCACGGCGCTGACGGACGCGGCAACCATCACGGTGACGATCAACTCGGTCGCCAAGACCGGGAGCAACACGCTGTAAGTCACTTGCAGCAGGAGAGGGACCGTCCTTGGGACGGTCCCTTTTCCTGTGTAGGCGGCCCAAAGAGCGTCCTGCGGGCATGGCGAATGCAGTAAGAGAAGGAGTGCGCCGGTGTGGGATTGGTGGAGGGTTACTGCAATGGAGACCGCTGACGATATCTGACGCCTGATCCTCGCTAACCCTTGCTGGGGGCGCTGCCGAAGAGTAGGGAGACCTACCCCGCCTTCACGGCCTCCAGAGGTGATGCGGCAGGTTGCAGACAGGATGCTGCCGCCCAAGGGAGGCGGACGTCGCTGACAGCGGCGAAAAGGACTACACGGGGTTTCTCAAGAACGGTGAGGGCATGCAACATCCTCGGCTGCGTGAACCGGGACTTCTTCAAGGCTTTGACGCGAATGATTGAGGCTCTAAGTGTAAGGGAAAGCGAAGCACGGAGGCCTCCCTCTGTCCCATCGGTAATCGGTAGCTTGGTCTTTGCGTCTGCGCGCAAGATTCGCTTCTGGAGGATGTTAGCCCCGATGCCGGCACGCCCGTCCCCGTCCATGAATCCGAGGGCGTCGTCGAACGGCCCCTTCGCGGCATGACCATCCAAGGCCCGGGCGTTCTCTTGAAGCGTAGCGATATGGTGGGGGCGGGTGTCTATCTCGACGTGACGTTCACGGTTCGGCAAGACAAGGTGGGAGCGACCAGCTGGAGAAGCTGCACGAGCACGGCAAATCCTCTAGCCTTGGGCAGTTCCGCAACGCTGCCAACGGCCGCTGCTCCCGGCAGCGCCTGCGGTGGCGTGGTGTTGAGATTGCATCCCCCTCGCACACCACCAAAGTGCGGTGCAGTGAAGCGACGCAGTGTTAGGGTAAAGCGGGACGGGGCTTGGCAGCGGCAAGGTGAGGCCAGGCAATGCGCTGCAGCAGCGCGATTTCGGGTATGTGCAGTTGCTCAAGTCGTGCCAATTGGTCGGCTTGGAACATTTTAATGTTTCTCGACTAGAATTCTGCTTGGACGGAATTCGTCTGATCGGAACGGGGAGGAAGGCACGTGCACAAGTTCCAGGCCATCCTGTCGGGCATGGCGACGGGCTGCATCATCTTAGGGACGATGGGTGTAGCGGGTGCAGCCGGGTCCCAGATCGCCAACGAGACACGCGCTGGGTTCGTTGTGCAGGTCGATCAAGCGCTTGGTATCCAGCCAGTCTATCCGACGACGCCGACCTTCCTGGACGTGCCTGCAACGAATATGGGTTATGGCTATATCGAGGCAGCGTACCAGAAGGGGTACATCGACGGGGTTACCAAGGCGCTCTTCGCGCCAAGCGCACAGATCACGCGCGCCGAGGCAGCCAAGGTCCTCGTTGAGGCATACAAGCGCGGAAAATACACACCTACGCAGACGGCGAGCAACTTCACGGACAACGCTTCAATCCCCTCTGCGCTTGTGGGGTACGTCGCAGAGGCCCACATGCTCGGTCTCATGAAGGGCTTTGGGAACGGCAGTTTCGGCCCGGAGCGCCACCTGACGGCAGCCCAGGAGACGCACCTCATTGCGCAGCTCAAGGCCGTACTGGCGGGCGCTCCGTCAACAGCGAGCGGCCTCACGACCAACGATGCGATACCGACCGGGTACGTGGCTGGTTCCACGACAACGCCTGTGACCTTCACGCTCATCGGCAAGAACGGCGTGCCTGTGAGCGGCGTGGCCGTGACGATGACTGCTGCCAGGACGTCGGGCAGCGGTACATGGGGCATCTCCGGCGCTGCGGGCGGTGCGCCCGGGACCTCAATCATCGGCTGGACGAATGCGGCCGGAGTCGTCAACGTCTACCTGACGGACACACGCGCAGGAGACACCGGTACCGTCACCGCATCAGCGCCAGACAACGGTATGGCTTCCGTCAGCACCGGGGTGCTCACGATCACGCCAGCGGGCCCGAGTCAATTGACCTTCACAACGCCGCCTTTGCTAGAGGCACCGGGCGGCGTCACCGGGTCCGTCCCGGTGACGATGCAGCTTGAGGACGCCTACGGAAACGCTACACCAGCCTCGAGTGGCGACATCGCTGTGAGGTTGACGACGACTTCGAGCCAAGGCGCGTTCGCTACCGAGCCTGCAAGTACCGGATCCGTTTCCACCGTGATTATCCCGGCGGGATCGGGTATCGTCAGCTTCTTCTATGGCGACCAGACGGTCGGCACGCCGACCATCACTGCCGCGGCGACCGGGCTCACGACAGCCTTTCAACAGGAGACGATTTCTAGCGCCGCTACGCGCGACATCAGCTTTTCGCGTAGCACCGTGTCCACGCCGAGCGTGACGGTGACAGCTGGCCTCGACAACGTGATGCTCAACGTGAAGGTAGTGGATCATTCAGGTAATGCGATCCCAGGGCTCACATATAGCGACTTCGAGGTGACCTCCAGCGACACATCGGCGGGTAACGCCGGTGTCTTGGGGCCGGCGACGCCAGCTGACGTGGCATTCGCGAACGGCGTCTACACGGTAACGCTGACGGATGCGAACGGTGACAACGGCGCGACGCAAACACTCACCGTGGCAGTCGATGGCACGAAGCTGATACAGACGGCAGCGCTCACCGTAACACCTGGTGCGCTTACCATGTACGAAGTAAGCCCGAGTCCTATCGCGCCGCTAGCAAGCCTCACTGCGGACAGCTCGCCTATCGATATCAAGATCACTGCCGTCGATGCAGGAGGCAACCCGATCCCGAACGCCACGGTCTACCTGTCCTTCACCGTCGCCCTCGGCTCCTCAGCGGGCGCAACGGTGAACGGCAATGCGGTAATGTCTACGCCGAACGCCTTTACCACCAACTCCAACGGCGTGGTGACGGTCCAGTACACATCTGGAGCGCCCAGCTCGATCAAGGGACCGATGGACACCCTCACGATTGCAAATGCGCCTACTTCCCCGACCATTCAAACGGTCGACAACTACATGTACTGAGCCACGTCCGGCGGTTAACCTGCATCGCCAAGCGCCTCTAGGAGAAACGGTCCAGAGCGGGCAGCCGTCGAGGTAGATGGCTGCGTAGCGCTGCAGTAAGTCCTCCTCGGCATTTGTGTCGCCGACGGTCGCTCTGCACGGACCGCACACGATCTTGCCCTTGAACCGACAAGACCTCATGCTGACCACAGGACACGCAGCGTGGCCGGTACCTCTGAATGATGATGTCCTCGCCGTCGCCTACCATCTTCGCGCTGTCCTTTGGTTCCATTCCGAGTTCGCGACACAGACCGGTCGGGAGCACGACACACCCAAGGTCGTCGATCCTGCGCGCAGGCGGCCGAGATGGTCGCGATCCTCTTGACGGTCAGCACCAATAGGACAGCGAAGACGGCGGGTCGGCAATGCCGCCCCGCTTTCCTCTCGGTAGAAGTTGCTTTGGTTCGACGCATTGCCGCATTCGGCAGGCGCTGGTATCATTTCCTTGCCTATGGAATCGTAATGTCGCCCCCTGTTGGGAGGACCCATGGCCAAAAAGCAGAAGACGGCGAACGTACCTCGGCGCAAACCGGCCACACCAGCTCCGAAACGAAAGGCGCCCCGCGTGGCGGTTTCGCTCCCCGCCCTGCCAAATTGGTCGCAGTACATCGGGCCGCTTGCCCTTGCGCTCATCCTCTTGGTCGCGGCGTCCCTGCGCGGCCTCTATTTCCGTGTCGACCAGCTCTATATCGGGATCGCCGTGCTCGGAATCGGTGCGATTGCACTGCTCTTTCGGCGGGTACGGGCGTCTAGCAGCTGGGAGATTTCCTACGCGGACCTCGCCGTCTTCGGCTTCGTCCTCTTCAGTTGGCTCTCTGTGCTCTGGGCGGTCGAGCCTCGCCTCGCGCTGCAGCAGGCCATCGTCTACTCGATTGCCGGGGTTCTCTACCTTTACGCGCGCAGCCATGGCGAGGGGCAGATCGCAAATGCCCTACTCCTCGGTCTTGGCGGCATCGCCATCGCCAGCTGGCTGATGGCGGGAGCGGTCTGGCAGTACCCCGCGGCCGTCACCGTCGTGGATCGCCTCTCCGGACCCTTCCAGTACCCGGACACGGCGGGCGCCGTCTACCTCGCCACATGGCTCGGTGCGACGGTCGCACAGCTCTTCGCGGAGCGCCGCACCGCCCGACTCCTCTTCGGAGGGCTCGGGGGCCTCGCGGCCTACCTCTTCGCCCTGACGCTCTCCCGCGGCGTCTGGGTCGTGACGCCCTTCGCGGTCATCGCGCTGCTTGGCGTCGTGCGAAGGGGGCGGCGCATCGGCGTGCTCGCCGACGTGCTCGTGCTTGGCCTCTTGGCCTTTGCCCTCGCGGCGAAGACATTCCCGCACTTCAACAACGTCGGGAGCCACTACGCGCTCCTCTACGGGGCACTGGCGATCATCCTCGGTGCAGCGATCGCACAAGCGATCGAGTGGCTCCACGCACGCGGCATCGACCGCTGGCAGGTCGCGCTCACGGCGCTGCTCGCGATCTTGGTGCTCGGGGGCGGCGCCCTTGCCTATAGAGCCCGGAGCGGCGTCGCGCTCGCAGGTCAGACGACGGTGGGGCTTCGCCTGCCGGTGGGTGAGGACAAGCTCTCCCTGCAGGTCTCCGGCAGCGGCTCCGCCGCAGCGCAGCTCGCATCGCTCGACCGCTTCGGGACGCAGACCACCATCGCAAAGCAGCAGCTTCAGCCCGGCACCGACAGATGGACCGTGCAGGTGCCGAAGAGCAGCACGAGCGTCCGGCTGCTTTCGCAGGGGCAGGGCAGCCTGCGCCTCGATTCCCTCGCGGTCAACGGAGCATCCCAGTCGCTCCTTTTGGCGCGCGCGATCCCGCAGTCGATCTACCACCGGCTCCTCGGCATCTCCGGAACGGACCTCTCCGTCTGGGAGCGCATCGACTTCTGGCGCGACGGCATGAAGATGTTCGCGCAAAGCCCGATCCTCGGCTGGGGCGGCAACGCCTGGCAGTCGATCTACCAGAAGTACCAGTCCTTCAACTACAGCTCGAACCAAGCGCACAGCTCCTTGGTGGACGCGGCCGTCTCGTACGGCATCTTCGGCATCGCCTTCATCCTCTTGATTGCCGCGGCGCTCCTTTTCGGGCTGCGCCGCGCCTGGGGCAAGGGGGACCTGGCGGGTGCTTCGCTCGTCGCGGGCGCTGCCCTCTTCCTGCACTCCCTGATCGACTTCGACCTCTCCATCGCGTCTTCTCTGCTGCTCCTCTGGCTGGCGCTCGGCGCCATGCCGCAGGTACGGCTCATGACGCTGCGCCGCGTGAGCGCAGCGACCACGCAGATCGTGGGCGGTCTCCTGGGCGCGCTCGGCATCTGGGTGATCGTACTCTCGGTGGCGGCGGGGACGGAAGATGCGCTGAAGCCTCCGACGCTCCTCCAGCTGCGCCAGGCGTCTGCCCTGGACCCCCTGTCCGCGCAGCTGCACCTGGAGCTCGCGCAGCAGGAGCTGCAGCAGGCGACGTCTGCTCCCGCATCGAGCGGACTGCGCGCTTCGGCCGCCCAGGACGCAGCCGCGGCCTATCGCCTCAACCGCAATAACCAGTACACGGCAACGCTGGAGGCGCAGATGCAGATCGACGCGGGCAACGCGGCCGCCGCCCTGCCCACTCTCCGCGTAGCGCAGCAGGACCAGCCGATGAACCCGACGATGTACCAGAACTACCTCGATCTCGCGACGAACCTCGCGACGCAGGCGCTCGGTCAGCACCACTTCACCGCTGCCCGCAGGGACCTCCATCAGGCGTGGGGCATGTACGGAACGTTCCTCTCCGAAGCGGGTGCGGCGGCGAAGGTGGCGCCGCAAAACCTCCAGATGCCTCCCGCGACGGCGCAGCTGCAGCTCTACGCGGGAGAGGCGGGGGCGCTCCTCGGGCACACGCAGACGGCCGTGCCTCTCCTCAAGGCCGCGTCTTCGGGCGGGCAACAGGCGGCGAACATCTGGCTTGCGGCGCTCGGCGCAGGGTCAGGGAAGACGACGGCTGCGCAGTATGCAGTGCAGACGCAGTGGCTAAAGGAAACTGGAGCGCTACCCAAATAGCGCAGCCGCAAAAGAGCAGGTGAGTCCGGTGACAACGGTGCTGCATGTCCTGCAGTCGGGAGACCGCGGTGGTGTGCAGCGCCATGTCCGTGACCTCGCCTTGGGTCTTCGGGAGGAGACCGCCGGGGTTGTGGCGGGTACCGGGGGCTGGCTTGCGCAGAGCGTGCGCGATGCAGGCATCCCCATCCGGCAGGCTCAGCAGCTAAGGCGCTCGATGGACCCGCGCAGGATCGCGTCAGCCCGGCGGGAAGTCGAGAGGGCGTACCGGGATCTCTTGCCCCAGGTCGTCCACGCGCACGGCATCTTCGCCCTGCTGGCTGCGATGCCCCTCCATGAGTCTGTGCCGCTCGTCTACACGGCGCACGGCTTCCAGTGGCACGACGCTACGCATCCGGCCTGGATCCGGAGCCTCTCCTGGGTGATGCACCGGCAGGCCGTGACGAAGGTCTCGGCCTTCGTCGCGATTGCGGGCGAGGCGGATGAAGCGAGGGCGCTCGGCTTTTCGCGTGTCGAAGAGATCCCCAACGGGGTCACACTGCCGCTGGAGGGGACTCCCATAGGGGGCCCGAATACCTTCGGAGTAGCCACGCGGCTTGTCGCAGGCAAAGGCCTCGAGGATCTCGCCAAGGTGCTGCAGGTGCTGGGGGCAGCAACGCTCGTGGTCGCGGGCGAAGGACCGCAAGGCGCCGCGCTTATGCAAGCGGCCGCGCGCCTTGGCGTAGGCAGCCGGGTGCGCCTCTTGGGCTGGCAGGATGACCTCGTCCCCTTCTACCGAAGCATCTCTGCCTACGTGAGTCTCTCCCGCAAGGAGGGCCTGCCGTACGCGGCACTCGATGCGCTTGCGGCGGGGCTGCCAGTCGTCTTGAGCGACATCCCCGGGCACCGTGAACTGGTGCCCGAGGGTCGCAACGGGTTTCTTACGCGGCTCGGGGATGCGAGCGCCGCGGCAACGGCCCTAGGCCGCCTGTTCGCGGACGAGGACCTTCGGCAAAGCGCAGGCGCCGCAAGCCGGGAAGTCGCCAAAGAGCACTTCGCGCTATCGGACATGCTTAGGCGCCACCAGGCGCTCTACACGGAACTGGGGGGAGGGAGCCGATGAGCAGCCGTGCTCGGTGGGGCGCAAGGCAGTATCTGCTCGTGTTCCTCGACGTGCTCATCGGGCCCCTCAGCTACCTTTTGGCCTTCTACATCCGTTTCCGCGGCCTGCCGCCGGCGAACTTCCACGCGTTCGAGGCCGTCGCGGTGTTTGTGGCGGTGCTCGGGGTGGGCGTCAATTCCCTCTACGGGCTCTACGAGGAGATCGGGTCGCGCGAGGAAGCCCTGGCGCTCTCCGTCACGTCGGCCTTCCTCGTGCTCGTGCTGACGATGTCGCTCTCCTTCTTCCTGCGCGCCTTCGCCCTGCCGCGAAGCGCCATCCTGCTCGCGTGGCCGCTGCAGGCCGTGCTATACGCGGTGGTGCGCATGGCGTTCGGCAAAGGCGTCGATGAGTCGACGGTGGTGCGCAGGCGAGCGGACCAGCTGGTGCCGCAGGACGTCTTAAATGAGACCGCCGCGGGCAGGGATATCGTCCTCGAGCCGGACCTCGTGACGCTTCTCCTGTCGACGGCACGCATCGTACGGCTGCCGGACGGGGTGGCGCTGGCGCTCTCCGCGCAAGAGATGCACCCGCACCAGCGCATATTGCGCCGCACGATCGATCTCGTGCTGGGGCTTTTGGGCCTCCTGGCTTTAGGGATCCTGATCATCCCCATTGGACTGCTCGTCATCCTGGACTCCGGACGTCCCATCTTCTACGCGCAGGAGCGCGTGGGACTGGGGGAGCGGGTCTTTCGCATCCACAAGATCCGCACGATGCGCAAGGATGCGGAACAGGGCACGGGTGCCGTGCTGGCGCAGGCGGGCGACGAGCGGGTCACGGGCGTTGGTAAATTCCTCCGCGCGACCAGGCTGGACGAATTGCCGCAGGTATGGAACGTACTGCGCGGCGAAATGAGCATTGTGGGGCCGAGGCCGGAGCGGCCGGAGCTGTACGAGGAGTACAAGCAGTCCATCCCGGGGTACGCAGCGAGAACGCTGGTGCGGCCAGGGATGACGGGCCTTGCGCAGGTCTACGGCACCTACGCGACGCAGCCGGGCGTGAAGCTGCAGTATGACCTTGTGTACATCTTCCGGTACTCGCTTGGGCTGGACCTTTTCATCATTCTGCGGACAATTTCCGTGCTGCTCCAGCCGTCGAAGGCGCGCGGTGCCGCGCAAGAGGTGCAAACGTGGACCCACAGCGCACACTGACCGACATCGACCGATTCAGCCAACCCGATGCGGAGCCCCTTGGGTCTCTACTCCGGCCTGATCGGCTGTCCGCGTGGGCGTGGACACTGGGATATACGGCGGTATTGTCGACGCTCTCCGTCTTGCGCTACCATCTCTGGCTGGCGGCGGGCGACGACCTTGGCCTCTTCCGCCAGGGCCTGTGGCTGATCATGCACCGGGGGCTCCTTGCCGCCTCCACCTATACGGGACATCCCATCCTTGCCGCTGCGGCGTCCTACATCCTGGTCCTCTTGGCTCCCCTCTACCAAGTGGGCGGCGTAGGCCTTCTGCTCGTGCTGCAGGCGTTCGCCTTCGGACTTGGATACTTCTTCATCCGTCGGATCGCGGAACAGATCGGCGTCCAGGACCGGTGGGCGCACCTCGTTGGCGTCATCTATCTCCTCTACCCGACCGTGCTGGGAGCGAACCTCTTCGACTTCCATCCCGACGCCTTCGGCATCCCTATCCTGCTTGCGCTGATCTGGGCGGCACTTTCGGAAAACTGGCTTGCCTACGGGATCCTTTTGGTGGCATCCCTGCTCGTGAAGGACACCGTGCCGATTCTGCTGCTGGGGACCGGCGTCGTGCTGCTGGTGCAGCGGCGGATCGGTTGGGGCGTTGCAACCCTGGTTGCGGCGGCCCTCGGGTACGCCGTCGACGCCTACTGGCTGCTTCCCGCCCTCACCCACGGCGCCCTGAACCCAGGGGTCGCCTTGTACGGCCAGTATGGGACGATTCTCGCCCATCCGCAGCACCTGCTCGCCTGGGTGCGCAGCCTGCACAATTGGGAGTACCTCGTCTGGATCCTCGGGCCGGTGGCAGCCCTGGCCGTCGTCGCAGGGAAGAAGTCGATCAACCCGTGGTGGATTCCGGTGCTCCTCTTCCTCGAGGTGAACCTGCTGTCGTCGACACCCGCGACGACATCGCCCTTCAACGAGATGAGCGTGCTCGTCATCCCGTTCCTCTTTGTCGCTGCCCTCGTCGGGTTGAAAGGAAGCCGGACACAAGGACGACGGCTGACTTCCGGCCTGTCGGTGATCGTCATGGCGTTCTTCCTTGTGTTTGCCTGGCATGACTACCATGTCAATTGGACCGTTCGCCCGCCCAACGCTACGCAGCTCAGCCAGGCGGTCGCCTTGATCCCCAAGGATGCTCCGGTGGTTGCACCGAACTTTGTTGCAGCGCACCTCGCGGACCGCGCCAAGGAGTGGCTGCCTGCCGGAGCGCAGGCCTTGCCTGCTGGAACGTACGTTATCCTGGATCCCGTAGTGACGACCGGGGTGACGCCGCCATCGGTGTATACGGAGTACAGTCGCGTCCTTGGCAACAAGGGAACCGCAGCCTCGGTGTACTCGCAGTCGCAGGTGAGCGTCTATCGGCTGCTGCGACCCGTCACACTTCCCGCGGCGCAACCCTAAACGAGGAGGTTGGAGCATGGCAGCGCTGGAGCACCAACTGAATCCGACCCCTCGCACGGAGTCCCGTGGGCAGCGCGCGGTACGCCGCGTGCAGAGCATCCTCCTTTGGATGCAGCTGACGCGGAACCTCGCGGTGAGAGATGTGGAGACGAGGTACAAGCATTCCCTGCTTGGGCTCTACTGGGCGATCATCAACCCATTGGTGACAGCCGCGATCTTCAGCTTCCTGTTCGGTGTCGTATTCCACGCGGTGACAGGGAGCATTCCGTACGTCGTCTTCCTCGTCACTGGACTCACCTTCTGGAACTTTTTCGCCAATGGAGTCATGTCGGCGACGGGCTGCATCGCCGGCAGTGCTGGCCTGCTCGCAAAGATCTACTTCCCCCGGGTCGTCCTGCCGACGGCATCCGTCTTCGCGCGGATGATCGACCTCTTGTTCTCGCTGATCGTGCTCGTCGCGGTGATCCTCATATACCGTGTGCCAATCCACTGGTCGGCCCTGTGGGTGATCCCTCTTCTCGGGGTGCAGGTCATCTTCACCTTGGGAATCGCCTACCTGTTTGCCTCACTCAACGTGCTCTACCGTGACATGACACAGCTCGTGGGACTGCTGCTCATGGTCTGGATGTACATGTCGCCGGTCATGTACGCTACGACGACGCTGAACGGTACGCTGCAAGGAATTCTGTTAATGAATCCGATGGGCGGGATGTTGCAGGCGATGCGGGATCTGATCTTCGTCGGACATGTTACGGACATGCCGTTCTTGTGGTCTGCCTTTGCCTGGTCCGCCTTCGCTTTCCTCGCTGGGCTTTCTGTGTTCAAGCGCATCGAGCCGCTGTTCGCGGAGGTCATGTGATGGCAGCCTCGGTCAGGGCTGACGGCGTTTGGAAGCAGTTTCAGCTTCGGAAGGACCGGGCCGACAGCGTTGGACAGCTGTTGGTGCAGATGATTCCTGGGCGCAAGCGGCCGAAGGCGGAACATTTCTGGGCGCTGCAGGACGTTTCGTTCGAGGTGAAGCAGGGACGAAGTCTTGGGGTGATCGGCAACAATGGCTCTGGCAAGAGCACGCTTCTGAAGCTGCTCACGAGGACAATGCAGCCAACGCAGGGCAGTGTGGACCTGCGCGGGCGCATGTCTGCGCTGATTGAACTCGGTGCGGGGTTTCACCCTGACTTCACGGGCCGTGAGAACATCATTTTGAATGCATCGATCCTCGGTATCGGTCGCAAGGAAATTGAAAAGAGCATGAACGATATCATTGACTTCGCAGCGATACGTCCGTTCATCGATGTGCCGGTAAAGTACTATTCTTCAGGAATGCAGGCACGGCTGGGGTTCGCTGTGGCCATCAATGTCGATCCCGAGATTTTGATCGTCGATGAAGTTCTGGCAGTCGGCGATGAAGCCTTTCAACAAAAGTGCATGGATCGAATTTTTGAGATGAAGCGTAGTGGGATCAGTATCTTGCTCGTATCGCACGATCTTGGTTCCATTGAGCGGCTGATGGATAGCGCGATCTGGATTGACCAAGGTGTCGTGCGCGCCCAGGGGAACCCGCGCGACGTAGTGCACGGCTATCGGACCTTTCTGGGGGCGGCGAGTAGTCCGCCCGCGGCTGAGCATGAGGTAGCTACGCTACCCAAAGAAGCCGTCTATGTAGCCGCGGCTGAGATACGGGTTCCGGGTGCAAGTGGTTCAAATGACCCAGCTCCTGGGGATCCGCTGGAGATCTCGTTGCAAGTCGCCAATGAAACAGGTAGTCCGATCGACGGGTACCTGAGCGTCTCGATTCGTCGCCCTGATGGGCTCGAGATCGCTGAGATCTCGGGGATGCGCGACGGGAGATCGGTTGGGCTCCGACCAGGACTGTCGACAATTGTGCTCTCAGCGCATGAGCTTCGCCTTGCGAGCGGCAGCTACGAGGTCGATGTCGCAGTGTTCGATATTCAGGGTAAGCGGCTCGCGGAAGCCAAAGCGATCTCTGGGTTCCGCGTGCAAGGCACGGAGCGGACTACCGGCGTCATCCTTGTTCCCCATGACTGGCGGGCCGGCTAGGAGGCAGGGATTCGATGCGCATCGGCATAGACGGACGGTACGCCTTTCGTGCACAGCGCCGCGGCATTGGGGAATATGTCGCGCAGCTCCTCGGGCACTTCGGTAAGCTGGGCGACGAAGAATTCGTTGTCTACGTTGACCGCCAAGCGGACATGGAAGCTCTTTCCCTTCCTCGGGACCGTTTCCATATTCGAAGGCTCGACGCCACAAACCCTCTTCTGTTTGAAGAGGTCTATTTGCCTCGCGCTGCGGCGCATGACCGCTTGGACGTCTTGCACCTGACTGCAAACTACGGTCCCACGTTTGCGCCCTGTCCGACGGTCTACACGATCCAAGACCTCATCGAGTTTCTTCGGAAAGAACTCGGCCCATGGCACATCGATCTGCGGCACCAGCTTGGTAGAGCCGTTCGGCAGCGCACCCTACCGATCCAAGCCAGGCGTGCGAGAATGGTCATTACGCCTTCGCAAGCGACGAGAGGCGATGTCATCAGGATCCTTGGGGTACCGGAGAGTCACATCCGCGTGATCCCTTACGGTGCGCCGGCGATTCGACCGGCCGAGGATGTAGGGGCCCTGCGAGCCGACCTGAGAAATCGCGGCTATCCGATTCCAAAGCACTACTTTTTAGCCTTTGCAGCGCTCGATCCCCGCAAAAACGGGGATATCGTGGTCGCTGCTTTCCGTACGCTGGCGGGTGAGTTCCCCGATGCCGAACTTTGGCTCGTCGGTATCGAGGATTTTGCGCTCTATCCGAGTTATGAGGCCCCCTGGCTCCGGAGGTTCGGGTTCCTAACTAGGGATGACGCCCTCGACCTGCTGCGAGCGGCAACAGCCTTCATTTTCCCATCGAAGTACGAAGGCTTTGGCTTTCCCGCCCTGGAGGCGATGGCGGCGGGCGTGCCTCTCATCGCTTCAAAAAGCTCATCGATTCCGGAGGTCGTCGGTGACACAGGGATCCTGTTCTCTCCGCACGATGTACCCGCCCTGGCAGAAGGCATGCGGTCGGTTCTTGAGGCGTCAAGCGACGTTGAAGAGCGGCGCCGTCATGCACTGGAGCGCGCGGCTCTCTTCGACTGGGCTCGCACTGCACAGGAGCACATCGAGGTCTATCGCTTGGTTGGAGGGGGAGCGGCGTGAGGATCCTTGTGATCAGCGCGCTCGTTCCCGCTCCGCCCGACCGGGGAGACCGCATCCGGGGGTACGAGATGCTGCAGGCTCTTTCGGAGTTCGGCGAAGTGCATCTTGCCTTGATCGGCAATGATGCGCCGAGTCCAGCGGCCGCGCGCTCTCTACAGGCCATCGGCGTGCGACTGCAGCGCTTCCCGGTCTCGACGCTCGAGAAGTCGTTGGGTGTTTTGGGCGCCATGTTGTCGGGTAGGCCTTGGGGGACGTGGCGGATTCCACGCGTAGCCAAGCTGCTCGGGACATCGATCGGAACGTGGGATGTCGTGGTAGGGTTTCAGCTGAAGTCTGCCTATTATGCAGACAAAGTCCAGGCTGGGCTGCGAATACTGGAGCTCACCGATTCGCTGGGACTCTATCGAAAGGCCCTTCCCGCCCTGCGCAATCCCTTGCGCTGGCTTTCACTCAGCGGTGCGGCGAGGGAAGAGGCCAGATGGGCTTGCAGATTCGCGGTGTCGTTCCTCTGCTCTGAGCAGGACGCTGACGAGATCGTTCGCCATAGATCCGACGCCAGGATTCGGATCGTTGCGAATGGTGCGGATTGCTGGGGGGAACCCGTTTCAGCAGGGCACCAGAAGGACTCCCTTGTCTTCATCGGCAGTCTCTTCTATCCGCCGAACCGAGACGGCTTGCGCTGGTTTTTGCAAGAAATCTGGCCCCGAGTTGCAGCAGATCATCCGGAGATCGTCTTCAGAGTGGTTGGCGAGGGACCGAAGAGTACTGGGCGGTGGGTAGTGGGTCCGCGGGTCTCGTGGACGGGCTATCTATCCGACCTGACGCCCGAATATGAGCGGGCACTTGCGCTGGTGAACCCAATTCGCTACGGCACCGGGACTCGCCGCAAGATCCTCTACGCGTGGGGAGCAGGGGTACCCGTCATCAGTACGAGCGAGGGGGCACATGGCCTCGCCGGCCTCAACGGTGAGCATCTCCTGATCGCTGATCTGCCCAGTGAATTCCAACGGGCCGTCAGCGAACTGGCTGCAAGTCGAGAGACCTGGCTTGGCCTAAGCAGATCCGGCTGGGAACTGGCGCGGGAGCGCTACGCACCCAAAGCCATTTGGCACGCAGCACTCAGTGAAGTGTTTTCAGAGGGAGGATATTGAAGCATCTTCTCAGATGGCCGGAGATATTCCGCCCGTCTCTCACGCAAAGGGCGTTCCCGGCAGGAAGAGATTGTCCTATGCAGAAACAGGTCCAATAACCATGTCGGACTCACGGAGGAACAGATGCCTAAAGCTCTAATTACGGGTATTACCGGGCAGGACGGATCGTATCTGGCTGAGCTGCTGCTCGAAAAGGGCTATACCGTCTACGGTCTGATCAGGCGTCTGAGCAGTCCGAATCATGCTCGCATTGCCCATTTGACGGGCAAAGTTCAGCTCATCTTCGGTGACTTGACCGACGAGATGTCCCTCCTAAGGGCAGTAGAACAGGCACAGCCGGACGAGGTCTACAACCTGGCGGCCCAGTCGTTTGTCCCGGAATCATGGACCCAGCCCGCATTGACTTCAGAGGTCACAGGCCTTGGCACGATGCGGCTGCTAGAGGCCGTGCACCGGGTTGCGCCGAACGCGCGATTCTACCAGGCCTCCACGAGTGAGATGTTCGGAAACGCGCCCGCACCGCAAAATGAAAGTACGGTCTTTTACCCCCGTAGTCCCTATGGCGTATCCAAGGTCTATGCCCACTGGATAACCGTCAACTATCGGGAGAGCTACGGAATGTACGCCTGCAGCGGCATTTTGTTCAACCACGAGTCTCCCAGACGCGGCCTCGAGTTCGTTACGCGCAAGATCACGCATGGTGTTGCGCGGATCGTACACGGACTGGATCAAGAACTGCGCCTTGGCAACCTCGACGCAAGCCGCGACTGGGGCTATGCACCAGATTATGTCGAGGCGATGTGGCTTATGCTGCAGCAGGATAAGCCGCAAGATTTCGTTATCGCGACCGGCAAATCGCACACGGTGCGCGACTGGGTGGAGGCGAGTTTCCGTGCCGCAAACCTAGACTGGCAGCAGTACGTCAAGCTCGACGAGCGTTATCTGCGACCGGCTGAGGTGCATCTGCTGCGTGGGGATGCATCCAAGGCCCAGACCGTTCTCGGCTGGTCGTCGAAGACTCACATGCAGGAGATCGTACAGATGATGGTTCGTAACGACATCGATGAACTGGCAGGCTCCCCCGTCAAATCTCTATGAACGTCCTTGTCACGGGAGCCTCGGGGTTTGTCGGCCGTGAGTTGGTCCAAGCCTTGTCGGGGCGTGGTCACGCCGTGTGGGGAGTCGGCCGCAACTCGCTGGATGAGCTGCCAAGCGGCCTCTTGCGATACCACTGCGGAGACCTGGCATCAGACACGGAGCTTGAGTCCTTCATCCGGGAGGCGCGGCCGGATTCCGTTGTACATCTCGCCGGCCAGGCATCCGTCGCTGCCAGCTGGAAAGACACATCGGATACGATCGACTCAAGCGTCGTGGGCTCCGTGAACCTTTTCCTTACACTCCGCCGGACAGCGGCTCCGGTGCGCGTATTTGTGAATATCGGCAGTGCCGAGGAGTACGCGCCGAGTGATGAGCCCCTCACAGAAGATTCCGCCATCGGTCCGTCAAACCCCTATGGAATCACGAAGGTCGCTCAGGCTCGGATGCTTCGGTTGCTATGCGAGGATGCATCGATTCCCTTTGTGCATTTTCGACCATTCAATCACATAGGCCCAGGCCAGCACACTGGGTTTGCCATTCCCGACTGGGCATCACAAATCGCGCAAGGAACTCGGGAAACCACAACAATAACAGTGGGCAACCTTCAGGCGATACGTGACTTCACCGACGTAAGGGACATCGTGAGAGCCTACGTTTCGGCCACCGAGGGTGGCATGCCGGAAGGAGAATACAACCTTTCCTCTGGTTTCGGGCGCACGCTTCGCTCCGTGCTGGAGGATCTCATTGGTACTGCGGGAGTCAAGGCGGGGATCGTCGTGGATAGAGATCGCTTCCGCCCAGAAGATACGCCGACGAGGATCGGGGATAGTGACAAAATACGCAGGCTTACGGGTTGGAAGCCAGAGATCCCTTGGGAGGCCACGCTGAGGGACACTCTCGAATGGTTTAGGAAGGCATGAGGAGCTTTGCAGCCAAGGGGGGACATGATTTGACTTTCACCTCGTACGCACAGAATTTTGAAGACGTGATGCTGTGGCGTGCCCTGAAACATATCCAAAATGGATTTTACATCGATATCGGTGCACAGGATCCGGTGGTCGATTCGGTGAGTATGGCTTTTTATGAGCAAGGGTGGAGAGGTCTCCATGTTGAGCCTGTGCTGAACTATGCGGAGCGACTCCGGTCTGCACGACCTGACGAAACAGTCATCCAGTCTGCAGTTGGTGAGGCTGGTATCCTCAAGTTGTTTGAGATCGTCGATACGGGTCTCAGCACGGGTGATCCTGAGATTGCGAAGAAGCATCGCGAGTCTGGCTTTGAGATACGGGAAGCCGATGTCCCCTGCGTGACCCTGGCAAGCATCCTCGATCGCAATGCGGACCGTGACATCCATTGGCTCAAGATCGATGTGGAAGGTATGGAGGAGCAGGTTCTCCGCAGCTGGTCTCGTTCGCCCGTTCGGCCGTGGGTTGTCGTCATAGAGAGCACTATACCAAATTCGCAAGTAGATACGCACGATCATTGGGAAAAAGTTTTGGTAGAATTGGGCTACGACCCTGCGTATTTCGATGGGCTTAATCGCTTTTATGTCGCTCGAGCGCATGCAGAGTTGAAGGGAGCCTTTTATTGCGGACCAAATTTCTTTGATGGGTTTTCCCTGACTAGCACGTCGCCGTTTTGTAGTGCATTGGCCAATAAACTAGATGCAGACGAGCAACAGGTGCAGCAAATGGCTCGAGCGTTGGAGGATGCACAGACTCAGCTGCGGCAGAGCCTCGTAGAAGCCGAGCGATTTGCCGCTGATCTGGCACAGCGCGAACGCGAGGCCAAAGAGACCTCGTTGCAGTTTCAGCGCAGCCGGGAGGAAGTTGCCCGACTTGCAGATACGGTTGCGCTGCGTGAGCAAGAGATTGGAGAGGGTCGGTCGCAGTTGCAACTCAGCCGAGAAGAGGCTCAGTCGCTTGCACACGCGCTTAGCCAACGCGAGCAGGAACTGAGTAGTGCGATGATACGAGCTCTACAAAGTGAAAGCGATGTGGCAAAATTATTGGAGGAAGTATCTTCTATATACGCAAGCCATTCCTGGAAGATAACTAGCCCTTTGCGGTTTGTGGGCTCAATCGCCAAGAGAGTGCCGCGATATGGTATCAAGATATTGGGAAGGAGTCGGCCTGCGGCTAGACATGTCGGTCGTAGGGCGATTGCACTGCCGTTTGTGTATCTGCGGACGCATCCCAGGCTGAAGGCACTCGTTGTACGGTCTGTTGATCGTTGGCCGCGGGTCGCGAAACGCCTTCGAGAGTTTGCTCGTGTATCTTCAGAGCAGACCCGGCACGGTTGGGTGGAGCCGACCCCGATGGTAGCCGGAGACATCAATTGGGCCACCTATCCATCCTCCGTGCGGCGCAATTACATGCAACTGCTGCGCGCTAGCGCAACGGCGATGGGTCGCGAAAGAGGTGGTGAAGAATGAGGATCGTGCTCGACCTGCAGGGAGCGCAAACTGAGAGCCGCATCCGCGGCATCGGTCGGAGCGCATTGGCTTTGGCTACGGCTATCGCGCGCAGTGCGGACGAACATGACGTGCGGATCGTTCTCAATGGCCTGTTTCCGGAGACCGTCGAACCCATACGGGCCGTTTTCGACGGGTTGATACCTCAAGACCACATCCACGTCTGGGAGGCCCCAGGGCCGGTGCGAGACCTGGAGCCTAATAACGCGTGGCGTCGCCAGGCGGCCGAGCGCCTACGCGAAGCTTTTCTGGCCAGCCTTAAACCAGATGTGTTGCACGTGAGCAGCCTGTTCGAAGGGTTTAGAGATGATGCGGTCACCAGCATTGGCACATTTACGTCCATACCGCCGACCAGCGTTACCCTCTACGACTTGGTTCCTCTCATCTACCGGGAGACCCATCTCATCGAATCAACCCGCGAAGCTTGGTATGAGCGCAAGCTCGACCACCTACGGAGGGCGCGCCTGTGGCTCGCGGTTTCTGACTCATCACGTCGCGAGGGCATCGACCACCTCGGGCTTCCGAAGGAGTGGGTGGTCAACATCTCGTCCGCCTCCGATCCCCGCTTCCGTCCGGTCGCCCTCGCGGAGGAGCAGGCCGCTGCGATCTGCACGCGTTACGGCCTTACGCGTCCTTTCGTGTTGTACACCGGCAGCATTGAACATGGGAAGAATGTCGAAGGTTTGATCCGCGCCTACGCATTGTTACCAAAATCCGTACGGCGCGCCTATCAGTTGGGGATCGTCTCCAGTGTGCACCCCGAGGAGAGAGCGGCCTTGGAGCGTCTGGCGACTTCGAGAGGTTTGTCTAGAGGCGACTTGGTCCTGACCGGATTCGTGCCGGACGAAGATTTGGTTGCGCTTTACAACCTATGCACCGCCTTTGCGTTCCCGTCCTGGCACGAGGGGTTTGGTCTCCCGGCCCTGGAGGCCATGGCGTGCGGTGCGGCAGTGATCGGCGCGAACACCTCGAGTCTGCCGGAGGTGATCGGGCGCGAAGATGCCCTATTCGATCCTCGCAACGACTCGTCAATCGCCGCGAAGCTAAACGAAGTACTTACGGACGAAGCCTTCCGTGCTGCCCTCAAGCAGCATGGGCCCAATCAGACTAAGAACTTTTCCTGGGACAGGAGCGCGCAACTTGCCATCGAGGCCTTCGAGCGACTGCACGTCCACGAGCAAGAAACGCAACGGTTCCGTATTGCAGTCGTACCGCCTTCGCGACCACAGTTGGCATATGTGTCTCCTTTGCCTCCAGAGCGCACCGGTATCGCGAATTACAGCGCGGAGCTGTTGCCGGAACTGGCCCGGCATTACGAGATTGATGTTGTTGTCGATCAGGCGCAAGTCACAGATCCCTGGGTTCAGGCCAATTGCCGTGTTCGCAACGCGGAGTGGTTCGACGCCCATGCTGATCTCTACGATCGTGTGGTCTATCACTTCGGGAATTCCACGTACCACGAGCACATGTTCGGCTTGCTGGAACGACATCCGGGTGTAGTAGTGCTGCACGACTTCTTCTTGAGCGGATTCCTCGCGCATATGGAACTAAGTGGTCTTTGGCCTAATGCTTGGACAAGGGCTCTCTATCAGTCTCATGGCTACGCAGCCGCTAAGGCGCGCTTTGATGCCGACGACATACATGAGATTGTTCGTCAGTATCCCTGTAACCTTAACATCCTACAGCAGGCAACCGGGGTAGTGGTGCATTCTGAATTCTCTAGGAAATTGGCTGTCAATTGGTATAATGTCGATTTCGCCACTAACATCGTGGTTATCCCTCAGTTAATTAAGATACCGACTAACTCCATTGTACGAAATGCCGCCCGTATGATCCTGGGCTTTGAAGAGAGTGATTTTCTCGTATGCTGCTTTGGGATGATCGGTCCAACTAAACTCAATCATCGTTTACTGGAGTCCTGGCTATCGTCCCCGCTTGCAGAAAACGGGACATGTCACCTCGTCTTTGCGGGCGACCACGACGGTCCCTATGGTGCCGAGCTTATTGATATGGTTCATAGAAGCCGCCACGGACGCCGTGTACGCGTAACCGGGCATGTGCCAGAAGAGTTGTATCAGAAGTACCTGGCGGCTGCCGATGTAGCTGTTCAACTGCGGACCGATTCCCGTGGTGAGACGTCGAGGACTGTGCTGGAGTGCATGGGCTACGAACTGGCAACAATTATAAATTCACATGGTTCGATGGTAGAAATACCGACGGACTGCATTTGGCAATTACCTGATAACTTTCAGAACGAGGAACTTGCTGCTGCTTTAGAACACTTATGGAAGCACCCTGAAGCCAGAAAGAAGTTGGGCGCACACGCGAGAATATATGCATATACCCACCATACCCCACGTCGCATAGCCGATCAGTACATGGAAGCGATCGAAGGTTTCTACGAAGGTACGTCGTGTCTTCGCGAGAAGTTGACACACTCCCTTGCAGCATTAGAGGGCACGCCTGCTAAGTGGCTCCGCGTGGCAGAAGCCATGACGACCAACCTTCCTGCGCTGCAACCAGTGCGGCAGTTGTTTGTGGATGTTAGCAGCATGGCACTGGAGGATTTGAGGACGGGGATCCAGCGCGTGACGCGGAGCATACTCCACGAGTTGCTCAACCACCCGCCGAAGGGATATCGGGTTGAGCCGGTCTACGCTACCCCGGAATCCTCTTACCGTTATGCGAGGCAATTCACTATGCAGTTGCTTAACTGTCCAGTCGATGGCTTAGAGGATGAGCCTCTGGAATTCCATCAGGGAGATTGCTTCCTAGGACTCGATTGGACACCAGACAGTATCCCCCTGCATCAGGAGCTATTTGCTAGATTACGTAACTTAGGCGGAAGAGCTTATTTTGTGGTGTATGACCTATTGCCAGTGAATCATTCGGAATGGTTTCCGAGGGGAACAGATGAGGCGTTTGAACGCTGGCTTATGGCAGTATCGCAGGCAGACGGTGCCCTGTGCGACTCTAGAACTGTAGCTAGTGATCTAATGCACTGGCTGGACGAAGCTCAAGTCAAGCGACACCGCCCATTTACGATTGGCTGGTTTCACAATGGCGGTAACCTCAATGCCAGCATACCCACCCTAGGGCTCCCACAAGGGCTTGAGACATTGCTTAAGCGCTTAGGTAGTTTACCCAACGTGCTTATGGTTGGCACGGTGGAGCCGCGCAAGGGCCATGCACAAGCTGTGGCGGCTTTCGAACAACTCTGGGCGCAAGGCGTAGGGGCCAATCTGGTCATTGTCGGCAAGCAGGGCTGGATGGTAGACGATCTCTGCGGTCGCCTGCGACATCATCCGCAGTTAGGGAGGCGGCTCTTCTGGCTGGAGGGAATCAGTGATGAGGCTTTGAGTCGGTTATACGGAGTAGCCGCGGGTGTACTGATGGCGTCTCAAGGCGAGGGGTACGGCCTTCCGCTCGTGGAGGCAGCGCAGCATCGCCTGCCCGTCCTTGCCCGCGACATTCCTGTGTTCCGTGAGATTGCAGGTAACAATGCTAGCTACTTCTCAGGGGATACTCCGGAGGCACTGGCAAAGGCTGTCAACGAGTGGCTAATGGCCATAATGGCGGGCACGGTACCGGGATCCGGTGACCTGCCTTGGCAGACGTGGGCTGAGAGTACGCAGCAGATCGTAGATCTGCTTGCGGATCCAAGCCATCCCCATTGGCTCTATCGCTGGATGCCGGAGGTAAAGTAAAAGCCCCATTGTTCATCTGACGTAGGTTGCGCTACTTGGTCGTTAGTTCCTTTGCATCGCGTAAAAGCGCAGCCTCTATTCTTCTGACTTGCTCCTGCGGAAGGCGTTGCTCAGCACTACGTGTCCGAAGGGAAGATATGTGACGGCGATGAAAGTACGTATTGTTATCATACCAACTAAAGCCAATGTCTTGGACTCCTGGTGACGAGCGTTCAAGACGATCTGTGGTTACTTTTACGTTTGCTTTGGAGTAACGACGAGCGATGTCTAATATTTCTCCTACTCCTACGCGCCCAACCAAGTATTTACCCATCTGCCGTACGGCCCCGATTGGCCGACGATCAATTTCACTATAATTTACAGTGAGAGCCACACCCTTTATCTCCTGGTATAGGTGCAACCATTGCCTAATACGTTCCACGGCTTCTTCTTCAGACCATTCAAAGACCTCTATCAAAGATGCGACGGCGTCCGTTGGATGCCTAGTCGTACATATTACTCTTGCTCCGCCTACTTGACATAACCTGATAGACGTGGCATCAAGCTCATGAGCCCTGAGCAGTATGTGGTCAGTATTTGAATTAGAAAGTGCTTCATATATGTCGGGACCAGTGCTTTGATGCAGCGAGCCTCGGCGCAAGAGTAGTTCTCTAGCGACATTGAATGAAAAAGTAGATCCGCTACGGTACATACCAGCGATTACTACTATCATAGGGGTTTTCCTTTCTTCGTCTTCCTGGTTACGTCACTCGCCTATCGACACAAATTGCCCATAGACGCCGAAGAAGGACAGTGGCTTATGACTCTTGTGTGGGACGTCTCCCTTATTAAGAGCGCCCTCGAAAAAGGCGGGTTTCTCGTCGACATGCAGCCGATGTGGCATCTCGCGTGGACCGTTGCTGCGGAAGCATCTATCGTTATGAAGTTCCGCAAGTATTCCATTGCACCTTTTCGTCGGGCGACCAGTGACTCCTTCCGTACGCTACGTTGATTGAGTAGCGTCCGGTAGTGTGATGTAAAAGTGCGCGAACTGGAAGGACGTCGCCGGCCTCGAGATCCGCGTCAAGCCGATGGCGGCGGATGGCGAGACCTACGTCGTCTGCTACAACCCCAAGGAGGCGGAGCATGACCGCAGGCGCCGCCAGGAGATCGTCTCCCGGCTTCGGCGGCGCATGGCGGAGAACCCCTCAGGCTCTTCGCTGCTGCGCAACACGTCGTTCCGCGGCTACGTCCGGCTGAAGGGCGCCGCCATGGAGATCGACGAGGCCAAGATCCAGGCGGCCGAGTGGTACGACGGGAAGTATGTGCTGCGCTCCAACGCGAACCTCAGCCACGAGGACATGGCGCGGGCCTACCGCCAGCTCTACCAGATCGAGCGGGCCTTTCGGGACCTCAAAGGCCCTTTGGAGTTGCGGCCGATCCGCCACTTCACGGACCGGCGAATCCGCGGGCACGTGATGGTCTGCTTCCTCGCCTACGCTCTCGAGATGGCCCTGCGCCAGGCTCTCGCCGGCGAGAAGGGCGCCATCTTGCCCGAAGCCGACTACCACGAGATCATGCAGGACCTTAGCAAGACGACGGTGGCGACCATCGCCGGTGAATGCCGTGTCTACCAGGTGCGCTCGCCCCTCGCCGGCAGGGCGCATGACGCCTACGCGGCGCTCGGAATGCGGCCGCCGAACAAGGTTCTCAAGGCGCCGGATGACGACCCGAAGGTGTCAGCGAGCGCCGAGAACCATACCATGTGATCACCGAAAACCATACCAGCCGGGGTTGACCATAACGGGATAAGGCGAGGGGCACATCGGGTCCTCGATCAACTCCTGGTAGTCTGAGGTTGCA
>JAJYSJ010000018.1 GCA_021793645.1 Bacillota bacterium
TTGGATCCCGCATGCGTAGGTTCGAGTCCTACCGCCCCAACCAAGTTTGGGCCATTAGCTCAGCGGTTAGAGCGCCCGCCTTTTAAGCGGGGCGTCGATGGTTCGAATCCATCATGGCCCACCAGGGCGGGCGTGGCGGAATGGTAGACGCGTGGGACTTAGGATCCCATGGGGTCAACCCGTGAGAGTTCGAGTCTCTCCGCCCGCACCAGGTTTGCGGAAGTGGCTCAGTGGTAGAGCATCGCCTTGCCAAGGCGAAGGTCGCGGGTTCGAATCCCGTCTTCCGCTCCAATTTTCGCCGGGCGACCGCTAGGTCGCCCATTCGTGCACGCGGGGCCGGACGCCGCTGTCCGGCCCTGCAATTTGGAAGAGGTGTGGACGTGCAGGTCGAGCTGGAGAAGCTGAACGAGGACGAGGTTCGCGTCACGATCGCCGTTGATCAGGAGCGCCTTCAGGGCGCGCTGGATGGCGCTTTCCGCAAGATCGCGAAGCGGGTGAACGTCCCGGGGTTCCGCCCCGGCAAGGCGCCGCGCCCGGTCGTGGAGCGCGCCTACGGCACGCAGCGCCTCTATGAAGACGCGCTCCAAGACCTCGTCCCGAAGGTCTACAGCGAGGCGATCGAGCAGCTTGAGATCAAGCCCTACGAGGACGGCGTGATCGAGGAGATCGAACCGGCCGACGAGGGAGTGCGGGTGAAGGCGCGCGTTCTGCTCGAGCCGGAGGTCAAGCTTCCGGACTATCGCGCGTATCCTAAGGAGCAGCCCGCTCCGTACGTCGTTCCGGACGGGGAGATCGACCGCGCGCTCGAGGAGGAGCGCCGCGCGCATGCGACGCTCGTCCCGGCCGAGGTGATCGGCCCGGAGTCCGTGGTGGAGATGAGCGGCAGCTACATCGACGAGAACGGCGAGGCCGCCCAGATTCCCCGCACGCAGATTGCGCTGGACCGCGCGTTCCCGGAGTTCCGCGACGCGCTCCTGGGCGCCAAGGTGGGAGACGAGCGTCAGGTGCCGCTGGAGGGAGCGGAGAGCGACAAGACGGCGCGGGTCGTCGTGGACGATGTCCGCTCCCTGGAACTCCCTGAGGTCGACGACGCCTTCGCGCAAGAGCATGGACACGCCGACCTGAAGGAGATGCGCGAAGGTCTCGCGAATGCTCTGCGCGCCGAGGCGGAACGGTCTGTCGAGAGTGCGCGCAGGACGGCGCTCCTCGACAAGGTGATCCGCGAGGCGGAAGTGCGGATGCCCGAGACGCTCGTCGAACGCGAGGCGCACTCGATGCTGCACGAACGGCACGGCGATGCCGCCCACGACCACGGCGAACCCGACGAGGAGATGCTCAAGGAGGCGCGCGAGCGCGTTCGGGGCAAGGTCGTCGTGGGCAAGCTGATGGAGGCGGAGGGCATCCAACTATCGCAAGCTGAGTTCGACGCCGCCCGGAGAGCCCTCGAGGAGAACCGGCGCGGGCAGCGCCTCAGCGACCAGGAACTTCAATCGCTCTATGGCATACTGCTCGACGAGAAGCTGCGCGTGTTTTTGGGTACCTTGGGTGAGGAGCCGAAGCAGCCCGAGACCGAGCAGCAGCAAGCCGAGTAGGTCGCGGAAGGAGAGGGAACCGATGGGCTACATGGTGCCAATGGTCGTCGAACAGACGAACCGCGGGGAACGCGCCTACGATATCTACTCCCGGCTGCTCAAGGAGCGAATCATCTTTCTCGGCTCACCGATCGACGACCAAGTGGCCAACCTCGTCGTGGCGCAGCTGCTCTTCCTTGAGAGCGAAGACCCCGAGAAGGACGTCCACATCTACATCAACTCACCGGGCGGTGTCGTGGATGCCGGCCTGGGCATATACGATACCATGCAGTACATCCGTCCCGACATCTCGACGATCTGCGTCGGGCAGGCTGCGAGCATGGCTGCGCTGCTGCTTGCGGGCGGGGCGAAGGGCAAGCGGTTCGCTCTGCCGAACGCGCGCGTCATGATCCACCAGGCGGGCGTAGGCGGCGGCCCTCCCGGCAAGGCTAGCGACATCGAGATCTTCACGCGTGAACTGCTCAAGATCAAGGAAGTGACCAGCCACATCCTTGCGCTTCACAGCGGACGCCCCATCGAGGAGATCTACCGGGACACGGACCGTGACAAGTTCATGTCCGCGCAGGAAGCCAAGGAGTACGGGCTCATCGACGAAGTGATCACCTCGCGCGACGTCAAGAGTCCAACCCGCTAACAGGGGGTGTCGCGGATGTTCAAGTTCACCGACGAGAAGGGCCAACTGAAGTGCTCGTTCTGCGGTAAGTTCCAGGATCAGGTCAAGCGCCTGATCGCGGGCCCAGGGGTGTACATCTGCGATGAGTGCATCGAGCTGTGTTCGGAGATTATCGACGAGGAACTGGGAGACGACGTCGAAGTCGAGCTGAAGAACATCCCCAAGCCGGCGGAGATCAAGGCGATCCTCGACCAGTACGTGATCGGGCAGGAGCGCGCCAAGCGGACGCTCTCAGTCGCGGTGTACAACCACTACAAGCGCATCAACCTGGGTTCCAAGATCGATGACGTCGAACTGCAGAAGTCGAACATCATCATGATGGGACCGACGGGTTCGGGCAAGACATACATGCTCCAGACCCTGGCACGCATCCTCAACGTCCCGTTCGCGATCGCGGACGCGACGTCCCTGACGGAGGCGGGCTACGTCGGCGAGGATGTGGAGAACATCCTCCTGAAGCTCATCCAAGCGGCCGACTACGACGTCGAGAAGGCCGAGAAGGGCATCGTCTACATCGACGAGGTCGACAAGATCGCGCGCAAGTCCGAGAACCCCTCGATCACGAGGGACGTCTCAGGCGAGGGCGTGCAGCAGGCGCTCTTGAAGATCCTCGAGGGTACGGTCGCCTCGGTTCCACCGCAGGGCGGGCGCAAGCATCCGCACCAGGAGTTCATCCAGATCGACACGACGAATGTCCTGTTCATCTGCGGCGGTGCCTTCGACGGCATCGACAAGGTGATCAAGAACCGCATCGGCAAGAAGGGGATCGGCTTCGGCGCCGAAGTCGGCCAAACGAAGAACGAGCGGATCGGCGAGGTGCTTGCCCGAGTGCTGCCGGAGGACCTCCTGCACTACGGGCTGATCCCTGAGTTCGTCGGCCGCCTGCCGATCATCGTCACGCTGGACGCGCTGGACGAGGAGGCGCTGGTGCGCATCCTGCAAGAGCCGCGCAACGCGCTCGTCCGTCAGTACCAGAAGCTCTTCGAGCTCGACGGCCTCGACCTCGAGTTCAAGGACGATGCGATCCACGCAATCGCGCAGGAGGCCATGAAGCGCAACACCGGCGCGCGCGGTCTACGGGCGATCATCGAGGACATCATGCTGGACGTGATGTTCGACACGCCGTCGCGCAAGGACGTCACCAAGTGCGTCGTGACCAAGGAAGTCGTGCTGCGCCGCGAGGAGCCGCTCCTGGTCACGTCGGAGCGCAAGGGGCGAAAGAAGCAGGAAGAGACCGCCTGACCATCGGAGAAGGGCGCCGCACCGGGGGTGCGGCGCCCTTCTGTACCCTGCGGATCAGCCGACGGCCAGGTGCGCCATGACGAGTATGGTCAGTACCTGCGCGTCCCTTGGACGCCGGCGGGCCGAAGGTGCTGGCTTCAGGCGTGTGTCGTCATGTCTCTTTGCACTCCCTGTCGACGTCGCTTGCATGCCGCCGCAGCGATTCCATGTTGAAGGAACCTGCCGGTGCAGTCGCCAAGTAGGGCGCCATTGGGGGTGTGCTTTCTGGCGCTCGAAGCCCTGATGAACCAGCTCCAGCGGGCGGCATGGGGAAGGCGGCGAACTGCGGAACGGCTGCTCCTGGCGGTGCTTGCGGAAGGACACATCCTCGTGGAGGATGTTCCGGGCGTCGGCAAGACAACGCTTGTGCGTGCACTCGCCGAAAGTCTCGGCGTCGAGACGCGGCGCATTCAATTCACGCCCGACCTCTTGCCATCCGATGTTACGGGATACACATACTACGAGCCGCAGAGCCGGGAGTTTATCCTTCGGCGAGGGCCCGTGTTTACGAACCTGGTGCTTGCGGACGAGATCAACCGTACGTCACCGAAGACCCAGTCCAGCCTGCTCGAGGCGATGGAGGAGCGTCAGGTCACGATCGACGGCGAGGTGCACGAGTTGCCCTGGCCGTTCGTCGTCTGCGCGACCGAGAATCCGATCGAGTACGAGGGTACCTTCCCTCTGCCCGAAGCGCAGCTCGACCGCTTTCTCGTGCGGCTGCGCCTGGGCTACCCGGATGCCGCATCGGAGACTGAGGTGCTGATGCGGCCGGGTGGGGAGCAGCGCGCCGAACGCCTCAGTCAGGCGATCTCCTTGGAGGAACTGCGGGCCGCCGTCGACGCGGCCCAGGCTGTCCTGGTGGGGGAGCCGATCGCCCGCTACGCGCTCGCGGTGGCGGAGCGCACGCGTTCGCACCAGGCGCTGCTCCTCGGCCTCAGTCCGCGCGGTACGATCGCCTGGGTGCGCGCTGCCCGCGCGCTCGCCTTCCTGCGCGGCGAGACGTTCGTCACGCCGGACCACCTGCGCGACCTGGCGCACGACGTGGCTTGCCATCGGCTGGTCGTCCGTCCGGAGCCTGCCATGCGGGGTGTCACCGCACAGGCCGTTCTCGACGAGGTCCTCTCTGCAGTGCCGCTTCCGGGCGTCCGGGCTCCCGTGCGATGAAGTGGGGCGGCCTCTATTCGACGATCGCACTGTTCGTTGTGGCCATGGTGGTTTCACACGTGGCTCCGGGGGCGATCTGGGAGTACGTTTGGCGCGTCGTCCTGCTCTGCCTTGCCGTATCCCTGGGCTGTCTTTGGCTCGCTGGCAGCGTGCGGCCGCACGCGAGCGCGTGGCCTGAGCACGCGGAAAGCGGCGACTTCGCCGGAATCGACGTCGAGTGGCTCACGCCCGTGCCGGGGTTTTGGCTCCTCGAGGCGAACGCACGGGGAAGTTCACTTCGGGCGCAGGGCTGGTTTGCCATGGGTCGGCAGAGGGTTCGCCTGGAGGAGGCCGCGGCGCGGCGCGGCGTACACAGCTATTCTGTGCGCCTGACCTACCGCGATCCCTTCGGCCTCTTCTCGCGTCGGCTGGCCTCGTCCCCAGAGGTGGAGCTTGCAGTGCATCCGCGCACGGTGCCGCTCGGGAGGATCGGCGCCCTGCGGGGGCTGCGCGGCACGATGATCGGTGCAAGGCGCGCACAGCGCTCGGAAGCGCCGTCAGGCGTGCGCCGGTACCTTCCTGGCGATCGCTTGGCCGAGGTGCACTGGCCGCAGACGCTGCGAACCGGCGAGGTGCAGGTGCGCGATGCCTATACCCGCGGCTCCACCCTGCGCACGATCGCACTCGACGCGCGCAGTGCGGTCTATGCTGATGCACAATCCTTTGAGCTTGCCGTCAGCGTCGCTGCGTCGCTTGCGCTCAGCTTCAGCCGGCGCGGCGATGCCGTGGCACTGCTGGCGGGCGACACATTCCTTTCCGCCCGGTCTGCGACGCCCGCCCGGATCCTCGATGTCCTGACGCGCGTCACCCTCGGAGAGGGCGGCGACGGTCTCGGCTCGGGCGCCCAGTCTCTCATCTATGTCGGCAGTGCCCAGGGCGCGGCTGCGGTGCGCACACAGCGAGTGCTCTCGTTTACCGTCGCCGTCGGGCGCGGCGCGCAGGGCGAAGATCTCCCAATCCCGGACTGGCCGTCCCTCTACCGACTGGCGCGCGGAGCGAGGGCGGTCCGGTGAAGCGCGGCACGCAGGGCACCGTGTGGTCCTTGCCGCTCGTCTACGCGCTCAGCCGCGGCATCGGCGGGAGTGCTGTCTTCGTGCTGTCAAGCGCCGGCCTCTTCGCTGCGGCAGGGTTCCTTCAGGCGCGCTGGCAGCGCATCGCGCTGCGATCGGTCGTCTACCTCGGGAGCCTGTACATCGCGGCTTCCCAAAGTTCGCGCGGCATGCTCTGGCTGCTCGGCAAGACGTATGTGCTTTCGCGCGACCTGAACCTCACCGCCTTGTCGACGCAGGAGTCCACGCTCCTCTTCGTCGCGCTGGTTCCGCTCCTGATCCTGGCGTTCGAGCTGCGGGGGAATGTACACCTGCGGCTGTGGCAGGCGCTCGGCGGCGTCGCTGTGCTGGCGGTGCTGCAACGCCTGGACGTCGCCGTGGCAGTTGAGATCCTGCTGCTTGTCGCGCTGTACTTCCCGGTTCGCTACTACGACCTCGCGGGCGGGAGCGTCGCGGAGCGGCCGAGTGTTGCCTTGTCGTCGCTCGTCTTCCTGCTCTGCGCGTACGCTCTACTGGCGGCGAATGCGGCGATCCAGCCCGGCGCTTCCCAGGGCCAAGGGCAAGCCACCCTCGCCACCCAGGGCTACCTCGCCAATCCACAGCAGATTGACGTCGCTGTGCGTCGCAGTTCCGCGCGCGAGTTCTTCGCCGCAGTAGCCCAACCTGTGTACTGGACGACGTTCGTCGGCGAGCAGTACACAGGGCAGGGCTGGCGCCCCTTTAACAGCAAGTGGAGAACCATGCAGCCGCTGCAGCTGGTTGGGGTAGCGCCGCAGGGGGAAGCGGTACGCACCGAACAGTTGCAACTCTATCGGCCCTTGCCGACGGACCCCGTCGGCGGAGCGCTCGTCACCGTGCTCTCGCCGCTTCAGCCCTGGCGCTACCGTTCCACAGAGCAGGCCTACAAGGTGCAGGGTTCTCGCATTACCGTCCTCGCCGCCCTCCCCGTGCCAGGGAAAGGGATCGTCGGCCCAGGCATCGCTCCGCCG
Source organism: Bacillota bacterium (assembly GCA_021793645.1). Classification (GTDB taxonomy): domain Bacteria; phylum Bacillota; class Sulfobacillia; order JAJZYS01; family JAJYTV01; genus JAJYTV01. The sequence goes on from JAJYSJ010000018.1 coordinate 6,788, forward strand.
AGTGCCGCGGACCTCACCGTGTCCTCGGGGCTGCCGATGCCCGTCCAGGTGCCACAGCTCGCTCAGCAGATCATCTCCGGCGTACCTGATAGCCCGATGGCCAAGGCGCAGGCGATTATCGATTACCTGCGCTCCCACGAGCGCTATACCCTCAATGTTCCCTCGGACCAGGGCCGTGATTTCGTCTACGACTTTCTCTTCGTTCACCACGCGGGCGACTGCAACGGCTTTTCGAGCGCTTTTGCAGTCCTTGCGCGCTTTGACGGCATCCCGACTCGCTGGGTCAGCGGCTTCCTGCCGGGCCAGCGCGTTAAGGGAGGGTACCTCGTAACGGCGAAGGATGCACACAGCTGGGATGAGATCTACGTTGCGGGATCGGGTTGGGTCACCCTCGACCCGACGCCCGGCTTCTCCGTGCCTCAAACGGCACGCCCGAAGGTCTCCGAGTCCGCATCCTCGGCAACGGCCGACGCACTGCGGAGCGCGAGGCTGGCGGAGCGGCAGTTGGCAGGGACGGTCGGAAATGGACGGGGCGGCGCAGGCGGCGGCCTGCACGCTGGCGCGTGGGCGGTCGGTCCCGTGCTGCTGCTCGCCGTGCTCGGCGCGATCGTCTACGTGCGGCGGTCCTTGCCGCTCTGGTGGCTGCGCGCTGTGGGCCGCATCTTCCGCGATCCTTGGCCGCGCGGCGAGACGGTGCGGACTTGGCTGCGCGGCAGGGCGCCGCTGCTGCAGGCGTACATCGAATGGCGAACCTACCGCCCGCAAGTGCCTTGCACCGTCCCGTTGACGCTGGCGCGCCGCGATCTGAGCCGACTCTACCTGCGCCGGTCTGAAAGAGCGTAGGTATTCGGCTGGACCGTCCGGTACCGGCAAAGGTGGCAACGTCCGTCTGCTGTGCGAACACGCTGGATGTCGCGAATTACGGGTAATAACTGGACGCCATGCGCGCCATACTAGCCCCCGGATGGGGGGAGTGGCGATGGACTACGCGGCAGGGATCTTCACGTTCGTGCAGTTCTTCTTCGCGGTGGTGATCGGGCTCTACTTCTGGAACCTGCTGCGCACGCAGCAGGGGAGCCGCGTCGCCATCGACCGCGAATCGCGCAAGGAAGTCGAGAAGCTGCGTCAACTGCGCGACATCTCCCTTACGGAACCGCTTTCCGAGCGAACCCGACCGACCAGGATGAACGACATCGTCGGCCAGGAGGAGGGCATACGCGCACTGCGTGCGGCGCTGTGCGGACCGAACCCGCAGCATGTGCTGATCTACGGACCGCCCGGCGTCGGCAAGACGGCCGCCGCGCGCCTCGTGCTGGAAGAGGCCAAAAAGCGCGGCCATTCGCCGTTCAAGCCGGAAGCCAAGTTCATCGAACTCGACGCGACGACGGCCCGGTTCGATGAGCGCGGCATCGCCGATCCCTTGATCGGTTCCGTCCATGATCCGATCTACCAGGGCGCGGGGGCCATGGGCATGGCGGGCATCCCGCAGCCGAAGCCGGGCGCGGTGACGAAGGCGCACGGCGGGATGCTGTTCATCGATGAGATCGGCGAACTGCACCCCATGCAGATGAACAAGCTCCTCAAGGTCCTCGAGGACCGCAAGGTGTTCCTCGAGAGCGCCTACTACTCCAGCGAGGATCCGAACATTCCACGCCACATCCAGGACATCTTTGAGAACGGGCTGCCGGCAGACTTTCGGCTGGTCGGCGCCACTACGCGTCAATCCGAGGACCTGCCTCCTGCGCTCCGCTCGCGCTGCGTGGAGGTGTTCTTCCGGCCGCTGCGCCGGACCGAGGTGCTGGAGATCGCGGCGGGCGCCGCGCGCAAGGTCGATCTGCAGTTCGGAGACGGTGCGCTTGAGGTGGTCGCGGACTTCGCACAGAATGGCCGCGAGGCGGTGAACATCGTCCAGATCGCGGCGTCTTTGGTGTTCACCGAAAGCCGCCAGCGCATCACGCGATCGGACGTGGAGTGGGTCGTGAACGCGGGCCAGTACTCGCCGAGGATCGAGCGAAAGATGCCGTCAGAGGCTCACATCGGCGTCGCGACGGGACTCGCCGTCGTCGGCCCGAACGTCGGCATGATCCTCGAAGTGGAGGCGACGGCTCGCCATGTCGGCCGCGGCCGCGGGCGCCTGCGCGTTACGGGCATGGTCGAGGAGGAGGAGCTCGGCGCGCGCGGGCGCACCTTGCGACGCAAGAGCATGGGCCGCTCGTCGGTCGAAAATGTGCTCACCCTGCTGCAGCCGCTGGTGGGTCAGGACCTGCAGGACTACGATCTGCACGTCAATCTGCCGGGTGGCATGCCGGTGGATGGACCCTCGGCGGGCGTCACGATCGCCGCGGCGATCTACTCTGCCGTCGTCGGGCGCCCGATCGATCACCTCCTCGCCATGACGGGGGAGCTCTCGATCCACGGCGAGGTGCGCCCGGTCGGGGGGGTGCCGGCGAAGGTGCAGGCGGCGGTCGACGCAGGAGCCCGCCGCGTGCTGGTGCCGAAGGAGAACGACCAGGAACGCCTGCACGAGTTGGGCGTCGACGTGGTGACGGTCTCGCGCTTTTCCGATGTGCTGGAGTACGCGCTCTTGCCTGCGCGGGAGCAGCAGGGCGCACCCACACCGGTGGCCGCAGACCGAACTGCTGTCGCAGCGGCGCCGCTTGCAGCCCCGCAGCAGCGCGAACTGCCGATCTGACCCGGCCCCCGCGCAGAGCCCCTTCCCGGGGCGAACAGGAGCAGGCCCAGCGAACGCCGTCGCGCGCGGGCCTGCTCCTGTGTGTCCGCAGCAAGGAAAGGGTCGTCTGCGCTATGCTGGACGCAAGGGGGTGATGGAGATGGAAGTGGCGATTTCCCATCGCGCGTCGCAGCGTGAGCGCATGCTCTACAAAGAGCGCTTTTCCGGGAATGCCGACGTCCTTTATCTGCAGGATCTCGAGGGAGTGGACAGGCTCTCGGCCGCCCGGCGCGCCGACGTGCTGCTCGGCTGGAATCCCGGTCTCGATCTCGGCGCGGAGCTTTTGCAGGAAATGCAGAATGTGCGCCTCGTCCAGCTGGTCTCGGCGGGAGCGGATCACCTCGATCCGAGTGCGCTCCCGGCGGGCGCAGTGCTCTGCTCGAATGCGGGCGCGTTTGCCGAGCCCATGGCGGAGCACGTCCTCGCGATGGCGCTCGCGCTGGGCAAGCGGCTTCTCCGGGGCCACGAGGAACTGCGCCAAGGCATCTTGGACCAGCGGACGCCCTCGCGCGCACTGCGTGGGAGCACGGTCGGGATCGTCGGCTACGGCGGGATCGGACGAGCGGTCGCGGATGTCTTCCGGCCGTTCGGCTGCCCGATCCTCGCCATCAACCGCAGCGGCCGGATCGAGGATCCGGTGGACTTCCGCGGTACGCTCGAGCGCCTCCCGGACCTACTGGCCCAAAGCGACATCGTCGTGCTCTGCTTGGCGCTGACGCCTGCGACGCGCGGGCTGATCGGGAAAAGGGAGCTCTCGTTCCTGCGCGAGGAGTCGATCTTCATCAACGTGGCGCGGGCGGCCATCGTGAACGAGGATGCGCTCTACGAGCATCTTGCGGAGCATCCGAAGGCGCTTGCCGGTATCGATGTCTGGTGGGAGGAGCCCTTCCGCGGCCAGCCCTTCCGAATGAGGCGGCCCTTCCTCGACCTGCCGAATGTGCTCGGCTCGCCCCACAACTCCGGCGTGACGGAGGGCGCATTGTTCGCCGGGCTTGATCGCGCCGTCCAGAATGTCGTGCGCTTCCTTGAGGGAGAGCCCTTGCATGGCACGCTGCGCAGGGAGGATCTTTTCACGGTCTAGGCGCCGAACACTGCTGCACCTGGTCCTCCCCCACCTAGGAAAGCCACAAGCGCGTCCCGAACCCTAGATGCATGCCGAACGCCGATGCAAACACGCGCGCTTTTGCCTGGACATGGCTCGTTATAGCCGTCATCGCGGCCTCGACGGCTGCGAGCCTCTTTCGACTCGCGCAGCTCCCTGCCCTCGAGGCGGCAGGCCTGCGCCTATTCATCTCCGGTCTTGTTCTCCTCCCGTTCGGACTCAAGCATCTACTGCACCGAGGCCGCCCAGTGCTTTGGAGCGTTGCCCTGGCCGGGCTCGCGCTTGCGGTGCACTTCGGCAGCTGGGTGGAATCTTTGTACCTGACGTCCGTTGCATCGAGCGTCGTGCTGGTGAGTGCGAGTCCGCTCTTCGTGCTGCTTTGGGAACTGCTCGCGCACGAGCCGGTCCGGCGCGGCCAGTGGCTGGGCGCGGCGCTTGGCCTCGCGGGCGTTGTCCTGATCGCTGGCGGCGACCTCAGCGTGCATGGGCAGACGGCACTTCTTGGAGACGGCCTTGCGCTGCTTGGCGCGCTCGCCTTCTCCATCTACCTGAGAGCGGGGCGGCGAGCACGCCAGCACCTGCCGGTGCTCGCCTACGCGGCGCCCGTTTATACGCTGGGCGGGGTGCTGCTGCTCACGCTGCAGCCGATGGTGGGGCCGCCTGCGTGGCCGCTCTCGACCGCGGCCTGGCTGATGACGGCGCTCCTGGTGCTCCTGCCGACGCTCGTCGGCCACACCGGGTTCAACAACGCACTGCAGGAACTACGGGCGAGCACCGTTGCGATGGCCTCGCTGCTCGAGCCCCTCTTTGCTGTCCTGATCGCGTGGCCGCTCCTCCGCAGCGTGCCAAGCGGCCTCGACGTGCTGGGCGGTGTTCTGGCGGTTGGGGGCCTGCTCGTCTTCGAGTGGGGGAGGCGCGCGGCGAAGCCGGCGGATCCCGCCTCGCCGCTCGGCTGACGCGGGGCAAGGCGACCGGCGGCTGGGGAACGTCGCCGGGTACCGTCTGCCGATCTCGCGTGCCTGCTTCAGGTACGCGCGCTGAGCGCTGCGCCGAACCGGCGCTGACTGCTGTCCGCGCGACGCTGATAGCCGTGCGTGATGCCGATGCGCGACGGGGAAAACTGAGGAGGCACCGGGGATCGGTACGTGCGAATGGTATAATGTGCGCGAGTTCAGCCAAGGGGTGTTCGTTTGCAATATCCACTGCTGCCGCTGCGTGGCGTACTCGTGTTTCCTGGGCTCGTCGTGCCGCTTGAGATCGGGCGGGAACGCTCGGTGCGGGCGCTCGAGAAGGCCTGGGAGACCGAACATCGCCTCGTCTTCGCGAGCCAGCGTGACCCGCGTGACGATGAGCCGAACGCAGAAGACCTCTTTCCCGTCGGGGTAGTCTGCGAGATCAAGCAGGTCGTGAAGCTGCCGGACGGCACATGGAAGGCCGTCGTCTATGGAGAACGGCGCGTGCGCATCGACGCCTTCGCGGACGAGAAGGAGTATTTCCTCTGCGACGTGGAGCCGCTCGAGGAGATCCCCGCGCCCGAGAACGAAGAAACCGAGGCTTCCATGCGCTCGATCATCCACCTCTACGAGCAGTACCTGAAGCTCGGGCGCAAGATGCCCGGCGATGCTACCCTCTCCATCTCGACCGATGAGCCGGGGCGGCTCTGCGACGCCGTAGCGTCCAACCTCGAGATCAAGATCGAGGAGCGACAGGAAGTCCTAGAGACGCTCGATGTGGAGGAGCGGTTGATGCTCGTCCACCGCATCCTGACCCGTCAGATCGACCTCCTCGAACTGGAGCGCAAGATCCATTCGCGCGTGCGCCGGCAGATGGAGAAGACCCAGAAGGAGTACTACCTGCGCGAGCAAATCAAGGCGATCCAGCGCGAGCTCGGCGAGCACGAGGACCCGGCCGGCGAGGCCGACGAGTGGCGCAAGAAGATCGAGCAGGCGAAGCTGCCCAAAGAAGCCCAGGAGAAGGCCCTGCGCGAGGTAGACCGTTTGGAGCACATGCCCCAGATGTCCGCCGAGGCAGTCGTCGTCCGCACCTACCTCGAATGGCTCACGAGCCTGCCATGGGAGATCGAGACCGAGGACTCGCTCGAACTCAAGGACGCCCAGCGCATCCTCGACGAGGACCACTACGGCCTCAAGAAGGTCAAGGACCGCATCCTCGACTACCTCGCCGTGCGCGCGCTGCAGCCGGAGATCAAGGGGCCGATCCTATGCCTGGTGGGCCCGCCCGGCGTGGGCAAGACAAGCCTCGGACGCTCCGTCGCGCGTGCGCTGGGCCGCAAGTTCGTGCGCATCAGCCTGGGCGGCGTGCGCGACGAGGCGGAAGTGCGCGGCCACCGGCGCACCTACGTCGGTGCGCTGCCCGGCCGCATCATTCAGGGCATGCGCCAGGCAGGGAGCAAAAACCCCGTGTTCTTGCTGGACGAGGTCGACAAGATGGCCCAGGATTTCCGCGGCGACCCGTCAGCGGCGCTCCTCGAGGTGCTTGATCCGAGCCAGAACGCCGCATTTTCCGACCACTACATCGAACTGCCGTTCGACCTATCGCACGTGCTGTTCATCACAACTGCAAACCTGGCCCAGCAGATCCCGCAGCCGCTTCTTGACCGGATGGAAACGATCACGATCCCCGGCTACACCGAGGACGAGAAGGTCCAGATCGCTACGCGCCACCTGCTTGCACGGCAGATGGCGGAGCACGGGCTGAAGCCGCAAGACCTTGAACTCGGCCGAGGCGTGCTCGAGAGCGTCGTCCAGGGCTATACCCGCGAGGCGGGGGTGCGCAGTCTGGAGCGCCAGATCGCGGCGCTCTGCCGCAAGGCGGCTCGGCGCAAGATCGCCGGCCGCGGCCCGTTGCACGTCACGCCGAAGTCGCTCGAGAAGGCGCTCGGCCCGCGCCATTTCCACGGCCACACCCTGCGCCATGACGATGAAGTGGGCGTCGCCACCGCGCTGTATTGGACCGAGGTCGGAGGCGATGCCATGCCGATCGAGGTCACCGTGGTGCCTGGCAAGGGCAACCTGGTGCTGACGGGCAAGCTCGGAGAGGTGATGCGCGAGTCGGCGCAGGCCGGATACACCTACGTGCGCTCGCGCCGCGGCGAACTTGGCATCGGCGAGGAGTTCCCGGACCACGTCGACGTGCACATCCACGTGCCGGAGGGCGCGACGCCGAAGGAGGGGCCGTCCGCCGGCATCACGATGGCCACGGCGCTCGCGTCGGCGCTCTCGGGCCGCGCCGTTCGCGCGGACCTCGCCATGACAGGCGAGATCACGCTGCGGGGCCGCGTACTGCCGATCGGCGGACTGAAGGAGAAGACGCTTGCCGCGCACCGCCTCGGCGTGCGTACGCTGATCGTGCCGCAGGAAAACGCGCGCGACCTCGAAGACCTGCCCCAGAAGGTGCGCCACAGCATGGATTTCGTGCTTGTCGAGAACATGGACCAGGTGCTGGAGACGGCGCTCAAGCCTGCGCCGGCCAGCTGATGCAGATCCGCTTCCTGCAGTCGGCCATGGCGCTCGAGAGCTGGCCCGTGACCGGACTCCCGGAGGTCGCGATCTTCGGCCGCTCGAACGCCGGCAAGAGCACCCTCATCAATACCATCGCCTCGGCCCGGGTGGCGCGCGTGTCGCGCGATCCGGGCCGCACGCGTACACTGAACTTCTTCGACTGCGGCAACCTTCTGCTCGTCGATCTGCCGGGCTATGGCTATGCGAAGGTCTCGAAGGAGCAGGAGCAGCGCATTCATGCGGTGATGCGCCGCTACATCGAACGTCGCGAGGCGCTGCGCGGCGCCATTCAGCTCGTCGACATCCGCCATGCGCCGAGTCCCTTGGACATCGCCTGGCACCAGGAACTGGTGGCGCGCGGGCAGCCGCTCCTTCTGCTGCTCGGTAAGGCGGATCAGGTCGGACGCGGCCGCTGGCGCAGCCGCGAACAGGAAATCGTCGCTGCGCTCGGCGGGCAGACGCCTGCCGTATTCTGGTCGGCGCGCACCGGTGACGGAAAGCGCGCGGTGGAGGAGTTTTTGGAACGCATGCGCGTCCACGCGCCAAGATGAGAAGTGTCTGAAAACTTGGTCCAAATTACATAAAGGTTCACGCTTTCGAGCGGCGAAGCCTTGGCCTACCAAACAATGCGTGAGGTGGCGTCCTCTTATGATGCTGAGCGATGCGGAACTCTCCCTGCGGCCGCGGGGTCCGCGTGATGTGTTTGTGCTCGACTGGTCAGGAGACGCGGAGGCCGAACGGTTCGGGGAGGAACTCGAGGGGAGCTCGTGGAGCCAGCTCTGGGACAGGCGTCGCCGCCAGGCGTTCTGGGTTTGCATCGGGGACGAGGTCGTCGGCGAGGCGGACCTCTTCGACATCCGGCGCGGGGACCGCACGGCGGAACTCAGGATCGGTCTTGCCCCGACCGCGTACCTCGGGAAGGGCTACGGTCGTCGCGCGCTCCAGCTGCTGCTCGACTACGCGTCGGGGCACCTGCAGCTCGGCAGCGTCTACCTGCGCGTACGCGAGGCGAACACCCGCGCGGTGCGCTGCTACCTCGCGGTCGGGTTTCGCCGCCACGGGCGGCTGCGCGGCGAGCGTTTCCCCGAGCCTGTGCTGCTGATGCACCGCGAGCTAATGCGGGAACGGATCGCGCAGGGCCCTGCGGGCGAACTGATCGTCGACAGCGCCCTGCGGGAAACGGCCACGGGCGAATTCTCCCTCTAGGTTCATGAGCGCGGAGCCGGAGAGGTTCAAGGCGCTCGTGAAGATCCCTTTCTGACGGGCCGTGAGGACGGTGCGCAGCAGGCTTGAGGGAGAGACTCCCGGAACGAGCGGACGGAGCGCGAGCGCGAGCTGGCCTGGGTCCTCGGTGGAGAGGCGCCAAAGGCCGAGATCGAGCGCCCGCACCATCTGCAGGCTGAGCAGCGGGTCGGCCTGCAGCGTTGTGCGTCGCGCCAGCAGAAGACAACTGGGGTACGGGCCGAGTTCGTCCGGCAGAGGCTGGGCGAGCTCGGCCTGTCCGTTTGCCAACAGGGACGATGCGATCGGCTCGGGGGCGAGCAGGAAGCCTGTCGGGTCGGCTTCGAAGCCTGCGACGCCGCCTACCTGGGAGATGGGCTCTGGCAGCGGCGAGAGCACGCCCCGGTAACGCGCGATGGCGGCGCCGAGCGCTGGCGCGTCGGCACCGGGTGCGAGGTAGAGACCCTGTTTGGCCAGATCCTGCCAGGAAAAGAGTCCGGTTGCGTGCCAAAGGAGCGTATCGGGAGGGCTTGCACAAGCAGCACCGAGCGCGATCCACCCTTCGCCGGCGAGCTGCGGCAGCATGCTGCTCGGCGCGATCAGGTACGGCGCGGTGCGCGCGGCTGCGCCGCGCCGTAGGCCAAGCGGCAGCGGCAGGCTGTCCTGCGCGAGAAGGGCCGGCGCTGCGCCTAGCGGCTCGCCGAGGAGCCCCAGTCTGAGGAGCGGGCGCGGTGACTTGGGAGCGCCGCAGGCCGCCAGCAGGAACAGCGCGTAGATCGCAGCGATCAGGACCCGCCTCATGGGTGTGTGAACTGGCGCCAGCCGCCGCCGAGCGCCAAGAGGAGTGCGAGGTAGAGGCAGGCGCCGGCCCCGATCGCAACGAGCGTCGAGAGCCAGAGCGAAGCCCCCAGGGCGATCGTCTCGGAGCGCAGGATCAGAAGGCTCAGCGCGAGACCGGCCGCCGCAACGCCGGGCGGACCCAGCAGGCGGCGCAGGTTCGCGGTATATCCGGTCACCTGTGCGAGCGAGCGGAAGTTGAGGGCGAACGATAGCGCGAGATCGAGCGAGATGCCAAGGATCACGGCGCGCATGCCGATGGTCGGCATTGCGGAGAGCGTGTAGACAATCACGAGCCGCACCCCCGAGCCAGCGAGTCCGTTCCACATGGACAGCGAAGCGAGCCCCAGTCCGCGCAGCACGGCCGAAACGCTCGCTTCGAGGTAGACAAACGGCGCAGCGAGGGCAAGCGGCACCATCAGGTCGCCGACTTGCCGCTGACCGTAGAAGAGGATGCCGAGCGTATGGCCGTAGAGGGCGAAGACGACGCTTGCGGGCAGACTGACGACGAGCGCGAGGTAGATCGCCTGGCTCGTGCGCATCCGCACCAGTGCGAGGTTTTTCCGTGCGTAGGCGTCGGAGACGGCGGGCACCAGCGCCTGCGTGAGGGCGAATGTGATCACGGTGGGGAAGAAGAGCAGCGGGATGGCCATGCCCGTGAGGTTGCCGAAGAAGGCGGTCGCGGCGTCTCGGCTCATGCCGCCTGCCTCCAGGCGGCGCGGGATGATCGCCGCGTCGAGGAACTCCGTGACGCTGCCGATGATGCGGGTGAAGCTGATCGGCAGTGCCATCGCGAGCAACTCCGCGAGCGCGCGCCGAGAGGCTGCCGGGGTGTAGGCCGCCGCCACGGGAGCAGGACCCGGGCGCAGGTAGTAGGTCGCGGCGAGCACCAGAAGGCCGCACATCTCGCCGAGCACCATGCCGGCCGCCGCCGCCGCAGCACCCCACTCGATGCCGCGCGGCAGGAACTTGTCGATCAGCCACAGCGCGCTGCCGATCCGCACGACCTGCTCGATCACCGCGCCGATCGCCGAAGGCGTCATGCGCTGCAGACCCTGGAAGTAGCCGCGCAGCACCGATGAGATGGCGACGATGGTCAGCATCGGCACCAGCGCGATTAGGGGGTAGATGGCCCGCGGATCGGCGAGCAGGTACCGGCTGACGGTGCGCAGGCTGACCAGCAGGAGCACCGTGATGCTCAGGCTCGTGAGCACCACGAAGCGAAGCGCGGTGCGCAGCACGGCCCGCACGCCTCGTGGATCGATGGCGGCGCGCTCCGCGACGATCTTCGAGACTGCGACCGGCAGGCCGGCAGTCGAGGCCGTGATCGCCACATGCAAAACTGGGAAGGCGAAGCCCAAAAGGCCCATGCCCTGGCTGCCCAGCCGCTGTGCCAGTACGATCCGGTAGAAGAAGCCCAGGATGCGGTTGACCAGTCCCGCGCCGAAGAGGGTCAAGGTGCCCTGCACAAGCGTGCCCAAGCGGACGGATACCCCCCGTGGAGGGGTATGGCTGTGCGGGCGCGAACATGCTCGCGCTTGACAGTCGAAAGGCGCAGAAGGATAATCAGCAATCAAATAGTCGGCCATGACGGGGAGCGTCCGCACCAGCGGTCCAAGAGAGGGGATCACCGCGCTGTGAGATCCCCGGCCACGACGGTGCAGGACCGGTCGCCCCGGAGCCGCCGCGCTGAAGCGTTTTGCCTAGGCGTAGCCGGGAAGGGGCACGAGACGCCCCGCGAGCGCCCGCCGCAAGTCGGCGGGAAGCAAGGTGGTACCGCGGCGCAGCCGCCCTTGAGTGGGCGGTGAATTTTTTTGCTCAGGGGGAAAGACGATGCTCGACGCACGGTACGACAAGGCCAAGGAGGAAGCGATCTATCGCCTGTGGGAAGAGGCTCAGGCATTTGCGCCCAGCGGCACGGGCGAGGCGCGCACGATCGTCATGCCGCCGCCCAATGTCACTGGCGTCCTGCACATCGGTCACGCGCTCGACAACAGCATGCAGGACGCCCTGATCCGCTTCTGGCGGCTTTCCGGCCGGGACGCGCTCTGGCTGCCGGGTACGGACCACGCGGGCATCGCGACGCAGGTGCGCGTCGAGGAGGAACTCGCAAAGGAGGGTCTTTCGCGGCGGGAGATCGGCCGCGAGCAGTTCCTCGAACGCGTCTGGGACTGGAAGGAGCGCTCACAGGGCACCATCCTCTCCCAACTGCGGGCCCTCGGGGCGGGACCGGACTGGTCGCGCCAGCGCTTCACGCTGGACGAGGGTGTATCCCGCGCCGTGCGGGCGGCCTTCGTGCGGCTTTATCAGGATGGCCTCGTCTATCGCGGCAGCTACCTCATCCACTGGTGCCCGAGCTGCCGCACGGCGCTCTCGGACATCGAGGTGGAGTACGCGGAGCGGGAAGGCGCGCTCTACCACCTGCACTACCCGCTCGTGGACGGCGATGGCGGCCTCACGGTCGCGACGACCCGCCCCGAGACGATGCTGGGCGACACGGCGGTTGCGGTGCACCCGGACGACGCCCGCTACCAGGGTCTGGTGGGGCGCCTCTTGCGCCACCCGCTCACAGGACGTGAGATCCCGGTCGTGGCCGACGCAGCCGCGGACCCGGAGTTCGGCACCGGTGCCGTGAAGGTGACGCCGGCACACGACCCAACGGACTTTGACATCGGCGTGCGCCACGCGCTCCCATCGATCCCGGTGATCGGGGAGGATGGGCGCATGCTGCCCGCTGCCGGCGAGCGCTTCGCCGGCCTCACGCGCGAGGACGCCCGCAAGGCGGTTGCAGAGGCGCTCGAGGAAGAGGGCGTGCTGCTGGAGATCGAGCCGATCCGCCACAACGTCGGCAGCTGCGAGCGCTGCGGCACGACGGTGGAATCGCTCGTTTCCCGGCAGTGGTTCGTGCGCATGAAGCCGCTCGCAGAACCCGCGGCGCAGGCCGCGCGCGACGGCCGCCTGGAGATCTGGCCCGAACGTCTGGGGAAGATTTACACCGACTGGCTCGACAACATCCGCGACTGGTGCGTCAGTCGCCAGATCTGGTGGGGCCACAGGATCCCGGCGTGGCACTGCCAGGAGTGCGGCAAGACGGTGGTCGCGATGGAGGCGCCGGCGCGCTGCCCGGACTGCGGCGGGGCGCTGCACCAGGACGAGGACGTGCTGGACACGTGGTTCTCGTCGGCCCTCTGGCCGTTCTCCACGCTCGGCTGGCCCGACGACACCGAGGACTTGCGTCGCTACTACCCGACGGCCGCGCTCGTCACCGGCTACGACATCCTGTTCTTCTGGGTGGCGCGCATGGTGATGATGGGCATGTACCTGACCAACCAGGTGCCATTCCGCAATGTCGTGCTGCACGGCCTCGTGCGCGACAGCCGCGGACGCAAGATGTCGAAGTCGCTCGGCAACGGCCTCGACCCGATGGAGGTAATCGCGGAGCATGGTGCGGACGCCCTGCGCTACGCGCTGCTGACGGGCACGACGCCGGGTCAGGACATCCGCATGAGCCAAGAGCGCGTACTGGAGGGGCGCAACTTCGCTAACAAAATCTGGAACGCTGCGCGCTTCGTGCTGGCGCAGGAACCGGATCCCTCGGCGTCGCCGTCGGACGACGATGTGGACCGCTGGCTCCTGCAGCGCAGGGACGCTGCGGCGCACCAGATGACTGAGGCGCTCGAACGCTTCGAGCTGGGAGAGGCGGGCCGCATCGCCTACGAGTTCGTCTGGGGGACCTACTGCGACTGGTATCTCGAACTCGCGAAGCCCCGGCTTGCGGACCCGCAGCAGCGCGCCGGCGTAGGCAGGGTGCTGCTGGACGTGCTGCGCGACGCGCTGAGGATGGTGCACCCCTTCATGCCGTTTGTCACCGAGGGGATCTGGCAGGAGCTTCCGGGCTCCGCGGGTCTCCTCACGACCGATCGCTGGGTGGCGGAGACCGCGCAAGGGGATGCTGAGGCCCTCCTGCGCGTCGACCGCTTCACGGAGGCGGTGCGGCTTGCGCGCAACCTGCGGGCGGAGATCGGCATCCGCCAGGGACAGAAGGCGCCGGTGATCGTGCACGCCGAGGACCCGCAGGAGCGGGATTGGCTCCTCCAACACGAGGGACTCTTCAACCGCCTCGCGCAGGCGGAGCTGCGCCTCGCTGCGCAGGAGGAGGCCGCACCGCGCGGCGCACTCTCCGCCCGCATGCCTGGCCTTGAGCTGTACCTGCCGGCCGCCGGCCTCATCGATCTCGCTGCGGAACGCCAGCGCGTCGCGAAGGAGATCGCGGACCTCGCCGCGGAAGAGGGCCGGCAGGAGCAAAAGCTCGGTCGGCCGGGCTTCCGAGAGCGCGCGCCGCAAGAGATCGTCGCCCAGGAGGAGGAGCGCCTCACCGGTCTACGCGATCGGCTTGCTCGTGCGCGGCAGCGCGAGGCCGCGCTTTCGCAGCTGTGACGGAGGAAGAGGCCCTCAGGTTCCTCGCTGACGCCGGCCGCTTCGGAGACCTGGGACTCGGGCGCACCCAGCACCTCCTGGCGGAGATCGGAAACCCCCAGCAGGGCATGCGCTTCTTCCATGTCGCGGGGACGAACGGCAAGGGATCGACGACAGCGAGCCTGGATGCGATGCTGCGCCGACTCGGCCGGCGCACAGGCCGCTTCATCTCGCCGCATCTCGTGCGTCCGCATGAGCGCGTTGCGGTGGATGGGCGCGAGATTGCGGGCGATGCGCTGGCGTACGCCGCACTGTCGGTGCGCGGCGCAGCGCAGGGCATGACCGATCCGCCGACCGAGTTCGAGCTGTGGACGGGCATCGCGCTCCTCCACTTCGCGCGCGAGGGCGTCACAGACGTCGCATGGGAGACGGGCCTCGGCGGGCGCTACGACTCGACGAACGTCGTGACGCCTGCGGTTTCCCTGATCACATCGATCGGGCTCGACCACATGGATCGCCTGGGCGGCACGCTCGCCGCGATCGCTTCTGAGAAGGCAGGCATCCTGAAACCGGGTCGGCCGGCGGTCGTGGGCGACCTGCCTAGGGAGGCCTCGGCCGTCGTGGAGGAGGAGGCCGCACGGCAAAGGGCGCCGCTCTGGCGGATCGGGCAGGAGATCGCGGTCGAGGGCGTCCACGTCTCCCGCGAGGGAACACACCTTCGCTATGGCGACCCCCTGGGCGAGTTCTCCGTACACACTTCCCTGATCGGGCGCCACCAGGCGCAGAACACGGCGCTCGCGCTCGCAGCGCTTCGCCTCACCCTGGGGGCCTCGCAGGCGCACAGGGCCAGCGCGGCGCTCTCGGATTTGCGCTGGCCGGGGCGGTTCGATGTCCGGGATGGCCAGCCGACGATCGTACTCGACGGGGCCCACAATCCACAGGGCGCAAGCGCGCTTTTCGAGACCTGGTCAGAGGCCTTTCCCGGCGAGCGACCGGTCGCGCTCTTCGGCTGTCTGAAAGACCGCGATCCCCGCGACGTCGTGGGGGCATTTAGGCAGGAGATCGCGGCACTGCATGCGGTCGCACCGCCCAGCCCGCGGGCGCTTTCCGCAGAGGACACGGCGCGGGCGCTTTCCGGTATTCCGCATAGGGACATCGCGGGCGGCCTGCGCGCCGCGCGGCTGGATGCCCTCAACCGGCAAGCGCCGCTGCTCGTCTTCGGGTCGCTCTACCTGATCGGCGCCGTCCAGGCGCTGTTGGACGGCGACGAGCGCGGCCTCTGAGCGGGGCGCGAGGATGAGGGGGCGTGCAGCCCCACGCCCCCTGCGGATCGGGGTTTTACAGCGCCCGAGAAGATGACCGGTGTCCGAAGCGTGCGAAGACATACTGGCCGGACGGTGGATCGAGGGGCGCATGCCCGCGCACCGGGCGTTTCAGCCAGCGGGGCTCTACGGGCCGTTCTTGAGGGAGACCGCAACGCTGCCCTTTTGGAGGGTCACGCGGGCGAAGCGCCAGGAGATGCCGTCCACTTGCGGGATCTGCTGCGCCTTCATGACCGGCACAGCTGGCAGCGCGAGGGCGCTGCGATTCAGGGAGCGGGTCTGAAAGACGATGCGCTTGCCGCCCGACGCCACTTCGAGGACGCCCTCCAGGCGGTAGGGGATGGGTACGCCCAGGACGTCGACCGCACCGCCTATGGAGATGCCCTGCGGCGCGATGCTGACCTGCGGCACGGTGACCGTCGAGCCGGACGGGAGGTATGGCCGCACGGCGTCGGCCAGGGCCTGTTCGATCACCTTCGATCCGATCGTACCGGCGACGACGAGCGTGCCCTTGCGCACGATGACGAGTCTGCCGCGCTGCAGGGCCGCCAGATCGACCTGGCCGTCCCGCCAGTCGAGGCTCGCTGCGCTGACGTTCAACCCCTGGTAGGTGAGGTGCGGCATGCGGATCTCCAAGCGGTCGAAGCGGCCGAACGCCACCTGCCAGATCGGACCGGGGCTGAGGTTGACGTTCGCTGGGCTGCCGAGCTGCTGCGCGATGGAGCGGGAGATGGCGGCGTCGATGGCCTGTGGGACGTAGGCTGCGGCAAGGGCGTAGAGGCCGCCAAGCACCGCGAGCGGGAGCAGGATCCACCCGATGATGCGGCGGCCGCGGCGACGCCGGCGGCGCGGCGGGGTCACGGTCGTTCCATGGTGCAACAGCTCGCCACCCCTCGAATGACAGGAAAAGGATATTGGGCGATTCGGGTGCGGCGGCGCAAGCTCCTGCCGTCAGTGTGACGCTTGCTGGCCATTGGAAGACAAATACTTCGGTCAATCCCGTTTCCTGCGAAGGAATTCGGCAAGAGCGCCAGAACCTATCGAAGGACATCGGAGGAGGGATGGCTTTTGCGTCGCGGACGTGGCGGCAGCTGGTGGAGTAGCGTGATCGTCACCCTCATTCTCCTGGTGATCGGAACCGTACTCGGGCGGTCGCTGCCGCTCGGTCCGCTCAGCCTGCACGTCGGGTTCGCTCCGCTGACGCTCAATCTCTACGTCATGACGGTCGGCGTCTCACTCGAGACGAACCTTCTTGGGCTGATCGGTGCCGCCTTCGGCCTCGTGCTCACGCGCTTCGTCTGATGCCGCTGCGGGACCTCCCGCCGGACCAGAGACCGCGGGAGCGGCTGATGCGGGAAGGCGCGGGGGCGCTTGCGGACTACGAACTCCTGGCGATTGTGCTGGGAGCCGGATCCGCGGGCGACCACGCGTTGGCACTGGCCGGGAGACTGCTGGCAGACGGCGGGATCCAGGGAATCCGCCGCCGCGGACCCGCTGCGCTGCTCGGTGAGCGCGGCATCGGCCCGGCGCGAGCGGCCCAGGTCGCCGCAGCGCTGGAATTGGGTCGGCGGGCCTTAGGGAACGGGCGGCCGGCGCAGCTCGCGATGAACGAACCGGCGCGGGCCTATGAGTATCTCCGCCAGCGCTTCGACGCAGGCTGCGAGCAGTTGCTCGCGCTGCTGCTGGACGTGCGGCTTCGCCTCATCGGAGAAGCGCGGCTGGCCCAAGGAGGGCAGGCTGCGCTTGCGGTACGGGCCGCTGACGTGCTTCGGCCCGCAGTGCGGGCTGGCGCCAGCGCCATCTTGCTAGCGCACAACCATCCGTCCGGCGATCCGACACCGTCGGCGGATGACGTCGCAACGACGCGCGCGCTTGCGCGTGCGGCAAATGCCATCGGCATCCAACTGGTTGACCATCTAGTTATCGGCGATAATACCTTTGTGAGCATGCGGCTCGCGGGGTATCTTGGCCACGAGTAGGAAAGGAGCCAACGCGTTGGCGCTCACGGACGTCTTCTACCGCAGCTTCTCGCGCGACCTCGGCATCGACCTCGGCACCGCCAACACGCTTGTTTTCGTCAAGGGACGCGGCATCGTCATCCAGGAACCTTCGGTCGTGGCGATTGACCGCGAAACGAAGTCGATCCTTGCTGTCGGTGCTGAAGCCAAGCAGATGATCGGGCGCACCCCGAGCAACATCGTCGCGGTACGCCCCATGAAGGATGGTGTGATCGCCGACTTCGAAGTGACGCAGTCGATGCTCAAGTACTTCATCAGCCACGCGCAGTCCCGTGCTGGCATGTTCCATCCGCAGGTCGTCGTCGCGGTGCCTTCCGGCATCACCGGCGTCGAGCGGCGTGCTGTCAAGGAGGCTGCCCAGCAGGCCGGGGCGCGTGACCCGGTGACGATCGAGGAGCCGTACGCCGCCGCCATCGGCGCCGGGCTGCCCGTGGAAGAGCCGACCGGCAACATGGTCGTCGACATCGGCGGAGGTACGACGGAGGTCGCGATTATCAGCCTCGGCGGCATCGTTACGTCGCGCTCGGTGCGCGTGGCGGGCGATGAACTCGACGAAGCGATCGTCAACTACGTCAAGCGCACATACAACATGATGATCGGCGAGCGTACGGCGGAGGACGTCAAGATCCGCGTCGGCGCTGCGATCGATCCGGAGGACACGACGATCGAGGTGCGCGGGCGCGACCTGGTCACGGGCCTGCCGCGCACGCTGCCCCTGGGTGCCGACGAGGTGCAGCGCGCACTGTCGGAACCGCTCCAGGCGATCGTCGACGCGATCAAGCTGACGCTCGAGCGCACCCCGCCAGAGCTGGCGGCAGACATCATGGACCGCGGCATCGTGGTAACCGGCGGTGGGGCGCTGCTGCGCAAC
Source organism: Bacillota bacterium (assembly GCA_021793645.1). Classification (GTDB taxonomy): domain Bacteria; phylum Bacillota; class Sulfobacillia; order JAJZYS01; family JAJYTV01; genus JAJYTV01. The sequence continues at coordinate 24,827 of JAJYSJ010000018.1, forward strand.
TTCGATCGACTGATGATGAAGGAAACTGGCATGCCGGTCCATGTCGCGGAGGATCCCTTGCTCTGCGTCGTCAAGGGGACTGGAAGATGTCTTGAAGACCGGAGTATTCTGGAGAAGATCAAGAAATTGCAACGCGAGGGTTAGCCTTTGCCTCGACGCGGCGTGATCCGTATGTATATTGCTGCGCTTCTTGTGCTTGGGCTTGTCACGCTTGAGAGCCTGACTGTCTTTCCACGCGCCTCGGTTTCGCGGGTCAGTGGCGCCGTCAACACGGTGCTGCTGCCGCTCGAGGTCGGTACGAACAGCGTGACGCACTTCATCGCGAGCGGCATCCGCTCGGTGGTGGGCGCCTTCGGCGCGGAGCGCGAGAACCAGACCCTGCGCGTCGAGGTGCAGAGGCTGCAGGCGGAAGTGACGACCCTGCAGGCGACCAAGGGCGAGGACGCCCAACTGCGCAAGCTCTTGCAGATGAAGAACTCCCTGCCGAAGACGGAGCGTTCCCTGACGGTCCCCGTTGTCGGCCGCTCTCCGGTAAACTGGCTTGACCAGGTCGTGATCGCGGGCGGCAGCCACAACGGGATCAAGTACGGGGATCCCGTGCTCTCCTATGGCGGGGTCGTCGGGCGCGTCATCTCGGTCGGGCCGGTCAGTTCGACAGTGGTGCTGCTGCCGGACCCGGAGAGTGCGATCGGTGCGATGGTCGCACGCTCCTCAGACGCTGGTGTGCTGCTCGGCAACGGGCAGGCCGCCACGCTGACGATGCAGTTCTTCGCCGCAGGCGCGAACGTCCGCAAGGGCGATCTCGTGGTGACGTCCGGCCTCGACCACCTGCTGCCGGCCGGGCTGCCGCTCGGGCGGGTGATCAGCACCAGCCAGGGCGACTTCGGCCTCGTCAAGGTCGCATCGGTGCGCCCGCTCGCGAACCTCAACGAACTGCAGGATGTCCTGGTGATCCTGCGATGACGTTCAAAAAGGCGATGGACGGCTACCTCGGCCCCGCCCTCTTTGGACTCCTCGCCTTCCTGCTGCGGACGAGCGTCTTCGCCCGCCTGCCGATCAACGGCGTGACGCCGGATCTGCTGCTGGTGGTCGTCGTGATGACGGCACTGCGCCAGGGAGCCTTCCGGGGCGCGGTCGTCGGCATCGTCGGCGGACTCGTAGAAGATCTTGCGACCGGCCGGCTGATCGGCATGCACGGGCTAGGGCTGATGCTGGCCGGACTCGGGGCGGGACTCCTGCGCCGCCGCCTCTATCCGGACCCCTGGTTCGTGCCGCTGCTTGCGGTGCTGATCGGGGTCGCGATACAGGAAATCGTCGTGGCGGTCACGTTCTTCGCGGCGCACATCGGGGTGCAGCAATTGCCTGTGTTGGTTGCGATTGAATATATCTACACGGCCCCTTTCGCCTATATCATTCGCCCTGTGTTCCATCGCCCGGAGGCGCCCGCGTAGACGCCGCCACGGCCGTTGGCATAAACTCAGTTGTGTAGTACAAGCGCGGGGGTTCCGTTATGCAGCCGCAATTTCGCGAGAAGCGTCTCATCTTCCTCGCCGTCCTTGCCGTGCTCGTACTGGGGCTGCTGGTCGCACGCCTGGGCTACCTTGAAGTAGTGCAGGGAGCGAAACTGCGCAGTCTGGGCGTTGCCTATCGCGTGCGCGTGATGCCGATCTCGGCACCGCGTGGCGAGATCTTTGCAAGCGGCGGGCAGGCGCTCGTTACCAATAAGCCATCCTTTTCAGCAGAATACTTCGACCTTGGCGCACCACCGCCGAAGGCTGAACTTTCGCAACTTGCTAAGATCCTCGCGCTGACGCCGTCCGCCCTGAAAGCCGTGATCACCGCATACCAGGGGCAGCCCTACATCCCCGTGCGCATCAAGGCAGACCTCACGCCGCAGCAGATCACGATGCTCGACGAGCAGAAGCCGACTCTGCCCGGCGTCTTCGTCCAGGCGGAGCCTCTGCGATACTACCCGCTCGGCACGATCGGGGCGCACGTGCTCGGCTACGTACAGGGCATCAACCTGCAGGAACTCAAGACTTGGAAGGACCCTCGCCTCACCGCCGCTTCGATCGTCGGGCAGAGCGGGCTCGAACTTAGCTACCAGAAGTACCTCCAGGGCACCAACGGGGGCGAGGAGGTGGAGGTGGACGCGAACAACCGTCCGCTCGTCGTGCTCGGCACGAAGGCGCCCATCCCTGGCGACAATCTGCATCTCACGCTCTCCAAGGGACTCGAGGTGGAGGCCGCGCGCGCGCTGCAGGCAGACATCACCTGGCAGCAGACTGCCCTGAAGCAGGACGCCCGTTCTGGAGCCGTGATCGTGATGGATGTGAAGACGGGCGCCGTCCTCGCGATGACATCGAACCCGTCGTTCAACCCGAACTGGTTCGCCAAGGGCCTGACGACGGCAGAAGCGAAGCAGGTGCTCAATCCGACGACGAGCCCGATGCTGAACCGGGCGATCGACGCGATCTACCCGCCTGGGTCGACGTTCAAGATGGCAACCGCCATCTCGGCGCTGGAGTCTGGCACGATCACCCCGAGCACCATCATCCAAGGGCTTGCGCGCTACTGGTACGCACCGTTCCCCTGGAACTGGATTAGGACCTATACGGGGCCGAACTGGCTTGCCAAGGCCATCGGGCAGTCGAACGACGTCTTCTTCTACGAAGTCGGTCGCCGCACCGGCATCGACACGATCGCCAAGTGGGCGACGCAGCTCGGCTTCGGCAAGCCGACCGGCATCGACCTGCCGGGCGAGAGCTCCGGCTTTGTGCCGACAAAGGCCAGCTACGAAAAGCAGAACGGCGGGGCATGGTACCCGGGACTCGTCTATTCGGTCGCGATCGGGCAGGGCGAGGACCTTGCGACGTTGATCCAACTGGTCGACTACACGGCGTCCGTCGCGGAAAACGGCGTCCGTTACCAGCCCTACCTCGTCCAGACGATCGATTCGCCGTCGGGCAAGGTCGTCTTCCAGCACAAGCCGACGGTCACTTCCAGGACAACGCTGCCCGCGGCCGACTGGCAGGCGATCCAGAGCGGCATGCAGTGGGCGACGCAGCCCGGCTCGATCCCTGGGAACGGCGGCACGGCCGGCCCGTTCTTCAGCGGCTTCCCGATGCAGGTCGCGGGCAAGACGGGTACCGCGCAGGTCTCGAACCAGCCGTCGATCACGTGGTTCGTGTCCTACGGACCGTATAAGGACCCCAAGATCGCGATTGCGGTGGAAGTTGCGGGTGGAGTCGAGGGTGCGTACGCGGCCCCGGTTGCGCGCGACCTCTACGACTACTACTTCCACCTGAAGGACCCGGGCAACATCCTTGCGCCGCCTGCACCGCCTGCGCCGCCCAAGCCGCAAGGCGGGACGGGCACAGGCAGCGGCACGGGGAGCAATCCCGGGACAGGGACCGGTACAGCGGGCACAGGGACGACGACCGGTACCACGACAACCACCACAGGGACCGGCGCAGCCACGGGTACGCCGACCACAAGTACTGGAACGACCGGCACCGGCACAGGCACCGGCACAGGCACCGGCACTGGAACGACCGGCACCGGCACTGGAACGACAGGCACCGGCACTGGAACGACCGGCACCGGCACAGGCACCGGCACAGGAACCGGCACTGGAACGACCGGAACCGGCGCAGCCGGGAACTGAACGACCACAGGGACAGGCCACTGATCGACACGCTGTGTAGGGCACCGTTGAAAGCCGTCGCGCGAAAGCCCAGCAAACCGGCAGGAAATGGGCCAAGCCCGCGCGAAACGGCTGTGAGACCGGGGGTGACCACCGTTTCGCACGCCGTGTTGAACCGATCGACCGAGGGTGGGAATCGGGAGGCGCTGTACTTGCGTCGAACACTCCGTTCCGGTCAACGGGTCGCCCATGACGGGAACGTCGTGGTGTTCGGCGACGTGCACGCGGGGGCAGAGATCGTGGCTGCGGGAGACGTGCTTGTCTTCGGACACCTGCGCGGGGTCGTTCATGCAGGTGCTGCGGGTGCCGAGACGGCGCGCGTCTGCGCTTGGCGGCTTGAGCCGGTCCAGTTGCGCATCGCCCGCATGATCGCGCGCTCGCCGGATCGGGGGGACGAACCGTCCATCGCACCGGAGGTCGCGCGCATCGAGGGCGGACAAGTGGTAATCGAACGTGCGGATAGAGCGGATGACGGGAGGGTGCCCCGTGGGTGAGGTCATCGTCATCACTTCTGGAAAGGGCGGGGTCGGGAAGACCACGACCACAGCGAACCTGGGCACAGCGCTTGCCCAGTCGGGCAGCCGGGTCTGCCTTGTGGATGCCGATATCGGGCTGCGCAACCTCGACGTTGTGCTGGGCCTGGAGAACCGCATCGTCTACGATCTCGTCGACGTCGTTGACGGATTCTGCAGGCTGCGTCAAGCGCTGATCCGCGACAAGCGCATCGACACCCTCAGCCTGCTGCCGGCAGCCCAGACGAAGGACAAGACCGCCGTGACGCCCGAACAGATGAAAGCACTCACGGACGAGTTGCGTCAGGAGTTCGACTACATCGTGATCGACAGCCCGGCCGGCATCGAGCAGGGCTTCAAGAACGCCATCGCCGGCGCGGACCGCGCGCTGATCGTTGCGACTCCGGAGGTCGCCTCGGTGCGCGACGCGGACCGGATCATCGGCCTCCTGGAGGCGGCAGAGATACCGCCGGCGCGGTTGATTGTCAACCGGCTGCGTCCGCAGATGGTCAGGAGAGGCGATATGATGAGTGTCGACGATATCGTCGACATCCTCGCGATCGACCTGATCGGCGTCGTCCCGGAGGACGAGCAGATCGTCGTGACAACGAACCGCGGCGAGCCCGCCGCGCTGATCCAGGGTTCGCGTGCGGGAGAGGCGTATCGCAGCATCGCCCGTCGCCTGAAAGGCGAGGATGTACCCTTCATGGACCTCGAAGAGACCTCGGGGTTCCTCGACCGCCTACGCCGAATATTCGGCCAGGCCTGAGGAGTAATCGCCATGTGGACGAGAAATGGATCGAGCAAGCAGATCGCGAAAGACCGGCTGCGCAACGTTCTGGTGCATGATCGCGCCGACACGTCGCCGGAGTTCATGTCGCACCTGCGCGACGATCTCATGCGGGTGGTCAGCGAGTACCTGGAGGTCGGGCAAAACGGCGTCGACATGAAGCTGCAGTCGCTGGACGACCATGTGGCGCTCGTCGCGAGCATACCGGTGAAGCAGCTGAAACGCGCAAGACAGCGCTCGGGCAACAATTGACAAGGGCGCCTGCTCAATGAGCAGGCGCTTTCGATGCTAGAATGAGTTGAATTGCGAGGAGGTCTTGGCGCTTGGCGCGACTGCTTCGGGTCGACTTCGGTCTGCTGCTGGTCGTCGCCGTTCTCTGCGTAGCCTCCCTGATGGTCATCGGTTCGGCAACGCACGCCGACGTGCCGGGAAGTCCCCTCTACTATGTGCAGCACCAGATCCAGTGGCTCGTGCTCGGCACATTGCTGCTGATCGTCACCGCGACGATCAACTACCGGGACGTGCGTTCCTACGCCGCATACATTTACGCCTTCGGCGTCATCCTTCTGACGGTCGTGCTGGTGGCGGGTCACAGCGCCCTTGGCGCGCAGCGCTGGATCCAGTTGGGACCCTTTCAGCTGCAGCCGTCGGAGTTCGCGAAGCTGGCGCTCGTCGTGGGCCTCGCCGACCTCTTGGCGCAAAGAAAGCGCCTGGACCGCATGCGGGACCTGTGGGGCCCGATCCTCTTCGCCGCGATCCCGGCCGCGCTCGTCTTCAAGCAGCCGGACCTCGGGACGGCGCTCATCTTCGTCGCCATCCTGGTCGTGATGCTGTTCATGGCGGGTGCACGCATCTGGCATCTATTATTGCTTTTTGGCGGCGGCTTTGGCCTCGTTGTACTGTGGGTGTACCTGCATCTCAACTTTCACGTGCCGCTGCCGTTCATCCATGCCTATCAGTTGAAGCGCCTGCTCGTCTTCCTCAACCCGAACGTCGACCCGACGGGCAGCGGCTACAACATCATCCAATCGCTGGTCTCGATCGGTTCCGGCGGTATGACGGGGCTCGGCCTGCATTCGAACCAGGCGATCCTGACGTTCCTGCCAGAGCACGCGACAGACTTCATCTTCGCCGTGGTGGCCCTTGATTTCGGATTCGCGGGCGGTGCCGTACTGCTTGCCCTGTACCTCGTGCTCGTTTGGCGCAGCCTGAACGTCGTGAGCGAGGTGCGCGACCCGTTCGGCGCATTGCTCGGTGCGGGCATAGTCACGATGCTCGCCGTGCAGGTCCTGATGAACGCAGGGATGGCGATGGGCGTCATGCCGGTCGTCGGCGTTCCGCTGCCCTTCTTGAGTTATGGAGGCTCCTCGATCCTTACCGACTTCCTCGGCATCGGTGTGCTCCTGAGCCTGCGCCTGCACCCCGGGAAGTTGACGTTCCGCTCCTAGCCTCGCAGCGAGCGCGCGCTAGCCCACTGCAGCCAGGTGATCGCAGCGTACAGTCCGATCGATAGGCCGAGAGCGAGCGCCCAGACGGCGATCCAGGCGATTTCGCCGAACAGTTCATCCAGCGCCGACATGGGCTTGCCTCCTAGAGCTCCGCGCAACCAGTCTCGTCCATGCGCCCGGCTTCCATGCAGGCGGAATGGCGGGACAGGCCAGCGCATATGCCTCTTCCGAGGTGTGGCCTGTGGGCAAGCTTGCACTGCGCATTGCGGCGGCGGTCCTACTGGCTGGCGGGCTCTTCTGGGCGACGCGCGCATCGGGTGTTGCGGCCGCCTCCGTGAGGCGGATCCTGCATACCTATATCGCGGCGAACACCCTTTCCAGTGTTGCGCCACCCCGCGCTGTTGGCCAAGCGAACACGTCAGCCGCGCAGAGGGGGCTCTCGTGGCCGCTGACCGGCGCGATCAGCGAAGCGGCCCAGGACGGCATCAACATCGCGGCCCCGAGCGGGACGCTCGTACGGTCGGCATCCGCAGGGCGAGTCGCGTCGTTGGATGCGGACGCGCCCGGCGTCGACATCGTCGTGTCGCAGGGGAGCCTGACGCTCACCTATGGCCACGTTGGACCGACCTACGTCCACAAGGGCCAGGTCGTGCGCGTCGGCGAGGTGCTCGGCGAGATTCCCCACTTCGGTCCTGGGCTCACGTCGGGACTCCTGTTCCAGGCGCGCGTCAAGGGGAAGGCGACATCGGCGCTGGCGCTCTTGGGCTCGCCATGACGTGGCGCCTTCCGCGCATCCATCCGCTTCTACTGGCGCTCGTTGCGCTGGGAGTTGTGATGGGTCGAACGACGGAGATCGGGGTGTATATCGTCTCCCTCCTGCTGCACGAAGCCGCGCATGCGGCCGCGGCGCGCTCCCTCGGCTACGAGATGGGGCGCGTCGAACTCTATCCCTTCGGCGGACGGGCGGACATCCCGGGCATCGAGCTGCGCGGGCCTCTCGGGGAGATGGTGATCGCGGCCGCCGGACCGCTCGCGAACCTCGTGGCGCTGGCGGCGGCGACAGCGCTCTGGCGACTCGGTCTGGCGGATGCGCTGCGGGTGCGCATGATCGTCGATGCGAACCTCGCCATGCTGCTTGTGAACGCCCTTCCGGCCTTTCCGCTCGATGGCGGGAGAGTGCTGCGGGCGGTATCTGCCGCACGGGTTGGCTTCTCGAGGGCGAGCGAGGCCGCGCTGCAGCTCACGCAATGGATCTGCGTCCTCCTCCTCCCGGCCGCGGCGGTCGTGCAGCTGCTGGGCCTTCCAGGCTGGCAGCTCGCGGTGCTCTCCTTGGTCCTCTTCTCCGCGCTGCGCCGCGAGACCGCGAGGGTGCCACTTGCACGGTGGACGCTCTGGCTGCGCGGCCAAGAGGATCTGCGCGGCGGCGGCATCCTGCCGTTGCAGGCGTTTGCGGCGGGGGAGGGTGCGCAGATTCGCCAGGTGCTGCGCCGACTCTTCGGCCGGCGCGCGCACCGCATCTATGTCTACGACCGCGACCGCATGCTCGGCACGCTCGACGACCATGCGATCTATCGCGCCGCGCAGCGCGGAGAATTGCAGCGCACACTCGGCGAGATCGTGCGAGAGCGCAACGATGGCTAGGCACTTTCCTGCAGGGGCATGCTGGACGCGGGGGGATTGCTTTGCCGAAACCATGTGCCGCTTGCCTCGGACGGGGCGTCTGTTCGCAGTGCGAAGGGCGCGGTGTCGTGTCGCCGCCCTGGGGTGACGGGCACCTGTGCGACGGCTGCCACGGCAGCGGCCACTGCTGGGAATGCGGAGGATCTGGCGTACAGGCGCTTGCCAACCAAGACGACCCTTCTTATACTTGAGCCAAACAAGTTTACGGCCTTTGCCTTGAGTGAAGGCGGTTTTTTGGGAGTGAAGACAAGCGGTGCGCCGCGAAATATTGGTCAACGTCGAGCCGCTCGAGACACGTGCAGCGATTCTCGAGGATGGCGAACTCGTCGAACTTTTGGTCGAGCGTCCGATCCATCAGCGCGCGGTCGGCAATATCTTCAAGGGCCGGGTGGAGAACGTCCTTCCGGGGATGGAGGCTGCCTTCGTTGCGATCGGCTTGGAGAAGAACGCGTTTCTCCACGTCGGCGACGCAGGCGCCCTCTACGACGAAGATGACGGGATCGAGGAACAGCAGCAGCAGCAGCGCCGCAAGTTCGTCAACATTGACGATGTGGTGCGCTCGAAGCAGGAGATCATGGTGCAGGTCGTCAAGGAGGCGATCGGCACGAAGGGCGCCCGGGTGACGACGAACGTCAGCCTGCCGGGCCGGTACATCGTGCTCACGCCAATGAACGACTTCATCGGCGTCTCTCGCCGCATTACCGACGAGAAGGAACGCGCCCGCCTGAAGGCCTTCGCCGAATCGTCAAAGCCGGAAGGCGCCGGCGTGATCGTCCGCACCGTCGCGGAGGGCCGTCCGGAGGCGGAGCTTCAGCAGGACATGGAGTTTCTGAAGCGGCTGTGGAGCCGCATCCAGAGGCGTGCACAGGTGATGAACGCACCTGCGGTGCTTCATAAGGACATCGGCCTCACCTTTCGCATCGTCCGCGACATGCTCACCGATGAGGTAGAGCATGTCTGGATCGACAACAAGGAGGAGTACGAGCGGGTCGTGGAGCTTGCCGACACGATGTCGACGGACTTGCGCCAGCGCATCCGCCTGTGGCCGAACAAGAGCGCGAGCCTCTTTGACGCGTTCAACCTCGAGCCGGAGATCGAGAAGGCGATACGGCGCAAGGTCTGGCTGCACTGCGGCGGCTATCTCGTGATCGACCAGACGGAGGCCCTCACGGTCGTCGACGTGAACACCGGCAAGTTCGTCGGCAACCGCAACCTCGCCGAGACGGTCCTGCGGGCGAATCTCGAGGCCGCCGAGGAAATCGCGCGCCAGGTGCGCCTGCGGGACCTCGCGGGGATCATCATCGTCGACTTCATCGACATGGACCGTCCCGAGGACCGGCAAAAGGTGCTGACGACGCTGGAGGAGGCGGTGCGGCACGACCGCACGAAGGTGCACATCCTCGGCCTCACTCAGCTCGGGCTTGTTGAGATGACGCGCAAGAAGGTCGGGCATGGGCTCGAGGGCATGCTTTTGCGCACCTGCCCCGACTGCGAGGGGCGCGGGCGTGTGCTTTCCGAGGAGACGATGGCGCAGAAGGTGCGCCGCGACATCCGTGCGCTTCTCCGCAAGGAGCAGGCAGAGGCCGTGCTCGTCGAGGTGAACCCGGCCGTTGCGGCGCTTCTCATCGGCACAGGCGGCGCGCACCTGCGGGAATTCGAGAAGGAGCTCGGGCGCTCAGTCTATGTGCGCGGCTCGGAGGAGTTGCGCATCGAGACGATGCGCATGCCGGCCATCGGCTCCCGCGAGGAGGTCGAGCGCCAGGCCCGACCTGTGCAGCCGGGCCAGGAGATCGAACTGCGGATCGAGGAGCAGCACCAGTCCAACCCCGACGACGGCATCGCGCGCCTGGAGGGCTACGTCATCGACGTGCAGGGCGCGGGGCGGCTTGTGGGCGAACGGGTCAAGGTGCACGTGACGGGCGCCTTCCGCACCTTTGCGCGGGCGCGGGTCGTGCGCCAGAAGGGCGAAGTGCCGTCGGCGACCTAACATCGTGGTGTGCCGTCTTCGGCCTTGCCCTCTAGATCGACCGTTCGTACTGCTGGAGGAAAGGTATTTCAAAGAGCCCGGCTCACCGAATGAACGCGACCGGCAGCACGGCGTTCATTGACGCATTGGGGCGCAGCCAGTACAATCAACTTTGTCTGTAAGCCGCTCGCGATCGGTTTCAAGTCGCCCTCGGGCGCACCGGACGCGGCGTGTCTGGAGGGTTTGCGATGTACGCAGTAGTGGAGACCGGCGGAAAGCAGTACCGCATTGCGCCGGGCGACGTGATCCGCGTCGAGAAGGTCGGCGCGCCGGGCGAGGAGATCGAGTTCTCCCAGGTTCTCATGCTGGTGCGCGACGACGGCACGGTGATGGTTGGCAACCCAACCGTCGACGGGGTCAAGGTGAAGGCATCCGTCATGGCGCACGGCAAGGCGAAGAAGATCCACGTCTTCAAGTACAAGCCCAAGGTCAACTACCGCAGGCGCTACGGGCACCGTCAGCCGTACGCCGAGGTTCGTATCGAAGCGATCGAGGGGTGATTCGCGCCGAGGTCCGTAGGCGCGGGGGCGAGATTCGCTACCTGCGCGTGCGGGGTCACGCGGATGCCGGCCCCTACGGCCACGACCTCGTCTGCGCTGCCGTTTCGGCGGTTGTGCAGACCGCTCTGCTGGGGCTTCGGGAGATCGATCCCACGGCCGCACGGGGCGAGATCCTCGAAGGGGACGTGCGTTGGCAGGGAAGCGCGGGCCCGGCAGGGCAGGCCATCCTGGCCGCCTGCGTCGTGGGGCTGCGCGACATCGCGCGATCGCATTCCGGGTCCCTCTCACTGAGCGAGAAGGAGGAGTCATCATGAATCTACAATTGTTCGCCCACAAGAAGGGCGGCGGGTCCTCGCGCAACGGCCGTGACTCGCAGCCGAAGCGCCTTGGCGTCAAGGCATACTCCGGCCAGACCGTTCGCGCGGGCACGATCATCGTGCGCCAGCGCGGAACGCGCATGCGCCCGGGTGACAACGTCGGCGTAGGCCGCGACCACACGCTGTTCGCGCTTGCGGACGGAGTTGTTGCGTTCGAGATGCGCCGCGATCGTTCGGCAGTCTCAATCCGGCCGCTGTAAGGACAGCAGCGCTTTGCGCAAGGCGGATGCCGCCCGCATGAAGGGAGGTGTCCGCCTTGCGTCGTGTCCGTAGCAGACCCGGGCCTGTGCAGGCGGCCTGGGTGGACGTGTACCGCGCGCTGCGGCATCGTACGCTGAACCGCCTGCAAGTAGCGCACGGCTGGGCACAGTTAGGAGAGGGAGATGCGGCGCGCGAGGCGCTCGAGGAGTACCTCCTCGAGGAGCAGCGCCTCTCCGCGCTGCTCTCATCTGCCAGCGGGCGTCAGCAGCGCGCCCTGCTGACGCTGCTCGCGCATTGCGAGCGGAAGGGTCGGCCTGTGCGGCTGACTGGCACGGCGCAGACACTAGGACCGGCCGCCATCGCGGACATGCTTGGCGACTTGCAGCGGGCCGTGCGCAGTGGAGACGGGGCGCCGATCGAGATCGCACTCGCAGGTGGTGCCGTGCGTGTTCTGCTACACGGAGTAGGGGGCAGCTGATTTGTTCGTTGACGAGGCCCGCGTTCACCTTAAAGCCGGTGATGGCGGCAGCGGCGCAGTGTCCTTTCGACGGGAGAAGTATGTGCCGCGCGGCGGCCCCGACGGTGGCGACGGCGGGCACGGCGGCGACATCATCTTCCGCGTGGACCCCGGCGAGCGGACGCTTTCGGCGTATCGCGGCCGCCACCACTACAAGGCGCAGACGGGCGGCGGCGGCACTGGCGCGCTGCGCCATGGCGCGGACGGCGAGGACATCGTGCTGACGGTGCCCGCGGGAACCGTGATTCGGCGCGAAGACGGCTCTGTCGTACGCGACTTGCGTGGTCCAGGTGAGAGTGTGCTGGCCGCGCGCGGTGGACGGGGCGGACGCGGCAACGCGCGCTTCACCTCCTCCCGCGAGCACGTGCCGCGCATCGCCGAGCAGGGCGAGCCAGGTGAAGAGGGCTGGTTCACGCTCGAGCTGCGGCTCGTCGCCGATGTCGGCTTCCTCGGGTTCCCGAACGCCGGGAAGTCGACCCTCCTGCGTCGGCTCACGAACGCGCGGCCAAAGGTTGGCGACTATCCGTTCACGACGCTCGAGCCGGAGCTCGGGATCGCGGAGCGCGACGGCGCAGGCCTCGTGCTCGCGGACCTTCCTGGTCTCATCGAGGGCGCCCACAAGGGACGCGGCCTCGGTCATCACTTCCTGCGTCACGCGAGCCGGTGCAGGGCCTACGTGCAGGTCGTAGACACGAGTGACAAGGATGCGCTCGCCGCGTACCGCGCGGTGCGCGACGAGCTATCGCTCTATGACGTGGAACTCGCGGCGCGGCCCTTCCTTGTCGCGCTGAACAAGATCGATCTGCCCGAGGCCCGAGAGGCGCTCCCGACGCTCGAGACGGCGCTGGCGGCGGAAGGCGTCGAGTACGTCGCCATCTCCGCAGGCAGCGGCGAGGGGCTTGCGGAGCTTTCGGACCAGATCTGGCGCCTTGCGCAGTCGGCGCCTGTGCAGGAGCCGCTGCCATCGGAGACGAAGGAGCGCGTCGATCCGACCGCCTTCCGCGTCGTGCCGGAAGGCGACGGGTATCGTGTCGAAGGAGTGACGGTGGAGCGCCGCGTGGCGATGACCGACCTGGGCAATGACTCAGCCGTGCGCAGCCTGCAGCGCTACCTGCGCCGCAAAGGCGTCGAAGAGGCGCTCCGCCGAGAGGGAGCCAAGCCTGGGGACACCGTGCACATCCGTGAGCTCGAGTTCGACTTCCTTGACGATGCGGACCGCTAGAGGATACGGGCGCGCCTGCGCCGAAGGAGCCGGCGATGCAGGGCAGTAGAGCGATCGGCATTATGGGCGGTACATTTGATCCCATTCACTTCGGCCACCTGGTGGCTGCGGAGGCCGCACGCGCATGCTTCGGCCTGTCAGAGGTTGTCTTCGTGCCGTCGGGCAGTCCGCCGCACAAGGCGGACCGCTTCGTCACGACGTCCGAGCACCGCTTCCTGATGACCGTGCTGGCGACCACGACGAACCCGTACTTTCGGGTTTCGCGCGTGGAGATCGACCGGCCGGGGCCATCCTACACGGTTGACACGATCGAGGCGTTGCGGGCACAGGTGGAGCCGGATACAGCCATCTACTTCATCACGGGCGCAGATGCTGTGATGGAACTGATGACCTGGAACCGCCCCGAAGCCATCCTGCAGATGTGCGAATTGATCGCCGCGACCCGGCCTGGCTACCCGCCAGCCGACATTCGGCGGCTGCGCAAGGCGATTCCGGAGGCGAACGCGAAGCGCGTCCACACGATCGAAGTGCCGGCGCTGGCGATCTCTTCAAGCGATATTCGCGCGCGGGTCGCGCAGGGCAACCCGATCAAGTACTTGGTTCCAGAGACGGTAGAGCATTACATCCTGAAGAGCGGCCTCTACGGCGGACCCTTCGCCGCTGGACACGCGGGCGCTGGGCCATTGTCCGGCTTCTGGCGACGCTAGCGCCGCATTCCATGGGGGGATAGCAGTGGCGGAGAAGGATTGGCTCGCATTCTTGCACCAGACACTCACGCCCAATCGTGTGCAGCATTCGCTCGGTGTGGCGGACACCGCGGCGTCGCTTGCGGAATTCTATGAAGAAGAGCCTGAGCGTGCCCGGCTCGCAGGCATCACGCACGATCTAGCGCGGGAGATGCGGCCAGCCGACATGCTTGCCGAGGCGTTGATGCGCAAACTACCGATGGAGCGCGTCGAGCGTCAGGCTCCGATCCTGTTGCACGGCCCGATCGAGGCTTCGCGTCTCGCGGAGGAAGGCTTGCACGACCCCGACATCCTGCAGGCGGTGCGTCTGCACACAACGGGTGCACCGGGCATGGCCAAGCTGGCGCAAATCATCTTCATCGCCGACGCCATCGAGCCGGGAAGGGAGTATCCGGGGGTAGACGCGCTGCGCGAGGCGTCGCGCATGGGGCTCCGGACCGCCGTCGCGGCATGCCTCAAGACACAGCTCTCCCACCTTGTTGAGACGGGACAGCTCATTCACCCGCGCAGCGTCGCGACCTACAACAGCTTCATCTGAGGGGGAACGCACGATCGCACGCGAAGAGGAAAGCGCCCAAAGAGCGCGCCGCGCCGCCGAGATCTGCCAGGAGCGCAAGTGCCCCTATGTCATCGTCATCGACGTGAGGCAGCACACTCCGTTTGTCGACTATTTCGTCGTCTGCACGACCCAGAACAGGGTGCAATCCGAGGCGGTCGTCGATGCGCTCCGCGATGGGCTGCACGACTATCACCACCGCGAGGGTGGGGAAGGCTCCGACTGGATCCTCGTCGATTTCCGCGATATTGCCGTTCACGTGATGCTGCCGGAGGCGCACCGCTTCTACGACCTGGAGCGCCTTTGGGGAGACGCGCCGCGCTTGCCGGTCGGAGAAGCGGCCCGCGTGACCTGACGAGGCCACGAAACCGCTTGGCCATTCGTAACGACTGACTTGTCGTTCAGTCAAAGGAGAAGGCGCCCGGCAGATACCCGCGGCTCTTTCCCGCGAGATCGCTGACCTACGCATCCCCATTCGACCTTCCCGGATTCGTGCTGCTTGCGGCAGGACTCGCGCTCTTGGCCTTCGTAGCTTCTCAGGGCGTGCAGCAGGGGTGGCTCTCCGCGGCCGTGTGGCCCTACTGGTTGGCGAGCGCAGTCCTTCTGGCCGCATACGCCGTCTGGGCCGTGCGCCAAGCCCACCCGATCGTCGCTGTGCGGCTGATGCTGCCTTCTCAGCAGGCGATCGCCATGCTCCTTGTAGCGATCGTGTCCATCGAGACCTTCGCCCTGATCGTCGTCGTCCCGATGTACATGCAGCAGTTCCAGGGGCAGTCCGCCCTGGCGGCGGGCATGGTGCTCTTTCCCCAGGGGCTGACGACGGGACTTGGGGCGCTGCTCGGTAACGCGCTGCCAAAGCGCCTTGGTGCGCGCGCAACTACAGTATGGTGTCATTTACAGCTACGCAGTCTAGCCCGCTACCAGAGCGTACTTCAAGATTTTTTCGGGCTTTGAAACATAGACCACCGTACAGGTGCCCACCGCGATCGGCAGTATCACCCGCATTCTTGGGCGCAGAGACGCTACTGGACGTTCGCGTCTGGCAGTTCCTCACGGTCGCTGTCCCAATGTTCCAGCCAGCCGCCCACCGGCGAAAGTGTCCGGTGGGAAAGTGCCCAAAGGGCGTCCACGCGCTCTGCGATAGAGCGACTTGGATCAAGTGCGTCGCGCGCGAGCGCGGCGCTGCTCTCGTCCCAACAACTGAGGTCTTTGAGCAGGTACTTCTGCTGCGGCAGCCAGCGCCGGTTGAGTCTGTAGTGACCGACGAGCGCGGAGAGAACGCCTTGCCCCGTCAGCCACTCTGCGCTGCGCGGATCGTCATCTTGTAAGTCCTGTACGTCCTTCACGACATCGCAAAGCGCGTAGCGCCACAGTGCGGTCCACTTGGGATCGGCCGGAGGCGGTCCCGCCCGCCAGATCCGGCTAGCCTCCGCTTGCAGTTCGGCCACCTGTCCTGTCGAATCTTCCACAATCAGACCATGAGCGAACATATCGATGGTGGCAGGATGCTCCCACAGTTTGAACTCCTTACGCACTTGAGAGACCGGGTTGATGAGGAGTTCCACCTCATTGCCACCGACACTCAGGACGCGCCTCTGGCGCCATGTGGCGTCGATCAGCACGAAGAAGTCCCAATCGCTCAATGGGTGGGGCGTTCCGTAGGCTCGAGATCCGACGAGCAAGACACCGATGAGTCGCTCGCCAAACTCCCCTCGCAGCGCCTGAACTGTGCTCCGTTGTGCCGCATCCTTATCCATCTCATCGCCCTCTCCAAGTCGAATGGCCAAGGCTTCGCAGGCAAGTGGACGAGGAGCGTGGAGAGTTATGCCCAGTGGCCCGCGCCGAAAGAGGTTCCCGAATCTCCGTCCACCCGATATGCGCACACACGGACAACTGCGTGGCTGCACGGGTCAGTCGGCGATCCGCTGCTCTTCGAAGGCAATAAGTTCAGGCAATGCTGCCGCGAGTTGAGGCACAAACGTGGTAGCCGTTCGCCAGACGCGGTCGAGATTCACGTTCGTGTAGTCGTGGACGAGAATGTTCCTCATGTTCGCCATCCGTCGCCATGGATGCTGGGCCTGCCGCTCGCGGCAGGCGGGGCTCAGGCGGCTTGCAACCTCACCGATGACGGCAATCTGGCGAATCACGGCATCCTGCTTCTGCTCGTCGTCCATGGGTCGCCTCCTGAAGATAACGTGCGATCTTGGAACATGCTCTTAGCATGTCCTTTAGAAGCTCAACGTCCGTACGATCAGCTCGGTGCGACATAGATGACCCGCCTTGTGGAGAGTATCTCGCCCCGCAGGAACGGCTTGATGCAATCCTTCTCGACGAGGTCCACGCTGCGGCCGAGGAGATCTTCTAGGTCGCACTTCAGGCCAGCCAAGTCGAGAAGCGTAATATCCGCGTCCGCAGCGAACTCGACGAGCACGTCGACGTCGCTTCGTGCGCTGAAGTCATCGCGGAGCACAGATCCGAAGAGAGAGAGCTCCCGGACCCCATACTCCCCACAAAGGCGGGAAACGCCCTCTGTGGGGATCGGCATGCGCGGCGCAACCACTTCGGGCCGAGAGGCAGAGCCAGTCGACATGTCAATCCCTCCCTGCGTACTCACGACTCAAGGCACCAGCGTGGCGGTCAGTCGTGGTGGTTCGCCCGTTTGTCGATGCAGTCCTCTCCAGTAGAGCATAACCTGCTCGCCGAAGAAGAAACAGGCTAACGGAGTCGCCGGATCTTCGACGGGCTTGCCCGATACATGCGAATGTTACCGCTTGAATGCCCCGCGCCGGTCGCCATTGGGCTCTACGTGGGAGCCGGTTGAGCAGATCGTCGAACCTTTCCGCCACCTGCCGTTTGGTCTGCTCGAGCACGTGCGCGTAGACCTTCCCTTTGCCGACACCCTGATGACGTTTGGCAATGATCACTGTTACGACCTCGACATGTCCTCGTTCAGGCGAACAGAGAGCTGCCCTCGCAGAACGCATGGGACGAGCTATCCGGACATTCCGCTCGGTTGCGAGCTTCTATGGGCAGAAGTCTGCTGCAGAGCGCGGCGACTCGTAATCAGACCATAACCTGCCTCGCTCTGCCTCTGTTCCTACTGCCGCACTCGCCTGAGTACGCCCATCGGGGTCCGCTGATCCCTTTGGCCCATGGGATTGTCCCTGAGGGCAGAGCGCACGAACTCCCGGTCCACGCCCTCGCTCGCGCCAAGCACTTCGGAGCCGAGGTCGTTGCAGTCCACGACCGCGACGCCGATGCCGAGCAGGCGGCTCAGCTGCGTCGCGACCTCATCCGGGTTCTTCGGAGCCAGGATGACGTAGTAGCCGAAGGGCTTGACGGTATAACGGTTCGGGCCGTCGATCGCCGCCACCCGGCGACCGGCGATACGGTAGAAGTCGCCGCTGCGACCGAAGGTGCGGGTAGGTCCGCCGATCACCGCCGCGGCGACGATGCGCGGCGCACCTACCTCGCGCATGACCATCTCCATGACCACGATGCTCGGGATGGCGATCCTGACGCTCGCGACAGCCAGCGTGCTGCTGATGACAGCACATGCTCCGGACTGGCTGATGGCGCTTGTCCTGAGCGGCAGAGGATTCGCCATCGGCCTCGTGATCCATCCGCCGCTGAACCGGCTGATCGGTACGCTGCCCAAGGAAGAAGTGCCCGACGCCAACACGCTCTTCAGCATCGTGGATCGCATCTCTGGTGCCACGGGGATCGCGCTGATCGTGACGTTCTTTCAGGTGAGGGAGAAGGCGCGGGCGGCTGCGGCGCTGAGTGCAGGCGCCGCGCATGCCATGGCACAGACGGCCAACGCAGGATTTCACGACACCATCGCCCTGATCGCATGCCTGAGCGCGGCGGGACTCATCATGGCGCAAGGACTCAGGTCGCCGACCGGGCGCGACCGCAGCATATCGCTTGACGTGACCACAAAGACCACAATATGATGGAGTCGCATTGATCCGCGACGGAGGTGGGCATGTGCGGGAGATCGGCATCCGCGAAGCCAAGGCGCGACTGAGCCAAGTACTCCGTGATGTGCAGGAAGGCGTCGAGTGGATGATTACCGACCGCGGCAAGCCTATCGCACGGATCATACCCGTGAACAACGTTGCACGGACGCTTCAACAGCGCCTCAAGCGCCTTGAAGACCGAGGAGTTCTTGAGCCGCCGAGGGAAACAGGGCAGAGAGAGTGGACGCCCCCGCTTCGTCCGCCGGGTGATGCGGCGCAGCGCATGTTGCAGGAGGACCGGGATGGGGGACGCTGAAGGAGTCCTCTACTGGGACACGTCTGCGGTGCTATCCACGCTGATGGCGGATCGTCATACCGACCTCGCGGTGCGCCAACTGCGTTCCCAAGCAACGCATCTTCTCTCGAGCCTAGCATGGGCAGAAGCCCATGCGGTGCTGAGTCGGCTGCGACGCGAGGGGGGCGCGTCGGAACACGGGTTCAGGGCTGCACAAGGCCTTCTGGCACAAGGGCCTTGGCAGCGAATTTCCTCAAGCCCAGATTGGGCGGTGACGCGAGCCATCGCGGTACGTTGGCACCTTCGCGGGGCAGATCTTTGGCATCTCGCCATGGCCAAGTCGTTGCAACGCGACCTGCCGGAGATCACGATGCTCACGTACGACGTCGCCCTTCAGGAGGCCGCGATGGGAGAGGGGCTTGCTTCGCACGCGGGACCAGAAGTTCCCGTTCCTTGACGCTTTGGGCCGTCGACGGTATAGTAATGTGCGTGCGCTGGACGGTCTGGTGGAGGCCGAACAGGTGGTTTTGGGGCCGTAGCTCAGTTGGGAGAGCGCTTGAATGGCATTCAAGAGGTCAGGGGTTCGACTCCCCTCGGCTCCACCAAGCTTGAACCCGCTTCCCGCAAGGGATTGCAGGTTTTTTGTTGTTCACGCGGAAGGGCCGTTTTCGGCGTTGCCACCGAAATTGCCACCGAGCGGTGGCTTAAAGCCGCTCTCGAAGGCGTCTGCGGCCTTGAAAACGGCGCGCCGCTGGGCATCTTCCGAAGTGTGGGTGTAGACGTTATCGCCCATGACGGTCGTCGTGTGGCCCATCACGTCGGCCTTCACACGCGCGCTGTTGCCCGCCTCCTCCATGAGGGAGGTGAAAACATGCCTGAGATCATGCAGGGTGATCTTCGGGTAGCCATGCCTCGCGATCAGCTTCATGAAGTGGTGGTAGACCGAGTCGGGTCGCACCGGCTGACCATCGTTGCGCGTGAAGACGTAGCTGTCCGCAAGGACCTGCCAGTTGTACATCTTCGCCTGCTCCAGCTGACGCGCGCGATGCGCCTGGAGCATCTCGACGAGGAACGGCGGCAGGGCGATGTCGCGCGTGCTCTTCTTCGTCTTGGTGCGGGCGACCTGCAGCTTGCCGCCCACGAGGCGGATCTGCTGGTGGACTTCGATGATTCCACTGCCATCCGCGAGGAAGTGCACGCGGTCCCAGCACAGGCCGACGAGCTCACCGCGGCGAGTGCCGAGCTGCACCGACATCCGGAAGAAGGGGTAGAGCGGATCGCCCTCGATGAGCGCGAGGAACTGCCTAGCCTGCTCGACGGTCCAGACCTCGCGTTCCTCGTGCCGCTGCCGCGGCAGCTCGATCGCGTCGGCCGGGTTTTGCTTGATGATGCCGTTGCGGATCGCGAGCTTGAGGGCGCCGCGCAGGATCATGTGCACTTTGCGAATCGTGCCCTTCGCGTAGGGAGCCGGATGTCTGGCGTCGCCGTGCAGGAGGTCGGAGACGAGCCCATCGATCATCGGCGCCGACACCTGCGCGATCTTTGCGCCGCCCAGGCGCGGCAGCAAGATGTCATGCACGAGATGCCGGTAGCTTTCGAGGGTGGACGCCTCGATCTCGCTGCGCTCGGTGCGCTGCGAGAGCCACTCCGCGAGGAGATCGGCGACCGTGTCCTTGGCGGGCGGCATGAAGGCGCCATCGTCGATGTCGTGCAGGAGTCGGGTGAGGTGGCGCTCGGCGTCCGCTCGCGTGCCCCGCACGGTACAGAAGTGACTACGGCGGTGGAGCGTCAACGGGTCCGGAGAGAGTTCGACCTTGACCTCCCACGAACGTTCTCCGCGCTGACGGATGTGCCCTCTGGGCCGCCGACGGCGGGTGCGAGTGCGAGCCACTGCGTGTCCCCCTCTACTCCTTGCGCCGCGTGGCTTCCGCGAGCAGGCTGGCATCGAGCAGATCCAGCGGGATGCGCCACACGGTGCCCAGCCTCGCAGCGGGTACCTGGGCCGTGCGGACCAGCTGATACGCGAGAGAGCGGCCGATGCCCAAGTGTTCGGCCATTTCCTCAACGCTTAACCAGCGTGTGCCGGAAGCGTTGGGGTCCACGGTGTCTGCCGGTGTCTCCTGTCTGGCGATGATGCTCCTGGCTGTCGGCTGCGATTGCTTACGTGCAGCCAACTTTCTCAACTCCTCATGCTGGTGTGCCACTACTATCCCTTTATCCTTTTCCCAAGGGTTCTCCTAAAGGAATGTCGGAGTCCGCGCCATGCTGGGGCGAGATGTGTAGTGACAGATTCATGGCACAAGTAGAGATCGAGCGGCTGATTTTTGTTTAGGAGCTCCTGCCGTAACCGCAGAAATACGTGGATAGGTTCAACTCGGAATCGAGAGAGGGGAACAAGGATGGACCGACAGGACAGCCTCCGGAAAGAGGAAGCCGCCCGACTGCTCCAGCGGACCGAAGGCGAGGTTCACCTTGCCGTCGCGCTGATGCTATTCGGGGGGCTCCGCGTTGGGGAGGTTGCCGAACTCCGGCACCGCGATGTGGTCGTTGGCCAGAAGATTGCCAAGATCCATGTCGGGCGCGGGAACAAAGTGGACTCCGTGAAGGCAACGGGACGGTTCCGTGATCTCCTAGCGGGGCACCGCGGCGTTCCGGACGAACTGGTCATCGGGCGGCGGACCGGTGACGTGCCGGACATGCTGAAGCGTGCTATGCGCGCTCAAGGCATCACGGCATCCTGCTACGCGCTGCGCCACACGTACGCGACCTCCGAGACCGGTGAAGACTGATCTCACCCACACGGCAAGCACCGCGGGGCACTAGGCCCCGCGGTGCTTGCTCGTAACACGAAACAACCGCGCTCGGTGTCAACGCACGAGCGGCCCCAAGACTGGACGAAAGTGCGGATACTCAATTATTGGGCTGCCTGTGTCCAGTGCTTTCCGCCGTCGGCTGTGCGGTAAACTCCATCCGGGGTAATGATCCAAGCGTCCTCACCAGAGGTCGCTGATAGTATCTGGTCGTTCGGCTCATTGTTCACCATCCAGCCGGGCAAGCGGCTGAGGGTCCAGTGCCGGCCCCCATCTGTGCTGCGGAGCAGTGTGACGTTCTCGGCGTTGGCCGACCCCGCCGGGTAGATCGCGATCCACACGGTGTTCTTGCCTGCGGCGGCGAGCCATGCCTGGTCGGGTTTCCCGCGCAGCTGTACCGGCAGGAGCACCTTGGTCCACGTACGCCCAACATTGATAGTGCGCCAAAGGGAAGGTTTGCCCCTACTAAGCGAGAGGAACCACCCGCTGGTCGGCGTGCCGAACCCGAGTGCATAAGCGGCGCGGTTAGTCTTGAGAAGGTCTACAGGCAACATTGCGCCCTTGATCGGCGTGGGCGCGGATGATCCGCCGTTTAGAGAGTAGATCTGAGGCGCGAGGACTCCTTGGCTATAGCGGAGCGCAACGCCCTTGCCATGAAGGAAAAGCGCTGCGAACGCCGACTGGCCCCACATCCTGACCCAGTTGTTCCCACCGTCAACGGTCTGAGATAACACGGGACTGTAGGCCATGGCTACTCCACGGCTGTCGTCCGCGAAGGAGACGGCAAACGTGTCGCTGGGTCCAGACCCCACAACCGTCCACTTCGCACCGCCATCGGTCGTGCGAAGGACAGCCGATGGGTCCCAGTACAGCCCAACTCCGTAGCCGAGGTCGCCGTGCACGAAGTCGATCGACTGCTGTGGAGAAACACTTGGAAAGACGTACTGCCACGGTCCGTTTGGTGCGGACCTGCGCAGGAGAACGCTCGCAGGCTGGTCGGCTAGTGCGTACGTCACCCCATCGGCCGCGCTGATTGAGGCGAACGGACCGGACTGCATCAGGGAAATCTCTTGCCAAGTTCGTCCGCTGTCCTCGCTGGTGGCTATGCCTTCCATGTTGCTAGCAATGATTGTGGTGGGGCTCACCGCTGTGAGGGAGACCACGCCCCCTTCGGGTCCCAGCATTGACCCGTTCCAGCCAGGAATGGGTCCCATATTTACTGCGCTGACGAGCTGCCAATGTGCACCGTGGTCGTAGGAAGCGGCGATCAACTCGGGGCAGCCGCCGGCCCAGCAATTGGCGATATTGAAGGACGCATACCCTGCC